>JAABSC010000009.1 GCA_011390565.1 Thioalkalivibrio paradoxus | reverse complement strand
CGGGCGCACGTACGGTCAGACGCAGGTCACCCCCGCGGGGCTCCATGGCCGCCACCGTACCCAGGGTTTCAATGATTCCAGTGAACATTTCGGAAGACCATCAACGGGAACGTGGGTCGGAAAAGCGGGAGATCATACCGAATCGGCCGCAGGCAGGGGATAAGCCCGCAGACGCAGGGCATCTCCGACACGATCGACGGCAAACACGTCGAGCTCGGCGCGCTCGGCCATCTGCTGCACGGGCCAGTTCAGTAGCGGTCGTGCCGCCGACCCCATCAGACAGGGCGCCAGGTAGAACAGCCATTCGTCCACCAAACCCCAGCGCGCAAGCGCGCCGGCCAGCCCGGCGCCCGCCTCAACGTGCAGTTCGTTGACTTCCAGCGCCCCGAGCCGGTCCAGCACCGCGGAAAGATCCAGGCGCCCCTCGTCCCAGAGCGGTACGGACTCCAGCCGCGCCCCGGCGCCGCGCAGCGCCTCCGCATGCCCGGAATCCAGGCGGTCCTGCGCAGTCAGGACGAGCACCGGGTTTTCATCGAACATGCGGGCCGAACCCTGCATCTGCAACTTCGAATCGATGACGACGCGCAGTGGCTGCCGAATGGCCATTGCGCCCAGTTGCGGGAACCGTTCGACCTCCACGCCCGTGTCCGCGGCGACTTCTGCCGGGGTCAACCGCACGGTCAGATGCGGATCGTCGGCGAGCACCGTGCCGACACCGGTGAGGATCGCGCCCGCGCGGGCCCGCCAGTGCTGAACGTCGCGCCGGGCCGACGGGCCGGTGATCCACTTCGACTCGCCGGAAGCCATCGCAGTGCGCCCGTCCAGGCTTGAGGCCAGCTTCACACGCACCCACGGCCGTCCCCTGCGCATGCGTCGGATGAAGCCGGGGTTCAGGGCTCGCACATCCGGTTCCAGCACGCCCGTCTCGACCGGTATCCCGGCCACGCGCAGACGCTCCACGCCACGGCCCGCGACCCGGGGATTCGGATCCTCCATTCCCACAACCACGCGGGCGACCCCGGCGGCGATCAGGGCATCGACGCAGGGCGGCGTGCGGCCATGGTGCGAGCAGGGCTCGAGCGTCACGTAGACGGTGGCCCCCCGGGCCCGTTCGCCTGCCGCCCGGAGCGCATTGACTTCGGCATGCGCCTCGCCGGCCCGCCAATGCACGCCTTCACCGACGATGACCCCGTCCCGGACCACCACGCTGCCCACTCGGGGATTCGGATCCGTGGTACAGAGCCCCAGCTGCGCCAACTGCAGGGCGCGGGCCATGAACGTGCGATCGTTCACGAACCGGACTCCGGGGAGACATCGTCGGGTGGGTCGCCGATCAGAGGGATCTGCGAACGGCGCATCTCGGGCGTGAGATCGTCCTCCAGACGTTCGATCGCCTCACGGAACGACTGCACGTTGGCAAAGCTGAGGTAGATCGAGGCAAAACGGATGTAGGCGACCTGGTCGAGCCCGCGCAGTTCTTCCATCACCCATTCACCGATGCGGTCCGAGCGGATCTCCCGGGCACCGTAAGCGGCGAGACGGCGCTTGATGCGGTCGATCGCGGCCTCGACCTCGTCCGTGCGGACGGGCCGCTTGTGCAGCGCCAGCCGAAGGCCTCCGCGCAGCTTTTCCTCGTCGAAGGCCACCCGCTCACCGCTTCGCTTGACGACGCGCGGCATGTTGAATTCCGCGCGCTCGAAGGTCGTGAAGCGGGCTCCGCAGGCCTGACATTCGCGGCGGCGCCGGACCTGATCCTGCTCGGGGCCCGCAACTCGCGAGTCCACCACCCGCGTATCGTCGGCCCCGCAGGCCGGGCAGCGCATCGCCGGCGCCTGTTATTCGCTGACGCCGTACACGGGAAACCGGGCGCAGACGTCGAGGACCTTCGCGCGCACCGCGTCGATCACCGCCGGGTTCTCGTGGTCGTCGAGTACGTCGGCGATCCAGTTCGCGAGGTCCCGACACTCCGGCTCGCCGAACCCGCGGGTGGTCACCGCCGGCGTGCCGATACGGATGCCGCTGGTCACGAAGGGCGACTGCGGGTCATTCGGCACCGCGTTCTTGTTCACCGTGATGTTGGCCGCTCCCAGGGCTGCATCGGCGGCCTTTCCGGTCATGCCCTTGTCGATCAGGCTGAGCAAAAACAGGTGGTTGTCGGTGCCGCCGGAGACGATGCTGTAGCCACGCTCGATCAGTGTCTTCGCCATGGTGCGCGCGTTCGCGATCACCTGCTCCTGGTAGGTTCGGAACGCGGGCTCCAGGGCCTCCTTGAAGGCGACGGCCTTTCCCGCGATCACGTGCATCGCGGGGCCGCCCTGGGTGCCGGGGAAGACCAGCGACTGGAATTTCTTTTCCAGGTCCGGGTTCGACTTGGCCAGGATGATGCCCCCGCGCGGACCCCGCAGCGTCTTGTGCGTGGTCGAGGTCACGACGTGCGCATGCGGCACCGGGTTCGGGTACACGCCGGCGGCGATCAGGCCGGAGACGTGCGCCATGTCGACCATCAGGTAGGCGCCGACCTGGTCCGCGATCGCGCGGAAGCGCGCCCAGTCCATCACCCGCGAGTAGGCGGAGAAGCCCGCGACGATCATCTTCGGTTTGTGCTCCAGCGCCAGACGTTCGATCTCGTCGTAGTCGAGCAGGCCCTGGTCGTCGATTCCGTACTGCACCGCGTGGTAGATCTTGCCGGAAAAGTTGACCTTGGCGCCGTGGGTCAGGTGGCCGCCGTGGGCGAGGCTCATGCCGAGCACGGTGTCGCCGGGTTCCAGCAGGGCCATGTAGACCGCGGCGTTGGCCTGCGATCCCGAGTGCGGCTGCACGTTGGCGTAATCGGCGCCGTACAGCTGCTTGACGCGCTCGATGGCCAGATTCTCCGCGATGTCCACGAACTCGCAGCCGCCGTAGTAGCGCTTGCCCGGGTAGCCCTCGGCGTACTTGTTGGTCAGCACCGATCCCTGTGCCTCCAGGACCCGGGGGCTCGCGTAGTTTTCCGAGGCGATCAGTTCGATGTGCTCTTCCTGACGGCGCGACTCGTTCTCGATGGCGGACCAGAGTTCGGGGTCGTAGCCATTGATGCTCATGTGTATGGAAAACATTGCGGGTACTCCGGGGCTTCGGGCGAAAGGGGAAAAATCGGGGCATGAATATACTTGATTCTGCTCCTGTTGGCAGACACACCGGGTCATGGTGCGGAACAACCCGACGACGGATGGCCGGTGTGGCGCGTCTCCAGACTCGTGTCCAGCGGCCGTCGGGTCGCGTTGCGGGCCAACCCGACGCCGAATGGTCATTGCGGCGCGTCTTCAGGCGGGTGTCGGCCGCAGGGATGCGGCCGTCAAGCCTACAGGGATGTATTCACGGCGTCCCGCCTGAAGACGGGCCGCACGGACCACCCCCCCACATTGATGAATGGGCCGGTCTGGGGGTCGGGGGATTTGCGTTGGACGCACGAAAGCGGGTTGAATCCTGACTCATCGATCCTCTAGACACGGAGTAACCGCATGCGTGCATCACTCATCGGAATGGGCACTTGGCTGATCACGGGCTCAGCGCTCGCACTGGGCCTGGCACTGACGGCCAGCGCCGATCAGCGGTTCATCACCATCGGAACCGGGGGCGTCACGGGTGTGTACTACCCGACCGGGCAGAACATCTGCCGGCTGGTCAACCGCGACCAGGCCACGCACGGAATGCGCTGCAACGCGGAGAGCACAGGCGGGTCGGTGTTCAACCTGAACTCGATCGCCCTGGGCGAAATGGACTTCGGTGTCGCACAGTCCGACTGGCAGCATCATGCCTATCACGGCACCGACCGTTTCGAGGAGCAGGGAGCCGACACCGAACTGCGCGCCGTTTTCTCGCTCCACTCGGAACCGTTCACCGTGGTGGTGCGACCGGACAGCGGCATCGAAACCTTCGAAGACATCGTCGGCAAGCGGGTCAATGTCGGCAATCCGGGCTCCGGGCAGCGCGGTACCGCCGAACGACTGATGGCGGAATACGGATGGAACATGGCGGATTTCGCGCTGGCCTCCGAACTGCCGTCCCGCGAACAGGGCCAGGCGCTCTGCGACAACCGCATCGACGTGGTCCTGTTCACGGTGGGCCATCCTTCGGCGGCCATTCAGGAGCCGATCGCCACCTGCGGCGCGGAGATCATTTCCGTGTCGGGTCCGGTGGTGGACAAGCTGGTCGACGAGACACCGTATTACTTCCGCGCCACGCTTCCCGCCGGTATGTACCCCGGCCAGGATGAAGACGTGCAGACCTTCGGCGTGGGCGCGACCCTGGTCACCTCCACCCGCACCAGCGACAACGCCGTCTACCACCTGACCCGTGCGGTGTTCGAGAATTTCGACACCTTCAAGGGCATGCATCCGGCCTTCGCGGTGCTCGAGCCCGAGCGCATGATCAGCCAGGGTCTGTCCGCTCCGATGCACGAGGGGGCCCTGCGCTACTACCGCGAGGCCGGGATGATCCAGGACTGACCGCGTCCGGCGGGCCCTGAGAGATGGCCGGAGATCGCAGGGTCCGGGATATCAGCCCGACCGAGGCCAAGACGCTGGTCGAGCACATGGAAACCGGGGCGCGGTGCCCCGGGGCCCCGACCCGCTTGCTCGTCTACCTCACCGCGCTGAGCTGGTCGCTGTTTCAGCTCTGGATCGTCTCCCCCCTGCCCTATTCGCTGGGTTTCGGGGTCGTCCCCGAGACCCACGCGCGTTCGATCCACCTCGCTTTCGCCGTGTTTCTTGCCTTCCTGCTGTTTCCGGCCCGCCTGCCCTCGGCACGTGGGCCGCACATCGCGGCCGGCTTCTATCTGGTCCTTGGCCTCGGGCTCTGGCTGCTGGCCTGGCAACAGCACCAGGCCGAGCAACCCTGGGTGGCGGTCTACCTGCTGATGGGGGTGACCGCTTTGGCACTGGCCTGGCCCGCGTGGCGGGTGGCACCGCTGGAACGCATCCCGCCGGTGGACTGGCTGCTGGCTCTGGCGGCCGCCTTCGCAGCGGGGTACCTGTTTCTGTTCCACCAGGAGCTGGCGCAGCGTCCGGGCCGGCCGGAACTCGCGGACATGATCGCGGCCGGCCTGGGCATGATGCTGCTGCTGGAGGCGACAAGGCGCGTACTGGGACCCGCCTTGATGGTCATCGCCGGGGTCTTCCTGATCTACACCTTTGCAGGCCCCTGGATGCCCGACATGCTGGCGCATCGCGGCGCCTCGTTCGGCCGGGCGATGTCGCAGCAGTGGCTGTCGAACGAGGGGGTGTTCGGCATCGCGCTCGGCGTGTCGACCAGCTTCGTGTTCCTGTTCGTGCTGTTCGGCGCCCTGCTGGAGCGGGCCGGCGCCGGCGGCTATTTCATCCGGGTCGCCTTCTCGCTGCTGGGGCATCTGCGCGGCGGGCCCGCCAAGGCCGCGGTCGTCGCGTCGGGGCTTACCGGGGTGGTTTCGGGCTCCTCCATCGCCAACGTGGTGACCACGGGCACCTTCACCGTGCCGCTGATGAAGCGTACCGGATTCTCGAGCGCCAAGGCCGGCGCGGTGGAAGTGGCGAGTTCGGTCAACGGCCAGCTGATGCCGCCGGTCATGGGCGCGGCCGCCTTCCTGATGGTCGAGTACGTGGGCATTCCCTACGTGGAGGTGATCAAGCACGCGTTCCTGCCGGCACTGATCGCCTACATCGCCCTGCTCTACATCGTCCACCTGGAGGCGATGAAGGCCGGCTTGCAGGGTCTGCCCCGGCGCCACCCGGCAGGCCCGGCGCGCAGCCTGCTGAACCTGGGCCTGTCGGCCAGCGGGCTGCTGGTGCTCGCCGGGATCGTGTACTACGGACTGGGCTGGATCAAGACCGTCGCCGGCGATCACTCCTTCTGGCTGATCGGGGCATTGATCGGAGCCGCCTACCTCCTGCTGCTGTGGCTGGCCAGCCGGGTTCCCGATGCGGGAGCGGAACTCGATCCGAACATCACCGAGGTTCCGGATCCGGCACCGACCATCCAGGGCGGCCTGCACTTCCTGCTGCCCGTGATCGTACTCGTATGGGCGCTGGTCGTGGAACGGCTGTCCCCCGGTCTGTCGGCTTTCTGGGCCATCCTGTTCCTGGTCGGCATCCTGTTGACCCAGCGCCCGTTGACCGCGTTCTTCCGCGGCCAGGGGCACTATCGCCGCGCCGTTGCCGACGGAATCGTGGAACTCGGGGACGGCCTGGTGCAGGGCGCGCGCAACATGATCGGGATCGGCGTCGCGACCGCAGCCGCGGGCATCATCGTCGGCACGGTGGCGATGACCGGCATCGGCCTGGTGATGACCGACCTGGTGGAGCTGCTCTCCGGGGGCAACCTGATGCTGATGCTGCTGCTGACCGCGGTGATCTGCCTGGTCCTCGGCCTCGGACTGCCGACCACCGCCAACTACATCATCGTCGCGACACTGATGGCGCCGGTCATCGTGGATCTCGGGGCACAGAACGAGCTGCTGATTCCGCTGATCGCGGCCCATCTGTTCGTGTTCTATTTCGGGATCATGGCCGACGTCACGCCGCCGGTGGGGCTGGCCTCTTTCGCCGCTGCCGCCGTGGCCCGCGCGGACCCGATCCAGACCGGCATCCAGGCCTTCTGGTACAGCCTGCGCACCGTGACCCTGCCCTTCGTGTTCGTGTTCAACACCCAGCTGCTGCTGATCGGCGTCGACAGCCTGTGGCAGCTGGGCCTGACCTTCTTCGGCTCGCTTGCCGGCATCCTGGTCTTTGCCGCCGCCACCCAGCACTTCCTGCTGGTGCGCAACCGGGTCTGGGAGACGGCGCTGCTGTTGCTGGTCGCGCTGACGCTGCTGGTGCCCGGCGTGTGGATGGACCGCATCCAGCCACCGCTCGCGGTTCTGCCCGCCGCTGAAATCGAAGCCGTCGCCGAGGCGGCGCCGGCCCAGGGCCATCTGCGCCTGGACGTCTCGGGCTACGATCTGGACGGCGAGGAAGTCACGCGCAGGGTCATGCTCCCGCTGGGCGATCCGGCGCCGGGAGGCGAACGGCTGACCGAGGCGGGCCTCGGCGTGATGGCGCTCGGCGACCAGATCAGTATCAGTTTCGTACGCTTCGGCAGCCCGGCCGAACGCCTTGGCCTCGAGGGCGGATCGCAGGTACGCGCCGTCCTCGTGCCGGCAGACCGCCCTGCCCCCGAGTGGTTCTTCGTTCCCGCGCTGCTGCTGCTGGCCGGCGTGGCCCGCAACCAGCAGCACCGAAGAAGACGCACCGCCTGAAGTTCACCCTGCGCGGCCCAGCCACATGGCTTTGGTTCCGGCTGTTGCGGCGGTGTCCCGGTCCGCGGGACGCCGTGAATACATCCCTGTAGGCTTGAAGGCAGCATCCCTGCTGCCGACACCCGCGTACCGGGACACCGCCGCAACAGCCTGCCCTATCGATACGCGAAGGGCGTCGCCGCGCCCTGGTCCGCAGTCAATCCTCCATGCGGAAACCGATCTTGACCGTCACCTGCCAATGCGCGATGGCACCGTCCTCGATATGGCCGCGCGTCTCGATCACCTGAAACCAGTCCATGTGACGGATGGTCTTCGCGGCGCGATCCACGGCCGCGCGTACGGCATCATCCGTTCCGGTGGTCGAAGAACCGGTCAGTTCGATGGTCTTGTAGACGTGGTCGGTCATAAAGGTTCTCCTGTACGGTGATGGACTGACCAGACACAGTGGGAATCTGGCCCCCATGAGTGTAGTGCGTCAGAATCCAGACCACTCCCAATTGCCCCTGACGAGGTACTGCCATGTACGGATTCAACGTGACCCTGAAAACCACCGTGTCCGAGGCCATCGAGCGCGTGACCGATGCGCTGGCCACCGAAGGATTCGGGATTCTGACCACCATCGACGTGTCCGGCACACTGAAGAAGAAACTGGATCTGGATCGTCGTCCCTACCACATCCTGGGCGCCTGCAACCCCAAGCTGGCCAGCCAGGCGCTGGACGCCGATCCGGATATCGGCCTGCTGCTGCCCTGCAACGTCGTGGTGCGTGAAGAGAAGGATGGCGATGTCACCGTTGCCTTCATGGACCCCGTGTCGGTCCTCGGGCTCGTGGATCGCGACGGCGTGGAAGAGCTGGCGGGAGAGGTGCGTGCAAGGCTCGAGCGCGTTCGGGATCTGCTGGTTGCGGTCTGAATCCCGGCGTGCAACGACCCGCGGTTTTGAGATCACCGACCGGATTCTTCTATCATGCCCGCGCCGCGACGCCCCCCGGGCGTCAGCACAACCGATGACTTCACGAGGAGAACGAGAGATGGCCGAGCTTTTCAGTGCCGACTGGATGCAGCGTTTCATGGAGCAATGGAATGCCGAGCCGGAGCTGTCCGACGCGCTCGCGAAGATCGACTTTGACAGCGTGATCGGCTACGGCTTTCCCGGCGACGACGCGCCACGCGGCGTGCTGATCGTGCAAAAGGGCAAGGCCACGGCCGCGGGCGCCTACGAGGGGCAGACCTTGAACTGGGATCTGCGGGCGAGCGCCGACCAGTGGGGCAAATGGATGTCGAACCCGCCGGGCATGATGGGCCTGGGGGCGGCGTTCACTACCGGCAAGATCAAGTTCCAGGTGGGCGATTACAAAGGCATGCTGAAGGATCCGCGCATGGCCGGACCGTTCATCAAGAGCTTCTCGGTGATGGGCCGCGCCTGACCCGACTCGGCAACAGAAACCTCCGAGGCCACAACGCTGGCCCCTTTTCCCTTCCGTACCAGGTGCAGCCATGACCTTTTCCTCCTTCGCCCCGCCCGTGCGCACCCTGATGGGGCCGGGTCCCTCTGACGTCGATCCGCGGGTTCTTGCGGCCATGAGTCGACCCATCATCGGCCACCTCGATCCGGCCTTCATCGCGATGATGGAGGAAGTTCGCGAGATGATGCGCTATGCGTTCCAGACCCAGAACGCGCTGACCCTGCCGATTTCGGCCCCGGGTTCGGCGGGCATGGAAGCGTGTTTCGCGAACCTCGTGGAACCCGGCGACAAGGTCATCGTCTGCATCAACGGCGTTTTCGGTGGGCGCATGAAGGAGAACGTCGAGCGCTGCGGCGGGACCGCGATCGTCGTCGAGGATGACTGGGGGCAGCCGGTGAGTCCGGCCAAGGTCGAAGCTGCGCTCGCCGAACATCCGGATGCCAGGATCCTCGCCTTCGTTCATGCGGAAACCTCGACCGGGGCCTGCTCGGATGTCCAGGCACTCTGCGAGCTTGCGCATCGGCACGGGTGTTTGAGCCTCGTCGACACGGTCACCTCGCTGGGCGGCAGTCCGCTCCACGTCGATGACTGGGGCGTCGATGCAGTCTATTCGGGCAGCCAGAAGTGCCTGTCCTGCACCCCCGGCCTGTCTCCGGTCAGCTTCAGCGAGGCCGCGATCGAGCGCATCCGGACACGCCGGACCCGCGTCCAGAGCTGGTTCCTCGACATGAATCTGGTGATGGGGTACTGGATCGGGGCCGGTGGCAAGCGCGCGTATCACCACACCGCGCCGGTGAACGCGCTGTATGCGCTGCACGAGGCACTGGTGATACTGCACGAGGAAGGACTCGAGGCCAGCTGGGCCCGTCATCAACGCCATCACCAGGCGTTGCGTGCCGGTATCGAGGCCATGGGCCTGCGGTTTCTGGTCGACGCGCCGCACCGGCTTCCACAGCTGAACGCGATTCTTGTGCCGGACGGCGTCGATGAGGCAGCGGTCCGCAAGGCGCTGCTCGATCATTACAGCCTCGAAATCGGCGCTGGACTGGGGCCGTATGCCGGCCGCATCTGGCGCATCGGCCTGATGGGTCAGGCCGCCAACGAACGCAACGTGTTGCTCTGCCTCAGCGCACTGGAGTCGGTCCTGGCGGATATGGGAGCCGTGTCGTCCGGTCAGGCCGTGCCGGCCGCCCATGCCGCGTATCGCGGTGCGGCGCAGGCGAAAGCCGCCTGACAACACCCGAAGCGCGTCACTCGTCGGCGACTGACCGCCGCGCCCGAGGACCGAAGTCCTTCCAGGTCTCGCGAGCGAGTTTCAGTCCGAGAAGCACCCAGGGGACCGCGTGCAGCACGAGATCGAACACGTCCAGCGGTTGCGAGAGTTCACCCGCCAGCAGCCAGCGGATCTTCTCCGCGATATGGGGCTCCGGTACCCAGGGCGCAAGACCCAGCGTGGCCACGAACACCACGAACAGCCAGATGGGTGTGCGATCGATCCAGGCGATGACTCTTTCCATAAGTAGATCATAACTCACTTATGTGTTACGCGACCAAGCCCCTGTATCAGGTCGGGTAGGCAATGGTCCAGGTCCTCCGGCCGATCGATATCGGCACAGGCCTCGGTCTCCACCAGCCGGAGCCCGGCCTCGATGGCATGCGCGCGGGTTCGCGCGAGAACCTCGTCGGTACCCCATCGGATCCCCTCGAACAGCGAGGCGGCTGGGCGGCCGAGCCCGATCAGCACGTAGCCGCCATCCAGCGCCGGGACCACAACCCCCTGCCCGCACGTCTCCAGCACCCGGGCGGCCGCGCGCAGGCGGCCGGCATCCAGACCGGGCGCGTCCGAACCCAGCAACATCGCGGGGAAGCCGGCATCCCCTTCGATCTCCAGGGCGTGACGCATGCGTTGACCCAGATCGCCGGGACACTGGTTGCGCAGGGCACAGCCGTGGGTATCGCGGCATTCCTGGAAGAATGCGTGACCGGAATCCGGCGCACACCAGAGTTCCACGCCCCCCCGATCCGCGGCCGTCGCGACCGAGAGTGCCCGGTGCACGAGCCGCCGATGAAGCTCCGCGGCCCCCTCGGCACCGAGGGCGGGGATCAACCGCGTCTTCGCCTCCCCCGGCACCGGCGCCTTGGCAAAGACCAGAACCCTCACCGGTACCACCGGGCCAGCGTGGCCGGGTCCATCCCGGCCCAGTAGGCCAGACGCAGGCGCCACATCAGAAACACCGTCCGCCAGAGACCGCGTTCCTCCCAGCGCCGACTCGAGGTGACCAGAACGGTCTTGATGCAGGCGGGTCGCCCCACGACGCGCTTCAGGCGTCGCGACCATTCGATGTCCTCCATCAACGGGATGTCGGGGACTCCCCCGACACGCCGGAGCGCAGCTCGTGTGACACAGATGCCCTGATCGCCGGTTGCGATCCCGGTCAGGCAGGAGCGCGTGTTCATCATCGTCTCGATGACCCGGAACATCGGCCGCCGGCCGGACAACCGCACCCGGAAGCGACCCCAGGCACGTCCGGCGCCCTCGATCTGCCGCGCCGCGGCCATGGCCGCGGCCGATACACGCGTATCCGCGTGCAGGAACCACACGACGTCGCCATGGGCCTCGGCGGATCCGGCGTTCATCTGCCGCGCGCGCCCGGCGGGTGCGGACAGAACCCGATCCGCCCCGGCCCGGGCCCATTTCAGCGTGTCGTCGGTGCTGCCACCGTCGACCACGATGATCTCGTCACCCGGCTCCCGAAGGGCCGCCAGCTCCGACAACAGTGCCGGCAGCTGCCCGGCTTCGTTCAGCGCCGGGATGATCACCGAAAGACGCGGACGCGATGGCGACCCGTTCGATGACGATTCCGCCCCCGCATCCGGCATGCCGGGAATGTCAGGGACGCGGAGGAACCGGCTGGTAATGCCGCCGTTCCCCCGGTACCGAAAGCCGGTTCAATACCGTGGCCACCGCGTCGATGAAGTGCGTGGGACCGGCGATGTAATAGTCCCGCTCGTGCGGCGCCTCCCTCTTCGCGAGTGCGCCCGAAACCGCGGCGATCCAGGCGCCGTTGTCGCTGCCGCTGCCCATCCGGACTTCCTGGTAATGAAAATTGTCGAGCGCATCGTCCCACGAGCGGCAGAGGTTGTCCTCGTAATGCCCGATGCTCCCACCGGCAACCCAGATCAGATCCATCGCGTCCGCGATATCGAGCGCAATCACGTGTTCGATCAGACTCTTGATGGGCCCGAAACCGGTATCACAGGCGAGAAAGACCAGGGGACGCTCGATTTCCTCTTCGATCACGAAATCGCCGAGTGGGCCTTCGATCCGAACCGCGTCGCCCCGGGCCAGCTGCTCGAAGCAGTACACCGTGAAGGGATCCTCCCGATCTTCGGCGAGGTGAAAAGCCAGGTTGCGGTCATCGCAGGGACAGTTGGCCAGGGGAAGCTCGCCCTGGAGCCTTCCGCCATCCAGCGAGAGACGAACAGACTGTCCGCCGAGGAACCGGAGCCGGCGCGTACGGGGCGTCCGGACCTTCAGTATCGCGACGTGCGGGCCGGGGCGCTGAATCTCGCGCAGGCTGGCATCGATGAATTGCCAGGGCATCTGGTCGGGACGGCGCGCAACGCCCGTCTCGATCACCAGATCCGTCACCGGACTCACGGTGCACAGAAGCGCATAACCCTCAACGCGCTCGCTTTCCGAAAGGACATAGTCGTGGGAACGAACCTCACGAACGTCGCCGGACACGATGCGCGCCTTGCAGTCCCCGCAGTTCCCGTTACTGCAACCGTACCCGATCGAGAGCCCCGCCCTCAGGGCCGCCTCCAGAACCGTGTCCGCGCCCTCGACCAGAAACGAATGGTCTCCCGGCAGCAAACGCACCTGCGGCGCCATCACACTCATCCAGTTACCTCCATCGACGTACCCACCCTCGGCATCAGGCGACCGCTGCCGCAGGGCCGCCTGCACCCAGAGTTTGACTTCGACCGCCAGTTCACGCACCTGCGGTTCCGAGGCCTTCTCCAGTGCACGCAGATGGGCCTCGAGACCCTGCAGGACACCGCCATAGTGTTCGGCCTGTCGCTGCACACGCGCAAACCTGTGTCCGAGTGCCGCGAGACGCTGTGCCAGAACCTGAGGATCCGGCAAGGTACGACTGGCGACATCCTTGCCCAGGGCTTCCGCCTTGAGCCGTTCAAGCCGCTCGAGCGTCCGGTTGTCCTCCAGTCTCGTTTCCGGATACAGGCGCAGGAGGTCCTCCACCCGAACGAACCCGTCGAAACTGGGCAGATGCCCGGACTTGATCCGGGATTGCAGTTCCCCACGAGTGACGCCCGCGAGCTTTGCCGCACGAATCACCGACAGCTGTTTGTCCATGTCTCCCGATGTCCCTGGCCTGTCCATCGCCTGCCCGGCGTTCACGATTCATCCGGGGATATACGCTTCGTCCATCGTCAGGGAAGGGTAGCAGCATGAAATCGAACGACCCAGCTTTGGCCAAAAAAAACCGCCCCGTAGGGCGGTCAAGGCGCGATGGAGGAAAGTCGCGCATGCGCAAAACACCAATCCAGCCACGTGGGCCGAAGAGCAATTCATTCCGGGGCGGACGCCAACAGGCCGTCGGTTCGGGTGAGTGGATACGGCCCCAACCGGAAACGCCCCGCAGGCCGTTCCCGGGAGTCGTGCGTTAGATCGAATAGGCGAGCACCATGGCACCTGCGATGGTCAGCGAGGCCATACCCGTCGAAACCAGAATTCTCATGTCATACTCCTGTCGTCCTACCGGAACCCCAATCGGGGAAACTGTTTCCTGTAGGTCAATGCAGGGTTCGTGCCAACTTTTCAATTGGGTTCGGTTTTTCGCCTATATATCTGTTTATGCGAATATAATTAAACTCAACCGGTCGCTTCGCCCACTGTTGCATTTGTGCCAAAAAGGTGCGTATGCGCCACGTTTGTCAGTTTCCTGACCCACTCTGTCAGGAGCATCGCCGCCTCCCACCGAACGCATTCAGCCCGCGTCGCCACCACCCGGGGCGTCCATCTGCCGAAGCTTCCGGTACAGCGTGCGCTCCGAGATCCCCAGCCTGCCGGCCAGTTCACGGCGATCGCCACGGTGAACCGCAACCACGCGGGACAGATATCGCCGTTCGAGGTCTTCCAGCGGAATCACCTCGTCGGCTGATGGGCAGGCGTCGAGGGCCGGCTGGAAATCCAGGTCCAGGGCCAGGTGCATCCCGTCGATCTCGTCACCGTCTGCGAGCAGGCTTGCGCGCTCCAGAATGTTTCGAAGTTCCCGCACGTTGCCTGGAAAATCCATCTCGGAGAGTGTCTCGAACGCATGCGGCGTCAGGCGCTTGCCGCGCGCGGACGGCAAACGTGCAAGCAGCGCCTCCACCAGCAAGGGCAGATCTTCGCGCCGCTGCCGCAGCGCCGGCAGCGGTATCGGGAACACGCTGATCCGAAAATACAGGTCGAGCCTGAACTCACCCGCAGCGACCTGTGCCCTGAGATCCCGGTGAGTGGCACAGACCAACCGGAAATCCGCTTCACGGGAGACGGTGCTGCCGACCCGCCGAAACGAACCCGTTTCGAGCAATCGCAGCAGCTTGACCTGCATGGTCAGCGGGATATCCCCAACCTCATCGAGGAACAACGTGCCCCCTCGCGCGGCCTCGACCAATCCGTCCTTCTGGCTGGTCGCGCCGGTAAAGGCCCCCTTTTCGTGGCCGAACAGTTCACTCTCGAACAGTGATTCAGTGAGTCCCGCGCATTCCACCGGCACGAAGGGCCCGTTGTGGCGATGACTGGCCTCGTGCGTCGCCTGGGCGACCATCTCCTTACCGGTGCCGGTTTCTCCCAGTAACAGCACCGCCACCTCGCTCGGCGCCGCCCGCTGCACGAGTTCTAGCATGCGCACGAACACAGGGGCCCGGCCGACCAGCGCGCGGCCGGGGCGGGGACGCACGCTGGCCATTCGGGTCTCCCGCATGATTTCCAGCACGAAACGTGGCCGGCCATCGGCATCCGGGATCGGGCGGGTTACGACGTCGACATGCTCCTCGCCGCGGGGCGTGTGATGTACATGCATCGCCCGGCTGACCTGTCCCGTTTCGAGCGTCGCCCTGAAGGGGCAATGCTCACCCGACTGATCACAGGGCGCGTCGTAGCCGTGCGAAACCTCGAAACACCGGCGTGGCGTCGAGTCGACGTCGCCGCCGTACACCTCGCGGTAAGCGGAATTGGCCGCGACGATCCGGTATTCGAGATCGAGGAGTACCGCCGGGTCGGGATGTGCGTCCAGAAGGGCGACCACCTCGGACGGTGGAGCCCCGGTGGATCGGGAAGCTTTCGCCATGTCAGTATCCCTGCCAAAAATGACAGTCCTTAGCGTAGCAGGTATCGAGCGTCCCGGACGTGCCGCACTGCCGGCAACCGCACTACACTTTGAACATGGACCGGGAAACCCTCGCTGACGCCGTCGAACAAGGCCGGGCGGAACTGCATCGATTCGAGGCACTGCGCTATGCCCGCCTTACCGAGAGCGTGGCGGGATATCCCCGGGGCAGCGTCGTTCTACCCGACGGCATCGTGATCCCCGGATATCCTTCGATCGCCCGCATCCACACGCTGTCCGCCGGTCTTTCCGAACAGTTTCGCGGCCACTTCTGGGCGGAAGAGAAAATCGACGGATTCAATGTCCGCATCCTCCGCCACGAGGGCCGGGTCTATGCCTTCAGCCGGGGCGGGTTCGTCTGCCCGTTCAGCACGGACCGGGTCCCGGACTTCATGGACCCGGCGCTGTTCGAAGCGGAGCCGGAACTCGTGCTCTGCGCCGAGATCGCCGGACCCGACAATCCCTACCTGGAGGGTTCCCCCGCTTTCGTGACCCGGGACGTGGCCCTGTACGTGTTCGACATGATGCGCAAGGGCGTCCCCGGTTTCCTGCCCCAGCGCGGGAAGATGGAACGGATCGCACGGCATGAACTGCCCGCCACGCGCATCTTCGGGCGTTTTCGTCCCGCGGATGTCGAAGCGCTGCGCCGCCTGATCCTGCAACTGGATGAAGAGGGTGCGGAGGGGCTGGTGTTCAAGGGCGAAAACGAGGCCATCCGTGCCAAATATGTGACCGGAAGCTCCAATGTCACCGACATCCGGGTCTGCAGCGGCCAACTGCTGGACCTGCCGCCCGAATATTTCACCAATCGCCTGCTCCGGCTGGCCCTGTTCGTCACCGAGCACGGCCGACAGAACGACCCGGAGCTGGAACGCGCCCTCGGGGCGGCGTTTCTGTCCGGGCTCGACTCGGCGGTGGAACGGAGCCGCGGCCGGGGCCGGGTCGATCACCGGTACCGCTGCCGCTTCCGCGAACGCGTCAACGCTCTGCATTTCATGGAGCACATGAAGGCAACCGGGGGACAGCGGGTGCGTTTTGCTCCAGGCATGCCGCGGGCGGTGGACGACTACTGGGAGCTGGAATTCGAACGGGTCTTCGACCGCATGACCGGCACCCTGGCCACCGCGCTTTCTGGCGCGATCCAGTTCGACTGAGCCAGGGTCCCCGCGGCGGCTCAGTCCGCTTCGGGCCGCGCACGTTCCGCGTCGGCGAGATTGCTCATGACCTGGCGCAGGTAGTCGGCGGTGATCAGCTTGATGCCCATGCGGTTACCCAGCTTGCGCATGCCCTGGTCGGCACTCGCCAGCTCGGCGTCGAGCTCCAGCGCGAGCAGCACGGCATCGACATCCTCGCGGGAGTCCACCAGGCCCTTGCGCATGGCCTCGCGGAAGCGCTCGCGCAGCTGGGTGATGATCTCCGGCGGCATGTCCGCCGCGGCGCCGGCGCGCTTGGTGTGCTCCTCCGCAATGCGCAGGCCGCGATCGATACGGCTGCGCACCTCGTCGATGAACTCGTAGAGGATGTCGCTGGGGATGGTCAGCGTGCCCCGACGCGGGGAACGAATCCACACGACCGTTTCGAAGTCCCCCGCGAGTTCCGCGAGATCGCGCATGGTGCGGAACTCCTCGTACACCGACAGCGGCATGTAGAACTCGGCGGGGCAGCGCCGGGCCAGCTCGAGGAAGGTGCGCAACCCATCGCCCGGATCGTCGCCGAACTGGCTGAACACGTGCGGGTTGGTGAACAGGCTGGTATCCAGTACGAAACGGCGCATGGCAACATCCTCGCGGCGTCCGGGCGATACCGACATCATGGTGGGGGTCCTCCCGACCCGTCAACCGAACGCGATGACTGCAACCTCGGCGACCGGGCGGAGTCCATTGGGCACGAGCAATGATTTCGGAGCGAAGGGATGCGCGGCATCGAACATATCCCATGGCTGTATGACGCGCTGATGAGCGTGATGGACGCGACCGGCTTTTCCCGCTGGCGGCGCCGGCTCGTGCGCGGGGCGCGGCCGGTCACGCTGGAGGTCGGCTGCGGAACCGGGCGCAACCTGCCGCTTTACCCGAACGGGACCGACGTCGTCGCTACCGATCTCGATTTCGGGGCACTCCGCCGGGCGCGAAAGCGTGCTCCGGGAATACCGATGGTCGCGGCACGCGCCGAAGCCCTGCCCTTCCGGGACGGGAGCTTCGATACGGTCGTCAGCGGTCTCGTCTTCTGCAGCGTGCAGGACCCCGACCGTGGGCTGCGCGAAATCCGCCGCGTGCTCGCATCCGGCGGGCGCCTGCGAATGATCGAGCACGTGCGCCACGCGCACCCTCTGCTCGGCCGGATGCAGGACGGGATCCAGCCCGCGTGGACCTGGATCACGGGCGGGTGTCACCTCAACCGGGACACCGAAGCCACCGTGGAACGCGCGGGGTTCGTCATTGAAGCCGAGGACCGCGTTTCCAGCGGCATCATGCGCCGCTTCTCGGCGCGGATCGCGGACCGGGAGCCCCGGGCGGATTGAAGCGGGGTCGTTCCGAGGTCGATCGGTCTTTCAGTCTTTTCGGGCCACCACCTGCACCACCGCGCCGCGGCCCGTGTGCAGATGACCCTCGATCACGTCGCGCTCGCACTCGAGGGCGTGTTCGAAGACGAGCCCGGCGAGTTCATCATGGAGCGCGTCGAGGGACATCATCAACCCGGCATCGGGTGGACCACCCGTTCCGAGCACAATCTGCGCTGGCCGGTAGGCTTCGAGCACGAACCGGCCGCCCGGACGCAGGCCACGAACCACTTCGCGGTGCAGCGCCCCGCGTACCGCGGGCGGGACGTGACAGAAGATCGAGACGATCAGATCCCACGCCTCCGTCTCGATCCGATAGCCATCGAGATCCGCGACCTCCGTGGTGATGCTCACGGCGCGCCTTCGCGCCAGTTCCCGGGCCTTGTCGAGCCCGACCCGCGACGCATCCACCGCGTGCACGTCGAAACCCCGTTCCGCCAGGAACACGGCGTTGCGGCCCTCGCCCTCGGCCAGGCACAGCGCACGGCCTGCCACGGGCAACCCGGCGACCACGCCGGCAAGAAACACGTTGGGCTCGGTCCCGTAAACATAGTGCGGGGCGGCGTAGCGCTGGTCCCAGATCATGCGGCTCTCCCGGTTGCGGCGGCCCGCAGTTTAGGGCATCGCGCGGATGCTTCGAAACCGGATTTCTGGCGTTAATTGCCCAGACTCGGGCTTTCCCCTACATTTGCGCCCGTTTCCGCTACGAGCGAATTCCCGATCCCATGAGCGATCTCCTTCCCACACTTCGCGCACGCGTGATCCCCGTCGTCGAGGCCCGGCTGACCCAGAGGATCATCATCGCGCTGATCCTGTTGAACGCCGTAACCCTGGGCCTGGAGACCTCGGTGACGGCGATGGCGTTTGCCGGCCCGGTGCTGATCACGGTCGACCGGCTGATCCTGGCGATCTTCACCGTCGAGGTGCTGGCCAAGATGTTCGCCTACGGCCTGCGTTTCTGGCGCAACCCGTGGAACGTGTTCGATTTCCTGGTCGTGGGCGTCGCGCTGGTCCCGGGTACCGGGCCGTTCTCGGTACTGCGCGTGCTGCGCCTTCTGCGCCTGGTGTCGATGGTCCCGAAACTGCGTTTCATCGTCGAGGCCCTGCTGCGGGCAATCCCCGGCATCGGTTCCATCCTCGGCCTGCTGATGCTGGTGTTCTACGTCTTCGCCATCATCGCCACCGGCCTGTTCAGGGAGACCCATCCGGAATGGTTCGGATCGCTGGGTGCCTCGATGTACACACTGTTCCAGGTCATGACGCTCGAAAGCTGGTCGATGGGAATTTCGCGCCCGGTGATGGAAGAACACCCCTGGGCCTGGGCGTTCTTCGTGCCCTTCATTCTGGTCGCGACCTTTACCGTGCTGAACCTGTTCATTGCGATCATCGTCGATGCGATGCAGCGCATGCACGAGCACCAGGTCGCGCTGGAAGAAAAGACCATCACCACGGTGGTGCACGAGGAAAACCAGACCCTGCACGCGGAACTGGCCGCGCTCGGCGAACAGACGCGCATGCTGCAGGAACGCCTTGCCCGGATGCAGGCGCTGCTGGAGAAACGACAGGGTCCATGAGGATCGGGCCCGACCGGCACGCGCGTCTCGTCTCGCGGGCCGCAACCCCCGATCAGCCCTCTGTCAGCGCCTTCAGATGGGTCGCTACGCTGCGCCCCAGCGCCGAGAGGTTGTACCCGCCCTCGAGGGTCGAAACCATCCGTCCCTCGCAATGGCGCAACGCAAGCTCGCGCAGCTTCAGGGTCAGCCACTCGTAATCCGCCTCGACCAGCCGAAAGTTGGCCATATCGTCTTCCAGGTGGGCATCGAAACCGGCCGAGACGAGAATCAGTTCCGGCTGGAACGAATCGAGCGCCGGAAGCCAGCTTTCCTCGACGGCACGGCACAGCTGCTCACCATCGGTGTCGCGGGGCAACGGAAGATTCAGGATGTGATCGGCGGGTGTATCGGCGCCGAGATTCGGATAAAACGGGTGCTGAAAGCTCGAGCAGAACAGGACCCGCGGGTCGCCGTGGAAGATGTCCTCGGTTCCGTTCCCGTGGTGCACGTCGAAATCGACGATCGCAACCCGTGACAGCCCGTGCGCGGCAAGCGCATGCGCAGCGCCCACAGCCACGTTGTTGAACACGCAGAAGCCCATGCCATAGTCACGCCCTGCGTGATGCCCGGGCGGGCGCACGCTGCAGAATGCCGTGTGGGTCTCCCGCGCCATGACCAGATCCACCCCGTGCACGACGGCGCCCGCGGCACGCAGGGCCGCCTCGAGGCTGTGTTCACCGAAAAACGTGTCGCCGCCATCCAGCGTGACCCAATGGCCCTGCGCCGGCACCCCGGCCTCGAGCGCATCGAGGTAGGCGGCGTCGTGCACGCGCAGCAGCTGCTCGCGCGTCGCCTTCGGGGCCTCGACGTGGCGCACCCAGGGTTCGATACCCGAGGCGATCAGCTGATCCTCGATCGCCCCGAGGCGCTCCGGACACTCCGGGTGGCTCATCGGCGCACGGTGTTCCAGACACGCGGGATGGGAGAGGAAATACACGTTCATGCCTGCATCTCCAGATTCGGGAAATGGCTTTCCGGGAGCGGCCGGGGGTGTCGAGACTCCATTAGATCAGGACCGGATCGCGAAGTCTTATTGCGGTGCACCAAAATCCGAGGCACGATGGTAGCCATGGGTCCGCACTATCTCAGCCGCATCCTCTCCGCCCGCAGCATCGCCGTGCTGGGAGCGAGCAACCAGGTCGACGCCGTAGGGGCGATGATCTTCCGCAATCTGCTGGCCATGGGATACGAGGGAGAACTGTACCCGGTCAACCCGAAATACAGGAAAGTCCAGGGCCGCAAGTGCTATCCGGATATCGGATCGATCGACCGCAACATCGATCTGGCTGTCATCGCGACGCCGGCGAAAAGCGTTCCCGAACTTGTGCGCGAGTGCGGAAAGGCGGGCGTGCGGGGCGCCATCGTGATGTCGGCCGGCTTCGGCGAGGAAGGCCCCGGGGGCTCGCGGTTGCAGGACGAACTGGTGGAAGCGGCCCGCGAGTTCAAGGTCCGCGTGATTGGTCCGAATTGCCTGGGCCTGATGCGGCCGGGACGCAAGATCAACGCGACGTTCAGCCGCAACAGCGCCCTGCCCGGCCATCTCGCGCTGGTGTCGCAGTCCGGCGCGATCTGTACCGCCATCCTCGACTGGGCCGAAGATCAGCAGATCGGCTTCTCGCTCGTGGCCTCGGTGGGCGATGCCGCCGATGTCGATTTCGGCGACATCCTGGACTTCCTGGCGCTGGATCCCGAGACCCGCAGCATCCTGCTCTACGTCGAGGGTATCCGGAATGCGCGCAGCTTCATGAGCGGGCTGCGCGCCGCGGCGCGGATGAAACCCGTGATCGTGATCAAATCCGGGCGCCATGCGGAGGGTTCCCGCGCGGCAATGTCACATACGGGTGCGATGGTCGGCGCCGACGACGTCTTCGACGCGGCCCTCGAGCGCGCCGGCGCGGTCCGGGCGCAGACGGTACAACAGATGTTCTCGGCCGCGAGCATCCTCTCCAGCGGCGTCCGGGTCCGCGGCAACCGTCTGGCCATCATCACCAATGCCGGCGGGCCCGGCGTCATGGCCACCGACCGCGCGGTGGATCTGGACGTCGCGATTGCCGAACTGCAACCGGCCACCCTGGAACACCTGAACGCGGCGTTACCCGGACACTGGTCCAGGGCCAACCCCCTCGACCTGCTCGGCGACGCCGGCCCCGACCGATACGAAAACGCACTGTCGGCCTGTCTCTCGGACCCCGGCGTGGATGGCGTTCTGACGATGCTGACACCCCAGGCCATGACCGACCCGGAGGGCGCTGCGAAAGCCGTGATCACGACGGTCAGCGAATCGGCACGACGAAAACCGGTCCTCGCCTGCTGGATGGGCGGCAAGCGGGTCGAGAAGGCGCGTGAGTGCTTTTACCGCGCCCGGATACCGCATTTCATCACGCCCGAAGCCTCGGTCGAGGCGTTCGCTTACCTCACCGCCCACCAGCGCAACCAGCGCCTGCTGCTGCAGGTGCCCGGTCCGCTGAGCGATCGCAGCCCCGCGGATGTCGAGGGGGCCCGCATGATCATCGAGGGCGTACTGAACGAGGGGCGCCGCACGCTCGGCACCATGGAATCCAAGGCCGTTCTCTCGGCATTCCGAATCCCGGTCACCCAGACGGTGCAGGCCCACAGCGCAAGCGAGGCCCTGGTGGCCGCGAGCACCCTGGGTTACCCGCTGGCCATGAAGATTGCCTCCCCCCACATCACCCACAAATCCGATGTCGGCGGCGTTCGGCTGAACATCAGCAGCGCCGAGGCCGTGCGCAAGAGCTTCAGCGCCATCCTGCAGGAAGCCGCCGAGGCGCAACCGGAGGCCTGCCTGGAAGGGGTCACGCTGGAGCGCATGTACCGTAGCCACTACGGTCGGGAGCTGATGGTCGGCGTCCTCAGGGACCCGGTCTTCGGGCCGGTGATCAGTTTCGGTTCAGGCGGCACATCCGTCGAAGTGCTGCAGGATCGTGCCGTCGCACTGCCACCGCTGAACGAGACCATCATCCACGGCCTGATCGACCGCACGCGCGTCGCCCGCCTGCTGAAACGCTTCCGGCACATGCCTCCGGTGGATGTCGAGGCACTGGAACAGGTACTGCTGCGGATCTCGGAGATGGTCTGCGAGCTGCCCGAGATCATCGAACTCGACATCAACCCGCTGATCGTGGATGAAAACGGTCTCGCAGCGGTGGATGCGCGCATCGGTGTCGACCTGGCGCCGAGCTCGGCCGACCGCTACGCGCACATGGCCATCCATCCCTATCCCGTGCACCTGGTGGAAAAGTGGCCGATGCCGGACGGCATCACGCTGACGGTTCGCCCGATC
The DNA here is from genome assembly GCA_011390565.1 of Thioalkalivibrio paradoxus. Classification (GTDB taxonomy): domain Bacteria; phylum Pseudomonadota; class Gammaproteobacteria; order Ectothiorhodospirales; family Ectothiorhodospiraceae; genus Thioalkalivibrio; species Thioalkalivibrio paradoxus_A. The sequence continues at coordinate 75,699 of JAABSC010000009.1, read as the reverse complement.
CGTCCCGAAGACGCCCAGATCGAGCAGGCGTTCGTGCGCGGCCTGTCCGACGAGGCCCGGTATTTCCGGTTCATGCAGGCCGTGCACGAACTGACACAGGAAATGCTGGTGCGCTTTACCCAGATCGACTACGACCGCGAAATGGCACTGATCGCAGTGGTTGAAACGGATTCCGTGACGGAGCTGCAGGTCGCGGTCGCACGGTATACGGCCTATCCGGACCGACGCAGCTGCGAGTTCGCGATCGTCGTCGCCGACGACTGGCAGGGACGCGGGATCGGAACCCACCTGATGCACTCACTGATGCAGGTCGCCAAGTCGCGAGGCATCGATCTGATGGAGGGGGAAATCATCGCCGGCAACACCCACATGCTCGGCCTGATGGATCGGCTGGGATTCAAGGTCCACCCGAATCCCGAAGACGAAGGCGTCGTACAGGCCTCACGCCCACTTTAACGCGGAAAACCAGCCACGGACGAACACGGAAATACACGGAAAAAACTCTGAATTCCGTGGCTCGCCTTTTCATCGGCAGGGGTGGCGGAGCTCCATGACAGTTGGTGCTCCATACGCATGCGGCCTCAGCACCGCTGCGCCGCTGCGGGCCCGCGCGGCAGCAGCGAAGAGAGCATCCACGCCGCGAACACGAACAGCGTGGAGACGATCAGGCAACCCACCAGTCCCTGGGTCATGAAGATCCAGCCGGACAGCACGGTGCCGACCAGGCGCCCCCCGGCATTGGCCATGTAGTAGAAGCCGACCTTCATCGCCACCTTGTCGGATTCCGCGTAATCAAGAATCAGAAAGGAGTGGACCGCCGAGTTCACCGCGAAGACCACGCCGAACAGCCCGAGTCCCGTGACCAGCACGATGCCGGGATCCAGTTCCGTCTCCAGTCCGATCACGATGCCCACCGGGATCAGCATCAGCACCAATGCCCAGAAACGAGCGGTCAGTCCGGTCGGGTCCAGGCCGCGCCGCGCGATCAGCGTCGGCACGGCGGCCTGCACGATCCCGTACCCGATGATCCACAGGGCCAGGAACCCACCCACCTGCAGGTGGTTCCAACCCAGGGTGGCCGCCAGAAAGACGGGCAGCGCGACCACGAACCAGACATCCCGGGCGCCGAACAGAAAGAAACGGGCCGCGGAGAGAATGTTGATCGCCGGACTGTTCGCGAACATCTGCGTGAACTTCGGCTTGCCCGCGACCCGCCCGAGGCCACGCGGCAGGCCCGGTATGGCCGCACTCAGGCTGAGTACCAGCAGCGCCGCCAGTGCGACCAGGGCGCCGCGGAAACCCACGGTGTACAGGAGCGCCGCGCCGACGAAGAAACCCAGTCCCTTGAGCGCATTCTTGGAACCGGTCAGCCAGGCGACCCAACGGAACAGCCGGCCCTGAACGTCTCCCGCGACCAGCTTGACCCCGGATTTCGCGCTCATCTTGTTCAGGTCCTTGGCGATTCCCGAAAGCGCCTGCGCGAACATCACGTACGCCACCGTGAGCCAGGCCTCGGGTACGGTCAGCATCAGCAGCGCGGCAATCTGGAGCAGCGTCCCGGAGATCAGGGTCGTATTCAGCCCCAGCCGTGCCGCCAGCCAGCCGCCCGTCAGGTTGGTGACGATGCCGAAGAACTCATAGAACAGGAACAGCAGCGCGATCTCCAGCGCGCTGTACCCCAACTGGTGGAAATACAGCACCACCAGCATCCGGATCGCGCCGTCCGTGATCGTGAATGCCCAGTAATTCGCGGTGATCCGCGCGTACGCGGCGAGACCGAGCGTCGAGGCGTTCATCCCTGATTCTCTTGCGTCGTGGGCGGCGCCGTACCGGGTGGGCGGAGTCCGGACACGCTCAAGCCATCCGTGGGCGCTCGACGGCGGCCATCCCTGGCCGCCGACGGCCCGGACCCCGCCCACCCGCTACGGCGCTCGATCGAAGGGGGGTCGCGCGCATCAGTTCAACACCCAGAAAGCGTGATTCAGGAACCCCGCGAAGCCGACCCAAGCCAGGTAGGGCACCAACAGCGCCCCTGCGATCCAGTCGCGGCGCCAGAACAGCAACAGCGTTGCAAGAATCGCGAACCACAGGATCACGATTTCGAAGAGTGCGAAGCCGATCTGCTGCAGCCCGAAGAACAGGATCGACCAGAGCAGGTTCAGGCCGAGCTGGACCAGAAACAGACCGAGGGCCCAGGGTGCGCCGGCGAATCCGTGGACGCGCCAGATCCGCCAGGCGGCGTAGGCCATCAGCACGTAGAGAACCGACCATACCGGCCCGAACACGGCATTGGGGGGTGCGAACCCGGGCTGCACCAGTTGCGGATACCAATCCATCACCGAGCTGCGCGTCGCCAGTCCACCCAGGATGGCGACGACGAGGACCAATGCCAGCCATTGGACCAGCCCACGAAGTTCCCGCCAGGAAACCGGTTCGCTGCGATTCATGGATGCCTCCTGCGCATGCGGTGAGATCGGAAAGTCTGCGGCTGCGCCACGGTCACGGTGTACGTGAGGCCGGAGAACGCAAAAGCGCTTCCGGAAGTTCCATCGCAGCCCAGGTTCCTGAAAGGATGGTGCCCCATTCTAGCGAGGATGGACGCAGCGTACACGACGGCTTCGTGCATCGCCCTCGCCTGCGAGGATGCAGCCGGCTCGGCGATCGCGGGTGTCTCCTTCCTCCGATTTCGGTATCCTGCCCCCGCATGCAACGAATCAGCGGGCCGGGCCTTTTTTGGGCCGTACGGCGCATCCGTCTCTGGAATCCATCGACCGGGAGATCCCTGCCCCCAATGAAACGACTAACCCGGACCGCCGTGCTGGCCACCCTGCAGTGCCTGCTCCTGTTGCCACTCGGGGTGCTGGCGAGCACGCCCGTGCCCAATGCCGCGAATCTGCAGCTGGCCTCCGTACACGCCGCCGTGGCGCCCCTGGCCTCCGGGGAACCGCTCTACACGAAATTTGCCGACACCCCGGTGCCCATCGCGTCGATCACCAAGGTGATGACCGCGATGGTGGTGCTCGATTCGGGACAGTCCCTCGACGAACGCCTGACCGTCGTCAAACGCTCGGTGAAGCCGCCCAAGAATGCGTATTCCCGGATGCGGATCGGATCGGACGCGAAACGCTCGGATCTTCTGCGCATCACGCTGATGTCCTCCGAGAACCTCGCCGCCTACGTGCTCGCACGAAATTTTCCGGGCGGCCTGGATGCGTTCGTCGCGGCGATGAACACCAAGGCACGGGATCTCGGAATGCACCATACGCGATTCGTGGATCCTGCCGGCCTCTGGCCCGAGAACCACTCGACCGCCGCGGACCTCGTTCGCATGGTGCAGGCCGCACACCGGTACCCGTTGATTCGGGAGATGTCCACCACCTCACAGCACGACGTTCACTTCCGGAATCCGCGCTACAGCCTGAGCTATGGCAACACGAATTCCCTGGTCCGGTCGCCGCGCTGGGACGTGCACCTCAGCAAGACCGGCTATCTGAGCGAGGCGGGACGCTGTCTGGTCATGGTGACCGAGGTCGAGGGTGAACCTTTGGTCATGGTTCTGCTCGATTCCCTCGGGAGCCGCACCCCGCTGGGCGACGCCGGTCGCATCCGCCGTTGGCTCGAAACCGGCGACGGTGGCGCGGTGGCCCGCGACGCCCTGAACTACGAGCGCAGCCGCACCGCGGAACGCGCCGCAAGCCTGAACGGGACCGGAAACGCCATTCCCTGAATGCCGGCTGCGGTCAGCACCGCGGGCGCGCGTGGCGCAGCCGGCGGATGAAACCGGGCAGGAACACGAGCAGTGCGAGCAACGCCAGGCCGACCAGAAACAGTTCGATCAGGTTTTCCGCGCCCGTCATCGCCTGCCTCGCGGCGTACCCGAGCCAGGTGTAGGCGGTGAGATTCGGGATCAACGCGATTGCGGTGGTGAGCATGTAACTGCGCAGTCCGATCTCGGTCACGCCCAACGCGTAGTTCGTGGGCGCGAAGGGAAAGACCGGGATCAGCCGGGTCATGGCCACGAAACGCCAGCCCTCGGCCTCCACCCCGCGCAGGACCCGGCAGGCCAGTGGACCGGCGCGTTCGCGCACCCGCTCCCGCGCCAGACGGCGGGCCAGCAGGAACGCCAGCGTTGCCGAAACCGTCGCGCCGATGACGCTCAGAACCGTGCCTGTGGCAGGACCGAACAGCCCGCCTCCGAGAAGCACCCAGAAGGTGGACGGGATCGGCACCAGCGCCAACAGCGCGAACGCCAGCACGAACGCCACATAGGCCCAGATACCCAGCCCGCGGAAGCCTTCTTCCAGTGCGCTGAAATCGATCGCTTCGATCGGTATCTGGGTGATCAGGTGGATCAACCCGGCGGCCACCAGCACCAGCAGAGCCACCCAGACCCAGGGATTCATGGGTCATCCCCGTCGGGTTCCTTCGTCAAACCCCGCGCCAGGGCCGCCAGGCGCTCGGCAAGAATCCGCTCCGTGCCGGCCCGTCCCGGATGGTAATACCGCTGGCCCAGCAGCCTGTCCGGGAGGTAGGTCTGGCCACGCGCAAAACCATCCGGCTCGTCGTGGTCGTAGCGATACCCCGCGCCGAATCCCTCCGCCCGCATGAGGGCGGTAGGCGCGTTGCGCAGGTGAAGGGGCACCGGCGGACTGCCCGTCTCCGCGATGCTGGAACGCACGGCGCCGAGGGCCCGGTAAGCCGTGTTGCTTTTCGGCGCGCTGGCCAGCTCGATCGCTGCCTGAACCAGCGCCAGGTCCGCCTCGGGCCGCCCCAGCCGCTCCACCGTTTCCCAGGCGGCCATCACGCGCGCTGCGATACCCACGGCGGCGAGCCCGATGTCCTCGTACGCCATGCGCAGGAGGCGCCGGGCCAGGTACTCCGGGTCGCAACCGGCATCGAGCATCCGCACCAACCAGTACACCGCGGCGTCGGGGTCGGACCCACGCACCGACTTGTGCAGTGCTGAAATCTGATCGTAGAACGCGTCGCCCTGACGATCGAAGTGAAGCGACTGGCTGCCCATTACCGCACGCAGGGTCTCCGGTGTGATCTCACCCCGGCCGGCGAGGTCCGCCGCTGTCTCGAGCCAGTTCAACGCGCGCCGGGCGTCGCCGTCCGCGGCCGCCGCCAGGCGCTCGATCCATTCGGCCTCCAGGTGCACATCCCGGGCCCCCAGACCCCGCTCGCGATCTCTCAGAGCCTCGCGCAGCAGGGCCGCGATCGCCGCCGGCTCGACCGCCTGCAGCCGGTATACGCGCAGCCGCGACAGCAGGGCGTTATTCAGTGCGAAGGATGGATTCTCGGTGGTCGCGCCGATGAAACGCAGCGTTCCGTCCTCGATGTGCGGCAGCAGCGCGTCCTGTTGCGCCTTGTTGAAACGGTGAATCTCGTCGACGAACAGCAGGGTGCCCTGCCCCCGTGCCGACCGGCGGGCCCGCGCCTGTTCCACCACGGCGCGAACTTCCTTCACGCCGGCGAGCACCGCCGAAAGAGTCGCGAAGGCCAGCGCCCCCGTGTCCGCGGCCAAGCGGGCCAGTGTCGTCTTCCCGCATCCCGGCGGACCCCAAAGGATCATCGAGGGTGGCTGCCCTTTCTCGATCGCGATCCGCAGCGGCGCTTCCGGCCCCAGCAGGTGGTCCTGGCCCAGGACCTCGTCCAGCATCCGCGGGCGCATGCGCTCGGCCAACGGAACCGAATCATCGGGAACCGCGCCCGGTCCGCGATCGGGAACCGGAATTCCGGGGGCCGGAGCTCGCTCGGTCCGCGGCCCGAAAAGGTCGTGGCTGTCGTCGTCCGGGTTCACGGCCGGTAGATGTCGGTCCCGGGCGGCAGGTCGAGCCGAAACTCTCCGGCAGGAAGCACCGGATTGCGCTGGAAGGTCTGCAACCGGATTTCCGTGCGCTGCCCGAAAATATCCAGGAAGGCGAGGCTGCGCAGGTCGCCCTCCGGCGTGAATTCCAGCTCCACCCGGGTGAAATCGGCGTCCCGTGAGCGGGGAACCAGGACCAGAACCAGACCCTCGTGTCCGGGCTCGTCGAGCACCTCGAAGCGTTCATCGAGCCGATGCGGCTGTGTCAGCAAGGCCAGCGGCGTGGACCCCAGGGCCTGCGCCAACGGCCGCACCGTGGCCTGCCTCAATTCCGGGTCGAACATCCAGAGATCCCTTCCGTCCGCGATGATCGTCTGCTCGAAAGGCGCGTGAAGTTCCCAGCGCAGTCGATCGGGTAACGCCAGCGAGAACCGCCCGCTCGCTTCCTGCAGAATGAAATCGGTCTCGTCCGTGAGCGTCTGGGTGAACTCGGCCGAAAACGTGTCGAGGCCATCGAGGAACCGCTCCAGGGCCAGCCGGGCGTCCGCTGCGCCGGCAAACCCGATTTGCGGGGCAAGAAGGAGCAGTAGCGTGAACAGGGAGCGCATCACGGGCGCAACAAGTGATTTCATGGGCATGTCGATACCGATGTGGACCGAAAGCCAGTATGCCTCGTGCGCTTGAATCGATGCTGAACCGGTGCCGCGCAGCGCACCCGGGTCGCTGTCACTCCCTTCCCCCGGGCACCAGCACCTCGCGGTTCCCGTTCGACTGCACCTGGCTGACGAGACCCGCCGCCTCCATGTCCTCGATCATCCGCGCGGCGCGGTTGTAGCCGATCTTCAGGCGCCGCTGCACGTACGAAATGGAGGCCTTGCGCGACTCGATCACGATTTGCACCGCCTGGTCGTACAGGGGGTCGCCCTCGGCCTCGGGCGTATGCGCCTCCAGCCCGGGGATCGCCGCCGCGCCCGCCTCCGGTTCCTCCAGAATCGCGTGCTCGTAGTCAGGCTCGCCGGTGGCCTTCAGGTACTCGACGACCTTGTGCACCTCGTGATCGCCCACGAAGGCGCCGTGCACACGCTCCGGCAGTGCCTTGCCCGGAGGGAGGTAGAGCATGTCCCCGTGGCCCAGCAGGTGCTCGGCTCCCATCTGGTCGAGGATGGTGCGGGAGTCAACGCGCGACGACACCTGGAACGCGATGCGGGTCGGGATGTTGGCCTTGATGAGGCCGGTGATCACATCCACGGAGGGCCGCTGGGTGGCCAGGATCAGGTGAATGCCGGCAGCGCGGGCCTTCTGCGCGAGCCGTGCGATCAGTTCCTCGACCTTCTTGCCGACCACCATGATCATGTCGGCGAACTCATCGACAACCACCACGATGAAGGGCATGGGTCCCAGCTTCGGCGGGTCCACCACGGCCACCTGATCGTCGGGATTGAACGTGGGATCGGCCAACGGCTCGCCCGCGGCCTCCGCGTCGCGTACCTTTTTGTTGTATCCGGTGATGTTGCGCACCCCGAGCAGCGACATCAGCTTGTAGCGCCGTTCCATCTCCGCGACAGCCCAGCGCAGGGCATTGGAAGCGTCCTTCATGTCCGTCACCACGGGCGCGAGCAGGTGCGGAATACCCTCGTACACCGACAGTTCGAGCATCTTCGGGTCGATCAGGATCAGGCGCACCTCTTCGGCGGTGGCCTTGTACAGCATGGAAATCAGCATCGCGTTGACGCCGACCGACTTGCCGGAACCCGTGGTGCCGGCCACGAGCAGGTGTGGCATCCGCGCGAGGTCGGCGATGACCGGCGCGCCGCCGATGTCCTTGCCCAGCGCCACCGTCAGCGGTGACTTCGCCGACTCGAACAACGTCGAGCGCAGGATTTCCGACAGCGTCACGAGTTCCCGCTGTTCGTTGGGAATCTCCAGGCCGACGGTCGACTTGCCGGGGATGACCTCGACGATCCGCACCGCTATGACCGACAGCGAACGTGCGAGATCCTTGGCCAGCGCGGAAATGCGCACGACCTTCACACCCGGTGCCGGATGCAGTTCGAAACGGGTGATCACCGGGCCCGGCTGGACCGCCACGACTTCCACATCGACACCGAAGTCCCGCAGCTTCAGCTCCACCAGGCGCGACATCGCCTGCAGCGCCTCCTCGGAATACCCCACGACCGTCTCGGGCGGGTCGTCGAGCAGCCCCAGCGGCGGATGCGGGTCGGTGATGTCGCCGGTGAACAGCGGCACCTGCTTTTCCTTCATGACCCGCGGGCTGGGCGGCGGCGCCTCGATGCGCGGCTCGACCCGGGACGGCGGGCGGTGCGCCACCCGGGCGCGTTCCCGTTCCACGCGCTCCTCGCGCTGAGCCTTCTGTTCGGCGCCAATGCGGCGGTCGCGCAGGCTTTCCAGTCGACCCTTGAGGTCGGCGGCCAGGTCATAGACACCCTTGCCCAGGCCGTCCATCACGGAGAACCAGGACAGGCCGGTGAACAGTGTCAGCGCCGCGAGAAAGAGCGCCAGCAGAAGCAGTGTTGCCCCGACGAGGCCGAGTCCCGACACCGTGGCACGCGCAACGAGGTCTCCCAGGATGCCGCCCGCATGCACGGGCATGTTTCGCGGCAACCAGTGCAGGGCGGCCAGACCGGCACCGGTCAGCAGGACGACGAACAGCGCCGCGCCGCGCAGGGTCAATTCGAGCGGGCTCGCGATCGTGGCGTCGCGACGGTGCCGAAAGAGCCACCAGCCGATCCCGATGAAAACCAGTGGGATCAGATAGGCAAGATAACCGAGCAGGTGCAGTGCCACATCGGCAAACCAGGCCCCCGCCGACCCGCCCAGATTCTGCACCGCGGCGTCCGCTCCGGTCCGCGACCAACCAGGGTCCGAAGCGTCGTAGGTCAGGAGAGCGACCAGCAGGTACAGGGCCAGCATCCCGAAGACCAGCAGCGCGCCCTCGCGAAGGCCGCGCAGCAATTGCCGGCTAAGGCTGGCCTCGGAACCGGTCTGGACCTTGGTTGCAGGCATGCATGAATCCGCAGAGGGTGAATTGAACCGGAGGAGGACCCGGGCTGGAGCGCTGACAAGCGCCGCGCCGCGGTTGAGCGGCCATCCCGGGATGCTATCGCAGCCCACGGCCTCGCGTGCCCCTCGACCCTCCGCTGGGGCTCAGGAAACGTTCGAACTCCGGATTCTACGTGGTTAAAATGATGCCGCAAAGTGGCGCATCGCCGCCTGTCCGTTGTGGCCGTTGGACAGTGCCGCGGGCTTCCCCAATAATCGGCAGCCAAAATCGAGCCCGGTCGCGCCCATGGGTGAGAACAACCGGTATCGCACCCGCCGACCCGATCCAGAATCAACCTTGTACGGAGAGTCTCCATGAGCGATGCCAAACACTGCCGCCTACTGATCCTGGGTTCAGGACCCGCCGGCTGGACCGCCGCGGTGTACGCGGCGCGCGCGAACCTCAACCCCGTGGTCATCACGGGGCTGGAGCAAGGTGGCCAGCTCATGACGACCACCGACGTGGACAACTGGCCCGGCGATGTCGAGGGGCTGCAGGGACCCGATCTGATGCAGCGCATGCAGAAGCATGCCGAACGTTTCGCCACCGAGGTGATCTTCGACCACATTCACACGGCCGAGCTGTCCTCTCGCCCGTTCCGGCTCACGGGCGACAGCGGCGTATACACGGCGGACGCACTGATCATCGCCACCGGGGCCACGGCCATGTACCTGGGGCTCGAGTCCGAGGAAGCCTTCAAGGGCAAGGGGGTTTCCGCCTGTGCAACCTGCGACGGTTTCTTCTACCGCGGCCAGAAGGTCGCGGTCATCGGGGGCGGCAATACCGCGGTCGAAGAGGCCCTGTACCTTTCCAACATTGCCGAGCACGTCACGCTGGTACACCGCCGCGATTCCCTGCGCGCCGAGAAGATCCTGCAGCAGCAGCTGTTCGAGAAGGAGAAAGCCGGCAAGATCTCGATCGAGTGGAAGCATGTGCTGGACGAAGTCCTCGGCGACCAGACCGGCGTGACCGGCATGCGCCTGCGCGCGGTGGAAACCGGCGACACCCGGGATCTGGCGTTGACCGGCGTGTTCATCGCCATCGGCCACAAGCCCAATACCGGTATCTTCGAGGGGCAACTCGAGATGAAGGGGGGGTATATCCAGGTGCAGAGCGGGATCCAGGGCAATGCGACCGCGACCAGTATTCCGGGGGTCTTTGCCTGCGGTGACGTGATGGACCAGATTTACCGCCAGGCGATTACGTCGGCGGGCAGCGGCTGCATGGCCGCCCTGGACGCCGAACGCTTCTTGGAAGAGCACGCCTGACACCGCAGCGCGGCGCGGTCCGCCCCCACTGGACGTCATGAGCCCTGAGGCACCGGACCTGCGCATCGAGATACGCGACAGTCTCGCGGACGTCGACCCCGCGGCCTGGGACGCATTGACGGACGGAACCGAGCCGTTTCTGCGGCATGCGTTTCTCGAGGGTCTCGAACGTCACGACTGCCTGGGCCGGCGCTATGGCTGGTTCCCCCAGCACGTGCTCGCCTTCCGTGGTGACCGCTTGGCCGGCGCCGCGCCCTGTTATGCGAAAACCAACAACTACGGCGAGTTCGTGTTCGACTGGGCGTGGCAATCCGCCTGGGAGCGCCACGGGCAGCCGTACTACCCGAAACTGGTGATCAGCGTTCCGTACACGCCCGCGACCGGCCCCCGGCTGCTGGTACACCCCGACGAACCGGATCGTTCCGGACTGCAGCGCCAGTTGCTTGACGCCGCGATCGCTCGAGGCGAGCAGCTGGGCGCCTCGGGCGTTCATGTTCTTTTCCCCGAGGAACCGGAAGCGAGTCTGGGCGAGGCCACCGGACTGTCCCGCCGTATCGGGTGCCAGTATCACTGGACGAATGCGGGGTATGCCGATTTCGATGCCTTCCTGGACGCGCTGACGTCGAAAAAACGCAAGAACATCCGTCGGGAACGCCGGCGGGTTGCCGAGCAGGGCGTGGTTTTCCGCACCCTTACGGGTGCGACGGCCGATCCGGCGGATTGGGCGCGCTTTCATCGCTTCTACGAAGACACCTTCGAAAAACACATGGGTGTGCCGACCCTGTCGCAGGCCTTCTTCATGGAGACCGCGGCCGCGCTGGGGCCCCAGGTGGTGTTGTTCGAGGCCCGCATCGAGGACCGCACCATCGCCGCCGCACTCTGCTATCGCGGTCACGACACCCTCTACGGTCGATTCTGGGGCTGCGTCGAGGACCTGCCCGACCTGCATTTCGAGACCTGCTACTATCAGGGCATCGAGTTCTGCATCCAGGAAGGGCTTGCGCGCTTCGAACCGGGTGCGCAGGGTGAACACAAGATCCCGAGGGGGTTTCTGCCGACGCGGACAGCCTCGGTGCACGCAGTCCTCAGCCCGGGCTTCCGGACTTCGGTGCAGGACTTCTGCCGTCGCGAAGCGGGCATGATGGAGGCACAGTGTGCGGCACTGATGGAACACTCACCCTATCGGAACGACGATTGAATCGGGGTATGCCCATCAGACGCTGTCCTTTTTCGAGCGGGCCACCAGTCCAGGGAGCCTGAAGATGAGCGGACAAGCACGCAAGATGATCACCTGGCTCCATGCCGGGCTGACTGATGAACCCTTTCCCCCGCCGTCCCAGGCCTGGATCGATCCCAACGGTCTGTTGGCGGCCGGTGGCGACCTGTCCGTGCCACGGCTGCTGCGTGCCTACCACGAAGGGATCTTTCCCTGGTACGAGGCCGGCCAACCGATCCTCTGGTGGAGCCCGGATCCTCGCACGGTCCTGGAACCCGGCGCCCTGAAAATCTCGCGGAGCCTGCGTCGATCGATCCGCAACCGTGGCTTCGAGATCAGCTTCGATCGAGCGTTTGAAGCGGTGATCCGGGCCTGTGGGGGAAAACGCGCCGGGGCGACGGGCACGTGGATCACCGTCGAGATGCGTCATGCCTACCTGCAACTGCATCGCGCGGGCCACGCGCACTCGGTGGAGGTCTGGCAGGAAGGGGAACTGGTCGGAGGTCTCTACGGTGTCGCGGTGGGGCGCCTGTTCTGTGGGGAATCGATGTTTTCCCGGGCGACCGACGCTTCCAAGGTCGGCCTGGCCTGGCTGTGCCGGCATCTCGTCGCGTGGGAATGGCCTCTGATCGACAGCCAGACGCCGACACCGCACATGCTCGCCATGGGGGCCACCGAGATCCCGCGGGACCGGTTCCTGGAGCAGGTCACCACGCTGACGGCCCAGACTCCGGGTCCGGACGCCTGGATGTTCAACCCATCCCTGCACCCGCTCGAAGCGGGCTGGCAGTCGACGTGAAACCCGTTCATCGGCTCCTCCAGTCGATGCGGCAACTCCGTTCCCGAATAGTTCTTTGCTTTTAATCAACGTCCTGCGTACCATCCTGAAGACGATGTCTCATCCGGCGGATGCCGCGCTCTACTGACGCAGAAGACGATCGCCGCGCCGCGGCAGTCACCAGCAAGGCTCAACATGCCAAAAGCGGTCACAAGGAGTTTTTTGCGATTCCGGTGCCTCCGGCCCTGGTACCTTCTGGTTCCGCTTTTTGCAGAAACGGCCCAGGCCGCAGCCGTGGGTATCCCGGGTGCGGAAGGCTCACCCCCCGTTCCGGAAGCAAGCCACTGGCTGTCCGTGACCGTCATCGTCGTGCTCTCGGCGGCGCTGGCTGTGACCGTGCTGCTGCGCCGCAGGGAAGCTCGCCGCTTGACCTTGCTCCGGGAAAAGGAACAGCGACTGTCCACGGTTCTGGACAGCATCGAGGCCTGTGTTTTCATCAAGACGCCCGACCTGCGGTATACCTACGTCAACCGCCGAATGGCCGAAATGCTGGGGCGGCCGGTCGGGGAAATTCTTGGGAGCCGTGACGAGGAACTCTTCGATGCCACCACCGCGGCCCACCTGAACGCACACGATCGGCAGGTCCTGGAACACGGGGAAAAAATCGTCGTCGACGAAACCCTGATTTCGCGGGATGCGGACACGCCTTCTCATCTGCTGCTGTCGGTCAGGCTCCCGCTGCATTCACCGACCGGCGACATCGAGTCCCTTTGCGGTATCAGTACCGATGTCACCGAGCATCGCGAGGTGCTGGAGCATAATCATCGGCTTGCGTTTTATCACCCGCTTACGGGTCTGCCCAATCGCGGGCTGCTGATGGAACGTCTCGAACAGGCGCTGCGCGAAATCCGCCACCGGCGCGGGTTCGGGGCATTGATGCTGATCGATATCGACAAATTCAAGCGCATCAATGACATGAGCAGCCACGAGGAGGGCGACCGAGTGCTGCAGCGGCTCGCCGAGTACCTGGGCGAAATGGTGCGCGACACCGACACCCTCGCCCACATCGGTGCGGACGAGTTCGTTCTGCTTGTCCGACACCTGGACCCCAAAGTCGAGATGGCCGCGCGGCACGCGGAGCGCGTGGGGGCCCGTTTGCTCGAGATGATTCCCAGCATCCAGATTGAGGAAGAGGGTGTGGCCATCACCGGGAGCATCGGCATCACGCTGTTCTCGGGCCGGGGCGCCAGTGCCGGGGAGACGATGCAACAGGCGGATCTGGCGCTGGAACAGGCCAAACGCGCTGGCGGGAACACCCTGCGGTTCTTCAACGAAGAAATGCAGCAGATGGCAATGGAGCGGGTGCGGGTCGAACGTGACCTGCAGCGTGCACTCGAACGCGAGGAATTCCGCGTCTTCTATCAGATCCAGGTGGATGAGAAGGGCCAGATCCGTGGCTGTGAGGCGCTTCTCCGCTGGATACACCCCAAACTGGGTCTCGTCCCGCCCAACCTGTTCATTCCCGTAGCAGAGCAAACCCGACTGATCCAGCCCATCGGCCGATGGGTGCTGGAACAAACCTGCCGTCAGCTCGCGGAGTGGTCCAAGCTTCCCACGCGTTCGCACCTCAGCATTGCCGTAAACGTCAGCGCGATTCAGTTCCGGCAGGAGAATTTCGTGGACGAGGTCCGGCAGATTCTGAGGACGACCGCCATCGATCCGTCCCTGCTGATCGTGGAGGTCACCGAGTCGGTCCTGATGGATAATCCGGAGCAGGTCCGCACCATCCTCTCGGAACTGCGCGGGCTGGGCACCAAAGTCGCGCTCGACGATTTCGGGACCGGATACTCATCCCTGAACTACCTGAAAAAGCTGCCGCTTGACCGACTCAAGATCGATCGCAGCTTCGTGGCCGGAATCCCGGAAGAGGCCGCGGACGTCGCCATTGCCGAAACCATTCTGAGCCTGGCCAACAACCTGGGACTTAGCGTGATCGCCGAGGGCGTGGAAACCGAGGCGCAGAGCACGTGGCTCAGAGCGCGTGGCTGCACGGGTTTCCAGGGATTCCTGTTCGGGCATCCGGTCCCCGTCGACGAGCTTCTCATCACTTCGCAATAGCCGGCCACAGCGTCCAGGACACGCCTCGACGTTGTGCGGATGGAGGCTGCGGACCGGCTGGGTCACGGACCCTGCGCGGCCGCGCCGGCATTGCTCTACCCGTCACAATGCTGTTTAAATAAACAGTATTGTGACGCCCCCCCATGATTCCCCACCTGAATATGCCGAGCTGACCTGTTGCAGCAATTTCAGCTTCCTGCGCGGGGCCTCGCACCCGGAGGAACTCGTGCAGCAAGCCGCCCAGCTGGGCTACCGCGCGTTGGCGCTCACCGACGAGTGTTCGCTGGCCGGGATCGTCCGGGCGCATGGCGCCGCGAGGGAAACCGGCCTGCACCTGATCGTGGGAACCGAAATCCGGCTTCACGACGGGCCTCTGCTGACGCTGCTCGCCCGTTCCATTGCGGGCTACCGCACGCTGTGCCGCGTCATCACTTTTGCGCGCCGCGCGGGACGCAAGGGGCGGTACCACATCGGAAGTCAGGACCTGCTGCGCCCCGAATGGGCCGGACTTCCGGACTGTGAAGTCCTGTGGCGGCTCGAATCCGCCCTCCCCTCCGGAGACGCTCCAGACGACCCGCGTTGGGTGCACTGGCTGCGCGCCGGCATCGCCCCGGACCGATTGCATCTGGCCGTGACGTTCGCCCGAACGCCCGACGATCCGGTTCTGCGCGAACGTGCCCGAAAGCTGCATGCCGAACTCGGGATCCCGATTCTCGCCTGCGGAGACGTGCACATGCACGCGCGCGGACGCCGCGCGTTGCAGGACGTCCTCACCGCGTTACGGCGGAAATGTCCGGTCGCGGAAGCCGCGCCCGAACTCTTCCCGAACGGCGAGCGTTGCCTGCGCACCCTGGAGGATCTGACTCGCCTCTACCCCGCCGACTGGATTTCCGAGACGCTGCGGGTGGCCGAACAATGCTCCTTTCGTCTGGACGAGGTGCGGTATCGGTACCCCACCGATTCGATTCCGCCCGGAGAGCAGCCCGGACCCTGGTTGCGCCGGCTGGTCGAAGAGGGCTGCGGGGCGCGTTGGCCGGGAGGAACGCCCGCGAAGGTCCAGGCACAGATCGCGCATGAACTCGAGATCATCGCCGAACTCGGCTACGAGCCGTACTTCCTGACCGTGCACGACATCGTCCGCTTCGCCCGCGGTCGCGGCATTCTCTGCCAGGGCCGGGGATCGGCCGCCAACTCCGCCGTATGTTATGCGCTCGGCATCACCGCGGTGGACCCTGCGCGCGCCAGCATGCTGTTCGAGCGCTTCATCTCGCGCGAGCGCAACGAACCCCCGGACATCGATGTCGACTTCGAGCACGAGCGCCGCGAGGAAGTGATCCAGTACATCTACCGGACCTACGGACGCGAACGGGCCGCACTGACTGCAACGGTCATCCGCTACCGGCGCCGCAGTGCGTTGCGCGACGTGGGGCGGGCGCTGGGCGTCAGCCGTGCCCGGATCGACGCGCTGACCGCGAACATGGCCTGGTGGGACGAAGGCATCCCCGGCGAGCGCCTGCGCGAAGTCGGCCTGGATCCGGAGAGTTCGCTGGCCCGACAATGGCAGACGCTGGCGCAACTTCTGGTGGGTTTCCCCCGGCACCTGTCGCAGCATACCGGCGGCTTCGTGATCGCCGCCGGGCGCCTCGATGAACTGGTGCCGATCGAGAACGCCGCGATGCCCGAACGGACCGTGATCCAGTGGGACAAGGACGATCTCGACGCCCTGGGCCTGCTCAAGATCGATATCCTCGCCCTCGGCATGCTCTCCTGCCTGCGCCGTTCGCTGGAGTTGCTGGCGCGGCATCGGGGCCGGCACTGGGACCTCGCCGATATCCCCGCGGAGGACCCGGAGGTTTACGCCATGCTGCAGCAGGCCGACAGCATCGGCGTGTTTCAGATCGAGTCGCGCGCGCAGATGACCATGCTGCCCCGCCTCAGGCCCGAGACGTTTTACGACCTGGTGATCGAGATCGCGATCGTGCGTCCCGGTCCGATCCAGGGCCAGATGGTGCACCCCTACCTGCGCCGGCGACAGGGATACGAAGCGGTCACCTACCCCAACCCGGAAGTCCGGCGCGTGCTGGAACGCACCCTCGGGGTTCCGATCTTCCAGGAGCAGGTCATCGAACTCGCGATGGTGGCGGCCGGGTTCAGTGCCGGGGAAGCGGATGGCCTGCGTCGCGCGATCGGGGCCTGGCGCCGTACCGGAAATCTCACCAACTACCGGGAGCGGCTGGTGGAGGGCATGCGCCGGCGCGGGTATCCGGAGCGATTCGCGGAACAGATCTACCAGCAGATTCTCGGTTTCGGCGAATACGGCTTCCCGGAATCGCATTCCGCGAGTTTTGCCCTGATCAGTTACAGCTCGGCCTGGTTCAAATGCCATGAACCCGCGATCTTCGCCTGCGCACTCCTGAACAGCCAGCCGATGGGCTTCTATGCCCCGGCACAGATCGTCGCCGATGCCCGGCGCCACGACGTCACGGTCCTGCCCGTGGACGTGACCGCCAGCGACCGGGATTGCAGCCTCGAAGCCGTTTCCGTACCGGGTCGTCCGGAAACGCTGGCACTTCGACTGGGTCTGTCGATGGTGCGGGGCCTGCGCACCGAGAGCGCCGAAGGGATCGTCGCTGCGCGTGCGCCCGGTCCTTTCCGGGACGTCGCCGACCTGGTGACCCGCAGCCGTTTGGATCGCGGCGAGGCCACGCGCCTGGCACGGGCCGGCGCCCTGTCCGGACTCGCCGGTCATCGTTACCGGGCCCGTTGGGCCACGCAGGCGATGGAGAAACCGTTACCCCTGTTTCCCGCAACGGATTCGCGCACGCCCGCCACACACATGCTGCACACTCCCGGCGTGGCCGAGGATCTGGTGCAGGATTACGCGAGCATCGGACTCACACTGGGGCCACACCCGCTGGCGCTGTTACGCGGCGCACATCCGGGGCTGGCCGGCCTGCCGAAGGCCTGTGAGCTGATCGCTGAAGGTGCACAATCCAGGGTGCGCTATACCGGGATGGTGATCACCCGGCAACGACCGGGCTCGGCCAAGGGCACCGTATTCCTGACACTCGAAGACGAATCGGGAACCCTGAACGTAATCGTCTGGCCTGCCCTGGTGGAACGCGCCCGGTCCGCGGTCCTGCATTCCCGGCTGCTCGAGGTCGTGGGGAAATTGCAGCAGGAGGATGGCGTAACCCACCTGGTGGCACAGCACCTGCGCGATCGGAGCGCCTGGCTGGGCGAGCTGGAAATCCGGTCCCGGGACTTCGGCTGACACCCGATTGCATCCGGAAGCCACTCCAACCCGCCCTTACCCTTTGGCGTGAAAATACAGCCACGGAAGAACACGGAAATCACGGAAAATGAAACGGATCAAACCCCTTGTCCGTGTCTGTCCGTGTTTTCCGTGGCTCGGCTTTTCATATGTCAGGGTGGCCGTTGGCCATGAGAGTTCGTGGCATCAGCGTGAGGTCCAATGAGAAACGCCCCGCAGGGCGCGTGCCGTGCGGGGCGTTCGGGGGTCCTCTACCGATCAGATGAACAGGCAGATATCGGACTCACCGGCGAACTCGAAGAAGGCTGCGGCGCCCGCGTACTCGACGCCATCGATGAACTCGCTGGTGTCCATTTCAAAGAGATCCACCGTCATCTGGCAGGCGATCATGCGCACCTCGGCCTCGAGGCACAGCTCGCGCAGATCCTCAAGACTGGCGACACCTTTCGCCTTCATCTTCTGCTTCATCATCACGGTCATCATCTTCTGCATACCCGGCAACGCCTGAAGCAGAACGGGAACCGGCATCGGCATGGGCATCCCCGGGTTCCCCAGGGAACTGACCTGAAGATCCAGCTTCTTCTTCAGCAATTGCAGGCCGTAAAAGGTGAAAAAGACTTCGACGTCGTAGCCCAGTGCGGCTGCGGTGGAGGCCAGGATGAAGGGGGGGTAGCCCCAGTCCAGACTGCCCTTGGTCGCGATGATGGCCAGTTTCTTCGTATCACTCATGATCATTTTCCCCAACTAGTTGGAATTTTGATGCGGCTGAACGCCCAAGGGGCGATCGCCAGGGTATTCAGAACTCGCCGGTTGCCACGAAGCCCTAAGCCACGCCGTAGCCAGGATTCCTGCCACCGGCCCTCTTGTCGTTCCAGAACGCCCGGTCACGATCGGCCGGACGCAATTCAGGCACTCTTTTCGGGCGGCGTCTGCAGCTGACGGTCGCGACGCCAGTCCCTGACCAGTGCGCACCCTGCGCAAATCCCCAGCGCGGCAAGGCTGGCCCATACTGAAACGGGCACCAATACCATCGCCAGAACGAACATGATCCATGCCAGAATTGTCATTTCACCTCTCCCGGGCCGGTCTGGCCTCGGTTCCGAAACCCTGCATTGCACTCGTCTTTCGCATTCCCGTCAAGCTTGGGTCTTTGGACCCGCGCCCTCGGGAGAACGTGACGTCTCCGGATTTGCGTCGTCCGCGCGACCCGCGGCGCTGCTCGATCCCTCGTCCATGAACTGGTTGTTCAGGCGCTGAACGTAAGCTTCGGCCTGTTCGCGAAGCTTGTGCAACTGCCGCACCGCACCGCGACCCAGCCCGACCGGCGACTTCCGGAACACCGAACGCCAGATCACCGTGTTCTTGCGGAAAGCGGCACGCCAGTTTCCGGTCGCGGTTTCCTCGGGAAGGCCACGCTCCACGCGCCGGGCCACCCAGCCGCGATTGAACAAATGGATACCCAGCAGAGCGGCCACCAGGAGAATCAGCCCTACGCCGAATACCCATGGGCGATCCTGTATCGCCTGAAACAGACGACCATCGAACCAGGCGCTGAAGCCTCCGGTAAACAGTTGCGCTCCATAGATCACTGCAGCGAGGAACAGGGCCATGAGCACAGCATCGGCCTGAAGCACGCGGCGACGCCACTTGTGCATGGCCTCGGTCAGCGCGGGGACGGCATCCATCTCGATCGATTCCGCGATCGCCTGCATGGCCCCGACGATGCGGTAGGAACGCGAGGAACTGATCTCGGCGATCTTCGCGTGAATTTCCTCCCGGTCCCGGGCAGCTTTCTGCTCGTAGCGCGCACGGACCTGCGGATCACCGATCTCCACCGCCGCACTCTCGTTGTAGATGCAGTAGAAGCGCCCCGTGGCGTTCCCCTGGCGCACGACGGCACGCTGCCACGCCGACACCACTTCCTCCAGGTTGTCCTCGCGCCAGGTGGTATCGATCTGGTTGAGCACGAACACCAGCTTGGTGAAATCGTTGCGCGCGGCGACGCGGTTCACCAGATGTTCCAGCGTGTCCCGCATGGCCCCCGGTTCCGGATGCCGCGCGTCGAAGAACACCAGAACCAGGTCGGAAAGATCGATGATGTGATCGGTCAGCTGAAGGATGGTCGTGCGCTGTTCGTCGGCGTCGAATCCCGGAGAGTCGATCAGGATACGGCCGCGCAGACGCTCGGACTGAACCGTTTTCATCGACAGGAAATGATCGACGGTCCGCCCGCCTCCATCACCAAGACGCTCGATCTCGTCGCTGACCCGGTAGAACGGGAAACGCGGATCACCGTCCAGGGCCAGTCCAGGCAACTCCTTGACCGTATCCGTACTGCCGTAGCTGATGACGGTAAAGCGATCGTCCACCGCCTGGCTGCCGCTGCGCTGCACCTTGTGACCGATGTACTCGTTGATGAACGTCGATTTTCCCGCGGAGAAGGTTCCCAGGATCGCGATCATCGGCCACCACGAAATCGTGAAGGCGTAGGATTCTTCGCCCGGCTCGAGCAAGCCTGCCGCATACCCGATGCGGTCGATGGACTGGAACGGGCTCAGAACACCCTCCAGCGCCGGGTTCTCCTCCGCCAGACGTGTGCTGAGGAGGTTCAGCTGCTGGCTCACGCGCGTACCGGGACGATTGAACATGCGGCCTCCGAGGCTGGGGTTGAAGAATCAGCCGCCTCAGCGGCCAACCTGGTGCTGCGGATAGTAGGGGGCTGGCGAACCCGGAAACGGACCGCCGTTGCCACCAAACGGATTGAAACTGTTCATCATGCCGAGCGGACCGGATACATTCCGGTTCAGGCTCCACATGTCGCGCTGCATATTGAGGGTCGAGCCCGCCATGGTCGTGGTATCGGACGCCATGGAGCGGATACTGGTGGTCATGATCCCCACATCGCGGGTCATGTCCGCAACATTGTGATTGATGGCCACCATGTTGGTATCGATATCCCCCATTTTCGCCGCCATCACCGCCATTTCACGGTCGATCGTGCGTGTCATCGAGGACATTTCGATGGCCAGCCGGCTGACGTCGCGGGTCAGGCTGGTGATCAGCCAGAACCCGTAGACCGCCAGGACCACGAAGGCGACCAGCGCCGAATAGACGATGAGCTGCAGGCGCCGGGAACGGACATCGTACTCGTCCGTATCCATGTGACGTGCGTCGGTGGGATGATTGAAATCGTTCATCATGTAGTTCCAGAAAGGGAAGAAACGGCTGGGACAACGCCGTCGGGGGATCCCTCAACCCCCGCGGCCTCGTCGACGATCTTTCGAAGCTGGGACTGCAGACCCCGCGCGCGCTCCTGCAATCCCACCGGCAGGGGGCGGCCCCCACGCAGCAACGGTTCGAGATTCGGTGTCATCAACCAGAGTGCGCCCTTCTCATCCTGCTGCAATACGATCCTGCAGGGGAGAAATGCCCCCATCGCGGGGTTGTGACGGATGAGTTCGGAAGCCAGCTGCGGATCACAGAAGAGATAGATTTTCTGAAGCGGGAAGCTCCGGCCGGTGCGCTCGCTGATTTGCCGGTCCACGTTCAGCGCCCCCAGCGACATGAGCTGCAGTTCCCCGGCCGCGCGTGCCAGGCTCTGTTCGACGTCGACCACGCTCAGGGAATCCGCCACGCGGCGCTGGTACACCATCGCCTCGGCTGGGTTGCCCGTCGCGAGGATGGTCTTGGCCGCGTTGAGATACACGGAGACCGCGCCCTCATCCAGCCTCTTGGCCTTGTTGACATAAGGCTCGAAAGCCAGAATTGCCGCGCCAACCGCAAGCAATGCCAAAAGCCCAACGAGCGCCAGAAGATTTCGCAGCAGCCTCATGCAAGGTCCCCGTCATCGTCTTCAGCCGAATTCCGCGGGGACCGCTTTGCCTTCGGCCTTGGGGGGTAACGAGCCGGCGAGGACCGGTCCGTCGCGATCAAGCCGTTATTCTACCTGAATTGCTCGAGATGCGAGCGCCCCATCGGGTGGAAACGGTCATACACGGGGGCCAGACGGGTGATCATCGTCCCACGGGCGTCCTCAGGCAATGCGACCAGGGCCCGATCGTACGCGGCAAGCGCACGCTGGAAATCCCCAACACTGATGTAGAAATTCCCCAGTTCACCCAGAAGATCCGCCCGTTCGGGTGCATCCTCGGGAATGTCACGCAAACCCCGAGCCAGCACCTCCGCAGCCCCGCGGGGACCGCGATTCTCCAGGACCACACGCGCTCGAGCGAGAAGCTCGGCACCCGACGTCGCCTGCGTCTCATCGCGGCCCTCAGTACGGGCTACGTCGGGCTGCGCCGGACGCGGGGGCTCGGCAGCAGAGGTTTCGGGCGCGGCACGTTGGGCGTCTGCGTCCGGTTGCGCCGGAGCCGCCGCCCCCGGGACCCCCTCGCTCGCGACTTCCGCGGAGCCGCTTGCTTCCGCAGAGCCGGGGGACGGCTCCGGACCTGAAGCCGGCTCGGGCGCAGGCGCCGCCTGGGCAATCGGATCGACGCTCTCCGCAACCGCGGCGGTCCCGACCTCCGTACCACCCATAAGATGATCCCGGTTGGCCCAGGCGATCACCCAGAGCACGATGACGATAAGGATCCAGTACTTGCTCAACAAAGTTCGGACGGCAGCCATGCTTCACCTGAGTTCGTAAGAAGGGGGATCGATGCTATTGGGCCATGGGGAAAGTTCACTGCCGGACCACCTTGCCAGACGCGCCGAACTTCCCGAATGCCCCACTAACGGCGTTCACGCATCAGTAATGCCTTGGCAAGGGCGTCCAGCTCATGCGCCGCCTTGCCCCGGTGCTCCAGTTCGTGGACCGCAAGGCCCTCGCTGAACGAGCGGCGGAAAGCCATGCGTTGGCTCAAGCGCGCACGCACCACGCGCATGCCCTGAATCATCGTCAGGGCACCATAGGCTTCATCCGATTCACGGACGGCCTGATGCGTGTCGGCACGGTTGATGAAACTGACGATCTCGGGCTTTGCACGGTCGCCGCGCAACTCCTGGATCTTTTTGACGAATCGGTGTGTCGACCAGACGTCCGCCTGGCTCGGCGGCACCGGAACCACCACCTGGTCCGCCGCCAGAATCGCGGCGTACATGGTGCCAAGGTCGGAGGGACCGACATCGACAATGATTTCCTGATAACGATCTGCAGAGGTCAGGGCTTCGTCCAGACTCTGCGTGAGATCAAGGACCGGTGAGTAGCCTTCCTCGTTGCGAACGCGGATGACATCGCTCAACGTCCCCTGGGGATCGAGATCCACAGCCAGCACCGTGCGCTTGTTCATCAAGGCCCACAGCGCGAGGTTGAAAGCGACCGTGCTCTTGCCGGTTCCGCCTTTCAGATTGCCAATGACCGTCAGCATATGCGGACTCCGGGCTGCGGAAGAAAAAACATCTGCCCGGCGCGAAGCCGGACAGATGTCTCTGGCGATAACTTACCAGCGACCGTAGCCGGGACCGTAGCCACCGTAACCGGGGTTGCCATAGCCATAGCCGTCGCCCTGGCCGCGGCCGTAACCATGACTACGACCACTGCCACGGGCGCTCATGTCGAAGTCGCTGAACATGTCACCGAAACCGAACATGTCGCCCATACCACGGCCGTAACCGGGGCCGTAGCCACCGTAGCCGGGGCCACCGTAGCCGGGGCCGTAACCAGGACCACCATAACCCGGGCCGCCATAGCCCGGACCGCCCCACCATGCGGACGCGGTCATCGGAACGGCCGCAAGGCCCCCGAGAGCCACGGCCAGAACAGCTGCCTTTGCAAACTTGCTCATCTACAACCTCCAATGGAGTAGTCACCCTCGTTGTAATTGCGCGCCAGCCACGAGGGTGGCCAGCCAGCGCGCATGAAGACCTCGACGCCTAGTAGGGCATGCCGAAAAGCGGCGACCCGCCAAGCGGCGATCCATACAGTGGAGAAAACATACCGAGCCCCGTGCCGGGATACAACAGGCTACTGCCCGGGGATCCACCATACGGCAGCCCACCGGGATAGGTCGAGAGGCCCGGGATGCCATACGTACCCGGGGACCACAAGTCACCACGCCGGGTTCCCGCCTCGGGAACATCCAGCGAAGGTGGCCCGTACATGCCTCCCGAAAAGGAACCGGAGTATCCCCAGCTGATACCGGGTGGCGCCGGCCGGCCATGCTCCCCAGACCGCCGCCTCTGTTCCTGGGCCGGATTGTAATCCGGTCCAACGAAACGGCTGTCACCGGGAGATTGAAAACCCGGGGGTGCTGGCCGCTGATCGGGGGCAGCCCATGGGTTCCAATCCTGAGCCTGCGCGACGCCAACCATCAGAGCGCCGAATATCAGCCTCCCCGTCCAGGCCGCCACGGACTGGCAGGTCGGCCTCGTGCGGAGGACCGGGTGGCGCATCAGCATCGCGGCATCCACGACTGCCACGGACGAGCCACAGGGGCATGCCCGGGCAGCCGGTCTCCCATCACTCGGGGGCCGATTCCGTGGACGACGCTTCCATGGCCTGCCGACGCTCTTCCATCATCTCCTGCATGGCCTCACGCTGCTTTTCCATCTCCGCCATGAACGCTTCGCGACCGGCTTCCATCGCCTTCATGCGGGCTTCCCGCATCGCTTCCATCTCCTTCATGTATTCCTCGCGCTCGGCTTCCATCGCCTTCATGCGCTCTTCGCGCTCGGCCATCATGGCCTTCATGCGTTCCTCACGTTCGGCCATCAGTTCCTTCATTTCCTCAGACATCTCGGGCGTTTCGCCTTCATAGCCTTCACGGACCCACGGCGGCGGCTCGAACCCCGGGAACTCGCGCGCACCGAAGTCGGGACGCGGCGGCATTCCATACGCCGGGGGCGCGCCATAACCATGCGGGCCATAGCCATGGGCGGGATGACCGTAACCCTGGCCATAACCCTGACCGCGGGCACTCGAGCGCCCACCGAAGCTCATGCCGCCGGACAGGTCGCGGTACTGTTCCATACCGGCACCGGAATGGCCTCGGCCATAGCCACGATCGCCATAGCCATATGCGAGCGGGCCATCTGCGAAGCCCGGGGCACCATATCCCATGGCCTGACCGGTAGCGGCCTCATCGGCATGGGCAGCGCCGGACAGCGCCATCGCGGTGGCAACGGCGAGAACGGTCAGAGAACGTTTGGTTACATCATGTTTCATCGATATTCCTCCTGATTGGGGAGATTTTGTGAATGGAGTCACGTCAAACGAATGCCACGACGGCGGCGGGCATTACTGGAGCCGGAACCAGGCGCCGAGGAATTGTCCTCATCGCTCGAGTCGGGCTCGGTTGCTCGGCCTGCCGCAGCGTCGGCTTTTTTCGGCGGAGCATCAGCGACCTTCGGTGGCGTCTTCCTGCCACCGGAGGCCTCCTTTCTTTCCGGCTTCGGTTGCGCCGATCGCTCGGCTGATCCGGAAACACGGGGTGACTTCGGCTTGTCAGCCGGCGGTTCCACAGGTGTATCGGCCGCGACGCCTTCGGTCGCCGACCCTGCCTGCGCGTCCGGATGGGGGCCTCCCCCGCCGCCGCCACCCGTTGGCGGGGGCGGGGGCGGAGGCTCGGGGCCCTCCGACGAAGGCGGCGAACCCGATCCACCCATGAGTCTGAGGACCAATCTGACCAGCGATCGAAGGATCTGAGTCACGCCATCGAGAAAGGCCATCCCGAGCGACTTCAGGTACAGCCCGAGATACCCGAGAACCTGGGTCAGCGGACCACCCGAGGGCGAGGTCATCGTGCGGTGTTCCGACGCACCCATCGCGGCGGCCCCGTGACCGGACACCGTAACGCCGGCTGCGCCGTCATCCGGTCCACCGTCGTCCTCGAAGGCCTTGCGTGCGCTGATACACCCCAGTGGAATGACCAGCAGCGTCAGCAGGGTCGCCACAATGGTACCAAACATCAGCGAGATCGCCATGCCCTGGAAGATCGGGTCGAAGAGGATCACGCTCGAACCCGCGAGCAGCGCAAACGCGGTGATCAGGATCGGCCGGGTCCGGGCCTGACAGGCACTGATCATCGCCTGCATCAGATCCTGCCCCTCCGCCACGGCATGACGGGCGAAGTCCACCAGCAGAATGGAATTCCGGACGATGATGCCCGCAAGCGCGATAAACCCGATCATCGACGTCGCGGTGAACTCCGCACCGAGCAACCAGTGGCCGGGAATGATCCCGATCAGCGTCAGTGGGATCGGCGCCATCACGATGGCCGGCAGAAGGAAGTTGCCGAACTCCCAAACCACCAGCATGTAGATGAGGATGAGCGCGATCGCGAACGCGATGCCCATGTCGCGGAACGTCTCGTAGGTCACGGTCCATTCGCCCGCCCATTCGAAAGCGACGGTCCCGTCGTTCGGGGGCGGTGAGATCCAGTGCGAATGGAGTTCGCTCCCGTCGGGCAACCGATAATCGACGAGCTGCTGCTCGACTTCCAGCATCCCGTAGACCGGTGCCGCGAGCCGACCGACCGTCTCCGCGGTCACGTATTCAACCGGGCGGAGATTCTTGTGAAAAACCGGCTCGTCCTGCGGCACCCACACGAACTCGCCCAACTCCGAAAGCGGTACGGATGTGCCGTCCATGGCCGGCACCGGGAGCAACAACAGGCGCTGGATGTCCGATCGCACCTCCACCGGCAGACGCAGACGGATCAGGTGCGGCTCCACCAGCGAACGCGCCTTGACATCCCCGACCACCATGCCCCCCACGGCGGTTTCCAGCGTCTGGTTCACCGCGTCGACCGTGACCCCGCGGCGCAGCGCCTTGTCCCGTTCGACGATGAAATGCCAGACGTCGTGTGGCGCCTGCAGGAAGCTGTCGACGTCGTCGAGATGGGGTGCGTTCCGGAACATGTCTTCCAGATCCCTGGCGACCTGGCGCCGCACCTCGGCGTCCGGCCCGTAGAGCTCCGCGACCACCGATTGCAGGACCGGCGGGCCGGGGGGCATCTCGACGACCTGGATGCGGGCGCCATGCGTTTCGGCGATCGGTGCGAGGATCGCCCGTGCCTCAACCGCGATCTGGTGACTGGTTCGCTTGCGGTCGCCCTTGTCGACCAACTGGACCTGCAGGTCCGCCTGCCACGGATCCTGGCGCAGGTAGTAGTGCCGCACCAGTCCGTTGAAGTTGAAGGGTGATGCGGTGCCCACGTAGGCCTGCACCGCAGTCACCTCCGGCAGTTCGCGCAACACCTTTGCGAGTTCGTGGGTCAGGGTCGCGGTGGCCGGGAGCGCCGTTCCCTCCGGGAAGTTGATCACCACGTTGAACTCGGGCTTGTTGTCCAGCGGCAACATCTTCACCGACACGCTTTTCGTGTAGAACAGGAACAGCGTCAGGAAGAAGACCGCGATGATGCCCAGCAGGAACGCCCATCCGTAGGTGCGGTTGTTCACGAGGCCCGGGATCGCCTTCGAGAAGAAGCGCCCCATCATCTCGTTCTGCTTGTGCTCCTTCTCTTCCGCACGGTGGAGATAGTCCAGCGTCGGGCGGAGGCGCCAGGCCAGCCAGGGCGTGAACAGAAACGCGGCCACCAGGGAGAACAGCATCGCGACCGATCCCAGGGCCGGAATCGGCTGCATGTAGGGACCCATCATCCCGGTCACGAAACCCATCGGCAGCAAGGCTGCGATCACGGTAAACGTGGCCAGAATGGTCGGGTTGCCGACCTCGGCGACGGCATCCACGGTGGTCTCCGTATCGATGCCACGCGCCATCAGCCAGCGCCGGTAAATGTTCTCCACCACCACGATCGCGTCATCCACCAGGATCCCGATCGCGAAGATCAGCGCAAACAGACTGACACGGTCGATCGTATATCCCAGCAGCCAGGCGCTGAACACCGTGAACAGCAGCACGACCGGAATCACGATCAGCACGACCAGGGCGGCGCGCAGACCCAGGAAGATGAACACGAGAACGGTCACGGCCGCGGTGGCGATGAACAGCTTGAACAGCAGTTCGTTCACCTTGGCGTTGGCCGTCTGGCCGTAATTGCGGGTGACGGAAACCTGCACGTTGTCCGGGATCACTTGTCCCTTGAGCATTTCCAACCGCTCAAGGATCCCATTCGCCACCGCGACGCCGTTGCTGCCTTCCTTCTTGGCGATCGCGATCGTGACCGCGGCCGCACCCTCCGGGGCCACATCGGCCTGATCCCCCGCGATTCCGGTGTAATACCGGACGAAGCGGTCGGTCTCGCCGGGACCGTAGATCACGTCCGCCACGTCACGGATGTAGATCGGTCGGCCCCGGTCCACCGTGACCAGGAGCCGCCCGATATCCGAGGCATCGCGAAGAAAGGAGCCGGTGTAGATGGGAATGCTGTCGGGACCGACCTCGATCGAACCCGCCGTGCGTTCGGAATTGGCCGCCTGCACGGCCTGGGCGATCTGGTCCATCGTCACGTTGTGCCCGGAGAGACGCTCCGGCTGGACCTCGATCCGAACCATCTCCTGCCGGCCGCTGACAACGAAACTCTGGCTGGTGTTCGGGACCTCGTTCAGGTATTGCAGCGAGTCCAGCGCGATCTGGCGCAGCATCGCGTCATCGAGCTCGTGGGACCAGAGCGTCAGCGTGATGGTGGGCACATCGTCGACGCCCTTCGGCTTGACCATGGGCTCCGAGACCCCCGGAGGCATCAGGTCCCGGTTGGACATCAGGCGATCGTGCACCTTGAGGATGGACGACTCCATCTCTTCGCCGACGTCGAACTGGACGGTCACCATCGACTGGCCGCGATGCGAAACGGAGTAGACGTTGTCGACCCCGGAGATTTCGCTCATCAGGCGTTCCAGCGGGCGCGACACCAGGCTCACCACCTGGTCGGAGGGAACGCCCGGGTACTGCACGAAGATATCCACCATCGGCACGGAGATCTGGGGATCCTCCTGCCGTGGCGTGATCAGAAGGCCCAGGATCCCGATACCCAGCGTGGCCAGCAACAGCAAAGGAGAAAGCGGGGAATGGATGAAACTCTGGGCCATCTTGCCCGCGAGGCCCAGATCCTTTCCGTTCCCGTTGGCGGCACCTTCCTGCTGTTCTTTATGCTCGGACATGGTCTTTTCGGTCTCTATCTCTCTTTGCCTGGATGTCCGGGCAGGGATCTGCGATCTCCCAAAGCCCTGCCGCGGACCCTGACGGAAGCCGTCTAGCGGAAACGGGAGCCTGTCCGGGACCCGGTCCCGGCATCGATCCGCTCACCGGAGCGCACGTTCGCGTCCGGGGACTCCAGAATGCGCTCGCCCGCCTCGAGCCCCGAGAGCACTGTCACCATGTCACCTTGCACCGAACCCAGACGAACCATCCGAATGCGGCTGGTTCCATCCCCGTCGATCACGACCACGCGTGGCAAGGCGCCGCCGGGGACAATCGCGGAGAGCGGGACACGCACGACGCCGGGAACCGTCTCCGAGCCGGGAATATGCACGTCGGCGTACATCCCGGGACCGCCGGGAACACCCCGCGGAAGATCGAACTTGACCGTCACGGTGTGACGCTGGGGATCCGCGATCGGGAAAATCTGCGCGACCCGTGCATCCACCTGCGTCTTGCCCACGTCCAGGGTCACCCGAATCATGTCACCCACGCGAAGTTGCCCAACCAGCCGCGCGGGGATGTCCGCTTCGACGCGCAGGAACTCGACGTGGCCGAAGGTCACCAGCGGCTGCCCAGGCTGCACCGTGTCGCCCTCCTCGACGTGCTTTCGCATGATCAGGCCCGAAAATGGAGCGACTGAACGGGTATCCCGGATCGCCGAATCGATCTCTTCAAGACGCGAGCGCGCCTGCTGCCACCGGGCGGCCGCCTGATCAACACCGACGCCGCGCGAATACAGATCCGCCTGGCGATCGAGCGCCGGATCGCCCAGGCCCGCGACGGACCCCATGGGACGGGTAACCAACTGGTCGAACATCGATGGAATGCCCATCCCGGGCATCTGTCCGATGTTCCGGCTCTGGGGCGAGGCCACCTCCCGACCAAACTGCATCTGCGCTTCGCGCATCGATGCCTCCGCGGACCGCAATTCAGCGAGTGCCTGCTGGCGCTGCGCGGAGAGTCGTTCGTCGCTGATGGCAACGAGCACGTCCTCGCGGTCGAAGAAGTCGCCCTCGGCGCCGGCGACCAGCGTCACACGGCCCCCGATCTGCGCGGTCAGCGTCACTTCCCGGAAGGGCACCACCGTGCCGCTGATGGTCTGATCCCCGGCAGAAGCCGCCTCGACCGTTATGATTCTCCCGAACTGGGCCTGCGCGATCCCCGTAAAGGTGAACAGCGCCGCAGTCAGGGCAGCCAGAAGGAGTCTGCTTGGAATCATCGTCATCTTCTTCATACCGCTGGTTCTTGAGTGTAGGCGTCGCCACCTGCTCCCGGGAATCCTCGCATCCTCCGACAGACGAATCCGGTACGCAACAACGCTCGTTTTACCACAACTGCAAGGACCCATGTGGACCCGGCAGACCACCCGGAGAGCCTGTTCCCAACCCTGTAACAGGCACGAAAAAAACCGAAATAACAAGCGTTATCAACCCCGTAGGAACCCCGGTGGTCATTGCGGGCCACGCAACGGCACTGGCATACTCACGAAAATTTTCCGCTTGGCGAAGATTCATCCCGGCCCTGTGACGTCCGACGGAACCGCTCCAGCAGCCGCTTCCGCCGCATGCCGCCGGGCCCCAGAGCATGGACATACAGGGCCGCATTGTCACACACAATGCGGCGTCGATAGAACTGCCCGAACAGCCCGAGCGCCCGCGGCTGACCGCGCGTGATTGACACCACCGGGGGATCCCACCGTGAACGCTCCGATCGAACGTATCGCCGAGGCTCTGGAGCGGGCTTTTCCCCGCTTCCGGGCAGAGCCCGAGGGAACGCATCTGGCCTGGTCATTCGATGCCCGAGAGGGCTTCCGGCCCATTCTGCGGATGCAGCTTCCGGACCTCGCGGACCTGTTGCACATGGAACGGCAGAAGCAACTCGCGGAACGCAATACGCTTCAGTTCACATTGGGCCTTCCCGCCAATCACATGCTCCTGTGGGGTGCTCGGGGCACTGGAAAGTCCTCCCTCATCCGCGCGCTTCTCGGCCGCTACGGCGCCGACAATCTGCGTCTGGTCGAAGTGGACACCCGCGGCCTCGGCCGGTTGCCGGACCTGGTGGAGCCGCTGGCCCGGCGCGACGAGCGCTTCGTGATTTTTGCCGACGACCTGGCGTTCGATGCGGACGACGCCGGTTATCGGGAGCTGAAGGCACTCCTGGACGGCCGCCTCGGGGGACTGCCCGAAAACGTCCTGCTTTATGCCACCTCCAACCGGCGTCACCTCGTTCCCGAGCCCAGGCACGAGAATGACCCGGGCCCCGATTCGGAACTCCATCCAGGCGAAGCCAGCGAGGAACGCATTTCGTTGTCCGAACGCTTCGGACTCTGGCTGGCCTTTCATCCGCTGCTGCAGGCGCAGTACCTTGATGTCGTGCGGCACCATCTATCGCGCCTGGGCGTGCACGTTCCCGAGACCGGGCAGGAGACGGTTGCAGTCGAAGCCGTACGCTTCGCGACCCTGCGGGGATCGCGCAGCGCCCGCGTCGCCAGCCAGTTCGCCGCCGACTACGCTGGCCAAAGACGACTCACAGCCGCCCGATGATCCGTCGCGTGCGCTCCCGATGCGTGAACCGAAAGCCGCACGCTCAGTCCATGTTGTCGAGAATCGCGCGCGTGACCGCTCCGATTTCCGCAGCGACCTTGATCGGGGTGCGGCTTGCCTGCGCGATCGCGGTATCGGGATCCTTCAGGCCGTGTCCGGTCAGGGTGCAGACGACGCTGGAGCCTTCGGGAATGCGACCGTTGCGGATGTCGCGCAGAGCGCCGGCCACCGAGGCCGCTGAGGCGGGCTCGCAGAACACCCCCTCCTGCTCGGCCAGCAGTTTCTGGGCGACCAGGATTTCCTCGTCCGTGCACTCGTCGAACCAGCCTCCGGACTCTTTCTGCACCTTCCAGGCAACGTCCCAGGACTGCGGATGGCCGATTCGGATCGCGGTCGCCACCGTGTCCGGCTGATCGACCATCGCGCCGCGCAGGAAAGGCGCGCTGCCACTGGCCTGGTACCCCACCATTTTCGGACGCTGCCCGGCCACCCCGCCCCCAGCAAACCGGCAGTGGCCCTTGCAGAAGGTGCAGGCCTCGGTAACGTGATCGCCGGAAACCGCCGACAGCTCGCAGTACCCGATCCAGTGCGCGGTGATGTTGCCGGCATTGCCAACCGGCAGGCAGTGGTAGTCCGGCGCACGCCCCAATTCCTCGACGATTTCGAACGCCGCGGTTTTCTGGCCCTGCAGACGATACGGGTTCACCGAGTTGACGAGCGTCACCGGCGCTTCGGCCGCCACCTGTTTCACCAGGCGCATGCCGTCGTCGAAGTTGCCCTCGATCTGGATCACGACCGAACCGTGCATCATGGCCTGGGCCAGCTTCCCCATCGCAATCTTGCCGTCGGGAATGACGACGAATGCCGTGATGCCGGCGCGCGCGGCATACGCCGCCGCCGCGGCCGAGGTATTTCCGGTCGAGGCGCAGATGATGGCTCTGGAACCCTCTTCCAGGGCCTTGGTAACGGCCATCGTCATGCCCCGGTCCTTGAAGGAGCCGGTGGGATTCAGGCCCTCGAACTTCACGTACAGCTCGACTTCGTGGTCGAGCTGGCGCGGAATGTTGTTGAGCCGGATCAACGGCGTATTGCCCTCGCCAAGCGATATGATCCGGGTATCGTCATGCACCGGGAGGCGATCCCGATAACGCTCGATCAGTCCGGTGTAACGGTGTCCAAAAGCCATGTTGAGGGTCGTCCTGTGTGCGGTGTGGATGTCAGCGGCCAAGGGCTTCCATGCGGATGCGGGTCACCGGTGAAGTCAGGTGTTGCAGGGCTTCCAGCTGGGCAATCGCCGCCTGCATGTCCCCTTCCCGGACCTCATGCGTCAGCATGATGATCGTGGCTTCGCCCCGCTCGGGGTCGGGCTCGCGCTGCAGGATCGCTTCGATGCTGATGCTGTGCTGGCCCAGGATACGGGTAATGTCGGCCAGCACTCCCGGGCGATCGCAGGCGCGCAGCCGCAGATAGAACGAGGTCCGGACCTCGGTCATCGGGAGAATTGGCTGGTCCGACAGTGCGCCGGGCTGGAATGCGAGGTGCGGCACCCGATTCTCCGGGTCCGCGGTCAGCGCGCGGACCACGTCGACGAGATCGGCCACGACCGCCGAAGCCGTCGCCTCGGCCCCTGCGCCGGCACCGTAATAGAGGGTGGGTCCCACTGCGTCCCCGTGCACCAGAACCGCATTCATCACGCCATCGACGTTGGCGATCAGCCGTCGCTCCGGAATCAGCGTCGGGTGCACCCGAAGCTCGAACCCGGCCTCGGCACGCCGGGCAATCCCCAGGTGCTTGATGCGATACCCCAACTCGCTGGCGAAGGCCACATCCTCGCGGGTGATCCGACTGATACCCTCGATATGAATCCGGTCGAACTGCAGGGGGATGCCGAACGCAATCGCGGCGAGGATGCAGAGCTTGTGTGCGGCGTCGATCCCCTCGACGTCAAACGTGGGATCGGCCTCGGCATAGCCCAGGGACTGCGCCTCGGCGAGCACATCGGCGAAATCGCGGCCATGGTCGCGCATCTCGGTCAGGATGAAATTTCCGGTGCCGTTGATGATGCCGGCCACCCAGTCGATCCGGTTACCCGCCAGCCCCTCGCGCAGGGCCTTGATGATCGGAATCCCGCCGGCGACCGCGGCCTCGAACGCCACCATCACACCCCGCTCGTGCGCTCGGGCAAAAATCTCGTTGCCATGCAGCGCGACCAGGGCCTTGTTCGCGGTGACCACGTGCTTGCCCGCGGCGATGGCACGCAGGACCAGTTCGCGTGCGGGCTCGGTGCCACCCATCAACTCCACGACGACCTCGACCTCGGGATCGTCGACCACCTCGACCGGGTTCGTGGTCAGGCGCACATCCTCGAGATCGCAGGCGCGCGGACGCGACAGATCCCGCGCCGCAGCCGTCACCACCCGGATACCGCGGCCAGCGCGGCGCGCAATCTCATCCGCGTTCCGGCCCAGCACGGCCACCGTGCCGCAGCCTACGGTTCCCAGACCGAGCAATCCGATTTTCACGGGGTTCATCACGTCGATTTCCTTTGCGCGCGGTTCAGTGGGCTGCGGGCCCAGGCTCGACGCCATCCTTCCGGGCGTCGGCCAGGATGGCATCGGCCCGAAACATGGCCTTGATGCCCCGCAGCGCCTGACGCGTGCGCTGTTCGTTTTCGATCAGGCTGAAGCGCACATGGGTATCGCCGTAACTCCCGAACCCGATCCCCGGCGAAACCGCCACTTTGGCATCACTCAGCAGTTTTTTTGAAAACTCCAGCGACCCGAGGTGCTGATAGGCGGGCGGGATCGGCGCCCAGACAAACATGGTGGCTCGCGGCTTTTCCACCGTCCAGCCCAACGCATTCAGTCCTTCGCACAGAACATCGCGGCGCGCCCTGTAAAGCTCGCAGATCTCGGTTACGCAGTCCTGCGGCCCCTCGAGCGCCGCGATCGCCGCCACCTGGATCGGCGTGAAAGTTCCATAGTCGAGATAGGATTTCATCCGCGCCAGTGCCGCCACCAGCGTGGAGTTTCCGCACATGAAGCCAATCCGCCAGCCGGGCATGTTGTACGTCTTGGAAAGCGTGTAGAACTCGACGGCAATTTCCTTCGCTCCCGGGACCTGCAGTACCGACGGGGCCTTGTAGCCGTCGAACACGATTTCGGCATAGGCCAGGTCGTGCACCAGCCAGATCCCCTGTTCGCGGCAGATCGCAACGACCTTCTCGAAGAAATCCAGATCCACGCATTGCGTGGTCGGGTTCGCGGGAAAATTCAGGATCAGCATCTTCGGACGCGGCCAGGAGTCCTGGATCGCGCGGTTCAGTTCGAAGAAGAAATCGACCTCCGGGGTCAGCGGTACGTGGCGGACATCGGCACCCGCAATGACGCAGCCATAGGGATGAATGGGATAGGCGGGATTCGGGACCAATACCGCATCACCCGGCCCCAGTGTCGCCAGTGCGAGGTGGGCCAGACCCTCCTTGGAGCCGATGGTCACGATGGCCTCGGCCTCGGGGTCGAGATCGACGTCGAAACGGGCCTTGTACCAACGGGTGATGGCCCGGCGCAGCCGCGGGATCCCTTTGGAAACCGAGTACCGGTGGGTATCTTCGCGCTGCGCGGCCTCGACCAGCTTGTCGACGATATGGCGCGGGGTCGGCTGATCCGGATTGCCCATGCCGAAATCGATGATGTCCTCGCCCCGGGCTCGGGCCTCGGCCTTCAACTGGTTCACGATGTTGAAGACGTAAGGCGGCAGGCGCTCGATACGGGGAAAAACGTCGGTCACGGATGGTTTCCTGGTTCGTCGGGGGAGCCGGTTACCCGAGGCAGAGCCCGGCCAGCGCAAACGGAGCAAAGTATAACCCGTCCCAGAGCCTGTCAACGACTGGCGCGGGCTCCTCCCGGCAATGACCCCACGCGCGGCGCTTCAGCCTTGCCTGCTGGAGCCGATGCCTTTAGCGTGCGCAGCATGCAGTTCACCCAGATCACGGATACCGGGCAGAATCTGATCACGGCCTACGCGCCGGATCACGTCGCCGTGAATGGCGTTCGCCATTTCCAGAGCCTGATCCTCCGGCCCGATGGCCTGCTGGCCGACTGGCCGGTCCGCGCGGTCGAGGAGCTCGAGATCGAAGCGTTCGACTGGTTGCGCTCCGCACCGCCCGAAATCCTGTTGCTTGGCACCGGCACGAACCAGCGCTTCCCCGCCCGCTCGGTCTGGCGGGCGCTGCGCGTCGAGGGTTGGGGCGTCGAGATCATGGATACCGCCGCGGCCTGCCGAACCTACAACCTGATCATGGCCGAGGGGCGCACGGTCGCAGCCGCGCTCATCGTTCCCGCGCAAGCCAGTGTGACGGGACACCAGGCTTCAGGGACGCGGTAGCAGAACGTCCTCGGAAAGACCGCGGGCCTTGAGCAGGCGCCGCAACCGCTTCAGCGCTTCCATCTGGATCTGTCGCACGCGTTCGCGTGTGACACCGATCTCCGCGCCAACCTGCTCCAGCGTGCACCGCTCAAAGCCGTGCAGGCCGAAACGCCTTACGAGCACCTCGCGCTGTTTCTGGTCGAGTTCGTTCAGCCAGGCAGCCACCAGGTTGCGGATGTCTTCATCTTCCAGCAGCGCCGAGGGCCCTGCCGAGTTTTCGTCCGGCAGAATCTCCGTCAGCGAACGGTCACCGTCAGGCCCCACGGCGATATCGATGGACGTCGCGGGCTCGGACATCGCCCGCAGACGCTGAAGCTCGCTCAGGGGCTTGCCCAGACGGGTCGCCAGCTCGTCTTCCGTGGGTTCCCTCCCCAGTTCCTGCATCAACATCCGGGCCATCTTGTTGTGCGAGCGCAGTTCCTTGCTCACGTGCACGGGAATCCGAATCGTTCGCGCCTGGTTCATCAACGCACGTTCGATCGTCTGGCGGATCCACCAGGTCGCATAGGTCGAAAAACGGAAGCCGCGTTCGGGATCGAACTTCTCGACCGCGTGCATCAGGCCGAGGTTGCCTTCCTCGATCAGGTCGAGCAACGCGAGCCCGCGGTTCATGTAGCGACGGGCGATCTTGACCACCAGGCGCAGGTTGCACTCGATCATGCGTTGGCGGCCCGAAGCATCCCCGGCACGTGCAAGACGGGCGTAATAGACCTCTTCTTCCGGGGTCAGCAACGGACGGAACTCGATGTCCCGGAGATAAAGCTGGATCGCGTCGAGTTCGGCCGGACCTACGTCACGCTGCACGCGCTCGGGTACAACCTCTTCCGTTCCACCCTCGGCCTCCTCGGCGGAATCAAGCTCGGCTTCGGCCGGCTGATCCTCCGTGATTTCATCGGGCTGCGGGTCGTTCAGGTCTTCAGCGGGTTCCTTCGGAATTCGGTTCTGTGAGGCCATGGTGCAAACCTTCTCCATCTGGACGCCAGCATCTACCGCCGGGGAAGATAACGGGTGGGGTCGACCGGTGTGCCGTCGACCCGGATTTCAAAGTGCAGCATCGGGCTGTCGGCCCCGGATGCACCCAATCGGGCTATGTTCTGGCCGGCCGCAACCCGTTCGCCTTCGCGCACCAGCAATGCCTCATTGTGCCCGTAAGCACTGATGAATCGAGCATCGTGTTTCAGGATGATAAGCCGCCCGTAACCAACCAGTCCACTTCCCGCGTAGACGACCTCCCCTGCCGCCGCGGCACGCACGTCGTCCCCGCGCCGACCCCCGATGGCGATGCCTCTGCGCGTGACCGAGCTGTTGGAAAATGCCCGCACGATCGGCCCGTCCACGGGCCACTGCCACTGTGGCGCGGCGCCCGCCCCCGCCGAAGCGGTCCCTGCCGAGGCCGGACGGCTCGGGGCCGAAGCCTGCGCCGGCGGGCTGGTCGGAGGCGACACGGATCTCCCCCGGACCGGAGGAGGAGGCGGTTGATAGGGGGACGGCGGCGCCGATGCGGCCGGCGTTGTTGCCGGCGGCGGCGCGACACTCGCCGGCGACGCGGGACTGGCAATCGGCGTGGCGCCGGTGAGACGGAGGCGCTGTCCCGGATAGATCAGGTAGGGCGGGCCGATCCCGTTGCGCCGGGCGACATCCCGCCAGTCCAGGCCGTGACGCGTTGCGATCCGGTACAGGGTTTCCTCGCGTTGCACCACGTGCGTACCCGGAACATGAGCCGCCGTGACGTCGGACGGACCCGGCGCGCGCGCGGCACACCCCGCGAGCACCAGCAGCAGAAGAAGAAGGGGAATGCGCACCGCAAGCGAGCCCGTTCGCATCAGTCCAGCCACGCGAAGATCAGAATGGCCGCGACCAGGATTGCGACCGTCAGCCATCCCAGTCTCTCCATGTAGGGTCGCAGGTGTCGATCCGCCTGTGGACCCAGCCAGGCCATCAGCAGTCCCACCGCGAAAAACCGGGAGCCCCGACCGACGACCGACGCCAGCACGAAGGGCAGAAGGGGCATGGCGAGGGCTCCGGCCGTCAACGTGAACAACTTGTAGGGGATCGGCGAAAAACCCGCGATCAGCACGACCCAGACGCCCCACACCGCGAACCACTCCTGCGCAAGCTCGAGGCTGTCCCCGTAACCTGCGCGGACGATCCAGGGAGCGACCAACTCGTAGGCCAGCATGCCGAGCAGGTATCCCAGGAGGCCGCCGAGTACGGAAAACACCGTCGTCAGCGCCGCCAGCCGCATGCCCTCCCGGGGTCGCGCCGCCGCCATCGGGGCGAGCATCACGTCCGGCGGCACCGGGAAAAACGAGGATTCGGCAAAAGACAGGGCAGCCAGATAGCGAGTCGCATGGCGATGGCGCGACCAGCCCATGACACGATCGTACAACGGCTCGAAGATCTTCACGATTCGGCTCCGGAGAGCATCGGGACGAAGCAGACGGCGTCCAACAGATCGCGCACATAGG
The DNA here is from genome assembly GCA_011390565.1 of Thioalkalivibrio paradoxus. Taxonomy (GTDB): domain Bacteria; phylum Pseudomonadota; class Gammaproteobacteria; order Ectothiorhodospirales; family Ectothiorhodospiraceae; genus Thioalkalivibrio; species Thioalkalivibrio paradoxus_A. Next base: position 37,638 of record JAABSC010000009.1, on the reverse strand, counting down.
CTTCATCGGTATGCGTGTAGCGGACCAACTGCTGCTTTCCGGCCACGTCTTCCACCGGTGCCACCAGGCGTCCACCCGGTGCCAGCTGCATCAGCAGTTCCTGTGGCACCTCGCGGGGCGCGGCGGTCAGAATGATGGCATCGAATGGAGCCTTGGCCGGCCAGCCCTCCGCCCCGTCGCCATGACGCAGACTGACGTTGTCGATCTTGAGGTGGCTCAACAGTTCCCGCGCGCTGCGGCTCAGCGCGAGGATCCGCTCGACCGAATAGACCCGCTCGCAGAGACGGGCCAGCACCGCGGACTGGTAGCCCGAACCGGTTCCGACCTCGAGGACGGTGCGCACCGGCCCCGCCTCGAGCAGCGCCTCCGTCATGCGCGCGACGATGAACGGTTGCGAAACCGTCTGGCGATACCCGATGGGCAGGGCGATGTTCTCGTACGCCCGGTGCACCAGCGCCTCCTCCACAAACAGGTGCCGAGGCACTTGCCGGATCGCCTCCAGCACCCGCTGATCCCGGATGCCGGACCGCGACAGCTGCAGGATCAGGCGATCACGCGCGCGCTGCGAGGTCATGCCGGCACCCACGATATCAAGCGCCACCCGGGGAATCCTCCAACCAGCGGCCGATGGTGTCGATCGCATCGAACTGGGTCAGATCGACCTGAATCGGCGTGACCGAAACGAAACCGTCGCGCACCGCGAAGAAATCCGTGCCGGGGCCCGCGTCCTGTTCGGTGCCGGCCGGCCCGACCCAGTAGATCGGCCGGCCCCGAGGATCCGCGGATTTCACCACCGGCTCCGACTTGTGCCGGTGTCCCAGGCGCGTGGCCTGTATCCCGCGGATCGCATCATAGGGGCGATCCGGGACGTTGACGTTGAGGATGGTGGACGCCGGCAGCGGAACCTGGCCCAGGCGCTCCAGCAAGTCGAGAATCACACGTGCCGCCGCGTCGTAGTGCCGAAACTCAGACCCCACCAGCGACACGGCAATCGCCGGCAATCCGAGGAAGCGTCCCTCCATCGCGGCTGCAACGGTGCCGGAATACAGGACGTCATCCCCCATGTTTCCACCCGCGTTGATCCCCGAAATCACCAGATCAGGCTCATGCTCCAGCAAGCCGGTGATCGCGAGATGAACACAGTCGGTGGGGGTTCCGTCGACACCGATATAGCCGTTCTCGAGCACCTGAGCGCGCAGCGGATGCACCAGGGTCAGGCTGTTGCTGGCGCCGCTGCGGTCCCGATCGGGCGCGACCACACTGACCTCCGCCACCGAGCGCAGTTGAGCGGCCAGACATCGAATGCCGGGCGCGTGGATACCGTCATCATTGCTGACCAGAATGCGCATGAGAGAATGAATGCGGAGCGTGGCTGCCTAATATACTGGAATCCGCCGAGCGCGCACGGAATCGCCGCATCCCGACCCGAGGCAGATGATGACCGACGACGACGATCCGAACGACCCGCGGCACTTTCTCAGCGCGATCGGCGAGGTGCGTCGGCTCAAGCATGACCGCGCCGAGGTGCGGCCCCCGCGTCCGCGCGCGCGCGCCGAGAAACGCCGGGAAGACGATCGAGCCGCCGCGCGCGATCTGCTCAGCGACCCGGTGGGCGCCACCGAACTCCAGCCTGGCGATGAATTGCGGTTCCTGCGCTCCGGGATGAACCCCAGGATCCTTCGGAACCTGAAGCGCGGGCACTACCGCCAGCAGGACGAACTGGATCTGCACGGACTGTTCGCTTCCGAGGCGCGCCAGGCCGTGGCCGCGTTCCTGACCGAAGCCCAGGCGCACGGCCGCCTCTGTGTCCGCATCGTGCACGGCAAAGGCCTGCGTTCCCGGCAGCAGGGGCCGGTGCTCAAGGGCCTGGTCGATCACTGGTTGCGGCAGCGCGACGATGTGCTTGCCTTCGCTTCGGCCCGGCCCGTGGACGGGGGTACCGGAGCGGTGTACATCCTGCTCAAACGCGCGAGACCGCCCGGGTAAGTCTCACGGGGGCAGGACCGTGTGGCATCTTCAGTCGCCGACGGCCGTTATTGCGAGCGGACGACGATCTGCGTAATGTAATTTCCAAAGTGCGCAATCACCGTGTCTGACGCTTGCGAATGTCACTCGGTCGATGCAATACTTGTACAACGCTTGTACGCGCTGAAAGAAACAGACCCTTGGGGGGCAAACAGCATGATGAAATGGAATGGGATTGCGGCGGCGCTGGCTGCTGCACTGATTCTCCCGGCACAGGCCGACGACGTCGCTGAGCGCGCCGCTGCCAGCCAGGCCGCCATACAGACCTTCGCGTCGACGTTGCAGGGCGAACTCGTCGCTGCCATGCAGAAAGGCGGCCCGGTCGAGGCCATTGACGTCTGCAATCAGCGCGCACCCGAAATTGCCGCCGGGATTTCCGAGGATACCGGCTGGAGTGTCGGGCGGACGAGCCTCAAGCTGCGCAACCCGGAAAACGCCCCGGACGAATGGGAACGGGCCGTACTTCAGGACTTCGATGACCGCCTGGCCGCCGGCACGCCCGCCGCGGAACTCACCCATCAGGAGGTCGTGACCGAAGGCGACGACACCGTATTCCGCTTCATGCGTGCCATCCCGACCGGCGGCGTCTGTCTGACCTGCCACGGGTCCGAGCTGGGTGGCGACATTCAGCATGCGCTCGAACGGCTCTACCCCGATGATCAGGCAACGGGCTATGCGGAAGGGCAGATTCGCGGAGCCTTCACGATCATCCAGAGAATGTAGGGCATCAGTCCGCGTCATCGCTCCGATGGGGCCGCACATGCGGCCCCATTTTTTTGCTCGAAACCCTCAGGCATGCCGAAGCGCGCGCCGGTGTGCTAAATTTTTGCCAGGCGACCCGCTCACCCATGGGTCGCCAAAATGACCCTGCCGTCGTGGAAACCGCTGAAAAATGACTCGATCGATCGATGCGGAGTTGCTGGCCCTGGCCGTCGATGCCTCGAACGACGGCATTGTCATTGCGGAACAGGAAGGTCATGACAACATCCTGATCTACGTGAACCGCGCGTTCGAGCAACTGACCGGCTACAGCAGCGACGAGATCCTCTACCGGGATTGCCGGTTTCTGCAGGGGGAGGATCACGACCAGGAGGGCGTGCGTCAGATCCGCGCCGCGCTGGACGAGGGCAAGCCCTGCCGCGTCGTCCTGCGCAACTACCGGAAGGACGGATCGCTGTTCTGGAACGAACTCTCGATCACCCCCGTCTTCAACGACGACGATCAACTGACCTACTACATCGGGATCCAGAAGGACATCTCGGACAAGGTCGCCGCGGAAGAACGGGCCGATCGGGCCGAACGCGCGCTGGCCGCGGCGAGGGGTAAGGACGCACCCGGCTCCTGAGCCCGGCAACGTGTTGCCCTGAAAAACCGGCCACGGAAGAACACGGAAAAGAAGATGAATTCTCTTCGTCTTCCGTAATGTCCGTGTTCTTCCGTGGCTTACCTTTTTACCGTCAGGGCTGGTGCGGCGCCGTGACAAGTCAGTCGGGGGTCGCGGCGATCGCAGCGATGATCGAGGTGGCGTATTCCCCGCTGCGCAGCTCGAGATCGATCAGCAGGTCCCCGTCGTCCTGCCAGGTCCAGGCCAGATGCACCGGGCGCATGCGCAACGGCCTCCGGGCGTGCTCGAGGCCCTGTGCCGCCAGCCCCTCGGCCAAAGCCGACAGCGACTCGGCGACCGACGCCTCGAGATCCCCCACCACACCCGTCGTTGCGGGTTCCCCCCGCCCCCAGAGCGGCCCGGTCGGATGAATCTCGAGCCGCGCGCAGCGGCCCGAGAGTTCCGGATCGACCTGTTCCACCGCGAAGATGCTACCGCGCCCATCGAGGTTCGCGAGGTCCCCGGGCAACAGCCGGTCCCAGCTCCCATCCTCGACGCGTCGGCGCAGCACGGCGTTGAAGATCGCGGCCCGGGCCGCGGAGAGGTACAGGCTGCGCTGATTCCTGCCCCGGGGCCGCAGGCGTCCCGCGAACCACGCGGCCGCTTTCTGCAGGTTGCCGTGGCCGAAGCGCTGTTCCCCGAAGTAATCGGGCAGACCGTGCGCGATAATCCGTTCGAGCAGCGGCTCGGCCGCCGCGCGATCGCCCTGGATCTCCCGCAGACGCAGGCGAAAACGATTGCCCTGCAGGTGTCCGGTCTGCAGCTTGCGCGCGTGCCGGCGCTGGGCCAGCACTTCGACCCCTTCCGGCAACCCTCCGTCCCAGGCGGGATCCGCCCGTCCGGGAAGGTGCACGCTGAACCACTGGCGCGTGACCGCGTGGCGATCCTTGCGCCCGGCATAGCTCACCGCGGAACGCGGTACGTTTGCGGCCCGCGCCAGCCATTCGGCCACGTCCTCGGTGTTGAGCCCGGTCTTGCGGATCTCCAGCCAGAGATGCTCACCCTCACCCGACGGCTCGGTCGCGGGAATCTCGTCGACGCGAAAATCCTCCGGGTGGACGCGGATGCGGGCCTGCAGCGGGGGCGCCCAGGGCAACAGTGGCGCGATTTCCGGCATCCCGTTCACACGCTGGGTCCTTTCACCGACGCCGGACCGCGAGAAGGCTCTGCCACACGGTCACGCAGGTAGACCGGCTGCGCCCGTTCCGGGCTCACCGCTTCACCGCGCAGGAATGCCGCCGCCCCGAGCACGGCGACTTCGCGCGCCCGCGGCAGCGCGGTCGCGTCCATCTCTGCGGCGGCGAGACCCCCGGCCTCCAGGGTCGCCGCACTCGGTGGGACGCCGCTTCCGAGAGCCGAACGGCGTCCCGCGGTCCAGTGCGCGACGACGTCTCCCGGGCGGCTCAGCCGCTCCTGCCCCCAGTGCACCCGACTCCCGGCATCCCGTGTATTCAGCGACCAGTACACCTCGCCCATGCGCGCATCCAGCAACGCCAGCACCTGGTCGGCACCCTGATCGAACGCCTGCTGCGCCAGCGCCGCCAATGTGGAGACGGGAACGACCGGGCACCCGATCGCGAACGCCAGCCCCTGTGCCACCCCGAGCCCCAGCCGAACACCGGTGAACGCACCCGGGCCGCGGCCTGCAGCCACCGCGTCCAGGTCTCCCGGCTTCAGGCCGGCCTCGGCCAGCAATGCGTCGACCTGCTGCAGAATCAGTTCACCGTGGCGACGGCTCGCCTCCCGTTCCATTCGGAAAAGGATTTCTCCATCGACCCAGAGCGCGGCCGAACACGCCTCGGTCGCCGTTTCCAGCGCGATCAGGCGCATCGTTCCTCTCCTGTGCACCCGCGCGCCTCTTGCAGAAAATCGAGCGCGGCCTGCGGGTCACGGGACTCGTGAAAGCGCGGCAGGCTGGCGAAGAACTTGCGGCCGTAGGGCTTTTGCGTGAGCCGCGGATCGCACAGGGCGAGGATGCCGGTATCGCGGGTATCGCGGATCAGCCGGCCCACCCCCTGCTTCAGCGCGAGAACGGCCTGGGGCAGCTGAAATTCCATGAACGGACTCCCGCCCGCCGCCTCGATTGCAGCAGCCCGCGCCTGCAGCACAGGGTCGTTCGGCGCGGCGAAGGGCAACCGATCGATGATGACGACCGACAGTGCATCACCCCGGATGTCCACACCCTCCCAGAAGCTGTGCGCACCCAGCAACCAGGCGCGTCCGGACTCGCGGAAGCGTGACAGCAGTTCCGCCCGCGGACGTTCACCCTGAACCAATAGCGGACGGCTCTCGGGAAGGCGGTCCCGTAGCAGCGCCGCGGCCTCCTGCAGCGCCCGATGACTGGTGAACAGAAAGAAACCACCCCCGGGGTTGCCGACGAGAAGCGGCCACACCCAGTCAATGCACGCTCGCGTGTAGTCCCCCGTGTTCGGGTTCGGCAGCGGATGCCGCGGCGTCAAGAGACAGGCCTGCCGGGAGAAATCGAACGGGCTGTCCAGCTTTTCTGCACGCACATCCGCGGGTAAACCCAGGCGCCGCGCGGCATGACCGAAGTCGTCGCCCACCGCCAGTGTCGCCGAAGTGAAAATCCAGCTCGCGGGCCGCGCCGCACGGCTCTCGGCCAGCGGTCGCGAAGCATCCAGCGGGGTTCGGTGCAAGACCAGGCTCTGGCGGAAGCGCTCGACCCAGGCGACGGTGTCGGGGCGGTCCTCGGTCCATTCGAAAAGACGCTGGCGTAGCGTGCCGCACCGGGTGTGGGCCTGTTCCAGACCCGGGCTTCGCCCGGCCGCGGCCTCGAGCCCGGATTCGAGGAATTCCAGGGCGCGGTCCACGCCAGAGAGCGCCGCACCCAGCCCTGGCGCCTCCGCGACCTCGTTCCAGCCAGCGCGTGCAGGCCAGCCCACCGTGCAGTTCAGCAATGCCACCACAGCATCGTGCAGACCCGACACCGGCTCGCGCAGATCCACCAGGTCGGGCGCATTCCGGTCCAATTCCCGGGTGACGTCGCGACCCAGGTCGCGCAGCGGGCGGGTCCCGAAGGCCAGTCCGAAGAACGCGCCGGCGATTTCCGGAAGCTGGTGGGCCTCATCGACGATCACGGCATCGACCTGAGGCAACAGCTCTCCGAAGCCTTCGTCCTTCAGCGCGAGATCGGCGAGCAACAGGTGATGATTCACCACGATCACGTCCGCATCCTGAGCCCGCCGGCGCGCACGTACCACGAAGCACTCGTTGAAGCTCGGACACTCGTTGCCCAGGCAGTTGTCGACGGTCGATGTCACCTGCGGCCAGAGCGGCGCGTCCTCGGCGAGAATCTCGGCCTGCGTCAGATCCCCGCTGTCGGAAAGCTGCCCATAGCGCCGCAACGCCTCCAGCGTAACGCCCTGGTGTCCCCGCCCCGCCGACTCCTGCGCGTTCAGATCCAGCCGGTACAGGCAAAGGTAATTCGAGCGACCCTTCAACAGGGCCAGCCGCGGGTTCACCCCCAGCGCCCTGCACACCACCGGCAGGTCCTTTTCGAAGAGCTGGTCCTGGAGGGTCTTGGTGCCCGTCGAGATCACGACCCGCCGCCCGGAAAGCAGGGCCGGAACCAGGTAGGCGAACGTCTTGCCCACGCCGGTGGCCGCCTCGACCAGAAGCGACGACGGTGCCTGCTCGAGCGCGTCGGCCACCGCCTCGGCCATGACCTGCTGCTGCAGCCGCGGCTGGAAACCCGGTACGGCTTCCGCCAGCACGCCCCCAGGTTCCAGCGCTTCCCGCGCCCGTGGCGTCGTGTCAACCAAGCGCCGACTCCAGCCTGCGGACCTCGTCCCAGGCCCGCCGGGCACCCTCGGTATCGCCCCTCGCCTCGCGCGCCTGCGCAATGACCCGCCAGTTTTCCAGTGCCAGACGGCGATCGCCCGGCCTCAGCTGCAACGAGCGCTCGGCCATCCGTTCCGCCTGTTGGAATTCGCGCTGCGCAAGGCGAACACGCGCCAGTCGGTGCCAGAGGTCCGCATCCCTCGGTGCGATGCGCAGCGCGCGCTCGAGGTGCAGTGCCGCCAGCCTCAGGTCACCCGTCGCCAGCGCCACATCGGACTGCTGGGCGAGGTTCAGTGCTGCCGGTGCGCTCGGTGGCGGTGGCGGGGGAACCGACTCCTTGATGACCTCGAGCTCCGGCGGGCTCGGTACCGGCAAGGGCTCGACCACCTGCGGATCCGGGATCGGAACGGGCTGCGGCGGCATGGGGGGCCGGGGGGCCGGCGATGCACAGGCGACCAGGAACAGGGGCAGCAGCAGAACCGGCCACCATCGAAAAAGAACCGCTCCTGCCGCCGTGCCGTTCGGTCTGACCTTCATCGAAACCATCGTTCACTCCATCCCGTGCCCTGCCCGTCGACCGGATCGGCATCCACATCACACGCCGCCCGGATACGCGGGACCGAATCGCGCCAGAACGGCAGCTGCAGGCGCTCGGGGCAGGAATCCGTGTCGGCGCGCAGCCCGGAACGACGATCCACCTGCGTAATGCGGACCTCCGGATGATACCCCAGGGAGAGTGATCCCCCCGGCACGGAGGACATGGTGCGAATCCAGAGCGGAAGCGCCCCGGTCGCACCCGTCAGTCCGGTCGGCTGATTGTCGTCCAGACCCACCCACACCACGAGGAGATGCCGGTCATCGAAACCCGCGAACCAACTGTCCCGCCGATCGTTGGACGTTCCCGTCTTGCCTGCCAGGATGCGACCCGGAAGCCGTTGGGCAACCTGGCGCGCGGTTCCGCGCGTGGTGGTGTCGTGCAGCGCGTGATTGAGCACCTGCACCGCGCCGTCGGGAACCGCTCCGCGAAGCTCGAGGCTGTAATGCGAAAGGCCCTGGTCATCCGCGTTCAGTACGTCTCGAATGGCGCGCCCCCGGGTCGCATAGCCCCCATTGGCCAGCGCCTGGTAGAGCGTCGCGACCTCCAGCGGGGACAGATCCAGCGCTCCCAGAGCCAGCGACGGCAGCGCGGCCGGCTGGCGCTCCAGGCCCAGCGTCTGCAACAGGCGGATCACCTGGGCGATACCGACCTGCTGCGACAGGCGCACCGTTGCAACGTTGTAGGACAACACCAGCGCTTCCCAGGCCGTGACCTGCCCGTGGAACTGGCGGTCGAAATTCTGAGGCGACCACGGCCCACTGCGCATGTCGATGGTGAGAGGGCCGTCGTCCAGCAACGTGGCCAGGGTGTAGCGGGAAGGATCCGACAACGCCGCCAGATAAACGAAAGGCTTCACCAGCGAACCGATCGGACGCTGCGCCTCCACGGCCCGGTTGAAGCCCAGGAAACGCGGGTCGCGGTCACCGAGCATCGCCAGCACCTCGCCGGTCAGGGGATCGGTCAGAACCGCCGCCACCTGCAGCGGTTCCTGGATGTTCCGTGTCCGTACGAGTTCGTCCAGGCCATCCACGATCTCCCGCTCCAGCGTCAATTGCAGACCGGGATCGAGGGTGGTGAAGATCCGCAGGCCCTCGGTCCGGAGGTCCTCCTCACGGTATTCCGCGCGCAATTGCTTGCGCACGAGGTCAAGGAAAGCCGGGAACTGACTGTCCCCGCGCGGCATCCGGGGCGTGACCCGCAGCGGCTTTGCCTTCGCCGCCGCGACATCATCGGCCCGCGCCAGCGCCTCTCGCTGCATGCGGTCGAGCACGAGATTCCGCCGGGCCAGTGCGCGTTCCGGAAACCGCCGGGGATCGTAGTAACTCGCGCCGCGAGCCAGACCCACCAGCAACGCCAGCTGATCGAGTTCGAGTTCCCGCAAGGGACGCTGGAAGTAGAACTCGGCCGCCAGCCCGAAACCATGGATCGCACGGGCGCCCGACTGCCCGAGAAAGACCTCGTTCAGGTAGGCTTCCAGGATCTCCTGCTTGGAGTACCGGTATTCGAGGAGGACGGCCATCACCGCCTCGGTCGCCTTGCGCCGCAGGCTCTGCTCCCGCGTCAGGTAGAAATTCTTGACCAGTTGCTGGGTCAGGGTGCTCCCGCCCTGTACGGTCCGTCCGGCACGCAGGTTGGCCCAGGCGGCCCGGGCGATCCCGACCGGATCGACGCCGCGATGGGTCAGAAACCGCCGGTCTTCCGTCGCCAGCAGCGCGGCGACCAGGCCCGGCGGCACATCGGCCAGCGTCACCAATACACGGTCCTCGCCGTGCGCCGGATAGATGCTGCCGATCACCATCGGTTCGACCCGCATCAGTTCCACCGCCTGGCCGTCCTGGCCACCGAGATCGGCCACCATGCCTTCCTGAATGCGCAAATGCACCGCGCGGGCGGGCTCCGGGCCGTCGCTGAAGACAAAGGGCCGGGTGGTCACCGAGACCGTGTCACCACGGATCGAGAAACTTCCCGGCCCGGAACCGTCCTCACGATAATTGAGTGCATCGAGTTCCATCCGCAGCAGCTCAATGCTGAGCGGGCGCCCGACATACAGCTCGAGCGGGCGTGCGAACACGCGTGCCGGCAAGGCCCAGCGCTTGCCCTCGAACCGGGCCTGGATCTCGCGGTCGAGCTGGTATACCGACCACGCGCCCAGCCCGGACAGGACCAGAAGCAGGCCCAGCGAAAACCACAACACGGCCGCAAGCCCGCGCCGGAAACGCGAGGACAAAGCGGATCTGTAGGTTCTTCTGGCGGGCATGGAAATCGATTTCAACGAAAGCGCAATGGTAACCTGACGGAGCCGTATCGACGAAGGCGATGTCCGACGTTCTCATCACGCCCCGCAGCCGAGACCCCCGATGGATCCCCTGGAAACCCAGCAGCAGATGCTCCGCGTGCTGTCCGAAGCCGACCGGTTTCCGCATCCCGCGTCTGGCGTCAAACGCATCGAAACCCACATCTCCACGGTGCTGCTGGCAGGCGAACACGCCTACAAGATCAAGAAGCCTCTCGACCTCGGATTCCTCGATTTCTCCACGCTGGAAAAACGGCGCGCCTGCTGTTCCGCCGAGCTTGAGATCAATCAGGCGCTCGCGCCCGACATCTATCTCGGCGTCGTCGCGATCCGCGGCACACCCGACGATCCGCACTTCGGCGGTTCGGGTCCGGTGCTCGACTACGCGGTGCACATGCAGCGCTTCGACCCCGAGCAACAGCTGGACCGCCTGCTCGAGCGGGACCAACTCCCGCTGTCCGCGATGGATGCGCTTGCCTCGAAGGTGGCCGATTTCCATGAAGCGGCCCCGCAGGCCGGCAGCGACTCCGGCCACGGCACCCCAGAGGGCGTGCTGAAGCCGATGCAGGCCAATTTCGACGTTCTGGCGCGCCTTGCCGACCGGATCAGCGATGGTCCGAAAAGGCTGCACAGCCTCGAATCCTGGACTCGCGAGACCGGCGCGCGCCTGACAGACTTGCTGCGGGAACGCCTGCGGCGTGGGTTCATCCGCGCCTGCCACGGTGACATGCATCTGGGCAACATGGTGTACGCCGATGCCGGGGCCGCCGGCCAGCGCCTCGTGATCTTCGACGGTATCGAGTTCAGCCCTGAACTGCGCTGGATCGACGTGATGTCCGAGGTCGCCTTCCTGACCATGGACCTGCACGCGCGGGGCGCCCCGGCCCACGCACACCGATTTCTGAACCGGTACCTCGAATGCCGCGGCGACTTCGACGGACTCGAGGTACTCGCGTTCTACCAGGTCTACCGGGCGCTGGTGCGCGCCAAGGTCCACGCGATCCACGCCGCCGAGCCCGGCCTGAGTGCGGCAGAGCGGGCCTCGTACGACGCCGAGGTCGACCGTTACGTGGCGCTGGCGGAAAGGCTCCGCACGCCGGGGCAACCGGCGCTGATACTGATGCACGGCGTTTCGGGCAGCGGCAAGACCCATGTCAGTACCGAGATCCTGCAGCGACTGGGGGGCATCCGTCTGCGCACGGACGTCGAACGCAAGCGGATGATCGGACTGCCTCCGGATGCACGCCCGACGCGCGAACAGGAAACCGCCCTCTACGGCGCGGAGGGCATCGAGCGGGTGTACGCGTGGCTGCTGCGGCAGACCGAGGCCCTGCTCCTGCGCGGCCGGCGGGTCATCGTGGACGGCACCTTTCTGACCCGGCGGCGGCGCCAACCCTTCGAGGATCTCGCCCAAAGGCTGGCGATTCCCTATGCGGTCGTGGCGTGCACCGCCGATCCCGACGTCCTGCACGGACGCCTGGTGGCCCGAGCGCAGTCGAATGTCGATGCATCGGATGCCGGCGTCCCCGTGATGCAGCAACAGCTCGCGCAGGTGGAACCGCCGGGCTCCGGGGAAAACCACGTGATCAGCGAACCCGGACAGCCGTTCGACTGGGCATCGCTGGAGACGATACTGGGGGCATCCGACCGAACCCCTGGCGGCAGCGATTCAGGAGCTACCTGACCGTCCCGGCGCGGGCAACCGCCCCGGGCCGTGAAGCCATGGACCCACGGAAGACGTGGAAATCGAAGTTCATTCAACGTGTTTCCGTGTTTTCCGTGGCTGCTTTTTCACGTTAAAGTGACGGTTCGATGTCCTCCGGACCCACCGCCCCCGAACGGGCGGACACGCCTACCCGTTTTTCGGATGTTTTTTTCGGAGTCGTATTTCATGTGGTTACGCCCGTGGCTGGCCTTTCCTCTGACGCTGTCGCTGTTGGCCTTCGGGCCCGCCCATGCCGACGCGCTGTTGCGCTTCATGGACAGCCAGGGCGAGCCCTCGGAAATCCTGGTCAAGGGTCCCTATGCGCGCATGGACATGACCGACGGGGGAACCGGACGCGCCGGGTTCATGCTGTTCCATGCTGGAGAGGGGACGCTTTACATGGTGGACGAGGCCAGCGGCACCTACATGCTTTTCGACGAAAGCGTAGTCGACGCGCAGGTGCAGACCATGGCCCAGATGATCGAACAGATGCGCGAGGAGATCCGGCAATTGCCGCCCGAAGTGCGCACTGAGCTCGAGGCGCAACTGGGACTGGGCGTGCGCTCCGAACCGATTCTGATTCAGACCCGCGCCACCGGCCGCGAATCCGAAAGCGGCGGCATTCCCTGCGAGGAAAAGGAGATCCTGGTCGCGGGCCGAGTACGCAGCATTGCCTGCGTTGCCGACGCCGACGCTCTCGGTCTGACGCCCGTCGACTTCAACACCGTGAACGAACTGATGGGGCGGCTGTTCGATCTTTCGCGCCGAGCGCTGGATGCGGGCGGCCCCATGGCCCGTGCGATGGGACCCAACGTGATGCCGCGGCTGGGTGGGATTCCCCTCGAAGTGCGCGATCTCGAGGACGCCGTGACGACGCGTCTCGTGGGCGTCTCGACCGACACGCTGAGCCCCGAACTGTTCCGCATCCCGGCAAGCTTCCGAGAGGAATCGCCTTTCTGAGTTCCTTCACCCCCCCTGCCCCCCGATTCCGAGGACCTACACCATGAATATCATTCGCGCCGCTCTGATCCTGTTACCTGCCCTGCTGCTCTCCCTGCCTCCTGTCCTCGCGCAGGAAGTCGTGCTGGAAACCGAGGAACGGCGCATCTACAGCATCGAGGGAGAATTCGACTTCTACCGCGAGATGCTCGAGAGCGCGATCACCAACGAAGGGCTGGTGATCAATGCCGTCGGCCACATCGCCACGATGCTGGAACGCACCGGCGGAGATCTGGGCGCCGGCGAGCGCATGTACCGGCACGGTGAGTCCCTGGAGTTCTGCAGTGCGGTGTATTCACGGCGGATGATGGAGGCCGACCTGCACAGCATCGTGTTCTGCCCCTACGTCATCGCGGTCTACGAACTGGAGGCCGAGCCGGGAACGATCTACCTGGGCTACCAGCGCATGCCGATCGTGGGCGATGAGGACTCCCGCAAGGCACTGCAGGATGTCGAGGATCTGGTCGACCGCATCGTCAACAACGCGATGGCCTTCTGAACCGAACCCCGGACTCAGGACACCAGGGAAGCGTGAAGCTCGAGGTACTCCCGCGTCACCTTGTGGCGCGGGTCGAGGTGAATCACCGGACGTGACTGTTCGTGGGACTCCCGGATCTTCACGGAAGCCGACAGGTAGGGCTGCAGCACCGGCAGACCCTCGCGGATGAGGTCTTCGACCACGCGCCGGGGCAGCGATGCGCGGGCCTGGAACTGATTGACGATGATCCCCTCCACCGACAGCCCCCGATTGTGATCCAGCCGGATTTCGTGCACGTTCTCCATCAGCGTATACAGCGCTCTGCGCGAGAAATCGTCGCAATCGAACGGAATCAGGCACCGATCTGCAGCGATCAACGCTGAACGCGTATAGAAATTCAGCGCTGGCGGGGTGTCGATCCAGATCCGTTCATACTCCCGGGACAGGTTTTCAAGCGCCTCGCGCAGCTTGTAGATCTTGTACCGCGACTCCAGCTTGCCCTGCAGATCCTCGAGTCGAGGATGCGACGGCATCACGTCCAGCGCCGGGAACGGGCTCGGCACGACGAATTCGGCCGCCGTGCGCGGATTCAGCTTGAAATCGAGCACCTGATCGAAGAAATCCGCGAGGGTGCGGCCGGTCGAAGCCTCCCCACCGAGAAGATACTGGGTTGAATTCCCCTGCGGATCGAGGTCGACCACGAGCGTCCGCACGCCCTGGTCCGCGCCGATCGCGGCGAGGTTGCAGGCGATCGTGGACTTGCCCACCCCGCCCTTCTGGTTGAACACCACCCTGCGCATCCGCGGATCCCCGGCTGAGGTATGGAACGATTGTGCCAAAAAAGAGGCGGGCAAGGTGGGCGTTTGGAGCACGCACCGAAACCCGGCTGCGGCCGCAATGCGGTTTCGGAAAAACATCATGCAAAGACCGTGGATGACGTGCTGCCGGAAACGGCTTGCTACGATGCTTTTCTCACGCAAGCGGGTCGGACGATGCTGACACTGGATGAAGTGGTCGATACCTTCGAATTGCTGGGTGACTGGGACCAGCGCTACCAGTACCTGGTGGAACTGGGGCAGAAACTGCCGCCGCTGCCGGAAGAGGTCCGCACCGAGGACAATCGCGTCAAGGGGTGCATGAGTCAGGTCTGGGTGCACGCCTACCGCGACCCCTCCGCGACCGAGCGCCTGCGCTACCACGGCGACTGCGACACGACCATCATCAAGGGCGTGCTGACGCTGCTGATCCAGATGGCGGAAGGACGCACCACCGCGGAAATGGAAGCACTCGACGTCGACGAGTTCTTCGAGCGCCTGCAACTGGACGAGCACCTCTCCCCCAATCGCCACGTCGGTGTCTACGCGATTGTCGACCTCATGAAGAAACAGGCGCGCGAACTCGCCGAGCCATCCTGAACGTGCTGACCCCGCGTTCGCCGGCCCGATGCGCAACGGCTGAACGAAAAAGCGGTACGCTTGCCAGGGATTCAACACCCTGGCGATGCGATGAAGCCCGTTGAAGACTGCCTGACCGTTCGACTCGTCCAGCCGGAGTGGTTGCGGACCTGGCTGCAGCGGCCATCGCCGGGCGCCGATGATCGGTCCCGGCTCGCCGAGGTGATCGCGTTGGCCGGCGAAAACGTCGAACACGCGCTCGGGGGTCCCTTCGCCGCCGCGGTCTATGCGCTCGACGACGGCCGGCGACTCAGCGCCGCGATCAACACCACCATCTCGAGCCACTGTTCCGCAGCGCATGCCGAACTCCAGGCCCTGTCGCTCGCCCAGCAGGCGATGGGCACGCACACGCTGGAGAGCCGCCCCTGCGTGCTGGTCAGTTCCAGCGCGCCGTGCACGATGTGCCTGGGAGCCATTGCCTGGAGCGGGGTGCAGGGTCTGGTCTTCTCCACGACACGGGTGGACGTGGAGGCCATCGGCTTCGACGAAGGCCCTCCCACTCCGCGCTGGCGTCACGAACTCTCCCGCCGCGGCATCGCCGTGCGAGGCCCGCTGCTGCAACGCGCAGGCCGCGCGGTACTCGCCCGCTACCGGGATCTGGGCGGGGTGATCTACAACCCGAATGCAGCCCCCGAGGGGTGACCTGCGAGCACCGCGCACCCTGCGGAAGCGGGACCTGGAGAGGTAGAATGGAGGCTTCGCCAACCGGAGCCCCGTCATGGCCGTGATTCGCGAGCAGGATCTCATCCAGTCCGTTGCCGACGCCTTCCAGTACATCAGTTACTACCACCCGCTGGACTATATCCGGGCGCTTGGTGAGGCGTGGGCGCGCGAGGAGAATCCCGCCGCCCGCGATGCGATCGCGCAGATTCTGACGAATTCGCGGATGTGTGCGGAAGGCCACCGGCCCCTCTGCCAGGACACGGGCATTGCCGTGGTGTTCCTGAAGGTGGGGATGGACGTGCGCTGGGATGCCACGATGAGCGTACAGGAGATGATCGACGCCGGTGTGCGCCAGGCCTACACCCACCCCGACAACACCTTGCGGGCGTCCGTGCTGCTGGACCCGGCCGGCACGCGCCGCAACAGCCGCGACAACACCCCCGCGGTCGTGCACTACGAGATCGTGCCGGGTGACGGCGTGGAGGTGATCTGTGCCGCCAAGGGGGGTGGCTCCGAAAACAAGGCGAAGATGGTGATGCTGAACCCGTCGGACTCCATCGTCGACTGGGTCCTGCGCACCCTGCCCACGATGGGCGCGGGCTGGTGCCCGCCCGGCATCCTCGGTCTCGGCATCGGCGGCACGCCGGAAAAGGCAATGCTGATGGCCAAGGAGGCCCTGATGGCCCCCGTGGACATCCACGAACTGAAGTCGAGAGCCGCGGCCGGAAGCCCCCTGTCACGGGTCGAGGAACTGCGCCTTGAACTGATGGACAAGGTCAACGCGCTGGGGATCGGCGCGCAGGGGCTGGGCGGGCTGACCACCGTGCTCGACGTGAAGATCCTGGACTACCCGACCCACGCCGCGAGTCTTCCCGTGGCGATGATCCCGAACTGTGCGGCAACCCGACACGTGCACTTCCACCTGGATGGCACGGGCCCCGCGATCCTGCCCACCCCGCGGCTGGAGGACTGGCCGGACGTCACCTGGGAGGCGGACGCTGAAGTCGCGACACGGGTCGATCTGGACACCCTCACCCGTGAACAGGTGGCGACCTGGAAGCCCGGACAGGTCCTGCTGCTGAACGGCCGCATGCTCACCGGACGGGATGCCGCCCACAAGCGCGTTCAGGAAATGCTCGCGCGGGGCGACGCCCTGCCGGTGGACTTCACCAACCGGGTGATCTACTACGTCGGACCGGTGGACCCGGTGCGCGATGAAGCGGTCGGGCCCGCCGGCCCCACCACCTCCACGCGCATGGACAAGTTCACCCGCATGATGCTGGAGCAGACCGGTCTGATCGCCATGGTGGGCAAGGGCGAACGCGGCCCGGTGGCGATCGAGGCCATCCGCGACAACCGTTCCGCCTACCTGATGGCGGTGGGCGGCGCGGCCTACCTCGTCGCGAAAGCGATCCGCTCGGCACGCGTCCTCGCCTTCGAGGATCTCGGCATGGAAGCGATCTACGAATTCGAGGTGACCGACATGCCGGTCACCGTCGCGGTCGATGCCGAGGGTACCAGTGTGCACGAGACCGGGCCGCGCGAGTGGCGGGCGCGGATCGGCGGGATTCCGGTCGCCGTGGCCTGAACCGGTTATCGGGATTCAGACGGATTTTCCGGGGCCGGGCCATCCCGAGGAGCGCCCTCGTCGCACTTCCTGCAGGCAAGACGCCGACCGATGGCCTGCTGGCGACGCTGCGTCGTGACCACCCATGGGCGTTCCATCCAGGGTGGATTGTGCCGCACGTGCTGAAAGTGGCCGCATTCGAGCTCCGCCACCCAGTCGCCCACCTCGTCCCGGTGGAACCCGATGATCGCCCTGTCCATGCGCCGCCGCTCAGACACGCAGACGCGGATGGGATTCCAGCAACGCGTCCACGCGGCGCCTGAGGTCGTCCCGGATCGCTCCGGGCACGGGTGGGTCCACGCGGCTCGTGTAGAGCCACTCGCGATCCTCATCCTCGCCATCGGGGTCATCGAGGTCCCATTCGACGGCGCGCAGGAGAGCTTCCCCCTCGGGCGGCATGGTCTCGGGCAGGTTTCGTCCCGATAGCACGCCCCAGACCCCGGTCCAGCAGCGGGCCAGAGAGAGCGGGTGGTACCCCCCGCCCCCGAGCACCAGCAGGCGTGGGGTGCCATCGGGGTGTCTTGGCGCTTCGATCATCACGCGCTCGACGATCTCGAGGAACAATTGGGTGGTCACACGGAACCGCCCGAGCGGATCCGGCCCCAGTATGTCGGTGCCGGCCTGAAGCACGACGGCATCGGGCCGAAATGCCGCGAGCGCCGCAGACCACACGCGGTCGAACGCAAACCGGTACTCGGCATCATGGATCGCGCTCGGCAACGGCAGGTTCACGGCGTTGTTCAGCGGCCCGGTGTCCTCGATCCGTCCGCCTTCGAACGGGTAGGCATAACCGGTATCCATGTGCAGGGACACGGTGAGGACCTCGGGATCCTGCCGGAAGGCGTGCTCGACACCGTCTCCGTGATGCGCGTCGATATCGAGGTACAGTACGCGCAGACCCGCCTCGCGGAGCCGCAGAATACCCAGCACCGGGTCATTGAAAAAGCAGAAGCCCCGCGCGCTGTCGGACCGGGCGTGGTGCATCCCACCCGCCGGGTTGAAGGCAACGTGACCCTGAAGCACCTGCTCGGCGCCGAGAATACTGCCGTGCGTGGCCGTGGCCGGCGTGACGAAGAACTCGGGGAACAGCGGGTTTTCGAAATTACCGATGTTGTGCCGCTGCCGGCGGGCATGGGTCACCCGGCCCTCGCGCTCGGAGTCCCGCATCGCGGCGACATACTCCGGAGAATGGAAGCGTTGCAGCTCCTCGGGCGTCGCCGGGCGCGACTCGACGAACTGCTCCGCGGGAAGCGCACCATACGCATCGATCAGATCGAGTGTGAGTGACACGCGCGGAATGCCCAACGGGTGATTGCTCCCGTAGGAATGCCGTCGGTATCGACCGGAGCCGATGAGCAGCGCCTTCCTGTTCGGAGATACCGGCGTACCCGTTATCCCGGGACGCGCCCCGTTCAAGAGGCAGGTCCGAAATTCATGGCCAGGGAAAGACGCACGTCCCGGGCGTTGTGGGTCTCGACTTCGTGCGGCACATCGGGCGGAAAAAACACCAGCAATCCCGGTCGCGGCAGCACACGAATCGTTTCCGCCCGCGCGTGCAGAAGCAGCGCACCCGAGCCCGCGGGTGCGGTCACGTAGTACACCGCCGACAGGATCTCGTCATCGTCGTCGTGGGTGTGGACACCGGTACATTGTCCGTGCGCCATCTCGTTGAACCAGAAACCGCAGCGAAGCGCCGGCTCGCGGCAGATACGGCGGGCGAATCCCGCGGCCCATTCCAGAACGCATTCCACTTCAGGCATCGCGGCACGCTCGGGATAGACATTCTCGAACCGCCCCTGAAAATAATGGCTGCGGCGGGTTCCGGCATCGTCGCGCAGCACTTGAAACCTGCGGTACATGCGTTCGTTCCATTGCCCGGCGCCATCCCGGGAAACCACGTGCACCGGGATGCTCGAACTGAGGGTCCGCAGATCAGAGAACGGCTGGCGCGTTTCACCGGACCCCGATGCGACGGAACCCGACGTGCCGACGGACGGGACACTCATGTGCATACACTCACGGGGGCCAGAAGCGGTCTTGCGGTTATCCGGGGCCATGTTCAACGGCAGCGAGCCCTGCCGCCACATGGGGCCGGCAGCCACGAACACCATCCCGCGTACTGAACCATCCGGGCCCGGGCATCAGAAAAACAGTTCCAGCGCGGCCCCCACGGCCCAACTCTCGCGCCGCGCCGGATCCTCTTCGTCACGCGGCCAGAAATGCCCCACGATGAGCTCGCCGAACAGCCAGTCCTTGTACACGGGCTGGCGATACCGGGCGCGAATGCCGTACTCGGCGACGTCGACGCTGGAACCGGTCTCGCCTTCCGTCGGCAGATCGATGAACAGCTCCCGCTGCCGGCCAAGGGCGTGAATAACCTCGGGTCTCACGCGCCACTCGACACCATTGGTTTCGGTGCTGTAGGTGAATGAATTGCGCCAGTACAATGCGGTCCGGTCGGTAAACAGCTGGCGGTAGTTCAGGCCGGTGGTCAATCCGACGCCGTCATCGACGGCGGCAAAGAGGGTTTGGCTGAAATCGAAAGCGCTTGTTTCGGCAACGGAAAAGGTTCTGCGAAAGCGCGCCTGGGCATACACCTTGTACCCACTGCGTACCCCCAGCTTGAAACTCAGGTTTTCCCGCAGGAGAAAGCCCAGCCCGACGAAGAACGTCGAGTCCTCACTCTGGCTATCCGAGCGCACCAGCTGACCCCGGTCGAAGTCCTCCTGGCCGCTGACCAGGTTCGACTCGTCCTCACGGCCAATGATGATCGCCGCTCGTTCGCTGACATTGGGCATGTCGACGCGAAGCCGATACCGCAGGTCGGTGTCGAGGCCGTCATCCTGCCGTTCCAGGAGCCGGAAAAACACCCGGCCACTGACGCGCCCCCCGGATTCATCGAACGGCTTGTCCCCGAACCAGCTGTCGACGCCGCTCACCAGCCAGTGAGACAGGTCGTAGACACCCTCTCGGGTATCCTCGAGCCACTCGATTTCGGGCGTCGCGGGTTCCACACGGGTCTGCTCGTCACCGGAATCAGCCGATGGCGAATGCTCGGGCGCGGCAGTGTCACTCGACCATGCGGGGGCGGACAGGAGGCCGGAAAGGAAGATCCACAACGCGGGGCGCATCATGATGCGAACGATATCATGCGCGCGCTGGCCGCCAACAGTCTCCGCAGACGCTCGAACGCAAATTATTGAGGAGTGCGTTGCGCCCGCGCGCGCCCGATCTCTCCTTAGTTTTCTGCTAGAGCACCCGCAGCACGGTCACCCGCGCGGGACGGCCCTGCATGCGGGCGTTCAGCCACTGACCTATCGCGATCCAATCCACGGACTCGCGCGCCAGGGTGGGCAGCGCCGCCCGAAGGTAGTCACCGCGATCGTTGACCTTCAAGCGATGCTGGGGGCCACCGGGCTCGGGCCCGATAGCGAGTTGCTTCCACTGAATGTCACGCGCCGCCAAAGCCGCCTCCTGAAACAGCGGCACCAGGCTGCGCAACTCCATCGTCAATCGCTGACAGAGGCCTGCCTTGGTCAAGCGATCCGAAAGATCGCCGAATTCGCAGCGCACGCCGTCGGCGGATTCCCAGGCCGGCAGTCGGCCCTGCACCAGCGTCCAGGAACCCCCATTTGCGCGCCCGGCCCTCACCGCCACCGATTCGGGTGCCGTTCCGCCAGATCCCGCGCAGGCATGGTGGCGGCAAAAAGCCTCGACGAGATTCTGCTCGAGCGACCACTGCGTTTCCACGCGTGGCCACGCCAGCCAGATGGGCGCGCCGTCGATCCGCAACCGCAGAGGTACGTGGGGATCCCGATGCACCTCGACCTCGCGCGCTGAATACAGCGCTGCCTGAGCCATCTGCAGATCGTGGAGAAAAGCGCTCGTCGCCGCCCGCCACCGCTGCACTTTCTGTTGGCTCGCCGGACCCCGGGGGCGTTCGACCCGCGCCCGCTCCAGCTCCCTCTGGTGTTCCACGATCAGCGCATCCAGCACCAGCACGGCGAAATCGAACCGGGCTTCAGCGGGACCCTCGTTCAGCCCCGGAACGAGCGTCTCGAGCGGTGACGGCTGGTTGTGCAGGAGACGCGGGGCGGAAGCGGCCGTACCCGCGACGAGCGCCGTGGCCAGAAGCACCCAGAGAGACCATAAGACGGCCGCCTCGATACGCCCCAACCCGAACGGCGCGGCACGTCGCCGATGCGGGTGAACAGGGGATTCATGCATTCCGACCGTCACACGAACCCTGCAAACGGTCGACCCAGTCCTGCAGGGCCTCCGCCTGCGTCGGATTCTCGAACACGAGTTGCAGACCCAGTCGATAGTGTTCCCGGGATAATCGACGCACGTGGAGGGGTGCCCCGCGCAACGCGATCGCTTCGGAGGGCCCGTCTTCCCGAAGGTAGATCCGGGCTCTCAGGTGCGGGGCGTGGGGGTCGAGGAGCCCACCCATCTGCGCCAGGCCCAGCATCTCGAGCACCGCGGCGCCCAACTCCACCCCGACGCCGTTCAGTGAGACGTCTGTTGCACGACCGAGAAGCCGCTCGCCCCCGGCTCCCTCCAGTTCCACGTCCGCATCGCAAAAAAAACGACGGGTGGCGCGGCGTTCCTTCATGCGCGCGCCCCACCGAACGCTGACATCCCCGGATTCAACGGGAGGCATCCAGCCCGACACGGACCATGGCGGTCTCGGACATGGCCCGTATCGCCGACTCCAGGTCCATCTCGTCCGGGTTTTCCGGGCTCTGCTGCTCCAGGACACGCAGCAGGTCCGGCTGCTCCAGAATCGTCTGGCGACCGTCCCGGTCCTGAACGTAAGCCGCCCAGGGCACGAAATGGGTCATGGGAAAAGCTTCGCCCGGCTGCGGAGAGATATCGATGTTCAACCCGGAGATGTGCAGCAGACGCTTGCCGCGGAAACCCGGAGCCTGCGCAGCCGTGCGGAACGCGCGGTCGAACTCGACCTGGGTGTTGATCTGTGCGGCCGTCAGCAGCGGATGCGGCGAAGTGATGACCCAGGGCATGGCGCTGATCAGCCCCAACTCCTGGTGATCGCGGCCTTCCGGTGTCTCGTCGAGGTCACGACGGAAGAAGAACATTTTCGGGGTCAGCCGCGTCCCGATCGGGATACGCTGACCCTCCTCGAGCTGGAACTCGAGGAGTTGGCGGCGGAGGCTGGCCGAGGCGGGAAAGCTCTTCGACGTGCTGTACGCATGCCGCGGCGTGAATTCACCGTCGGCATCCCGTTCCACCAGCCGGGGCAGATTCAGGAACAGTCCCTCGGTCCGGTTCCCCCGAAGCAAGCCGTTATCGATACAGACGCACAGCGCACCCTCGCAGCGCTCCAGAACCACATTGTTCTGCGCAAACGCGTACTCCTGCTCGTAGCGGCGGATCACCACCGCGAGCTTGCCGCAACTGGACGTGTGCTCGGCGTTTTCGGCGTGAATGCGCCGATAGGTTCCGAACCGACCGCTCTCGGGATCGTATCCCACGTGACTCGCCTGGATGATGACCAGGTCCTGCCCGTGCTCCGCGAAGGGCCCATGGCGCTGGGTGGCCACGATGGCCCCGCCCCGACCGTGATTGAACGGAAATGTGCCGAAGTGCTTGGAAATCAGAATGCTGGGAAAACCCTGACTTTCGTCCGAGCAGAAGGCGCGGGACGGCAGCATCTTGCCGGGTTCGAAACCGAGCGAACGGCAGTAGTTGTAAAGGCGCGGAACGAAGTCGTTGTAGCGCAGCATCGCACCTTCGATACGAAAGCCGCGCAGCAACTCCTCGATGTTACTTGCTGACGAAAACATGTGCGGATGGCCTTGGAGACCGGCCCCATGGCGCGGCGGATGCCACGTGATGTCACGAACCGGAGGGAGGGGCGTACCCAGCGAATTTTAGCGCCAGTCGCCTCGGGAAAAAAGCGCCCGCCGGAGAAACCGCTGCGACGCGGCCGTTCCGGCACACACCACCCGCCCGGAACAACGCTCAGCGACCATGGTCCAGCACGTCCACGATGCGTTCCGCGCGCGCGGTGTCCATGCCCTCGACACCGGCCAGACCCGCGGCATCGGCCGCGAGCGCGGCGCGCGCACTGCCGAACGTGCGCAGCAACGCCTCGGCCCGATCGGAGTCCACCCCCGGCAGGCCACCCAGAAGGTAGAGTTGCGCGTCGCGCCGGATGGTGGGCTTGCCCGGACGCTCGGTGGCCCTTGCCCCCTCCGCTGCGGCGAGTCCGAGCAGATAGACCAGCATGCCGCTGTTCTCGGCGTCGGGACTTGGCAGAATGGAAACGCCGTAGCCCACCACCATCGCCGCCAGAGCCCGGTGGATGTCCAATGCCTGCTGGTGAAACCGCGCGGTGTAGAGATCCCCTTCCACGATGTAGACCACACGCTCATGCTGACTTTTCAGCTTCGCGACCTTGTCCCAGAGGCTGCGGTCGACCACGCTGAGAATCAGGTCCGTGGCGGATTTCCGCTCGACGATCGTGTCCCCCGGCAGCAGGTAGTCCCCGAGGTCCATCTCGACGAATTCGAGGGTGACCCCACTGAGGCCTTCCAGTCGGCTGATGATTCGGCCTTTCTCGCGGGTGTCGACACGGATATGCAGCTCAGGCGCGTTCATGCGGGCTCCAGGCAGAGAATGTGTGCGCAAAGGGTACGCACGGCCGCGCGAAATCCACCAATGCATGCGCGCATTGAGGGGAAAGCACCCCAGCGGCGCCCCGGAACCCCGAATCAGTACCCGGAACAGCCCCGTGGATGCTTGAATCCGCATGCCCGCAGCCGGTAAATTTGCGAGACTGTTCTGGCACGAGGCTACGCACATGCGGTCGAGTTCGAGCTTTCACGCGGCACCCGCCCTCCATCCGGCCCGATTCGGAGCCTTGATGCTGGTCACCGGTCTTGTGCTGACCCTGCAGACCCCGGAAGCCCGCGATTCCGCGGCGCGCCTTTTAAGCGAGCTGGATCTCCCCAATCCGGCCCAGGTGCTTGAATGGCGGCCGGACAGCCCGCCTCCCTGGCTTGAGGGAGACCAGTTCACGGGCGAAGAAATCGAGGACACGCCGGCCCTCGCGAATGCAAGCCGCGATCCGGAAGCGCTGAGCGATCCGCGCCAACGGCCGGTACGCTGATCGATTCGGGGCCGGTGGGCTCGCCTGCCGGCACCCGAGCACCGGCATTCCCGGCCGCCCATTCGCCCGCTTCACGGCAACATGAATCGCACCGGGTGAAGTGCGCGCCCCGGACATGATGGAGAACGCACAGTTCCAGCGCGGACCTCTGGGTGTGCTCCTCGGGGCGGCCGCCGTCGTCATCGTCATTGCGGGGCTCAAGCTCGCGTCGCCGCTGATCGTTCCCTTCCTGCTGGCCGCGTTCCTCGCGGCGATCCTGATTCCACCTCTGCAATGGATGGTCGGCGTCCGCGTACCCCTGCCCGTAGCGATCCTGCTGCTTCTTATCGGCCTCGTGCTCGTGTTCGTGCCCCTGTTTCTCGTCGCCGGGGCGGCCATCGACGACTTTCGGGTGGCGTTGCCGGCCTATCTGGAAAGAATCCAGGCCATGACCACGTCCACGACCGAATGGCTGCAGTCCCGCGGCATCGAAACCGGCGGAGAAGCGCTGAGCGAGCTCGTGGCTCCATCCACCCTGCTGTCGCTGATGCGGCAGGTGGGTGGCGGTCTGGGCACCGC
This sequence comes from Thioalkalivibrio paradoxus, assembly GCA_011390565.1. Taxonomy (GTDB): domain Bacteria; phylum Pseudomonadota; class Gammaproteobacteria; order Ectothiorhodospirales; family Ectothiorhodospiraceae; genus Thioalkalivibrio; species Thioalkalivibrio paradoxus_A. The sequence continues at coordinate 12,918 of JAABSC010000009.1, read as the reverse complement.
GCTGGCCTCTTTCCTGCTCGTGATGTTCACCCTGATCTTCATCCTGGCGGAGTCCTCCGGCTTCCCGGGGAAGATCCGGGAAGCACTCGGCGGGAAATCGGAACTCCTCGACTCTTTCCGCGACCTGTCCACGCGCCTGCAGGACTACCTCCGCATCAAAACGCTGGTCAGTCTGATGACCGGTGTGTTCGTGACCTTGTCCCTCACACTGATCGGGCTGGATTTCGCCATCCTCTGGGGCCTGCTGGCGTTCCTGCTGAACTACGTCCCCAACATCGGCAGCATTCTGGCGGCGATACCCCCGGTACTGCTCGCGATCGTCGCGCTCGACCCGACCGGGGTTCTGCTCGTGATCGCGGCCTACCTCGCCGTGAACATGATTGTCGGCAACATCCTCGAACCGCGGATGTTCGGAAGGGGCCTGGGGCTGTCCACGCTGGTGGTGTTCATCTCCCTGGTGTTCTGGGGCTGGGTGTTCGGGCCGGTCGGAATGCTGCTCTCCGGACCGCTGACGATGGCCCTCAAGATCGCGCTGGAGACGCACCCGAACACACGGTGGTTCGCGATTCTCCTCGGACCTTCCCGGGGAACGGACGACGCTGCGCCGTCGGACGATCCCCAAAAGGATCCGGATTGAGACTCGCCAGCGTTACCAGATGGTGAAGCGCACCCCCGCGCCCAGGACATCGAGGTCGGCGCCGGCGCCGAAGCGCAGGTATTCCGCATAGAAGTAGAGACGATCCATGATGTCGATCGTGGCGCCCACACCCCCGAACGCGCTGGTCCCGTCATCGAACAGATCGTTGATCAGCCCGGACCCGTAGTCGAAATCGTAGTTGGCGAGTCCCAGCTTGCCGTACACGCCGACCGGTCCCAACTCCAGCGACAGCAACCCCGCCAGGGTCAACGCACTGCCGTCGATGCGCACTCCCGACTCCTTGAAATTACCGAAATCGTAGTAGCCAAGCTCGACGCCAAGGAGTTCGATCGGACGCCAGCCGACCATGAGTGCGGGCGCAAGCGTGCTGTCCGAGCTCACGTCGGCGGACGCCGTGTAACCGCCCACACCGATATAACCGCTTGCGTGGGCGCTACCGCCCAGGACCAGGACCAAGGTCAGAAACACGCCAAAAACGAAGCTGCGCCGCATGAGGACTCCTCTGGGTAGGAAACATGGCCCGGCAACCGGGCCGGGGTTGGCGAATTCTAGTCCATGACGGCCTCCACCGTCTTCAGGGTCCGTAACAGGCGTTCAGCGAGGAGATCGGCAATGAAGCGGTGCAGAATCACCGCGAATTCCGGACGCTCGGCTTCCATCCTTTCGAGCGACTCCCGGGTGAGCCGATAGGCCATGCCCTCGCCATCGGCCACCACCGAAGCCGAACGGGGCGTGCCGAGATAAAAGGCCAACTCGCCCACCACGGTTCCGGCGCCCATGCGCTGAACGCGGATCACCTGATCGTCCGAGACCCGCAGATAGACCGAAACCTCACCCTCCTCGAGAAAATACAGGTCGCCCGCCGTCTCCCCCTGATGGATGAGTTCGTACCCTTTGGGAAAAGGGATCTTCGAGAGGTATGCCAGAAAGCCGCTCAGCGCCGCCGGGTCCTCGAGATGGGCGGAGAGCCGCTGCACAATCGACTGCGATGCACGCGACCGCGCGGGACCGAAACCGGCGAGGACCTGATTCTCGTACCACTCCAGGCCCCGGTCCATGTCCACGAAGGCCTCGAAAATCCCGTCAGCCCCCAGCAGTTCCCGCATGCGCAGGCGATCCTGGAATCGCGACGCGAGATCCGTAAGGAGCACCCGGAAGCCGCTTTGCCCGGCGATCATGTGCAGTCGACGGAACGAGTACATGGCCGACGAATCGATGCCCGTCAGCTGTCTGAAATCGATCAGCACGTAACGCAATGCGGGTCGGGCTGGATCGTTCAGGCGCTCGCGGACACGGCCGAGCAACTGCGTGGCCGTACCGAAAAACAGGTGTCCCCGCAGCTTCAGCACCAGCAGCTGCGCGCCATGTTCCAGCAGCCGGGCTTCATCGTCCGGGTTCCGCGCGACCCGGCTCCTCGCCTCCTTCCCCGACAGCACGTAGCGAATGATCGAGGTACGGCTGTAATTGATCACGAACAGAATGGTGGCCGCCAGCAGGCCCGCCAGGACGCCCTCCAGGAAGCCCAGGGTCGCGACGATGCCGAGGATCAGCGGGATCACGAGATATTCCCCGTGCGGCAGTTTCCCCCAGGTCGAGATCAGCCAGCGCCCCATGAGCGTCAAACCCAGAAACAGCAGCAGCCCGCCCAGAACCACGCGCGGCAGGTACGAAAGGACATCGGATCCAAACCACAGGGCCGCTCCGCACGTCAGTGCCGCCACGATACCCACCAGCCGGCTCCCCCCGCCCATTTTCAGGGCCAGCCCGGACAGGCTCAGCGACTGGAAACCGACCATGCCACCGCCAAGGCCCGCCGCGAGGTTGGCGATCCCCGCCACCCGCAGTTCCCGATTCACATCGATATCGCTGCGGGACAGCATTTCCATCGCGCTTGCGGTCAACATGATCGAGACTGCGGCGAGCAGAAGTACGGTCAGGATACCTTCCCACTGCAAGGGTACCGAAGACCAGTTTGCGTCCGTCAGGACGTGCAGACTGCCGGAATAGGAGAAACCGGACGCCGATGCGCCCGGAGCCCCGAGCAGCCAACCCGCCTCGGCGAGGGACGCCATCGATTCCCCCTGATTCAGCATGACGAGGTAGAACCCGGCCGCGCCTCCGAAGAGCAGGGCGGGGAGCGCGATGGTCAGACTGAAGCGGCGCGAGGCGACGAGAATCGCCAGGGCGATGATCAGCCCCGGCAGCCATTGGCCGATTTCCTGCCCATCCAGCAGCAGGACGACCTCGTCGAGGGAGACCAGATCCAGGCCGGTCATCACGCGCAACGCGCCGACGACCAGAAGCCACCCGGTGCCCGCCAGAAAACCGCCGAGCACCGAATAGGGAATGAACCGCATCAGGTTGCCAACGCGTCCCAGCCCAAGGGAAAGCAGGAAGACACCGGTGACCAGCGTGGTCCCGATGATCATCGCCAGTACGCTGAGCAGAATCCAGTCCGCGTCCGCTCCCGCCGGCGCCGAGGAAACGATGCTGGCCGCCATGATCGCGAGAATCGGCGCGGTGCGGTCCTGCGGTATCGCAATCGTGAACGAACCGGATCCGGCGACCGAGACGATCAGACCGATCAACATGGCGCTGACCAACGCAATTTCCACACCGCGAGGAAGATGCTCGGCCAAGGCGCCGGTAAAGATCAGGGCTGCCAGCGATACCGAGACGAAGATGGAAATGCCCCCGATCAGCACCCCGGAGGCCAGGGCCAGCAGCCATTGCATCGGCCGAAACTCGGCATGGAACGACGGGCGCGGCGCTTCGGCGTTTCTCATCGATCTCGGGTCTGTATCGGGTTTTCCGGCGTCTGGCAGGATCCGCTGCCGTGGCTGCAGTCAGCGCGAGCGCAAGCATACCCGACTGCACCTCTGGCCGCGTACTGGAGGCCAACCCGGGGCATCAACTCCGACAGGTGGACGGTACCCAGTCGGTTTTTACACCCCGGGTAGCGTCCGGGCGGCAGAACCAGAGGATCTGTCCACCGATGACATAGCCTTCGAGAGCCAGCTGGTCATTCACGTTGGCCGTCATTCCCGAAAACTGGCCCGCATCCATGCGGGCCACCAGGCGCACGATGCCTCCCGAGGTTCCGTCGTTGCCACAGACGTTGGCCCGGGCCTGCGGGCTGGCCTGAGCCGGCAAGCTGCACGTGCCACCGGACACCGAGTACGCGTCGATCTCCCCGAAAAGTTCCGCGACCAGACTGGTCGGCGATCCAGTGGGCAGCAAGTCATCGAGCCGCTCCTGGTCCGGAAACCCACGGGTCGCGAACTCTTCCACAATCGCCGACCGCAGCGCGCCCAACTGAACGATGCCCTCGGACATCTTCGCGCGGTTGACGTAGCTCTGGTAGGCGGGAAGCGCAATGGCCGCAAGAATCCCGATCACGACCACGGTGATCATGAGTTCGATCAGGGTGAATCCACGGCTGGCGCGCCGAGTGAACGCTTCCGGCTCCGGCCTGCCGGAGCCTCGTTGATCGCAACGTGCAAGGTCCAACGCGGACAGCACCGGTTTCCGCCCCGATGCAGGCGCCGCAATTCGCGATGCGCCGGCACGCCGGCACGGACCTGACCGGCCAATCAGGTTGTCAGCGGGTTCCGCGGTGCCTCCAGTCATGCCAGCGTTCTAGCATAAAGAAAAGAACTTTGGAATCCATGATCGATTTTGATCGAAATGCGCAGCAGGTTCGGGTTTGCACCGGGCCGGGGGGTTGCCTCCCTGCGATCGGTGCTACTGCGCGTTCGGGTCGGGAAACGGAGCGAACCGCGGTCCGATCAGATAACCGGTGTTCCCAGCGCCGCGGACAGGGCCCGCAGACGGCGCTTCTGCATCTTGAGCCGGTACTCGAGTTCCTTGATCGACGTGCGCAACTCGGTCCGCAGCCAGCGATCGCTGACGGCCGCCTTTCCGGCCCGCACCTTGCGGGCCTGTACTTCCCTCCACTGCGCGACGGTCTCCCAGAACCGCTGATATTCGCGCTCGAGGGTGGTGCGCCAGCTTTCCTGGATCAGCCCCGCCTCGGAAAGCGCCATCAGCCTGCCAAACTGCATCTGCAGGCGAGCGCGCTGAATCCTGAAATCGGGCACGCGGCGGCGGCCGTGGACCAGGCCCACCCACGCCAGAAGGTTGATGACCCACTTGGATGGGTCGTACTGCCACCAACGCACGCCGTTGCGGTAATCGGCCTGAAAGGCATGGTGATAGTTGTGGTACCCCTCGCCCCAGGTCAGCAACGCCACCAGCGCGTTGTCCACCGCGGTGTTCTCGTCGCTGTACGGGCGCCGCCCCCACATGTGAGCCAGGGAGTTGATGAAAAAGGTGAAATGATGGCTCAGCACGAGGCGCAGCACGCCGGCCAGCAGCAGCATCCCGATCAGGTCCCCGAAAAGCAGCCCCAGCGCGACCGGGAAGCCGAGGTTGGTCGCCCATACCAGGGCCCAGTAATGCCGGTGCTGCCACATCACGATCGGATCCTTTTCCAGATCCTTCACGAACGAATAATCGGCTTCCGTCGTCGGCCATTCGCGCAGCATCCAGCCCATGTGCGCATGCCAGAACCCCCGCTTGATGGAATGCGGGTCGCGTTCGACATCATCCACGTAGCGGTGATGCACCCGGTGCCGCGCCGCCCAGTTCAGAATGCTGTTCTGCAGCGCCATGCCGCCGAAGATCGCCAGCACCAGACGCACCGACGCATGTGCCTTGAACGTGCGGTGCGCCCAGAGCCGGTGGTATCCCACGGTAATGCTCATACCGTTCAGAACCAGGAAAACGGCCAGAAAGACCCAGGCCGCGCTGCTGAAACCCTGTGTGAAGCCCCACCAGGGCACCAGGACCAGGGCTGCAAGGTTGATCCCCGCGAAAAAGACCACGTTGGACCAGACGAAGGGGGGGTTCTTGCTTTCGGACATGGAGAGTACCGTGTTGAAAATGCCGACCGCGCCGGCAGGCGGGATGATGGTTCCCGGCAACTGCCTTCAGTATAGCTGCCGAAAGGCAGCGAGTGGGCCATGCGGCCTCACCGGTCGCCCCCCCCGGGCTTCTCCCGTTCCCGAGCGTAGCGATGAAGGAAGCGGTCCAGCTGATTCGCGAAGGCCTGGCGATCGCGGGCGTGCAGTGCCGGCGGGCCGCCCGTGTCGACCCCGGAGGCGCGCAGCGTTTCCATGAAGTCACGCACGTCGAGCCGCGACCGGATGGTGTCGGCGCTGTAGAGTTCTCCGCGAGGATTGAGCGCGTGTCCCCCTTTTTCGATCACTTCAGCAGCCAGCGGGATATCGGCGGTGATCACCAGGTCACCGGGGTCGAGCCGGGCGACGATCTCGTTGTCGGCAACGTCGAACCCCGCCCCCACCTGCACAGTGCGGACAAAGCGCGAGGGCGGCACGCGCATCGGCTGGTTGGCCACCAGTGTCACCAGCACCTGCACCCTTTCCGCGGCCCGGAACAGGATTTCCTTGATCACCACCGGACAGGCGTCGGCATCGACCCAGATCTTCATCATGGCGGCGATCATCGCCCGGGCGTCTCTTCCGTGCAACGCAGGCGAACCGTCCGCTCCAACGAAGGCGATCCACACCCAAGGCGCCACGACCCTCCCCGGTTGATCTATGCTTGCCCCGGATAGCCTGACGTCACCCGGACCGCTGTGAGCCCCGATGAAGAAGCCGATACCCGCCCTCGCCCTCGCGTTGACACTCACGCCCATCACGCTGCTGGCGAGCGCGGAAAATTTTGACACCTGTATCGACGGAATTGGCAGACAAGCGGTACAGGCGGGCGTCGACCGCGCCGTCACGGAGCGGGTGCTGGGCCAGGTCGAGTATCTGGAACGGGTCATTGAACTGGACCGCCAGCAGCCCGAATTCACGACCCCTTTCGCCGATTATCTCGGGCGGAGGATCACGGACCGACGCATCCAGCAGGGCCGCGAACTGCTGAACCGACATCGAGCGCTCCTGAACCGCGTTCAGGCAACCACGGGAATCCCCCCCGCGTACCTTCTGGCCTTCTGGGGTCTGGAAACCAACTACGGAAGCTACTTCGGCCGCATGTCCGTGCCCAGTGCACTGGCCACGCTGGCCTGTGATCCCCGGCGTGGCGAATATTTCACCGGCGAGCTGATCGCCGCGCTGCGTATCGTCGAGGAAGGCGCGATCCCCCTGGAACGAATGGAAGGTTCATGGGCCGGCGCGATGGGACACGTCCAGTTCATGCCGTCGGTATTCCTGCGGCACGCGGTCGATGGCGACGGCGACGGTCGACGCGATCTCTGGAACAGCATCCCGGACGCCATGATGTCCGCAGGCCATTTTCTGAAAAACCTCGGCTGGGATCCGGAGTATCGCTGGGGCCGGGAAGTCCTCCTCCCCCCGGGCTTCGATTACGGCCTTGCCGGTCGCACGGCCCGGCAACCCCTGCATGACTGGCGCAAAGCAGGCGTCACCGACGTTTCGGGCCGCCCGGTGGCCAGCCTGGACATCGAGGCAGCGCTGCTGCTGCCTTCCGGGCATCAGGGGCCTGCATTCCTCGTGTATGACAACTTCGAAGTCATCATGGGCTGGAACCGCTCCGAGTTCTACGCGCTATCGGTCGGGCACCTGGCCGACCGGATCGCCGGCGCCCCTCCCCTGCGCACGCCGCCCCCGGCCGATGCGCCCCGCCTTTCGCGTGACCAGGTGATGCAACTCCAGACCACGCTCAATGCGCTTGGCTTCGAAAGCGGCGAGGCGGACGGCATCCTCGGACCCGCGACACGTAACGGTATACGCGCCTATCAGCAGGCAGAAGGCTTGATTCCCGACGGATTCCCCAGTCGGACCCTGCTGGCGAGGCTGGACATCGGCACCTGATCCGCCGGCTCCATCAACGTCTTCGGAACGTGCACGAAGCACACATCAATCGGCGCGGTCCCGTTGCGCCCGCCAGCGCTGATACTGCGGCCAGTCCCTGTAGGCACCGCTGGCCACGTAGTCCAGACGGGCCAGAAAGCTGTCAAGAAGGTACCGCCCGGGGTCATCGGACAGCTGCCCGGAATGGTCGATCAGCCAGCTGCTGTCCATTCGAAACGCCTCTTCCCCTTCCTCGGAGAAGAAGACGAGCCCGGGCCGATGCGCCAGCTCCAGTTCCGCGGCAAGCGCCTCCACCGTCCCGAAGCGTCCGTCGGGCAGCACGGCGGTTCCACCCTCGTCGCTATTGAGTTGCAGGACATGGAACCCCGTAAGCACCTCCTGAACTTTCGGGTGTTCCAGGATGTGCGTGCGGAGCCGGCGGCATTCTTCGCAGTCGTGACGCTCGAACAGGACGAGCGCGGGCCGCGGGTTGGCTTGCCGTTGCGCGGCCAGATCCGCAGGGGGCTGTTGAAACCCGCTGATCGCAGCCGCAGGGGCGGTCTTCGCGGTACCCGAGGGCGCCCCGGAAGCCTCCGCCTCGATCAGCGCCGCGGCGAAATCCCGAAGCGATTGCTCCCGCCAGGCGTCCGATTCGAGGTAGTCGAGGATGACATGCATGCGCTCGGCATCGGCAAAGCCGACGAAGCGAAGCATGCGTTCACCGGACCCATCGAAGAACATGAGCGTCGGCGTGAACGTGGCGCGCTCGCGCTCGGACAGTTCCCTCGCCCGATACGTCTCCCCGTCCAACGCCGTCATCTCGACATCGCTGAAAACATCGACCGCGATCACATCGAACTGACCGGACAGACGGCGCACGATATCCGGGTCCTGAAACGTGCTGCGCGTCATCGCGACACAGTGCAGGCAGGTCTCCGCGCTGAAAAACAGGGCAATGCCGCGCTTCCCGCGCGAGACCGCGTCATCGAGATCCCCGGGCAGATCATAGAAGGTCGGCGCGAACCAATCCGGATATTCCAGTCTCTCCCGTGCCTCGACAGGGGGCATCAGCAGTGACAGCAGCGCCAGTACCGGCAGCGCGCACGCGAACAGGCGAAGCGCCGTCCGAGGAAGATCGAGCGTAGGGAATGACCGCATCATCGGCCTCCGTTTGAACCCATGAACCAGCGAGCCTGCAACAGCAAAGACGTCCACGGCCCCCTGAAAATTCCGGCTGCCACCACGCGGCCGACGGTCCGGTCCGAGCGGCCCCGATCGCTGCGACAGGACCTTCGGCCGTGCGGATGCGAGTATCCACTGAACGGCTGATTGTTTTGCGTTTTCCACCTATGATGCAGGACGTCAGATTCGCTCTAGCCGCAGTCGCGTGCTCAAAGTGGGGTCCGAGAAAGCCTCACGCGCACGGACCTGGCGCCTACCGCTGCTTTCGAGAGGCCCGACTGGATGGATCAAGAAGCCGCCGCGCCCGAATCGCCGCCCAATGAGAACGGCTCGACACAGAGCGAATTCCTTCGGCGGCTGCCGCAGGAGTTCGAAGACCTCGTCGAGCACTGGCATATCGTCCGCAAGCGCTCCAGTCCCCTGCACGATCTCAAGGACCTGCGAGGACGCACCGAGAGACTCGTGGAGTATCTCAGGGACAAGCAGGTGGAACGTCTTTTCAACATCGTGCGGCGCGTGGATGAACGCCTGCATGCTCATGTCCGGACGCAGCAACCGCTGTCACGCGTGGAGGTGGACACCCTCACGAGCCTCATGATGAGCCTCCGCCAGGCGGGCATCGAGGAAGTCCCCGCGGAGTTGCGCAAACGTTCCCGGACCGGAAACGGGACCTCAACCCCGCCCCATGATGTCAACGCAACATCGGCTCCGGACACAGCGACCCCACTGATTTTCGTTATCGATCCCACGACTGAAAGCGCAGCGACCCTCGCAGGAAACCTTGCCGACCACGGTTTCGATGTTCACCGTTGCGGGGACACCGATTCGGCCGTACGCGCGCTGTCCGGGCAACCCCCGCATGCCTTCATCGCACGGCTGCCCGCAGGCCACACGGCTGCCGACGCGGGCGTCGTGATGCAACTCCTGCGCGAGAAGCACCCCGTCCGGATCCCCGTCCTCTGGGTCGTCGATCGGGCGGACTGGACGACGTGCCTGGACATCCTTCGCGCCGGCGGGGATGGCTGTGTCCAGGAACCCGTTCCGATGGCTTCACTGGCGTCGCGGCTGCGCAAGCTGATCCCCGCGGAAAACGCGCTTCCCTGTCGGGTCCTGCTGGTGCACGCCGACCCGGAAGCGCGAAAGATTCGCGCGGCCATCCTGCGCGACGCCGGTCTGGTCGTCGAAAACGTCGACGATGCCGCGCAGGCCATATCCGTTGCGCTCCGGTTCAGACCCGAAGTGGTTCTGATCGACGCGTCGCTACCGGACATGGACGGTCTTGAACTCGCGCAGCTTTGGCGTCAGGAGGATGCCTTGCAGGCGATCCCCGTCGTACTGCTCTGCGAGGGACGCGATCTGGTGAATCATCGGCGCCGGTTCCGCCAACTCGAACTCGACTACCTGCTGCATCCGTTCTCCGAATCGGACCTGCTGGAGCGGCTCTGCCTCAGGGCTTCGCAGTACCGCAGCCGGATCACACAGGGCGCAGGCCCGATTCAGCAACCGGGAACCCTGCTTGAGCGATGGCAGTTCGAGCAGGTGCTCGACGACGCCTGCCGTGCGACGGAAAACCCGGATTTTCAGGCATTGGTGTTCCTCGAAGTCGACGGCTACGGCCGCCTCATCCGATCGCATGACCGGAGTATCCTCGGCACCCTGACGGCGCGCATCGAATCGGCCCTGCGACCGCACCTGCTGCCGGAAGACGTGCTCGCCCGGTACGACGATGCGGCGCACGCAGTGCTCTTCCGCCGGGAGACGTCGGAACGGCTGGACGCCCTCGAGGACGCGTTGCGACAGACGGTCGTGGAGGTCACGCGCGAGGATCTGCGCCTGAGCGACGTCCGGGTGAAACTCGGGATGGCCCGGGTGGGCATGCACGAGGACGTCAGAGCGGCGTTCCGGGAGGCCGCGGTGCTCTGCCGATCAACGGCTGAAGAGGAGCCGGCCGCGGAAGGCGGCCGCACGGAACGGGACGATTGCGAGAGCACGAATGTCCCCATACCGACACTGGACGACGCGGGCCGCAGGCACTGGAGCGGACGCATCAGCGATGCGATTCTCGGCAAGAAGCTGTTCCTGATGTTTCAACCCATTCACCCGGTGAGCGAACACGACGGACTCGAGCGCTATGAAGTACTGCTGCGCATTCGGGAGGACAGCGGGAACGTGCTTCTACCCTCGGAAACCCTGGCCATGGCCGAGCAGATCGGGATGGGCGGCCTCCTGGACCGATGTGTGTTCGATACCGCTCTGGGCGTGCTCTCGACACACCAACGGAAATCCAGGAACACGATCTTTTTCCTGAAAGTAACCGGCGGCACGATCCAGGACGATCGCTTCCCGGCATGGCTCGCGGACAACGTGCGTCGGCACGCCCCTGATCCCGGCTCCGTGATCGTCCAGATCCGCGAAGCGGATGCCGCCGAACACCGCCAGCAGACCCACGAGATGATCCGGCGCTTGCACGAACAGGGGATCGCCGTGGGCCTCGAACACTTTGGTCTGCGGGCAAATTCGATCGAGCTGCTGCAGTCGCTCGACGTCGACTTCGTCAAACTGGACCGCGCAATCGTTCAGGATCTCGCCGCGGGTTCGAAAACGACCGCGCCGATTCTGAAGCTCCTGAACGAGGCCCGAAAGCGTGGCGTCAAGATCATCGTCTCGTACGTCGAGAACGCCGACAGCCTCGCACGGTTCCTGAACGAGCGGGTCGACCTGGTCCAGGGCAATTTCCTTCATGGACCCGACCCTGATCTCGTCTACGACTCGGTTCTCTGAGCCCGCTACCCGGAACCGTTCGTCAATCGAAGGTCAGGCTCAGTGCGTCCAGCAGATCCGAATCGTCAAAATGGCGCCGACCCGCGAAAGCCGTCGCATGCAGGCCACGCTGACGCATCGCCCCGGGGGACGGAACGCCCATCGGCCACAGCACGAAGCGTTCGGGGCGGCGTGACTGCTCGATGATCCCGTTGGACCCGAACAGGCTGAGCGCACCCCCGGGTCCCGGTAGAACCAGCTGTCGTTCATACCCTTCGAGCCGGTAGACCAGGGCCTGCGGATCGGGCTCGGGAGCCTGCACCTCGATGATGTAGTGCGTGGCCGCGGCCAGTCGCAGACGCAGGCCGCGTGGCCGCTCCGGAAGATCGTCGAGCGCAAAAGCCAGCGGCTTTTCGCCGGTCAGGCCATCGAGATCGACGCGGGTGCCGGGTGGTAGGAAGAGCTTGTGATAGCAGCCGCACAGATGGATGCTGTCATACAGCACCGGCCTGAGCCGATGATCCAGCGTGACACGCCAGAGGATGCCGGCGAGATCCCCCGCGTAGAGATCGAATCCGCGCTCGGGCGTACGCGCCGGAAACCAGAACGCATAGTTGAGTTGAGGCAGCACCTGGTCGCCCCGCCGCATGTACCCTGGAAACGTGAAGACCGTCGGATCTCCGGTATCGATCCGGATTCGACCATTGGCGTCGAGGCGGGGGGCGCCCATGCGATCCGCGTCGGAACGGAATTCGGACACGATCTGCGGCATGTGCTGCCGAAACAGTGTTTCCCTATCCTCGTGACTCCACCGCGGGACGCCCAGCGCGTCGGTCCCGAGGGGAATGTCCGGCGTGGCCACGTCACCGTTGTCCCGGGGGCCTGCGTAGCTGTACTGGTCCTGGAACCGGGTTGCGGGTCCAGCCTCGACCCGGGCGGTCATGGTTTCCCGGTATCGGTCGATGAAGCCGCGCGCAATCAGACCCGTCAGCGGGTACAGACCCAGCACGCGCTGCAGGTCACTGTAGCTGTCCGGCACGGCGTACGCGGATACCGGCAGGCTGCCGGGCGGTGTCGAACGGAGGAAGCACGCTGCGAGCGGCGTCTCGACGTCGTCGAAGCCATGCTCGGCGCGCAGTGCGCTGCGGGTACCGGGGCTCAAGCGGGCAAACTCGGCGGCGTACGCGTCCCGTGCCCGCGCGAACGCGTGCTCGAGCCACGCCTCACGCGCAGCAGGTGTGAGCGCGTCGTACTCGAAACCGGCGAGAAAGCGATCGGTCCGGCCCAGTGGCCACCCGCTGATCCGGCGCAGGCTCGGATCGAAGTGACTCTCGGCGCCGATCGCCCGGTCCAGTGCGGCCGTCAGATCACGGCACGCATCGCGAGGCGGGACCACGCGCTCCGGGGGTGCACCGCATCCCGGAACCAGAAGCAACAGAAGCACCACGGCAAAGGCAAACCGTAACGGGGGCCAGG
>JAABSC010000008.1 GCA_011390565.1 Thioalkalivibrio paradoxus | reverse complement strand
CTCGAGGTGCACCTGCCGTTCCTGCAGCAACAGCTGGGCGCTTTCACCCTGGTGCCGCTCGTGGTCGGCGACGCGGACGCACGTCAGGTCGCGGCGGTGCTGGAACGGCTCTGGGACGGGCCGGAGACGCTGATCGTCGTGAGTTCGGACCTCTCGCACTACCACGATTACGCGACGGCGCAGGGGCTGGACCGGGAAACCTGCCGGGCCATCGAATCCCTGGACGAGACGCGTCTGAGTCCGGACCGCGCCTGCGGCTGTCGGCCCCTGGCCGGGTTGCTCCATGCGGCCCGCGCGCACGGTCTGCACGCGCGGACACTGGACCTGCGCAACTCCGGGGACACCGCCGGTCCGCGTTCGGAGGTGGTGGGCTATGGCGCCTGGGCGATTGCCTGACATGGACATCGACCTGCACGAGCCGGCCCTGCGGGAGCGGCTGCTGAACCTGGCAACGCTGGGGGTGCGGCATGCGGCCGAGGCCCGGGCCGAACCGACGCTCGACCTGGTGAGCGAGACGCCGGCCCTGCTCCATCCGGGCGCCAGTTTCGTCACCCTGAAACGCGAAGGGCGTCTGCGCGGCTGCATCGGTTCCCTCGAACCCACGCGCCCGCTGGCACAGGACGTCGCGGCCAATGGCTACGCGGCGGCGCGCCGCGATCCGCGTTTCGCGGCGCTGGAGATCCGGGAGCTGGACGGCCTCGAACTCTCGGTTTCAACCCTCGGTCCGCAGCAGGGCCTGGTGGTCGCCGACCGGTCGGAGCTGCTCGTGACCCTGCGCCCCGGCGTCGACGGCCTGGTCGTGCGCAGCGGTACCCATCGGGCCACCTTCCTCCCGGCGGTATGGGAACAGCTCCCCGATCCCGAATCCTTCATCGCCGCGCTCTGGCGCAAGGCCGGACTCCCGATCGACGCCTGGCCGCGGGAGCTGCAACTGACCCGTTACCACGTCGAGCACTTCGAGACCCGCCTGTAACCGATCCGGCGATTCGCAAAACCCGCGTATGAACCCGGTTTAAACGTGTGGTGAAGCGCCGATTGGCCGATACTTCAGCTCCATTGAATTCGACGGAGACAGGATCGCATGCGCCACCGGATGTACGTAGCAGTTGGATTGGCCCTGATGACCGCGGCGTTGGCGGGCTGTTCGCCCGAGGATTCCGCGCAGGCACCGGAACCGGTTGCGGCCGTTGTCCAGGAGCCTGCCATGGACTCCGCCGCGGTCGAGGAAACCGGCGAAGTGGCAGGGCTGGTATGGGCGATTCCAACGACCTGGGAGCGCGCGAATGATCGGCCGATGCGGGTGGCGACCTACCGCACGCCGGCTGCCACCGGCGACTCCGAGGGTGGCGAGGTGGCCGTCTTCCACTTCGGTCCCACCCAGGGCGGAACGGTCGAGGCCAACGTCGAACGTTGGTTCGCGCAGTTCGACCCCGAGGATGGACAACCGATCCGCGAGGTCGCCGAGCGCGAAGAACTGGAGATTGCCGGACTTGCGGTGACACAGGTGCGGACGCGGGGGACCTATAACGCCGCGGCCGGACCCATGGCGCCGCGAGCGGACATCCGCCCGGGCTATGCGCTGATCGGTGCGATCGTGGAGGGTCCGGAGGGCGCGGTTTTCTTCAAGTTCACCGGACCCGAGGCGACGGTCGAGGAACAGGCGGGCGCCTTTCACGCGCTCCTCGAATCACTGCAACCGCGCTGACTCCGGTACCCACCGCCCCGCGCCGAGCGGCCACCAACGATCATGGCACTACGCCACCCCTGACAATGAAAAGATGAGCCCCGGAAGAACCCGGAAAATACGGAAGAATCAAGCCCTTTTCCGTGTGCCTGCATATTCTTCCGTGGCTGGTTTTTCACGCCAACCGCTCAGGGATCCGTTGGAAATTCAGTGGTGGTGGCCACCCGGACCATGCACGTGGCCGTGCTCCAGTTCCTCGGGCAGGGGCTCGCGCACCTCGACGACGGTGACGTCGAAATTCAGCGTCTCGCCGGCGAGCGGGTGATTGGCATCGACGGTGACATTCTCGGCATCCACCGCTGTCACCGTAACCACCTGCTGCTGGCCCTGTTCGGTCATGGTGTGAAACTGCATGCCCACGATGACCTTGTCGGCATCCTCGAACATCTGGCGAGGTACCGACTGGGAAAGCGACTCGTCGCGTTCGCCGTAGCCGTCGGCCGGGGCGATCGACACCTGCACACGGTCGCCGGCGGACTTGCCTTCCAGCGCCGACTCCAGGCCGGAGATGATGTTCTGGTGGCCCTGGAGGTACGCCAGCGGTTCGCGGCCGGATGAAGTATCGATCACCTTGCCCTGGTCGTTGGTCAGGGTGTAGTCGATCAAGACGACGCTGTTCGTGGAAATCTGCATCGGGATTCCTGTTGGGTTTGAAAAACGCGGGGAGTGTACGCGCGTCAACAGATGCGCGGAAGTTGCTCGCCTGAGATCCAGTCGACGTTGCGGCGCCCGCCGAAGCTCGTTTCCATCTGCACGAAGCCGTGGCTGTCCTCGATCACCTGGCCGATGATCGCCGCATCCGCACCCAGGGGATGGGCACGCATGGCCGCGAGCAAGGTCTCGGCCGATTCGGAAGGACAGATCGCAACGACCTTGCCTTCGTTCGCGACATAGAGCGGGTCCAGCCCCAGCAGTTCACAGGCGGCGTCGACCTCCTCGCGCACCGGAATGTCGTCCTCCCGGATCGCCATGCCCGCGCCCGACTGCCGGGCGATCTCGTTCAGGGTCGCCGCCAGTCCACCGCGCGTGGGGTCGCGCAGGCAGTGGATGTCCGGAGCCGCCTCCACCATTGCCGCGATCAACTCGTGCAGGGCCGCCGAGTCGGACACGATGTGGGTGCTGAAACTGAGGTTCTCGCGCAGCGACATGATCGCCACGCCGTGATCGCCGAGGTACCCGCTGACCAGGATGGTGTCGCCCGGACGTGCCCGGTCGCCGGAGATCTCGATGCCATCGGGAACCACACCGACCCCGGTGGTGTTGATGAACACACCGTCGCCCTTGCCCCGCTCGACCACCTTGGTGTCGCCGGTGACGATCGGCACGCCCGCTTTCGCCGCCGCCGACGCCATGGAATCGACGATGCGTTTCAGGTCCGCCAGCGGAAAGCCTTCCTCGAGGATGAAGCCGGCCGAGAGCCAGAGCGGCTTCGCGCCGCTGGTCGCGACATCGTTGATCGTGCCGTGCACCGACAGGCTGCCGATGTCGCCGCCGGGAAAGAACAGCGGCGAGACGACGTGGCTGTCCGTCGCCATCACGATGCGGCCCTCGGGGCGGGTCAGCAGCGCCTGGTCATTGGACTGGCGCAGCCAGGGGTTTTCGAAGGCCGGCTGGAACAGTTCGTCGATGAGTTGCGCCATCGCGCGGCCGCCACCGCCGTGGGACATCTCCACCGTGCCGTGCTTCAGGTCCAGCGGGCGGATGTAGCCGCGCTTGAGCGCCTTCGGGTTCGCGCTCACGAGGCCTCTGCAGTCACGGTGGCGCCCTTGAACTGGCCGTAGGTGTAGTAGGCCGCGCAGGCGCCCTCGGCGGACACCATGCAGGAGCCCAGCGGGTTGTCCGGGGTGCAGACGGTACCGAACACCTTGCAGTCCTGCGGCTGCTTCAGGCCGCGCAGGATCGTGCCGCACTCGCAGGCCTTGTGATCGGGGACCGACCGGTACGGCAGATCGAAGCGCACCTCGGCGTCGAACTCGCGGAAAGCCTCGCGAATGCGCAGCGCGCTGTACGGCACCTCGCCCAATCCTCGCCATTCGAAGCGTTCACGCAGCTCGAAGACCTCGGCGACCATCGCCTGTGCCTTCAGGTTGCCGTCGCGGGTCACCGCCCGGCTGAACTGGTTCTCGACCTCGGCCCGGCCTTCGTTCAGCTGCCGCACGAGCATCAGCACCGACTGCAGCACGTCCAGCGGTTCGAAGCCGGCGATCACGACCGGCTTCTGGAATTCCTCCGCGAAGAATTCGTAGGGACGGCTGCCGATGATGGTGGAGACGTGCGAGGGGCCGATGAAGCCATCCAGCGGCACCGTGCCGAGTTCGCGCACCTCGGGGGATTCGAGGATGTTCTGGATCGCCGACGGGGTCAGCACGTGGTTTGCGAAGACGCTGAAATTCTTCAGCCCTTCGGCACGCGCCTGGCGCAGCGCGACCGCGGTCGGCGGCGTGGTGGTCTCGAAGCCGATCGCGAAGAACACGACTTCGCGCGAGGGATTCTCGCGCGCGATCTTCAACGCGTCGGCACTGGAATAGACCATGCGGATATCGGCGCCCTCGGCCTTGGCGCGCAGCAGGCTCAGCCGCTCCGACGCCGGCACGCGCAGCGTGTCGCCATAGCTGCACAGGATCACGCCGTGATCGCGGGCCAGTTCGATCGCGCTGTCGATGCGTCCGATCGGCAGCACGCAGACCGGACAGCCGGGGCCGTGAATGAAACGGATCTCCGGCGGCAGCAGGTCGCGCAGGCCGTAGCGCGAGATCGCGTGCGTATGCCCGCCACAGAACTCCATCAGGTGGTAGCGCCGCTCCGGCTGCACTTCGGCCGCGATGCTTTTCGCAAGGTCGCGCGCCACGCGCCCGTCGCGGAACTCGTCGACGTACTTCATGCCGCCTCGTCGGGCTGCACGCCCATCTCGCGCAGCATCGCCAGCGTTTTCTGCGCCTCACCCTCGTCCAGGCGGTTGATCGCGAAACCGACGTGCAGGATCACGTAGTCACCGGCCTGCACCCCATCGACCAGGCTTACGTCCACCTCCTTGCGCACGCCACCGACATCGACCAGGGCCTGCTCGGCCTCCAGCAGTTCAACCACTTTTACGGGGATCGCGAGACACATGGCGCGATTTTCGGGCCTCGATGCCCGCAGTGCAAGAAACCACGGTGCGGGAGCAGGCCATAACCGCGCCTGCACGCCGTACCCCGGCAAGTGCCCATGCCCGCGCCAAACCGCAGGCTGCCACATCGGGGGTGTACTGTCCCCGGAAGAACCAGGCGGGCCGGTCCGGCTCCGGAAGTCCGGGCGGTTTCCTTGCGGTGGCATGCCTTCAGGGGTCAGATCAGCATCGCCGTCGTCGGCGTACCTAAAGCGGGACCCATTGAGTGGGTGGTCAATTCAACGGCCGATTGCCTTTTATGCGCAGGGGTCGCAATGGGGCTTAGCCAATTCCCAGCATATATACACGAAGCTGCCGCTCCTCTCTCATGACGTAAAGGATCAGAACCCGGCCCTCAGCTTCGCGATAAAATATGCGGCAAGGCGTTACCACTACTTCCCGGTATACCGAATCGGGTAATTCTGGAGGAATCCTTCCTGATCGAGGAAAATCTGCCAAACGTTCGGTTCCAGCGAATACCTTTTCGACCAGGTGTCCTGCCGCCGCAGGATTATCCAACGCAATGTATTCAGCGATGGCATCCAGTTCCTGAACAGCGGGCTCCGTCCAGATTACTTCAGCCATTTACTCATTTTCTCCCTGGCCTCTCCTTGACTGTACGTCCTTCCTTCCAGTCCAGCACGCTCTCCCCGTGCGAGCCCGTCAAGCAGCTCAAGTCGGCGCTGCATGAATTCGTAATCCTGCACATCGACAAGATAAGCCGATGGCTGACCATGCTCAGTGATCAGTACGGGCTCCTTCGACCGGTGGAGGTCTGCGAGAATTTTCGTGGCCTGGCGTTTGAGATTCGTAACGAGCTCGACTTTCATGGGACCACCTCGAAACCATCTGCTAGTGACACAATAGTATCACTGCCAGACAAGACCATCACAGCCAGCCGGGTTGCTGCGGATGATTGCTGCCATCGTGCTGCGGGTTCTTGCACCCGGACAGCGGCCTGTCGCTCCCCTGCAGGCGTGAGGGCTGAACGCAGATTTACGGCAATGCCTGTTTGGCCTGGTCCATTGCTGACTGCCATGGCGCCGGCCACCCCTGATCATGAAATGGGTAGGGTGCCAATGAGCGCAGCGAATTGCGCCGCTCGAGGCTCCTGGAGCCTGTGGTGTCAGGGCCAACGTGGTTTCGGTGCGGTTCGGCTTCGCCTCACGGCACCCTACGGGCTGTACTTTCAGGTCAAGGCCGGGCTTCCACATTCATCGCGATCCAGGCCTGGCCCAGGCTCAGGCCGCCGTCGTTCGCGGGCGCGAGGCGGGGAAGATGAACGCAGTATCCGGCCCTTGTCAAACGCTGTTCGAGGTCGGTCATCAGCACCTGATTGAGCACGCAGCCGCCACTGAACACGAGGTGGCGGATGCCGGTGGTCTCGGCGATGGGTTGTATCCATTCGGCAAGTGCGGCGGCGAGCGTGGCGTGGAAAACGCCGGCGGCGTAAAGCTGCCGGCCCTCGCCGGAGTAGGGAGCGTCGGGTACGGCAAGCGACGGCAAGTCACCGGATTCCATGAGGGCAGAGCTCCGTGAGGTTCCGAGGCTTGCTGCCGTTTCATCGGGCCTCGCTGCAGGGATTCCCACGGGGTCCCGCGCCTCGCCAAGGCGTTCGAGCGTGAAGTCCGCCAGCCAGGCGAGTAATGGGCAAAGGTCAAGGGTGTGGTCGGGATCGATACGCCAGCCATTCGCGAGGGGGTGGGCGGGGCCGTGCTGTTCGGCGAGGCCTTCGAGCAGCATCGCGGCCTGGCCTTCGAAGCGCTGCACGGGCCGGATGCCGAGCAGGCCGGCGGCGGCGTCGAAGTGGCGGCCGAGGCTGCTGGTGAGCGGGCTGTTGATGCCACGCCGGAGCACTTCGGCGAGCTGCGGGGCGAGCGGCTGTTCGGGGAAGCGTACGGCGATCTCCCCTGCCCGGCCCAACGCGTGCAGCGCGGCCGCAGCCATGCGCCAGGGCTCGCGCGCGGCACGGTCGCCGCCGGGGAGTGCGAGCGGCGCGATGTGACCAAGACGCTCGAAGCCCGCGTCGTCGAGCCGCAGCAGTTCCCCGCCCCAGGGCGTGCCGTCGGCACCGAGGCCGACCCCGTCCATCGCGATCCCGAGCACCGGTTCGTCGAGCCCGTGCTCGGCCTGCACGGCGGCGAGGTGCGCGTGGTGATGCTGCACGCGGATCAGCGGGACACCGAGTTCTTCCGCCAGCGCGGCGGCGAGCTGGCTGCTGTAGAAATCCGGGTGCTGGTCGCAGGCGATGCGCTCGGGTTGAATCTCGAGAATCCGCAGCAGATGCGCGGCGGTTTCGTCGAGTGCACGGCAGGTCGCGGCGTTGTCCAGGTCCCCCACGTGCTGGGACAGAAAGGCCTGATCGCCGCGGGTCACGCACAGCGTGTTCTTGAGCCAGGCGCCGAGCGCCAGCACCGGGGGACCGCCGCGCGGCAGGCGGATCGCGTTCGGTGTGTAGCCGCGCGCACGACGCAGGAACGCCGCGCCGCCCGCGCCGACCCGAATGACGGAATCGTCGCAGCGCACGAGGATGTCGCGGTCGTGCACCAGCAGCGCGTCGGCGATACCGGCGAGGCGCTGCACGGCTTCGGCGTTGTCGGTGACCAGCGGTTCTCCGCCGGGGTTCGCCGAGGTGCAGACGAGCAGCCAGGGTTCGGTGCCCTCGGCTTCCAGCCAGGCAGTGCCCGCGGGACGCCCTGCCGCGTCGTGGAACAGCAGGTAGTGCAGCGGCGTGTAGGCAAGCATCGCGCCCAGCCACGCGAGCCCGGGCGCGACGCCTGGCAGAGCCTCGTCGCAGTCGGGGGACTTGCGCAGCAGCACGATCGGGCGGTCACGCGAGCGCAGCAGCTGTGCTTCCGCGTCGCCGACTTCGACCAGGCCGTCCAGTGCGTGGAGGTTCGCGGCCATGACGGCCAGCGGCTTCTCCTCCCGGTGCTTGCGCGCACGCAGGCGGGCGACACTCCCGGCATTGCGCGCGTCACAGAACAGATGGAAGCCGCCCAGACCCTTCACGGCGAGGATTTCGCCGGCCTTCAGGCGCCGCACGGTTTCCGCGATCGGGTCCGCCGTGCTGATCGGGGAACCGTCCGGACTCAGCAGCGCGAGGCGCGGACCGCAGTCGGGACAGGCGTTCGGCTGGGCGTGAAAGCGCCGGTCGCCGGGGTCGTCGTATTCATGCTGGCAGGGCGCGCACTGGGTGAACGCCGCCATGCTGGTGTTCGGCCGGTCGTAGGGCAGCGCGCGGGTCAGCGTATAGCGCGGGCCGCAGTGGGTGCAGTTGATGAAAGGGTAGCGGTAGCGCCGGTCGGCGGGGTCGAAGAGTTCTGCGACGCAGTCGGGACAAACCGCGGCGTCGGGGGTGATGCCGGTGCGGACGGCGCCGGCGCGGCTGGGCGCGATCCTGAAAGCCGCTTCGGCACCGGGCGGCTCCGGAGCCATATCGGCGGTCTCGACGGCATCGACGCGGGCCAGCGGCGGCGCCTCGGCGGGAAGGCGCCGCAGGAATGCGTCGACGGCCTGCGGATCGCCCTGAATCTCGGCATCGACGCCGGCGGCGTCGTTCAGAACCCAGCCGGTGAGGCCCAGTTCGACGGCGAGTCCGTAGACGTAGGGGCGGAAGCCGACGCCCTGCACCTGCCCCCGCACCCGGACCTGCCGGCGCACTGCAGGGGCTTCAGCAAGCCGCTGCCCCGAGGACACCGTGCCGGGCTCCGGATGAAGGGGGGATTCAGCCGCCCCCACGTACCGCCTGCAGCTCGGCCTCGAGTTCGGCGACTCGGCGCCGTAGCGCCTCGACGTCTTCGACGGCTGCCGGGGACGCCTCCGGACCCATCGCAGTCTGCAGCCAGTTCAGCCATGCGTCCATGCCTTCGCCGGTCCGGGCCGAGAGCTGCAGAACCTCGAGCCTCGGGTTGATCCGCCGCGCGTACTCGATGCACCGCTCGACATCGAAATCGACGTAGGGCAGCAGGTCGACCTTGTTCAGGATCATCAGGTCCGAGGCGTTGAACATGTCCGGATATTTCAGCGGCTTGTCCTCGCCCTCGGTCACGGACAGGATCACGACCTTGTGTGCCTCGCCCAGATCGAAGGCCGAGGGACAGACCAGGTTGCCAACGTTCTCGATCAGCAGCAGCCCGCGCCCTTCGAGCTTCAGGTGATCGACCGCGTGGCCGATCATGTGCGCGTCCAGGTGGCAGCCCTTGCCGGTGTTGACCTGCACCGCCGGCACACCCGTCGCGCGGATGCGTTCGGCGTCGTTGCTGGTCTGCTGGTCGCCCTCGATGACGCTGACGGGGTATCGGCCCCGCAGGCGCTCGATGGTGGCAGTGAGCAGGCTGGTCTTGCCGGACCCGGGACTGGAGACGAGGTTCAGCGCCAGGATTCCGTTCGTTTCGAACAGGTTCCGGTTGTTCTCGGCGTAGGCATTGTTCTTGCCGAGAATGTCCTGCTCGATGCGCACCATGCGCTCCTGCGACAGCCCCGGGGCGTGCGCGTGCGCGGGACCGTGGCCGTAGTGGAAATCGTCACCCTGTCCGTGCACATGCGCGTGCGGGTGGTCGTGATCGTGCCCCGTGCCGTGTCCGTGCGCGTGGGCGTGATCGTGTGCGTGCGCATGCACCGTGCCGTCCGCGTGCCGATGCTCGTGGACATGGGCGTGCTCATGGCTGTGTTCGTGACCGTGGTGATGCGGATGGGCGTGGCTGTGCACGGTGCCATCGGCATGTTGGTGTTCGTGCGCATGACCTCCCGTGGGCTGTCCTTCCACCCGAGTCTCGCCTTCCCCGCAACCGCAGACCGTGCACATCTGTCATCTCCTCGAATCGCCGACTTCAACTTTCAATAATAACCGCAGTGACCCCACCCCTGCTGTTCATGAGGCAACCCGTGGGGCTTTGCCACAACGGGCCAACCCGAACGCCAAGGCACCCCCTGCAGGAACGTGCCTTGCACGCGAACGCGCCTCAGGCGCGTTTGGCGCTGGCGGGCCCACCCAACGCTGATTCGCGAGCGGGCTCGCTCCTACAGGGGGCTTTCCTATCCGAACGCCAAGGCACCCCACCTCGCTCATGGCAGCGGATCGGTGGTATCGACCTCGAGGTCGAGCACCCGCATCTCCAGGCCGCCCGAGGCCTGCACCCGATACCCGCCACAGTGCGGGCAGGCAGCGTAGAGCGCGTCGATCTCGACGGTCGCGGCGCAGTCCAGGCACCAGCCCTGCCCCGGGACGTCGACGATTTCGAGGACCGCCGACTCCGCGACACTCTCGCGCATCACGGCGTCGAAACTGAACCGGAGGGCCTCGATCTCCACGCCCGCGAGACGTCCCACCTCGAGCCGCACCCGCAGCACCCGGTCGAAGCCGCGCGCGGCGGCCTGCTCCTCGATGATGCGCAGAATCCCCTCGGCCAGCGACATCTCATGCATGCACGATCTCCAGCTCGTAGTGGACGCAGGGGTCGAGTGCCATCACGACCTGGTTGACGGCATCACGCAATGCCGGCGCGTCCGTGCCCTGCAGGCGTCCCAGGCATTCCTGGGCCGGGCCGCGGGGATGAAAGTTCCACTCCGTGGGGGCGACGATCCGGTAATCGCCGATGCGGCCGTCTTCGAGCCGGACCCAGTGCAGCAGCACACCGCGGGCCATCTCCAGCGCCACGACGGCCTCGTCCCCCTGCCGGTGCCATGCGATGGCCTGCCGTGCCGGCGCGCCCGCCGCAAGCGCTGCCAACTCGCCCGCAAGTTCCAGCACCCGCGCCACGACCCGGACCCAGGCGTCGACCCCGCCCTGTTCCCTCTCGAGTTCCGCGAGCAGCGGAAGATCGCGCCTGCGGGCCCAGGGGCCCATCTCGAACACCTGCCCTGCCCAGTCCGGACACCAGTGGAAATCCGGATCCTCGCGCAGACGGGGCAGCGCATCGACGGCGAAGGCGGGCAGATCGACGCTCGCGAAGGCCTTCGCCCGTGAAAGGCCCAGGCCGACGAGGCGCGGCCGCAGTTCCCGCAGAAGCACCGCGAGGGATGAGTTGCCCGCGCGCACCCAATGCTGGAACGCGGGACCATCCAGGCGCTCCGGCACCGGCAACCCGTCCACGCCGAAAAGCGATTGATAGGTCTGCGTCGCCCAGTCGCGCGCCAACCGTTCATCGTTGGAGAACCGCTCCCGATCCGCGAGTAATTCACGCAAGGGCCCTGGCTGCGGTTCGACGCTGGCCATCCGTGCCCAGTCGAGACCGAGACGCCAGAGATGCTCACGAATGGTTTCAAGCCGGATGCGGGTGGCCCAGGCGGCCGACTCCGGAGGCCCGACCTCCGCCGGATCCAGCAGACCCAGCAACGCATCGACCGCCACGGCCTGGGCGTCGCCACAGAGACTGTACAGGCGCGGAATCACCTGCCGGGCGTGTTCCGGCGGGTGGCCCACCAACAGGCGCCGCGGCTGGGGCCGCCGCGAACGCACCGTGGCGGCAAGAACGCGCGCTCCATCCCAGTCCAGGTGGAGATCGACGCGGCCCTCAGCTGGAATCGCTGTCGTCATGAAGAAACGCTCCGCGCAGCACACCCCGGCGATCGAAGTCCCGATCGGCGTTTCGACGCAACGCGGCGAGCGGCCCGGCGCCGCTGCGTTGCGCAGGCCGGGGCGTCAGGTCCGACCCTTCCTGCAACAGCAGCAGGAGGGTTTCGAACGCCACCGCACGCGCGGCATCCTGATCGGCGAAGCGCAGCATCGGGGAAAACAGCGAGCAGCTCTCGTACGCACCGATGTCGTCCTCCCGGGCGCCTACGAAATCGACCGGTCCACGCGGCAGCTCGCGCGTACCGGTGACGCCCTCGGGAAGTGGGTCGGCGTCCGGAAGGCGCATCAGGTTCATCGACCAGGGGGTGATCAGCACACCGATGCGCGCCGCACCGCTACGGCGGAAACCAACGGCCTCCACGGTCAGCGCAGGATGAACCAGGGACAGGTTCTGCATCCGCTCGACGTGAACACGCTGGAAGACCTGCTCCAGGTGCCGCCGGATGCTCTCGGCATCGCTTCCGGACAAGGCGTTACCGCGGCGGCCCGAGTGCGGAGGGAAGTTGCAGATCCGCGAAATAGCTCTCGAGATCGGTTTCTCCGCGCATCGCGGCTTCCAGCGCCTGAACGCCCTCGTCGATCTGCTGCGCGTTCTCGGGCGTGAGCACTTCGCGCGCATGGTCCATGATCGCCAGCAGCCAGGTGCCGACCGGCTGGGGACCGACGAGCATCATGTTCAGGCGGCGCTGCTCACCACGCCGCTCGCAGAGCGCGGTGAATCCATCGGATTCCACTACCTGCATCGGAATGCCAAGACACATCGGATATGCTTCCTCTCCTGAACGGCCGGGAGCCCCGAGGGGCGGAATTGAAGGGTCGCTCGGATCCCTGTCGAAGCCACACCTTCCCACAAAAGAACCGGGACGAATGTGATCTAGATCACCGCCAAATCCCGCGCCCTGAAGCATCCTTGCGAGGTACATGAGTACACGCTGATTTGTTCATACAAACTGCGGGTTTGTCATACGGAAATCGTACCCGTCCGAACGCGTCAAAACGGCGTCACACAAAGGCAGAAAAGGCACACATGAGCGCAAGTCAAACCGGTGTGGCAGCCCCCGAGACCCGAGCGGTCCCGGAAAAAATGGCCGACGTGCTGGTTCTCGGCCTCGGCAACATCCTACTCACCGATGAAGGTGTCGGCGTGTATATCGTCAACCGACTGGCCGTGGAACAGGCCGGAACGCCAGGCGTCGAATTCATGGATGGTGGCACCCTGAGCTTCACCCTCGCCAACGCGATCGTCTCGACCGATGCCCTGATCGTCGTCGACACGGCCGCACTGGATGCGGCCCCGGGTACCATCCAGGTCTTCGAAGGCGACGCGATGGATCACTTCGTCAGCACCGGGGGCAAGAGCAGTGTCCACGAGGTCAGCCTCTCCGACCTGCTCGCCGTGGCCGCGCTCGAGGGTCTCCTCCCCGCGCGGCGTGCGCTGGTTGGCATCCAGCCCCAGGACTTCGACTGGGGTGAACGCCCCACCGAGGCGGTCGAGAACGCGATCCCGAAGGCCTGCGAAACGGTGATGGAAATCACCCGCCGGTGGCAATCATGAGCCTCAAGGACATTCCCGTCCGTTTCGACGCGGGCCCCGGCCCCTCCGGTTCCGAACCGACCGGCATGGCGGAAGCCCTGCTCCGCGAGGTCGCCGACCATCTGCTGACCGTGGCCAGGGGCGGCGAGCGGCAGATCGTCGAACTCGGCAACCTGCCGCTCAGCGACGGCGACTTTCGTGTGCTCGAGGAGAAGCTCGGGCGCGGCGAAGTCGAGGCTGAAATCAGCGCCTCGGGACGCACCGAGGTCCATGAAACCGCCTTCCCGGGCGTGTGGTGGGTGAAATATTACAACGCCGGCGAGCAACCCGCCGCCCAGCAACTGGAGATCGGCACCGTGCCGATGATCCTCGAGGCGCACCCGGAAGATATCCAGGCAAGCGCCGAACGTTTTTCTCAGCTGTTCGAAGAATCTGAAAGGAATTCCCATTGACCACTCGCAATCCAGCGACGACTTGCACAAGGGGGTCGGCATGAAAGAGCACGCGTTAACCTTAGGAGAAGAACTGCGGCGCCAGGGCATTTCCAGGCGCTCCTTCCTCAAGTTCTGTGCAGGAGTGGCCTCGAGCATGGCCATCCCCGCCACCATGGTTCCGGCCATGGCCGCCTCCCTGGCACAGGCGCGACGGCAGTCGGTCATCTGGATGTCGTACCAGGAATGCACCGCCTGCATCGAGTCCCTCACCCGTTCGTTCTCGCCCACCGTCGAGAACCTGATCTTCAATTTCATCTCGCTGGACTTCCAGCATGCGCTGCAGGCCGCGGCAGGCGATCAGGCTGTCGAGGCGCTGCGCAACGCGATGGAAGAGAACTGGGGCAAGTATCTCGTCCTCGTTGACGGCTCCATTCCGCTGAAGGACGACGGCGTCTACTCCACCTCCCACGGCCAGACCCACCTCGAATCTCTCCGTGAGGTCGCCGAAGGCGCCGCGGCCATCGTCAGCATCGGCACCTGTGCCTGCTATGGCGGTGTCGGCGCCGCCCGGCCCAATCCGACCGGCGCAGTCGGCGTGGAGGACATCATCACCGACAAGCCGATCCTGAACGTGCCGGGATGCCCCCCGATCCCTGAAGTCATGACCGGCGTGTTGACCAGCTTCCTCGCCTTCGGGGAATTGCCGGCGGTCGATGAACTGAAACGGCCGTCCGCCTTCTTCAGCGACACCATCCACGACCGCTGCTACCGTCGGCCGTTCTATGACATGGGCAAGTTCGCGAAGAGCTTCGACGACGAGGGTGCACGCAAGGGCTGGTGCCTGTACGAACTCGGCTGCAAGGGCCCGATCACGCACAACGCCTGCGCCACGATGAAGTTCAACCAGGGCGTCAGCTGGCCCATCCAGTCCGGACACGGCTGTCTCGGTTGCTCCGAGCCCGATTTCTGGGACAAGGACAGCTTCTACAAGCCGCTGTCGGCAGGTCAGTGGGGTTCCGCGGAAGGCATCGCGATCGCGGCGGCAGCGGGTGTGGCCCTCGGGGCGGCGTCGGCGGTCATGTCGCGCAGGAATCAAGACAAAATCTCGGGAGGTAAGTAGTCATGACGCTACTTGACTTTGCACGCGGTCCCGCGATGCAGATTGCCATCATCATTTTTGTCGTCGGCATCCTCTGGCGGCTCGTGGGGGTCTGGGCTCTGCGCCAGAAAAAGGACCTCTCCGAGGCCCGGTCGAGAGGCGCATGGATCGGCGGCATCAAAGGCCTGTTCGCACATGGCTGGCCCTACAAGCCCTTCGTGTCCAAGGTGGGCACGCAGTACATCGTGGGCTATGTGATTCACCTCGGCCTGTTCATCGTCCTCTTCTTCGGCACACCGCACATGCTGTTCTTCGCGGACATCGTTGGCTTCACGTGGTGGACCCTCCCGGGAAGCGTCATCACCTTCATTGCGGTGATCACCACGGCGGCGCTGTTCTTCGCTTTGGCGAAACGGCTCGTCAACCCCGTCCAGCGCCTGATCTCGAACTTCGACGATTACGCGACCTGGTTTGTCACCACCCTGCCGTTCGTCACCGGTCTGGCGACCAACGCCAACCTCTGGCCGGACTATGAGTTCGGCCTGGCGATTCATCTGTTGAGCGTCTGGCTGCTGCTGATCTACTTCCCGTTCGGCAAGCTGATGCATTCATTCTGGTTCGTGGTTTCCCGTTACACCACCGGATCGCGTTTCGCACGCAGAGGGGGTATGGCATGAGCGACACAACGACTGAAATGGCCCTGGACCTCGAGGCCAAGCGGCTCTCGGTAGTCGATCCGGGCACCCGCGTCGATGTTCAGGGCGAAATGGGTGACGAAGAGCGGGTCGAAAAGGCGATGACCAACTTCGCCAAGGATTTCGGCCGCGTTGCCGCCACCTACATGGAGGCCTGCATCCACTGCGGCGCCTGTGCCCACGCCTGTCCGTTCTACGAGGCCAGCGGCAATCCGCGGCACACGCCGATCTGGAAGATCGAACCCTTCAAGCAGGCCTACAAACGCGAAGCCGGCCCCCTGGCCTTCTTCTACAAGACCTTCAATCTGAAGAAGAACGTCACACTCGACGAACTCAAGGAATGGCAGGAACTGCTGTACGACACCTGCACCATGTGCGGACGCTGTACGCTGATCTGCCCGATGAGCATCGACATCGCCACCCTGGTCGGCATGGCCCGTCATGGCATGTTCCATGCCGGTCTCGTGCCGCACGAACTGTACACGGTGACCGAAAAGGCGAAACGGGAAGGCAGCCCGCTGGGGGCGACCCCGCAGGTCTTCGAGGACCGCATCGAGTGGATGGGCGACGAACACGAAGTGGAGATGCATGTCGACGAGGATCAGGCCGATGTCCTGGTGCTGATGTCTTCCATCGAAATCCAGAAATACCCGGAATCGATGGCGGCCACCGCAAAGATCCTGAACCACATGGGCAAGACCTGGACCTTCCGCACGGATGGCTACGAGGCGACCAATTTCGGCATGTTGTCCGGTAACACCGCATGGCAGAAAGAGATGTCCATGAAGGTCATCAGCGCCGCCGAGAAGATCGGCGCCAAGCTGGTGATCCTGCCGGAGTGCGGGCACGCCTACCAGGCGCTGCGCTGGCAGGGTGCGAACATGTACGGCAAGCCCCTGCCCTTCAAGGTCCAGCACATCTCGGAGTTCCTGAGTGATGCGGTGGACGCGGGCGCGCTGAAGCTCAAGACCGTGAACACGACGGTGGCCTTCCATGACCCCTGCCAGGTCTCCCGCCGTGGCGGTGCGACCAGCGCACCGCGCAAGGTGCTCGACGCGCTCGGTGTGAAGCTCATCGAGTCCAAGAGCGGCGGCAGCATGAACACCTGTTGCGGCGGCGGCGGCGGCGTGATCACCATTCACCGTGCCGATACCCTGCGCTACAAGGTGATGGGCGCCAAGTTCCGGCAACTCGGTGAGACCGGTGCCGAGATGATGGTCACGAGCTGCTCCAACTGCCGTCAGAACTTCGACGACAGTGGCGAAAAGCTGAACTGGGATAAAACAATGAACAGCCTCCTCGAGCTGGTGGCTGACAATCTGGTAGAGGAAGCTGAAAAATGAGCGCAGAACGAATCGTTGTTGACCCGGTAACCCGCATTGAAGGTCACCTGCGCATCGAGGCGGAAACCGATGGCGAGAACCGCATCACGAGCGCATACAGCTCCGGCACCATGGTGCGCGGGCTGGAGATCGTGATGAAGGGGCGCGACCCCCGCGACGCCTGGGCCTTCGCCCAGCGCATCTGCGGTGTCTGCACCCTCGTCCATGGCATGGCCTCGATCCGTTCGGTCGAGAATGCACTGGACTATCCGATCCCGCCGAACGCCCAGCTGATCCGCAACCTGATGAGCGGCGCACAGTACATCCACGATCACGTGATGCACTTCTATCACCTGCATGCACTGGACTGGGTGGACGTGGTCTCCGCGCTGAAGGCCGACCCGAAGGCGACGTCGGAGCTGGCGCAGTCGATCTCCAAGTACCGCAATAACTCCCCTGGCTACTTCTCCGACGTGCAGACCAAGGTGAAGAATCTGGTGGAATCCGGGCAACTGGGGATCTTCGCCAACGCCTATTGGGGTCATCCCGAGTACAAGCTGCCGCCCGAGGCCAACCTGATGGCGGTCGCCCACTACCTGGACGCCCTGGCCTGGCAGCGCGACGTGTCCAAGCTGCACGCGGTCTTCGGAGGCAAGAACCCGCACCCGAATTTCGTGGTCGGCGGCGCCCCGACCGCGTTCAGCGGCGGCCCCGGCGGTAACGGCCAGACCACGATGAACGACCTCGGCATGAGCATCGTGCGGGACGCGATCATTCAGATGAAGGAGTTCGTGGACGAGGTCTATCTGCCGGATACGCTGGCCATCGCCAGCTTCTACAAGGACTGGTTCGAGCGCGGCGAAGGCGTGGGCAACTTCCTGACCTGCGGCGACTTCCCGGCCGAGGGTCATGGTGATCTCTCCAGCTATCTGATTCCTTCGGGCGTGATCCTCGATCGCGACCTGTCCAAGATTCATCCGCTCGACCTGACCGACCCGGAACAGGTCCAGGAATTCGTTTCGAGCTCCTGGTACGACTACGAGGGTGGCAAGGACGTCGGCCTGCACCCCTGGGACGGGGAAACCAAGCTGAACTACACGGGTCCGAAGGCCCCGTACAAGTTCCTCGATGTCGAAAACGACTATTCCTGGGTGAAGTCCCCGCGCTGGCGCGGCAAGCCCATGGAGGTGGGCCCCCTCGCTCGGGTGCTGATGCTCTACGCGAGCGGGCACGAGCCCACGAAGGAACTGGCGACGATGGCACTCACCCAGCTGGACCTCCCGCTCACGGCCATGTTCTCCACCATGGGGCGCACCGCGGCCCGCACGCTGGAGACCAAGATCATCGCCGACAACATGATGACCTGGTACGACAACCTGATGGCCAACCTCGTAAGCGGAGACCTCAGCACCTTCAACGAGGACCTTTGGCATCCGAAGACCTGGCCCAAGCAGGCCAAGGGCGTCGGTTACATGGAGGCCCCGCGTGGTGCCCTGTCCCACTTCACGGTCATCGAGGACGGCAAGCTGAGCAACTACCAGGCCGTGGTCCCCACCACCTGGAATGCCGGTCCGCGTGATGCAGAAGGCCAGCCGGGCCCGTATGAGGCAGCGTTGATGGACAACCACCAGATGCACGACGTCAATCAGCCGCTGGAGATCCTCCGCACCATCCACAGCTTCGACCCCTGCCTCGCCTGCGCGGTGCACATGGTCGGACCGGACGGCACGCCCGGGGTGACTGTCAAGGTCACTTGATCGGAAATACCGGGGGCGTCGCATCTCGCGTGCTCCCGGCAATCCCTGGCCCACCAGGCCAGACGAGGGCCGGCGGCATCATGCCCCGGCCCTTTCTTTTGTCGCAGCCTGACCTGCCCCCCCCGGTGCCGGGTGTCTTGACCCGAAACCCGACCACCAGCACCCTTGTCGCTTCGCGATCCCGATTTCACGCAAGGCTGGGTACCATGGACCTCAAAGTCATCATCGACGACCAGTTGTACACGCTCAATGTCCCGAACGAGATCGTGACCGGAGCCGGCGACTTCTTCGACCAGATGGACCGGGATCTGGACCAGGGCCGCATGATGGGACGGGACTGGGTCGCCCGGCCCGATACGGAGGATCGGCTACGCATCATCGGTGATCGACTGCTCACCGCGCTCGAACAGGAAAAACACGACCTCGGACGCATGATGGCCGCGTATATCCTCAATCGCGCACCGAACATCGATGCGCTGACCCTCGATACCACGGGAGAAATCCAGAATACCGAGATCCAGTATCGGTAGCAGCCCCTGCTGCACCCCCGGCAGGCCTAGGATTAACGTGAAAACCAGCCGTGGTTACGTGAAAAACCAGCCACGGAATAACACGGAAATCACGGAAAATGAAACAGATCAAACCCCTTGTCCGTGTCTGTCCGTGTTTTCCGTGGCTCGGCTTTTCATATTTCAGGGTGGCCGTTGGCCATGAGAGTTAGTCAGAACCGACGCGGACGGCCGCAGGCTGACGATCACGCCAGATACAGAACACGACCCAGGCGAAAACCGGCGCGTTCATCAGGATGCCGTAGAGCAGTGGAACGAGGCCCAGTTGCGGTAACTGAAGGATGACGAAAGCGACCATCATCGCGATGCCGGCATTCTGCACCCCAACCTCGACGGTAATCGCGCGGACACTGTCCGTGGGAAACCGCATCCCGCGCGCGATCTGATAACCCAATGACATTGCCAGAACACAGAGCACGAGCACAGCGAGGGTTTCCAGGCTCAACAACGCGGGCAACCGATGCTGATAGACCACAAAAAGGCCGACCACGACGAGCAGCATCGCCAGACCGGTCAGGCGCTTGACCAGGGGCAGCAGCGGCTCGAGCGCGGCGTCGGGCAAGAGGAGCCGCAGCAGCATGCCGATGAGTGCGGGCAGCACGGTAACCAGCAGCAGTTGTCCGACGGTCTGCCAGTAGGGAAGCGAGAAGCCCTGCGCCGCGAGCCCCAACAGTTCGAAGTTCCAACCCATGACCAGCGGCAGCAAGAACGGCGCGAGCAAACCGGCCAGCGCCGTGAGGCTTACGGACAGGGCGAGATCACCCTGCACCAGGTAACTGAACATGTTCGAAGTCGCTCCGCTGGGCACAAGCGCGACGAGGAGCAGCCCCGCCGCCGCCATCACCGGCAGCGGAAGCACCAGCACCACCGCCCACGCGAGGAGCGGAAGCGCCAGAATCTGCAGACTCAGGCCGACCAGTACGCGACGCGGATGTCTCCAGACGCGGACGAAATCCTCGATCCGGAGACTCAAACCCATCGCCAGCATCACGCTGGCAAGCACCCAGGGGAGCACACCCTGGGCCAGAATTTCTGCGGACATGCCGCCCCCTGCGTCGATGGCCCTGAGGCCGTGCTGCCCGGATTCCCGAGCCATGAATGGTAAACTGCGGCGGCCCCATCGGTCACGATATCCGGGCGGAAACGCCCGCCTCGCGCGCTGGAGCATAGCAGCCGTTGTTCCGGTTTCGTGCAGTGCCCCGATCAAGGATGGGGACGAATCGCGGGAGATGGCGCCGAGTGACTGGACGAGCGAGGACGAGCAACCCGTGAACAAGTTTCAGGTCTGGTGGCAGACCCTGCGACCCAAGACCTTGCCCGCGGCGATCGGACCCGTTGCGCTGGGCCAGGCGCTGGTGCCACAGGCTCATTTCTCCGCGCTGACCGCAATCCTCTGCCTGCTATGCGCGCTGGCATTGCAACTGGCGGTGAACCTGGCCAACGACCTTCACGACGGCCTCTCGGGCGTGGACGGGGCCGATCGCCTCGGCCCGACCCGCGCACTGCAGTCCGGACTCCTGACCGCCGATGCGCTGCGCATCGGGCTCGCCGTGACGCTGGGTCTGGCTGTCGCGACCGGGATCTGGCTGGTTGTGTTCGGGCATTGGCTGCTGTGGGTCCTGGGGGCGCTGGCCCTGCTCGGCGTCCTCGGCTATAGCGGCGGCACCCGACCCTACGCGAGCCTCGGACTCGGCGAGTTCGCGGTCTGGTTCTTCTTCGGTCCTGTGGCTGTGCTGGGTGGCATGCTCGCGCAAAACAGTCCGCTCAGCGGAGACGCGGTGTTCGCCGCGGCGCTCGTCGGCCTGCCGGTCGCCGCCATCCTGATCGTGAACAACCTGCGCGACCGCTTCACCGACGCGCGCGCCGGCAAGCACACCCTGGCCGTGCGCATGGGCCCGGGGCCCACGCGTGCCCTGTTCGCATTGCTGACGATCGGGGCGCTGCTGGCCGCGATCCCTCCAGGGCCGCATCCTGGACCATGGGCGTTCTGGACCGTGACCGCGGCGGCAGCGCTGCTGCTGAACGTCCGCCTCTCTCAGCTCGACGGAGCCGCACTGAACCCCCTGCTCGGACAAACGGCGGCTTTCTCGGTCCTGTTCGCTTTCTGGCTGGCGCTGCGCTTCGCCTGGCCGCTGCATTGAACCCGGATTCGGCCAGGACCAGAGCCAACTGCCAAGGCCCTGCACCAACCCGAACGATGAAGAGACGAGCCACGCAAGAAAGTCTGAATTCTTTTCATTTTCCGTGCTGTCCGTGTTCCTCCGTGGCTGATTTTTCATGTTGACCACAAGAATGGAGCCCTGGACTGTACCGGAAGCTTCGTCGACCATGACGTTTCAAACGAATCCTGCAGAAAAGGCCCGCCCATGAGCGAATCCGTTGCGAGCCCCGGAGAAGCCACACCGGAGGGGATCCATCCGCCGCCGCGACGGATCCTGGTGTTCGGTGCCAGTGGATACATCGGCACCAACCTCGTGCCGCGGCTGCTGGCCGCAGGGCAGCGAGTACGCGCGGCCGCCCGGACCCCCGAGGTGCTGGAAGCCCGGAACTGGCCCGGGGTCGAACTCATCGCCGCCGACGCACTGAAGCCGGAAACCCTGGGTCCGGCCTTGCGCGACATCGATACGGCCTACTATCTGGTGCACTCGATGGCCGCGGGGAAGCGCTTCGGGTCGATCGATCTGCAGGCCGCGCACCACTTCGCCCAGGCAGCCGCCGCGGCCGGTGTCCGGCGCATCGTGTATCTCGGGGGCCTGGTTCCCCCGGCGGCGGACACCGAGCACATCGTTTCGCGCCGACAGACCGGCGATGTGCTGCGCGCGGGCACGGTCCCGGTTACCGAAGTCCGGGCCGGGATCATCGTCGGACCGGGCTCGGCAGCCTTCGAGGTCATGCGCGACCTGGTGTTCCATCTCCCCATCATGGTCACGCCGCGCTGGGTGCGTTCGACCTCGCCGCCGATCGCACTCGAGAACCTGCTGGAATATCTCGTTCGCATCGCGCAGGTCCCGGAGGCGGCCGGCAAGATCCTCGACGCCGCGGGTGCGGAGTACCTGAGCTATGCGGACATGATGCGGATCATGGCCGAAGAAGCGGGACGCCGGCCCCCGCGACTCTTCGCCTTACGGTTTCTCACCCCTCGGCTGTCCGCGCTCTGGCTGCACCTGATCACTTCGGTGCCGACTCCGGTGGCCCGTGCCCTGATCGAGGGCATGCGTCAGGATTTCGTTGCCGACGACGGGGAGATCCGCCATCTGGTGCCCCAGACGCTGCTCGATTTCCGGGCCTCGGTGCGTGCGGCCTTCGAGGCCGAGCGTCAGCACACGGTCGCGGCGCGCTGGACCGAGGGCGCGTTCCAGTTCCGCGACTACCGTCCCGACTACGCCTTCTACGCCAAGCGCGCGGGCGGCGAGGCCCTGGCCCAGGCCCCGCCGGAGGCTGTCTGGAAGGTGGTTGTCGGGATCGGAGGCCGCAACCGCTACTACGCGATGAACGCGCTGTGGAAGATCCGCGAGGTGCTCGACTGGATGGTGGGCGGGCCGGGCCTGAACTATGGCCGGCGGGATCAGGATAATCTGCGCGTGGGCGACACCGTCGATTCCTGGCGCGTGATCGCGATGGAACCCCGGCGCAGGCTGACGCTGTTCTTTGGCATGCGCGCTCCTGGTTCGGGAGTGCTGGAGTTCGAGTTGACGCCCGAAGGCGACGGAACCCGGATCCGGATGACCGCGTTCTGGCACCCGGCCGGCGTCTGGGGCCTGCTCTACTGGTATGCGCTGGTGCCCGCCCACCTGTTCATCTTCGCCGCGATGACCCGTGAGATCGCGCGCCGCGCGGAAGTCATCGCAAGAAACTCCGGGGAGCCGGGTGGAACGGGATCGGACCCGGATGCCGCCCGATGATCGTGCCGTCGCGGCTCAGTAGCGCCCGTGCTGATGGCTGATGTAGTTCGACATCTCGACAAACTGGGCATTCATGCGGTGCAGGATGTCGTGGCCGACCTGAACGATGTTTTTCATCACGACGTAGATCATCCAGGGATCGCGTTCGATGAGGGCCTCGAAGTCCGCTCGGGCAAACGTGCACACGGTCGGCCGCCCGATGGCACGCAGCGAGGCGCTGTGGGGAAGACCGCCCACGAACCCCATCTGGCCCGCGAGGTCGCCCGCCTGCAGGATGTGCAGCGAGACCTCGCCACCGCCCCCGACATCGCGGGTCACGGCGAGCTTGCCCGAGGTGATCACGCACAGGGTGTCATCGACGGCCCCCTCCTGGAACAGGATTTCGTTGTCTTCCAGGCGCCGGCAGAAGGAAATGCCCGCAAGAAGGTTCACCTGCTCATCCGAGAGCCCGGAGGTCAATCTCGAAGCGCGCAGATCGGTGTAGTTGTCGGTGTCGCCCATTTCATCCCCTGATCCCGTGAAGCGTCGGCTCACAGTATCCAACCCGGTCCGGCAGAGTTCAATGCTTGCCCCCGAGGCGATGCATCCGGACACTGGTCCCCCGAGCCAACCATCTTCGTTCTCCCCCGGTGCCGCAACCCGTTCCCGCAGGGATCGTCTACAGGATCGCTGATGCCCTCGATCGAAACCCGTGCCGTACTGCCTGCCGACCCGAGCACCGTGTTCGCGCTGCTCCGGGATGTCGAAACCTTTCCCCGGTATACCCGGACCGTGGAGTCCGTCACCGCCATCGGACCCGAGCGGTACCACTGGCGAACCCGGGTCGCCGGCGTCGTCTACGAATGGGACGTCGAGATCATTCAGTCGGAACCCCCGGCGCGCCTGACCTGGCGGTCGCTTTCGGGCATTGCGAATACCGGCCGCTATCGCCTGGCCCCGGTCCCCGGGGGCACCGACCTGCGCCTCGTGATCGAGTACACCCTGAACAGCCGGTTGCTGGACAACACGGTCGGTCGCATCGCGGGCCCCATGGTCCGGCGCATCAGCGGCGAGATCCTCGAGCAGGTTCGCGCCCACCTCGCGGCCGGCCGCACCTGAATCGCGGCCGGAGCCGACCGCCCGATCGCGGGATCGGACGGGAATTCCCCGCCCCCCGGCGCGTCGAAGAAGCATGGAAGCGCGAGCAACAGAACGTCCGCGTCCGACCGGATCAATGGGTAGACGGCCACCGGCCGGCGGCCCTTTCGCGCGGGCTCTGGGCGCGTGGCTGCTGGCTCTTGCCGCGACGGCCGCCACGTTCCCGCTGGCGGGAGCCCCCGCCGTCGACGATTATCCCCATGGGTCGAGCATCGACTGGATGGCGTTCGAACCCGCGCTGTTGGCGCGCTCGAGGGCCGAGAATCGCCCCCTGTTCCTTTATTTTCACGGACAGTGGTGCACATGGTGCCGGGATTTCCAGGAGCAGAGCCTGGAACATCCCGAGATCGCGGCCCGCATCCAGCGCGATTTCCTGCCTGTGCTGATCGATCTCGATCGGCGCCGCGATCTGTTCACCCGGTACGGTGGACGCGGGCTCCCGTTCGTCGTGCTCCTCGATGCGCGCGGGGATGTGCAGGTGCGTTTCACCGGCCACGTCGGTCCCGGGGATCTCGACCGGATTCTGCGTGAACAGCGACGGCAGGTCTCCGCAACCGGCCGCGAGACCGGCCCGTCCGATCATCCGATCGCAAGCGCGGAGGATCTGCTCGCGATGCTCGAGGAAGTCCACGATCCGGACGCACGGCGGCTCAGCGGCAGCGCGATGTTCGGCACGCTGAGCAAGCGCCCACAGCCGTGGACCCTGCTGTTCCTGCTGCATCAACCCGAATGGTGCGCGCGGATGCCGGCGCTGCTGGATCAGGTCATCGACGATCTCGCGGACCCGGAGAACGGCGGGTTCTTCTTTTTCCACGACCCCGATCAGCCGGATCCGCGGCGTGCGCTCGAGACCTCCAAGCGCCTGGATCAGAACGCGGCGTTTCTCTGGCTCTTCGCCGAAGCCCACGCGATCCTGGGCGACCCCCGTTACGCGATGATCGCGCGCCGGACGCTGGACTATCTCGAGCAACAACTCTGGGACCCGGAGGACAGGCGTTTCTTCGGCAGCCAGTACTCGGATCCGATCTACTACGGACACTCCCGCCCGGAGCATGCAGCACACCCAGCCCCACCGGTCGACCGTACGACCTTTGCCGACGCCTCCGGGCAGGCCATCGCAGCGCTGATTCGCGCCGCCGAGGCGCTGGAGGATCCATCGCTGCTGGACTGGGCCGGCACGGCGCTCTCGGGTCTGGACGCGCACCTGCGGCACCCACACGGGTACTACCACGCCCTACCCCCCGGCGGCCCGCCCGAGCTTCCGGGATATCTGCCGGCACAGGTCTGGCCCGCCATCGCCTGGCAGCTCTACCGCGAGGCAACCGGAACCACGGAGATCACACCCGAACCCTGGCTGACACCGGTGGCCACATACCTCGATCCCGGGCTGAAGGCCTACCGGGAGCGGCTCACGACCGAGATCGAACCCTGGGTCGAACCCCGCACCCAGGCTGCGCTGGCCTGGTGGTGGGCGCGCCTCGACAGCGCCGAACTCGCCCGCGCCGGTGTCGAACCGGAGCGCGTGTGGCCGCAGCTGCAGATACGCCCGGGTGATGACCCCGACGCCATTGCCTTCGGATTCCTCGGCCTGAGCGGACACCCGGGCAACGCCGCGTGCTCGGCGCAGCACGCGGAGTGAGGCCTCTCCCGCGAACCGCTCAGCGGGGTGCGGGGTCCGACAAGCGCTCCTCGGGTCCAAACCCGGGAAACGGTTCGGGATCGCGCTCGGATGCCAGCAGCTCCAGATCCAGAGTGCCGGGAGCCAGTTCCAGCGGGGGCACTCCGCCGTAGACATCCGAGGTCTGCGCGCGGTGCAGACCATACGCCAGATAGGCCAGGTTGAGCGCCAGCAACAGGAACAGCACCCCCCGAATCATCGGCTGCCCACCGATCCGGGATCCAGATCGTGCAACGCCTGTTGCCAGAGACCCGCCAGCACCAGGTCGGGCTCCAGCCGAACCTCGCGCTGCAGGCGTTCGGAAAGCCAGGGACCATCGCCGCCGGTCAACCACCATCGCGGCGCCACGGAAACGTTGTGCCAGGCCTCCGACCCCAGGTGCTCGATCGCGGCCACGAGGCCCTGGGCCCACCCCCCCGTCAGCGCATCCGCGGTGTTGTGGCCGGGGCCATTCGGGCTGGAAGGCCCATCTTCCAACGCGGTGGGAAACGTGCGGCGAAGCGCATCCGGAAGCAGATCCGACACGGCGCGCACTCCCGGAACGTAGCCGGGAAGAATGTAGCCTCCGAGGTGCCTGCACCCGGCATCGAGCAGGTCGATCGTCACCGCCGTACCAGCATCCACCACGACGGCGGGCTCCGCGCTCTGGCCAAGCACGCCGAGCAGCGCACAGTAACGATCGGCACCGAGTTGGTTGTGATCATAGTCCAGCCTGAGGCCCAGGGGACCGTTGGCCGCAGGACACACCACGTGCATGGGAACCCCGGGCAGGCGGGCACGGATCGCCTGCAGCAGCGATCGCTCGCGCGCCGGGTTGCCGACCCGTGCCAGCCAGATGGCGCTCGGGGTCGGTTCCGGCAACGTCGGTGTTCCTAACGGCAGTGACCAGGCGCTGTCGCCCCGCTCGACGACCCGCCCTTCCCCGGACCGGACCTGCCATTTCAGGCGGCTGCTGCCCTGGTCGAGAAGCCAGTAGTCAGCCATGGCCTGGAGCCCGGACCGAAACATCCCCGGAATACAGGCGCACGAGTTCCCGGTCGTGTTCCATCAAGAGAGCGCCGTCCGCCGGATCGATCCCACGCGCCCGGCCCACCTGGCCTGTCTCCAGGACCTCGATCCGGCGGCCTCGAAGCCGATCCAGCGCCGAGAAATCCCTGGCGAACGGCGCCAACCCACTCGAGCGGAAGTCGTCCCAGGCCCGCACCAGGCGGGGAAGGATCGCGGCCAGCAAATCGAGCGGCGCAACGGCCGCCGGCCCGTCCAGTGCCGCGAGATCGGCGATGTCCCGCTCCAGGCCCAGTGTCTTCGCCCCGGACAGGTTCAGACCGATCCCGACCACCAGGGCCCCCGGGGTACCATCGCTGCCCGGGCTCCTCGACTCGACCAGGATGCCGGCCAGCTTGGCATCCGTGCGCGTTACCAGATCGTTCGGCCACTTCAGACCGTGATCGCGGAAGCCGCAGTCGGACAGCCCCCGCGCAAGAGCAACACCCGCCACGAGGGTCAGGCTGGGATCCGCGCGTTCGCCCGGGTCGAGCGCCCGAGCCAGGGAAAAGGTGAGGCTCTGTTCCGGACGTGATGTCCAGACCCGGCCGCGGCGCCCGCGTCCGGCCGTCTGCTCGCGAGCCACGCAGACGTGGCAGCGCCCCGGCTCGAGATCCTGCCGATCAAGCAGGTAGCGGTTGGTGGAATCGACGCACGACAAGCCTTCGACCGACGACCAGCGCCCGGGCAGCCGCGCTTCGAGGCGTTCGGGGAGCGCGCTGATCTGCCGCATCCAGGCGGCCCGTGATTCTTCAGGCATGGACGGGTAAACTCGCGTCATGGCCCGCTACATCCCACACGCTGCCGCATTGATCGCGTCCCTGTGCTGCGGGCTGCTGCCCGTGAACGCGAGTGCCGAACTCTATACCTATGTGAACGCGCATGGCACCCGAGTGTACACCGACGAACGGCCGCAGGGTGTGCGCTACGAGCGAGTCGACCTGCCCGGAAAAAACAGCGCTCAACCGCGCTCGTCCAGCCAGCTTTTCGTATACCAGAGCCCTGCCGGAGAACGCCTCGTCACCAACCAGCGCCAGACCGCCGGCGGAATGCAGCTGATCGCCACCTACGGCCGCCCGACGGCTGTCGTGAGTTGCCGCCTGTCGCCAGCCGATGTAATGCGCGTGGGCGCGGGACCCTTCGACGACATCATCGTGCGCGAGGCCCGGGCACGGGATCTGGATCCCCTGTTGGTGAAGTCGGTCATCTGGGTGGAATCCTGCTTCGACCCGCACGCCGTATCCCGAGTGGGTGCCCACGGTCTGATGCAATTGATGCCCGCCACCGCCGCCGATCTGGGGGTCACGGACCGCTTCGATCCCGCTCAGAACATCCGCGGCGGGGTGGCCTATCTGGCTCAAATGCTGGAGCGTTTCGACCGGCGGCTGGATCTGGCGCTCGCGGCCTACAATGCCGGGCCCGGAGCGGTCGAGCGCCATGGTGGCATTCCGCCGTTCCGAGAAACGCGCAACTACGTCGATCGGGTCAACGCGCACTACCGGCTGCACACGGCCGCGGCGGCCGGAAACGCGACGGCGGACAATGCGGCGGCGCTGCCGTAGGCCAGTCAGCGGCGCATCAAAACCCGCAGGATCGCCAGGAGGATCACCGCGCCGAAGGTTGCGGTCAGAAACATCGCGCCGAGACCCCCTCCCCCAAGACCGACGCTGCTGAACAGCCAGCCGCCAATGAAGGCGCCGAGAATGCCCACGACGACGTTCAACACCAGCCCCTGGCGGCCGGCACCGCGCACGATCATTCCCGCGACCCAGCCGGCCAGACCGCCCGCGGCGAGAAACACCACGATCTGCATCAATGACATCCGCATCCTCCGCCACCCCGGTTCAGACGACCGGGGATTGCCATCGGGTCGTGATCTCCGACCCTCAGTGGTCCCACATCACGTAGCTGTCCTCGGCCGCGGCTGCCTCGAGAAGCTGAATGAGCGGCAGGGCGCGGTGACCCAGGCTGACCCGTTCTTCCCCATCTCCGCGTGTGTCATCCGAGACCGCGGGCGCGGGTTCCGCCCCTTCGACCGCAAGGGCTCGGCGCAGACGCTCCAGCGCCACCGGCACGTCCTCGGAAGCCAGTGCACCCGGAACCGTGGGGCTGTGCCCCATGCGTTCGATCAACATCAGACCGACATCGCCAAACATCGTGATGTCGCTGAAGGCGGGGGATCGGAAGGTCAGCAGCATAGAACACCCTCGAACGTGAAAGAAATCGCGTGGCACGTCCACGCACGGCCCGGCAGGGAAGCTCATCTGCGCGGGACGGGAGCGCTTCCCGGCGATCAGCGCATGAACGGCATCATGATGCTTTCCGGGCGGGTGAAGCGGTTCATGTCGATGGCCATGCGGTTCATATCCTGACCCATGCGCGCAATGCTCTGGTTCATCGTGGCCATGTTCACGTTCATCTCACCCATGTGAGTGTTCATTTCCGTCATGCTCCCGTTCATTTTCAGCACGCTGGTGTTCATCTCGGCCATGGTGTCTCGTACCGTGGTGAACGACGCGGCCATTCTCGTGGTGTTCGTATCCATGTTGGCGACATTCGACTGCATCGACTCGATCACGGACACCAGCGTGGCGATCTCGCCGGTCATCGTCGCCATATTGCCGGAAAGATCCGCCATGTGCTTCGACATCGCGTCCAGGTTGATCTCCATGCTCGGATCAATGCTGCGCGCCATGGTCGCCATGTCGGAGGTCAGGTTGTAGATCAGGTAGAAGCCCGAGATCGACAGGATTCCGAGTAGCAGCATTGCGGGAAACACGAGCCGCTCCCAGCGGCGCACACTGCCCTCAAACGCGCGGAAGAAATTGCTGAGGGCGATTTCCAGCTTGACCATCGCCTTCTGCTCAGGCGAAAGGCTCTGGTATTCGGGGGAAAACGTGCGTGGGTCTTTCTCGAACATCCGTGGATGCCTCAATGCATGATCGTGGTCTGCGTTACCGCAGGATGGACACCGCGACCGGGGGGGTCGCCTGGGTCGGGCAGTGCCGGCCCAAGGTGGCCGGGAGACGAGCCGACGCCGCTCCCTGGAGGGTAGGTTGAATGTTCAATTCCTTGAATCTAGATGCTCCACTCGGAACCGTCAATGCCCCGCCCCGACTGAGACTGGCGGAGAAGGTGGGATTACTCGGGCTGCGCCCTCGCCCTCCGGGCCGTCGCCTTCGGCGACGTTCTTCGCCGCCTGCGGCGGCTCGTCGAACCCCGCGTGTCCATGACCGTGGGTTCGAATCCAGTGCCTGAGCCGCATTTACACAAACTCCCCGCCACAACGGCAATACTGGCGGAGAAGGTGGGATTCGAACCCACGGTCCCCGTGAGGGGACGCCGGTTTTCAAGACCGGTGCATTCAACCGCTCTGCCACTTCTCCAACACGGGGTATTGTCCGGGAAGCCGAGGCAACCTGACAACATCATCGGCATCCTGGTTGCCATAGATTGTCGTCTATTTGGCGCATTGTCATTTTCCATTGGCGCCAAGCGCGCGTTACTGAATATAATTAATCGGTTTTATTGACCGTGGTTTATGGGTCCGGCGCCCGCAACGTGTGGCCGCCGACGCCCGGTAGCGGCTTGTCCGGCCGCTCGGACTTCGACGCGAAACCGTCCCCCGGGACGCCCAGCCAGGAAAAAGTCACCGATGAACCCGATACTGCTCCGCCTGTTTCCGTTCATGCGCTGGCAACGACCGAACCGCGACATTCTCAAGGCCGATCTCTCTGCAGGAATCGCGGTCGCCCTGGTGCTGGTCCCCCAGTCGATGGCCTACGCCCAGCTGGCCGGTCTGCCGCCGGTGTACGGGCTCTACGCGTCCCTGCTGCCGGTGGTCATCGCCGCGCTGTGGGGCTCCTCCAACCAGCTCGCCACCGGCCCGGTGGCCGTGGTCTCGCTGCTGACGGCCACCGCGCTGATCCCCCTCGCAAGCCCGGGATCCGGAGAATTCATCGCCCTGGCGATCGTGCTGGCGTTCCTGGTCGGCATTGTCCAGCTGGCCCTCGGATTGCTGAAAATGGGGGCGCTGGTCAGTTTCATCTCCCACCCCGTGATCGTCGGGTTCACCAACGCCGCAGCGTTGATCATCGGCCTGTCGCAGTTGAACAAGCTGCTGGGCGTCCCCATCGACACGAGCGGACATTTCATGGTCGGGCTCTGGGGTGTATTCACGGAGCTGACACGACTGCATTGGCCCACGCTGGCCTTCGGGCTGGGCGCCATC
Organism: Thioalkalivibrio paradoxus; assembly: GCA_011390565.1. Taxonomy (GTDB): domain Bacteria; phylum Pseudomonadota; class Gammaproteobacteria; order Ectothiorhodospirales; family Ectothiorhodospiraceae; genus Thioalkalivibrio; species Thioalkalivibrio paradoxus_A. The sequence goes on along the minus strand of JAABSC010000008.1, from coordinate 74,424 downwards.
GTGCTGATGGTGGGCATGAAACGCATCGCGCCAAAGATCCCGGGCGTACTGGCCGCGGTGGTCGTCACGACCGTGGTCAGCTGGGCCGTCGGTTTCGAGCGCAAGGCCGACGTCGAGATCGCACAGATCGGTCCGCCGGAGATCGCGGAACAGATCCAGCGGCTTTCAGACCTCAACAAGCAGCAACGGCAACTGGAGGATGATGCACGGGAGCGCGAGGCGGCCATCGAACAGGCCGATCCGACCGAGGCCGCGACCCTCCGGTACGAAGCCAGCCTGCTGAAGATCGAAGCTGCCGCGACCCACGCGGAGGCCAGGACGGCCCACGACGCATTGCGCGACCTGCGCTTCCGACTGCTGGTTTCCGAGGATGAATCGACACCGCGTTTCCTGCTCGATGAAAACGTCACCGATGCACAGGAAACCGACCGACGCACCTACCGGGTGGACCAGATCACCGACGGCACGGTACGCATGAATGCCGGCGGCAAGGTCGTCGGCAACATCCCCGCCGGACTGCCCTCCTTCGCCGCGCCGGACCTGAGCCTGAGCACCATTGCGGCGCTGTTCACAGCCGCCTTCGTGATCGCGCTCGTCGGCTTCACCGAGGCGATCGCCATCGCCCGCGCCATGGCGGCGCGCACCGGGCAGCGGTTGAACCCGAACCAGGAGCTTATCGGCCAGGGCCTCGGCAACATCGCCGGCAGCTTCACCCAGGCCTATCCGGTCAGCGGCTCGTTCTCGCGCTCGGCCGTGAACCTCAACTCAGGGGGGCGTACCGGCCTGTCCTCGGCTTTCACGGCGCTGATGATCCTGCTGGTGCTGGTCTTCCTCACGCCGCTGTTCTACCACCTGCCACAGGCGGTGCTCGCCGCGATCATCATGATGGCGGTGATCGGCCTGATCAATTTCAAGGCCATCCACCACGCCTGGCTGGCCAGCCGGCATGACGGCATCGCGGCGATCGTGACCTTCGTCGCCACACTCGCGTTTGCCCCGAAACTCGATATCGGCATCCTGGTCGGGGTGGGTCTGGCGGTGGCGTTGTTCCTGTACCGCAGCATGCGTCCACGGGTTTCGGAACTGGCCCGCTACTCGGACGGCACCCTGCGCGAGGCGCAGCGTTATGGCCTGAAGGCCAGCGACGAGATCGGGCTCCTGCGCTTCGACCGTTCGCTGTATTTCGCCAATGTGCCGTATTTCGAGGACGCCGTGCTGGAACTGGCGGCCCGCCACCCGAATGCGAAATATCTGATCGTGGTGACCAAGGGCATCAATGAAATCGATGCGTCGGGCGAAGAGGTGATCCACTCGCTGGTCAACCGCCTGAAGGCGCGGGGCGTAACCCTCGTGTTCGCGGGACTGAAGGCGCAGGTCCTGGAAGTCATGGAGCGTACCGGGCTCGATTCCGTGATCGGCAAGGAGAACATCTTCCGTTCCACGGATGCCTCGATCACTGCGGTCCAGGAACGCGTGGCCACACTCAAGGAAAAAGAGCAGCAGTCCGAGAACCACTGATCGTCTCCCGAAGCGGGATGGGTGCGGGCCCGCCAGTCAGTCTCCCGAGCACCTGAGCGGGAACTGCCGGCATAAACCCTGATCCAACTCGGGAACGGCTGCGAGCGCAGCCGGGCGCAGGTACACTCTGCGCGTCCGTCTTTCCAACAGGAGGCAATCCGTGTCCGAAGAACGCATGGCATACACTCGCGCGGGAACTTCCGTCAGCGAAACCGTCCGCACCAACCAGGTCATCCGCAACACGTACCTGCTGCTGTCCCTGACGCTGGCTTTCAGCGCCGTGACCGCATTCACCGCCATGGCCATCCAGGCGCCCCCGGTGCACTGGATCTTCATGCTGGCCGTGCTCATCGGCGGTCCGTTCGCCATCCACGCAGTGCGCAACTCGGTCTGGGGCCTGGTCCTGACCTTCGCCTTCACCGGCCTCCTCGGCTTCTTCCTCGGACCGATCCTGAGCCTCTATCTGGGGCTGCCGAACGGCTCGCAGATCGTCGGCAACGCCTTCGGCACGACGGCCGTCGCCTTCGTGGCGCTGTCCGCGTATGCGCTGACCACACGCAAGGACTTCAGCTTCCTCGGGGGCTTCCTGATCGTGGGTCTGGTACTGGCGCTGGTCGCGATCGTCGCCAACCTCTTCCTGGCCATCCCCGCGCTGTCGCTGGCGATCTCTGCCGCCGTCGTGCTGCTGCTGTCCGCGGCCATCCTGTTCGATACCAGCCGGATGATTCACGACCCCGACGCCAACTACATCGTGATGACGGTGTCGCTGTACGCGAACCTGTACGTGATGTTCCTGCATCTGCTGAACCTGTTTCATGCCTTCAGCGGCGACAACTGAACCCGGTCGTCCAGCCACAACAAGCCCCGTTTATCGGGGCTTGTTTCCTTTGCGGGGTCGGCCGGCCAAATGAAGGGCGTGTTTCTCGATCTCGACACCGTCGACCGGGGTGATCTGGATCTCGCGCGGCTTCGCAGTGTGCTCCCCGAATGGGAATTCCACTTGCGCACCCGGCCCGGGGACATCGCCGCAAGGATCGCCGACGCCGGGGTGGTCGTCACCAACAAGGTGGTCCTCGACGCGGACATCCTGGCCGGCGCTGTACCGCTGAAGCTGATCTGCGCGGCCGCCACCGGAACCAACAACATCAACGTTCAGGCCGCGGCCGGCCGAGGCATCCCGGTCTGCAACGCGCGCGACTACGCCACCGACTCCGTCGTCCAGCATGTGTTCACGCTGCTGCTGACGCTGGTCACGCGCCTGGATGCCTACCGCGCGGACATCCGGGCGGGGCGCTGGAGCGAATCCGAGCAGTTCTGTCTCCTCGACCATCCCATCCGCACGCTTGCGGGAATGCACCTCGGCATCGTCGGCCACGGGGTGCTGGGGCAGGCCACGGGCCGGCTCGCGGAAGCCTTCGGCATGCGCGTGACGTTCGTGCGCAGCCTGCGCCCCGACGCAACCGATTCGAGGGACCGGCCCGATCTCGACGACCTGCTGCCCGAGCTGGACGCGCTCAGCCTCCACTGTCCGCTGACCGATGCCACCCGCAATCTCGTGGACCGTTCCCGGCTCGCCCGGATGCGCAGGGGCAGCCTGCTGATCAATACCGCCCGCGGCGGGCTGATCGATCCTTGGGCGCTCGCGGAGAGTCTGCGCTCGGGTCATCTCGGGGGCGCGGGAATCGACGTGCTCGAGCCGGAACCGCCTCCCGCCGACCACCCCCTGCTGGCCGCCGACATCCCCAACCTCGTCCTCACGCCGCATACCGCATGGGCCGCGCGCCAGGCGCGCCAGAATGTGCTGGACGAGGTCGCCGCCAACATCGCCGCATGGCTTGAGGGAAGCCCGCGCAACGTCGTGCGGGCCTGATCCCATGGAACACCGGGAAACCCTGATGGACCTTGAATCCCGTATCGAGGAACTGGAGATCCGCAACGCGCACCTGGAGTACACCCTGCAGAGCCAGGACGAAGCCCTGCTCCGCCTCCAGCATGAGAACCAGATGCTTGCGCGACAGCTGCGCGAACTGTCGGAACGGGTCCAGGCGCTGGCCGCGCAGCCGTCCGTGAATCCGGCCGATGAGCCGCCCCCACCCCACTACTGAAGCCACCGTGCCTCTCACCATCCGGCGCGATGCAGGCTGCGAGGAAGCCGCCTGGGATCTGGTCGTGGCGCATCGCATCGGACCGGCCACCTCCAATCCGGACTCCGAAGGCCTGCACGAACTGCAACTCGCGTGCGGACCCGAGGGCCTGTCGCTCGTGGCGCGCGGCCTGCGGCGCGAAACCCTGGCGCTGCACCTGGACTTCGTGCACGGCAAGCAGGGCTACCGGCTCGCCCACGCCGCGCAGAGTCGCGAGGACCTGGCCCGGGCGCTGGGTCAGCTTCCGCGCGGCGCCCGGATCCTCGACGCCTCCGGGGGATTGGGCCGCGACAGCCTGGTACTGGCCGCACGCGGTTTTGAAGTCACGATCCTCGAGCGTCATCCCGTGCTTGCGGCGTTGCTGGCCGATGCGCTGCGCCGCGCCCGTGCCCATGAGCCCCTGCGAACCACGCTGGATCGTATCGAATTCGTGCACGCCGATGCGTGTTCCTGGCTCGAACGCCATAAAACGGCCTTCGACGCCGCCGTGTTCGACCCGATGTTTCCGGCCCGCGCGAAGGACGCAGCCGTCAAGAAAGAGATGCGCATCCTGCAGCGGTTGCTCGGGGCGACAGCCGACACGGACGCGCCCTCGACACTGGTCTGCCTGCGGCGGCACGTGCGCCGACGGGTGGTGGTCAAGCGTCCGCTGCACGCCCCCGCCCTGGGCGATCAGGAGCCCGCCTACGCATTGCGTGGCCGCAGCATCCGTTTCGACGCCTATCTGCCGATCGAGGCCTGACCCGCCCTCACTCGACCCCGAGGGTCAGACGGCTCCCATCCAGACCGTAGTGGGGCACTTCGAGATTGCGCATCGCGGGCTGACCGCGATAGACGCGCCCGGCGAAGTCATAACGACCGCCACGGCAGCGATCGACCAGCCCCCCCGCCCAGTCCGTCGCGTCGTCGGGTGAAACGAGGTCCAGATCGCACCCCAGATCCGTACTCTCGGCATAGACCACCAGCCATTCGGGGAGGAATCCCCGATGCTCCAGGGACAATCCACGCGGCTTGCGGTCGAAACGCGAGGCGGGATCGTACAATTCGTCCGCGTCGGCCAGGGCATCCAGCATCTTCCGGTCACGATGAAGAATCAGGACCCGCCGGCCGTTCCACTGAACGCGCTCGGAGGCACCCGCGGCGATGTTCGTCAGATCGATTTCCAGCGGCAGTACGATGTTGCCTCCAGGCCGGGAAAACAGGGCCGCGAGCAGCAGAAACAGGAACACCGTCACCGCGGCCAGAATCATCAATTTGAGGGTGACGCGCAGGCGCAGGCGTCGCAGGTTGTCGGGACTCATGACCGCTTGACCCCGCGCTGCGAAAGAAATTCCGCAGGGTCCATCACGGTAGGAAGCGATAGTGCTGGGCCTCGAACCCGGCAGCGGATAGAATCCGCGCCATGAACACGAAAGCGAGTCTGAACCGGGACCGGCGCTATGTCGGCATCCACAACGACCTGTACGGCGGCATGACCGCGCTGGGCGGAATCATCAAGGATGCCTGGGTGTTCGGGCTGATCCCCGAAACCGAGACCTGCGAGGGGTGGCAACTGGCGCAACTCCAGATCCTTCACGACAAGGTGGCGGCCGAGTGGGACAAGTACGGGCTGCTCGTGAGCCAGCTACCACCGGAACTGCGCGAACGCCACGAGCGCATTCACCAACAGGCCGTGGCGCGGGCACGCGAAACCGACTGGGTGCCCGGTCTCGATGTCGACAGCGACATGGCGGACGCCGACAACCCCGTCACACGCGATTGAACGCAGGCGGCTGGGGGCGGGGCTTCAGTCGCGGAAGTTGTTGAACTGCAACGGTCGGTCGAAGCTTTCCCCGCGCAGCAGCGCAATGACCTGTTGCAGATCGTCGCGCTTCTTTCCGGTGACCCGGATCTGTTCCCCCTGCAGGCTCGCCTGCACCTTGATCTTGGAATCCTTGATCAGGCGCTGCACACGCTTGGCGAGTTCGGCGTCGATGCCCTGGCGGATCAGGATGTCCTGCTTCACGGACATCCCGGACTTCGTCACCTCCTGCGGATCCATGCACGCGGTGTCGATGCCGCGCTTGGCCAGCTTCATGCGTAGAATGTCGAGGATCTGCTCCAGCTGGAATTCGGCATCGCCGCGCATCTGCACGGTCGTGTCGCTCAGTTCCACGGCGGCGGAGGTGCCCTTGAAGTCGAACCGATTGTCGATTTCGCGCCGCACCTGGTCGACGGCATTGCGCAATTCGGGCAGTTCAACCTCGGACACCACGTCGAAAGACGGCATGACAACCTCCAGACAGGGATTCATAACGTGACGGTTACCGCATTGATTGTACTCGGAGCCGGCTTTGCGGCGCTTGCCGTGGTACTGGGAGCCTTTGGCGCACACGGGCTGGAGGCGCGCCTGACCGAGCGCGCGCTGGCGACCTGGCAGACGGGTGTGCAGTACCACTTTCTGCACGCACTCGCGCTACTGGCCGTCGCTGCACTCTGGGCCCGCCTGGCGAATGGCTGGGCTACCACGTCCGCGATCGCGTTCGTGCTCGGTATCGTGCTGTTCTCGGGCAGCCTCTACGCGCTGGCTCTGGGCGCACCCCGCGTACTCGGCGCAGTCGCCCCCTTGGGCGGTACGCTGTTCATCCTTGGCTGGATCGCGCTCGCGGTCGCCGCCCTGCGCCATGCCGGCTGAACGCGGCGCTCAGTCCTCGGCAGGCTCCTGACCGAGTGCCTGCAGATGCGCCTCGAGTTCGGCCATCACTGCGGCGGCCCTGCCCTGCTCCAGCGCGCGTTCGACCTGTTGCAGTACCGGCAGGGCCCGTGCCTTTCCCCGCAACGGCATCCGAGCGAGGTTGAACGAAAGCATGCGGAACTGGCGGAAAAAGAGATAACTCAGGGTCGCAATGATCAGCGCAGCCCAGGTGTGGCCGCTGAACCAGACCCACACCGCAACTCCGTAGCCGGTGAAGGTGCCGACAAAGATCCAGAAGGCGATGCGGTGGGTCCGCACGATCAGTTCTTCCAGCACAAGCCGATGCTCGACCACGAACCCTCGCTCGAAATACATCGGATCGCCCCACTGACCGTTGCCCGGTCACGGAGTATACGGGATGAGGATTGAAGGCATGAACGAGGCACGAGGTCGCAGATGAGCTGGACCCCGGACTGGATCGCGTTCGGCAACCGCCTGCGCAAGAACGACCGGCACTGGTCACGCTGGGCTCGGCGCGAAGACACCGAATGCTACCGGGTCTACGACCGCGACCTGCCCGACTTTCCTTTGCAGATCGACCGGTACGGACCGCGCCTGCACGTGCAGCTGATGCACAAGGGCCGCTGGGCGGAACCGGGCGCGCTGGAGGCCTACGGCGACGGACTCCTGGACACAGTTGCCTCTGCGCTGGCCGGCGGCCATCGCCACCAGCTCGCGGCCAAGCTGCGCGAACGGGGACGCGGCGGTGAGCAATACGCCGAAGCCGGCCAGGCCGATGGCGAGCGCTTTGTCGTGCTGGAACACGGATTGCAGTTCGAGGTCGACCTCGAGAGCCGTCTCGATACCGGCCTGTTTCTGGATCATCGAAGCACGCGTGCGCGCGTGCGGGAGCAGGCACAGGGCCGCCGGTTCCTGAACCTGTTCGCGTATACGGGAAGTTTCACCGTTCACGCGGCGGCGGGGGGCGCCGCCAGCAGCCTGACCCTCGACCTTTCCCGAACGTATACGGACTGGACCCGGCGCAACCTCGCACTGAACGGCCTCGACCGCCCCGAACACCCGTGCATGGCGGTGGACGTGCTGCAGTGGCTCGAAACCGCCCCGCCCCGGGACCAGCGCTTCGACCTGATCGTGCTGGACCCGCCCTCGTTTTCGAATTCCAAGCGCATGGAAACCAGCTTCGACGTGCAGCGCGATCATCCCTGGCTGATCCAGCGCTCGCTTCTGCGACTGGCGCCCGAGGGCGTCCTGATCTTCTCGAACAACCGGCGGGGGTTCGACCTGCACGCAGCGGAACTTCCGGCCTGCCACCTGAACGAAATCACCCGCGCGACGACCCCTCCGGATTTTCAGCGCCACCCGCCGCATCGCTGCTGGGAGATCCGGCACCGGGCTCCCTGAACTCCGGGGCGGAAGCGCTGCCGCCGGCGGCACGCCAACGCTCGAAGGTTGGAAAGTCCTCGTAACCGCGGGTAAGCACGTAGCTCGTCACGTTGGTCAGGCGGTTCAGCGCGACGACCGAGTCGATGCGGATGATCTCCACGCCCCGTTCATCGAAGAACACCAGCGTCGGCGCCCAGTGGATATCCAGCTGTTCTCCCCACTCCCGGGCCGTGGTGCGGGTCCCATCCGGGGTGATGACGGGCGTATCGGCGTCGAGATCCAGCTGTACCGCATCGAAAAGCGCCAGTTGATCGAGCAGACGACGATCCTCGAGCGGCTCCGAGTGAAGCACGTCGCAGGCGTGGCAGGCGCGCCGTTCGAAGAACACCACCAGCGGCCGCTGCGCGGGGATTCGCGAGCGGTCCAGCATGAACGGCGGATTCTGGAAAAACGCCTGGTAATTGATGTCATCGACGTCGAATTTGGGCGGCGGCGACGCGCGCTCCAGGTATTCGCGGAAACTCCCTTCGCGGTCGTGCCGGTCGATCACGTACTCGAGCGCGGCGCGGAACCGGTACGGTGGATAGTAGCCACGGACACGAAAAATCTCTTCGCCATCCGCGTCGAAGAAGGCAAAAGACGGCGTGAAATTGAGGCGTCTCTGCACGGCAAAGGCCCGCTCGCTCATGCGCTCCCCGTCGAGGGTCACGATCTCGCGACTGCCCAGCACATCGAGCGCCACCACGTCGAAGTGATCGGAAAAGTACTGCCGGATATCCGCCTGCGCGAGGTTTTCGTTCAGCATCGCCTCGCAGTAGGGGCAATGGTCCATGCCGAAGTACACGGCCAGGCCTTTCTTGCCCCGGCTCAGAGCCCGTTCGAGATCCTCGCGAAAATCAAGGAAACTGGGCTCGAACCAGTCTGGGGTGTGCAGGCCGATCGGGCGGGGCGTGTCGTCTATGCTGCGAAACCCGTCTTCAGAGCCGATGGCGCAGGGGATCGTCAGCAACAGGACCAACCCGACGCTCCAGAGAGAGAAAAAACGGCCTGAAACCATCATACGCACCTGCCGGGAATCCTGATCAGAAAGTAGCCTATCGCGCTCCGCGCGGCACGCCTCCGGAGAGACGCCGATGCTTCGCCCGGGTTCCGGGCGTCCGCGCCAGGCCCTTTCCTTCAGGACAGCGGAACCAGTCGCTCCGTTCCCCCGAGGTAGGGCCGCAGCCGCTCCGGAATCCGAATGCTGCCATCCGCCTGCTGGTGGTTTTCCAGCACCGCAACCAGCGTGCGACCCACGGCCAGGCCCGAACCGTTCAACGTGTGCACCAGTTCCGGACGACCGCCCGCGTCGGGCCGGTAGCGCGCCTGCATGCGCCGCGCCTGAAAATCGCCGAAGGTGGAGCAGGAGGAAATTTCCCGGTACGCCTGCTGCCCCGGCAGCCAGACCTCGAGGTCGTAGGTCTTGGCCGCGGAGAACCCCATGTCTCCGGTGCTGAGCAGCATCACCCGGTAAGGCAGCTCGAGGGCCTGCAACACCGCTTCGGCATTCGCCGTCAGGGCTTCCAGCGCGGCATCGGAATCCTCGGGACACACGATCTGCACCAGTTCCACCTTCTCGAACTGGTGCTGCCGGATCAGGCCGCGCACGTCGCGGCCGTAGCTGCCGGCCTCGGACCGGAAACACGGCGTATGCGCGACGAACTTCAGCGGCAGATCACGTGCATCCAGGATCTGCTGCGCCACGAGGTTGGTCACCGGAACTTCCGCGGTCGGGATCAGGCGGAAGCCCTGCTCTCCGCGCACGGTAAACAGATCGGCGTCGAACTTCGGCAGCTGGCCGGTCCCGAACAGCGCGGCGGGATTGACCAGATAGGGCACGTACACTTCCTCGTACCCGTGTTCGCGGGTGTGCAGGTCGAGCATGAACTGGATCAGCGCGCGATGCAGGCGCGCCATCTCGCCGCGCATCACCACGAAGCGCGACCCGGAAATGCGCACCGCCGCCTCGAAATCCAGCCAACCTCCGGGAGCGCCGAGATCGACGTGATCACGGGGCTCGAAGTCCATGGGCAACGGTTCACCGACCCGACGCAGCTCGACGTTGGCGTTTTCGTCGGCTCCCTCGGGCACATCCGCGCGCGGCAGGTTGGGAATCTGTTGCAGGAGTTCGTCGAGTTCGCCCTGCAGGGTCTGCAGGTCCTGTTCGCACTGCTTCAGCTCTTCGCCGAGCGCACTCACCGCGGCCAGCAGCGGCTCGATGTCCTCGCCGCGACCCTTGGCCTGTCCAATGGCCCTGGAGCGGGTATTGCGCTCGTTCTGCAACTCCTGGGTCCGAATCTGCACCGCCTTGCGGCGGGCTTCCAGATCCAGAAACCGCTGCCGGTCGAAATTGAACCCGCGACGGGCGAGCCCCACCGCGACCGCATCGAGATCCTGCCGCAGTACGCGGATATCCAGCATGACCCTTCCGTTCGTTTTTTCGGAGCGCGCAGTCTAAGGCGCCCCCCGGCAAAGGTCCAAGTGCGCTAGTGTCCTGTCACGTTTCGGGCCAGCCCCATGCCGAGCGCCGCCGCGGCCACGCAGACGGTCACGCTCGCCAGCACGTAGCCGAACGCGCGCAGGAAGGCACCGTTGTGCATCAGGTTCACCACTTCCAGGGAGAACGACGAAAAGGTCGTGAAGCCTCCCAGAAGGCCGACCATCAGACCCAGGCGGATGACCGGACTGACATCCCAACGCTCGACCAGCAGGATCGCCAGCACGCCGATCAGGAACGAACCGATCACGTTGATGCCGAGCGTACCCCAGGGGAACGCGCGCCCGAAGCGGTCCGACACGGTCTCGTTCAGCGCAAAGCGCAGCACCGAACCGAGTGCTCCACCCAGCGCAATCGCCAGATAATGCTGCATCCGCGGCGACCCTGGATGCCGAAGCCCCGCCGCCTACTGCGGCTTTGGCTTCTTGCGCAGACCGTCGATGTTGATCGGCACGACGGTGTTTTTGCGCGGCTCGTCCACATAGCGCGGACGCAGGTTCATGGACTGGCCGAGTGCCTCGCCCAGTTCCTGTTCACGCGCGACGATCATCGTGAGGCAGTCGCGGATGCCCTCGATCGTGCGGTCGGTCAGCGGGTGCTTGATACCGGGCGGCGCGTGGGTGTCGCGGGCCACGTCGGTCAGCACCTTCTTCACCATCGAGAGGATGCGCTGTTCCTTGTTGAGTTCGGCTGCGGAGGCTTCTTGATCGCTCATCGGGAGTCCAGGTTCACGGAGGCAATGGACGGAAGATAGCAGACCGGTCCGTCCCGAGGCGATGTCCCGGTCACTTTCGGCACGGCCTACTCAGGTGCACGGCACTCCGTCAGCGCACGGACCCTGCGCAGAACCTCGCGCAGGGCCGAGGCCCGCCAGCCGCCATCCGTCCCGGGCGTCCCCATTTCGATCCCCAGAATGTGCAGGCGCTCTGGCAACGCGCCCAGCGCCTCGGCCAGGCGGAGTGTCTCGGCCACACCCAGTGCGTGCGTCGACGGCATGCCGGCGCCGGCGATCAGGTCGTCGAGTGCCAGCTCACGCACGCTGCCGGGTGGCTGCCCGGACTGCATCGCGTCGATCAGGATCACCCGCTCGCCACGGCCCATGTGCTCCAGCAGGGCCGGACCGGGCCGGTCGAGGGCGAGCAGTTCGAGGGAAGCGTCCAGGCCCGCCATGCGCAGAAGATCGATCGCGGCCCAACCGAGGTCATCCCGGGTGACCGGCGATCCGATTCCGATCACCCGCCAGCGCACGGGCGGCTCCGGTGCCTTCACGCGCGAGGCCCGGGAGGCAGGCAATCAGTGGCGCTGGACACGGACCTTCAGAAAATGCGTCGCGCAGGAAATGCAGGGATCGTAGTTGCGAATGACCGTCTCCCCGCGCAGGCGCAGCGCATCGTCGTCATGGTGCAGGCCGAAGGCCTCCAGCGACCTCCGCAGATCGTCCTCGATCCGTGCCTGGTTCTGCGAGGTCGGCGGGACGATCCAGGCCGAAAGCACCTTGCCCTCGTCGTCCAGTTCATACCGGTGCCAAAGCATGCCGCGCGGGGCTTCCGTCGCACCGCAACCGCTCCCCGCGCCCGGCTCGACCGGAACGAAAGCCGGTTCCTCGGGATGGTAATCCTCGAGCAGCCGGATGGCCTCCAGCACCGCCTCGTGAATTTCCACCGCCCGCGCGATGACCGAGTGAAACATGTTGCGACTGGGCAGACGCAGACCCGTGGCCGCCAGCGCGGCCCGAGCCGGCGCCGACAACCGGTCGTGGTTGAGATTCAGGCGCGCGAGCGGCCCGACCAGGTACGGCCGCTCATCGAGGTGCGCGTACAGCGCGGTCGAGTGTGCGACGTGCGATTCCCGGAAACGGTCCGGGAAGCCCTCGATCGGGATGTCCAGGCCGCCGTCGGAAACGATCCGGCCCGAGAACATCGGATACTCGTGCTCGTGGCGCAGGGCGACCGACAGGAAGTCCTGGTCGTCCTCGGGCAGTTCGAGCCCGGCGGTGAACCCCACCAGAGCCTCCGCGTCGTGCAGCGCCGAGCGCAGTTCCGCCAGCACCCGCGCCGCCTGCTCCGGATCGGGCGCCCGATGGAATCCTCCCACCCGCATCCCTACCGGGTGCACGGAGCGTCCTCCGAACAACTTGATCAGGTCGTTACCCAACCTCTGCAGGCGCAGCCCGCGACGCACCGCATCGGGGTGTTTCGCGGCCATCGCAATGCCGTTGTCGAAACCCAGGAAGTCAGGCAGCGCCAGCAGGTGGATGTGCAGGGCGTGGCTCTGCAGCCACTCGCCGCAGTACATCAGGCGCCGGAGCCGCAACACCCAGGGCGAGGGCTCGACGCCGAAGGCCTGCTCCAGGGCCTGCACCGCGGTCATCTGGTACGCCACCGGGCAGATGCCGCAGATCCGCGCGACGATATCCAGCACTTCCCCGTAACCGCGCCCCTCCAGGAACTTCTCGAAATAACGGGGCGGTTCGAAGATGCGCAGGCGCAGGGTCTCGATCCGCCCGCCGCTCGCGATCAGGTCCAGCGCCCCTTCCCCCTCGACCCGGGCGAGCACGGGCACCTCGATGCGGATCTCGCGATGGCCGGTCATGAACGCTCCTGCCAGTCCAGCCATTCGATGCGGAATGCCGGTGCATGGCTGTTGATGAGGTGAAAGCGCCGCGCCACCGCCTCGGGCAACAGGCCCAGACCCTCGAACCGGCGCGCCAGTGCAGCGGTATTGGGGTTCTCGGCGGGCCCGAAGCAGGCGTAGCAGTCACGCCCGAATGCCGGGCACAGCGCCCCGCAACCGGTATGCGTGACCGGGCCCATGCAGGGCTCGCCCTTGGCGACCAGCACGCACACGTGCTGCTGACGCTTGCATTCAACGCAGAGCTTGTCCCGGTCGACCACCGGCGCCACGCCGAACAGCAGCTGGCGCAGCGCCTGGAAGACCTGACGCGCGTTCACCGGGCAGCCCCAGAGTTCGAGGTCCACTTTCACGTGCTCCGCGACCGGGGTGGCGGTGTCCAGGCTGTGGATGAACTCGGGCTGCGCGTAGACCGCCTCGGTCCACCCGGCGGCCCCATCGGCGTTGAAGTTGCGCAGGGCCTGCAGCCCGCCCGAAGTGGCGCAGGCGCCGATACTCACCAGAAACCGGGTGTTGGCCCGGACCGTCTGGATGCGCTCGGCCTCCTCCGGCGTCGAGATGCTGCCCTCGACGAAGGCCAGGTCGACCGCGGCTTCGGGATCCATCGGGCCCGCCTCGGCGAAATGCACGATGTCCACCAGCTCGGCCAGTTGCAGCAGCGCCTCGCCGGCGTTGATGAATGCCAGCTGGCAGCCGTCGCAGGAACTGAACTTGTGCACCGCGATGCGCGGGCGCGGCTGCGGTCGCTCGTTCAGCCGATCCAGGGCATCGGTCACGGTGAATCTGGGCGTCGCCATCGCACTCCCCTCAGAAACCGGTGACGCCCAGCCAGGGACGGAGTACCGGGTAATGGAACACCGGGCCATCCTGACAGACGAAATGAGGCCCGACCTGGCAGTGCCCGCAGTGTCCGACTCCACACTGCATGTTGCGCTCGATGCTGAGCCAGAGAGCCTCGGGCGGCACGTTCAGCGCAAGCAACCGGTCGATCGAGGCCTTCATCATGATCTCCGGGCCGCAGAGCATCACGATGCTCCGTTCCGGGTCGATCCCGGCGCGGTCGAACAGCACCGTGACCTTGCCCACGCTGTAGGGCCAGTTGGGCCCACCGACATCCGCGGCCAGCAGCACCTGCGTGTTCGGGAGCCGCTGCCACGCCTCGTACTGGCGGCGCCAGATCAGGTCGTCGGTGTGTTTCACGCCCTGCAGGATCGTCAGCCGTCCGAACCGCTCCCGGCGCTCCAGCACGTAGCGGATCATCGACACCACCGGCGCGCAGCCCAGCCCGCCGGTCACGATCACGACATCGCGGTCTTCGGCGGCCTCCAGGGGCCAGCCACGGCCGTAGGGTCCCCGCAGCCCCAGCCGGTCGCCCACCCGGAGGCGTTCCATGCCGCGGGTCACGCGTCCCACGGAGCGGATGGTGTGCTCCACCGGGCCGTCGAAATCGGGGTCGGAGACGATGGAGATCGGCACTTCACCGACACCATAGAGATACAGCATGTTGAACTGCCCGGGTCGCGATCGATAGCTTCCGGCCACCGCGGGGTCGGTGAAACGCAGATGCAGGGTGTAGATCGTCGGGGTCTCCTCGACACGGTCGACGACTTCGACTTCCACCGGGCGGTCCGGATCATGCATCGGTCGGCTCCAGCAGGGCCTCGACCTCGGCCGTGATATCGATGCCGACCGGGCACCAGGCAATGCAGCGGCCGCACCCGACACAGCCGGAACGGTCGTACTGGTCGTGCCAGGACGCCAGCTTGTGCGTCAGCCACTGCCGGTACCGCAGACGGGTTTCCTCGCGCACCAGGAAATGACCCATGTAGCTGTGCACGGCCGTAAAGCAGGAATCCCACTGGCGCAGGTGATCGGTGCGGGAGCCGTCCAGCGCCGGTTCGTCCTGTTCCGCGTGGCAGAAACACGTGGGGCAGACCGCGGTGCAGTTGCCGCAGGAGAGGCAGCGCCGGCCGACCTGGTCCCAATGCGGATGTTCCAGCCGCGCGTACAGCGCGTCCCGGAGATTGCGAGACGGCAGCGCGCGCACCTGCTGCCGCGCGGCCGCCTCGATTTCGGCATCCGCCTCCGCCGTCTGCGCCGGACTCGCGCGGTCGAGTTCGAGCCGCTCGACGACGGCTGCGCCCCGCTCCGTGCCGGACGTCACCACGAAACCGTCGTCGAGTTCCGACAGGGCCAGATCGAATCCCGTCTCCGCCCGGGGGCCATCTCCGGTGGACGCACAGAAGCAGGTCGATGCCGGGTGGCTGCAGTGCACCGCGACCAGAAACAGACTCTCGCGCCGAGCCGCGTAGCGGGGATCCGGATAGGGCGCCTTTAGAAAATGGCGTTCCTGAATCTTCAGGGCGGCAAGGTCGCAGGCCCGAACGCCGATCACCGCAGTCGGAACGTTGCGTTCGCCGGCATCCCGGAACACCAGCCCACCCTCGGCGTCCCGCTCACAGCGCCACAGTGTCTCCCTGGGGGCGAACGTCAGCGGCTTCAGCGCCTGAGGGCCATTGGCCCAGGCAAAGCAGCGCTCGCCTTCGCCATGCCCCAGACGATACTGCCCGGGCTCCTGCCGATCCCGCACACCGACCGGAAGATCTGAAGCGGAATCCAGTGCCTGCAGGGTGATTGCGCCATCGCGCGCAACCGGACCCAGAACGCGCTCGTAACCGCAGGCACGCAACGCCTGGATCAGTGCGTCGAGGGACGATCGGGGCAGAAACAGCGCCGTGGACTGCATATCAACGAAGGTAGTCCACGCGGGCTGGGTTTGCGATGATCCAGATCAGGGTCAACACGCCAGCCCGTGTGGACGACCGACCCACGCTCGCGGCCTCAGGCAGTCATTTCGCCGCACGGAACCCCAAATCCCCGCTCTCTCAATGCGCACTTCCTTTCGCGTGCGAATTCTGATTACACTCGGTGCCCATGACGATTCACGCTTCGGGTTCCTGTGATCAGTGTTCACTGAAGGTGCTCTGCCTTCCGGTGGGGCTTCCGGAAAATGAGTTGTGGCAACTCGACGAAATCGTCCAGCGCCGCCGCCCGATCCCCAAGGGGCAGGTACTTTTCCGGATGGGGGCGCCCTTCTCTTCCGTGTTCGCGGTGCGTACGGGTTCGCTCAAGTCCGTACTGCTCTCGGATGATGGCACCGAACAGGTCACGGGTTTCACCCTCGCGGGAGAGCTGCTGGGACTCGATGCGATCAACAAGGGCCTGCACCCGGTCAGTGCCGTCGCGCTGGAGACGACCAGCATCTGCGAAATCCCCTTCGACAAGCTGGATGCGTTGGCGGGGCAGCTGCCGAGCCTGCGCCAGCACTTCATGCGCACGATGAGCCGGGAGATCGCCTCCGACGAATCGCTGCTCGCACTGCTGGGTCAACGCAGCGCGGAACAGCGCCTGGCCGCCTTCCTGCTGAGTCTGTCGATGCGGTTCCGTGCGCGCGGCCTGGTCGCCGACCGTTTCTGCCTGAGCATGTCGCGCGCCGACATCGCCAACCACCTCGGTCTCACCCAGGAAACCATCAGCCGCCTGTTCACACAGTTCCGCAAGCAGGGACTGATCGAGATCCATACCCGCGACCTGCACCTGCTCGAGATGGACGGCCTGCATCGCATCGCGGGTATCCGTTTTGAGCCGCTCTCCCAAACGGCCTGAGCTTCCCGCGCGGCGCGAACCCCTGTCCACGGATGCCTTCTGGGCCTTCGCTGTGTGGTGCTGGTCCCAACCCGAAGCCCGTTCGCGGCTCCTGCACTGGCAGGATCACCACCAGATCGACGTACTCCTCGTGTTGTTCGCCTGCTGGCTGCCCGATCGCCGGGGTTCTCCGGTCTGGCGCAAACTGGCACAGGGCTCCGGGGACTGGAACCGGCGCGTCACCCGGCGCATACGCACGCTGCGCCGCCGAATACCGGAACGGTCCTGGGCCGACGGCTATCGGGCGTGCCTGGCGCTCGAACAGTCCGCCGAACGGGTGGAGGCTGCCTGGCTGACGCAGACCGCGCGGCTGGGCCGGTCCGAGGCTCCTGCATCCCCTGCCCTGAGCGAGCGGCTGCGGCGCCTGTTCCCGGCCCTCTCCGAAAGCGAAATCGATCGCTTCCTGGCAGACCTGCGAAGCTGAGTACCCGGGTCCGTGCCCGGCACGATAGCTCAGGCTGCGAGCCAGAGGCCCACTGCGACGAGAGCCCCGTGTGCCATCGCGGCACTCAGATTCAGGCGGATGGCCGGTACCAGGGCCGGAGATGATCCGGCATGCCGGATCAGAATGGCCGCGGCCGCCATGCTCGCGGGCAATGGCACCAGCCCGAGCAGGGTCCAGGCGGGCAACGGTCCGACCCATACGCCGACCACGAGCAGGCCGTAGGCCGACAGGACCAGGATGGGGTACAGCCACCGCCCCCGACGGGCGCCGAGCCGCACCACCCAGTGACGCTTGCCCGCCCGCCGATCCGCCTCGAGGTCCGGAAACTGGTTCAGGTACAGGATCCCCGCAACCAGCAATGCGTAGGAGGCACCGGCGTACACCGGAAGCAGCGCCAGCGCCTCGCGCAACACGAGGTCGATGCCCAGCGGCACCATCAGGCCGAACCCGACGGCCACCACCAGTTCACCCATTCCACGGCTGTTCAGCGCCAGTGGCGGCGCCGAATAGGCCCAGGCGAGAATCAGCCCGAGCACGCCCAGCCAGAACAGCGGCAGACCACCCCGAGCCAGCAAAACCATGCCGATGATCATGGTGCCAAGCATCAGCAGGCCACCCCAACGCAACATCTGTTTCGGTGTCAGGACACCGTTCTGTATGAAACGACTGCCGCCCGTGAACGGAAAGAGACGTGCCGTGTTGGCCGGATCGGTTCCGTTCAACTCGTCGTAATAGTCGTTCAGCACGTTGCTGCCGGCGTGGGCCAGCAACGCACCCAGCGACGCAAGCAGGAACATCCCCCACGCAACGGCGATCCCGTCGTACACGACACCCCCGAGACCGATCAGCACCGCCACCACGGTCACTGACAGAAACGGTGGCCGGGTGGCGTCGAGGTAACGGCGCAAGGGGCGCTGGGCATAGGCGTCCGGGGTGGGTTCTCCGGGCAGGGCAACCGCATCGATGGCCTTGGTCATGTGCTCAGCTCGCGGCCGCAAGGGCCTGTTCCAGGTCTTCGAGAATGTCATCGATGTGCTCGATGCCGACCGACAGCCGCACCATGTCCTCCTTCACCCCGGCGCGTGTCAGTTCCTCGGCAGAGAGCTGGCGATGGGTGGTCGTCGCGGGGTGGCAGGCCAGACTCTTTGCGTCGCCGATATTGACCAGCCGGGTAACCAGCCCAAGGGCATCGATGAATTTGGCCCCCGCCTCCCGACCGCCCTGCGCGCTGCGGATGCCGAAGCTGAGGATACTGGCCGCTCGCCCCCCCATGTAACGCTGGACGAGACCGTGGTCCGGATGGCTTTCCAGTCCCGCGTAGGCCACCCAACCGACGGCCGGGTGCCGTTCCAGAAAGCGCGCGACCGCCAACGCGTTTTCGCAGTGGCGATCCATGCGCAGGGCCAGCGTCTCGATCCCCTGCAGGATCTGGAAACTGTTGAATGGCGAAATCGCGGCACCCATGTTGCGCAGGGGCACGACCCGCGCCCGGCCGATGTACGCCGCGGCGCCGAAGGCCTCGGTATAGGTTACCCCGTGGTAGGAGGGGTCCGGCTGCGTCAGACCCGGAAAGCGTTCAGCATGATCCGCCCAGGGGAATGCACCGGAGTCCACCAGGATGCCGCCGATGCTGGTGCCGTGCCCGCCCATGTATTTGGTCAGCGAATGCACGACCAGGTCGGCGCCGTGCTCGAACGGCCGACACAGGTAGGGTGAGGGCACGGTGTTGTCCACCATCAGCGGAACCCCGTGCGCATGCGCCAGCGCGGCCAGCGCGCCGAGATCGGCGACATTGCCCGCCGGGTTCCCGATCGACTCGCAGAAGACCGCGCGGGTCTCGGAATCGATCAGGGCACGCATCGCCTCGATGTCTCCGGGAGGCGCGAAACGCACGTCGATGCCGTATTGCGGAAGCGTATGGGCGAACAGGTTGTAGGTTCCGCCGTAGAGGGTGCTCGTGGTCACGATATTGGCCCCCGAGCGCGCAAGGGTCATCACGCCGGCGGTGATCGCCGCCATGCCCGAAGCGAACGCCAGCGCCCCGACCCCACCCTCCAGCGCGGCGACCCGTTGCTCGAGCACGTCGGTGGTCGGATTCATGATGCGGGTATAGATGTTGCCCGCCACCTTCAGGTCGAACAGATCGGCGCCGTGCTGGGTGTCGTCGAAGGCGTAGGACGTCGTCTGGTAGATCGGCACCGCCACGGCATGCGTGGTCGGGTCCGGCCGAAATCCGGCGTGAATCGCCTGTGTCTCGAACTTCATCGTGTCCTCCTGAGGTGGTTGGAGCCCCGCCCGCCACACCGGGTTCTGATGCCCGGCTTCTCCCCGACGGGCGGCGCGTCCGGGACGGCAGGATACTGCACCGATCGCGCCCGGGGACAGTCTTCGCGTGCTCAGGTTCCCTCGTTGCGCGCAAACCCGTGAAAAAGTCTTGATCTGGATCACCCCAAACACCGATTCATGGCCTACACTCCGGTCAGCAGGGCGATCCGAACCGTGCCGGGGGGTCGTGCTGATCTTGAAACCGATGGGGGATATCGATGGAAACAACCGCAGATACGCATAACACAAGTGCGCAGGCAGCAAGGTCGCAGGAGACCTACGATTACAAGGTGGTCCGGCAGTTCTCGATCATGACGATCGTCTGGGGCATCGTCGGCATGCTTGTCGGTGTACTCATTGCCGCACAGCTGGTCTGGCCGGCCCTGAACACCAATCTCGAGTGGTTCACCTTCGGGCGCCTGCGCCCGTTGCACACCAACGCGGTCATCTTCGCCTTCGGCGGCTCCGCGCTATTCGCCACCTCGTATTACATCGTTCAGCGCACCTGTCAGACACGTCTGTTCGGCGGGCCGCTGGTCGGATTCACGTTCTGGGGCTGGCAGCTGATCATCGTGCTGGCCGCGGTGACCCTGCCCCTGGGCATGACCATGGGCAAGGAATACGCGGAACTGGAATGGCCCATCGCCATCCTGATCGCCCTGGTGTGGGTGGCGTACGCCATCGTGTTCTTCGGCACCATCCTGAAGCGCAAGGTCAGCCATATCTATGTCGCGAACTGGTTCTTCGGTGCGTTCATCATCACGATCGCGGTTTTGCACATCGTCAACAACATCTCCATGCCGGTCACGCTGTTCAAGTCCTATTCCGCCTACCCGGGCACGATGGACGCGATGATCCAGTGGTGGTACGGCCACAACGCAGTGGGCTTCTTCCTGACGGCGGCGTTCCTCGGGATGATGTACTACTTCGTACCCAAGCAGGCGGGCCGGCCGATCTACTCGTACCGCCTGTCGGTGGTGCACTTCTGGGCGCTGGTGTCGCTGTACATGTGGGCGGGCCCCCATCACCTGCACTACACGGCGCTGCCCGACTGGGTGCAGTCGCTCGGCATGGTGTTCTCCCTGATCCTGCTGGCGCCCAGCTGGGGCGGCATGATCAACGGCATCATGACCCTCTCCGGTGCCTGGCATAAGCTGCGTACCGATCCGATCCTGCGCTTCCTGATCGTGTCCCTGTCGTTCTACGGCCTGGCCACCTTCGAAGGCCCGATGATGTCGATCAAGACGGTCAACGCACTGTCGCACTACACCGACTGGACCATCGGGCACGTCCATGGCGGCGCGTTGGGCTGGGTCGCGATGATCTCCATCGGATCGCTGTACGCACTGATTCCCGCGCTGTGGGGCAAGGAGAAGATGTACTCGATCAAGGCGATCGAGTGGCACTTCTGGCTCTCCACCATCGGCACCGTGATGTACATCGTCTCGATGTGGATCGCGGGCGTGATGCAGGGCCTGATGTGGCGGGCGGTGAACGCCGACGGCACCCTGACCTACAACTTCGTCGAGACCCTGGTGCAGATGTATCCGTACTACTTCCTGCGCTTCCTGGGCGGCGCGGTCTTCTTCCTCGGCATGTTCATCATGGTCTGGAACGTCTGGAAGACCATCGCCGGCGAGAAGCCCGTCGTGCACACCGTGCCGCAGACCGCTCACTGATCCGGGGGAGATGAAACCAT
Source organism: Thioalkalivibrio paradoxus (assembly GCA_011390565.1). Classification (GTDB taxonomy): domain Bacteria; phylum Pseudomonadota; class Gammaproteobacteria; order Ectothiorhodospirales; family Ectothiorhodospiraceae; genus Thioalkalivibrio; species Thioalkalivibrio paradoxus_A. The sequence continues at coordinate 53,343 of JAABSC010000008.1, read as the reverse complement.
GAGTCATGAAGTTGTCGAGAAAAACATTGGCCTGATGATCGTGCTGATCATCCTGGTCATCAGCGTGGCGGGGCTGGTCCAGATCGTTCCGCTGTTCTACCTGAACAGCACCACGCAGCCGCTCGAGGGCATGCAACCGCGATCCGCGCTCGAGCTGGAAGGTCGGGATGTCTACACCCGCGAAGGCTGCTACACCTGCCATTCTCAGATGATCCGGCCCTTCCGGGCGGAAACCGAGCGTTATGGGCACTATTCGGTGGCCGGTGAGTTCGTCTGGGATCATCCGTTCCAGTGGGGTTCCAAGCGGACCGGTCCCGACCTCGCACGCGTGGGTGGCCGTTACAGCGACGACTGGCATCGCCTGCACCTGATCGACCCGAGGGCAGTGGTGCCGGAATCGAACATGCCGGCCTACGCCTTCCTCGAGCGCAAGGAAATCAATGCGGACCTCACGCCGCGCAAGATGCGGGCGCAACAGAGACTGGGCGTGCCCTACACCGACGAACAGATCGCCGCAGCTGCCGACGAAGTCCGGGGCAAGACGGAAATGGACGCGATGATCGCCTACCTGCAGGGTCTGGGTACCGATCTGGCACATTGGAGATAGCGCATGAGCTTCGGTGCACTGCATGGCCTCCTGACGGTTCTGCTGATGATTCTCTTCGGCGGCATCGTCTGGTGGGCCTTCAGCAGAAAAAACAAGAAGCGCTTCGACGAAGCCGCAAACCTCCCCTTTGCCGATGACGAAAACCACCCGCCGGCCCGGAAGCGGTCGCACGAAGGAGATTGAAGATGATCGAAAATGACATGAGCACGTTCTGGCACTGGTGGGTCGTCGTGCTGACGCTCGCCAACATCGCCGGCATCTACTGGCTGATCCGCTGGACCAGCAAGAAACGGCCGGGTGAAGTGGCTCAGGGCGCCGAGACCGGCCACAGCTGGGACGGCCTCACCGAGTACAACAACCCGCTGCCCCGGTGGTGGCTGTACATGTTCTACATCACCATCGTGTTCGCGCTGATCTACCTGGTGCTGTATCCCGGCCTCGGTCGTTTCGGTGGTCTGCTCGGCTGGCACTCGGGCAACGAACTGAACGTCGAGAACAGCCAGTACCAGAAGGAAATGGCCCGGGCCGATGCGCGCTACCAGCCGGTGTACACGGCCTGGGCGGAGCAGGATATCGACTCGCTGTCCCGCGATTTCGATGCGCTCACCACCGGGCGCCGCCTCTACCTGAACTATTGCTCGACGTGTCACGGCTCGGATGCGGGCGGCGCGACCGGCTTCCCGAGTCTTGCCAATGGCGTATGGCAGTGGGGCGGCGCGCCGGCCGAAATCAAGCACACCCTGCTGAACGGTCGCCAGGCGAACATGCCCGGCTTCGAGCAGATGCTCGGAGACGAAGGCGTGAGCAACGTGGCGCAGTACGTGCTGCAGCTGGCCGGCCGTTCGGATGCGGACGCGGCCATGGCGGAACAGGGACAGCCGCAGTACATGACGTACTGCTCCGGCTGCCACGGTGCAGAGGGCAAGGGTATGGCCATGCTCGGCGCGCCCAACCTGACCGCGAACGCCTGGGTGTACGGGGGCTCGGTGGGTGCCATCGAGACCACGATCCGTCAGGGCCGCGCAGGCGTGATGCCTGCTTTCGGCGAACTCCTGGGTGAGGACCGAGTCCACGTCCTCTCTGCCTACGTGTACAGTCTCGACCGCGACTGAGACCCACAACACGCTAGGCCAGGGCGGGCTACAATTCACCTTGTAGCCCGCTTTTTTTTCGACCAACCCACCCCGAACGACCCCCCTCCCCGACCTCTGGAACCGGCAATGTCAGACACCGACACCAAACGCAAGAAAAGAGGTGGAACCGCGCCCGCCGAAGGCCTCGACAGCGAGTTCTACGCGAAGCACCAGAAGATCTACCCCCGCCAGGTGCACGGCTTGTTCGCGCGCCTGCGGGTCACTGCGCTGGTGGTCCTGCTGGGCATTTACTACGGTCTGCCCTGGGTGCAATGGGAAGGTCGGCAGGCGGTGCTGTTCGATTTGCCCGAGCGGAAGTTCCACGTCTTCGATCTGACCTTCTGGCCCCAGGATTTCTTCCTGCTCGCGGTCCTTCTGGTCATTGCTGCACTGTCCCTGTTCTTCTTCACCGCGCTGGCGGGTCGCCTCTGGTGCGGCTATGCGTGCCCGCAAACGGTCTGGACCGAGGCGTTCCTGCGCATCGAACGCTGGTTCGAAGGCGATCGTGCCAAGCAGATGAAGCTCGACAACGCCGATTGGAGCAAGGAAAAGATCCTGCGCAAGACCGGGAAGCATACGGCCTGGGCCGCCTTCGCGCTGTTCACGGGCCTCACCTTCGTCGGCTATTTCAGCCCGATCGCGGAACTCGTTCCCCGGTTCTTCACCCTGAACACCGGGGGCTGGGAAACGTTCTGGATCCTGTTCTACGGCTTCGCGACCTGGGGCAATGCCGGGTTCATGCGCGAGCAGGTCTGCATCTACATGTGCCCCTACGCGCGATTCCAGAGCGCGATGTTCGACAAGGACACGTTGATCATCTCCTACGACACCGAACGCGGCGAACCGCGTGGCCCGCGCAAGAAGGGGGTGGATCCCAAGGAAAGGGGACTGGGCGACTGCATCGAGTGCACGTTGTGCGTTCAGGTCTGCCCGACCGGGATCGATATCCGTGATGGCCTGCAGTATCAGTGCATCGGCTGCTCCGCCTGCGTCGACGTCTGCGACGAAGTGATGGACAAGATGGGCTACCCGAGAGGACTGGTCCGCTATACCACCGAAAACGCGATCGCGGGCGCTCCAGCGAAAATTCTGCGCCCGCGTGTGGTGCTGTACGGCGCCCTGCTCCTGATCCTGCTGGCCGGCTTCGTCTACGGAGTGGGGGCACGCAACCCGGTCGGGATCGATGTCATCCGCGACCGCAATATGCTGTACCGTGACCTGCCGGACGGGACGGTGGAAAATGTCTATACGCTCAAGCTCACCAACCGCAGCAACGAGACCCGGCATTTCGAGCTCAGCGTCTCGGGACTGGAGGGCGCCCGCCTCATGGGCACCGACTCGGGATACGTGGAGGTGCCGCCCGGACGCGTGATCGAATTCCCGGCCAGCGTGCGCGCCGATCCCGCGCAGGTGCGGGGCAGCAACGATCTCACCTTCCGTGCCCAGGTCGTGGACATGCCGGAATTGAGCAACGAACGTACGAACCGCTTTGTCGGCCCGCTACGTTGACATCAACGAGAGGTTATTCATAACGATGCGTTATCCACGCGAAGATACCCAACCCTGGTACCGACAGTTCTGGCCCTGGTTCGTCATCGCGCCTCCCCTTGCGGGCATCATGCTCGGTGTGTTGCTCATTACGGCCGCAACCCATGATCCGGATGGCCTGGCGGTCGGCGACTATTACAAGGAAGGGCGCGGCATCAATCAGAGTATCGAACGCGCACAGTTCGCGCTCAGCCTGGGGCTGACTGGCGCAGTGTCGATGGAGGAGGGCCGGGTCTGGCTGAGACTCTCCAGCGACGTGCCCATCCCCCGGCAGGAGCTGGAGCTGGCCTTCGTGCACCCGACCCGTGATCATTTCGATCGCAGACTGTCAATGAGCTATGACGCACGCCAAGGGGCGTACTTCACCGAGTTGAGCGATCTGGATCAGGCGCTCTGGCACGTGTATCTCGAGCCCCAGGACGGCAGCTGGCGTTTGCGTGGACGTCTCGATTCGCTCGACGATCTCGACGTCACGCTGCACCCCAGTACCTGATACCGCCTCCCTCGCTGGAAGGCCGACGCGGCGAACGGCTGTCGGGAAAACCACCCGCCGGCCGTTCGATCTTCGCGGAGCCATTCGATCTGGAGCATCATGCAAGCCAACCCCATCTTCGACGCCGACCTGATCCGCCGCTACGACAAGGCGGGTCCGCGCTACACGTCCTATCCCACCGCCATCCAGTTCCACTCGGGATACGATGAGACGCAGTATCGGCAGCAGGCTGCGATCAGCAATGCGCGTGGCGGCCCGCTTTCCCTCTATTTTCATATCCCCTTCTGTGACACCGTCTGCTTTTACTGCGCCTGCAACAAGGTGGTGACCAAGAATCGGGCCAAGGCGCAACCCTACCTGGACGACCTGTACCGGGAAATGGCCCTGCAGGCGGCGTTGTTCGATGCGGGGCGGCCGGTGGAGCAACTGCACTGGGGCGGTGGCACGCCCACCTTTCTCTCCCTCGAGCAGATGCGCGAGCTGATGACCCGGACCGGCGAACACTTCGCGCTGAAGACGGATGACAGCGGCGAATACTCGATCGAGATCGATCCTCGCGAGGCGGATGCCCATACGGTTGCGGTGTTGCGGAGCCTGGGCTTCAACCGCATGAGCCTCGGCGTCCAGGATTTCGACCCGACCGTGCAGAAGGCGGTGAACCGTATCCAATCCGAAGAAAAAACGCTCGAGGTCCTTGAGGCGGCGCGCAGCGAGGGCTTTCATGGCATCAGCATCGACCTCATCTACGGCCTGCCCTTCCAGACCGTGGAGACCTTCGTGCGGACACTGGATCGGGTGATCGATGCGGGTCCGGATCGTCTGTCGGTATTCAACTATGCGCACCTGCCGACGCGCTTCATGCCGCAACGCCGGATCCACGAGGATGACCTGCCGCCCCCGGCGGTCAAGCTCTCCATACTCGAAGCCACCATCGAGCGGCTGACGTCCGCCGGGTACGTGCTGATCGGCATGGATCATTTCGCCAAACCGGACGATCCGCTCGCTCGCGCGCAACGCGAGGGCAGCCTGTACCGGAACTTCCAGGGCTACGCCACCCATGCCGAGTGCGATCTGGTCGCGATGGGCGTGTCGTCCATCGGCCAGGTGGGCGACAGTTTCAGCCAGAACGTGAAGGATCTCGACAGCTACCACGCGCTGCTGGCCGAAGACCGTCTTCCAATCGAGCGCGGTCTGGTCGTGAACGCCGACGACAAGTTGCGCCGGGCGGTCATCACCCAGCTCATCTGTCACTTCGAGCTGGACGGCGATGCCGTCGGCGAGCAGTTCGGGATCGACTTCGGCGACTACTTCGCGGACGAACTCGCGGGACTCGAACCCTTCGTCGAAGACGGCCTGCTCACCCTCGACGGCCATCGCATCCAGGTGCTTCCGACCGGCCGCCTGATGATCCGCAACATCTGCATGACCTTCGACCGCTACCTCGCCGCTGCCGGCGAACGGCGCTTCTCGCGCACGCTCTGACCGCGGCTGTCGGGGCCGGAACGAGAAGGGGCGCGTTCCCCACGCGGGACGCCGTGAATACATCCCTGTAGGCTTGACGGCAGCATCCCTGCTGCCGACACCCGCGTGGGGAACGCGCCCCTTCTCGTTTTCCAGCGCAGAGCACGCATGCCCCGTCTCCACTGCGATACTGTCGGACCAATGGTCCATGCCGTATCGATCGCTGTCACGTCACGATATCCAGCGTCTCGCCTTCCGGAAGTTCCGAAACGTTGAAGTCGGGGCCCTCGGCTGCGTCGAGACGCAGCGCTTCCGCGAGGGCCGCGCGCGCCTGCGGCTCGCCGTGCACCAGCCAGACCTGGCGTGGACGGCGCGGGGCCGCGGCCAGCCAGCGCCGCAACTCGCCCCGGTCGGCATGCGCGCTCAGACCTTCCAGCTGGTCCACCTGGGCCCGGACTTCGAACATCTTTCCCTGGATCTTCAAAATCCGTTCGCCCTCCAGCAGGGCGCGTCCGCGCGTGCCGGGCGCCTGGTAACCGGTCAGCAGCACGCGGTTCTCCGGATCACTGCCGTGGCCCAGGAGATGCCCGAGGATACGCCCGCCGGTGAGCATTCCGCTGCCCGCGATGATCACCAGGGGGCCGTCCCTGCGGTCCATGCGCAGCGCGCGCTGGTGGTGCTCGATCACGCGCACGCGTCCGAACGCCGCCTCCATGTCCGCGGGCGTGAGCCGGTGTTCGTCCGGATAATTCCGGTACAGCTCCGAGATTTCCGCGGCCATCGGACTGCTGAGGTAGACAGGCAGCTCCAGTTCCGGACGCGCCCGGAAAATGCGGTCGAGCAGCACGACCAGTGCCTGGGCACGTCCCAGCGCGAAGGAAGGCACGAGCAGCACCGCCTCGCGTTCGAGAACGTCTGCCAGGATCGACTCCAGTCGCTCGAGCGGCGATTCCTTCGGATGATCCCGATCGCCGTAGGTGGATTCCATCACCACCGCGTCGACGGTATCCGGCGATCTCGGGGGGAACATCACGGGATCGTCGATACGCCCGATATCCCCGGAGAACCAGATGCTCTCCGAGCCGTCATCCACCCGGATTCCGGCGGCACCCAGAATGTGGCCGGCATAGTGGAAAACGATTCGCAGCCCACCGAGCTGCAGCGGCTTGCCGTACTCGACCGACCGGAACTGGTGCAGGGTCCGTTCGACGTCGCCGGTGTCGTACAGGGGCAACGCCGGGTGATGCCGGGACCAGCCTTCCCGATTCGCCTGCTCGGCGTCTTCTTCCTGCAGTCGGGCGGAGTCCATCATGATGACCCGGGCCACCTCGCGACCCGCGCGTGTGGCATACACCGGACCGCGGTACCCCGCCCGCACCAGGCTCGGCAGGTAGCCGCAGTGGTCCAGGTGCCCGTGGGTCAGCAGGACGGCATCGATGCTCCGGGGGGCAAAGGGCGGGGGTTCCCAGTTACGCAGCCGACCGGCCTTTTCGCCCTGGAACATTCCGCAGTCCACCAGCAGGCGTTTGCCATCCGCCTCCAGCAGGTGCTTGGACCCGGTGACGCCGGCCGCTCCCCCGAAACTGGTCAGCTTCATGCCGATTCCCTGCGTACCCGGCCACGATCAAGCACCTCCACGCATTCCTCCCGTACGCGCTCAAGCTGACGCGCTTCGAGACGGAGGCTCTCGAGAAAATCCGGCCGGTCGAGCAAGTCGCGGCACAGGATCGCACCCGCTTCAATGAGGCCCCGTTTCTGCGCCACCTTCAGCGTTCCGAGGCAGGTGATCGGGTGCAGGCCGTGCTGGTTGATCAGCCCCCGTGTCAGCGGATAGTGATCCGTGTTGTGCCCGGCCAGGATCAGACCCTCGCATGTCCCGTACGTCAGGGCATCCTCGCTGTAGGTGGTGTTGCTCAAAACCCAGAACGCATCGTGGCCGCCGCTCCCGCCGGCGGACAGATCCAGGGACCGCGCTCGCAGATACATGGGCAACTTGATGTCGTTGCGGTAGGACGCGCGGTTGTGAAACTTGCACTCGGCGAACAATCGCTGTCCATCGCGCTCCGCCACGATGTCGATTTCATGACGGACACAACGCCCGTCCAGAAACTGGTTGTAGGCCACGCGGTAGCCCAGCGCCTCGAACAGGCGTCCGCAGAACTGCTCGAACGGGAACCCGCTCGGCCCGAGATCGAGCAACGCTCGCTTGAGGCTGTAGGTGATGGCCGTCGTCCGGGAACGGTGCCGCAGCGCCTTGCGGGCCATCCGGTACAGCTTCCCGGTGGTCATGCCATCGCGCAGGCGCGGCTCGACGTCCGTGATCACCTCCTCGGCCATCGATTGGCTGGCGCCCGCCCGGCGCAGGGACCTGCGCAGTTTCTCCCTGGAATAAGGCTCGCGGTGCCCGTCACTCTTGCGGACCTTGACGGCTCGCTGCCTGGAACCTCCACCTCGCCGCACACTCATCGCGCCGCCCTGTCGAGCATCAGGGCAACCGAGGCCATCTCCGATCTGGGCATCTACGGGTTCTCTCTGGCCGCAAGTCTTCTCCCCTGATCATAGTCCAGACGCCTGTCCGGGGCCGGGGCCGGCATCGAGCCTTGGCCCGTATCGGTGCACCAAAATAACGCAGGCTGCACTGGCGCGAGGCGCCCTCGGGGTGCGAGCACTGACAGAAACACAACAGGTATTCACGAAAATGCAACACAGGCCTCGCATTTCGAGATTGGCACGATCAGTGCTAACGGTCTCTGCAGTGATTGAGTGCCGATCACAAACACACAGAGAAAGGAGAAACATCATGCGTTCCAACCTGAAAAAGACTCTCGTCAGCTCCGCCGTAACCGGCGCCCTGATGCTCGGCACCGCCGGCTTCAGCACCGCGCAGGCCGAACTCGAATTCAACGCCGGCATCTTCAGCGACTACATCCTCTGGGGCACCACGGCTTCCGACAACAACGCCGTTGTGCAGGGCGGCGTCGACTGGGGTCATGACTCCGGCGTCTACCTGGGCACCTGGGTGTCCACCCTCGGCGACGGCCAGGGCCAGGAAGTCGACCTGTACGGCGGTTACGCGTTCGAAGCCGGCGGTCTGGGTTTCGACCTCGGCTACGTTTACTACTACTACCCCGCGCTCGACGACTTCGATTACGGCGACCTGATCGGTACCGTCAGCTACGGCCCGGTGTACGCGACCGTCCAGTACGCGCTGAACGCGGATGACGCCGACTTCGAAGGCAGCATGGTGTACAAGTTCGGCGGCGGCTATGAAATCATGCCCAGCGTCAGCCTGGACGGTGAGATCGGCTACGTCGACCTCGAGCCCGACAGCACCACCTGGACCTTCTGGAGCCTCGGCCTGACGAAGTCGACCGACCTTGGTGACATCTCCCTCACCTACGCGCAGACCGACGAGAGCAGTCTCGATCCGCTGTTCGTGGTCGGGTACAGCATCGCCTTCTGATTCGGGATTGGTGCCTTGCTGACAGGGGCGGCCTTCGGGCCGCCCTTTTTGCTTTGAGAACGCAGCCACGGAAAAATACGGACTTTACGGAAAACGCAGGCCCCCCCTCCTCTCCGTGTGTTTCGGTGGTCTTCCGCAGGCTCGCCTCTGCATCGCCGGGGGTCGCGCAGGACGACGATGGTTGATTCCGGCACCCCGGCCGGAGCACCAGGACCGCACAAGTCGTTTGTGACCCGCGACGCTTTCGGAGAGACTGCGGGTTTACCGTGATCGATCCCTGGACCATGACCGATACCCTCGCCGGCTACGACGACATTCCCTACGAAAGCTTCCCGATCGCGGAGACGCATCCCGACCGCCTCGCCGTCATCGGGCGGCTGTTCGGCCTCCAGCCCCCGTCTCCCGCGCAGGCCCGCATTCTCGAACTCGGGTGTGCCGCCGGCGGCAATCTGATCCCGATGGCGTGGCACCTCCCCGAAACCCGTTGCCTGGGCGTCGAGCTGTCATGGCTCCAGGCCGAGCAAGGCACGCAGCGGATCCGGGACCTGGGGCTCGCCAATATCGAGATCCGGCATCAGGACATCCTGGATCTGCCGCTTGATGGGGAACCGTTCGATTACATCGTGGCGCACGGAGTGTTCTCATGGGTTCCCGAGGCCGTGCAGAACCACATCCTCGCACTCTGCGGTGCGCGGCTCGCACCCGGCGGAATCGCCTACATCAGTTACAACACCCTGCCGGGTAGCCGGCAACGGGCGATGCTTCGGGATATGCTGCTGCACCACGTCCGGGATTTTCCGTCCGCACGGCAGCGGCTGACCGCCGCGCGCGAGCTGCTGGCGTTCCTGGCGACCCCGCTGGAGCATGCACCACCGGGTCACGACTGGCTTCAGGGTGAACTGCGGTACCTGCGCAATGCCCGGGACAGTTACCTTTACCACGAGTACCTGGAAGAGCGGAACGAACCCCTGTTGTTCAGCGATTTCGCCGCCCGCGCCGGGCGTCACGGTCTCCAGTACCTCGCGGAAAGCCAGTTGCATACGTTGTTCACGTCGACCCTGGGTCCCGACGCTGAATCGGCTCTCGCGCGCTTCAACGACCTGCTGAACGAGGAGCAGTACGCGGACTTTCTGCGCCTTCGTCCATTCCGGCAGACCCTGCTCTGCCGGGCCGACGACCGCCTGACCCGCGAAATCGACCTCGACGCCCTGTTTGCGCTTCCCCTGTACGCGAACCTGCTGCCCGATTCCGAACAGCCGAATTCCTTTCGCAATGCTCAGGGACAGACGTTCCACGTGACGATGCCGCTGGCCCGGGGATTCCTGGCCGCCCTGGCCGAAATCTTCCCGGCCGCGGGAACGCTCGAGGACCTGCTTTCGAAGGCCGCGCGGCTTGGCGGCATTGCCGAACCGCTGGAACGTGCAGGCATCGGTCGACTCAAGGAAGAATTGTTTGCGCTGTTCGTCTCCGGTGGGTTGCAGCCGACCCTCTGTTCGCGGGAAGTACCGGGGCCGGCCGCGCGACCCGCGGGTGAAGGGCCCGCCGCCTCCGGTCTGGCCCGTGTGCTTGCCAGGCATGGAGAGTCTCTGCTGCCCACGCCACGGCACCAGACCCTGATGCTGGATGTACTCTCGCTTCGCATGGTGAGCCTGCTCGACGGCCACCAGAGCCCCGCCGCCATTGCCCGGAACATCGAAACCGCCGCCGCCAGAGAGCCGACACTTGCGCGGGCACTGGGAACCGGACATCCCCAGCGACAGCGGCGCCGGATCGAGACCCTGCTGGAGCAACTGCTCGCGCTGCTGGATCGGCACGGCTTGCTCGAAAAACCCTGACCGTCAGCGGAATCCGGTTGCCGTGCGTTGCTCCTCCCGTGCAACGCCCTTTGAAAAGCGCCGCGGGTTTCGGAATACTGAAGCCTGAGTATCGGTTTCCACGGACGGCGTGTCATGACCCTGTTCGGACTTCTGGAGCAGCACGTTCGGAAAGGTACGCTGGAGGTCCACCTTCCGGACGGCAGCGCGCGGTGTTTCGGCACCGGGCAACCACGCGCGAGCATCCACTTCCACGACACCGAGGCGTTGCGCCGCATCGCCTACGACCCGGGATTCGAGTTCGGCCAGACCTACATGGAGGGCCGATGGACACCTGGCGCCGAGGGCCTGCGGGCGTTGCTCGCCGTCACCATGGACAACTTCGCCGGATTGCTCGGCCAGCGTGGCCGCAGCCCCATGCGTTTCCTTCAGAAAGTGATCCAGCAAAGCAATCGTGTCCGGCGTTCCTACCGCAACGTGTCCCACCACTACGATCTGGACGAGTGGCTGTTCCGCAGGTTCCTCGACCAGGGCATGTTCTACTCCTGCGCGTACTTCGAACGGCCCGACATGAGCCTGGAGGAAGCGCAGCAGGCGAAGTGCGGGATGATCGCGCGCAAGCTCTGCCTGGAGCCAGGCATGCGGGTTCTGGACATCGGCTGCGGCTGGGGCGGGCTGGCGATGTACCTGGCCGAGACACATGGCGTCACCGTCGACGGCCTTACCCTGTCCCAGGAACAGTTGCGGGTTGCGCGTGCGGAATGCGAACGCCGCGGTCTCTCGGACCGGGTGCGATTCCACCTGCGCGACTATCGCGAGCACGGGGATCTCTACGACCGGGTCGTCAGCGTGGGCATGTTCGAGCACGTCGGCCAGCCCTATTACCGGGCCTTCTTCCAAAAGTCCGTGGAGCTGCTGCACAGCGATGGCGTCATGCTGCTGCACACCATCGGCAGAACCAATCCGCCAGCCACCACCAACGCATGGCTGCGCCGCTACATCTTTCCCGGAGGCTACACACCGGCCCTTTCCGAAGTCAGCGCAGCGATCGAACCCTCCGAACTGATGATCACGGATGTCGAGGTCTGGCGCCTGCATTACGCCGATACGCTGGCCGAGTGGTATCGTCGATTCCAGGGAGTCCGCGCAGAGGTTGCAGAGCGCTTCGACGAACGCTTCTGCCGCATGTGGGAGTTCTATCTGGCGTCGTGCGAGGGAACCTTCCGCCATTGGGACCAGGTCGTCTTTCACCTGCAGATGGCGCGCAAACATGGCCTGGTACCGGTCACGCGTGACTACCTGTACCGACGCTGACCGTCTTTCCATCCACCCGGGTCGCCCTCGCCGATGCCGTGCCCACCACGCGAGAACCCCGCATGATCCCAGGAGGTCCGGAATGAGCCGGCGACGCATCGACGAAGGGCTCGTGATCGTGGGGCTGGTGCTGATCGGGATCGGCGCCTATGCGATTCACAGCGGTGAGATTTTTCTCAGCCGTCTGACCGTCAGCGAAGGTCAGAGCATCGGCGGCGGCGCGGCGCTGGTGATCGGCGGCGTGTTCATTGCCGCAGGTTTGTACTTTCTGTTTCAGTCCCGGAAATAGGCGCATCCCCGGAAGCGCGGTGCCAGTTCAGCCTCGCAGGCTCATTCCGCAACGGCGGCTTCGGGGGAGTCACCGGTCAGCAGATCGCGCAGCGTCAACGCATCAAGCGTATCCGCACGCGAACGCTCGACCCGGGACATGAGCGTCTCCACTGCGGGCAGTCCACCGACGTGGCGGTACAGCGAATCGTCCTCGCCCTCTCGAAGCGCCTGGAAGATCTCGTCCACCTCAATCGTGGCGAGATCGCGCCCCGGTACGTAGCGGTCTTCATCCTCGGACGTGCGCACCAGAAGCCCCCCTGCCTCGAGCGCCGCCGCTGGACCCGCAATCGCGCGGCTGGGCACCCGCAAATCGTGTGCGATCTCGTCGAGTCCGGGGGGTGGAGTCCCGGCCACGAAGCGGCGTGCGACCTGTGTCATCAGGTGCAGCCCCAGACGTTCACGCATGCCGCTGGAGACACGTACCGACCCTCCCCGCACCCGGATGTACTCGGGGTTCTGGATATAGAACGCGATATTGGAACCGACCAGCAGAATCAGCCAGGCCAGGTAGATCCAGATCAGCAGCATGATCACGATCGCGAAGCCGGAATAGATGGCGTCGAAACGTGTCGAGCCCGCGACGATCGCGGCAAACCCCCAGCCCACGCCCTGCCAGAGAAACCCCGCGAGTACCGCGCCGGTGAGCGCCGGCAGCAGGCGCACCCGCGTATTCGGCACGAACATGTAGATGAACGTGAACGCGGCCACGATGAACCCGAATGGAAGCAGGCTGGAGGCCGCCTCGAACAGGGTGCCCAAGGGCTCAACCGAGGTGATGCGTTGCATCAGCGTCGACGACATCACGGTCGCGATGACACCCAGCGCCGACACCACCAGCAACGGCCCGACCATGATCACCGACAGATAGTTGCTGAAGCGCTGCCCCAGACTGCGCGTGCCCTCGATATGCCAGATGCCGTTGAATGCCTGCTCGATTTTCTGAACCAGCGCGATCACGGTGTAGACAAGGAAGATCAGGCCGACGAAGCCGAGCACACCGACACGCATGTTGTCGACGAAGCCCAGCACGTTCTCGACGATTTCGTTCCCCTGCTCACCCAGCGGCTCCAGCAGATTGAGCAGGAACGGTTCGACCGCATTGTGGGCGCCGAAGGCCTTCAGGACGGAAAAGGACAGAGCCAGCAGCGGTACCACCGAAAGCAGCGTGGTGTAGACGAGGCTCATCGCCCGGAGCGTCAACTGTCCTTCAGTGGCCTCCCGGAGAATACCGCCGAATCCGCGCAGGATGCCGAACACCAGGGCCTGCCAGCGCGGCAACGTCGCGAGATCCGCGCGATTGAGCAGATGGTCGGCTCGGTCGCGCCAGTACGCCAAGCCGCGATCCTGGCGCTCACCTTCGTTCATTTCTGCTGCCAGGCACCGCGACTGTCCTGATACCAGAAACCGGACGGCGCCTCCTCCACCCAGACCCGCGCGAACGTCTCACGGATCTGCCCTTCCCAGTCGGGCCGATCGTTGGCGCGCGCGATCTCGCGATACAACGCGGTACGGTCGGCATTCTCCTCGTTGACCAGGCGCTGAACCCCCGAACGTTCACGCAGCGGCACCAGCGAGAGATCCCGGATCGCCACGAATCCATCATTGCCGAAACCGATGGCGCCGCTGCGCAGGTGGGGCGCCAACTCCGAGATCCGCTTGCGCATCGACGCCCGCAGTCGTGAGGTCGCCGGGGTATCGACCTGCAGATTCGGCTCTTGCGCCGCCGCCGGCGCCACCAGGCGATCGAGCGTCCAGGCCAGCCAGCCTGCAGCTTGCCCGCCCTCACGAAGGCTGCTGGGTTCGGGCACGGATTCCGGCTCGACCGTGGGTTCTCCCTGTTGTTCGAGCACATCCCGCACGATCATGCGGGCGGCCTCCTCCGCAGCCGCAGCCGGGAAGTAGATGTTGATGGTCACGCAGGCACTGGTGAACAGTGCCATCAGCATAACCGCTGCAAAGCGCCTCGTAGCATTCATGACTCCGCTCCTCTCCAGGTTTCGTCTGCGTTCATCCCTACTCCATGGCTACTGTACAGCAGGATCCTGTTCCTCTCGAACTGCCTGCAACCGCTGGATCAGCACCGGCCAGTCGACCTCGCGGGTATGGCCAATCACCTGCAGGTGCGGGATGCCCCGACCCTCGACCAGAACGAACGATCCATCGGCGCGATCGGCAACGCCGGACATCAGGCATCGGTCGCCCTCCAACTCGCAACCGATGCCCAACCGGCGATAGGGAAAATCCTCGAAGAGCCGCAGAAAAGGCGCCGACAGCGCGGCCTGCAACCCGCCCCCGATCTCGGTAAGGTCGTCCACCGCCCTCTGGCTGATGCGCCTGCGCCCGGGATCCTTTTCCGGGGTCGCCAACTGCAGGTGCATCCGGCGGGGCGCCCAATCCACGAGCACGAGGTCATCGAGGGTTCCCGAAAGGCGCCCCTCGATGCGCCCGACGTCGAACGCACGCGTCAGTGGATCGAGATCGATGCGGTGGATTTCGGCCGCCATCTCCAGCACCGGAATGGGACCAAAGAGGTCCCGAATCTCGACATCGCGCAGTACCAGTTCGCCGTCGAAAACGCGAACCAGCAGCCGGCCATCCACGGCCAGCGCCCCACGGTCATACCGTACCCGCGGAATCACCCCGGACACCGTGCCCGTGAAGGGAGGCCAGTCCAGAGCCTCCGACAGCTGTTCGAGGCTCAGCGCCCGGATCCCCCCATCGAAGTCGACGCTGGGACCGTCCGGACCCGCGCTGATCCGCAGGGTATCGGCGCGCAAGGCACCATCCAACAGGGGAATTTCGAGTGCCTCGAGCAGCTGGAAACCGCGGGGGAGCAAACGGAAATACGCGGCGAACGGTCCCAGGGGCATTCCGAACACGCGACCGTCCCGTACCCCGACCACCGAAGGCCGTGCAGGACCCTCCTCTTTCCACTCGGCGCTACCGTTCATCCCCTCCAGTGCGAAGCGGCCGGCTGCGTCCACGATGTCCAGTTCATCGGCCGAGAGCACCACCTCACGCAAGCGCCCCCGGCCAAAGTGCAGCGCACCGTCAAAGGCACCGCCGAACTGCGCGGCACCCAACGCGGTACCGGCCAGAAACGGGCTCAGCAGCCATTCGCCGACGACATCCATCCGACTCGCCACAAGCCGCACCGCACCTTCCTCGACGCTGGCCGCGATGCCTGCCAGGCCCGTGCCCTCGAGACGACCCGCCTCCCCCAGCGTCAGTTCCAGCTCCCCGATCCGCCAACGGTGATCACTCGATTCGGGGACGTGCAGGTTGGCTGCGCTCAGTTCCACGGGACCCACCTCACCGAAATCCAGAAACCAGGGATCAATGAATACCGCACCCCCGCTAAACCCGAGCTGAATTCCCCACCCGCCCCCGGTCCGGTTCAAACGGCCGGCGAACGCAATGTCCTCGCCGGCCCGAAGGCCATCGGGATCGCTGAAGTCGATACCCGAACCCCTGAAGTCCAACTGGAGTGCGGGATCCGCGCCCCGGGAATCGAAATGTCCGGAGATCGTCACCCGGCCCCCGCCGAAGGTCACCGGGAGCGTATCTGCCGGCCACCACGCCGAATCGACCACAGACCGCAGATCCATCTCAGACAGTTCGAAATCGACCTGAACCCCGGCACTCCCCGCCGTGCCGGTAAAGTGTCCCTCGGCAGCGAACAGTCGCTGCCACGAGCCGGAAAAATCGATATCGCCCGTCTCGCGGTGCCATGTGAATGCCAGCGGCGAAAGTTGCACGGAGGTCCCGCGAAGACGCGCCTCGACGCGGGCGTTCGTGCAGCCGATGCGGCGACTGGAAAGCGCCACACCGGGACATACGACGCGAACGGCTTCCACCCGCCCCACGGGTTCCGGAAGCGTCAGCGCGTCGGCCGACAGACGCAGCTGCGGCTCAACACCCGTCCAGACCAGCCCGGCCTGAAAATTCTCGGCCTGGACCGACGCATGCAGCGCCTGTCCGATCTCCAGCGCCACCTCGAGCCTGGGTTCCCCGAGCGCTTCAGCGCTGAGGACGAGCCCGACCAGCAGACTCGCCACGGCCACCCGTCCATAGGCCCGTATGCCGGGCATGCTCATCCGCCGGTGCGGAAGGGTGCGGCCAACCGTGCCAGCCACTCGCGCAGAGCAAAACGGGACGTCTGTACCGCCTCGACATTCGGGAGAAAATCGGTGAGCCGCGGCGACAGGCCGCGGGGTCCACGGAACCCCATCGGCGCCGGTTGGGCCACGATGCCCGCTGCCTGAAAACAGGCCATGGCGCGCGGCATGTGCATGGCATGGGTCACCACGAGAACGCGTTCCAGTCCCGCCTCCGGCAGAATGTTCGCGACGCCTCGAGCGTTCCCGCAGGTGTTGCGGCTTTGGGTTTCCAGCCACAACGGCGTAATCCGGAAGTCGGCGAGCAGAACCTCCGCCATCAATTCGGCCTCGGAGCGTCGATCATCGGGATGTCCACGGCCGCCGCTCAACACGATGGGCAGCCCACTGCTGCGGTGCAGGCGCACGGCATACCGCAAACGCTCGAGCGCAAGAGTACTGGGGACATCCCCCGCATACTCCTGCTGCGCGCGCACACGACCGGCTCCGAGAACCACCAGCGCATCGGCCCGCTCAAGGGCAATCGCGCTGCGGGCATACGGGGCTTCGAGAGTGGCCGCAAGGCGCTCCGCCACCACCGGAAGACTGGTGACCATAGCGAACAGGAACCCGAATACCACCAGGCCCCGCGACCCGCGCCGCCACGTATTCGCCAGCACGAGACCGACCAGAATCAGCAGAAGACCGCCACCGGGCGGCAGCAGAAGCTGCTCGAGCACGATCTGAATCGTCGGGATTACCGCCATGTCCGCCGCATCGTATGCCCGCATGAAAGTGGCCGCCGCATGCTTCCGGCAACAACGGGAAGCCGCAGTGCCTTGGCCTTGTGCAAAGTATAACAAGCTGTGGAGGGGTCACGATTTGGCTATGATGCCCCCCCACGGAAACCCAAGCGGAGAAGATGCATGCAATCCAGCGAAGTCGCCGAGCTGATTCGTTCCCGAATGCCCGAAGCCGAGACGGTCGAAGTCACCGGTGGCGAGGGCAAGTTCGAGGCCCTGGTCGTCAGCCCCATTTTCGCCGGCATGAACGCGGTGAAGAAACACCAGACGGTGTACAGGACCGTGCAGGAAGAAATCGCCAGTGGCGCGGTGCATGCACTGACCATCCGCGCGATGACCCCCGAAGAACACGGAAAGTCCTGACCCGGAGGCATCCGGGACCGCCGGCGGGAGCCGGCGCCGTTCGACCCAGCCATGCACCGCTGCGACGCCATCCAGCTTCCCGATCTCGCTCGACTGCTCGGTCGCTACGGCATTCGTCTGGTTAGCCACCCCCCAGACTCCGCGCTTCCAGGCAGCTACTGGGGCGAACCGGAAGCCGGCATCGTCGGGCTCACGCTGCACGTTCGGCCGGATACCCCGGTCCATTCCGCACTGCACGAGGCCTGTCACCTGATCTGCATGGACGCGGGCCGACGCGTGGCGGTCCATACCGATGCCGGGGGCGATGATCCCGAAGAGGCGGCCGTGTGCCTGCTGCAGATCCTGCTCGCCGATCACCTGCCGAAGGTCGGCCGACGGGCGCTCTGCGCGGACATGGATGCCTGGGGCTACAGCTTCCGGCTGGGTTCGACCGCCGCCTGGCTGCAGGACGACAGCGACGACGCCGCGCAGTGGCTGCGGTCCCGGGGTCTGACCGGACCCGACGGCGACATCCGGTTCCGTCTGCGCAAATGAACACGGAAAAACGGGTCCGCGTGCGTCACGATTTCCCCAATGGCATAGTGACCGGCCCGAGCTACTCAGCGCTTCCGGCGCCCCAGCAAAGATGACCCAACCAATGGAAAGCCGCAAACGACCGCAGCAGGGCGAAAAACTTCGGGCCGCCGACAAGGTCGCGCGCATCCCGGTGAAAATCACGCCCACGGAGCAGCCGATGCGCAAGCCGCGCTGGATCCGAGCCCAGAGCCAGGCGCATCCGGGGGTTCAACGGATCAAGCGCATCCTGCGGGAGCAGCGCCTGCACACCGTATGTGAGGAGGCGAGCTGTCCGAACCTGGGCGAGTGTTTCGCGCACGGAACCGCGACCTTCATGATCATGGGGGACATCTGCACCCGGCGCTGCCCGTTCTGCGACGTCGCCCACGGCCGCCCGAATCCACTCGATCCCGAGGAACCCAGGCATCTGGCGGAGACGATCCGCTCGTTGGAACTGCGCTACGTGGTCATCACCTCCGTGGACCGCGATGACCTGCGTGACGGCGGCGCCGGTCATTTCACGGCATGCATCCGGGCGGTTCGGGAGGCGAATCCCGATACGCGCATCGAGGTTCTGGTTCCCGATTTCCGGGGACGCATGGAAGTGGCCCTGGACATCCTGCGTGAAGGGCCTCCCGACGTGTTCAACCATAACCTGGAGACCGTGCCCCGGCTGTATCGCAAGGCCCGACCGGGCGCCGATTACCGGTTCTCACTGAAGCTGCTGGCGACGTTCGCTGAACGCCACCCGGGAGTACCCACCAAATCGGGACTGATGCTCGGCATCGGGGAGACGCGGGAAGAATTGCTGGAGGTGCTCCAGGACCTGCGCGCTCACGGCTGCGAAATGCTGACCCTCGGCCAGTATCTGCAACCGAGCCGCCACCATCTGCCGGTCGACCGCTATCTGGACCCGCGCGAGTTCGACGAACTGGCGGACCGCGCGCGCGAGATGGGCTTTCGCCAGGTCGCCAGTGGTCCGATGGTGCGCTCCTCCTACCATGCGGACCTGCAGGCCCGGGACATCGTCGCCGGTTGATTTGGAAAACCAGCCACGGAAAACACGGAAACACACGAAAAAGAGGCTGAATCCCTTCGTTTTCCCCTGATGTCCGTGTTCTTCCGTGTTTTCCGTGGCTCGCCGCTACACCGTCGGAGGTGGCGCAGGGCATGGACGGTTAGTCGGGCCGACGCTGCGCCCCCTCCCCAGCCCTCCCCCGCAAGCGCGGGAGGGGGGGTTCATCGGCTGCGTCCGGCGGTGCCAACGGCCAGGACGCGGACCAGTTCGGCAGGAAGCGTTTGCCGGGGCACCCTTGCACGCTCGAGACGATCCGCCAGATGCGCTTCGAGCCGATCGGCCACGGTGTCGGGTGCCGCGCGCGCGCCGAGTGCGTGCATCGACGTCGTCGCGAGTCCCGGATACCCGCAGGGATGAATGCGGCCGAACTCGCTCAGCCGGGGATTCACGTTGAGCGCCAGGCCGTGCATGCTGCACCCGTTGCGAACGCGCAGCCCCAGCGCGGCGATCTTCGCGCCCTGAACGTACACACCGGGCGCGTCTGCGCGCGCGGACGCCCGAATCCCGAAATCCTGGAGCGTCGCGATCAAGGCGTCCTGCAGCAGTTCCACCAACCCGCGCACACCCAGGCGATACCTTCGAAGCTCCAGCAGCAGGTAGACGATCGCCTGCCCCGGACCGTGAAAGGTGACCTGCCCCCCGCGGTCCACGCGCACCACCGGTAGCGCACCGGCTGCGAGCAGGTGTTCGGTCCTGGCATTGCGGCCCAGGGTCAGCACGGGCGGATGCTCGACCCGCCAGAACGCATCCCGCGTTTCCGGGCCGCGCTCCATCAACTGCAACCGCATCGCGTGCCACACAGGCACATAAGGCTGCAGCCCCAGGCGGTACAGCTGCAGGGATTCCTCGGCCATACGGGGATTCCGGGCTAGAGGACCATGCGGACCCGGGCGCACTGCCCGAGGTCCCGATACAGCGCATCCAGCTGTTCCTGGCTGACCGCGGTCAGGGTGATGGTGACCCCCATGTAGTTGCCACCACTCGACGCGCGCTGCGTCACGCTGACGGAATCGGGATCGGCCACGTGCCGCGCGATGCTGGCGTGCACAGCCTCCAGCAATTCGGGATGGGCTTCGCCCATGACCTTGATCGGGAAGCGGCAGGGAAACTTCAGCAGCGTATCCGGACCTTCAGCCATCGCCGCTCTCCGCCACCCGGGCGCCCCGTGCATCGTTCTTTGCACGCTGGTACAGCTCGAGGGTCTCGCGCCAGACCGGACCGGGTCGGCCCGCGCCGACGGGCTGCCCGTCCAGACGCGTCACCGGCAGGATTTCCTTGGTGGAACTGGTCAGCCAGATTTCATCGGCCGTGCGCAGATCGGACTCGAGAACCGCCTCCTCGAACACCGGACGCGAATGCCCCTCGAGCAGATCCAGTACGAAACGCCGCGTGATTCCCGGAAGAATCCCACGGTCCAGTGGCGGAGTCCTGACCACGTCCCCATGCACGACGAAGACATTGCTGGCCGCACCCTCGGTCAACCGGCCGTCCCGCAGCAGAATCGCCTCGATCGCCCCCTGTTCGACCGCCATCTGCCGCGCCAGGACATTGGCGAGCAGGGTGATGGCCTTGATGTCGCAACGGCCCCAGCGCTCGTCCGGAAGCAGAATTGCACCCTCGCCCTGCGCCGTGGTTTCCGGGCGGGGCGGCTGAATCGGGTTTACCATCGCGAAGACGGTGGCCTCGGTCGCGACCGGAAAGGCGTGATCACGCGGGGCGACGCCACGAGTGACCTGCAGGTAGATCGCGCGATCGCCCCCTGGATTCCGCGCGAGCAACTCCTCCAGCATGTCCCTCCAGCCGCGATCCCCCATCGGATCGCGAAGGCGAATCGCGGACAGGGAACGGCGCAGTCGCTCCAGGTGCGCCTCCAGCAGAAACGGCACCCCTTGGTAGCTCGGGATCACTTCATAGATGCCGTCCCCGAACAGGAACCCGCGATCCAGCGGTGACACCCGCGCCTGTTCGAGGGGCAGGAAACAGCCGTTCAGAAAAGCGGTCACCGAAAAAGTCCCCTCGAGGTCAGAACGGCCAGGCCGAACGTATGGCCAGGGCCGCACTGTCCCAAAGCCAGCGGAAGATTCCGCCCGATTCCACCGTGTCCAGCGCCACCAGAGGCTGCCGGGCGAGGGGCTCGCCGCCCAGCACGACCACGATCTCCCCGAGTACGTCACCTGCCTGGATGGGTGCCATCTGGGGGGCCATGACCTCCATGGTGGCCTCGAGGCGATCTCCCTGTCCCTGGGGAAACACCACCCAGAAGGGTTCCAGGACGCCCGCGCGGACCGTGGTGCTGGAACCTTTGTAGACCCGGGGTTCGCTGAGCACCGAACCGCCTTCGAACAGCATGCGGGATTCGAAGAAACGGAGGCCCCAGTTGATCAGGGCCTGGGATTCGTTGGCGCGGATGATGCCGCCGCGCTGGTGGTTGGGCGCATCGATGCCCATCACCACGGCGATCAGGCGACGCCCGTTGCGCTCGGCTGACGAAACCAGGTTGTAGCCCGCTGCAGAGGTCCAACCCGTTTTCAGACCATCGAAACTCTCATCCCGCCACAGCAGCAGGTTGCGGTTGGATTGCCTGATATCGTTGAAGGTGAAGTCCTTCTCGCTGTAATAGCGGTAGGAGTCGGGAAAGTCCCGGATCAGGGCACGGGCGAGCCGGGCCATATCATTGGGAGTGGTGTACTGCGCTTCCGGACTGGGCAGTCCGTGGGGGTTGGCGAAATAGGAGCGTTGCATGCCCAGCGCCCGAGCCTGCGCGTTCATCAGATCGACAAAGGCCCCCTCGGAACCCGCAACCCATTCAGCCAACGCAGTCGAGGCGTCGTTGCCCGACTGCACGATCATGCCTCGAAGCAGATCCTCGACCGAGACCTGTTCACCGACCTCGATGAACATCCGGGAGGCGCCGTCCATCCCGGTGCGCCAGGCCCGCTCGCTGATCGTGACCTTCTCGTCAAGCCGGACCTTGCCCGCGTTGATCTCCCGGAACACGACATAGGCGGTCATCAGCTTGGTCAGGCTTGCGGGTTCGCGTTCAACGTCCGGCTCCAGCGCCGCCAGCGGCAGGCCGGAATCAAAATCCAGCAGGATGAAGCTCTTTGCGGTGATATCGGAGGGCGGCTGAGGGATCACGACCGAGGCGGGGCCGCCGGGCGCGGCGGGTCCCGGAATCGGTCCCGGCACAGGCAGGGTCTGCTGGCCCATGGCGGCCAGTGGAAACAGCAGAAACGGAACAAGCCATCGGGGCAACACGGGAAGGAATTTCGTCATGAGCACGGTCAACCTGGTTTTGGAACATGGATGAAGAATGCCAACGCCGCTCCCGCGCGCGGAACCGCGCCTCGACAGAACGACGCAACGGGACACGATCAGTCGGTCACGACCCGGAAATCCATCAGCGCCGCCTGGTGCAGCCGCTCGCTGACACGGTGGACCGCATCGGCGTCGTCCAGCGGCCCGATACGCACACGGTGCAGCACCGCGCCGCTGGAAACCGTCACCGGTGTGATGAGCACCGCTTCCAGACCCAGATCGAGCAGCGTGCCCTGCAGGGTCTCGGCAGCCGACCGGTTGGAAAAAGCCCCGACCTGTATGAACCGGGTATCGACTTCGGACCCACCGGCGAGATCCGGTGCGATCGCCGGACCCGCTGCCGCCAGACGCCGGGGTGCCGGCTGCTCTTCCGACGCGGGCCCCACGACCCGGACGTGCACCGGAGCAATCCCCTTCTCGGCCACCCCGAGACGGTGAGCCGCGGCATACGAGAGATCGATCACCCGCCCGGCGACGAAGGGACCCCGATCGTTGACGCGCACGATCGCGCGCCGGCCATTCTCGAGATTGGTCACCTCGACGTAGCTCGGCAGCGGCAGATGCTTGTGTGCCGCGGTCATCGCGTACATGTCATAGGGTTCACCGCTGGAGGTACGGCGCCCGTGGAATTTGGTCCCGTACCACGAGGCCAGACCGCGTTCCTCGAAACCTTCGCTGGACGCCAGTGTGCGATATTGCTGCCCGAACACTTCATATTTCGGCGGATTGCCATAGGGGCTGCGCGGTTCATGACGGGGCACGGCGTCCGGAATCGTGGAAAGATCTCGGGGCACGGTACTCGGGGCGCCATCGGCGACGTCGGGACTGGTTCCGCAACCCTGGACCACCATCAGGGCCAGCAGAAGTCCCGGACCGGCGACCGCCTGCAAAAAACCAGAGCTGCGTCCGTGCCTCAGTTCACCGTCACAGGGGCACCGGGTTCGCTGCCCGGACCGACTCACTTTCTCAGGGCCTCGGCGATTTGGTGCACGACCATCGCGTAGAGCGGGCTGCGATTGTACCGTGTGATGACGTAGAAATTGGGATAACCGAGGTAGAACTCGAGGCCCTGCTCACCCTCGAGCCGGATCAGGGAGAACTGTCCATCGGCGGGTACCGCTTCCACGGGAAAGACCCCCTTCTCCGCGAGTTCCTGCAGACTGAAACGCGCCTGATACCCCCCACCGAGCAAGGCCTCGTGGGCATCGCCTTCGACGCGCGCCAGGGCCACCACCGGTTGGCCGGTCTGCCAGTCATGGACCCGGAAATAGTTTGCCACGCTTCCGATTGCATCCGGCCAGGAACCGATGAGGTCGCGGCGACCATCCGCGTCGAAGTCCACTGCGTAGGCACGGTAGCTGGAGGAGATGAACTGGCCACGACCCATCGCGCCCGCGTAAGAA
The DNA here is from genome assembly GCA_011390565.1 of Thioalkalivibrio paradoxus. Taxonomy (GTDB): domain Bacteria; phylum Pseudomonadota; class Gammaproteobacteria; order Ectothiorhodospirales; family Ectothiorhodospiraceae; genus Thioalkalivibrio; species Thioalkalivibrio paradoxus_A. The sequence goes on along the minus strand of JAABSC010000008.1, from coordinate 29,563 downwards.
CCCCGTGTCTCACGCAGATCCAGGGATTCCTCCTCGGCGAGCTGCAGAAAATGCCCGAGTTCCCTCCGGAAGAAATCCTCCCGCGGGGGATAATCGAACCCGAGGGTCACCAGCGCATCGAACACCCTGAAGCTGCCAAGATTTCGCCCGTAATCGGTTTCCACGCCGATAATCGCGGCCACCAGCGCCGGATCGACACCGTAGGTGGCATCGGCCCGTTCCAGCCACTCGGCCTGTTCGATCATGAAAGCCTGACCGCGCTCGATCCTCCGGCTGTTCACGAAGATCGGACGGTAGTCCTTCCAGGGACGCGCCTCCGCAGGGCGGGAAATCAGGTCCAGGATGCGCTGCTGTGGTTCCACTGCCAGGAAAAGGCTTTCGAGGCGCTCGCGGTCGAATCCTTCCGCCACCTGCTCGTCGATGAAGCTCTGGACCTCGGCCCGCTCGAGGTAGGGCGGTTCACCAGCGCGGTATTCCGACTCGTAAACGGCCACCCCCGGCGTCGAACAGGCCCCGAGCACCGACACCAGCAGCGCGTACGCGAAAAGATTCAAGGCGACGAAGAAGGGGCGACGCACGGGAGACAGGGTCATCGATTCACCAATCGTTGTTGAGACTGCACGGCCATCAGGATACCGAAGCCCAACATCAGCGTCACCAGCGAAGTGCCGCCATAGCTGACCAGCGGCAGGGGCACGCCCACGACGGGCAACAACCCGCTGACCATGCCGATGTTCACCACCATGTAGACCGCAAACGTGAGGCTGATGCTTCCGGCGACCAGGCGCGAAAAGCGGTCCTGTGCCATTGCCGCAATCCAGAGGCCGCGCCCCACGATCAGGAAGTACAGCAGGAGCAGAAACAGGATGCCCATGAACCCGAATTCCTCGGCATAGACCGCGAACACGAAGTCAGTGGAACGCTCCGGCAGAAACTGCAGCTGCGACTGCGTGCCGTTCAGCCAGCCCTTGCCGTACAGGCCGCCGGAGCCGATCGCGATCTTGGACTGGATGATGTGGTAGCCGGCCCCAAGGGGGTCGGACTCGGGATTGAGCAGCGTGAGCACCCGCTGACGCTGGTAGTCATACATCTGGGTCCACAACACCGGTATGGCGGCCGCCAGCGCGACGACCATACCCGCGATCCAGCGCCAGCTCAGGCCGGCGAGCAGCAGCACCAGGATCCCCGAGGCGCCCACCAGCAGCGCCGTGCCCAGATCCGGCTGGCGCATGATCAGCAGAACCGGAACGACGATCAACACACCGACGACGATGAGGTCGACGAAGCGTGGCGGCCCACTGCGCAGGGACAGATACCAGGCCACCGTCAGAGGCATTGCGAGCTTCATGATTTCGGAGGGCTGGAAGCGCAACAGCCCCAGATCCAGCCAGCGTCGCGCACCCTTGCCGACATCACCCGCGAACATGACTCCGAGCAGCAGCCCCAACCCCAGCAGGAAAAGCCAGGGCGACCAGGCTTTTAGAACGGATATCGGTACGCGCGCGACGAGCAGCAGGCCCAAAAAACCCACACCGATACGGAGCAGCTGGCGCTCCAGCGCGGCCATATCCTCGCCGGAAGCGCTGAACAGGACCAGCAGACCCACGCCCAGAAGCATCACGATCAGCAAGGCCAGCATGCCGTCCATTCGGAAGCTTCGAAGCAGCCACTGTCCGGTCGTCAGCTCGCGTCCGGTGACGCTGATCACAAATCACCCTCCACGGTGGCCAACAGGCCCCGCGACTGCAGGTGGTGATCCATCACCCTGTGCGCAATCGGCGCCGCGACGCGTCCGCCGCTGCCACCGTGCTCCACCAGAACCGCCACGGCGATCTGCGGATCATCGGCCGGCGCATAGCCGATGAACAGCGCGTGATCCCACAGGCGCCGATCCAGTTCGGACTGCTTGTACTCCTGGTCCGGGCCGAGACTGAAAACCTGCGAAGTTCCGGTCTTTCCGGCGACGACGTAACCGGGTGAGGTGCTGCCGACACTGCCCCAGGCGGTGCCATGACGTTCGTTCACGGCTGCGATCAGCGCCTGGTGAATGGCCTCCCAGTGCGCTTCGCTGGCCTGGACCGGTTCGAGGAAACGCACGGGTTGCGGTACCGAATCCGCTTCGCCGGTCTGCCGGATCGCCCGCAACAGGCGCGGCTGGACCCGCTGACCCCGGTTGGCAAGCGTGCTGGTGATGTCCGCCAGTTGCATCGGGGTCGTCAGCATGTAGCCCTGCCCGATCGCGGTGATCAGGGTTTCTCCGGGAAACCACGGGAGATTCTGCGCCGATCGTTTCCACTCGCGGCTGGGCAGAATGCCCGACCGCTCCCCGGTAGCGTCGATACCCACCCGGCTGCCGACGCCGAAAGCACCCAGCATCGGCGCGATTCGATCGATCCCGAGCTTGTGACCGAGGTCGTAGAAATACACGTCGGAGGAAACGGCAATGGCGCGGTTCATGTCCACCCAGCCGTGCCCGCCGCGCCGCCAGTCCCGGTAACGGCGCTCGTGGCCCGGCAACTGGTAATAGCCGGTCGCGAACATGCGCCGTTCCGCCGTGGTCACGCCCTCCTCCAGACCCGCAAGGGCCACCACCGGTTTCAGCGTCGAACCCGGTGGGTACTGACCACTGAGGGCCCGGTTGAACAGGGGATTGTGCGGATCGGCCTGCAGGGCGGCGAAATCACCGCGGGATATCCCCTGTACGAAAGGATTGGGATCGAAGCCGGGCTTGCTGACCAGGGCGAGTACCTCGCCCGTCGACGGATCCATCGCCACCACGGCGCCATCGAGATCCGCGAGCGCATCCCGCGCGGCCAGCTGCAGTTCGAGATCGATGCCGAGAAACAGATCCTGCCCGGGCACCGGCGGCGTCACCGCAAGCTCCCGGATCACCCGACCCTGAGCGTTCACCTCGACCTGCCTGTGACCGGTGATGCCGTGCAGGAGGTCCTCGTAGTGGCGTTCCACACCGGTCTTGCCCGTGTGCGATGTGCCTGCGTAGTTTCGCGTATCCAGGCGCTGCAGATCCTGTTCATTGATCCGCCCGACATACCCGACGACATGCGCAAAATCTTCGCCGTGAGGGTAATACCGGACCGGACGTGCCTCGATCTCGACACCGGGAAGCTCGTGACGCGCGACCGCGATTCGCGCCACAGTCTCGTCGTCCAGGCCCGATTTCAGCGACACCGGCTGAAAGGGCCGACGCTGACGCACCAGTGAACGGAAGCGATCGATCTCCGATGGCGTAAGCGCCACCATCCCGGACAGGCGTTCCAGCAGCGGATCCAGATCACCTGCCTGCTCGACCGTGATCTCGAGTTGGTACGAAGGCCGGTTCTCCGCCAGCAGGATGCCATTGCGGTCGAAGATCAACCCGCGCGTCGGCGGGATGGGCTCGATGCGCAGGCGGTTGTTCTCGGAAAGCGTGATGAAATGCTCATGCGCGCCCACCTGCAGCGTGAACATCCGCACCACCAGCATCGCGATCAGCGCCAGCAGGATCAGGACGGAAAGCAGTGCGCGGACCGAAAACCGTTGCTGATCGCGGGCTTCTTCGTTGTAGGAGTCCGGGCGATCGATCAACATGCTCGCAGATTCCTCGCCACGCGGCGAAGGGAAGTGGAATTGTCAGGGTCCCGGCGAATGCCCGCCGGAACCCGGTCCGAATGCGTCAGACCTTGCTCTTCTGATAACGCTTGAAGCTGGCGAGGATCTCGGCCTTCGCGCTTTCCGCATCGGACCATCCCTCGACCTTGACCCACTTGTTGCGCTCCATTTCCTTGTAGTGACCAAAGAAATGGGTGATCTGATCCAGAAGCTCCTGGTGCACGTCCTCGGGACCCTGGACACGCGCGTATTGCGGATCCAGCTTGGTCAGCGGCACGGCCAGCACCTTGGCGTCGGGTCCGGCCTCGTCGGCCATGTTGAGCAGACCGACGGGACGGGCGCGCACGACCGCTCCCGGAACCAGCGGCACCGGCGTGATCACCAGCACATCGAGCGGGTCGCCATCCTCGGCCAGGGTATGCGGCACGAAACCATAGTTGCAGGGGTAATACATGGCGACCGTCATGAACCGATCGACCATCAAGGCCCCGCTGTCCTTGTCGATCTCGTATTTGACGGGCTGGCCCATGGCCGGAATTTCGACCACGACATTGATATCATTGGGCAGGTCGGTGCCTGCAGCGATCTTGCTCAAATCCATGGTGGGGCCCTCGAGGCTGGAATGCCGGGATAGTCTGGCGGGATAGTATACCGGCGTCGCAGGCAACGTGAATCGGCTTGCGGGTACCTGCACCGCACGGTATAAGTCCGGCATCTGCCGGCTGGAACGCCCGGCGCCTGGGGCCGACCTGTTATGTCCCACAGCCAAAGGACCGATCCGATGGGCTCCATTGCAAGTAGACGTTTTCCACAATGATGGCCTCGAACCGCCGTCCCGTTGCCGCCGCGCTTTCGGCGCTCTCCCTGGCGCTGGTACCGCTGCCCGCCGCCGCCGAATTTCTCCAGGACTGTCCTGTCGTGCCGGAGGAATTCTGGCCGGAACTGCGCAGTCTCCCCAATGACGTGATCGAGGTCGAAGCCGACTCCGTGGACGCGATCCGCGGTGAACGCATCGAGGCCCGCGGCGATGTCCAGCTGTTCGCCAACGACCGCCGCCTCGACTCCAACTGGATCGACTTCTACACCGAGACGCGTCGGGTGGAAACGCGCGGCCGCAGCCAGCTCTTCGACGGCGATCTCCTGGTCGAGGCCGGAGACAGCTGGTACGAGCTGGACTCGGACGAGGGGGCTTTCTCCGACGTTCGGTACTGGCTGCGTTCACGTGATGCCCGGGGCGGTGCAGACGAGGCGGCCCAGCTCGAGCCCGGCAGGATCCAGCTGTCCGAAGCCCGGTACACCACCTGCCCGGAGAGCAACGAATCCTGGTGGCTGACGGGATCGGACATCCGCCTGGATCAGGAAAGCGGGCGTGGCGATGCGCGCAACGTCACCCTGAGGTTCAAGGACGTACCCGTTTTCTACACGCCGTACATCCAGTTCCCGATCGACGACCGACGCATGTCGGGCATCCTGATGCCCAGCGCGGCCATCACGAGTCGCCACGGTCTTGAGTTGGCGGTTCCGTGGTACTGGAACATCGCGCCCGATTACGATGCCACGCTCACGCCGCGCGTGATGGAAGAACGCGGCGTCATGCTCGATACGGAATGGCGGTACCTCCGCCCGAGACATGACGGAACGCTCGATCTGCGCTACCTGCCCGACGACCGGAAATTCGGCGACGATCGCTATCTGATCGCCTGGAGACAGAAAGCGAGACCGATTCCCAACCTGCGCACGGACATCGACATCAATGACGTGTCCGATACCGAATACTTCCGGGATTTCGGGTCCGACGTATTCAGCGCGAGTGCGGCATTCGCGACCCGCCGCGCGACCGCCGCGTATGACTGGACCCACTGGCGGCTGCGCGGCCAGGTCGAAGACTACAAGAGCCTCGACCCGAACCTGCCGGACCGGTCCAAACCCTACCAGCGGATGCCCCAGCTGGTCCTGACCGGCGGTCAGTCCCCCTATCCGGGGCTGGACCTCGACCTGAGCTCGGAACTGGTCCGCTTCGACCGGAAGGACTCACTCACGGCAACGCGGTTCGATGTCTACCCCAAAGCCGGCTTCCGCTGGGAAAAGGAAGGGTATTTCATCGAACCCAAGGCGGGATTGCGATTCACCGGGTACGCCCTGGACAACGTCGAGCCGGGCGCGGAAACCAGCCTCACGCGGACGGTGCCCGATTTCAGTCTGGATGGCGGCATGTTCTTCGAGCGCTGGCTCGACCAGGGTATGATCCAGACGCTGGAACCACGGATGTTCTACGGCTACATCCCCTTCCGCGATCAGGACGCCATCCCTGTCTTCGACACCTCGGAGCGGGGTTTCCGACCGGATACGCTGTTCAACATTCAACGATTCGTCGGCCCGGACCGGGTCGGGGATACCCACCAGATCACCGCCGCGCTCACCTCACGCCTGATCGACCCGCTCTCCGGCACCGAACGGCTCAAACTGACCGCCGGCCAGATCTACTACTTTGATGAGCGCAAGGTTCGTCGCAACCCGAACCAGGATCCTCTGGACTCCGGACGGTCTGAACTGGTGCTGGGGGCCGAGGCGGAATTTGGCCAGGGCTGGCAGATCCAGAGCGCGCTGCAGTACGATCCCGACGCGAGCGACATCTCCCGCGGAGACGTTGCCGTATCGTACCGGCCCAACGAAAAAGCGCTGTTCAACCTCGGTTACCGGTATCAGCAGAACCGTATCGAACAGACCGATATTTCTGCACTCTGGCCTCTGAACCGTCGCGTCAGCGCCATCGGTCGCTGGAACTACGACGTGCTTGAGGGTCGCGATCTCGAACTCCTGGCCGGCCTGGAGTATCGCAGCTGCTGCTACGGTATGCGGGTGGCTGTCCGACGTTACCTGCTCAACTCGAGCGGTGACTACGACAACGGAATCTTCTTCCAGATCACCTTCCGTGGCCTGTCGCAGATCGATACCGGACTCGACGAACTGCTACGCAATGGAATCGCAGGTTATGGGAGGTTTGATGACGATTTTTAACGTTCTCGGTGCCGCGCTGGCGCTCGCTTTGTCACTGGGCACAGGTCCCGTCTGGGCGCAGGAATCGAGCGACCAGTTCATGGACCGGATCGTCGCGGTCGTGGGCGAAGACGTGATCACCCAGCGGGAACTCGTCGATCGGATCGAACTCACCCGGCAGCAGCTGGCCCAGCGGGGTGTCGGGATGCCGAATCGGGACACGCTCATCCGCCAGGTGATGGAGCGTATCGTTCTGGAGCGCATCCAGTTGCAGGAAGCGCAGCGCGTCGGGATCGATATCGACGAACTCACCCTGAACCAGACCATGGAAAACATCGCGGCCGAAAACGGTCTGACGTTGTTCCAACTGCGCGATGCGCTGCAGGCCGAGGGGATCGACTTCAACAATTTCCGGCAGCAGATCCGGGACGAGCTGACCATCGCCCAGCTCCGGCGGCGCCAGGTCGATAATCGGCTGCGCATCGGGGATCAGGAGATCGATGACCTGATCGCGGCTGAAAGCGGCGCGATCGACCGCGACGTGCGCTACCGTCTGAACCAGATTCTGGTCGCGCTGCCCCAGGGTGCCGACTCGGCGACGATCGCCGACGCCCGACGCAAGGCCGAGGAACTGCGGGAACGCGCCAGTGCCGGAGAGGATTTCGCCAATCTTGCCATCCAGCACTCCGATGCCCCGGACGCACTCGAGGGAGGCGATCTCGGCTGGCGAAATTCCGGCGATCTGCCGACCTTGTTTGCGCGCACCGCCGTGCTGATGCGTCCGGGTGAAATCAGCGAGGTTCTCCGTTCCCCGCGGGGCTTCCACATCCTCAACCTGGTGGACCGTGAAGGTGGCCAACAGGTGCAGGTCGAACAGACCCGCGCCCGACATATCCTGATCAGCCCGGACCAGATTCGCACTGAACGCGAAGCCCGGGAGCAAGCCGATCTTCTCTACCGCCGCATCCGCGACGGGGCCTCCTTCGCCGACCTCGCCCGCGCTCACTCGGCCGACACGGGCTCGGCCGCGCGCGGCGGCGAACTCGGCTGGCTGAGTGCCGGGGAGACCGTGCCGGATTTCGAGGCGGCCATGGACCGCTTGCCCATCGGTACCGTAAGCGAACCGATTCAGAGTCCGTTCGGATGGCACATCATCGAGGTTCTCGAACGTCGGCAGGTGGATGCCTCCCGCGAACTCATTCGTGCCCGGGCACGTGAAATTTTGCAAAACCGCAAGCGCGAGGAAGAAACCGAACTCTGGCTGCGACGGCTGCGCGATCAGGCCTTCATCGAATATCGGGTCGATGCCGTCCGCCCCTGAATCCAGGCGGCTCCAGCCCCAGCCCGTTCCGCGTCTCGCCCTCACGGCGGGTGAACCGGCCGGTATCGGACCCGATCTGCTGGTGCAGATGGCGCAGTTTCCGGGCCGCGCCCAGCGCATCGTGATCGGTGATCCTCAGGTTCTCGAGGAACGCGCCCGTCGGCTCGGATTGCCCCTCGATCTGCGTACTTTCGACCCGGACGCCCGACCGGAACCCAGCGCCGCGGGCCGTCTCGAGGTCCTTGCGATTCCGACGGCCGCAGCGGTGATTCCGGGCCGCCTCGATCCGGCAAACGCCGGCCACGTGCTGTCGATGCTCGAGGCCGCGGCATCCGGATGCCTCGCGGGCACCTTCGACGCCATGGTGACCGGCCCGGTGCACAAGGGTGTGATCAACGAGGCGGGGCATGCCTTCACAGGTCACACGGAATGGCTGGCAGCGCGCGCGGGCGGGGTCCGGCCCGTGATGCTGCTGGTGGCCGGAAGCCTGCGGGTGGCGCTCGCCACCACGCACCTCCCGCTGCGCGAGGTCGCCGATGCCATTACGGAACCTCTTCTGCTCGAGATTCTGGAAATTCTGCACGACGGCCTGCGCCACGATTTCGGGATCCCGCACCCGAGAATCTCCGTCTGCGGCCTGAACCCGCATGCGGGCGAACAGGGCGTGCTCGGAAGCGAAGACGACGCCGTGATCGCCCCGGCGCTGCAAAAACTCCGCGAGCGGGGGCTGGATCTCCGCGGGCCACTGCCCGCCGACACCGCATTCACCCCGCGCGTCCTGGCCGGGGCCGACGCGGTCCTGGCCATGTACCACGATCAGGGCCTTCCGGTCCTCAAGCACGCGGGATTCGGACAGGCCGTGAACGTGACGCTTGGCTTGCCGTTCATCCGCACTTCGGTCGATCACGGCACGGCCCTGGACCTGGCAGGCACCGGCATGGCGGACCCGGGGAGCTTCCAGGCGGCCGAAATGCTGGCGCTCGAACGGATCGATTCGCGTCTCCGCCTCGACCCCGAGGATCCCGCGACGTCGGCGCGGACCGGATCGTGACCGCGCCACTCGCTGCCCGCAAGCGCTTCGGACAGAATTTCCTGCACGATCCCGCCGTACTCGCAAGAATCGTTGCCGCCATCGATCCGCGACCGGAAGACACCCTGATCGAGATCGGACCGGGCCGCGGAGCGCTGACCCTGCCACTGCTCGATCGGGTGCAGCACCTCGAGGTCGTGGAACTGGATCGCGATCTGATCCCGGGGCTCGAGCGCCTGGCGCCTCCGGATCGGCTCACCATCCATGCGGCCGATGCCCTCGCCTTCGACTTCGCCGCACGCACGCCGGGCCCGCACCGTTTACGGGTGGTTGGCAACCTGCCCTACAACATCTCCACCCCGCTGCTCTTTCACCTGCTCGATCAGGCCTGGGCGATCCGGGACATGCACTTCCTGTTGCAGAAGGAAGTCGTGGAGCGGCTTGCGGCCAGCGCCGGCAGCAAGCGGTACGGGCGGTTGACCGTGATGCTCGGGGCTCGCGCCCGCGCCCGACAGCTGTTCACCGTCGGTCCCGGCGCCTTCCGGCCGGCACCCAAGGTGGAATCCGCGCTGGTGCGCATCGAGCCGCTGGAGGAACCCCGTGTCCCGAACGAACTCACGGGCATTTTCCGCCAGATCGTAAACCAGGCCTTTTCCAACCGTCGCAAGACACTGCGGCGTGCGCTCGCGGGGTGGCTGCATCCGGACGAACTCGCGGCTTCGGAAATCGACGGCGGGCTGCGACCTGAACAGCTGGATGTAGCCGCGTTCATCCGGCTGGCCCGGGCCGTCCACGATTCCCGAAACGCAGGGCCCGACGCTCCCGCGACCGGTTCCAGGACACCTGCGAGCGCCGAACCCCGATGAGGATCGCCGTCGCAGATATCGGGGGTACCAAGACTCTGCTGGCGCTGGCACAGGCCACGGGCTCCGGGTGGCGTTTCGAACAGCGGCGTCGCGTCGCGAGCCGGGACCATGCCTCGCTGGCCGACCTGGTCGCGTCCTGGCTGAAGTCGCTGCCCGCCACGGCTCCCCCGGATGCCATGGCGCTGGCGTTGGCCGGACCGGTCCGCAAGGCCGGCAACCGTGCCCACGGCATCCTCACCAACCTGCCCTGGCCTCCCGTCGACAGCACCGAACTCGAACGCCGCTTCGGTATCCCGGTCGCACTCATCAACGATTTCGAGGCCATCGGCTGGTCCCTGTCCGCACTCGGTCCCGACGACCAGCTCGACCTTCAGCAGGCCACGCCGGATCCGGACGGTCTGCAGTTGGTTGTCGGTGCCGGCACGGGCCTCGGAACCTGCCTGGTGGGTCCGGCGCCGGCTCGGCATATCTATCCCGGCGAGGGCGGACACGCGGATTTCGCGCCCGCCGACGCCTGGCAGGCCGAGTTCGTCGAGTGGGTCCGGGACCGCATGGGCCGGTGCTCCCGCGAAAGCGTGCTCAGTGGCGCCGGTATCGGTCGGATCGCTGCCTTCATGCATGCGCGTTCACCGGACGACGCACTGGCCGAGGTGCTCGCGGCCCCCGATCCGGCAAGCGCCATCGGCGCGGCGGCTGAACGGGAAGAACCCGAGGCCTTGCGAGTCGTGGAGCGGTTTGTCAGCATGTACGCGAGCCAGCTGGGCGACATGGCCCTGGCCGCGCTGCCGAGGGGCGGGGTTTTCGTGGCGGGCGGAATCGCTCCGCGCTGGTCAAGGCACTTCCAGACCCCTATCTTTGTCCATTCCTTCCGAAACAAGCCCCCAATGCAGGCTCTGCTTTCCGGACTTCCGTTGCGACTGATCGTCCACCCCGAACCCGGTCTCCTGGGCGCGGCCGTCGCGGCTCGCCGGATGCTGGAACCTGCAGGAGAATCCGAATGAACCCCACGGAACACCATATCGAGATCGAAGTTGCCACCGCCTATATCGAGGAACAGTCCGACCCCGAGGCCGCACGCTACGTATTCGCCTACCACATCACGATTCGAAACAGCGGCGCCGGCACGATCCAGCTACTCAACCGGCACTGGATCATCCGTGACGCCCGCGACCAGACCCAGGAAGTTCGGGGCGAAGGTGTGGTCGGCAAACAACCGAGGATCGATCCGGGCGAGGAATTCGAGTACACGAGCGGAACGGTGCTCGAGACGCCGGTCGGAACCATGGAAGGCAGCTACGAGATGCGTGACGACTCCGGCTTCACCTTCCAGGCACCGATCCCGCCATTCACCCTTTCCGTTCCCCACACCCTGCATTGATGCACCAGGTACCGACCCCCGTCCAGACTCCGGATGACCCTGCATGGCCGTCTACGCCGTAGGTGATCTGCAGGGTTGCCTGTCACCCCTGGAACGACTGCTCGATCGGGTCCGGTTCGACCCGCTCCAGGATCGCTTGTGGCTGGTCGGGGATCTGGTGAACCGGGGACCGCAATCGGGCGCCTGCCTGCAGTTCGTGCGGGACCTCGGGGCCTCGGCGATCACGGTCCTCGGCAATCATGACCTGCACCTGCTCGCCACAGCTGCCGGTCTGCGTGTGCCGCGCGCCAAGGACACGCTGGCCGACGTGCTACGCAGGCCGGATGCCGACGACCTGCTGGACTGGCTGGCAGACCAACCCCTGATTCATCGGGATCTGGAGCTGGGATGGACCCTCACCCATGCCGGGATTCCGCCCCAGTGGTCGATCGCCAAGGCGTGCAGCGAAGCACGCGCCGTCGAGGCGGTCCTGCGCATCCCTGCGCGCCGACAGGAGTTCCTGGCGGCCATGTACGGCAACCAGCCCCAGCGGTGGGACGAGCAGATCAAGGGTCCGGACCGCCTGCGCTACACCGTGAATGCCCTGACCCGGATGCGCTTCGTCCACCCGGATGGCGCCCTCGATTTCACCCTGAACGGACCTCCTGCCGAAGGCGTCGACGCGGGACTGACGCCCTGGTTCAGGGTGAACGGTCGCGCCAGCCAGGGACACTGGATCGCCTTCGGACACTGGTCGGCGCTGGGCTTTCGCCGCGGAGAAGACTGGCTCTCCCTGGACAGCGGCTGCGTCTGGGGCCGGAGCCTGACGCTCGTCCGACTGGACCCGGCCGGACCCGCAGCCTCCTGCGCCTGGCATCAACCCTGCGCCTGAGGACCCGGGCACGTCTACCTGCGTTTCGGTTGCAGCTCGTCGCGGATCCGGGCGGCGAGCCATTGCCCACCCTCATAGGTATCCTTCCCGTTGCCCACCTGGATCGTTTTCCCTTCGTCCAGGGTCAGGCGTATCCGGAAGTGGTTCTTCCCGCCGGAAGAACTGGTGGCGAATGACTCGACCTCGCGGATTTCCGAGGCGGGATATTCCTTCCAGCTGCCCAGTCCGAAAAGCTTGTTCAGCACCCGCACCCGTTCCCGCTCCACGATCAACCGAGAGGAACTCGACCACAACCCGACCAGCACCAGCATCACGCCCACCATGATCAGCCCCACGATGACCCTCGCGGCGAGACGGTCCTCATCGGGAATACCCATATCCACGCCAGTCAGTGAAAAATACAGGTAAGCACCGAACCCCAGGAAGGCCAGAATCAGCATGAAACTCAGACCCAGCGGCTTCGTCGGACCCCAGGAGTACTCCGTGCCCCCGGTGAGCGGGTTCGTGATCCGGGCCGCGACCGTGGGCGGGCGTTCCCGGGTGAGGACCTGCTGCTCGGCCTGCTCCGTGAGGCGATGCGCTTCGTCGGAGTCACTCTCGGCCGTGCGAAAGACAGGAACGTCGAAGTGGGCGGTATACCGTACGCCCGGCACGGCAGCGGAGACCTCCAGGCGCCAGAGGTTACCGTCCTCTTGCCCGAACACCCTGGTCTCCCCGCATGTCCGCGGAATGAAGAATTCGATCGGCACGACGGTCACGCCGTGTGCGCCCCGCGAAAGAGCCTCAGGGCCCAGTTCCTTCGCTTCCCGCCACAGCACCCGGTAATGCGTGGACCGACTCTTTCCGGAACTCGACGTGTACCGTTCGTAGTGCGTGAGCTGCACCTTCACGCGCTCGTTCGGCCGCAAACGGAGCTTCGCCTTCACGCGACCACGCAGGAAGCCTCCGACAACTCCGGGATTGGATTCCAGGTCGAACGTGGAAACACCGTAGCGCAGGTGCCGCCACGTGGCCCGGGCCGCCCAGATCATCATGAACAGCCCGACGATGGGGAAGATCAGGAAGACCAGCGCAATCCACTCCTCCTTTTCCAAGGCCTCCCGAAACAGCGGTAGCAGGAGCGCGGTCGAAAAGCCGGTCCAGACGATGGCGAACACCCAACGGGCGATCCAATCCCCTTCCTTGTACCGGATCTGACCATCCGCCCAGTCCGCGCGCCAGGCCCACGGTTGGTCGGGGAACCGCGCCTGCCTTTGCTTAAGCTCCTTGCGCTCTCGGGTGAGGTGCAGGAACGCGATGGGAACCCCAAAGAAGAACGCGCCGAATACAAGCACGGGCACCAGAATCCACCAGCTGGTGCCACCCTGGGGGATGGCCCTGAACAAGTGGAAGAGGACGAAAAGGAAAATGCCGGCTGCCGGCACCAGAAATGCAATCAGGCATCCCTTGCCCACTTTTTGCGCGGACCGCGATGCGTCCTGATCGCTCGATTTGGAACGGAGATTCATCGCGTATGCCCCCCAGAACGAAAAAGCCCACCGACAAGGGTGGGCCCAACCGAGTTTCCTGTTTGGTCGGGGCGAGAGGATTTGAACCTCCGACCACCTGCACCCCATGCAGGTGCGCTACCAGGCTGCGCTACGCCCCGAGACGCGCGAGTGTACCGGATTGGCCGGTCGCGGGGAAGAGTTGCCTGCCCCGGTGACGCAAAGGCCCGGAAAACTACTGGCGGAGAATCCTGAGGATCCCCTCGAGTTCGCTGATGGTGTCCTGAATGACCTGCTGGCTCTGGGTCACGTCGCCCTTGGCCTCCTCACCGCTCAGCTTCTGCCGAGCGCCGTGAATCGTATAGCCCTGCTCATACAGCAGTGCACGGATCTGGCGGATCAGCAGAACGTCGTGCCGCTGGTAGTAGCGCCGGTTGCCCCGCCGCTTGACCGGCGAAAGCATCGGGAACTCCTGTTCCCAGTAGCGAAGCACGTGCGGCTTGACCTGACAAAGCTCGGCGACCTCACCGATGGTGAAATAGCGCTTGCCGGGGATGACCGGCAGTTCCTGGCGTTCACTCACTTCCAGCATACGCCTCGACCCTCTCCCGCAGCTTCTGTCCCGGACGGAATGTCACCACGCGCCGGGCCGATACCGGAATCTCCTCACCGGTTTTCGGATTGCGCCCCGGCCGCTCGCTCTTGTCCCGCAGGACGAAGTTGCCGAAACCCGAGAGTTTGACGCTGTCCCCGGCCTCCAGCGCGATGCGCATCTCCTCGAAGAAGAGCTCGACCAACTCCTTGGCCTCGCGCTTGTTCAGACCCAGTTCCTCGTGCAACGCCGTCGCCAATTCCGCTTTCGTAACAGCCGTCATGCTCAGTATCTCGGTCTCGCGCTCAGTCGGGTTTCCAGGCATTCGAGAACCGCCCGGGTCACCGCGTTGACGTCATTTTCCTCAAGAGTGCGATCAAAAGCCCTTAAAATCAACCCCAAAGCGATACTTTTCTCATTTTCTTCCAAACCTTTTCCCTGGTACACGTCGAAAAGGCGGATTTCCTGCAGCAACGGCAGTTCCAACGACGCCACCGCCGCAAGCAGATCACCGGCGGGCACTTCCCGATCGACCACCAGCGCCAGGTCCCGCCGAATCGCAGGATATGGCGAGAGAGGCTCGAACCGGGGCACACCCGTCGCGGCGAGAATCGCCGCATCGAGCTCGAACAGGAACAGCTCGGGCACGTCGAATTGCTCTCCGAGACGCGGATGCAGTGCCCCCAGCCAGCCGATTTCCCGATCCTCCAGCAGAATGCGGGCCGACTGGCCGTCGTGAAGCGATGGATGCGGAGCCGGATCGAACCGCAGCGCTCCCCCCAACCCCGCGCACAGGTCCTCGACGACACCCTTGGCTTCGAAGAAATCCACGACCCGTCGCCCAGCCTGCCAGTGTTCCGGCTCCGCGCGGCCGCAAAGCAGACCGGCCAGCCGCGGTTCCTGGATGAGACCGGAAACGTCGGGCACGAAACGCAGCCCATGCTCGAAAAGCCGCAAATCCGGCTGCTGGCGCGCAAGGTTATGCGCGGCGGTGCGCACGAGCCCGGGCCAGAGCCCGGGTCGCATCACCGCGAGTTCGGAGGAAATCGGATTGGACAGCGCGAGACCCTGAACCGAGGGGTAGAACGCCTCGGCCCAGTCCGGTCCGATGAAGCTGAAGGTCACCACCTCGAAAAATCCCTGGTCGGCGAGGGCCCGCTTGCGCGCGCGCAAACCGTTCTCGCTGGGTGACGTCGCGGGCAGACTGACCCCGGGCAGGGTCTGGGGCAACCGATCGTAACCGTGGATCCGGGCGAGTTCCTCGATCAGATCTTCCTCACGTTCCAGGTCAAAACGGGCTCGCAATGGACGGATTTCCCATCCGTTTTCGGTCGTCTCGACCCGGCATCCAAGCCCACTCAGAATCCTCTCGACCTCCGCAGGGGCAAAGGCCATCCCCAGCACCCGGGGAATGCGTTCCCGGCGCAGCATGATCGTCTCTTCGGCGTGCGCGGGCGCGACATGGCCCTGATGAACCACCGGACCGGCCTGACCTCCGGCGATCTGGAGAATCAACGCCGTCGCCCGCTCGAGGGCATAGATCGGCAGGGTCGGATCGACGCCCCGTTCAAAACGGTGCGAGGCGTCGGTGTGCAGGCCATGGGCGCGCGCACGACCTGCAAGCACCCGCGGACTGAAGTGCGCACTTTCCAGGACGACACGACCCGTTTCAGCGGTCACCGCACTGGCCTCTCCGCCCATGATGCCGGCCAGGGCCAGGGGACCGCGTTCTCCGGCGATGAGCAGATCGTCGGCGCCGGGTTCGATCACGTTGCCGTTCAACAGCCGAAGGGCTTCGCCCGGGCGCCCGAAGCGGACCTCGATCACCGGACCCACAATCGAGGCCGCGAAGGCGTGCATCGGCTGACCCAGTTCCAGCATGACGTAATTCGTGACGTCGACGACCGGATGCAATGGCCGCAGCCCGGCCCGGCGAAGGCGTTCGCGCATCCACAGGGGCGTTCGGGCGCTTGGATCCAGACCATCGAGCACGCGAGCGGCATACAGGGGACAGGCCTCGAGGTCCAGGACCCGTACGTCAACCGCCGCGTCGATCGTGGCCGATACCGGCTCGATCGCCGGACCCGTCACCGTCCGGGCCAGCAGCGTGCCCGTTTCCCGGGCGACGCCCAGCATGCCCAGGCAATCCGCCCGGTTCGGCGTCAGATCGACTTCGAGGATCACGTCGTCGAGGCCCATCCAGGCCCTGAGATCCTCCCCGACCGGAGCATCCTCCGGCAGTGCCATCAGGCCCTCGGAGGCTTCGGCCAGACCCAGTTCAACCGCGGAGCAGAGCATGCCCAGCGACTCGACCCCGCGCAGCCGGGAGCGCTTGATCCGGAAATCTCCGGGAAGCACCGCGCCGACGCAGGCGACCGGGGCCTTCATACCCTCGCGCACATTAGGCGCGCCGCAGACGATCGCCAGAATGTCGTCCTGCCCGGCATCCACCTGGCACACCCGCAGCCGATCGGCATCCGGATGCGGAGCCACCGAGAGCACATGGCCGATGCGCACACCCGAGAATGGCGGGGCCGCCGCCTCGATCGCGTCGAGTTCCAGGCCGGCCATGGTCAACCGATGTCCGAGTTCCGCCGCCGACTCCGGCACCGGAAGCCACTCGCGCAACCACTCCATACTGATCCGCATCGTCCCTACCCCGCCCGCGCAAACTGCTCTAGAAAGCGAACATCATTCTCAAAAAACAGTCGCAAGTCATTGACTCCATAACGCAGCATCGCCATGCGCTCGACCCCGAGACCGAACGCAAACCCGGTGTAGCGTTCCGCGTCGATCCCGACGTGGGCGAACACGTTCGGGTGCACCATGCCGCAGCCCATCACCTCCAGCCAACCGGTCTGCTTGCAGACCCGGCAGCCCTGGCCACCGCACTGCACGCACTGGATGTCGACCTCGGCCGAGGGTTCGGTGAACGGAAAGTACGACGGGCGGAAGCGTGTCTGCAGGTCTTCGCGTTCGAAAAAGGCCTGCAGGAACGCGCTGAGCACTCCGCGCAGATCGGCGAAGGTGACGTCGGAATCCACGTACAGGCCTTCGACCTGGTGGAACATGGGGCTGTGCGTGAGATCGGAATCACAGCGGTACACCCGCCCCGGGGCGATGATTCTCAGGGGTGGCGCCTGTTCCCGCATGGTGCGGATCTGGACCGGAGAGGTGTGCGTGCGCAGCACGCGGTGGGCGTCGAAATAGAAGGTGTCGTGCATCGCCCGCGCGGGGTGCTGCTCCGGGATGTTGAGCGCCTCGAAATTGTGGAAATCGTCCTCGACCTCGGGGCCTTCCGCCACCTGATAGCCCATCCCCGCAAAGAACTCGCGGATGCGCTCGATCGTCTGGGTCACGGGATGCAGCGCACCGGACGTTGCCCGGCGCCCTGGAAGGCTGACATCGACGCGGCCTTCGCGAAGCTTTCGGGCCACGTCCTCGGCCGCGAGCGTCTGCTGCCTCTCCTCGATCAGGCTCGACAGGCGCTGCTTGGCCTCGTTGACCGCCTGCCCCGCCCGGGGCCGCTCTTCCGCGGGCAGTCGTCCCAACTCCTTCAGCAGCGCGGTCAACGCGCCTTTCTTGCCGAGATAGCGGACGCGCAACCCGTCGAGGGTGGCCAGTCCGTCGGCGGTCTCGATCGCGGTTACCGCCTCGGATACCAGTTTCTGCAATTGCTCCACGTCGAATCTCTCCACGGACCCGCGGTCGCTTCCCATCCCGGACCGCCGGCCTCCAGCATGCCGCACCGACAAAAAAGGGAGGGTTCGGACCCTCCCTTCGGTTACCACCGTTTCGCGCTGCCTGCCGGGAGCGATCCCCGGCAGGCATCGAGGCCGTCGTTCAGGCCGCCAGGCCGGTCCTGGCCTTCTCGGCGATCTTGCCGAACGCAGGGAGATCGTGCACCGCCAGATCCGCGAGGACCTTGCGATCGATTTCCACACCGGCCTTGTTCAGGCCATCCATCATGCGGCTGTACGAAAGATCGAACATCCGGGCCGCCGCATTGATGCGGACGATCCACAGCGCGCGGAACTGGCGCTTCTTCTGACGACGGTCGCGGTAGGCATACTGGCCCGCCTTGGTGACCGCCTGCTTGGCAACGCGGTAGACGTTCTTGCGGGCACCGTAGTAACCCTTGGCCTGATCCAGGACCTTCTTGTGACGTGCGTGGGCGGTAACGCCGCGCTTGACTCTTGGCATGGTCGTTACTCCCCTTAACTGTGTGGCAGCATCTGGCGGACGGACGCGACATCGCTGTCGTGAATCATCGCCGCGCCACGCAAATGACGCTTACGCTTGGTGGATTTCTTGGTCAGGATGTGGCGGCGGTGCGACTGCGCCCGCTTGAACCCACCCGAACCGGTCTTGGCGAAGCGCTTGGCGGCGCCCCGGTTGGTCTTCAGTTTCGGCATTTTCATCTCCAGGTCAGAGACCGTCGCCTCTCCGGCAGTTGCCGGGGCTCGGTCGTTTATAAGAGGCTCGGGGGTATACCGGGACCCTCGCGCCCTTGTGCGGCTGACGTGTTTCGCCCGCCGTTACTTCTTCTTCGCCGTCATCACCATCACGAGTTGCCGGCCTTCCATCTTGGCCCGCTGCTCGACGATCGCGACATCCGCGAGGTCGGCCTCGATCCGGTCCAGCAGCTCGCCGCCGAGTTCCTGGTGGCGCATTTCGCGTCCACGAAACCGGATGGTGACCTTGCCCTTGTCGCCCGCTTCCAGGAACCGGGTGAGGTTGCGCAGCTTGACCTTGTAATCGGCGTCGTCGGTCCCGGGACGGAATTTCACTTCCTTCACCTGGACCTGCTTCTGATTCTTCTTCGCAGCCTGGGCCTTCTTGGCCTGTTCGAACTTGAACTTGCCATAGTCCATGATCCGGCATACCGGGGGATCCGCGTTGGGCGAGATCTCGACGAGGTCCATACCGGCTTCCACCGCCAGCCCCAGGGCCTCGTTGGTATTCACGACCCCGCGGTTTTCACCCTCGGCATCGATCAGTCGAATGGTCGGGCAGATGATCTGCTCGTTCAGTCGAACACTCTTGGCTCCGCTAATAGTCTTCTTCTCCAGAACAATTGAACAACGTCAATGCGCACGGGTCGCGATCTCGGACCCGAGCCGCGTGGAGAGAGTCTCCAACGCCATGCTCCCAAGATCTTCACCGGACCGCGTACGCACCGACACGGATTGGGTTTCCATCTCCCGGTCCCCAAGGACCAGCAGATACGGCACTCGCTTGAGCGTGTGCTCGCGAATCTTAAAGCCGATCTTCTCATTTCTCAAGTCGGATTCCACCCGCAGACCCTTTTGCCGCAAGGCTTTGACGACCTCCAGAGCATAGTCGTCCTGGCGTTCGGTGATGGTCAGCACCGCAACCTGCACCGGCGCGAGCCACAGGGGGAACAGGCCCGCGTAGTGCTCGATGAGCACACCGAAGAAGCGCTCCAGCGAACCGAACAGCGCCCGGTGGATCATGATCGGCCGCGTACGCTCGTTGCTCTCGGAAACGTATTCCATGTCGAAGCGTTCGGGCAGGTTGAAATCCAGCTGCACCGTGGAACACTGCCACTGGCGGCCGATCGCGTCCCGGATCTTGATATCGATCTTCGGCCCGTAGAAGGCACCGCCCCCCTCGTCGACGCTGTATTCGAGGCCCTTCTTCTCGATCGCCGAACGCAGGGCCGCCGTCGCGTATTCCCAGATCGCGTCGGAGCCCACCGCATCTTCAGGTTTTGTGGAAAGATTGATATCGAAGTCCTTGAACCCAAACGCGTTCAGGAGTTCAAGAGTCAGCTCGAGCACCCCGATGATCTCGGACTCGATCTGGTCCTCGCGACAGAAGATATGTGCGTCGTCCTGGGTGAAGCCGCGAACCCGCATCAGGCCATGCAGCGCGCCCGACATCTCACGCCGGTACACGGTACCCATCTCGCCCCAGCGCAGCGGGAGATCACGATAGGAACGCAGCCGGTCCTTGTACACCAGCACGTGGAACGGGCAGTTCATCGGCTTCAGCTGGAACGACTGGTTGTCGTCTTCCATCGGCTCGTACATCGAGTCCGAGTAGAAGTCGGCGTGGCCGGAGGTCTTCCAGAGTTCCAGGTTGGCGATATGCGGCGTGACGACGAAGTCGTAGCCCGCCCGCTCGTGCAGCTCGAACCAGAACTGTTCGATCACCCGGCGGATGCGCGCGCCCTTGGGATGCCAGAATACCAGCCCGCCGCCGGCATCTTCCTGGATCGAGAACAGATCCAGCTCGGTACCGATGCGGCGATGATCGCGACGCTCGGCCTCACGCAGCTGTTCCAGATAGGCTCCGAGCTGTTCCTTGTTCGGCCAGGCGGTCCCGTAAATGCGCTGCAGCATCTCGTTGTTCGAATCGCCGCGCCAGTAGGCGCCGGCGACCTTGGTCAGCTTGAACGCCTTGAGCCGACCGGTCGAGGGGATGTGCGGACCCCGGCACAGGTCCACGAAGTCGCCCTGACGATACAGCGAGATCTCCTGGTCCGGCGGAATGCTCGCGATGATCTCTGCCTTGTACGCCTCGCCCATGTCGCGGAAGTACGCCACCGCGTCGTCGCGCTCCATCACCGAGCGCTCCACCGGCAGGTCGGCCCTGGCCAGCTCGGTCATGCGTTTCTCGATCTTTTCCAGATCTTCCGGCGTAAACGCGCGCTCGAATGCGAAGTCGTAGTAGAACCCGTTCTCGATCACCGGGCCGATCGTCACCTGCGCGCCGGGGAACAGCTCTTTCACGGCCTGCGCCAGCAGGTGCGCGGTGGAATGCCGGATGATCTCGAGGCCCTCCGGGTCGCGACCGGTCACGATCGCGAGTTCGGCATCCTCGGTAATGGTGTGCCGCACGTCGACGAGGCGGCCATCGACCTTGCCGGCCAGCGCCGCCTTCGCAAGACCCGGGCCGATGTCGCGGGCAACGTCGAGCACGGAGACAGGCGCGTCGAAGGGACGGCGGCTGCCATCGGGAAGGGAAATGACGGGCATTGCAGGACTCCTTCGCCGACCTGTACGCGGGGTCGAGCGTGGCGATGATGGGCGGTCGGTCCCCGAGGGGCCGATCGGTTGGGTGGCGAATGATACCAAAGAGCCCTGCAACAGGCGAAATATCCTGGGAGCCCGTCGGACTCGACCAATTCCGGTCAGCCGAGGCGCCAGGCGTGGAAGCGCTCCAGCCAACGCAGTACACGCTCGGGCTTGTGGGCCTTCTTCCACTCCCCGGCAACGTACTTGTTCGCCTCGGCCATGGTGGGATAGATGTGGATCGTGCCCAGGATCCGGTTCAGACCCAGACCGGCTTTCATCGCCAGGACGAACTCGGCGATCAGGTCGCCGGCGTGGGCGCCCGCAATGGTGACCCCCAGTATGCGGTCCTTGCCCGGCGGCGTGAGCACCTTGACCATGCCCCGCGCATCGCTGTCGGCGATCGCGCGATCCAGATCGTCGATCCCGTAGGTGGTGACCTCGCAGGCGATCCCCTTTTCCCTGGCCTCCTGTTCGCTCAGGCCCACGCGCGCGATCTCGGGATCGGTGAAGGTGGCCCAGGGAATCACGGAATAGTCCACGCGAAAACGGCGAAACACGCCGAACAGCGCGTTCACGGAGGCGAACCAGGCCATGTGCGCCGCGACATGCGTGAACTGGTACGGACCCGCGGCATCGCCGCAGGCGTAGATGTTCGGATAGGTCGTCTGCAGGAACTCGTTGACCTCGATCGCGCGTCCGGTCCGGATCCCGAGTTCCTCGAGACCCATGCCCTGCAGTCGCGCGGCGCGGCCGACACAGACGAGGATCCCGTCGAAGGCAATGCGCTCCTCCACCTCTCCGCAGGCCACCACCAGGTGTTTCTCGCCCTCCACGAACTCGACGCGGCGCGCTTCACAGCCCAGCCGGAGATCGACCCCCTCTTCCCGGAAGCGCTCCATCAATAGGGACGAGAACTCCGGATCCTCCCGCGGAAGGAGACGCGCACCGCGCTCCACCTGCGTCACCCGCGATCCCAAGCGCTGAAAGGTCTGGGCCAGCTCACAGCCAATGGGGCCGCCGCCCAGCACCAGCAGCCGGGCCGGGCACTCCCGCAAGCCCCAGACCGTGTCCGAAGTCAGGAAACCGGCCTCTTCGAGTCCCGGGATGGAGGGGATGAAAGGCTCGGCGCCGGTCGCGAGCACGATGTTCGGCGCGGTCAGTGTCTGTCGATCCCCATTCGGTCCGGTGATTTCCACCGACCAGGGCGTGGTGAGTCGCGCCGCGCCCTCCAGCACCTCGACACCCAGCCCCTCGTAACGCTCCTTCGAATCGTGGGGCGCAACCCGCGCGATCACCTGCTGCACGCGGTCCATCGCCTGACCGAAATCGAAGTCCGCCTGCGCGGATTCAACCCCGTAGTCCCGGGAGCGGCGAATGTCCTCGAGCAGCCGCCCGGTCCGGATCAGTGCCTTCGACGGCACGCACCCGTAGTTCAGACAGTCGCCGCCCATCCTGTGACGTTCGATCAGCGTGACCTTGGCCTTGACGGTCGCGGCGATGTAGGACGTGACCAGCCCCGCGGCACCAGCTCCGATCACGATCAGGTTCCGATCGTACCGGCGCGGGCGCTGCCAGCCGCGGTAGACGCGTCGACGGCGCACCCGGTCCAGTACGTGTCGCGCGACCAGCGGAAAGACGCCCAGCAACGCGAACGACCCGATCAACACCGGCGAGAGAATACCTTCGGGTCCCTCCAGCTGACCGAGCTGGGTGCCCGCATTCACGTACACGACCGTGCCGGCCAGCATCCCGACTTGCGAGACCCAGTAGAACGTCCACGCGCGGATCGGCGTCAGCGCCATCACGATGTTGATCAGGAAAAACGGAAACAGCGGGACCAGCCGCAGCGCGAACAGGTAAAAGGCCCCTTCCCGTTCGATCCCGGCGTTGATCGCCCGCAGCTTGTCCCCGTACCGTCGTTGCACCGGCTCGCGCGCGATGAACCGGACGATCAGGAAAGCCAGCGTTGCCCCGATGGTCGAGGCAAACGAGATCAGCAGCAGCCCCCAGCCGAGACCGAACACGGCCCCGCCTGCGAGGGTCATGATCGTGGCGCCGGGGAGTGACAGCGCGGTAACGGCTACATAAACGAGGAAGAACGCTGCGCTCGCCAGCAGCGGCCGGGCATCACGAAACTCCCGGATCTCGTCCTGCGCCGCTTTCAATGTCTGGAAGTCGAAAAACCGGCCGAGGTCGAAGACAAAGAACGTCACCACCGCGAGCAGCACCGCCGCGAGCAGAATCCAGCGTGTTCGGTTCATGCCCTACTCCTCGTCAATGGCACGGTTTGCCGGAAACGTCCCGGATCATTGCGTCGAGCATAACGAAGGACGCATGGGCGGCCTATTTCGGTTTTCACGGATTTCGGCGGTCCCTGGTTCGGGTCACCCTCCCATCTGAGGATTCGCAGGAGTTTGTACCCAGCTGGATTCAGGGCATCCGCCCGAGGGACGCCGTACATAACATCCCTGTGGGCCTGACGGCAGAATCGCTGCTGCCAACACCCTCGGGCCGATGCCCTGAATCCAGCCGTCCCGCCCGCAACCGAACCGTGGATACCGAACCAGGACAAACTGTCATGGCGCTGCGCAACCCCGATGATGCAAAGGCGAGCCACGGAAAGAACACGGAAACACGCGGAAAAGAGCCAGAGCTCCCTTCGTTTCCCTTTAAATATCCGAGTTGTTCCGTGTCTTCCGCGGCTGATTTTCACATTAAGAGGACAAACAGGATATGACTGGAGTCGACGCCTGCCGCCCGACCCACCGCGCCGCTCAAAACGGGTCCGCGGCCGGTCTGCTTGTCTTCGTGACCCTCGTCGCCGGTACGGCGCATGGAATTACCTTCGAACCCGAGGACATCATCGCCTGGGAGCCGCACTCCTTTGCAGGCGTCACCGACTACCGGCTGCTCGAGGTGGATGATCGCCTGACGGTAGCCGCCA
Source organism: Thioalkalivibrio paradoxus (assembly GCA_011390565.1). Classification (GTDB taxonomy): domain Bacteria; phylum Pseudomonadota; class Gammaproteobacteria; order Ectothiorhodospirales; family Ectothiorhodospiraceae; genus Thioalkalivibrio; species Thioalkalivibrio paradoxus_A. The sequence continues at coordinate 5,425 of JAABSC010000008.1, read as the reverse complement.
GCTGCACGGAAGGCACCGCCTCGGGTCTCTTCTACCGCAAGGATATCGACCTGATGGAGACGCCGATCCTCGAGTGGGAGTGGCGCGTGGATGAAACCCTCGACGGCATCGACGAAACCACTCGCAGCGGAGACGATTACCCGGCCCGACTCTATGTCGTCGACGAGGCGCCGGTGCTGCGCTGGCGGACACGGGCGCTGAATTACGTCTGGAGCAGCACTTCGCCCCGGGACACGGACTGGCCCAACGCCTTCGCCGCACAGGCGCGGATGATCGCGGTCGCCTCCGCGGCGGAAGCGGGCCAGGGCTGGCGCACCGAACGGCGCAACGTGCTCGAGGATTTCCGCCGTTTCCACGACCGCGAACCGGAACGCATCAGCGCCGTCGCGGTGATGACCGATTGCGACAACACCGGCCGGGAAACCCGGGCCTTTTACGGCACAATTCGCTTTCTGCCTCAATAGCCTCAGGATTTTCACAACCACCGACCCAAGGCGATCCACGCTATGGCATCCATCGAACCGATCGGCTCACTGGACGACTTCCCGAGCATCCGGCGGGGGCGTCTCACCACCGTGCAGGCGAATCTTGGCTACGTCTGCAATCAGACCTGTTTCCACTGCCACGTCAATGCCGGCCCCAACCGCAAGGAAGTGATGCAGCGCGACACGGTGGACGAAATCCTGGGTTTCCTGGACCGGGCGGGAATCCGGACGCTGGATCTGACCGGGGGCGCCCCCGAACTGAACCCGCATTTCCGTGACCTCGTGCGCGCTGCCCGCGCATTGGGCGTCGAGGTGCTTGATCGCTGCAACCTGACGGTCCTGTCCCAGCCGGGGCAGGAGGACCTCGCCGAGTTCCTGGCCATGCAGCAGGTCGGAGTCGTGGCCTCACTGCCCTGCTACATTGAGGACAACGTCAACGCCCAGCGCGGCGACGGCGTGTTCCACGACAGTATCCGCGGGCTGCACCAGCTGAACGCGCTCGGCTACGGGAAACCCGGCACCGGGCTGGAACTCTCTCTCGTATACAACCCCCAGGGTCCCCAGCTGCCTCCCCCACAAGTTGAACTGCAGGCCGCCTACCAGGAGCATCTGGGCAGGCAGTACGGGATCGCGTTCACTCGATTGCTGACCATCGCCAACATGCCGATCAACCGGTTCGCCAAGACGCTGGCCCGCCGGGGAGAGTATGATGGCTATCTGCGTACGCTGCGGCTGGCGCACCAGGACACCAACCTGGAACACGTGATGTGCCGTTCGCTCATCTCGGTGGACTGGCAGGGTTATCTCTATGATTGCGACTTCAACCAGATGCTCCACATCCCGCTCGCGGCCACCGGTCGCCCTCGGACACACCTCCGCGATCTCGACCCGGATGCGCTGGACAACGGCGCGGTCGCCGTGGCCGATCACTGCTACGGCTGCACGGCCGGACAGGGATCCAGCTGTGGAGGCGCCCTGGCCTGAAGCGTAACCCCGCAAGATACGAGCGCCGGATGGGGTCGGAGGCCGGTTCCGAGGCATCACGCAAAAATTGTTTACTGTGAGTTTCTGCCGCAAGCCTCTGAATCAGGGGTCCAGGGATCGGTTGGAAGTCCAGAATTCGCCCGGCATGTTCGATTTTTTCGAAATGGCGCTTGCATTACCTTCCGGGCTCCCGTAGGATGCGCCCCATATTAGATCTCTCTAATATTTTGGATCGGTCGGAGAAGTTTGAAAGGCGTTGCCGGTCACGCAAGCAGGAGATCCACCCGCAGTGTTCCGCCCTAGGCGCTGCCCGCAAATCGCGGAAGATTCAGGGCACCACTCATAGATATAAGGATTCCACAATGCGCAACTCTCTCAAGCTTCTCGCCGCTGCCGCCCTCGTTGGCGCGTTCGCCATCCCGATGACCTCCAGCGCCCAGTGGGGCGGCCCGGGTTACGGTTACGGCGGTCCCGGTTACGGTCCCGGCGCGTACGGTCCTGGTGCCTACGGTCCTGGCGCCTACGGCCCCGGCTACGGCCGCGGCATGGGTGACATGTTCGGCATGGGCGACATGTTCAGCGACTTCGACTTCAGCGCCCGCGGTACCGGTCGCGGCCACGGCTATGGCCGCGGCGAAGGTGACGGCTACGGCTACGGTCGCGGCTACGGCGCCCCCTACGGCTACGGCGCCCCCTACGGCGGCGCGCCCTACGGTGCCCCGATGCCCCAGGGTCAGCAGCCGGAAGCCGCTCCCGCCGAATAAGTCAGTCTGACTTTCGGTTAGAGTAAATGGCCCGGTCCGCAAGGACCGGGCTTTTTTGTGCCTGCGATTCCCGGCCCAACGGATCAAATCGGTTGCTGCCGCGTCTACCGGTGGATGGAAACCCTCTCGACCCACAAGGCACACGCTCATGACGCATCATCTCTGGAAACATCTTCGGGCCTTCCTGCTGGTGATGTGCCTTCCGGGCCTGGGATCGCTCCACGCGCAAGCCGGAGTCGCGGAAACCGCACTGGAAATGGACGATGGCGCAGATGTGCCCGTCTCGGTCTTTTCCGCGGACGGACCCGTGCTCGTCTGGCTCCCTTCGGAACACGGACTCCTGCCGGGACACGCGTTTCAGGCGGAGCAACTGCAGGCAGCGGGCATCGAGGTCTGGCTGCCCGATCCATTCGCCGGTTATTTTCTGCCGACCGCGCCCAGCAGTTTCGACCGGATCCCCACCCCTCTGGTCCCACGGCTGATCGAAATGAGCTCGCGCGGAGGGGAACGCCCGGTCTTCGTGTTCGGCAACGATCGCGCCGCGCCCTGGCTGCTGGAAGGCCTGCGCGAATGGCAGATCGAGCATCCCGGGGCCGAACACCTGCGCGGCCTGCTGCTGATGAGCCCCTACCTGCACACGGGCCTGCCCGAAGTCGGCGAAGTACCGGAGTTCCATCCCATCGCTCGGGCGACGAACCTCCCCGTGTACCTGATCCAGCCGGCACTCTCTCCGCAGTACCCGTTGCTCCAGGAGGTCCGTTCGTTGCTGGAAACCGGGGGTAGCGCGGTTGCCCTGCGCACCCTCCCCGACGTTCGCGACCGATTCTTCTTCCGACCAAACACCCTCGAAGCGGAGGAAGATCTGAAACCCGAGTTCGCGGGCGAGCTCATCCGGGGGATGCGGGCGCTCGCACGGGTGCCGGCCGCACGTGTCCCGCCACCGCTGACCTCGGAGCAGGTCCGGCTGGCGACACCCACCCGGCAGGAACGGTTGCTGGAACCCCTGTACACGCGGCCCGAGGCGCCGCCGCTGCGCTTGCCGGACCTCGAGGGCGAACTCCGCGATCTCGCGAACTACCGTGGCGAGGTGGTGCTGATCAATTTCTGGGCCAGCTGGTGCCCGCCCTGCGTGCGCGAGATGCCATCCATGCAGCAGCTGGAAGACCAACTGCGTGACCAGGGCTTCCGGATCCTGGCCGTCAATCTCGGCGAGTCGGAGGCCACCATCCGCGCCTTTCTCGAACGGGTGGCCACCAATTTCACCGTGCTGCTGGACCCGCAGCGCGTCTCGCTGGAAGACTGGCGTGCGCTGGCCTATCCCAGCAGCTACGTGGTCGACCGCGAGGGACGCCTGAGTCACTCGCTGTACGGTGCCATCGAGTGGCATGAAGCAGGCGTCGTGGCGCAGATCCAGGAATTACTCGACGAATAGGCACGGGCATCGACCGGCCCGCCGATCCGGCTTCCCGAGCACCCCGGGTTCGCGTATCGTGCCGACGCATTCCGATGGCGCGAGGCCCTCCCGAATGTACCGAGTGTCGATGTCTCCCCTGCGCGCGGCGATCGGACCCGGCCTGTTGATGGCCGGCGCCGCCGTCGGCGTCTCGCACCTGGTGCAGTCAACCCGTGCCGGGGCCGAGTATGGCCTCCTGCTGCTGCCCCTGGTCCTGCTCGCCTGCCTGTTCAAATACCCTTTCCTTGAGTTTGGTCCGCGCTATGCCGCGGCCACCGGCGAGAACCTGCTGGTCGGATATCGACGGATCGGGCGCTGGGCGCTGGGCCTGTTCGCACTGATCACCGTCTTCACCATGTTCATCATTCAGGCAGTGGTCACCGTGGTGACGGCGGGCCTTGCCGGACTCGTGTTCGGCATCGATGCCGCGCCGGCTACCCTTTCAGCCGGAATTCTCGTGGCCTGCCTCGTGCTCCTGGCGGTCGGTAACTATCGCGGGCTGGATCTCGCCATGAAGATGATCGTGGCCGCGCTCACGGTCTCCACCGTGGCCGCCGTCAGCCTGGCGCTCGGGGGCGAACTCGATTGGCACGGCCTCAGCGGCCTGGAGCAGGCTCCCCAGATCTGGACCGCGGCCGGGTTTGCGTTCCTGCTCGCGCTCGTCGGCTGGATGCCGATCCCGCTGGAAGTGGCCGTCTGGCACTCGCTCTGGAGCCAGGAACGGGCTCGGGAAACCGGTCAGCCACCGAGCCTGCGCAACGCCATGATCGACTTCCGCCTCGGCTATATCGGCGCAACGCTGCTGGCGGTCGCCTTCCTGCTGCTCGGCGCCCTCCTGATGTATGCCAGTGGCATCCCCTTCGCGGACTCGGCCGTCGGCTTCTCCGCGCAACTGGTGGATCTCTACGCCGGCACGCTGGGCGAGTGGAGCCGCCCCCTGATCGCCATCGCCGCGCTCAGCACCATGTTCAGCACGACCCTCGCGGTCACCGACGCCTATCCCCGGGTGCTTTCGGCACTGCTTGCGGTGGCGCGACACGGGCCCGACGACCCGCGCGCCAGAAAGCCGCATGACGAGTGGATCTATCGGATCTCGCTGATCGTGGTGATCTCCGGAGCGCTGCTGATTCTGTATCTGGCCGGCACCCGATTCACCCAGTTGATCGACCTCGCGACGACCATTTCCTTTTTGTCGGCCCCGGTGCTGGCCTGGCTGACGCTGCGGGTGGTCACCGACGCGCACATGCCACCCGAAGCGCGTCCGGGCCCCGCGTTGGTCGCCCTCGCCTGGACCGGCATCGCCTTCCTGACCGTGTTCTCGCTGATCTGGCTCGCCTGGCGAATCCTTGCCTGACGGGACTTGGCCAGCCGCGCTCCAGGCCGAGGCATTCCGGGCCGGGCACCGTTAAAGAAGTTCAGCCACGGAAAACACGGAAACACACGGAAAAGGAAGTTCGTTAAAGGTTTTGTCCGTGCTCTTCCGTGTTTTCTGTGGCTCGCTTTTTTTCTTTGCCCAGGGTGGCGCGACGCCATGACAGTTAACGTGAAAAGTGCGCAGATCTCCCTTCTCCCGCTTGCGGGAGAGGGGCCGGCGGTGAGGGCCGGGGCTGGCGCAGCGCCCCCTCCCCATCCCTCCCCCGCGAGCGGGGGAGGGGGTTTTTAGGTACAGACCGGTAGCATCGTTTACAGGGTAGACCGGGAGGATGGTTTACAGGTTAGCGTGCATCGACGAGGAGGAG
>JAABSC010000007.1 GCA_011390565.1 Thioalkalivibrio paradoxus | reverse complement strand
GGTCCGGCCCGGGTGACGTCGGTGGGAGTGCGGTCCGGCCCGGATGACTTCGGTGGGAGTGCGGTCCGGCCCGGATGACTTCGGTGGGAGTGCGGTCCGGCCCGGATGTCCCGAGCCCGTCACCCCGGACTTGATCCGGGGTCCATGCGGCGCCACTCGGGCCAATGGGGACTGGGTTCCGGTCCGCAGGGTGCTACAATGGCGCGCTTTCGCGGGCTGGCCTTGTCCGGCCCACGGACCCGAACTCGTGAGGAATGGCTCGCATGACGCATATCAAGACTATCGAAGGGCATTTCACCGCGGCCGGCGACGCCCGGTACGGGCTGGTCCTCGCGCGGTTCAACAGCCTGATCGTAGAGCGCCTGCTCGAGGGCGCCGTCGACACCCTGCGCCGTCATGGCGTCTCCGATGAACGGATGACGGTCGTGCGGGTTCCCGGCGCCTATGAACTGCCGCTGGCCGCGCAGGCCATGGCCCGCTCCGGCGACTACGACGCGGTGATCGCGCTGGGCTGCGTGATTCGTGGCTCCACCCCGCATTTCGACTACGTGGCGGGCGAGGCGGCCAAGGGGCTGGCGATGGTTTCCCTCGCCGAAAACCTGCCGGTGAGCTTCGGCGTGCTGACCACCGACTCCATCGAGCAGGCGATCGAGCGTGCCGGGACCAAGGCCGGCAACAAGGGCGTCGACGCGGCGCTGGGCGCGATCGAGATGGTCAGCCTGATGGCGCAGCTGAACTCCGCGCACTGAGCGGGGTTCCCTTGAAGCGCAACGACCACCAGCGGCAGATTCATGCCCGCCGCGCCGCGCGCCGGCGGGCGATGCAGGCCCTGTATTCCTGGCAGCTGACCCGCGACGATCCGCTCAATATTCTGGCCGAGTTCCGCGACGACGAGGAACACGCCAAGGTGGATCCCGAGTATTTCCGCGAGATCTTCATCGGTGTGACCCGGCGTGCCGAGGAGTTCGATACCCGGATGGAGCCGGCGCTGGGCGGGCGCCCCATCGCCCAACTGGACCCGATCGAGCATGCGCTGCTCTGGCTGGGAATCTGGGAGTTGTCGGAACGTCCCGACGTGCCCTACCGGGTGGTGATCAACGAGGCGGTGGAAATCGCCAAGAAGTTCGGCGCGGAGCAGTCCCACCGGTTCATCAATGGGGTGCTGGATACCCTCGCGCGCGATCTCCGCGGCGCCGAACGGGCGCTGCCGCGGCATACGGCCGGGTGACTCCCGGCATGAGCGAACCCTCCCTCTCCGAATTCGAGCTGATCCGGCGTTTTTTCGCGGACCGGGACCGCGGCCCGGGGATTCTGCTGGGCGTCGGCGACGACTGCGCGCTGCTGGCACCGCGCCGGGGCCAGGAACTCGCGGTCAGCGTGGACACGATGGTCTGCGGAACCCATTTCTTTCATGACCAGCCCGCGGCTTCGGTCGGACACAAGGCACTGGCGACCGCACTGAGCGATCTCGCGGCGATGGGGGCCGAACCCCTGGGCGCACTGCTGGCGCTGACCTTGCCCAAGGCCGACGAGGCCTGGCTCAGCGGGTTCGCCGAGGGCATGGCGGCGCTGGCCGAACAGGTTCGGGTACCGCTGATCGGCGGCGATACCACGCGCGGCCCGCTCGCGATCAGCATCACGGTACTGGGGCAGGTTCCGGCCGGTTCGGCCCTGCGCCGCGATGCCGCGCGGCCGGGGGACCTGGTCGTCGTCAGCGGCGCACTCGGCGGCGCATTCGCGGGTCTGCGTGCGGAGATGGAGCGCCGGGAGATCCAGGAGGGTCCACCCTCCGGAACGGATCCGCGCTGCCAGCGCTTCCTGCGTCCCGAACCCCGGTTGGCCCTGGGCAAGACCCTGCGCGGCCGTGTGCGGGCGGCGATCGACATCTCCGACGGGCTGCTCGCGGATCTCGGGCATGTCTGCGAGGCGTCGGGCTGCGGCGCGCGCCTGGAAGCGGACACGCTGCCTCGGGATTCCCTTCTGGCGGACTGGCCGCCCGGCGAAGCGCTGGCGGCAGCCCTGACGGGGGGCGACGATTACGAACTTCTGTTTGCCTGGCCTGCCCGGCAACGTCCGGAGTTGCGGCCCCTTGCCGCGGCCCTGCAGCTGCCGCTCACCGTGATCGGCGAATTCACCACGGGTCCGGGCATTGAAGTGCTGGACGCCGAGGGCCGGGCGGTGGCATCGAGAGGCCAGGGCTTCGATCACTTCGCCGGCGACGACTAGGGCATGCGGCACGTTCGGCACCCGACCCCTTCGCCATGCAGGCGGCGTGCGGTATAACATCGCGGAATTCCACACGGGAAGCACCGATGCCCAGACCTCCGAATCCCCCCGCGTCCGTCGTGTTCAAGGATCCCGTGCACCTGCTGGCCTTCGGGTTCGGCAGCGGGCTCGCCCGCTGGGCGCCCGGAACCTTCGGGTCGCTTGCCGCGCTGGTTCTGTACTTCGCGATCATGGGCTTGCCCGACTGGGCGTATATGGCCGTGGTGGTGGTGGTGACCACCTCCGGGTTCTGGATCTGCGGCGAAAGCGCACGAATGCTGGGCGTCCACGACCATCCGGGCATCGTCTGGGACGAGTGGGCCGGCATGCTGATCACGCTGGCGTTCGCGCCCGCGGGGCTGATCTGGGTGCTGGTCGGATTCCTGCTGTTCCGCCTGTTCGACATCCTGAAGCCGTTCCCGGCCCGGTACTTCGACCAGAACTGGGAGGATGGCGTGGGGATCGTGATGGACGATGTGGTGGCCGGTATCTATGCCTGGTTCGCGTTGCAGGCGGTCGCCTGGGCGTTCTACGAGTACGTGTAAGGCGGACCAATCGGGCCAACGACGCGTGCAGGAAGCCCGAATGTTGCGGATATGCGACACAATCAGCCGGGTTGTGACTTTTTTATCAAAAAAAAGCTTGAAATGCGACACCGTAGCGTATATAACACACGCATCAATCGCGGGAGCTTGGGTGTCGTATCCGCGAATCCGCGATTGAAAGCTGCTTTTCAACTGTCCTGGGAGACAATCGAATGAACAAGAAAATTCTTGCCGTTGCCGTTGCCGCTGCGTTCGCGGTTCCGGCCATCGCCGCCGCCGACACCACGCTGTACGGTCAGGTCAACTTCGAAGTCCAGAGCTTGGACGGCGACATTGATACCGGTTCCTACGGTAGCCGCATCGGTGTCAAGGGTTCCGAGGATCTGGGTGGCGGCCTGAAAGGCCTGTTCCAGATCGAGGGAAGCGTTACCCTCTCCGATCCCTCCAATGCCAACTGGAACCGTAACACCTTCGTCGGCCTGAACGGCGGCTTCGGTACCGTGCTCGGCGGTCGTCATGATCACCCCTACAAGATCGCGAGCCTGCCCTTCCGTAACTTTGGCGATACCCTTGTTGACAGCACGTCGGGTTCCGGTGTGAAGCCGCCGAACTTCAAGGCCCAGTCGTTCCTGCGCAGCTCCGGTGTCGTGGCGTACATCAGCCCGAACATGAGCGGTTTCCAGGTTCTGGCCGCCGTTGTTCCGTTCACGGATGACAACGGTGACGGGCAGACCCCGTTCTCGCTGGCCGCGACCTACAAGCAGGGTCCGATTTACTTCACCGTGGCCTACGAGGACATGGAAGACGCCGGTCTGGACTATGAGACCGCGCTGGTCGGCGGTACCTACAAGATCGGCGGCCTCACCGCCGGCGTGATGTACGAGCAGCTGGAAGTCCAGAGCACCGGTAACGAAACCGCGCGTTGGCTCATCCCCGTCACCTATGATCTGAACAACAACGTCACCCTGCGTGCCGCGGTCCAGATGGATGATCCCGACGTTGGTGAAGACTCCACCGACTTCGCCGTGGGCGCACAGTACAAGCTCAGCAAGCGTACCGAGACCTACGTCAACGTCGTGACCCGTGACGACAACGAGACCACCGACTTCGGTCTGGGCGTGCGTCACAAGTTCTAAGCAACCTCGGTTGCCGGAACATGGGGTGCCCTTCGGGGCACCCTTTTTTTTGGCGCGCATCCAGCCACAAGCGCGTCATGTCCCAATGATGCCCGCGGGCTTTACCTTGGGCAGGCAAGCCCTCGAGCCACCCTCGGTCGCGTCAGGGGACGATCCGGGTCACTCCGCCTGGCGTACCGACGAGCATCACGTCGGCGGGCCGGCGCGCAAACAGGCCGTTGGTGACCACCCCGGCGACGTGATCGATGTCGCTCTCCAGTTCCACCGGGTTCAGGATGCGCAGATCGTGCACGTCCAGAATCAGGTTGCCGTTGTCGGTGCGGAAGCCTTCCCGCAGGACCGGGCTGCCACCCATCGCGACGAGGGCCCGGGCGACGTGGCTGCGCGCCATTGGAATGACCTCGACCGGGAGCGGGAAGGCGCCGAGGTAGTCGACCTGCTTGGTTTCGTCGATCACGCAGATGAACTGCTCAGACGCCGCAGCGACGATCTTTTCGCGGGTCAGTGCGCCGCCGCCGCCCTTGGTCAGGTGCAGGTTCGAGGTCGCCTCGTCGGCGCCGTCAACGTAGACCGGCAGCGGTCCCGTGCTGTTCAGGTCGAGTACCTGGATGCCGTGTCCCCGCAGGCGCTCGGCCGATGCCTCGCTCGAGGCGACCGCGCCATCGATGCGGGTCTTGATGCGGGCCAGGGCATCGATGAAATGGTTGGCGGTGGATCCGGTGCCGACACCGACCACCCAACCGCTCTGCACGTATTCCAGGGCCGCTTCGGCGACGGCCTTCTTCATTTCGTCCTGCGTCATGTTTGTTTTCCCATGGTCTTAACCGGTTGAGGATACCCAGCCGAAAGGCAGGTGTCCAAGCGTGTCGAGGGCTTCGGTATGGGGATGGCCGGGCGGAGCGTGATATCGTGCGCGGATGACCTACCCGTACCTGGAAAAGATTCTGACCGCGCGGGTCTACGACGTAGCCCGCGAGACGCCGCTGGAGCCGATGCCGACGCTTTCGCAGCGTCTGGGTTCGTCGGTGTGGCTGAAGCGGGAAGATCTCCAGCCGGTGTTCTCGTTCAAGCTGCGCGGGGCCTACAACCGCATCTCGCAACTGTCCGAGGACGAACGCCAGCGCGGGGTGATCGCGGCTTCAGCGGGCAACCATGCCCAGGGCGTGGCGCTGGCGGCGTCGCGGCTGGGCATCAAGGCTGTGATCGTGATGCCGGTGACGACGCCGCGCATCAAGGTCGACTCGGTGCGCCGCTTCGGCGCACGCGCGGTGCTGCACGGGGATTCCTTCGACGATGCGGCGGCCCATGCCGGTCTGCTCCGCGAAAAGCACGGCTACACCTTCATTCACCCGTTCGACGATCCGGCGGTGATCGCCGGTCAGGGCACGGTCGCCATGGAGTTGCTTCGCCAGCACCCGGACCCGCTCGACGCGGTGTTCGTCTGCGTCGGAGGCGGGGGGCTGCTGGGCGGGATGGCGGCCTACATCAAGCGCCTGCGCCCCGAGATCCGCGTGATCGGGGTGGAACCCGCGGACGCGCCCTCGATGTACGAGGCGTTGCGCCAGGGTCGGCGCGTGGTGCTGGACCAGGTGGGCATTTTCGCGGACGGCGCGGCCGTTCGGCAGGTGGGGAAGGAAACGTTCCGCCTGGCACGCGAGTTCGTCGACGAGATGATACTGGTCGATACGGACGAGATCTGTGCCGCGATCAAGGACGTGTTCGACGACACCCGGGTATTGGCCGAGCCCGCCGGGGCGTTGGGCGTCGCCGGCCTGAAGAAATACGTGCAGCGCGAGGGATTGAAGAATGCGCGGCTCGCGACGGTGTTGAGCGGAGCGAACATCAACTTCGACCGCCTGCGCCACGTGGCCGAACGCGCGGAGATCGGTGAACGCAGGGAGGCCCTGTTCGCGGTGAAGATTCCCGAACGCCCGGGCAGTTTCCGGCGCTTCTGCAAGGCGATCGGCAAGCGGGGCATCACCGAGTTCAACTACCGCTACTCCGACGACAGCGACGCCCAGGTTTTTGTCGGTCTGAAACTCGAGGGCGGCGATGGCGAGCGGGAGGACGTGTTGCAACGCCTGCGCTCGGACGGGTATGCGGTTCTGGACATGACCGACAACGAGGTGGCCAAGCTGCATCTCCGCCACATGGTTGGAGGGCATGCGAGCCATGTCGAAGACGAAACGCTGTATCGCTTCGAGTTTCCGGAACGCCCCGGTGCGCTGCTGAATTTCCTGACCCGCATGGGCGCGGACTGGAACATCAGCCTGTTTCACTATCGCAATCACGGCGCGGCCTACGGCCGTGTGCTGGTCGGGATGCAGGTGCCGGTGACGGATGCGGAACGTTTTCGGCGCTTCCTCGACGAAGTGGGCTATCCCTGCTGGAACGAGACCGCAAATCCGGCCTACCCGCTTTTCCTGCGCTGATTCCCGGCCCGCGATCTGCCGCTACTTCGCCGCGAGCGCCTCCTCGTTGTAGGCCGCATCGATGGTGACGATGGTCTTTTCGACCAGCCGGAAGCCCTCGACCGGCGCGTCGTCCTTCATGTACTTGAGCCGCACCGGGCCGATGGCTTTCACCGCGACCGCCCGTTCGAGTTCGGCGTCCGGCGTATCCGCGCCGGCACCGCTCATCAGCGCGGCCAGGATCTCGGCGGCTATGGGATCCCGGTGGCTGCCGTCTCGGGCCTTGGCCAGGCTCTGCGCTGCGTCTCCGTCCAGGAAGCGTTCATCGAGGTGGTGATCGAGGTACTGCAGCAGTTGTTCCAGGGTCATGGTGGACTCTCCGTGGGGGGTGGGAAGGGGGTTACTGGGCCAGCCAGTCCTGGTTCAGCGGGACTGCGCAGGCTTCCTCGACGCGCTGCAGGTAATACAGCATGTCGACCGGCAGGTGGATGCCGTCGTGCATCTGCAGGGGGTACAGGTCGGCCGCCAGCAGGCAGTCGGCGATGCTCAGCCGGCCGAGGTAGAAGCGTTCGCGGGCGAGATGGCGCGCAAGCTCCGGAAGCCGGCTGAGCCGGGTGAACTGGGCGAATCCGTCGTAGCGGTCGTTGGCCAGTTCCTCGAGGCTCATGCCGAAGCGGCGCTGCACGGTCGCCTTGTAGTCGGCAAGGGCTTCCGCGTCGTCGCCCATGCCCCGGAAGCCGGCGGCCAGGGGCGCATAGAGACGTTCGAGGACGGCATCCACGCCATGTCGCCAGTCGAGCAGCGCCTTCCATGCCGCATCGTCGACGACGCCGTCGCGCAACGCGGGTGTTCCGGGGCAAAGGCGGTCGATGTCCTCAAGGATTGCGACGCTGTCCGTTCGCAGCCGTCCCTCGTGGTCTTGTAACACCAGGGGCTGCCGGGCGATCCCGAGATCAAAAAAGGTTTCGTCGTCGAACCAGCCGGTCGGGTGCAGCGTGAGCGGTTCCCGTTTGGCTCCGTAGGCGAGTCGGATGCGCTGCGCCTGCGGGGCGTGCGTGAAGGCGTACAGCGTCGTCATGCCGGATCGGCATCGGGGGTCGGCGGGGTCATTTCCGCCGAGCGTGCGCGAGGATGAATGCCCACTGGGCGTCGGTGACCGGCAGAATCGACAGCCGGTTGCCCTTGCGCACCAACGGGCTGTCGGCCATCTCCGGTTGCTCCTTCAGCCAGGAGAGCGGGATGACCTCGGCAAATTTTTCCTCGAAGGCGACGTCGACACGGTACCAGCGCGGATTGTCCGGGTCGCTCTTGGGATCGTAGTACCGGTGCTCGGGGTCGAAGGCCGCCTCGTCGGGATAGCCTTCGCGATGGACCCGCATCACGCCGACGATGCCGGGAACCTCGGTGTTCGAATGGTAGAAGAAGACCTGATCCCCCGCGCACATGTCGTCACGCATCATGTTGCGGGCCTGGTAATTGCGCACGCCTTCCCAGGGCTCGACACCGACCCGCTCGAGATCGTCGATGCCGAACACGTCGGGCTCCGATTTCATCAACCAATACGCCATCGCTCGAGTTCACTCCACCTGTGTCATGGGGCTTTGCCGGGAATCCTGGCATGCAACCCCGGATGCGTACCAGAAAGCGTCCGAAGAGGGGGCGAAATCCGTGCCCCGCGGGACGGAATCGCCCGATCATCGGGAAAAGCGATACCAGCCCGATTCGGTAATCACCGCATCCAGAGGGACGTCCCATGGGTTGGGCGTGAGCGTCGGCACCTGCTGGAAGTCGTGCGCGATGCCGACCAGGTACGGGCGCCGCTGCCGACTCAGACGGCAGCGGGCGAAATACCGGTCGTAATAACCGCCACCCATCCCGAGCCGGTGTCCGTGCGCGTCGAAGCCGACCAGAGGCACCAGGACCGTATCGAGTTCACGGCGCCAGACACGCGGCGCCTCGGGGCAGGGCTCCGCGATTCCGAAGCCATTGCGACAAAGCGTCTGGCCGGGTATCCATGTGCGGAAATGCATCTTTCCGGGGCGATGCCGCTCCAGCACGGGCATCGCGAGCCGAACGCCGGCAAGCGCGTTTGCTTCCAGCAGCCGTGTGACGTCGATCTCTCCTCGAATCCCGAAGTAACCCGCCAGGGTATGCGGGCGCAGCAATTTCAGACAGCGCAGGGCATGCCGACGGATCGCCTCGGAATGTTGCGCCAGTACGCGCTCGGACAACGCGGCCCGCGTGCGCCTCAGTCGGGCTCGGGTCTGTACGGTGGAATCCGGGGACACGATCGATCGGTCAGTGGGGAGAAAGGGGGCGTGCACCGCACTCGCCGTGGTGGCCGTCGACCTTGAACCATTGGTTCAGGTGGGACGAAGCTTCGGGTTTACAGGCTTTCCGCACGGGGCGGACATGCACAACCACCCGAAAGGCCTCGGATCCCGTGGTTGACGATTAGGCTCAAGGGTACCACCAGGCCAATCACGAACGGCGCAGGAACACGCCCAGAGCCCTATTATGGACCATTGATGGCGGTGCGTGCAGTTTCCCGCAGTCTTTTTTCGACTGCGTCGGCGAGTGCGTTGAGACGATCGGGGGTGCGCGTTTCCATCTGATCGAGGCTGCGCCGACTCTGGAGCATTTCGTGCGCCAGATTCAGGGCGACCATGACCGCGATGCGATCGGCACCGACGACCCGGCCGGCATCGCGGACGGCCCGCATGCGCTCATCGAGCAGGGCGGCGGACGCATAGAGGTCGGCGCGTTCCTCCGGCGAGCAGGCAATCTGGTATTCCTTGCCGAGGATGCTGACGCGGACCGGTTCGGAAGGCTGACTCATTCTGGATGCTCCATGGTCCGCAGACGGGCGATCATGCCCTCGACCCGATGTCGCGCCTGCTCGTTGCGTTCCTTGCTGACCGCGCGCTCCGCGCGCAACTGCCGCAAATGTTCCTGCAACAACTGGTTTTCCTCGAACAGCGCACCGCAACGCTCGGCCAGCCGGGCGACGGCTCCTTCGAGACGTTCGACGGCGGCATCCACCCCGGCCGGGTTGGTGGTTTCCATCGCGTGCTCCCGAGCTTTGGTCAGCGTCTGATTGATGTTGCGTTCGGCAATACATGTCGAGTCTAGGAGTGGCCCGGTCGAGCGTCAACCGATGTCCCCCTGGACCGGGGGCGCCGGGGTTCGGTTGCGGGGTAGGGAAGCCGGCGCGACAATGCCCGGGAACAGTACGCGGACGAGATCGAGGCTGCACGATGAGCGAGATACCCCCACCGGCGCCGGGTGCGACGATCATCGAGTCGGTGGCGCACAATGGCCGGCCCTGTCGTGTCGTCGACAACACCGGCACCATCGCGCGGGCGGAGCTGGAGCAGTTGCTCGTCGAACTCATCGAATCCCGACACTTCGGGGTTCGTGGCTTGTCGGCCAAGGGCAGCAATGCGATTCGGCTCGGCGAACCCGAGTTCACGCACATGCAGTTCGGGGACGCCATCTACCGCATGCTCCTGTTCCCCTACGAAGCCCGGTTGGAGGCCTTTTAGTGAATCCCGCGACACGGACGGATCTCGACCGCCTGGAACAGGCGTTGCGGAATGCGGGAATCGCCTGCTCCGGCCCCGCCGCGCATGGGTTGCTGACGGGTTCGCTGGTGGCCGATTCCAGTCTGGGCGGCGCCCGGCTCGAACGGGTGCTGGGCGAACCGGAGCCCGGACACGGCGAGGGGTTGCGGACGCTGCACCCGCTTCTGGAGGCCCTGCGGCTCGAGGTGCTGCGGGCGCTGAACGACATCGACCTGGGTTTCGAGCCCCTGCTGCCCGACGAGCGGACCGACATCGACGCCCGCGCTCGTGCCCTGGGCGCCTGGGTGGACGGATTCCTCGGTGGCCTGGGGCAAAGCCACAGGACCGGTGGGCTGAGACCGTCGCCAGAGGCCACGGAGATCCTGCGTGACTTTGCCGAAATCGCGCGCGTCGAGGAAGATCCATCGGCCGATGAAGCCAATGAACAGGCCCTTGCCGAACTCAGCGAATACGTCCGTGTGGGCGTGATGCTGCTCGCCGACGAACTGGCCCCGAGGACGCCCCGATCTCCGATCCCGCTGCAATGAAAGCTCCTGGACTCACCGTGAAGGAATTCGCGCGTCGACGCCGGCGTCTGGCGCAGTCGCTGGGCAGTGACACCATCGTGGTGATGCCTGCGGCGACCGAACAGCTGCGCAATCGCGATGTCGAGTATCCGTTCCGGCAGGACAGCGATTTTCTCTATCTGACCGGTTTTCCGGAAGCGGAGGCCGTTGCCGTGCTGGTGCCGGGGCGGGAAGCGGGCGAATACGTACTGTTCTGCCGCGACCGCGATCCAGACATGGAGACCTGGAACGGCCGTCGGGCCGGTCCCGAAGGCGCGGTATCGGACTACGGCGCGGACTGCGCCTTTCCCATCGGCGATATCGACGAGATCCTTCCGGGACTGATGGAAAACCGGTCGACCCTCTGTGCGCCCTTCGGGCGCAGCGAGGCGCTGGATCAGCGTCTGTTCGGGTGGGTCAACCAGGTTCGGGCGAAGGTCCGTTCGGGTGTCCGGGCTCCGCGTGAATTCGTGGCGCTGGAGCATCACCTGCATGAACAGCGTCTGTTCAAGCAACCCGCGGAGCTGCGCATGATGCGCTACGCGGCAACGATCTCCGCGGGCGCTCACATCCGGGCGATGCAGGCCTGTCGGCCCGGTCTGCACGAGTATGCGATCGAGGCCGAGCTGCTGCACGAGTTCCGGCGCCATGGCACCGAACCGGCGTATCACTCCATCGTCGGCGGCGGCGAGAACGGCTGTATCCTGCACTACGTGGAAAACCGCGCACCGCTACGGTCCGGCGACCTTCTGCTGATCGACGCGGGTTGCGAGTACCAGGGCTACGCGTCGGACATCACGCGTACCTTCCCGGTCTCGGGGCGGTTCAGCCCGGCCCAGAAGGAAGCCTATGAACTGGTGCTGGAGGCACAGCGGGCGGCGATCGCGAAGGTGGTTCCCGGCAATCACTGGAACGATCCTCACGACGCCGCCGTGGGGGTTCTGACCCGCGGGCTGAAGGGACTGGGCGTGCTGAAAGGGACGCCTGCGCAACTGATCCGGTCCGAGGCCTACAAACCCTATTACATGCACCGTACCGGCCACTGGCTGGGCCTCGACGTCCACGATGTCGGCGACTATCGCGTCGGGGAAGCCTGGCGGCTGCTCGAGCCTGGCATGGTGATGACGGTCGAACCCGGGCTGTACTTCGGCCCCAGGACCCAGGCACCGAAGCGTTTCCGCGACATCGGAATCCGTATCGAGGACGACGTCGCTGTGGTCGCCGGCGGCCACGAAATCCTCAGCGACGGTTGTCCGCGGACCGTGGCCGAAATCGAGTCGTGCATGGCTGGTGATGCACTGGCTCCGGCCCGGGGCCCTTGATGTCGGGGCGCGCCCGGAACTGCGACTGCCTGGTGATCGGCGCCGGCCCGGTCGGCGCGTTGCTGGCGAGCGTGATCGCCCGCACCGGGCGCAGCGTCGTGCTGGCCGAACGCGGTACGCTGGAGCGCAAGGTATCCGGGCGGCCCGAAACCCGCGGCTATGCTCTCTCGGCCGGTTCGGTCACCTTGCTGGACGATCTCGGCTACTGGGATGCACTCGCGCCCTTCGCAGCGCCGATCCGGGAGGTGCATGTGACCCGCGCCGGTACGCTGGGCAGCGTGTCGATGGATGCCGACAGCCAGCATTTGCGTGCGCTCGGGCAGGTGGTTCCGGCGGCCGCGATCGACGCCGTCATGGCCGATGCCCTTCGCGAATCCGGCGTGCAGGTGCTGGAGCAGACCCGTTTTGCCGAGCTGGGCCCGGTCCGGGCCGCACGTCGGCAGGTGGTTTTGGATGAGAAAGGGGGGGCGCAACGGTTCGCGTCCCGACTGGTGGTGGCCGCCGATGGTGCGCACTCGGAGACCCGGTGCGCAGCCGGCATCGAGGTGCTGCACCGGCGTTACGATGCCGATGCGCTGGTGTTCGACGTGCGGCCTGCGCGGGCCCATCGGGGGCGGGCCTTCGAGCGTTTCACGTCCGAGGGTCCGCTGGCGCTGCTGCCGCAGCCTGGCGGGTCCATGAACGTGGTCTGGGTGGCGCCACCCCCGGTCTGCGATGCGCGTATGGCCCTTTCGGAGTCCGCGCGCATCGCCGCCCTGCAGGCCCTCTTTGGCTGGCGTCTGGGGCGCCTGGAAGCAGCGGGACCCCTGGCCCGGTTTCCGCTGGAGTTGATCCGGGCGCGACGACTGCACGCGGAGCGACTGGTGCTCGCGGGAAACGTGGCGCACGGGCTGCACCCGGTGGCCGGTCAGGGGCTGAACCTCTCGCTGCGGGACGTCGCGGTGTTGGCTGCGCTGCTCCAGCCACCGGGCGACCCCGGCGCCGCTGAGCGACTCAGCGAATATGAAAAGGCCCGCACCCCGGACATCGATCGCATCGTGACGGCAACGGATTTTCTCGCACGGCAGTTGCGTGTGCAGGACCCGTTGACGCCGCATCTGCTGGGCAGTGGCCTGCTGCTGCTCGACCGCATCGGACCGCTGCGCAGTCGGTTGGCCGAAGGGGCGATGGGTCTGGATCGCCTGCCCCGACGCAGTCTGCGCGCGATTCCTCCTCCCGGAGCGGTCGAGGCCTCCGCATGAGCCGCCCGCTCCATGACTGCGTTGTCGTGGGTGGTGGCGCGGTCGGAGCTGCCACCGCGCTCGGACTCGCGCGCGCCGGGCGCCGGGTCGCGCTGGTCGAGCGTAATGCCCGCCCGGGGTTCACCCTGGAGACGCCGGTGACGCGGGTGACGACGCTCAACGCGGCTTCCATGGACCTGCTCGACGATCTGGGTGTGCGGCCGGCGCTCATGACGCGCCGCGCGCATGCCTTTCACGGGATGGAGGTCTGGGATGCGCACAGTGCGGCTCGTATCCGTTTCGACGCCGACGAACTGGGTGTTCCCGCACTGGGCTGGACGGTCGAGCTGAGTGCGCTGGAGGCGAGTCTCTGGGAGGCGATGGAGGCGCAGGGCGTGGAACTCTTCGCCGGGACGGGCTGGCGCGCGGTCGACTGGCGTTCCGATCGCGTTGATCTGTATCTGACCGACGACCGGTGGCTCAGCGGACGATTGATCCTGGCCGCGGATGGCGGCGAATCCCGGCTGCGGCATCAGGCCGGAATCGGTGTTCGGCGCAACCCCTACCGGATGAACGGCGTGGTCGCAACCGTCCGCACGCGGTTTCCCCACGAGGATACGGCATGGCAGCGTTTCAACGATGAGGAGATCGTCGCCTTTCTGCCGCTCTCCGACGGTCGTTCGTCCATCGTCTGGTCGATGCCCGACTACGCGGCAGGCGAGGTGCTCGCGCTCGGCGACGAGGAATTCTCGGAACGCCTCAACCAGTCTTTCGGGGGCCGCCTGGGCGGGATCACGGCGGCGGACCCGCGCTTCGCCTTTCCGCTCGTCGGACGACAGGCGAACGATTACGTCCGGGGTCGCCTGGTCCTGCTCGGCGATGCCGCGCATACCATTCATCCGCTCGCGGGCCAGGGGCTGAATCTTGGCTTCGGCGATGTGCGCGCACTGCTCGAAGCATTGCCGGAGGGTGCGGGTAGCGATCCGGCCAACGCACGCTCTCTGCGCGCGTACACGCGGGCCCGGCGCGTCGAGAACGAGATCATGCTCCGTTCGATGGAAGGCCTGCGCTGGCTGTTCGGGTCAAAAGTACCGGTCGCGATGCACGCCCGGGCGGCCGGTGTTCAGCAGGTGGATCGCACGGCATGGATGAAACATTTCTTTGCGCTGCGTGCCCTTGGCCTGAACTGAGAAGGCATGCCCTCACGGCTGCTTTCCCCCTGTTTTCATGCCGCTTCAGTATTTTCTTATGCACATTGGTCGAAACCCAATCAGCCGCGACTGGCCACGGGATTCGAATTCGTGCGCTGCATCATCAAGAATCCATTAATTCTCACAGAAACAATCGCTTGTCGATTTAGATCAAAAAATGACCAATTTGTGTCAGCGTCAACTCCCATAAGCTTCCGAAGGCTTTTCCTGCGGATCATCCACAGAGTTATCCACAGCATTTGTGGAAAAGTTTCAGGGGGGTTGAACGTCAGACACTTAGCGCTCGAACCTGTCACCGGGTTCCATGAATCGGGCTCAAATGCACCCTCGGCAAACGTACCGGGGTTTCAACTGGCGAACGCGTTGGGCTAGACTCCACTCACTGCCGGCCCCGGAACCCTGTTCCCTGGCCGCACCGACCTGGAAGAGTGCCGTCCGCCCAGCGGATGGCCGCCGAAGGCGCAACGTCCGCCCGGAATCGCTCAGGCCACCCGGACCGGGAAGGTGCAATCAGGCAGACTCTGGAGAGCGGCCTTCATTGGCCCACCGAAGGGGGCGTTGTTCGCGACGCAAACTCTCAGGTTTCAGGACAGAGGGGCGGCCGGTGGCGAAAGCGTCCGCCGGCCGCCCTTTTTTCATGGATTGCCGCAAGGAGACCGGATGAACCTGAAGATGACGCCGCTGCATGCCGCCCATGAACGCGCCGGCGCCCGCCTCGTCGATTTCGCCGGCTGGGAAATGCCGCTGCATTACGGCTCCCAGCTGGAGGAGCACAAGGCCGTCCGCACCGATGCCGGCATGTTCGATGTTTCGCACATGCGCGTGGTGGACGTCCGGGGTTCCGACGCCGGTTCCTTCCTGCGCCACCTGCTGGCCAACGATGTCGCGAAATTGCAGACGCCGGGTCGTGCGCTATACAGCTGTATGCTCAACACCGAGGGTGGGGTGCTGGATGATCTGATCGTCTACTTCCGGGGTGAGGGGGACTACCGGATGGTGGTCAATGCCGCCACCGCCGACGACGACGAGGCGCACATGCGCACCCTTTCGTCAACGCGGGCGGTGACCATCACGCCCCGCACCGAGCTCGCGCTGATTGCGGTGCAGGGCCCCGAGGCCGTGGCCCGCACGTTGCCGCTGCTGCCGGAGGGTCTGCGAGCCGCCGCCGGATTAAAACCGTTCCACGCGGTCTGGGACGACGCGTGGATGGTGGCGCGTACCGGGTATACCGGCGAGGACGGATTCGAAATCATGCTGCCCGCGGATCTGGCCGATGGCTTCTGGGAGGGGTTGCGTGCGGCGGGTGTGCGTCCGGTCGGACTGGGCGCCCGGGACACGCTGCGCCTGGAGGCTGGAATGAATCTGTACGGAACCGACATGGACGCCACGACCACGCCACTGGTGTCCAACCTGGGATGGACCGTCGCCTGGGAGCCGTCCGACCGGGACTTCGTGGGCCGCGCGGCGCTGGAACGGCAGCGCGCCGCCGGAGCGCCCGAGAAGCTGGTGGGTCTCGTGCTGCACGAGCGGGGTGTATTGCGGGGTGGCACGCGGATTGTGACCGCGGCCGGGGAGGGCGTCGTCACTTCCGGCAGCTTTTCGCCCACGTTGGGCGTTTCGGTGGCCCTCGCGCGGATTCCTTCGGCGTCCACCGAGGAGGTGCTGACGGCCGAACTCCGGGGCAAGGCTCTGCCCGTGCGCGTCGTGAAGCCCGTATTCGTGCGCCACGGTCGTTCGAAGATTTCCTGAATCCGCACCTGTCCGATGGTGCACAACCCGTCAAACGTCTGGCCATCGAGGAACAAAACATGAGCGCAACACCGCAGGATCTGAAGTACAGCAAGAGCCACGAGTGGGTCAGGCTCGAGCCGGACGGCTCGGTGACGGTCGGCATCACCGATCACGCGCAGGCCCTGCTGGGCGACCTCGTCTTTGTCGAGACGCCCGAAAGCGGCAGTCCGGTGGAGGCCGGACAGGCCTGCGCGACGGTGGAGTCGGTCAAGGCGGCGTCGGACGTATATGCGCCGGTGTCGGGTGAGGTGATCGCGGTCAACGAGGATCTGGCGGACAGCCCGGAGCGTGTGAACGAGTCGCCGTTTGCCGAGGGTTGGCTGTTCCGTGTCCAGCCCTCCGATTCCGGCGAAATCGACGGCCTGATGGACGCCGACGCCTACGCCGCGATGGTCGCCAGCGAATCCTGATCGGGTCCGACCCAGTCCCCCGGGCCACCGAGACGGTCCGCCACTCCTACCGAGAGACGAACCATGCCATTCATTCCGCACACCGAGGACGATATTCGCGGCATGCTGGAGCGCATCGGGGTTGCGACCATCGATGATCTCTTCGACGAGATCCCCCGCGATCTGCGTGCGCCGCCGTTGCACGGTATTCCGCAAGGCCTCTCCGAGATGGAGGTCACGCGGCTGATGCACGAGCGCGCCGCGCGCGACGGTCTGCCGCTCAATTTCATCGGTGCCGGCGCCTATGAACATCACATTCCCGCCGCAGTCTGGCAGATTGCCACGCGCGGCGAGTTCTACAGCGCCTATACCCCATACCAGGCCGAGGCCTCGCAGGGCACGCTGCAGCTCATCTACGAATACCAGACCATGATCAGCCGGCTGACGGGGATGGAAGTGTCCAACGCGTCCCTGTACGACGGGGCCTCGGCGCTTGCCGAAGCCGTGCTGATGGCGGTACGGATCAACCGACGCTCGAAGAGCGGCCGCATCCTGGTGCCCGGCGCACTGCACCCCGCGTACCGCGCGGTGACGCGCAGCATCGTTCACAACCAGTCCATCGAGCTGGTCGAGCTTCCCTGGGACGAACGCCTGGGTTCGCTGGATCCCGGATCGCTTGCCGCGTTCGAGGATCAGGACATCGCCGCGCTGGTGATCGCGCAGCCGAATTTCTTCGGAGTTCTGGAAGATGTCGACGCGCTGACGCGCTGGGCCGAAAGCCGCGCCATCCCGGTCGTCGCCGTCGTGAACCCGGTTTCGCTGGCGCTGCTGAAGCCGCCGGGCGAGTGGGGTGACCGGGGTGCCGATATCGTGGTGGGCGAGGGGCAGCCGCTGGGGGCGCCGGTTTCCAGCGGGGGTCCGTACTTCGGGTTCATGACCTCGCGCAGGGAGCATATCCGCCAGATGCCCGGGCGTATCGTAGGGCGGACCGAGGACGCCGACGGACGCTCGGGTTTCGTGCTGACCCTGCAGGCTCGGGAGCAGCATATCCGCCGTTCCAAGGCGACCTCCAACATCTGCACCAATCAGGGCCTGGTCGTGACCGCGTCGACGATTCACATGGCCTTGCTCGGCGACCAGGGTCTGACCCGGGTGGCCGAGGCGTGTTGGGCCAATACCCATGCGCTGCGCGAACGCCTGGCGGAAGCCGGCATTCGCGCCCGCTTCGAAGGCGACCACTTTCACGAGATGGTTTTCGATTTCGGCGCCGATGCCGAGGGTATCCTCGAAAGCATGGCGGCGGACGGGGTGCTTGCCGGACACGCGCTCGACACGGACTACCCGCAGCTTCCGGGTTGCGTGCTGTCCTGCGCGACGGAGACGAAGACCCCTGGCGATCTCGACCGGTTTTTGCGGTCTCTGCAGCAGGCCCGGGCCGGTGACGGTCGGGCGGTTTGACCAAACCATGACAGCATCGAAAGGAGAACGGACATGGCAGAAGTGACCCTGAAGGGCAGCCCGATCCACACCAACGGTGATCTGCCGGCGGTCGGTTCGAACGCACCCGATTTTCGTCTGACCAACAAGGACCTTGCCGACGTCGGGCTCGACGATTTCGCCGGCAAGCGCAAGATCCTGTCCATCGTGCCCAGCCTGGACACCGGGGTGTGTGCCGAGTCGACCCGCAAGTTCAACCAGCTGGTTGCGGAACGCGATGATGTGGTCGTGCTTGTGATCTCGGCGGACCTGCCGTTTGCGATGACCCGTTTCTGCGGTGCCGAGGGTACCGACCGGGTGCATACCCTCTCCATGATGCGATCGAAGAATTTCGCGAAGGATTACGGTGTCCTGCTGCAGGACGGCCCCCTGGCCGGCATCACTGCGCGTGCCGTCGTGACGCTGGATGCGGACAACCGGGTGTTGCATGCGGAACTGGTGCCCGAGATCGGCCAGGAACCGGATTATGACGCCGCGTTTGCCGCTTTGGCCTGAATGATGAACCCGCAAGAACCCGGTCTGATCTTCGAGCATTCCCGTGAGGGCCGTTCGGCCGCCGCACAGATGCCCCGGCGCCCCGATGGCCCGATCCGGATCCCGGAAGCGCTGCGTCGGCGGTCCGCTCCAGGGCTTCCTTCGGCCTCCGAACTGGATGTCGTGCGCCATTACACGCGGTTGTCGCAGCGAAATTTCTCGATCGACACCCAGTTCTATCCGTTGGGCTCCTGCACGATGAAGTACAACCCCCGAGCCTGCAACAGTCTGGCGATGCTGCCCGGATTCCTGAACCGGCACCCGTTGGCCCCGGCTGGATATAGTCAGGGCTTCCTGCAGACCATGCACGAGTTGCAGGAAATGCTCCGCGAAGTGACGGGGATGAGCGGTGTGTCGCTGACCCCCATGGCGGGAGCGCAGGGCGAGTTCGCGGGTGTGGCGATGATCCGCGCCTACCACGACGCGCGTGGCGACCGGCAGCGCAGCGAGATCATCGTGCCGGACGCGGCCCACGGGACCAATCCGGCGACGGCCATCATGTGCGGCTACCAGGTCCGTGAGATCCCGACCGATGCCAGCGGCGACGTGGATCTCGATGCGCTGCGCGCGGCGGTGGGGCCGCAGACGGCGGGCATCATGCTGACCAACCCGTCCACGCTGGGTGTGTTCGAGCGGCGGATCCGCGAGATCGCCGGAATCGTGCACGAGGCCGGGGGGCTGCTCTACTACGACGGCGCGAACCTGAACGCGATCCTGGGCAAGGTGCGCCCGGGCGACATGGGTTTCGACGTGATTCACATGAACCTGCACAAGACCTTTTCGACCCCGCACGGTGGCGGCGGGCCCGGGGCGGGTGCGGTCGGTGTGAGCCAGCGCCTGCTTCCGTTTCTGCCGGTACCCGTTGTGGTGCGCACGGATGACGGCCCGTACCGACTGGCGACCGAGGCGGATCGCCCACAGACCATCGGGCGCCTTTCGGCCTTCGCCGGCAACGCGGGCGTATTGCTGCGCGCGTATGTGTACATGCGGATGCTCGGCCGGGAGGGCATGACGCGGGTCGCGGAGTTCTCCACGCTGAATGCGAACTACGTGATGGCGGAACTGCGGCGGGCGGGCTTCGACCTCGCATTCCCGGAGCGGCGCGCGACGCATGAGTTCATCGTTACGCTGAAGCGTCAGTCCAGGGAAACCGGCCTCACCGCAATGGACGTCGCGAAGCGCCTGCTCGACCACGGCTACCACGCACCCACCACCTATTTCCCGCTGCTGGTGCCGGAGTGCCTGCTGATCGAGCCGACCGAGACCGAGTCCCGGCAGACGCTGGATGGCTTCGTGACCGCGATGGTGGCGGTCCTGGAAGAATCCGGGCGGGATATCGAGACCATCAAGGGAGCGCCGCATCGACTGCCGAACCGGCGCTTCAATGAGGTCGCGGCGGCCAAGCGCCTGGACGTGGTGTATCGTCCCGAAGCGGCGGAGACCGCGGCTGGACTGTAACCTGCACGCCTTGTGTTTGCGCTATCCTCCCGGGTTTTGTGCCCGCTGCGGGCTCTCCGTGGCCCGCAGCCTTTTCGATCCAGGCAGGTACCGCACGTGGCATACAGCAATCAGCGCGGGATGAAGCGGGTCATTGCCGCTTTCGGCTATTCCTGGAAGGGCCTGCGTTCGACCTTTCGGCACGAGGAGGCCTTCCGTCAGGAGTTGCTGCTGGTGGCGATCCTGGTTCCCGCGGCACTCTGGCTGACCGATGTCGGGGTGGAACGCGCCCTGCTGATCGGCAGCCTGTTCCTCATTCTGATCGTCGAGTTGCTCAACTCCGGAATCGAGGCGGCCATCGACCGGTTTGGCGGCGAGATCCACAAACTCTCCGCCCGGGCCAAGGATATGGGCTCGGCGGCGGTGCTGCTGAGTTTCGTGAATGCCGGAGTGATCTGGCTGCTGGTCCTGCTGTAGCGGCGGCGATTCGGGTCCCGCTGCCTGTCGCGGCCGCGCGCGGGCCGCCGCGAAAGCGCACGGTTTATTCCCGTGAGACTTCAGAGCTCCCGTTCGGAGAGGCAGGTCGTGAGGTTGTCCGCGAGACTCTGCATCAGCGTGAACCATGCATCCGGACCGGGTTCGACGTGGGTACCGACCGGGTCCAGTTCTCCCAGTCGAGTGGTCGTTCCCTCGACCAGCGTTTTGGCCAATGCCGGCCGAAACTGCGGTTCGGTGAAGAGGCAGGTCACATCGTCGGCCTGCAGTCGGGCCCGCAACTCCTGGACACGGCGGGCTCCAGGAGAAAGGGCGGGATCCAGCGTGATCGATCCAGCCGCATTGAGTCCGTAGTGGTGCTCGAAATACTGGTAGGCGTCGTGGAACACGATGAAGGGCCGGTCGCGCACCGGCTCCACCTGTGCCGCGATGGCTGCGTCGAGGGCGTCGATGCGAGCGATCAGGGCGTCGCGATTCTGCTCGAACGCGGCGCCGTTGGCGGAATCCCAGCGTACGAGATGCTCGGTCAGGCCGGACACGATCTCGCGCGCGATCGCGGGTGACAGCCAGATGTGCGCGTCCGCGCCGTGCTCATCATGCTCGGAGCCGTGATCGTGGTGTCCATGGCCGTGGTCGTCCGCGGCGTGATGATCATGCTCGGAGCCGTGATCGTGGTCTCCATGGCCGTGGTCGTCCGCGGCGTGATGATCATGCTTGGAGCCGTGATCGTGGTCTCCATGGCCGTGGTCTTCCGCGGCCTGGCCAGGGTGGCTGGTGGTATGACCATGATCATGAGCATGGTCGTGATCATGGGTCTCCCAGAGCCCCCCTTCACGCCCCTGCAGCAAGGTCAGTTCCAGATCGTTCAGCACCGATATCACGGTCCTGCCAGGGCGCGGCTCCGACAGCGGCCGTTCCAGGAAGGTTTCAAGGTCCGGGCCGACCCAGACCAGAAGGTCCGCGTCCTGGAGTTTCTGTGCCTCGGACGGTCGCATGGCGTACCCGTGCGGGGATGCCGAGGCCGGTAGCAGAACCTCGACGGTATGGATCTCACCGATCACCCCCGCGACGAGGCTGTGTATGGGTAGAATGGACGCCACCACCGTCCGGGGTTGCGCCTGGGCGGACAGTGATCCGAGTGCGAGGGCGATCAGCAGTGTGGCGGTTCCGAGGCTCTTGCGGGTCGTCATGTCTGCAACTCTCCCGTGTGAATTGTGCCGCCCGGGCCCGCGGATCGGGCTTCGCGATTCTTTCCGGTTGCCAAACGTTATACCATACCAAAATGAAAATCGAGAACCCGCCGACTGATTCCCGCGCGACGCACGGCGATGTTCCGTTGCTGGAAGCGGTCGGATTGGGACTTGAACTTGGGGGCCGGACGCTGCTCCACGAGGTGTCGCTGTCGGTGCGTCGGGGCCAGGTGGTGGTGGTGATCGGACCGAACGGTGCGGGCAAGACCAGCCTGCTGCGGGTGATGCTGGGTCTGTGGCAACCGACCCACGGCGCAGTACACCGACCCCCCGGCCTTCGGATCGGTTACATGCCTCAGCGTATCCAGGTGGATCCGATTCTGCCGCTGTCGGTCCGCCGTTTCATGACCCTCCGATACCGGCTGCCGAAACACGTGCTGCTGGATCGCCTGCACGAAGTCGGGATTCCCCACCTGCTGGATGCTCCCCTGCAGAATCTCTCCGGCGGCGAGATGCAGCGGGCGCTGCTCGCGCGGGCGTTGTTGGCGGATCCGGACCTGCTGGTGCTCGACGAGCCGGATCAGGGAGTGGACGTGGGCGGGCAGGCCGAAGTGTTCGAACTGATCGACCGGTTGCGCACGCGCACCGGCTGTGGCGTGCTCATGGTCTCGCATGAACTGCATCTCGTGATGGCCGCCGCGGATACCGTGGTCTGTCTCAACCAGCACGTCTGCTGCACGGGCCGGCCGGAGGAAGTCAGCCGGCACCCCGAATACCAGCGGCTGTTCCCGGAAACCGGGTTGGCCGCGATCGGCATCTATACCCATCGCCACAACCATGTGCACGGGCTCGCCGGCGATGTACGCCCGGTGGATGCCTGCAAGGACCCGGGGCACTCGCACGATGCTCGATGATTTCCTGACCCGTGCCGTGCTCGCGGGCGTGATGGTGGCCGTGGTCGCCGGACCGCTCGGCGCCTTCATGGTCTGGCGCCGCATGGCGTATTTCGGCGATACCCTGGCCCATTCCGGGTTGCTCGGCGTCGCCCTCGGGTTTCTGCTGGGGCTGAATCTCAACCTGATGGTCACGGTGGTCTGCGTGCTGGTGGCCGTCATCCTGGTGCTCCTGCAGCGTCGCCAGGAACTGGCCTCGGACACCCTGCTGGGCATTCTCGCGCACAGCACGCTGTCGCTGGGACTGGTGGCGGTGGCCTTCGTCGAAGGCCTGCGCGTCGATCTGATGGCCTATCTGTTCGGCGATATTCTCGCCGTGACACGGTCCGATCTGGCAGCCATCGCACTGGGCGGCATATTCGCACTGGTGCTCCTCGTGCTGCTCTGGCGACCATTGCTTGCGATCACGGTGCACGAGGAACTGGCGAGGATCGAAGGCGTGCCCGTACTTCCGGTGCGGCTGGGCCTGATGCTGCTGATCGCGCTGGTGATTGCGAGCGCGATGCAGGTGGTGGGCGTGCTGCTGATCACGTCGCTGATGATCATTCCGGCCGCCACCGCGCGGCGTTTTGCACGCACGCCCGAGCAGATGGCGCTGTTCGCCGCCGGGATCGGGGCTCTCGCCGTACTCGGCGGTATCTGGGGCTCTTTTGCCTATGACACACCGACCGGTCCCAGCATTGTGGTCGCCGCGATGCTGGCGTTCGTGGTCGCGAGTCTGCTGCGGTGGCCGCTACGGCGGGGCATCCGGAACCGGTCCGACTGAATTCACCGGCAGGACTGGCGATGGCCCGGGCCGGACCCGGCTCAGCTGTCGCCGACGAGTTTCCGAAAGGGATCGTCCGGCGGTGCCGCGTCGCGCAGCCATTCGCGTACCGTGGGTCCGAAATCCAGGTCATCGTGACGGATGTGTTCCACGACCCACGGTCCGAGGGCGTCCGCCAGTTCCTCGGCCTCCGCGGGGGAGGCGGAAGCCATCCGGTCCTGGTACTCCTGAAGCTGCTTCAGGATGTTCTCGTGCACGCCCTGGTGTTCCCGAGTGCCAGCGAAATCGATGGCTTCCAGAACCTTTTCCTCGAAAACGAAATGCCGGCGCACGCAATCGATCAGATGTTGCATCGCGCTCTGCAACGTCCCGGCTTCGCCCGAGGCTGCGGCGTCGTGCACAGCATTGACGTGATCGATCATCACCCGGTGTTGGGCATCCAGTTCCGGGATCTTCGTGTCGAGTTCGTCGGACCAGGCCAGGTAAGGCATTTCCGTCTCCTTGCGGCGATCACGGGTCCGGGGAGATCCTGGCGCCGCTTCAGCAGATTAGAACATCCGATGCGTGCGCGTCACGTCGGGCCGCACTGGATCAGACCCGTGTTTCAGGTGCTCCGTTCCAACCGCTGGATGGTGAAGGCGCTGGCGTGCCGCTCGTCGGCGGCATGCGGTTCTTCCCAGGCGAGGCTCCAGCCCTCGCCAAGCGGCGGAAAGAACACATCGCCGGGGAAACGGTTGTGTACCCGCGTGACGTGGAGTACGGCCGCGCGGGGCAGGGTCGCGCGAAACAGGTCCGCGCCCCCGATGACGAAGATCGTGTCGGGCCCGACGGCGTTCAGCGCGGCGTTCAGATCCGGAAAGACCTCGATACCCTGCGCTTCCCAGCCCGGTTGCCGGGACAACACGAGATTGCGGCGGTTGGGGAGCGGGCGGCCAATGGATTCGTAGGTCCTGCGGCCCATCAGAACGGTGTGCCCGGTGGTGGTGCGCTTGAAGTAGCGCAGATCGTCGGGGAGATGCCAGGGCAACTGGTTGTCCCGGCCGATCACCCGGTCCGGGTCCATCGCGACGATCAACTCGATCCGCGGATCGACGGGGTTCGATGTCTGCGGGGCGGTGTTCATACCGCGATCGGTGCGCGGATGCCCGGATGGCTCTGGTAGCCCTCCAGCCGAAAATCCTCGAAACGGAAGCCGAACAGGTCGCGGACCTCGGGGTTCAGGTGCATCGTGGGTAGCGGGAAGGGTTCCCGGCTCAAGAGTTCCCCGACCTGTTCGAAATGATTCCGGTACAGGTGGGCGTCGCCCAGCGTATGCACGAAGTCGCCCGGGGCGAGATCGGTGACCTGGGCGAGCATCAGGGTCAGCAACGCGTAGGAGGCGATGTTGAAAGGCACTCCGAGAAAGACGTCCGCGCTGCGCTGGTAGAGTTGGCAGGACAGTTTTCCGTCCGCGACGTAGAACTGGAACAGCGTGTGGCACGGGGCGAGCGCCATGCGCCCGGCCGCTGCGTTCTCCTGCGGTGACCGGGTCTCGTCCGGGAGATCCGCCACGTTCCAGGCCGACACGAGGAGCCGGCGCGAATACGGTCGGGTCCGAAGCTGCTCGACGAGTTCCGAGAGTTGGTCTACGACACCGTCGCCGGTATGCCAGCGACGCCACTGCGCGCCGTAGATCGGGCCCAGGTCGCCCTCGGCCGTGGCCCACTCGTCCCAGATGGTCACCCCGTGCCGGTGCAGGTAGTCGAGCCGGGTATCCCCCTGAATGAACCAGAGCAGTTCGTGGATGACGGACTTCATATGGGTGCGCTTGGTCGTGACCAGGGGAAAACCGGCGGCCAGGTCGAAACGCAGCTGGTGGCCAAAGATGGACCGGGTCCCGGTGCCCGTGCGGTCGGGCCGGTCGGTCCCGTGGTCCATGATGTGCCGCACCAGGTCGAGGTATTGCTGCATCAGGATCTCCCGTGGCTGGGCGTGCGAGTGGACCATCCGATGAGAGCCATTCCCGCAAGGATCAACGGAACGGACAGCAGCTGACCCATGGTCAGCCAACCGAAGGCGAGATAACCGATATGCGCATCCGGAAGGCGCACGAACTCGACCGCGAACCGAAAGCTGCCATAGAGCAGCAGGAAGAGCCCCGAGACCAGGCCGGTCGGGCGCGGCTTGCGCGAGACCACCCAGAGGATGGTGAACAGCACCACGCCCTCGAGAAACGCCTGATAGAGTTGCGACGGATGCCTCGGCAGGTAATCCGCCGCGGGGAAGATCATGGCCCAGGGCAGATCGGTGGGTTTGCCCCAGAGTTCGCCGTTGATCCAGTTGCCGATCCGTCCGGCACCCAGTCCGATGGGAATCAGGGGCGCAACGAAGTCGCCAATGCGGAGGAAGGTCGTGCCGATCCTGTGTGCGAACCACCACATGACCACGAGGACACCGACCAGCCCGCCGTGGAAGGCCATGCCGCCTTCCCAGATCCGCAGCAGGAGCAGCGGATCCTGCGCCAGCGCCTCGAAATTGTAGAAGAACACGTAGCCGAGCCGCCCGCCGACGATGACACCGACGACGCCCCAGAAGGTCAGGTCGCCGACCTGTTGGGGTGTCAACGGGGAATCAGGCCGGCGTGCGCGCCAGTTGCCCAGCCACCAGAAGGCCGCGAACCCGACCAGGTACATCAGGCCGTACCAGTGCAGCTGCAGGGGGCCGAGCGTGATGGCGACCGGGTCGATAAACGGGTGGACGGGCATGGGCGCTTGCGGTGGCGGTTCGGACTGCGCAGTCTAAACTCTTGTCGCGGGCATGGCGATCATCATGCCTCTCTGCGCGGTCCTGCAAGGAATTCCGATGAACCGTCTGGCCCGGGCCAGCAGCCCCTATCTCCAGCAGCATGCCGATAATCCCGTGGAATGGTATCCCTGGGGCGAGGAGGCGCTGGAACGGGCGCGCGTCCAGCGCAAACCGATCCTGCTCTCCATTGGCTACTCCGCCTGTCACTGGTGCCACGTGATGGCCCATGAGTCTTTCGAGAATCCCGACACGGCCCGCGTGATGAACGCCCGCTTCGTGAACATCAAGGTGGACCGTGAGGAGCGCCCGGATCTGGATCGCATCTATCAGAACGCACATATGCTTCTGTCCCGCCGCAACGGTGGCTGGCCGTTGACCATGATTCTGACCCCGGACCAGGTTCCCTTCTTCGGCGGCACCTATTTTCCGGATCAGGCACGTCACGGGTTGCCCGCGTTCGTCGACGTCCTCAACGGTGTCGCGGATTTTCTGGAAGCGCACCCGGAGGAAATCGCAACCCAGAACGCGTCCCTGCAGTCGGCGATGGCCCGCATGTACGCCCCCGAGGGCGGCGCGCTTCCGGGCCCCGAGGTCATCGACCGTGCGCAGGCCGAACTGCGACAGAACTTCGACGCGCGCCTCGGGGGATTCGGCGCAGCCCCCAAGTTTCCTCACCCCGCGACGCTGGAATGGCTGGCCTGGCACGGTTCGCGGCGGCGGGATCCGCAATCCGAAGCGATGCTGGAGCAGACGCTTCGGGCCATGGCCCATGGGGGCATCTACGATCAGATCGGGGGTGGCTTCTGCCGCTATTCGACCGATGCCGGCTGGGTGATCCCGCACTTCGAGAAGATGCTGTACGACAATGGACCCTTGCTGGGGCTCTATGCGGGGCGGGCCGCCGCCGGGGATGCCCATGCGCGGGACGTTGTCGAACAGACGGTGGGTTGGCTGCAGCGCGAAATGACCGATGCTTCGGGGGCTTTCCATTCCAGTCTGGACGCGGATTCCGAGGGGGAGGAGGGGCGTT
This sequence comes from Thioalkalivibrio paradoxus, assembly GCA_011390565.1. Lineage (GTDB taxonomy): Bacteria > Pseudomonadota > Gammaproteobacteria > Ectothiorhodospirales > Ectothiorhodospiraceae > Thioalkalivibrio > Thioalkalivibrio paradoxus_A. The sequence goes on along the minus strand of JAABSC010000007.1, from coordinate 85,548 downwards.
TCTACGTCTGGACTCCGGAAGAGGTCGAGCGGCTGCTCGATACCGGGGAGTGGGCGGTCGCACGCCGGGTCTGGGGCCTCGACGCCGCGCCCAATTTCGAGGGGCGGTGGCATCTGAACCGGGTGCAGGAACCGGCGGAGCTGGCGCAATCGCTTGGCGTCCCGCCGGAGGTGGTCGAGGAGCGCCTCGAGACCGCGCGCGAGAAGCTGCTGCAGGCACGCGCGCTCCGGGTTTGGCCGCATCGCGACGAAAAGGTCCTGACTTCCTGGAACGCCCTGATGATCTCCGGGCTGGTGCAGGCTGCGGAGGCGTTGGACAGGCCGGAGTGGCTCGATCGGGCCGAGGACGCGATGCGCGCGATCGTGGGCCGGCTCTGGCGCGAGGGAAGGCTTTACGCAAGCTTTCGCGAAGGTTCGGATACGCCGCCTCCGCGCGCGTACCTCGATGATCACGCCCTGATGCTGGCCGCGGCGCTCGATCTCCTTCGCGCACGCTGGAGCCGCGAATGGCTGGACTGGAGCATCCGGCTTGCCGACGTGCTGCTGAGCGACTTCATGGATCGCGAGCGGGGCGGGTTCTTCTTCACGGCCATCGATCACGAGGCCCTGATTCAACGCCCGAAGGTCTACGCCGACGACGCCATGGCATCCGGCAACGGCGTGGCGGCACGGGGACTTCTGCAACTCGGCTACCTGCTGGTCGAAACCCGATACCTGGAGGCCGCCGAACGCACGCTGGCCAACGGCGGGCCCATACTCTCGGAAGCGCCGATGGCGCACATGAGCCTTCTGCTTGCGCTGGATATTCTGCGCGAGCCACCGCCGCTGGTGATTTTGAGAGGTCCGACGGAGGCCGGTCGCTCCTGGCGGCAAGCGGTGCTGGAGCGATATCCGCAGGCCTGGGTGTATGTGCTACCGGCCGAGGGACGTGGGCTTCCCCAGGCCCTCGCGGGGAAATGCGGGCACCCCACTGCACCGGATCGGGTCGTGGCATTCCTCTGCAGGGGGACGTCCTGCGCTCCGCCGGAATACGATCTGCCTTCGCTGCTTGCGGCGCTGTAAGCCAGGCTCGGAACCCGACGAAGCAAGGAATCCAGGAACATGAGCGTCAAGACACTGGCAGATCTGGTCACCGCGGCGCGCGCGTCGATTGAAGAGCGGGCACCGGACGAACTCGCCGAGGCGATCGAAGCCGGGGAGCCCTGGCTGATCGTGGACATCCGGGAGCCCTACGAATACGAGCGCATTCACGTCCCCGGCTCGGTGCTGATCCCGCGAGGACTTCTCGAAGGTGCGGCCGAGGCCGACAGCCCGCACCGGATCGAGGCGCTGCATACGGCACGGGAACGTCCGATTGCCTTGCTGTGCTCGACGGGAGCCCGGTCGGCGCTGGCCACCGTGGTACTGAAGACGATGGGCTTTCGTCAGGTGGTGAACATCGCGGGGGGCATCAAACTCTGGGAAAGCGAGGATCTGCCGGTTGCGAAGGGCCCGTACACGGGCCCGCTGCCCTGAGTCCGGAACGCGGAAAGAGCGTCCATTCCCGCTTCGGGTGCTTCGTGGATGCGGTGAGGCTGGTATCGTATCGGTTTGACGCGCTCCCCGGTCGGGAGTGACGGGGGTAGGCATGCGGGGTGTCCTGCGCGGCGGTTACCGAACGGTGATGCTGGTGTTTTTTCTGCTGTATGGCGTGTGGGTCACGTTCCGGCACGGCTTCAGCCCTGAGGGCCGGCAGAGGCTGGTGGAGATCCGTCGGCACTGGTACCGAAGGGGGCTCGCGATCTCCGGAGTCGAGGTGCAGTACCGGGGGGAACCGGGGGCGGCGCCGGCGCTGGTGATTGCGAACCACGTGTCCTGGCTGGACATTCCATTGATCGGATCGGCGCTGGACGTGCGCTTTCTGTCCAAAGCGGAGATCGCCCGCTGGCCGGTGCTCGGATTTCTTGCCCGGCGCAATCACACCCTGTTCATCCAGCGTGGAGGGCACCACACGGAGCAACTCTCCGGGAAGATCGCCGAGGCACTGCAGCAGGGCGAACGCGTCGTGCTGTTTCCCGAGGGAACCACCACGCGCGGCGGGGAAGTGCGCCGCTTCCATCCGCGGCTGCTCGCTGCTGCGGTGGATACGGGCATCCCGGTACAGCCCGTAGCCCTCGACTACGGACGCGAATCCGACGGCTCGGCGCCCCAGGCCTCGTATTCGGGAGACGACGTTCTGCTAACGCATGCCTGGCGGCTTCTGTGCCGCGAGAAGACCTGCGTTACCGTGCATCTGCTGCCCCTGATCCCGGTGGCGCCCGGAACCACGCGCCGTGAACTTGCGGATGCGGCGCGTGCGGCGATCCTCCGCCCCTTGGGACTGTGAGGTCGGGGATCCCGTCGCCCGCCGGGGGTGCTGCGGACGCGCGCGTTACCAGTAACGCCCCCCGGTCCCCAGCACGATGGTGACCAGTCCCAGGATCAGGTTGATGCCGATGAAGATCCGGATCTGGCCCAGTCGGCGACCGGCTTCCGGCCATTCCTGTGCCGCGATGGCCAGGCGCATGCGCCGGTAGGGGGCGAAGAAGATGTGCGCGTAGATCGCCATCATGATCAGGCCCAGCAGCAGCATCGTGTGCACGTGCACGCCCACGTTGCCCATGCCGCCGTAGAGACCGAAGATCAGCCAGAAGCCGGTGGCCAGCAGGATGATCACGATACCCCACACCCAGGGGAAGAAACGCGCGAAGCTCTCCTGCCAGAGGGTGGTGCGCTCGGGTAGCTTGAGCACAGCCGCGGCCGCGGGGCGAAGCGCGACGTAGGCGAAGAACATGCCGCCGACCCAGACGGCGGCGGACAGGGCGTGCAGGGCGACCATCAGGCTGATCAGCAGCGTCGACATTCAATCGGCTCCGGGGGAGGGTAGAAGGGCACTAAAATAGCATTGTGTCCTCCGTCAGGGGTATTTCCGCCGGTCGCCGGGGTCCTTGCCTTCCGGTTTTACGCCGACCGTGATCCGAAACGGCGCCAAAGCCAGCCTTGTGGACGATCCGTGCCGGTGAGCAGGAAGTCGAGTACGTGGGGATTGCGCAAGACCCGGAGCAGCCGCGCGATGGCGCTGGGCTGACCCGAGAACAGGATCCGGTCGCCCGGTTCCAGTGAGACGTTGTCGTCCGGTGTCAGCAGCACCCGGGCCCCGCCGGCCCGTTGCAGCAACAGCGCCACACACGGGATCTGCTGGTCCCGATGCACCGGATGCGTCAGAAGCTGACCCAGCGAAAGGCGTTCGTGCCGGAGACGCTCCAGCCATGCCGGTGCGGTGTTCGGGGTCAGTTCGATGCTCCAGACCGCCGGCACGCGTTCGTCCGTCACCGCGCCGATCCGGCTCAGCAGTTCGTTGACCCAGTCTTCGTCACGGCTCTTTGCATGAACCAGAAACTGCGGCAGCAGCGGGGACGTCAGTTGCGCAAGGACGGCTTCGGCGAGGATTTCACTGTGACGTACCGCAAGGTGGGGATGGCCCGCCTCGAACAGTGCGCCGTTTTCGTCGCGGTTCTGGCGGGCGACCATGAACAGCTCCGGGTTCAGCTCGTGGGCCGTCATCAGGATCGACAGGTTGTTACTGTCGCTATCGGTGCCGGCGACGATGCCGGCGGCGGAGTGGACCCCGGCTTCCTCCAGCGTGTCCGCCTCGGTCCCGCGGCCGCGTATGCATTCGCCGGCACAGCCCGCACGTTCGGGATCCTCCTCGACGATCACGGTGGTGACGCCTTCCTTTTGCAGCCCCGCATGAACGGCCTTGCCGAAGCGGCCGAAGCCACACAGGATCCAGGTGCCGTGCGGCGGATAGATCGGCATCGGCAATTCGTTCCCCGGCACGCTGCTGAGCCACTGGTGCAGCAGGTGGTGACCCGGCGAGTGCAGCGCGAGCGCGAGGCGCTCGCCGAAGATCGCGAAGGGGTTGATGACCTGGTCGGTTCCGAACGAGCGCATGTTGCGCTCGGTGTCCCGGCTTTCGGCCCTGCAGATCACCGGCAGGTCGGGGTTCAGCAGCTTCACCGTGATCGCGATCTTGAGGTTGACGTCGTCGTGATTGGTCAGCGCAACGACGCCCTGACAGAACGGGTGGGACAGTCCGGCCGACTGCAGCCGTTCGACACTGCTGGCATCGGCGCACAGGCCCGGGATGTGAAAATCCATCGCGGAGAGCGCGAGGTCATTGATGCGGTCCTGGCTGCGATCGATCACCACGACGCGCCTTCGGCGCCGCAGCAGGGCCCGCACCAGCAGACTGCCGGTATCGCCATACCCGCAGATGATGAAAAAGGGCGCGCGCAGTCTCCGGATGCTGCGGTCGAATGCATGCTGGCTCACGGCCAGTCTGAACGTGGGATCCTGAATCAGGGTCAGGATCTTCCCGATCGCGTACAGCCACGTGATGACCGAGAGATAGATCGTGGCTACGGTCCACATCCGCTGCCCTTCACTGAATGCGTGCGGTATCTCCCCGAATCCGATCGTCGTGGCCATGTAGCTGACGAAATAGAAGGCATGGAAGAAATCCATGCGCCAGGGTTCGCCCTGGTCGTCGATGCCTGGAATCAGCACCAGACCGGCGATCGAGATCGAGTAGGCCGTGATCAGGGCCAGCAGTGGGGCCCGCATGCGCCGCAGAAAAAGGAACAGCAGCTTGTCCATGATGAAGTCAGCGGCGCAGGTTCACGGCGTCGGTAATCAGCAGCACCACCGAGATCACGTTCGCAACCACGGCACCCGCCGCCAGGGACACGATGCTGGCCATCAGCATCGGGTCCAACCCCGAGGTGCCGATGTTCACCGCGTAGCCCCAGACCACCGCCGCGGCGAGCAGTTGCAGGATGGCGACCAGCGATGTCGCGAGCAACAGGGCGCCGGTATGGGTGCGGTCGCCGAATTTCAATACGGTCGCGATCAGGTTCACCACGATGGCGGCGAAGAGTTCGTAGACGTTGTGGTGCGCCGGATTGTCGATCTCGCCCAGCACGAATCCGAAGTTCAGCGTCAGCGCAAGAATGATGAAGAATCCGAACAGGACTTTCTCGAAATTCATCCGTGTTCCCCTTGTGGCGGCCGGCTTCCCGGACGTGATCAGCGTTGCGGCCCCTCGTTCCCGGGTTCCTCCGCCCGCGGGGGTAGCAGGAGTTCACGCGGGTGCGAACGGATTCGGCGTCCATACGCTCCGAGCAGCCGGTCGAGTGCGCCGATTCGGGTGCCGCGCGCCTTCAGCGCCACGTACAGGGCGAGTCCGAAGCTGACCCAGAGATTCACGGCCCCGATCAGCAATACCAGGATCAGGTATAGCAGAAACTCGAACAGGCCGGGCAGGGCCGCCGAGACCGAGTATCCGAGGTTGGCCGAAGCGAAGGCGACGTGACGGATGTCCAGCGGCAGACTCAGCAGGTAACCGATGTAGCCGGTCACGCCGAGCAGCAGCCCGAAGAAGAAGTTTCCGGCCAGCGCCCCGTAATTGTGCCCGATGTACTCCGCCAGCCGGTTGCGTTGCCGATCGGAAAGGATGTGCCGCAGCAGCGGATGTCCGCGCAGCCGTCCGGGCAGATCCAGGTAGGCGCAGCGGTTGTCGAAGAAGCCGGAGATCAGTCCGGCGACGAAAAGCCAGACCCCCGCAATGGCGGCGTGGAACAGTGCCAGTCCCGTGAAGGGCTCGAGCTGGTCGAGCTGGTAGTCCACCTCCTGCGCGTCGAGGACGGGTGCACCCAGCACGAGACTGTACAGCAGGCCGAGCAGGACCGCGACGGGCAGAGCCACGCTGACATTGCCGAGGACCGCGACGAACTGAGAACGTCCCACCTGGAGCAGGAGGTCGGCCAGACGGGCGGGATCCGCGGTGCCTCGTTCGGTTTCTTCGATGGCCGCGGCCAGACGTGCGGCCGTCATTGCCGGCTGCTTGGTCGCGACCGTGAAATGGAGCAGGTGGATGAGCACGAAGCCGAGGCCGTAGTTCAGGCTGACCCAGAAGGTGTGGATCGCGGGGGTGAGGTGCAGCCCTTCGATCTGGATCTTGATCAGAGCCATTGCTGCGATGATGAAACCGGCCCCGGCGCCGGAACGGAGCATCTGCAGATATTGGGCACGGTCGGTCGTGATGTAGTGCTCACCGGTTTCGCTTGCCTGCTGGGTCACGCTGCGCGCGAGCAGCTTGACGTTGTCCTGCCAGAGCGAGCGCAGGCTGTTGCGCCGGCCAGTGGCCGTCACGAGTTCCCGGAACAGGGCGACCGCGCCGGCGCGGCGGGACTCCGGTTGCTCCGGCTCCAGGATCGCCAGCAGTTGCCGGATCCGTCGCAGGGTCTGGTCCAGGCGCTCGAGCAGGTGGGTGAGCGAGATGCTGCTGCCGCGGGTCACGGCGCGTTTGCGCAGTCGCGTGATCTGGTCGCTGCACTGGTCCAGCAGCACCCGCGCCTGACGGTCGTCGTAGTGATCAAGTGTCGGGTCCTGCTCCCCGGCACGATAGCGTTCGACGAACAGAGCCAGTTCCCGCTGTTGTGCGACAAACGCCGAGTCGTGTTCGGCAATGGCGGGATCGAGCCGCAGCAGTTCCGGTTCCAGCTCTTCGGCGGCAATCCACACCGACAGCATCTCGAGGGCATAGAGCATCTCCTCGCGCGCATACGCCTGCACCCCGGACCGATCATCGGCCAGGCAGCCGAAGGCCTCCAGCAAGCGCCACCAAGCGTCATCAGGTAGCGCGGCAACCCATTGCGGATCCCCTGAATGGTGGAATACCCATGCGATCACGTCGCGCAGGTCCTGCCGCTGCATGGGGCGTGGGTTGAAGCGTTCGTACAGTCGCTGGCCGAACTCGCGCAGGAACCCCCGGCGCGAAAAGAGGCCGATGCCTGTGTAGAGCGTCAGATGCCGCGCCTGCTTCAGGCCTTCCTCCAACCGGCCCCGCAGTTGCTCCCGCGACTCCGGGTTCTCACCGAGCGCGAGCGACAGTTCCTCGATCCGGGAGATGGTCCGTGCGACTCCCGCTTCAGCGCGCGCCGGACGCAACCAGTCGATGATCTGTCGCAGGGTGTCGGCGAAATCTCCGTCTCGGTTTTCTGCCAGCGCCTTGAGAAGCGCTTCGGGTGATATCCGGTTCATGGTGCCTCTTGTGCTCCCGGCGTGACGTCGGCACGATGCAGGAAGAGGGCATTATAGGCGCGCGCATGCCAGCGATGGATCCGGGAACGCGCCGGGTCGCAACGGTGTCTACCCAGCAAGCATGCCTGGGTCGGGATGGGTCCGCAGGTCCGGGGCGTTGGATTCCCGACCGGCGTTCGGAAATCGACCTTCCGGTACCTCTTTCTCTGAACTGTAAACGGGGAGAACTTCATGCATTCAGTTGGACGTTTTCTCATCGCCGCGATTCTGATCACAATCGGTCCGACCCCGGCCCTTGCCGATCCATCCGAAGTCGCGCCCTGGGGCACCGCGAGCGTCGACCCCATCGAATACGCTCCGCAGAAGGTCGTCTATGACGTTGCGGAGGGCGATCCGGCCCGTTTTGAACGCATCCTGGATCGGGTGAGCTTCCTCAACAATGTCTATGAGGCGGATCCTTTCGAGGCATCGATCGTGCTGGTGCTGCATGGGGACGAGATCCGCTTCTTCGGAATCGAGAATTACGGCGAGTACGGCGAGCTGATGCGGCGCGCGCAGAGCCTCACCCTGGCGGGTCCGATCGAGTTCCGAATGTGTCGAGTCGCGGCGCACGAACGCGGCTTCGACCCGGAGGACATCCACGGGTTCGTGCGCATCGTGCCGATGGCGGATGCGGAAATCATCCGCCTGCAGCAGGAAGAGGGGCACGTGTTCATGCGCTAGCGCGGCATGCGTCCGGCTTATCCGCTCAGCGTTCGCGCCGCCGTCTGCACCGGATCCCAGACCGGGGAAAACGGCGGTGCATAGGCCAGATCGAGGTAGACGAGCTGTTCCGCGGTCATTCGCGCGGTGATCGCGGTGGCGAGGGTGTCGATGCGCTTGCCGGCCCCGCCGCGGCCGACAATCTGCCCGCCCAGCAGACGACCGGTCGCGGCTTCGACCAGCAGCTTGACCTTGAGCTTCGCGGCGCCCGGAAAGTAGTGCGATCGGGTCAGCGCTTCGATGGTTCGACTTCGATAGGCGATGCCGAGCGCCTTCGCCTCCTTTTCCGAAAGCCCCGTGCGTGCGATCTCGAGATCCTGGAATCGGGTGATCGCGGTCCCCAGGACACCGGGAAATTCCAGGGCGCCGCCGCTCAGGTTGGTTCCCGCCACCAGCCCGTGCTTGTTGGCCACCGTGCCCAGTGCGATGAACGTCGGTTCCTCTTTCACCCGGTGGAAGGATTCGGCACAGTCGCCGGCCGCCCAGATATCGGCGACGGAGGTTCGCATCCCGCGGTCGACGCGGAGGGCGCCACTGGGCCCGAGCTGGATTCCCGCCGCGCGGGCAAGGGCGGAATTCGGCCGGATGCCGAGTCCGAGGATCACGAGGTCGGCCTCGAGCGCGCGCTGGTCCGTGACGACCGAAGACACGCGGCCCGATGCATCGACGTCGAACCGCTGCAGCCGTTCTCCGAGGAACAGACGCACCCCGGCATCCTGCATGAACGTTGCAATGTCCTCGGCCATGTCCGGGTCCAGGGTGTTCATCACCTGCGGCGCCATGTCGACGAGCGACACGGGGACATCGCGCTCGCGCAGGGCTTCGGCCATCTCGATCCCGACATACCCGCCACCCACGACCACCGCGCTGCGAGGCGGACGCCGCTGCATGTCCTCGAACACGTCGAGGCCGCTCTGCAGCGTGGAGAGGCTGAAAATGCCGTCGGCGGACGCGTTGGGCACGTCGGGCTGGATCGGCGAGGCACCTGTTGCGATCAGCAGATCGTCCCAGTCTTCCCAGAACTCCAGGGACGCGTCCAGGTTCTGCACGCGGACCCGTTTCCGGGCCGGGTCGATCTCGACGACTTCATGGCGGGTACGCACGTCGATCCGCTGTTTCTCGCGAAACGTCTCGGGACTGCGCGCGATCAGTTTTTCCGGTGCCTCCACCATCCCCGCGACGAGGTACGGCATGCCGCAGGCGGCATAGGAGGTGAACCGACCGCGCTCGAATACGACGATGCTGCGATCCGGATGTTCGCGCCGGACCTTGGAAGCGGCGCTCATGCCGGCGGCGTCTCCACCGATCACGACCAGTTTTCGATTCTGCATGGGAGCCCCGTGTGTCGAAGACGGTAAGACCCGAAAGGGGCGGCCGCATCGCGCTGGATGGACCGCCCCGTTCTGCTTCGGCGATCAGAACAGGTAGCGTGTGTAGGTCAGTTCGAACTCGTTCTGGTCCATCTGGATGAAACCCGTCTGCGGACCCGTGTTCGGGTTGGTGCCGCGCACGCGCTGGGTGGGGGCATGCATGAACGACCCGGAGATTTCGCTGCGGTCGCTGAGGCGGTAGCTCAGTCCGAGCGTGTAATGACGGGTGGTTACACCCGGCGCGAGGATGTTGAACAGGGCCTGGGTGCCCGGGACCGGCTGATCGCCATCGGCGATGCCGGCCCGAAGCGTGAGGTCAGGGCTGTACGCCCACTGCACGCCGAGCTTGTAGGCCGTGATGTCCTTCCAGCCGAAGCCCACGCCGTTATCACCCCCGAGGGAGCCCGGGGTGATGGGCAGGTCGTTCGGATTGTTGATCGAAGGAATGTCGGAATAGAGGTAACGCTGGACATCGAACGCCACGACCACGTCGGGGGTCACCTGATATCCAATCCCCAGGTTCCACGTGCCGGCGATGTCGAATCTCCCGCCTTCCGCGAACAGCCCGCTGTATTCGTCGAAACGGCTCATCTTGAGCTTGCTCTGGTACGAGGCTCCGAGCGTCAGTTCAGGGGTGATCTGTCCCTGCCAGCCGATCCGGATCCCGCCCCCGTAGGAGTAGTCGCGGCCGTTGTTGGTCACCTTGTCCGGGTTGGTGGAAACGGCCCGGAAGGGCTCCAGCCCCTCGGCCCTGAACCCCTGGACCGCGAAAATGGGAGTGACCCCGATGCTGTGCTGTTCGTTCAGTTTGCGCGAATAGCTGACCCCCAATGCCAGCTGCACCAGATCGATACCCGTGGGCGAACTGGCCTGGAAGAATTCGGGTGCTCCGGGCGGTGTGAAGTTGGCAAAAACCGCCTTGCCATAATCGGTGTTCATGCCCCCGTTTCCAGCCACGGTGAGGCTGATGGAACTGTCTTCGTCCAGCATCCAGTTGCGCGCAAAGTTCGGAATCAGGAACCAGTCGGATCCGCTCTCGATCTTGCCCGGCGTGATGAAGGCGAAGGGTGGCGACTGAAAATTCCCGTCCGCGGTGTAGCTCCGGTTCGGATTGAACAGGGTGGCCCCCGCAGCCCAGACATCGCCCTGGTGGACCAGGCTGGCCGGGTTGGTGAGTCCGGCCAGTGGATCCAGAGCCAGTGCGGTTCCCGCGCCCCCCATTCCCTTGCTCTTGGTGCCATAGCCGTAGCCGTAATAGCCGAATGTGGCTTCAGCGGCGGGCGGGATCAACAGGGTGCCCGCCAGCAGCATTCCGGTGGCAACAAGCGGCAGAGCAGGGCGATTCCTTTGTTGTTTCATGTCATCTCCTTGTGGGGCCCGGCCATTTATGAATGGCCTTGTAGGTGTTTTTTTGAATGTCTCGAGTGCAACACGCGAACCGGTGCGTCGCTGGAAACCGCAAAGCCGATCTCGTGCGAATCAGTGGAACACTTTCCGGTACACTGGGCAACCGCGGGAAGCGCCCTCGATGGGTGGCCCCGGATCACTGCATGCGGACCCCAGGCGCGATGAAACGACTGACGATCACCCGCCCCGATGACTGGCATTTGCACCTTCGCGACGGCGATGTGCTGCGCAGCGTATTGCCGGACACCGTCCGCCGGTTTGCCCGTGCGATCGTGATGCCCAACCTGAAACCGCCAGTGGTTACCGTCGCCGACGCTGCCGCATACCGGGACCGGATTCTCGCCGCGTTGCCGGTCGGGGCGGCATTCGAGCCACTGATGACGCTATACCTCACGGAAGCCACGTCCGCGGACGAAATCCGGCGCGCAAAGGAAAGCGGCTTCATCCATGCGGTGAAATACTATCCGGCGGGCGCTACGACGAACGCGGCCAGCGGTGTCTCCGACCCGCGCAAATGCTACCCGGTCTTCGAGGAAATGCAGCGCCGGGAGATGCCGCTTCTGCTGCACGGTGAGTCGATCGACCCGACCGTCGACGTGTTCGATCGGGAGCACGTGTTCATCGAGCAGGTGCTGCAGCCGCTGGTGCGCGATTTTCCGGGGCTTCGGATTGTCCTCGAACACATCACGACGCGCGCGGCGGTGGAGTTCGTGAGTGAGGCCTCGGGCGGGGTCGCGGCCACGGTCACGGCACACCACCTTCTGATGAATCGCAATGCGATGTTCCAGGGCGGAATACGCCCGCATCACTATTGCCTGCCCGTACTCAAGCGCGAGACCCACCGGCAGGCACTGGTTGCTGCGGCGACCGGGGGGAATCCGAAGTTTTTCCTCGGGACCGACAGCGCGCCGCATCCACGACACGCGAAGGAATCGGCATGTGGCTGCGCCGGAATGTATACCGCGCACGCCGCGATCGAACTCTACGCGGAGGTCTTCGAGGATGCGGGAGCGCTGGATCGACTCGAGGCTTTCGCCAGTTTTCACGGACCGGATTTCTATCGGCTGCCGCGCAATACCGATTCCCTGGTGCTGGAACAACGCGCCTGGGAGGTGCCGTCGGAGGTCCTTTTCGGTGCTCAGCCCGGGGTTCCGCTGCGCGCCGGCGAGCAGGTGCGGTGGCGTTTGCCGGCGTGAAAGCCCGGATCCATGGGGTCCGACGGACTCACACGCCCGGTCGCGTTCAGAACGTGGGCTTCCCCAAAGGTTCGAACACGCTGTAGTGGAAGATCGTCGGGGTCAGCTTGTCTTCGGGTCGCCTACCGAGGCGTGAGGCCAGCACACGCCCTTCCAGACGCTGCTGATAGTCGATATCGGTGCGGATCACGAGCAGGGCGCGTCCCACTTCGGGGATCGGGGTGTTGGAGATCAGCACCATGCCCGGTTCGGTGACGGGGCGCTCGGAGGCGATGACCTTGAAGCTGGTGCCTTCCCGGTCGAGATCCGAGAGCAGGCCCGGATAGCGGTTGAGCTTGATGCCCCGCTTGTCCACGCACAACCCCTGGGGCACATCGGCCAGGGTTTCCTCGATGGCTTTCAGTTGCTCCTCGCTCAGGAGCTCCTTGATGTTTCCGTTCCACGGTGGCATTGGCTACCTCCTGTTGGGGCCGTCGTGCCCCGGAGCCGAGTGCGCCTTGCGCTTCCGGGGATGCTCGATCACATTGCACCGGCGGGAAAGCACGACAATGTACCCGAACGCTTCCAGATGACATCAACGGTGCGCCGGAGTCAAGGCAGCAAACATTGGACCTATACGGGGATCAGGTCGTTCCCGGCGGGAGGCAGGTGGAAAGCCGCGCTCCAGCCTCGGGCAATGGCGGGCCTCGAGCCGGGATCCGGGCTTTCCTGGCTTCCCGGTCCGTTCACGGATTCCGCGGTCAGTCCCAGCGCGAGCAGATGACGTCTCCATTCCGGAGGTGTGGACGATCCCGGTTCACGCTGCTCCCGACGGGCCCATCTCCGGGCCTGCTGCATCCGGTAGTACTGTTCGATCACGGGATCGAACCCGCGTGTGCTGGCCAGGGCGAACACGAACCCCGAGAGCAGGAGCAGCGCGAGGACCGCGCCCGCTGCCGGAGAGAGCGGTTCCGGGGCGAGGAGGTGCAGCGCCAGAGCGAGCAGGGTGGCCAGTCCGAGCGGCAGCAGCCAGCGCCAGGCGGCAACGGCTCCGCGGGCCGCATGCCACCATCGCCTCGGAGTCAGGAGGAACACCACTCCGGTAGCCACGAGACCCAGGGCCAGCACCCCGATCCCCTGCGCGTCGTGCCGCAGCTCGAGCAGGGCCAGCGCCAGACCCGAGACCAGGAGCAGACCCGCCAGGATCAGGCTTGGCCGATGCCCCGCCGCGCGGCCGCCGGACGGAAAGGCACCGCGCATCAGGACGTCTTCGGTCATCGCTTCGGGGTCGAACCCGCTTTCATGATGCCGCGCCCGATGCAGGTCGCTTCGGAGTTCGGTCGAGTCGCCGAAAAGCGCCCGAAGCACCTTTTGTTCCACCGGGTGAAGGGTGTCAGGATCGGCGCGCAGGTGCAGCTGCACCCGAGCCGGGGTCGTTGCGGTCGCGGGCACCAGAACGTCGATGCTGAGCCTGTCCTGCTGTTCGAGCCGTTCAAGCATCTCTTCAAAGGCGTTGGGCGGGGGCCTCCCCAGCAGGCGCGTCGCGACGACCTCCGGTGGCTCGTCCAGCACGAGCCGCGCGAAACGCTCGTGATCCATGCCCGCGCGGCGGACCCGCCAGGGAATCCGGGCCCAGACGAACAGCAGCAGCACCGTGATTCCCAGCACTGGAATGGCGGCGATCGTTCCCAGACGGGCCCACACGACTGTGCGTGTCTCCGGCAGTGCAACCTCCGGGACCAGTCGGTCCAGCGCGCGGTCGGCCCAGAAGTCCGCACGCAGGAGCCTGGCCGCTGTTGCCGGCGGATCCCCGGCAAGCGGGAGTATGTCCTGGAGCGGCGAAGATGCCTCAAGGGAACGGTGTCCAGGGGTCTCGGCTCCGACGGGACCGGGGACCACGAGCACAAACAGGCAGAACCCAAGCAGCGCCGTTCCGAGCGCCCACCGTCGATTTCGCGAAACGGGACCTTCCGGAGCTGCCGGTTGCTGGCCCTCGCAAAGACGGATGCCACTCCTGATGGTCGGGAAGTGCACGGCGTCAGCGTCGCTTTTTGCCGCCCAGCGATCCCAGCAGACCCCGCGCGAGTTCCCGGCCAAGCTGGGTTCCGATGGAGCGCATCGTGCTCTTCGCGGTGGCCATGAAAACGCTGTCGCTTCGCCGCGCCGCTTTTGACGGTGTCTTGCCGCTGCGCGAGCCCTGCGGACGCACATCGAGGGTCTTCTCCTCGGTCATCGCGGCCTCGGCCTGCGCGCGCAGGATCTCGTAGGCGGATTCTCGATCGACTTCCTCGTCGTAGACCCCAGCCAGGACCGACGCTGCGATGATCTCCTGACGTTCCTCTTCGGTGAGCGGTCCGATCCGGCTTGCCGGTGGCCGGATGAGGGTGCGCTCGACCGGGGTGGGCTGTCCGCGCTCATCCAGCACCGAGACCAATGCCTCGCCCACCGCGAGTTCGGTGATCACCGTTTCGGTGTCGAGTTCGGGGTTCTGGCGGAAAGTCTGGGCGGCTACACGCACGGCCTTCTGGTCGCGCGGAGTGAACGCGCGGAGGGCATGCTGCACGCGGTTGCCCAGTTGTCCCAGCACGGTTTCCGGCAGGTCCAGCGGATTCTGGGTGACGAAGTAGACCCCGACGCCCTTGGAACGGATCAGGCGGACCACCTGTTCGATACGGTCCACGAGGGATCTGGGCGTATCCCGGAACATCAGGTGGGCCTCGTCGAAGAACAGCACGAACTTCGGTTTTTCCGGGTCGCCGACTTCCGGCAACTGCTCGAACAGGCTCGAAAGCAGCCAGAGCAGGAGCGTGGAATACACCAGCGGACCGCCGCGGTAGAGTTTCTCGGCGTGCAGGATGTTGACGACCCCCTTGCCGTCCGGGGCCGTCTGCAGAAAATCCTGGAGGGTCACGGCGGGCTCCCCGAAGAACCGATCGCCGTTCTGGGATTCCAGATTCAGCAGTGCGCGTTGCACTGCGCCGATACTGGCCGGGGCGACGTTGCCATAGGTACTCGAGATTTCCCGGCGGTTCTCGCTGAGCCAGGTGAGCATCGCGCGCAGATCCTTCAGGTCGAGCAGCAGCCAGCCGTTGTCATCGGCCACGCGGAACGCGATCTGCATCAGCCCGGTCTGAATGTCGTTCAGATTGAGCAGGCGGCTGAGCAGGATGGGACCGAAGTCGGAGATCGTGAGCCGGAACGGGTGGCCCTGTTCGCCGAACACGTCCCAGAACACCGTGGGCGCGCCATACAGCGGCAGATCCTCGATCCCCACCCGGCGGGCACGTTCGGTCAACCGTTCGCTGGCGGTTCCCGCTGCGGCAATACCGGAGAAGTCCCCCTTGATATCCGGGACGAACACCGGCACCCCGAGGTCGGAGAATCCCTGAGCGAGAACCTGCAACGTCACCGTTTTCCCGGTGCCGGTCGCCCCGGCGATCAGGCCGTGGCGATTGGCCATGCGCGGGGCGATCTCGACCGGGTGCCCGGCGGACCCTATCAGCAGGGATTGAGGGTTCACGCTTCGTCCTCGACGGGGGTTCGCTGCATTCTAGCCAAGTCCGAGAATTTCGGCTCGGCCCACCCGCGGGGGCTGGTTGCGCGGCCGCGGGACGTGCAGGGAATGCGGGCAACTGGCTCTCCGGGACCTGCCACCAATACAATGACGGACAGCCGAGCAACGAAGGACGCTGCCCATGACCCGCATTTCCGTGATTGGCGCCGGTTTTGGCGCGCTGACCGCCATCCGCAAGCTGCGGGCCGCCGACCCCAAGCTCGCGATCGATGTGATCGCGCCGAAACCGCAGATGGTGTATTACCCGAGCACGATCTGGATTCCAACCGGCCTGCGCACGCCTGAGGACGTCGTGATCGACCTGGCTGCGTTCTTCCTGCGCATGGGCGTGAACTACCACGCCGGGGCCGTGACCGGCTTTAAGGACGGAGGCCGGGTCGTGGTCACGGATACCGATGAAGAAATCCCGAACGATGGTCTGATCATCGCGTCCGGGGGCCGCTTTATCAAGAAGCTGCCGGGAATCGAACACTCGATTACGCCATGCGAGGGCGTCGATGCCGCTGTCCGGATTCGCGACCGGCTGGCCGCCATGAAGGGCGGGACCATCGCTTTCGGCTTTGCGGGCAACCCGAAAGAGCCGGCCGCGATGCGCGGCGGACCGGTGTTCGAGTTCATGTTCGGCATCGACCAGCACCTGCGCAAGCGCGGCGACCGGGACGCCTTCAAGCTGGCGTTCTTCACGCCCGCGCCACAACCCGGGAACCGGCTCGGACCCAAGGCGGTTTCGGGACTGATGCGCGAGATGGAACGGCGGGGTATCGAGACCCACCTCGGGCACAAGCTGAAAGGTTTCGAGCCCGACAGGGTGATCACCGAAGGTGGCGAGTTCGGTGCCGACCTGATTGTCTTCATGCCCGGCATGACGGGCAACGCCTGGTTCGACAACACCGATCTGCCGCGTTCCGAGGGCGGGCTGCTGAAGGCGAACGCGCATTGCCAGGTCGAAGGGCAGGACAAGATCTATGTGGCCGGCGACTCGGGCAGTTTCCCGGGTCCGGACTGGCTGCCCAAGCAGGCACACATGGCGGATCTCCAGGCCGAGGCCGCGGTGGCGAATCTGCTCGGTGAATTCGAGGGTCAACCGCCCCGTCACACCTTCAAGGCGGAGCTGGTTTGTATCGTCGATACCCGAAGCAGCGGTATTCTGGTTCGACGGACAGAGAAGGGCAGCCTCGTGTTGCCCTCGACGCCGCTTTTTCACTGGGCGAAGCGGGCCTTCGAGTGGTGGTACCTGCGCCAGTATCGCTAGACCGCTGCCCTTGAGGCAGCACCACCCCGGAACCTGCCTCGATGGGCGGGCTTCTCCCGTGCCGCGGGGAACGCGGCCGTTCGGCATGGCATCCATGGGAGCAGACAGCGCGTGAACCAGAGTCCCTCGAGTTCACCCTTTCGGCCGGCCTGGTGGTTGCCCGGTGGGCATTTCGAGACGCTCTGGCCCAATCTCGTCCGTCCGCGCCAGGCACTCGTGCTGCGGCGCGAGCGCATCACCTTGCCCGATGGCGATTTCCTCTCCCTCGACTGGGGGCCGGATCCGGGTGGACCGATCGTGCTCCTGCTGCATGGGCTGGCGGGGGGCAGCGGGTCGGGCTATGCAATTCGACTGATGCGCGCGCTGCATGCCCAGGGCTTCTGGGCGGGCACGATGCATTTCCGTGGCGCGTCCGGCGAACCCAATCGCAAGTTGCGGTCCTATCATATGGGGGAAGCTGACGACCCGGGTTTCGTTTTCCGTTACCTGCGGCGGAAGTACAGCCGGAGAGCTTTCGCGGCCGTGGGTGTATCCCTCGGGGGCAGTGCCCTTCTGCACAGCCTTGTCGGCATGGAGGAGGGCGCCGGTCCGCAGGTTGCGGTGGCCATCTCGGTCCCGTTCCGTCTGCCGGACGCGGAACAGCGCCTCAACCGCGGTCTTTCGAAACTGTATCAGTGGTATATCCTGGGACAGCTGAAGCGCCAATGGCACCGGAAGTGCCGCGTCCTTGCCCGCATGGATCTGTGCCAGGGGCTGAACGAAATCCGGACGTTTCGGCAATTCGATTCGCGTATCACGGCACCCTTCCATGGTTTCGCAGATGTCGATGATTACTATGCCCGCGCAAGCAGCATCCACGCTCTGGCCGAGATCCGCGTGCCCACGCTACTGATCCAGGCGCGCAACGATCCGTTCATGACGCCGGAATCCCTGCCGGACGCCGCCGGGTTGTCCGATCAGGTGATCCTGGAGTCGCTCGCGCGGGGAGGGCATGCCGGCTTTCTGGAGGGTTCCGGCCGCAGCTATCTCGAACGGCGGGTGCCCCAGTTCCTGCGCCAGCATCTCGGCCAGGATCAAACTGCAAGGATCGACCCGGCTGAAGGCGGCTCCTGATGCTTTGGAAGTTGTTCACCCTCGCATTGATTCTTGGTTTTGCGTGGTGGCGGATCCGGCAGTTCCTGAGGCAGCGTCGGTTGGGCGAACAGGGTGAACCCACCCCACCCCCTCAACGTCTGAGGCCCATCAGCATGCTGGCCGGTTTCATGTTGCTCGTGTACGGAGGGTATCTCCTTTATGTGGTGGCGCGGCAGCTTCTGTATGACTAGGCATCCCTTCTCCACGGTGCTACTTGGCTGGGTTCTGGTGCTCGCGGGGTTCGATGCGAATGCTCGCCCGCCGTTGGTGCCCCCGGAGGACATGGTCCCCGTCGAGCTGGCGACCGTGGGCCTGGATTCGGCGAGCGGTGCTCCGGTCGTCCTGCTGCGGGAGCCCCGAGGCGGAGACGTCGTGCTGATCCACATCGGTTCCAGCGAGGCCCTCGCGATCCTGCTCGGGTTGAGGGGCGTATCCTTGCCACGACCCATGACGCATGATCTGCTGGTCGGCCTGATCGAGTCTGTCGGCGGCCGTCTCGAGAGAGTCATGGTCGACGCCCTCGAGGATTCCACGTATCTGGGTGTGCTCGAACTGCGACTGGAGCACCGGGACGAGCCTGTCTACGTTGACAGCCGGCCCAGCGATGCGCTGGCACTCGCGGTCCGCACCGGGGCCCCCATCCTGGTGGCGCCGGCGGTCCTCGCCTCGACCCGGGGACAGGAATATCGAGAACTCCCCGGTGCCGATCCCGCTCCGGTGACCGCGCTTGGCATCACGGTGGGTGTCATCACCGAGGATCTGCGCGAGGCGCTCGGTTTGCCTCCGGAACCGGGTGTGCTGATCAGCCGGACCACCGGTGAAGCAGCCGAGATCGGCCTGCTTCCGGGAGCCGTGATTCTCGAGATCAATGGTGAGGTTCCGGATTCCCCGATGCACTTCCTCGAGTTGATCCGCGCCACCGCGCCGGAACAGCGAGCGCGTTTGCGGGTCTGGCAGGAGGGCGGGATTCTGGACCTCGAACTCTCAACCGACGTTCCGGCCGCGCCCGTGTCGCGTCCCCGGGAGGGGATGCGGGTGTGAAATCCGGGGTTTACCAGGGGATGGTGCTGCCGTCGACATCGATGAAGCGCCCGTTGTCCGCCGGTCCAGCCGCGTCCAGGGTCCGGAGCATGGCATCGACCGATTGCTGCACCGTGATTTCCGCGTTGGGGCCGCCCATGTCGGTCAGTACCCAGCCCGGATGCAGGATCAGGGTCAGGATTCCCTGATCGGCGAGATCGCGCGCGATGCTCACCCCGACGGCGTTCAGCGCCGCTTTCGATGAGCGGTAGATGTAGGCACCACCCGAGCCGTTGTCTCCCATCGAACCCATTTTGGAGCTGAGCAGCGCGATGCACGGCCGCGAACTGCGGCCGAGTTGCGGGAGCAGGCTCTCCACCATCTGACGAGGTGCGATCGCATTGATGCGGAAGGTCTCGAGCCACGCCGTCTCGTCGGTGGTGCCAAGACGATCGGGAACCGGTCCATAGACTCCCGCGTTGTTGATCAACAGATCCACGGGCTGTTCTCCGACGGTCGCGACCAGATTTGCGCGGTGAGCCTCCCGGGTGACGTCCAGCGGCAGCACCGTGAGCCGATCGGCGTGGGCCTTGGCGAGTGCCATGAGTTCGGACGAGCTCTCGGGCCGGCGTGCGCCCGCGTACACGCGATCGCCCCGCTCCAGAAGCTGCCGCACAAACTCGAGGCCGAGCCCGCGGCCACAGCCGGTGATCACCACGTTGCGCATGATGCCGTCCTCTCTATCGGTGTGGCCGTCATTGTAAACGCCGGGGCCTGCGCCCGCAGGTTCGTTCACCAGGAAAATCCGTTAGTATCCTCGCACGGTGCACTCTGCGACCCGCGCGGCGCGGGCTGCGATCGGGGACGTGGCGGAACAGGTAGACGCATCGGACTTAAAATCCGCTGGCCGCAAGGCCGTGCCGGTTCGATTCCGGCCGTCCCCACCAATAAAAACAAAGACATATCCTCCAGCGCCGAAAGCGAAGATCGCGCTGTTCCAATCTATGGTCCACGGGTGGGCCACCGCGCTCAAACAGCAGGTGAAAAGATGTCCGACAGCCCCGCTGGGGTGAAGGTTGATCCGGCAGCCCTGTCCGAAGGCACCCGCGGCGCCATTCGACGAATGGTGATGCCCGCGGCTATACCCGGGGTATGTCTCAGCGGGGTCGGGTTGTGGTGAGATCGATCATGCTCATTGACGGCCACAACCTTCTCTACGCGCTGCGTTCTCGCTTTGCGGTCCATCTGCTGGACGGTCATCCCGGAGCGGTTGCCCGGGAAGCGCTGGTCGAACAGCTCGTTGGCGTTTTCGACAAGCCCGGACACGAAGTCCGGGTCTACTTCGACGGCGGGAGAGCGCGCACGGAACAGCGTTCGGCGCAGGTGTGGGTGATCTACCCCGGTGGTGCGGGCGACCAGCGCGCAGACCGCGCGATCCTCACCGCGCTGCGGGAACAGGTAGGGCCTGACGCCGCCGCACCGAATGCCGCGGAACACGCGTCCGTTTGCGGGGCCATCGAACCCGCCGCGACGCCCATCGTCGTGACGCGTGACATCAGGCTGGCAAAGCGAGCGCGCCGGCGCGGCGCGACCGTCATCGACCCGGCAGCCTTTTTCGCGGAGTGTGACGCCGGGCGCCTCCTCTGAACCCGCTGCCGTCTGGCAGGGTTCGCATCTACAATACCGGGTGAATCCTGTCCGACGGACGCGCCGAAATCCCTTCAGGCCCATCCCCGGGCGGTCCATAAAGCGGAGAAGCCCTTGACGATCCATCGCAACCGCACACTTGGCGCGACAATCCCTGGTGCACGGGCGCGGGTCTTCGTCTCGGCCATCGCGCTGCTTATGCTCTTGGTCGCCCCGGCCGGAGCCGTGAACCCGGAGAAGGAACCGGACATGACACCACAGGTGAATCGGACCCTGCTGATCGATGACTTCAGCGATGCCGACCGCGTCTCTGCCCTGAGGACGCGCTGGGAGGGACTGACGGACCGGGTCATGGGCGGCCGCTCGGAAATGGAAATGGCGATCCGGGAAAGCAGCGGCGGGGCGGTGCTCGGCATGCGCGGCACGGTCCGTCTGGAAAACCGCGGGGGATTCATTCAGGCTCGCTTGCCGCTCGACCCGCGCGGCGGCCATTTCGACGCCAGCGACTGGTGGGGCGTCCGGCTCAAGGTCCGCGGCGCACCCGGGCCCTACTATGTGCACCTGCGCACGCGCCAGAACTGGATGCCCTGGCAATACTTCCGGGCGCGCTTCGAGATCGGACCCGAATGGCGCGAGGTGTCGCTACCCTTCACCGCCTTCGAGGGTGCGGCGACGCGGCGCGTCCTTGACGTGCGGTCGTTGAAATCGATTGCCGTCGTGGCCTACGGCGAAGCCTTCGAAGCCGATATCGAAGTGGCGCGCATCGAGCTGGTGGCGCCCTAGGCGGCGTCGCATCGTTTCCTCGCAACGCACCGGGCAGAGGTTCCGGCCGCGGCTCTCGGCGCGCCGGCCGACAGAGAACCCGACCTGAGCGAAACGCTCCGACGAGCCCCCTGAAAACGGCTATTTCCGGGGATGCGCTCGGCGTCAGGCACGTGGCCTCGTTCCCGGCTACGGCACGCAGGCCGATCTGGGCACGCTTTTAGGTCGAGGTTTGCGACTCTGGGTCGCTCGGACCGGCCAGGTCCAGCTCACGTCCCTGGCCGGCCTCCCACTCCGCCGCCCACCCAGGGAAATCGGCCGCAGGCATGGGCCGGGCGATGAAGTACCCCTGCGCAATGTCACAGTCGCTTGCTGCGAGAAAATCCCAGTCGGCCCGGGTTTCGACGCCCTCCGCTGCGGCCGTGACGCCGAGCTGTTTCGCGGTTCCAAGGCTGTTGCGGACCCGCAGGCGCAATGAGGCATCGTCCCTGGCATCCCGTACCAGAGTCCGATCAACCTTGAGTTCGTCGACGGGAATGGTCTGGAGTTCGGCGAGAGATACCTCGGCAATCCCGAAATCGTGGATGGAAAGACCGATCTGGCGCAGTCGCAGGCGTGTCAGGATGTCGAGCAAACCCCTCTGGTCCTGTTCGAAAATGTTCGCGGGCACCTCGAGCAGCAGGCTGGAGCCCGGGATATCGACTTTCCCCAATTCCCCGATCACGAAGTCGGCAAAGCGAATGGCGGACAGACTCTCGGTCGACATGTTGATCGAAATCTGAAGGTTCCAGCCCAGCTTGCGCCAGACTCTCGTCTGCTCCAATGCATCGGAAAGCACGATCCGGGTCAAATCGTCGATCAGCCCGTAGTACTCGAGGTTGGGTATGAATCGGTCCGGCATGACCAGGCCATCCTGCGGATGCTCCCAGCGCACCAGCGTCTCCGCGCCGATCACCCGGCCCGTGGCCATTTCCACCCTGGGCTGGTAGTGGTTGACGAACTGCTTCCCGCTGATCGCGGCTTCCAGTTCTTCGGTCGCGTATGCGGACTCGAGAACGGGCAGACTGTAGGCGCTCTGGCCACGTGCAGCTGGAGGCGTGCTCTCCGGGCTGGAAAGACTGAGGTCAATCAACTCCTTGAGTCGTTCCATCGACACCGGTTTTTTCAGGGCGCCCAGGACCCGCAGGCCATGGGCCTGGGCCAGACATTCGACGCTGGCCAGTATCCGTTCGTTCTCGCCACTGAATAGGATCAGATCACCGCTGTAATGATTCCGGGCCAGATGGCGCACGAACTCCACACCGTCCATGTCCGGCATCTGCAGGTCGCAGAAGATCAGGTCTACGACGTGCTGATCCCCGTCGAAGAGCGGCAAGGCATCTCTCGCCCGTTCGTGACGGATGATGTTTCCAACTCCCAACGTTCGGAGTTGTGCCTCGAGCAGCTTGAGCTGGAATGGCTCGTCGTCGAGCAGAAGGGTGATCATTAATTGCGCCCCAGATGCGGTCTTCGGATCGCATAACAAAAGGTACTTACACTCTGTGATGATAACACCGTCAGGAGTGCTTCCGGGTCTTCATGGGTCGCAAGGAGAGGGCGCCACGCGGGCGCCCTTTTCGAACGGTCGTACCGCGTCCCGGAAGGGACTCGGCCGAAACGCGGCGGGGCTACTGCATCATGGATTCCATGCCCAGCAGGCCGGCGCCGATGCCGAAGATCATCGACACGACCATCAGGATGATGCCGATCAGCATCAGGACGCCGAAGATCGTGAAATAGGTCTTCAGCTTGCCCATGGCGTGTTTCATCTCCAGCGCGTCGCCGCTCTGGAACGCCCGGCTGGATGCGCCGGCCGCCTGCATCAGGACCACACCCGCCCAGATCGGAATCCAGGCGACGATCAGGCCCACGATCGTCAGTGCCAGAAGAACACCGTACAGGATCGAGACCACGGCAAGCAGTTGCATCCAGAACTTGCCGCGATGCAGCGGCTCGATGACGGTGCGAATGTCTGCGCTGGTGATTTCCGTGTCCATGCGTGTGCCCCTTCTGTCGTTGATGTGAGATCAGGGGCCATGCACGCCCCGGGTTCGTGGTTCAACCAGCGTCGCGTACCATGCGCGACTCGAAACGCTGCCGCTTGTGCCGCCAGTTGCTGAAGCCATTGGCGAAATTGACGGTCCAGGCGTAGAACGCGTCGTAGGCGGCCTCCGAGGAGGACCAGAAGTTGCTCATCGGCGTGTTGGGAAAGGCATGCGGATCGATGGCGGGATTGAACATGCGGTATTCCACCAGGCCCTGCAGCTCATCCACAGTCGGAAGGCGCCAACCGTCCAGCCCCGCGTGGTTGGATGTGAGGTTTGAGGCCTGATCCCAGGTGTGGCGGCTGGGGGTGCCGGTGCAGGTCGTCCCCGTCCAGTTCTGCCCGACACTGCAGCGCATCCACTGCAGTCCGGTCTGCTGATCCAGTACTACCTTGCCGTCGTCGCTGATTTCGAAACGGGGCGCATCCGTGGTCTCCCCCCAAGCCACTCCAGAAGCGGCCAGCACAAGCGCGGCCACCGCGACTTCCTTCCACATACCTTTCTCCTCGATTCCCGTTTGGATTTTCGTCGGCATCCCCGCGGCGCGACCGTTTCGCGTTCAGCCGCGCTGGGACCGATCTTCGTATTCGTGCTGAGAATAGCAAAAGCCGGGCGTTGCGGCGCGGCCTTCAGCGGTTCAGATTGTGCTCGAAATCCCGGAGCATCTGGTCGATGTGCGCGCGCACGCGCGCTTCGTCCTGAATGGCGAAATCCAGGAAGGTCTGGGCCACGACGGAGAGCACCTTGCGGCGTGGGTGCACGATGTTCCACTGGCGCAGAATCGGGAATTCGGCAACGTCGAGTAGCGTGATCGGACCGCGTGCGCCCTCGGCGCTCAGCGTGTGCAGCGACAGCACGGCGATCCCGAGCCCGCCGATCACGGCCTGCTTGATGGCTTCGTTGCTGCCCAGTTCCATCCGGATGCGGGGCTGTATGCCCTGGCGCTCGAACAGCTTCAGCGTGGCTTCGCGAATCCCCGAGCCGGCCTCGCGCATCAGGAAATATTCCCCGGCGAGCCGCTGGAGCGGAATGTTGCGCTGGCCCGCAAGCGGGTGATCGTGCCGCGCCATGACCACCAGCGGGTTCGGTGCGAAGGGGTACACCTTGACGTCCGTCAGTTGTTCCGGGACGTGGCCGATGATGTAGAGGTCGTCCTCATTGCTCGCGAGGCGCGCCAGAACCCGGTCGTAGTTGTCGACCTCGAGGCAGAGTTCGATGTCCGGATACTTGCGCGCAAATTCACCGAGGATGCTCGGCGCGAGATACTGGGCGGTGGTGATCGCGGCCAACCGCAGCCGCCCGCGTTTGAGTCCCCGGAGATCCGCCAGCTTGATTTCAAGGTTGGTCAGGGACCCCAGAATCTCCCGGCAGGCATCGTAGAGTTCGCGGCCGACCTCGGTGGGAAAGGCCTTGCGTCCCACCTGTTCGAACAGGGGGAGTCCCACCGCTTCGGACAGCTTCTTGATCTGGATCGAGACGGTGGGCTGCGTCAGGTACAACTCTTCCGCGGCGTGGGTGAAGCTGCCCAGGCGCACGATGGCCTCGAAGACCTGCAATTGCCGAAGCGTGGCGTGCCGGATCAGGTGTCCCGGCAGCTCGGACTTGAGCATGATCTGCGGCAGGCCGGGGTCTTTCGAACTCATGGGAGGTTTCGCGCGGTCCGTGCCGGCTCCGCGAGACAGGGAATTCCGTGAGTGGGCGTGCTCAATTCTGCAGTTCGATCGGCACGGTATACATCAGGAGACCATAGTCCCTTTCATAGGTTCGTTGCAGACGCTCGACGATACGATCACAGAGCTGCGCATTGCCAATCACTTCAATGCGAATGTTGCCACCCTGCGTCCACCGCCCGGACCGGGTGCCATGCGTGCCTCGACCACGTGCATCGGTGATCGTGTAGCCCTTGGCGCCCAGGTCGCTGATTTCATCGATAAGCGTGTCCTCGAGAACGGCTTCACTGATGATCACCAGCAGGGTCATGGGTTGCGTCAGCATGTCGTTCACCCTCCAAGTCCGTGGATGAACTGGGCCATCCAGAGATAAATCGGTATTCCGAAAAAGATGTTGAACGGGAAGGTCATCCCGAGTGCGGCGCCGATCGACAGCGCGGGATTGGCCTCCGGGACCGCGATGCGCATGGCCGCCGGTGCGGCGATATAGGATGCGCTCGCGTAGAGTGTGGCCAGCAGCATGGTGCCGCCGAGAGACAGACCCAGCGCCCAGCCAAGCACGGTGCCGAGAACCGCGGAAACCAGAGGCGTGGCCACTGCGAAGGTCACCAGGAACAGCCCGTAGGCACGAAGTCCCGCGATGCGCGCGGCGGCGACCAGCCCCATCTCGAGAAGGAACAGCGCGAGGATGCCCTTGAACAGGTCGAAGAACAGGATGTCGAGTGGCTTGATGCCCTCACTTCCGGCAATGAAACCGATGATCAGGCCACCGGCCAGCAACAGGATGCTTTTGCCGAAGAGCACTTCATGGAGCAGCTTGCCCCAGCGCACACTGCCGACGCCGTGCCGCGCCAGTATCACGCCGATCACCAGCGCCGGGATCTCGAGCAAAACCAGGAAAACGATCATGTAGCCTTCGAAGTCCACCTCTTCCTGTGCCAGCAGTGCGATGGCCACCGAGAATGTGACCACGCTGACCGATCCGTAGTGGGCTGCGATCGATGCCGAGTCGGCGCGTGTCATGCGGCCCAGCAACCGGAGCACGGGGAAGGCGAGCAGCGGAATCAGTGAACCCACCGCGAGGATCAAAAGGGACGGTACGAGCAGTTCCAGCAACTCGAACTCGGCCAGTTTCACGCCACCCTGCAGGCCGATGGCGAGCAGCAGAAAGATCGATAGCGCTTCGTAGATCGCAGAGGGGATTTTCAGGTCGGAGCGGACCAGACCCGCGAATACACCCAGCAGGAAGAACAGCACCACAGGTTCAAAATGCATGGCGGATTTCCAGGACGGAGCAGGGGTTGCAGAAGGGGTGCGGGCGGAGAACTGGCAGCGGGTAAGCACCCATGATGCCAACGTGGTCCATGGTTACTCGGCCCAGTGGCCCAGATAGGCATTCATCACCTCGATCACGGCCTGGGCCTTGATGACCAGCCCGAGGTCGATCATTTCCGAGCCCATCACCGTCGCGTAGGTATTCGCCGGGACGGGACCGGGTACGAGTTGGTTGGCTTCCTCGCGGAAGAACACGGCCGCAATCACGCCGGCGAACAGGAATTTCCGACTCTGGTTTGGGCGCAGCAGGTCCGGCTGATAGACGAAGACCGGGCTGCCGCTGGAACCGGGGTACACGGCGGCGTCGATCAGAAATTCCGGACGTCCCTCGAAATCCAGCGCGATGGGGGTTGCCGTGGTGCCACGGCGCAGGATCGGCATCAGGTTGACATGGTCCCAGACACCACTGGGGTAGCCCACGAACAGTACTTCCTCGAGCGCGTCCAGGGTAAGTAGGGCTGCGGCATCGGGCGCCAGCCGGCTGTCGATCACGTGGTAGTAGAGTTCCACTCCCTGGTCCCGGGCAGCCTGTTCCAGCGGGCGCATCGGGACGATCGCGAGGTCCACCTCGGGATCCGGATGCAGGAACCATGCGTGGGGAAAGTCATCGATGTTGAGCTGAAAACGTTTGCCGATCAGCGGTTGCCCGTTGTGTTTCTGCGTGAACACCAGGCCGCCGCGGCGCACACCGTCCACGAGATGGCGATTGGTGACGATGAAGGTGTGGGTGCCGCGCCTGTGCGCATGGCTGACCACGAACGCGGTCCCCGAGCCCTCGCTGCCATCCTCGAGGACGGTATCCACGCGGATGGTGTTGAACAGCAGCTTCTTGCTGAGTGTATTGATTTCCATCGGTGTCAGCGCGTCAGTCCCATGTAGAGCATGGGCAGTTTCTCGGGCAGGCGCTCGACCTGGTCGAGGACCGTGAAATTGTTGGCACCGAAGATGCGCGAAACATACTGGTCCGCATGCGGGTCGAGCGACAGGGCGTAGGTGGACACGCCGTT
Organism: Thioalkalivibrio paradoxus; assembly: GCA_011390565.1. Taxonomy (GTDB): domain Bacteria; phylum Pseudomonadota; class Gammaproteobacteria; order Ectothiorhodospirales; family Ectothiorhodospiraceae; genus Thioalkalivibrio; species Thioalkalivibrio paradoxus_A. The sequence continues at coordinate 58,228 of JAABSC010000007.1, read as the reverse complement.
GCGCGCGAGTTCCTCGACGGCCCGCTTGGCGTCGTGACGCAGGTATTGGGGGTCGCGGGTGTCGTTGTCGGCCGGTTCGCCGTCGGTGATGATGAACAGGATTTTCTTGTTCTTGTGCTGCTGTCCCAGGTATTCCCCGGCGTGACGCAGTGCGGCTCCCATTCGGGTCGAGTAAGACCCTTCCATCCCGGCCAGACGGGCCTTGACCAGATCGTTGTAGGGCTGCTCGAAGTCCTTGAACCGGTAGTAATGCACATCGTGCCGACCGTCCGAGCAGAAGCCGTGCAGCGCGAAGGGGTCGCCGATCCGGTCGAGCGCATCCGAGAGCAGCACCGTGGCGGATCGGGTCAGGTCGATGATGCTGTAGTCCTGTCCGCGGACCTTGTCGTTGGCGGATTCGGACATATCCAGAAGCACCATGACGGCGAGATCCCGGACGTTGCGCTTGTAGCGCATCATGATGCGCGTATCGGGCTGTTGTCCGGTCCGGATGTCGACCATGGCGCGAATCGCGGCATTGATGTCGAGTTCGTCGCCGTCTTCCTGGCGGCGCAGGCGCTGCATGCCCTGGGGGATCATCGATTCGATCAGGAACTTGAGGCGAGAGATCACGGGTTTGTGATCGACGATGATCTGCTCGATGGTCTCCAGATCGCCGAGCTTGGGCTGGCGTTCCAGCACCGTGACCCAGCTCGGGCGGTCGAGCTGAATCTGGTAATCCCACTCGTGGTAGTGGAAGGGGTCGGAGACGGGCGTCTTGCCTTCCAGCTCGTTGATGGTCACGCCTTCCTGGTCGAGGTAGAACTCGGTCGGCAGCACCCAGATCTCCTGCGCGTCATCGCCGGCGAACTCGTAGTCGAGTGTGTTCACCATCTCGATCAGGCTGACCTTCTTGCGCACCTGCTTCGGCGCCCAGGTCGCCTCCAGTGCCGCGTCGAGGTCGTATTCCTCGGATTCCCACACGGTTCGGTTGTCGTCCCGGTAGATCGCCCGCAGCAGATCGGTTCGCGGATTGAATTCGGGCAGGGGCAGGGTGGCCAGACTGTGCGACAGCTCGACGCCGATGTTCCAGCTGATCTGGTTGCTGGACAGGTCGTCCTGTGCGCGGAACAGTGCAACGCCCTGCTGTACCCAGGGGTGCGGGTCGTCTGGATCGAGTTCGAGCAGCGCGCGCGCGAGCCGGTTCAGCAGGTCGCCGACGCTCTGCGGCGTTCCGTAATCGGCCGGCGGGTGCAGTGCAAGCCAGGATGTGCGCATGTTGGGAAATTGCGCACAGGCCAATGCTTCCACGCGGGCGTCTTCGACGGCTTCGATGATCGCCATCTGCGCGAGGTCCAAGGTCTCCATCGACAGCGGCTTGTGGGTAAACGCCAGGTGGGCTGCACAATGATTGGCGGCCGCGCGATACAGCTCGACACCGGGGACCACCGCTTCCTCGGGTGTTGCGTCGCCCTGGGGACGGTAGTCGTCGTAGGCATCCGCGATGTGGATCACGTAGCGCTCGATATAGGGCTTCAGTCCCTCGCGGCTCTCGAAGTCCCCGGCGGTGGGACGCAGGAAGAAGTCCCGTCCCCACATTGCGCGCAGATAGATGTTGAGGCGGCGCTGAACGTCCACGAACAGCGTGCCCTTGCGTTCCGTCTGGAGCACCGAGAGCGCATCGGGGCTCTGCAGTGAAAAATAACGGACCTGGCCCTCGAAATCGGTCTTGTAGGCCTGCGCGCCCCAGTTGACCCAGCGCCGGAAACCACCCAGCGTGAGCTGGGTCAGCAGGCGGTCGAGGTTCTCCAGCATGGGGCGCAGACCCCGCGGTGCTTGCGCGAGCATCACCTGGAGCACGTTGAGATACGAACGGAACAGGCTTTCGTCGCCCAGCCGTTCGGCGGCAAGAGGTGCCGTGCCTACGATCAGCGTGAGAACCTGGCCCGAGGTCTTGGAGGCCATGCTCAGCAGGAAGGTCACCACATCGGGCAGCGTGTCCTCGCCGATCGCCCGCGCCACCTGCGGCATTTCCTGAAGGTACGTCACGACCAGTTCGTCGCTTCGGCCGAGGTGATGCAGTGCCACCGCGCCCTTCAGGTAATTGTCCAGGCCCCGTGAAGAAAATACGCGCGCGGCTTCGTGCCAGGCGCCTTCGAGCACGTCCTGGGCATCGTGCGGGAGATCCTCGAGGATCTCCTTGTATTCTTCGAGATGTATGGCCATGGCGTTGGTGTGCGCGCCGCCACAGGCGGCGCACGATGACCTCAGAAGTAGGTCGTTACGGCCGAATCCAGCGCGTCGCGCATGTCGGGATCGTCGGTGATCGGGCGCACCAGCGTGACTCGACAGGCGGCCAGCGGCGCGACGCCATTCGCAATCAGCGAACCGGCGTAGATCAGCATCCGTGTCGAGAGACCTTCATCCAGGCCGTGCCCCTTCAGGTTGCGTGCACGCTCGCCGATGTGCACCAGGTTCTTCGCGATTTCGATTCCGACCCCGGACTCGTGGGCGACGATTTCCGCCTCGATGTCGTGTTCCGGATAGTTGAAATCGAGCGCGCCGAAGCGCTGCTTCGTCGATTGTTTCAGATCCTTCATCAGCGACTGGTAGCCGGGGTTGTATGAAATGACGATCTGAAAATCCGGATGGGCCTCGATCAGTTCGCCCTTCTTTTCCAGCGGCAGCACGCGCCGGGCGTCGGTCAGCGGGTGGATCACCACGGTGGTGTCCTGTCGCGCCTCGACGACTTCGTCCAGGTAGCAGATCGCGCCGTGTCGGGCGGCAACCGCGAGGGGGCCGTCCTGCCAGCGGGTTCCGTTGGCATCCAGCAGATAGCGCCCAACGAGATCGGAGGCGGTCATGTCTTCGTTGCAGGCCACCGTGATCAGGGGCTTGCCGAGTCGCCAGGCCATGTGTTCGACGAAGCGCGTCTTTCCGCAGCCAGTGGGGCCTTTGAGCATCATCGGCATCCGGACCGAGTAGGCAGCCTCGTAAAGCTCCACTTCGTCGGCGACGGCACGATAGTAGGGCTCCTCGCTCACCAGGTAGGGTGCGAGAAGGTCGGAAGCTGCGCCGGTACTGGCCGGCCGCGCCGCCGCGTGCTGCACGGCCGGCGGGGTATAGGACGTGCGGCGAGGTCCGTAGGTACGCATCACGGGTCCGTTAGGCATGGCAAATCACCTGCTGGGTTGGCTAATCAGTCGGGCCAGACACGGTCTGGGAACAGTGCGGTACCGCTCTCGGGAACGCCTTCTGACGGAGGGGTCTTCTTCGCCGCCGTCCTGCGCGTCTTTGCGGTCGCCGGGGTCGTTTTCCGGGCGCTTGCGGCCGGTTTGCGTGGCGCCGGGCTGGCCTTGGTGGCAGACGGTTTCGCGCGCGCGACCGGCTTGGCGGGCGGGATGGACTCGGGAGCCGCGGCTCCCGGTGCCTGGTTGGCCTTCGCATCGCGGACACTGGCCGCGAGTTTTTCCTTCATGTTGGTCATGATCCGATCACCTCGTTGATCACCGCTTCGATTTCGGCTGCCGCAGGTGCTCCCCGGCCGCCCAGTTGGTATACCGAGACCCCTTCCAGCGCCGCCCCGCGGTAGATGGCACGGCGCCGCATGACCGCTTGCAGCACCGGAATGTCGAATTCCGTCAGCGCATCCCGCATCGATGCCGACAACGCGCTCCTGGGTTCAAGCTGGTTCAGGACCAGAAAGGCCTTGAGCCTGGGGTTCTCCTTTCGGGCTTCCTCGATTTCCTGGGGCAGTCGCAGGCTGGCCCAGAGATCCACCGGCGAGGGCAGGATCGGAATCAGCGCGACGTCGCAGGCACGAAGGGCCTGCAGGGACGCGTGGCTGTCCAGCGATGGAGGACAGTCGAGGACCGTGTAGCGATAGGCCCGAAAAGTCTTGTGCAGGGAACGGGCATCCCACTTGCCCATCATCTGCTTCACCGTGGCCGGGAAGGGCGCACTGCCGAGCGCCGCCCATTGCCGGGACGAACCCTGGGGATCGAGGTCGATCACCACGGTTTCGCCGCGCTGGGACAGCCCGGCCGCCAGGTTCATCGCCAGGGTGGTTTTGCCCGCCCCACCTTTCTGGTTGACCACTGCGGTGATGTGGGTCGACATTTCAGTTCCCCGGAGGCAGCAGGGCGTTGATGCGGGTCGCCAGGGACCACTCGCCGTCCCCCGGTTCCTCTCCCTCCGCGGCCTCCAGCGTGATGTTCACATACGTCGTGCCGAAGTTGATGTTCTGCGGGTGCACGCCCGTCTCTTCCGTGACGGCGGCCAATGCGTCAAGGAATTCACGCGTTTCGCTGTACCGCGTGAATTCGAACCGCCGAAACAGGGTTGGCGGCTTGCCGCGTGCTTCCCACCCTTCGGGCCGATCAGCCATTGCCGTTCCGTTGGGTCATCAAACGGTCGATTTCCTGCACATGGGCCAGTTCATCACCCAGAATGCTCTCGAACAGGGACGCCGAGTCGCTGTCCCGCATGCGGACCGCGTGCGCGAGCGCCTCCCGGTAGAGCCGAACGGCATCCGCCTCGAGCTTGCGATCGGCGGTCAGCAGGTCGTCCGCGGTCCGTCCGAGTCGCGCCGGGGGCACGTTTCCGGCCGAAGGCGCGATCCCGAGCAGAATCAGGCGTTCCATCAACCGCTCGGCATGGCCCAGTTCCTCGACCGCCTCGTCGCGCAGATGCGCGGCCAGGGTTTCGTCCCCCCACAGGCGTGCCAGCACGCTCTGCGCGAGATACTGCTGGACGGCGCTCATTTCGTGCGTGAGCGCGCGTGCCAGCCAGCCGATAGTCCGTGGGTCGGCGCTCATCGGCCCGACCCCTAGCTACGGGTCGACGTCAGCTCGGCATCGCGACCGCCGCCGTCGGATGACGGGCTGGAGGGCAGGATGCCTTCCACTTCGCTGTGGACGCGGGCGATGATGTGCGCCGCCACGAGGCCGTCACCGACACGTTCGCAGGCATCGGCGCCCGCACGGACCGCCGCGTTGACCGCGCCCGTTTCGCCACGCACCAGCACGGTGACGTAGCCGCCGCCAACGAACTGACGGCCGATCAGACGGACTTCGGCGGCCTTGGTCATGGCATCCGCCGCTTCGATCGCGGGAACCAGACCACGGGTTTCAATCATGCCAAGGGCAATACCAGTCGCATTTGCCATTTCAATGAACTCCTCAAATTAACGCGAACTTCGCGCGATGGTTGGAAATCAGGCGGACGGAGCAGAGGGCAGGATGCCTTCCACTTCGCTGTGGACGCGGGCGATGATGTGTGCAGCCACGAGGCCGTCACCGACACGCTCGCAGGCATCGGCGCCCGCACGGACCGCCGCGTTGACCGCGCCCGTTTCGCCACGCACCAGCACGGTGACGTAGCCGCCGCCAACGAACTGACGGCCGATCAGACGGACTTCGGCCGCCTTGGTCATGGCATCCGCCGCTTCGATCGCGGGAACCAGACCGCGGGTTTCAATCATGCCCAGGGCAATACCCATACGCTCAGCCATTTCATTACTCCTTGAAAAAAGACAACGTTAAAAAAACGATTCGTACTGCCCAACTCAACTACCGGATGAACCGCACTCCAAAAACCTGTCTACTCATCGATCCCATATCCTGAATTCGCCGCATCCAACCTTTTTGCCGTCACTCTTCCCAGTGGTCGATGATTCCGCAGATGGTCAGATCGGTCATGCAACTGCTGTCCGGCATGGCCCATCGGGCGGCACTGCCACTCGCCGTGAACACCCATTTGCCGGGCGGGACACCGACCGGGTCAGTCGCCACGAATACGCCACCACTCTGGTTCTCCAGCACGCGCAGCGACGACATCTGCAGGCCCGGTACCCGTCGGGTGCAGACCAGATCGTCCAGCACGCGCATGATCTCCATCAGGCGCTCTCTCCGGTCCAGTGATCGATGATGCCCACGATGGTCAGATCGGACGGGAACTCCTTGCTGCCCGCGGCCTCGCGTGCCGCTGAAGAACCGACGCAGATCACCCAGTCGCCCGGGATGCAACCGACCGCATCGACCGCCACGCTGCGTGTTCCACCCTCCTTTTCCTGCACGACCAGCAGCGGCCGATGACCAAAGCCGTCGATGCGATTGGTCGAAACCAGCGTCTTCTCAACCCGCATGATCTTCATCGTGCCGTCTCGCTAAAGCCATTCATTCAATGCCCAACCCTATCGACTTCATCTTCCACGAAGGTGCAGCGCTCGCTTCCGTGCAGGTCGCTGATCGCCATCTGGCAGAACAGCTGCTGATTCTCGTGCAGCTGGCTGTACCGCGCTTCGACTGCGGCCTTGACCCGTCGGCAGCGCAGAATTGCGCGCTCACGAGCGCCGGGCACGTGCGACGAGTAGTGAAAGTGGATCAGGACCGGCACACCGAGGCCATGTCGAATGTTCAGCCCGGTGAAGATCCGGATACCCACGTCCATGTCATTCGCGCCTTCCTCGACCGTATCCAGGTGGGCGAAATAGAACTTGTTGCGCAGTTGCAGCTCGGTCATTGCCTCACCGACACAGATGAAGCGTTCGTTGTGTCCGATCACCTGGTAGCGGCCGGCGTGGTGCTGGATCACGTACTCGATCTGCGAGAGGTTGGCTTCGAGCAGGTGCAGGATGAACCGGCGCATGCCCGGCGCGATGTCACCGGAGCCACGTGCCCAGCCCTCGGCGCGCTCCGCTTCCGCCACTGAGCGGTCGATGTGGGCACGGGCATCCGCGGCGTTCATCGCGAGCGTCTCCTGGTAGATCCGGAAGCTCTCGACATAGCGGTGCGGACTGATGTCTCCGTTGCCGTCGGGCAGGTGTACCCGGATGGCGTCGATGTCCGTGTCGACACCGATCAACAGCGTTTCCGGCGCGGCACCGAGCCCGAAGGTGTTCTCGATCGCGGCACGGAGTTCATGCAGCCGCTCGAGCGCGCTCTCCATGGCCAGACGATCATTGCTGCCATGCGCGGCACAGCCTTCGTGGTTCGGGTTGGACGTGCTGAAGTGGTAGACGGCGATCTTCAGATAGTTCGCGTCTTCGCCGCCGGAAATCCCGCCGGTCAGGCGATTCAGTTCCCGGTGGGTCCAGTCGACGACGTCGGCTTCGATGTCAAACAGCGCGCCCGCGTAGGCCTTGACGTAAACGGCGTCGTTTGGCGCCATGCGGAACACGAAGGGGACAAGGCCCTGCAGTCGGCCGTCGGCGCAGGGGCTGATGTCGAGGGTGTGATAGCCGCAGGACAGGACGAAGCCCTCGTCCAGAAGGGATCGCTCGCACAGCGGCTTCTGGTCGACATGCGCCTGGTCAACGGTGTTCTTGAAACTCTGGAAGGTGCACCAGGCGTGCAGTGCACGGATGTTCAGCCCTGATACCCACGCGTCGTCGAGCAGATGCCGCGGCAATTCGTAGCCGAGGCGATCCAGCGCGATCTGCTGCGCCTTCTCGACGAAGTCCAGCTTGTGCCGGCAGTCGGACAGGGTCTTGAGGGTGTCCAGGATCGCCGTGAAGCGGCCCCGCACGCGTTCCTCGTAATCGTAGAGACGGCGATTGAGTTCGCGGTCGACGAGTGCATGCTCGCAACGCTGGTCGGCAACGATCACGCATGCGGGGTTGGGCGGAGTCGCTGCCTGTTCAGGCAGGACCCCGGCCTTCCGCATCGCTGCCAGCCGTTTGCGCGTATTCACCCGTTCGTCCTCAGCCGCGCGCGCCGCCGGAGAGCGTCACCATCGCGCCCTTGCCGTAATTCCCGGCGGAGCCCGTAATGCGGCTTTCCGGGGCAGGGGGGTGTTCGACCACCTCGCGGAACCGGCGCGCACTCGCGCCTTCGCCGCGCGGTTGGCCGCGCATGGACATGTTGCGGGCCAGGCTGGACGTGCCTTCGGTGCCGGTGACGCGGCTCGAGGAATCCCAGGCATCGCCGGTGATGCGGGTGCCGGCCTGGCTGCCTTCGCCCGTGAGGCGTCGGGCGGCCGCAGCCAGGTCTTCCTGCTCGACCTGCTGGCTCTGGGCATCGCGATGACGGAATTCCGGCGTCCCGGTGATCAGGCCGGTGGCCTTGTTCACGGGGCCGGTGATGCGCTCGTTGCTGTAGATCGAGCCAGTAATTTCGTCCCCATGCCGGTCTCGGGCCACCCGTGCCGGTGACTGAATGCTGAAGTCGGCCGGCGCGGGCGGACGCGCGGGTTCATCCCAGGATTGAGCCCGTGACACGAAGCGACCGCTGGTCATGCACTGCGAGACCATGTTGTCGGCTCCGACATACGGGGTTCCACTGACGGGTTCACAGGCCCCGCGTCCATCACCGGTCATTACCGAACCGCCGGCACCCGGACGATCGCCGGTGACGGCGGTCGCGGAAATGAGGGCGCTGGAGGGAATAAGCGCTTCCTGGGCACTCACTGAAGGGGTTTCGCAGAACTCCCCATACTGGCTGCGACCGATGTAGGGTGTTCCGCTGATCGGGGCACATCCGCCGGACTCGTCGCCGGTCACTTTCGGACCGCGGCCGACAGGGCTTCCGGTAATGGCCTGACCGCGCCAGGTCTTGTCCACCGAGACCTTCTCCACGGCGGACACAGGGGTGCTGTCGGCGCAGACAGGTTTGAGCTGTTCCACGCTGACATAATCCGTACCGGTGACGGGCTTGCACCCCCCCTTGTCGTCACCGGTCATTTTTGGGTTGTGGCTGACCTCGGTGCCGGTCACGGAGCGTCCGGCCAGGGTCTGCATCGACCCCACCTTGCGCGGCCCCGTGGCATTGCACAGATCGGCGAAATCCGACGCCGTGTAGTACTGCGTTCCGGAGATCTCGCGACAGGAACCCGGCTCGTCCCCGGTCACCTTGCCGGAACGGCCAACCTCGGTGCCCGAGACCGGTTGCTGTCCGTGTGAAAGCATCACGCTGACCTTGTGCGGTGTTGCCGGAGGGGCTGTGTCGCACTGCGCCTGGAATGCATCGGCGGCGAGGTATTCGGTCCCGGTGATGCCACGGCAGGCGCCGGGCTCATCGCCGGTGACGCGTTCGCTGTGACCCACGTTCGTGCCGGTTACGGTTCGGCCCTGACCGGTGCGCGTCACTGCAACCTTCTCGGGCGCAGGATCCGCTTTGGCAGGAAGGGTATAGCCGGTTCCGGTCACGGACCGAGCGGAGCCAGGCTCGTCTCCGGTAACGCGCGGGGAGTGGCCGACCTGGGTACCGGTAACCGGTTTTCCCTTCGGTGTGGACGCGACCCCGACTTTCGCCGGTGCGGGTGCCGGCGTGGTTTCACAGAATTCCTCGTAGCGTTCGACGGCGAGGTATTCCGTACCCGTGATTCCGCGGCAGGCGCCCAATTCATCGCCGGTGACGCGCTTGGATCGACCGACCTCGGTCCCGGAGACCTTGTGTTCGCGGGTCGTGGTGCTGACACCGACCTTGCTCGGCGCCGGATCCGGACGCGTCGTGCACTGGCGCTCGAACAGTTCGGCACCGATGTACTCGGTTCCGGTGATTTCCCGGCAGGAGCCGGGCTCGTTGCCGGTCACCTTCTTCGTGCGCTCCACCATGGTCCCGGTGACGGATTGGCCGGAAAGCGTATGTCCCTCTTCCACCTTGGGCGGTGCCGGGATTTCGAGGCGGGCCTTCATGCGGCCGCTCGGGCGCGGTTTGGACGACGACTTGGCCGTTCCCCTGCCGCTCAGGGCGCGGACCTTGCGCCGCTGCATGGCGACCTGCCGGCCCGTATTGCCCCCGTTCAAAGCGGTCTGCCAGTCCTGGTCCGGCATCACGGCAGCGACTCGTGCGAGTTGCGTGGCACGGACCAGGCCCGCCTTGCCGTTCTGCGACAGGGCTTCGCGGCGGGCGCGCGCAAGTGCCCGTCCCTTGGACATTGTGTTGACGGCCGGCTTGGCCGTCGTTCTGCTCGGTGCGGTGGCCGCGGCGGAAGTCCTGTCGGTGTCATTGCAGTCGCAGGGTTCACCCTTGCAGTCGCAATCACCGGACTTCACGGCGGCGGTCAAGGTGCCGTGGGTTTCGGAATCCGGTGCCGGAGGAGTCGGACGCACCCGGCCGCTGGGCCGGCTGGAGGACGGCTTGTGCGCAGCTTTTCCCGCACGGCTCAGTGCTTCGCGACGCGCCTGCGCAGCTCTCCGCCCAGGCGAGGTGATGTCGCCCGCAGACTGAACGGACGCAGCCGGTGCGGAGGACCCTGCGTTCGCTGGGGTCCGGGTGACCTCGGAAGCGATCCGGCGAGGCGATGCCTCGTGCCGGGCAGCCGCGGTCTTCACGAATGCGGACTTGCCATGCAAAGCCATCGCCTTGCGGCGTTTCAGGGCCAGCTCACGCCCGGATAGGGTGGCGCTGGCCGTGCTCTCTTCGGCTTGTGGCATCACGTACCTCGAACGGTTGGGGTCTGCAGGAATCGCGGTGCGATGCGGCCGCCATGCCGGCAAACAACTTGCGGAAAGGTGGTTCACGGGTGGCCACAGGCCACCCGACAGTACTCCGCGACGAATTAGCGGTACACCACAAACGCCATGCCCTGGCTCTGCGCGTAGTTGTCATACGCGATGAAACGCACCAGGTGGTCCGGGAACTCTCGGTGGCAGGCATCCAGTTCCGTGAGCACGGCATCGACGGACTGCTCGCCAAACAACGGCAGCTTCCACATGTACCAGTAGTTGCTCATCGACTTGCCCTTCTCGGTGTGCTCCACGGCCGGGTTCCAGCCCTGGCTGATGGAGTAGGCGATCTGAGCGCGGATCTGCTCCGCCGTCATCGGCGGCAGGTAGGAGAAGGTCTCGTATTTGGTCGACGACTTGTAAACTTGAACGGCCATATCGGTCTTCCTCTGGTAAGCGGTTTAACCCGGTCCGATCCACCCGGAGCCCTCGGGCGTCCGGCGGATTCAGACCCCGGGGATCATTACTTGTTCGCGATGTCCAGCTTGTCGACGGTGTCGAACTCGAACTTGATTTCCTTCCACGTTTCCATGGCGATCTTCAGTTCGGGGCTGTGCTGGGCAGCGGCAGTGAGGATTTCCTTGCCTTCGCGTTCGATCTGACGACCTTCGTTGCGCGCCTGGACGCAGGCCTCCAGCGCCACACGGTTGGCCGCCGCACCCGCCGCGTTGCCCCAGGGATGACCCAGGGTGCCGCCGCCGAACTGCAGCACGGAGTCGTCGCCGAAGATGGCCACCAGTGCCGGCATGTGCCAGACGTGGATACCACCGGAAGCGACCGCGAACGCGCCGGGCATGGAGCCCCAGTCCTGGTCGAAGAACAGGCCGCGCGAGCGGTCTTCGGGGACGAACGACTCGCGGAGCAGGTCGATCCAGCCCAGCGTCGAGGCACGGTCACCTTCGAGCTTGCCGACCACGGTGCCGGTGTGCAGATGGTCGCCACCGGACAGGCGCAGGATCTTCGTCAGCACGCGGAAATGGATGCCGTGGTGCGGGTTGCGGTCGATAACCGCGTGCATCGCACGGTGGATGTGCAGAAGCATGCCGTTGTCACGGCACCAGTTGGCCAGACCCGTATTGGCGCAGAAACCGCCGGTGATGTAGTCGTGCATGATGATCGGCGCGCCGATCTCTTTCGCGTATTCGGCCCGCTTGTACATTTCTTCCGGGGTCGGTGCGGTCACGTTGAGGTAATGACCCTTGCGCTCACCGGTCTCCGCCTCGGCCTTCAGGATGGCCTCCTGGACGAAGTCGAAGCGCTGACGCCAGCGCATGAACGGCTGGCTGTTGATGTTCTCGTCGTCCTTGGTGAAGTCGAGGCCGCCACGCAGGCACTCGTACACGGCGCGGCCGTAGTTCTTGCCGGACAGGCCGAGCTTCGGCTTGATCGTGCAGCCCAGCAGCGGACGGCCGTACTTGTTCATCGTGTCGCGCTCGACCTGGATGCCCATCGGGGGGCCGCCGCAGGTCTTCACGTACGCGATCGGGAAGCGAACGTCCTCGAGGCGCAGCGCGCGGACCGCCTTGAAGCCGAACACGTTGCCGACCAGCGAGGTGAACACGTTGACCACCGAGCCCTCTTCAAACAGGTCGATCGGGTAGGCCACGAACGCGTAGTAGCAGGTGTCATCGCCCGGCACGTCTTCGATGCGGTAGGCGCGGCCCTTGTAGTAGTCCATGTCCGTCAGCAGGTCGGTCCAGACGGTGGTCCAGGTGCCGGTCGAGGACTCCGCCGCCACTGCCGCAGCGGCTTCTTCGCGATCGACGCCGGGCTGGGGGGTGATCTTGAATACCGCCAGGAGATCGGTTTCCAGCGGAATGTAGTCCGGCATCCAATAGGTTTCGCGGTAGTCCTTCACACCCGCGTCGTATTTCTTGACGGCCATTGGTTGTCTCCTGCGCGTTGTAGAAATCGGATGGTGAGATCGGTGGGTCAGAGTAGAAAGACCGATAGCCAATAACAAATAGATAGTTTAGATGGTATTGATTGCGAATTATCTATGCGTGGCGGCTCGGCGGTGGTGATCGGTCGCGTGGCGGGGGGTGGTTCCCGCCGATCGGGACGATTATTACCCATTTCGATTGTGGTTGGAACGTCTGGTCTCGATTGTTCCCCAGGGAGGGGCGTGTCACGCGGCCTCCGCGGACCGGGAGCGGGCGAGGTAAAGGTAGACGGCCGGTACGACGAACAGCGTGAACAGGGTTCCGATCGTCATCCCGCTGGCGATCACGAGGCCCATCGCGAAGCGCGATCCGGCCCCGGCGCCCGTCGCGATCAGCAGGGGGACCATCGCGATGACCGTGGCGGCCGTGGTCATCAGGATCGGACGCAGACGCAGGCTGGCGGCTTCCTCGATGGCTTCGCGAATCGTGCGGCCCTGTTGCTGCAGCTGGTTGGCGAACTCGACGATCAGAATGCCGTGCTTGGCGATCAGTCCGATCAGGGTGACGAGACCCACCTGGGTATAGATGTTCAGTGAGGTGAACCCGAGGCTGATGAAAACCAGCGCCCCCGCGATCGACATGGGCACCGTCATCAGCATGATCAGCGGGTCGCGGAAGGACTCGAACTGCGCCGCGAGCACCAGGTAGATCACCAGCAGGGCGAAAAAGAAAGTCGCGACGAACTGCGCCCCTTCGGCCTTGAGCTGCCGGGACTGACCGGAATAGTCGATGGTGTAGCCGACGGGCAGCACGTCGGCGGCGATCGTATCGAGCAGGTCGAGGGCTTCGCCGAGGGTCACGCCGGGGCGCGGCACGCCGGACAACGTGACTGCGTTCAACTGCTGGAAACGCCGAAGACTTCGGGGAACGACGGTCTCCTCGAGGGTCACGATATTCGACAACGGAATGGGTTCGCCGTCCGATGTCCGGGTGAACAGCTCGCCGATCTGGTCCGGATTCAGGCGCTCGTTGCGCTGTACCAGCGGGATGACGCGGTAGCTGCGATTGTCCATGGCGAAGCGACCCGTGAAGCCGCCGGAGAGCAGGGGGGCCAGATCGGCGGTCAGCGTGGCCATGTCGATACCCATCTGCGCGGCCTTGTCCCGGTCGATCTTCAGATCGACGCGTGGCTTGTCGAAGTTCAGATCGGTGTCGAGGAAGATGAAGCGACCACTGGCCATGGCGCGGGAGATGATCTCGTCCGTGAGTTCTTCCAGATTTTCCATGGGTCCAGTGGATCCGATCACCATGCTGACGGGCGCTCCGCCACCGCCCGGACTGGGCAGCGAGGGCGGTTCCACACCGAATATGCTCAGCCCGGGAATCCGGTCCAGCAGTGGTTGGAGATCCTGCTCCAGAATCTGTTGGGTCGATCGCTCCCGTTGATCCCACGGCGCCATCACGAAGCCGGCGATGGCCTCGTTGGTGCTGGGGGTGGCGCCTCCACCGAAACCGTTCACGATAAAGGTGTTGCGCAGTTCGGGGATCTGGGTGTCGAACCCGTCGAGCAGACGGGTGTTCCGCTCCAGAAGATCGAGCCCCATGTAGGCATCGCCCTCCATGATGGAAAACACGAATCCCTGGTCTTCGGGGGGTTCGAGTTCGGTGGCGCTGGTGATGAACAGAAAGTAGCAGGAGACCAGGACGATCAGCCCGAACGTCAGCAGGGTAAAGCGCTCGTTCAGAGCGCCGTGCAGGCGTTTCCGATAGCGATCCTGCAGGCGGTTGAATCGAGCGTCCAGCCAGGCCTCCAGACGACCGCCGGGACGGCCGTCCTCATGCCCGCGCAACAGGCGTGAGGCCATCATCGGCGACAGGGTGAGCGCGACGATACCGGAGATCAGAACCGCCCCGGCCAGGGTGAAGGCAAATTCGACGAACAGCGTTCCGGTGAGGCCGCCGACGAAGCCGATGGGGACGAACACCGCGATGAGCGTGGTGGACATGGCCACGATCGGCCACGCGAGTTCGCGGGCGCCCTGAATCGCGGCGTCGAAGGGCGCCATCCCGTCTTCGATGTGCCGATGGATGTTCTCGACCATGATGATCGCGTCATCGACGACGATGCCGATGGCCAGCACCATCGCCAGAAGGGTCAGCAGATTGATCGAGAACCCCATCAGCAGCATCAGCAGGAAGGTGCCGATCAGCGCCAGCGGGATGGCAACGGCCGGTATGAAGACACTCCGCAGCGAGCCGAGGAACAGGTAGATGACCACGAGCACGATGCCCAACGCCAGAACGAGTGTCAGGATGACTTCCTCGATGGCACTCTCGATGTATTCGGTCGAGTCGTAGACGATCGACGCGTTCAGGCCTTCCGGAAGTTGCGGCTGCACCCGCTGTTCGAACACGCTGCGCACTTCGGCAATCACGTCCAGCGCGTTGGCGTCGGGAGAGAGTTCGATCCCGACGAAGGTCGCGCTCTGGCCGTTGAACCGCACCGATACGTCGTAGTTCTCCGAACCAAGTTCCACGGTGCCGACATCGCGCAGGCGCACCAGGGACTCCGCTTCCTCGCGCAGGATCAACTGTTCGAATTCTTCGGGCCGCGACAGATCCGTCGCCGCGGTCAGATCGATGGCGACCATCTGGCCGCGGGTGCGGCCGACCGCACTCAGCACGTTGTTCGCCAGCAACGCGGCGCGTACATCCCGCCCGGTCACGCCGTGCGCCGCCATGCGGTCGGAATCCAGCCAGATCCGCATCGCGAACGTTTCCCCACCCAGGATCTCGGCGCGCTGTACGCCGGCGATGGTCGACAGCTCGGGTTCCACCACCCGGGTCAGGTAATCCGTGATCTGGTTGTTCTCCAGGCGGTCGGAAAAGAACGACAGATACATTGCGGCGATGCTCTCGCCCACGGACAACTCGACCACCGGGTCTTCCGCCTCCGAGGGCAGGTCGCCGCGCACCTTGTTCACCTGGGCGGCGATCTGCGTCAGGGCCTCGTTCGGATCGTGATCCAGGCGGAGGTGGGCCTGGATCACGCTGAATCCCGGGACGCTCGTGGAAACCAGGTAATCGATGCCTTCCGCAGCCGCGACCTCGCGTTCCAGCGGGGTCGTCACGAAACCCTGGATGAGATTCGCGTCGGCGCCGATATACGCGGTGCTGATGGTGACCACCGCGTTCTTGACCTCGGGAAACTGCCGCACGTTGAGATCGACGATCGCCCGCAGTCCGAGCACCACGATGAACAGGCTGACCACGGTGGCCAGCACCGGTTTTCGAATGAAAAGGTCCGTGAAGCGCATGTGTGGGTTCCCGGTCAGTGCATCAGGTCTTGGTCGGCCAATTCTCAGGCGTTACCGGGACGAGGGTCCGAGTCCTCGCTCGGTTGGGCCTCGTCGGTGATCCGGACCGGGGTTTCATTCTGCAGTTTCAGGAGCCCGCTGCTTGCGACACGCTCTCCGGGTTCCAGGCCATCGATCACCCGGATCAGATCACCCCTGCGTTCGCCGGTCTGCACGAAGCGTTCGCGCACCCGGAGCGTCTCATCGTCTTCATAAAGAACAAAAACAGAGTTTCCGAAGGTATTGAAGCGAATGGAAGTCTGTGGAAGGACAATCACGTCCTCCGGTTCCCCGATCACGAGTTCCACCCGCGCAAACTGTCCCGGCCGAAGCCGTTTGTCGGCGTTGTCCACCCGCGCCTGTATCTCGAAGCTGCGGGATGCGGCGCGCACACGGGGTTCGATCGTGCTGATCGTCCCCTCAAAACGTTCGGCGCCGGCATCGACCTCGAGGGTGACCGTCTGGCCGGGGCGAACCTGACCCAGACGCCGCTCGGGCAGGGTGAAATTGAGATAGATGGGGTCCAGCGATTCGAGTGCCACGACGCCGTCGCCGGGCGAAAGGTACTGTCCGAGATTGACCCTGCGGATGCCAAGCACGCCGTCGAACGGCGCCCGAAGGGTTTTCTGGTTGATCCGCGCCTGTTGCGCCTGCACCGCCGCGCGTGCCTGTTCGGCCTCGCTCTGCCGCCTCTGGACCTCGGCCTCGGAGATATTCCGCTCGCGGGCGAGCTGGCGCGCACGCTCGAGTTCCTGCTCCGCCAGTCGAGCAGCGGCCCGCAGGCTGCCGAGTTCAGCCTCCGAGGTTTCGCTGTCGAGACGCAGCAGGGCCGTGCCGGCCATCACCTCCGATCCGGGTTCAAACAGGATCTCCCGCACGATGCCGCCAACCTCGGTGCTCAGTATCGTGCCCTGGACCGCTTCGAGGGTCCCGACCGCGCGGACTTCGGCGGCCCACCGGTCCGTGCGGGCCTCGGTCGCGGTGATCGTGGCGGTCGGGGTTGGCATGGTGTCGAAAAATGCACTGATCTGGCCATCGATGAACCACTTGAACCCG
The DNA here is from genome assembly GCA_011390565.1 of Thioalkalivibrio paradoxus. Classification (GTDB taxonomy): domain Bacteria; phylum Pseudomonadota; class Gammaproteobacteria; order Ectothiorhodospirales; family Ectothiorhodospiraceae; genus Thioalkalivibrio; species Thioalkalivibrio paradoxus_A. Next base: position 41,507 of record JAABSC010000007.1, on the reverse strand, counting down.
AAGATCCCGCCGAATACCAGGGATACGGCGATAAACATCAGAATGAAGCGCTTGGACATGGGGATGCTCCACGGGAACCGGGCGATGTGGATCGTCAGGGGGTCGATCTAGGGAGCCCAATTGTACGCCCGCGCATCGGTTTGTCACTGCAATCACCGTGGCCGAGCCCCGGTCCCTTGAGCCCAATCCCTCCCCTTTGTGCTAGTATTAGGGTTTAGTGAAATACTAAACTTCAAAAGCATGGGTTTCCGCCCGACGTTTGAAGAACGATTCGAGGAGCAAGGGCACATGCCGAAGGGGACGCTCGAACAGTGGCGCATGCTCAAGGCAGTGGTCGACGCCGGAGGTTTCGCAAAGGCGGCGACTCTGGTGCACAAGAGCCCTTCGAGCATCAATCATGCCGTCCAGAAGCTTCAGGCCCAGTTGGGAGTGCCCGTGCTCGAAGTCCGGGGTCGCAGGGCCGAGTTGACGGACGCCGGGGCCGCGCTCCTGCGCCGGGCCGAGAACCTTCTCGGTGAAGCCCTGGAGATCGAGACGCTTGCCGTCGCGCTGGCCGAAGGCGTTGAATCGGAGGTCGCTCTGGGCGTGGATCAATTCGTGCCGCAGGACCCCGTGGTAGACGCGCTGGCCCGTTTTTCCACCCAGTTTCCCCACACCCGGGTACAGATCCATGAAACGATGCTCGGCGGAGGCGGGGCATTGCTGCAGTCGGGGGCTGTCGATCTGCTCATCGGGCCTTCGATTCCCTCCGACTTTCTCGCCGAGCCGCTGGGCCAGATCCGGATGCTCTGTGTGGCCCATCCGGAACACCCCCTTGCGCGGAAGGCGCGTCCCCTATCGATGCGGGACCTGCGTCTGGGCCGGCAGATCGTCATCCGTGATCCCTCCGTCGGGCGCGAGGGAGAAGGGGGTTGGCTGGATGACGAGCGGCGCTGGACGGTCGGAAACGTGCAGACCGCGATGCGGTGCGTGAGTGCCGGCGTCGCCTTTGGGTGGCTCCCGGAATGTGGGGTGCGGCGGGCGCTGGATCGGGGTGAACTGGTCGCGCTGGAGCTGGAAGCCGGCGCCACGCAGGTCGTCCCCGTGTTGTTGGCCTTCAAGGACCATGACCGGGCGGGCAGCGCCGCGCGCGGGCTCGCCGAATTCCTCTGCGCCGTCTTCCGTGAGCGTGTTCCCGAGGACCAGGCATTACCGGACTGGTGGTCGATGGCCCGTTGCGGCTCGCGCGTTCGCCTCTGATTCGGGTTGCCGCGCACCCGTCTCTGTCTTTCCTGCCGGGAGCGTTACACTCTAGTGCGCCCTGCGGAAAGTTCGGTACCCGATCGCTTCGCCAGACACGCCGGCGCTGCGTTGGGCAGGTTTGAAATAGGATGGCTATTCCTGCACTTGCCCGCCTTGCTCCGGCGCATCTGACCGTGCTCCATAGGCACCGAACTTCCCGCATGGCCCACTAGGTACAACCCAACGGGTGACATCGCATGTGCGGAATTGCAGGGGAGTTTGTCTGGGGGGATCGGCAGGCCAATGCCGACGCCGTGGCGCGGATGTTGCCGTCGCTCGCCCGCCGTGGGCCGGACGCCGACGGTCTCTGGGCCGCTGGCCGTGTCGCGCTGGGGCACCGGCGGCTGTCCATCCTCGATCTCTCGCAGCGCGCACACCAGCCGATGTTCGACCCGGAGACGGGCCTGGCGTTGGTGTTCAATGGTGCGATCTACAACTTTCGAGCGCTGCGGGCCGAACTGGAACGCCGTGGGCATCGCTTCTTCTCCACCGGAGATACCGAAACCATCCTCCGTGGCTACGCCGAGTGGGGCGAGGGTGTGGTCGCGCGACTCCACGGCATGTTTGCCTTCGCTCTGTTCGATTCCAAGGCCCAGAAACTCCTTCTCGCGCGCGACCGTATGGGCATCAAGCCGCTTTATCTTGCCCGCGGCCGCGACGGGATCCGTTTCGCCTCGAATACGCAGGCGCTGCTCGACAGCGGCGGGATCGATACCACGCTGGATCCCGAGGCGCTGCATCTGCTGTTCTCGCTGCATGCGGTGGTCCCCGCGCCGCGTACCGTCTTGCAGGGCATCCGCAAGCTGGAGCCCGCGCATTATCTGGTCATCGAGTCCGATGGGCACGAGCATCTCGAATGCTACTGGCGGCTCTGTGCGCGGCGCCCCGAGCAGGTCATCGACGACGAGGAATGGCGCGAGCGCATCGAGGCGAGTCTGCGGCGGGCGGTGCGGCGCCGGCTGGAAGTGGCCGATGTCCCCGTCGGTGTGCTGCTCTCGGGCGGACTGGATTCCAGCCTCCTGGTGGCGCTCGCGGTGGAGGAGGGCGCAGCCAATCTGCGCACCTTCTCCGTGGGTTTCGAGGATCAGCCCGAGGAAAAGGGTTCTGAATTCGAATATTCGGACCCGGTGGCCGCGCGTTACGCCACCGACCACCAGCGTTCGCTGATTCCGAACAGCGAGGTGTTGCGTCGGCTGCCGGAAGCCGTGGCGGCCATGTCCGAGCCGATGTTCGGGCAGGATGCGGTGGCGTTCTACCTGCTGGCGGAGCAGGTTTCGCAGCACGTCAAGGTGGTGCAGTCGGGGCAGGGCGCGGACGAAGTGTTCGGCGGGTACTTCTGGTATCCGAATATGGCGGAGGAGCGTGCGGGTGACTGGGCCGACCGTTTCCGGCGTCATTATCTCGACCGGGACGATCCCGAGATGCGCGAGCTGCTGGCCAACCCCCCGGCCACGGATATCGCCGGCGAATGGCTGCGCGATGCGTTCGCCGCCCTTGAGACCGACCGCGCGGACAGCTTCATCGATGCCGTGCTGGCTCTGGATGTCACGACGCTGATCGTCGATGACCCCGTCAAGCGCGTCGACAACATGACGATGGCATTCGGCCTCGAGGCCCGCGTTCCCTTTCTCGATCACGAACTGGTGGAGTTGGCCGCCAGCATGCCGCCGCACCTGAAACTGGGCGACGATGGCAAGAAAGTGCTGAAGCAGATCGCGCGCGGGCGTCTGCCGGACGCGGTCCTGGATCGGCCGAAGGGCTATTTCCCGGTACCGGCCCTGAAGTACGTGCGCGGCGAGTTTCTCGAGTTCATGCGCGACATCCTGGGTTCGCAGGCGGCACGGGAACGCGGCATCTATCGCCCGGAGTACCTGCAGCGGCTGCTCGCCGAGCCGGACCAGCATTTCACGCGCATCCAGGGCTCCAAGCTATGGCACCTCGCGCTGCTCGAGTTCTGGTTGCAGACACACGTCGACCGCGTCTGACCGGTTTCCGCTCGGCTTACTGGAGCAAGGGGTAGGGCGGAGCCTGGTCATCCGTTGGCGGGTGTCGGCAGCAGGGATGCTGCCGTCAAGCCTACAAGGATGTATTCACGGCGTCCCGCCAACGGATGACCAGGCTCCGCCCGCGCTGGTCCGTTTCCGTCCTCACGTTCTCAGATAATTCAGCGGCAGCGCGGTGCGGTCGACGACGCGGCGCAGCACGAAGCTGGTGTGTACGCTGCTCACGCCCTCGAGACGGGTGATCCGGCGCAGCAGGAAATCCTGGTAGGCGTCCATGTCGGGCACCACGACCTGCAGCAGGTAATCGGCGGCCTGGCCGGTGATCAGGAAGCAGTGCTGCACTTCCGGATACGCGGCGACGGCGTCTTCGAACGCCGCGAAGCGTTCGGGGGTATGCCGGTCCATGCCGATCTGGATGAGGGCCGTGATCTCGAGTCCCAGCCGCTTGCGTTCCAGCAGCGCCACCCGTCCCAGGATGATCCCCGCTTCCTCCAGTGCGCGCACCCGGCGCAGACACGGCGATGGACTCAGTCCGACCTTTTCCGCGAGTTCCTGGTTGGACAGGCCCGCATCGTGTTGCAGCACCTCGAGGATGCGCCGGTCGGTGCGGTCCAGGGGGTGCAGTTTGGAGTGCAGGGTTGAGGTCATCGGGAAATGCTCATGAAGTAAGGAATTACGCAATTATATGGCAGAACAGACTTCCAGCCCGTTATTTTAGGCGAAAAATTGCGCATGAATTCGAATATCATGGTTCCCGAGACGGATGGCGGGCTCGGGTTCGGTCCCGGGACGCCACGAACCGGAATGAATGAGGAAGATCCATGGAACCGAACCGATTCGATCATCGCAAGTATGCTCCCGCCCCCATGATCGCCAAGCCCGACCGGCGTTGGCCGAGCCGCCGGATCGAGCGGGCTCCGCTTCTGGCCAGCGTCGATCTGCGTGATGGCAACCAGGCACTGGAGCGCCCGATGTCGGTGGCGCAGAAGCTGCATTTTTTCGATCTGCTGGTGGGAATCGGGTTGACTGAGGTCGAAGTGGGCTTCCCCTCGGCTTCGCAGACGGATTTCGAGTTCACCCGCCGCCTGATCGAAGAGCACCGGATTCCGGACCACGTGACCATTCAGGTGCTGACCCAGGCACGCGAGGATCTGATTCGCCGTACGTTCGAATCCCTGCAGGGCGTGCCGCGGGCGATCGTGCACGTATACAACTCGACCAACCCGGCGCAACGGGAACAGGTTTTCGGTCTGGACCGCGCCGGCGTGCGCGGGATTGCCGAGAACGGTGCGCGCTGGGTGCGCGACATCGCCGCCGAATACCCGGACACGCAGTGGACCTTCCAGTACTCCCCGGAAAGTTACTCGGCGACCGAACCCGATTACGCGGTCGAGGTGGTCGACGCAGTGAACGCGATCTGGCGCCCGGACCAGGGGCAGCAGGTAATCATCAACCTGCCGGCCACCGTGGAGATGACCCTTCCCAACGTGTTCGCCGATCAGGTCGAGTGGTTCTGCGATCACGTGGCGATGCGCGACCATTTCGTCCTGTCCTTGCACACCCACAACGACCGCGGGACCGGCGTGGCGGCGGCTGAGTTGGGGTTGCTGGCCGGCGCGGACCGCCTGGAAGGGACCTTGTTCGGAAACGGCGAACGCACGGGCAACATGGATCTCGTCACCCTGGCGATGAACCTGTATTCACAGGGTGTGGACCCCACCGTGGATCTGTCCGGCATCGCGGATATCGAGGCGGTCTACCGGGCATGCACCGGATTGCCCGTACACCCCCGTCATCCCTGGGCCGGGGAACTGGTCTATACCGCTTTTTCCGGCAGTCACCAGGACGCGATCCGCAAGGGAATGGCCCATTACCAGAAGGTCGGCGGTCCCTGGCAGGTCCCGTATCTGCCGATCGATCCGCGCGACCTGGGTCGGCGCTACGAAGCGGTGGTGCGCATCAACAGCCAATCGGGAAAGGGCGGCGTGGTGCACGTGCTGGAACGCGACCACGGCATCACGGTGCCACGCTGGATGGCCGTGGATTTCGCGCGGGCCGTCCAGGCCGAAGCCGAAGCGACCGGCGCCGAGGTGAACTCGCGCACCGTGCGGGCGTTGTTCGAGCGGATCTACCTGGATGCGCCGGCCGAATGGCAGCTGAGCGGGTATCGCCTGAACCGGCAGGGTACTCAGGTCGAGATCGACGTGCAGTTGACACGGGACGGCGTGGTCCAGCGCCTGACCGCCCGGGGCGACGGTGTCGTGGCTGCGCTGATCAGCGCATTGCAGCGGCGGTTCGGTGCGACGATCGAGGTGGTCGAATTCGACGAGCATGCGCTGGAGCACAGCACGGGTTCCCGGGCGCTGGCCGCGGTCGCTCTGGTCGTTAACGGAGTCCGGATCACGGGTGCCGCGATCGCGGAGGACAGCGCGGGTGCCGCGGTACAGGCCGTGTTGACCGCGCTTTCGCGGGCGGCGATCGCGCGGGATCTGCGTCCGGCGGACGAAGCGGTGCACGTCGCCGCATCCTGAGCCATCCACATCGGGAGCGGCTTCGGGGTCGCTTCCCGTTCCCGTCGGCCGCAAAGCGAACGCGGGTCGCGTTATCATTCACCGTTTCCTGGTCGCTGGAGGGCACATGTCCGGTCAGACGTTGTACGACAAACTTTGGCAGGCCCATGTCGTGTTCGAGGAAGACGACGGTACGGCGTTGCTGTACATCGACCGTCACCTCGTGCACGAGGTGACTTCGCCCCAGGCCTTCGAGGGGCTTCGCCTGGCCGGACGCACGCCCTGGCGGGGGGATTCGGTGCTGGCGGTGCCCGACCATAACGTGCCCACCCAGAACCGGGCGGCCGGTATCGCGGATCCGGTATCCCGCACGCAGGTCGAAACCCTGGAACACAACGTCGACGAATTCGGCCTGAAGTTCTTTCCGATGCGCGATCTGCGCCAGGGCATCGTCCACGTCATCGGTCCGGAGCAGGGAGCCACTCTGCCCGGCATGACGGTCGTCTGCGGCGATTCGCATACGTCCACGCACGGGGCGTTGGGCGCGCTCGCGTTCGGAATCGGGACCTCGGAGGTCGAGCATGTGCTTGCCACCCAGTGCCTCTGGCAGAAGAAGTCGAAGAGCATGCTGGTGAAGGTCGAAGGCGACCTGCGCCCCGGCGTGACCGCCAAGGATGTGGTTCTCGCCATCATCGGTCGGATCGGCACCGCCGGCGGCAACGGGTATGCGATCGAGTTCGGTGGCTCGGCGATTCGTGGTCTGTCGATCGAGGGGCGCATGACCGTATGCAACATGGCGATCGAAGCCGGCGCGCGGGCGGGCATGGTCGCGGTGGATGAAAAGACCATCGAATATGTTCGAGGCCGTCCTCAGGCGCCGGTGGGCGCCCTGTTCGAACAGGCGGCCGGATCGTGGCGGACACTGGTCAGCGATCCAGACGCGCCTTTCGACAAGGTCGTCGAACTCGATGCGGGCGCAATCGAGCCACAGGTCAGCTGGGGCACTTCGCCGGAAATGGTCGTGGCGCTGTCTGGCCATGTGCCCGACCCGGAAAAGGAGACGGATCCGGTGCGGGCCGAGGGCATGCGCAAGGCGCTGCGGTACATGGGCCTCGAAGCGGGCACTCCGATCACCGAGATCCGTCCCGACAAGGTGTTCATCGGTTCCTGCACCAATTCCCGCATCGAGGATCTGCGCGCGGCGGCGGCCGTGGTGCGAGGGCGACGCAAGGCGGAGAACATCAAGCTGGCCATGGTCGTTCCAGGGTCGGGACTGGTGAAGCAGCAAGCCGAAGCGGAGGGGCTGGATCGCGTGTTCCTCGATGCCGGTTTCGAATGGCGCGAGCCGGGTTGTTCCATGTGCCTGGCGATGAACGCCGATCGGCTGGAACCCGGTGAGCGCTGCGCATCGACCTCGAACCGCAATTTCGAGGGCCGCCAGGGACAGGGCGGGCGCACGCACCTGGTGAGCCCGGCACTCGCGGCCGCCGCCGCCGTGGCGGGTCATTTCATCGAACCCGCACAGTTGGAGGGCTGAATCATGCAGGCATTCACCGTGCACAAGGGCGTGGCCGCTCCGCTGGACCGCGCCAACGTGGATACCGACGCGATCATTCCGAAGCAGTACCTGAAGTCCATCAAGCGCACGGGTTTCGGGCCGAACGCGTTCGACGACTGGCGTTATCTGGATCCCGGCGAGCCGGACACCGACAACCGTGTCCGGCGCAGGAATCCGGATTTCGTGCTCAACCAGCCTCCGTTCGATCAGGCCACGATCCTGCTGGCGCGCAAGAACTTCGGATGCGGTTCTTCGCGGGAGCATGCGGTCTGGGCTTTGGATGACTTCGGTTTCCGCGCCGTGATCGCGCCGTCTTTCGCTGATATATTTTTCAATAACAGCTTCAAGAATGGCCTTCTTCCTGTTGTTTTGGAAGAAGAAGAGGTCGACGATCTTTTCCAACGGGTGAGCGCGGAGCCGGGCCTTGAAATCGAGGTGGACCTGCAGTCGCAGAAGGTCCGGGTACCTGACGGGCCGGAATATCGATTCGAGGTCGACTCCGACCGTCGTCGCAGACTGCTCGAGGGCCTGGACGACATCGCCCTGACGCTTCAGCATGCAGATACAATACGGGCCTACGAGGCACGCCGGCGGCGTGAAGCGCCGTGGTTGCTGCAAGGGTGAAGTGACCGAGCGCGGCGTTCGGAAGACCACGAAAGGAGCACGCGAGGTGCAAAGGATTCTGGTGTTGCCGGGTGACGGAATCGGCCCGGAGATCGTCAATGAGGCCCTGAAGGTCCTCGACCGCGTCGCGGAGCTGGACGGGCTCGAGCTGGAGATCGACGAAGGGCTGATCGGTGGTGCCGCCTACGATGCCGCCGGGCACCCCTACCCCGAGACGACCCGCGAGATGGCGCGCGAGGCGGACGCCATTCTGCTGGGCGCGGTGGGTGGTCCGCAGTACGAAGCTCTGGAGCGCCCCATGCGCCCCGAGCGCGGTCTGCTCGGCATCCGTTCCGACCTGGGACTGTTCGCGAACCTGCGGCCGGCGATTCTGTATCCGCAGTTGGCCGCGGCGTCGACGCTGCGGCCCGAAATCGTCGCCGGACTCGATCTGCTGATCGTGCGCGAGCTCACCGGGGACATCTATTTCGGGCAGCCGCGGGGCATCGAGGAGCGCGAAGGCGAGCGCGTCGGATTCAACACCGCCATCTACAGCGAGTCCGAGATCGAGCGGATCGCCCGAGTCGGGTTCGAGGCGGCGATGCAGCGGGGGCGGCGCCTCTGCTCCGTCGACAAGGCCAACGTGCTCGAGGTCTCGGAGCTCTGGCGCGAAGTGGTGGTCCGGGTCGGGCGCGACTACCCGGAGGTGGAGCTATCCCACATGTACGTCGACAATGCCGCGATGCAGCTCGTGCGTGCGCCGAAACAGTTCGACGTGATGGTCACCGGAAACATCTTCGGGGACATTCTCTCCGACGAGGCGGCCATGCTCACGGGCTCCATCGGGATGCTGCCCTCCGCCTCTCTCAACGCGGAGAAGGCGGGTCTTTATGAGCCCATTCACGGATCGGCGCCCGATATCGCGGGGCAGGACAAGGCCAACCCGATCGCCACGGTGCTCTCGGTCGCGATGCTGCTCCGGCACAGCCTTGGACACGAATCCGCGGCGCGCCGCATCGAGGCGGCGGTGGGCCGGGTGCTGGATGACGGGTTGCGCACCGCGGATATCGTTTCCGAAGGGTGCACGCAGGTGGGGACCGCGGCCATGGGGGATGCGCTGGTCGCGGCACTGAGTACGGATAACGCTTGAGCCTGGGAAAACGAGAACATGAGTGACAGGAAATTCGATGTAGCCGTCGTCGGGGCCACGGGCGCCGTTGGGGAAACCATGCTGTCCATCCTCGCGGAGCGCGGCTTCCCGGTCGGGAACGTCCACGCACTGGCGAGTGAGCGGTCCGCCGGCAAGACCGTGTCGTTCGGACGCCGCGAGCTGATCGTCGAGGACCTCGCCGAGTTCGATTTCGGCAAGGTCCAGATCGGGTTGTTTTCGCCGGGAGCCTCGGTGTCCGCCGAGTATGCGCCCCGGGCGGCTGCGGCCGGCTGTGTCGTCATCGACAACACCTCCCAGTTTCGCTATGACGACGACATCCCGCTCGTGATCCCGGAAGTGAATCCGGGTGCGGTGGCTCAGTACACGAACCGCGGGATCATCGCCAACCCGAATTGCTCCACCATCCAGATGCTGGTCGCGCTGAAACCGATCCAGGATGCCGTCGGAATCGAGCGAATCAACGTGGCGACGTATCAGGCGGTGTCAGGGACGGGTAAGGATGCGATCGAGGAGCTGGCCCGGCAGACGGCGGCGCTCCTCAATGGCAAGCCGGTCGAGTGCAAGGTGTATCCGAAGCAGATTGCGTTCAATGTGCTTCCTCACATCGACGTTTTCATGGAAAACGGCTATACCAAGGAAGAGATGAAGATGGTCTGGGAGACCCGCAAGATCCTGGAAGACGACTCGATCATGGTGAATCCCACCACGGTTCGTGTTCCGGTATTCTATGGCCACTCCGAGGCGGTGCACATTGAAACGCGTGACAAGATCACTGCGGAATCTGCGCGGAAGCTGCTTTCCCAGGCTCCCGGAGTCGAAGTTCTCGACACGCGGAGCGACGGGGGCTATCCGACGGCGGTGACCGAATCCAGTGGCCGCGACGGCGTTTTCGTTGGACGCATCCGGGAGGATATCTCGCATCCAAGGGGGCTCAACATGTGGGTGGTTTCCGACAATGTCCGAAAGGGCGCAGCGCTGAATACCATTCAGATCGCCGAGCTGTTGAGCCGCGAGTATCTGTGAGACGCGGACCGGATGAATTTTTTCACGAGCTGGCACGGCTCTCTGATAACCTTGTGAACCTGGAAGTCGGGGATACTAAGATGTCAGTTGCACCGTTCGGGATGAGCCGGGTTTATGGGAAGGAGAAGGCACGTGCGTAGATTCATGGTTGCCTTGGGGTTGTTCTGGTTCGCCTTGCCGGTCTTGGCGAGTGTCGGTTTGGGCGAGATCGAGGTACGGTCTTACCTGAATCAGCCGCTGGATGCCGAGATCGCGGTCGATGGTTCCAGCGTGGGAGACCCCACGTTGACCATCCGGGTGGCGCCGGAAGACGACTACCGCCGGGTGGGTCTCACGCGGGGGGCAGTACCGCCGGATCTCGTGATCACGATCGAAGGCACGGGTAACAGCCGCGTGGCCCGCCTGACCACGCAGAGGCCCGTGCGCGAGCCCTACATCGGTCTGTTGCTGGAAGCCAGCTGGTCCGGTGGTCGTACCCTGCGCGAGTACACGCTGCTGCTCGATCCCCCGGTCGCGTTCGCACCCGCGCGCAGCGCTCCGCCGGTCCTCTCCGCCACCCCGCCGCCCGATGCGGTCCGGGCCGCGCCCCCCGTTGCGGCGACGGCTCCCGCGGACCGTCCGCGAACGGGCGCCTATCGCGTCAGCCGGGGGGACACCCTGTTCGGCATCGTGCGGGGAATGGGGTACACCGGCGTTACCGATCAGCAGGTCATGCTGGCGATCCTGGAAGCGAATCCGGATGGATTCATCGGGCAGAACATCAACCGGATGCGGGCCGACGTTACGCTCACTTTGCCGACCGAGGCCGAGGTGGCTCAGCGCAGCCCCGTTGTGGCCCGGCAGGAGGTTCAGCGCCAGACGGAGATCTGGCGAGCCCAGGCTTCACCACCGCCAGCGCCGCCGCCCACCGTGGCTCCAGCGCCCCCCGAATCACCCGAAGCACCGCCTCCTCCCCAAGAAATTCCGCCCGAACCCTCCGCCGAACCGGCAACCCCCTCCGAAGAATCGCCGACCGCAACGGAGCCGGTTGCCGAGAGCGAGCCCGAGGTTCCCGCCGTCGGACCCGAGGCGTCCGACGACTCTGTTCCCGGTGCGTTGGAAGAACCGGGTCTCGCCGAGTCTCTGGAAGGCTCCGAAGGGATCCCGGAGGATCGTCTCGAGATCCTGGCCGAGAACGTTTCGGATGAGGGTTCCGCACCTGCGGCGGCCAGTCCGGAAATCCTGGAAGAGGCCCTGCTCTCGCAGCAGGCGGCCACGGATGCGTTGCGGGACGAGTTGGTCAGTCTGCGTACCGAATTGGCCGAGCGCGACCAGCTGTTGAGTGTGGTCAGCACGGAACTCGCCCGGCTGGAGGCGCGCATGCGGGATTTGCAGGGCCAGACGCCTGCTGCCGGCGGTGCACCGTTCGAGGGGCAGCCGCTGCACCAGCGCATTCTGGCCGACCCCCTGCTGCTGATCATGGCGGCGACCCTGCTCCTGCTGCTGCTCCTGTTGCTGCTTGCTCTTTTCCGCCGGCCGCGCGAGCGGGAGGTCGTTGAAGGACAGGCCAACGTGCTGGGCACGGCGGGTGGGGGCGACTCGGGCGCCGAGGACGCCAGGCAGGTCCAGCCGGACAAGGCGCGTTCGGGCGCCCTTGCGGGCGTCGCGGCGACCGGGGCTGCGATGTCCGGCGCCTGGGCGCGACGGACCGGATCCACTGAACAGACGGCTCCTGCCTCCGGGGATCTCCATCCCGACGAAGGTGAAGTCTCGGTCTCCGTGGGTGGGGGCGGCGAGGAGGATGTCTTCGCCGATGTGGATTTGTATCTTGCCTACGGAATGAACGATCAGGCGATCAGCGTTCTGGAGCACGCCATCAATGAGGGCCATGACAGTCTCGGTTATCGCGTGCGTTTGCTGGAGGCGCATGGGGCCAATGACGACGCCGACACGGTTCGGCAGCAGGCCGAGGCCCTTCGGGCTGAACTCGGTCCGGAAGACGCCGATTGGCTGAAGCGGATCGCCGCAGTGGAGAGTCTGGTGTCTGCGTCCCCCGACGCGGAAGCGGCTGTGGATTCGGAAGGGACGCCGGCCGCACCGGGCGCCTCCGAGCCCGCTGCAAGCGAGCCGGCGCCGGCCGCGAGTTCGGAGGATTCGTCATCGGAGCCGCCCAAGGATCCGGGCATGATGGAATTCGACACCTCCGATTTCGGTGGGCTCGGGGCAACCCCGCCAGAGCCCGACGGCGACGCCGAACAAGCGCCGGGCGTGAAGCGCGACGAAAACTTCCTGCAGTTCAACCCGGAGGAACTGGAGCCGTTGTCCGGAACCGAATCGACGCCGGTGGACGACGCCGCCGGGAAGGGCGTCGGGGATGATGCTGACGACCTGCCTTCGCTGGTTTTCACGGATGCCGGGGACACTTCCAGCGGGTCCGCCGCGGGAAATCCTGAGCCCGACGCTTCGAGCGCCGATGTGGATTCGTCCGAAATTGGCATGAAGCTGAATCTCGCGGAGGCCTTTGCGGAAATGGGTGACCGCGAGGGGGCGTTGTCGCTGTTGAACGAAATCGGTTCCAGCGGCACCGAAGAACAGATGGCCAAGATGGCGGAGATTCGGAGCAAGCTGGACCTGAAGTGAGTCCGGGTCGTGCTCCAGCGATCTCCGACGGGCGCTCGGAGTGGATTGCGGCGGCTGCCATCGCGGGTGTGGTCATGCTGTCGTCCGTTCTGTTCAATCCGACGATACTGATTCTCCTTCCCGGACTGGCCGCGCTCGCCGTTGCCGGGTGGGGAAGGTATCCATGGCGTCGTGCGCTGACGCTGATCTGGCGCTTCAAGTGGTTCTACCTTTCCCTGCTGGTTTTCTTCGGTTGGATGCACCCATCGGCCGACGTCGAATCCGCTTCACGCTGGTGGCCGGCTCTTGCCGGGCTTGCGGATGCCGGCACCCGGATTGCGGCGCTCATGTTGCTTGTCGGCTGGGTCGTGTGGCTGACCTCGGCCTTCGACCGGGGTGCGCAGATTGCGGGGCTGGCCCGCTGGCTGGCGCCGTTGCGCGCGGTGGGCGTCCGCGGCGACGTATTCGCCGGACGCCTGTTCCTCGCGCTCGCCGATTTCGAATCGCAGCAGGCCAATTACCGAGCGTTTCGCGCGGCGCGTGTGGAAGACCGCTGGGGACGGCTGAAGGCCGGCAGGGAATTTCTCGTGCAACAACTCGAGGGCGCGCTGGCAGGCGTTCCCGGCCCGGGAGACCGGGTCCTGTCCACGCGATGGTCTGAAGCCGAATGCGGAGACCGGCCGTTTCCGTTCCTGCTGGGGCAGGTGGCACTGCTCTGGGTGGCAGTGGTGGCCTCGGTTTGGCTGCGGGAGGCGGTTCGCGGGCCGGTGGGCGCGTGAACGGAGCCGTGGAATCACTGACGCGCTGGGCCGTCGGCGTCGAATACGACGGAGCGTCCTTCGTGGGTTGGCAACGACAGAAGGACGGTCCCAGTGTGCAGGCTGCGGTCGAAAAGGCGATCGGCTGCGTGGCCGGGCATCGCATCGACCTTCAGTGCGCGGGGCGTACCGACGCCGGAGTGCACGCGATCGGGCAGGTGGTTCATTTCGATACGCCCACCGAGCGTGTGGAGCGTAACTGGTTGCTGGGAGGTAACGCGAAGCTGCCTGAATCGGTGTCGCTGTTATGGGCGCGGAGGATGCCGATGGCGTTTCACGCGCGTTTCTCGGCCCGGTCCCGGCGCTATCGGTACGTGATCGCGAACCAGCCGCTGCGTCCGGCGATTCAGGCCCGCGGCCTGGCGTGGTGGCGGTATCCGCTGGATGCCGACCCCATGCACGAAGCCGCACAGGCATTGGTGGGCACACACGACTTCAGCAGCCTGCGTGCCGCGAACTGTCAGGCCCGGTCGGCCATCAAGACGGTGCACTCCATCACGGTCCGGCGCTCCGGCCGTTATATCGTTCTGGACGTGCACGCCAACGCGTTCCTGCATCACATGGTGCGGAACATTGCCGGCCTGCTGATCGCGATCGGCCAGGGCAAGCGGGGACCGGAGTGGGTGGCCGAAGCGCTGCACGCCCGTGACCGGCGCGCTTCAGGCATTACGGCACCCGCCGGCGGGCTGTATTTCGTCGGCGTCGATTATGATCCGGCTTTCGGCTTGCCTGCGTCGTCGCCCGATGCGGTAACGACGCTGGTGTCAGGAGGCTGCGCGCACGTGCCAGCGGGTTTCTGGGTGGATTCCTGACCCTTGCGAATGGCGATGTGCGATGCGGCGGCGTCACCTTCTGGTAATCTTGTTCGCCACCATGCGCTACCGGATCAAAATCTGCGGCATCACCGACCCCGAGAATGCCCGAATCGCCGCACAGGCGGGAGCGGATGCCCTGGGGCTGGTCTTTTACGCGCGAAGCCGACGCGCATTGAACCTTGAACAGGCGGTGCGGGTCATTCGTGCAGTACCGCCGTTCGTTGCGACGGTCGGATTGTTCGTGGATCCGCGGCCGGACGAGGTGGAGGCCGTGCTGAACGGCCTGCATCTCGATTACCTGCAGTTTCACGGCGCCGAGGATGCGGCCTTCTGCAGCGGTTTCGGGATTCCGTATCTGAAGGCGATTGCAATGGGCGGTGGCGAAGATCCGCGAGCGGAAATGGATGCCCATCCGGATGCGCGGGGTTTTCTGCTGGACAGCCACGCGCAGGGCACCATCGGCGGGTCAGGCAGGCATTTCGACTGGGATGCCATTCCCGGTCCATTGCCACGACCGTGGTTGTTGGCGGGGGGGCTCGGTCCCGGAAACGTCGGGTCGGCGCTGGCACGCGCGCGACCCTACGGCGTGGATGTGAGTTCGGGTGTGGAATCGGCGCCGGGTCGAAAGGATCCGGAGCTCATCCAGCAATTCATCAAAGCGGTCAGGCAGGTGGAAAGTGAGTGAGATGAAGCAGGCAGTCGACTGGGCCGCGTTTCCGGACGCGCGCGGACATTTCGGACCCTACGGTGGCCGGTTCGTCGCCGAAACGCTGATGGGTGCCCTCGAAGAGCTGCAGGGCGCCTATGAGCGCTACATGCTCGACCCGGAGTTCCTGGCGGAGATCGATGCCGATCTGGCGCATTTCGTTGGACGCCCGAGCCCTCTGTACCACGCCGAACGTCTGTCCCGGGAATTGGGCGGCGCGCAGATCTATCTGAAGCGTGAGGATCTCAATCATACCGGCGCGCACAAGGTCAACAACACGATCGGCCAGGCGCTGCTGGCGAAGCGCCTCGGCAAGAACCGGATCATCGCCGAGACCGGAGCCGGTCAGCATGGCGTGGCAACGGCCACCGTGGCCGCGCGGCTGGGGATGGAATGTGTCGTCTACATGGGCGCCGAGGATATTCAGCGGCAGTCACCGAACGTGTACCGCATGCGTCTCCTCGGCGCGGACGTGGTCGCGGTGAACTCCGGCTCGCGCACGCTGAAAGACGCGCTGAACGAGGCCATGCGCGACTGGGTCACGAACGTGGACGATACCTTCTACATCATCGGGACCGTCGCGGGTCCGCACCCCTACCCGGCGATGGTGCGGGATTTTCAGTCGGTGATCGGCCGGGAGGCCCGCGCGCAGCACCTGGAAATGACCGGACGGTTGCCGGACGCTCTGGTGGCCTGCGTCGGCGGAGGATCCAACGCCATCGGCCTGTTCCATCCGTTTCTCGCAGACGAGTCGGTGGCGCTGATCGGAGTCGAGGCTGGAGGCGAGGGCATTGCCAGCGGCCATCATTCGGCACCGCTGTGCGCCGGACGCCCGGGTGTTCTGCACGGGAACCGCACCTACCTGATGGAAGACGACGACGGACAGATCATCCCGACCCACTCGATTTCCGCCGGCCTGGATTATCCGGGTGTCGGGCCGGAACACGCATGGCTCAAGGACATCGGTCGCGCGCAGTACGTCTCGGTGACCGACGACGACGCGCTGCGAGGCTTCCACCGGATGACCCGGACCGAGGGCATCATTCCCGCACTCGAAACCAGCCACGCGATTGCCCACGTGCTCGAAATCGCACCGACCATGAAGCCGAACCAGAGCCTGATCATCAATCTGTCGGGCCGGGGCGACAAGGATCTGAACACCATTGCCCGCCTGGAGGGGATCCAGCTGTGAGCCGCATCGCAAAACGCTTCTCCGAGACGCAGGAAGCCGGTCGCTCGGCGTTGATTCCCTACGTGACCGCAGGGGACCCGGACCCTGGCGTCACGGTCCCCCTGATGCACGATCTGGTGGCGGCGGGAGCGGATCTGCTCGAACTCGGCGTTCCGTTCTCGGATCCGATGGCCGATGGCCCCGTGATCCAGCTGGCCTGTGAGCGCGCGCTTGCGCACGGGACCAGTCTGCGCGGTGTGCTCGACATGGTCCGGGAGTTCCGTCGCGAGGACGCGGACACACCGGTGATCCTGATGGGCTATCTGAATCCGGTGGAACGGATGGGCGCCGAACATTTCGCCAAGGCGGCCGCGCAGGCAGGGGTCGATGGCGTGCTGATGGTGGACCTGCCGCCCGAGGAAAGCGCGGAGCTGACCGGCGTCCTCGAGAGCGCCGGCATCGACCCCATCTTTCTGTTGGCCCCGACCACGTCCAGCCTGCGCATGCGTCACGTGGCCGACGCAGCCCGGGGATTCATCTACTATGTTTCCCTGAAGGGTGTGACGGGTTCGCAGACGCTCGACGCCGGTGAGCTGGGTGCGCGTCTCGACAGCATACGCGGACTGACCGCACTGCCGCTGGGTGTCGGGTTCGGGATTCGCGATGCGGCGACCGCGGCCCAGGTGGCCCGGGTCGCCGACGCCGTGGTCGTGGGTAGTGCCATCGTCCGTCTGGTCGAGCAGTACCCGGACCAACCCGAACAGTTCCGGATCGCGGCTGCGGAAATCGTGCGCGGGATGCGAACCGCGATGGACGCCGCACGGATGGCCGAGGCTCCGGCGACGGCCTGATCAGAACGCCTACCAGGGCATAGGGATATCGCATGAGTTGGTTTGAAAAGCTGATGCCGTCGCGGATCCGTACCGATAACGCGAGCAAGCGCACGGTTCCCGAGGGTCTGTGGGTCCGCTGCGAGGGTTGTGATGCCACGCTGTACCGGCCGGAACTCGAACGCAGCCTTGACGTCTGTCCGAAGTGCGGTCATCACCGACGCATCGGTGCGCGCAGGCGCCTGGACATCTTTCTGGACGAGGAGCCGCGGGAGGAAATCGGCGCGAAGATCGAGGCCACGGACGTCCTGAAGTTTCGTGACAGCAAGAAATACCGCGACCGTCTCATTGCCGCGCAGAAGGGCACCGGTGAAAAGGACGCCCTGATCGTCATTCGGGGTGAACTCGAAGGCGCACCACTGGTGGCTGCGGCTTTTGATTTCTTCTTCATGGGTGGCTCGATGGGTTCCGCGGTGGGCGAGCGCTTCGTGCGCGGGGCCAAGCGCGCACTGGATGAGCGAATTCCCCTGGTCTGTTTTTCGGCCAGTGGTGGCGCGCGCATGCAGGAAGCCCTGTTCTCGCTGATGCAGATGGCCAAGACCAGTGCCGCGCTGGCTCGATTGCGCGAAGCCCGGGTGCCGTTCATTTCGGTGATGACCGACCCGACCATGGGCGGCGTGTCGGCGAGTCTGGCGATGCTCGGCGACATCAACGTCGCGGAGCCCAGGGCATTGATCGGCTTTGCGGGCCCGCGGGTCATTCAGCAGACGGTTCGCGAGACGCTTCCGGACGGTTTCCAGCGCTCCGAGTTTCTGGTCGAACACGGCGCGATCGATCTGATCGTTTCACGCAGCGAGATGCGGCCACGGCTGGCCAGCCTTCTTGGCATGCTGAACCAGCATGCCCGGGAGGCGCCTGCCGGATCCGGAACCGGGCACCCGCGGACCGGGGATAGTGATGGCGCGTCGGTACAGGGCGAGATCATGCCGCCGGCCTCCGGAGGTTCGGACTGATCCGTCCCGATTCCGTGCCGAACGGTGATTGCCGGCGGCGGTTCTCTTGTCGGCTTGTCGGGGCACACCATGCGTTTTGATACGCTCCAGGAATGGTTGGACTGGCAGGAGACCCTGCACCCGGTCAGTATCGAGTTGAAGCTCGAGCGCGTGGCGGCCGTCGCCGATGCACTTCGCCTGCGCGACAACTGCCCCACGACGCTGACCATCGCGGGAACCAATGGCAAGGGCACTGTGGCCATCGTGCTCTCGGCCCTGCTGCAGGCCATGGGCTACCGCGTGGGTACCTACACCTCGCCTCATCTCCTGCGGTACAACGAGCGCGTTGCGATCGATGGTCAGCCCGTTGGGGACGCGGATCTGTGCGCCGCCTTTGCCGCCGCGGATGCCGCTCGCGGTGAACGTACGCTGACCTACTTCGAGTTTGGAACGCTTGCGGCGCTGTGGCTGTTCCAACGGGAGCGCGTCGACTTCCAGGTCCTCGAGGTGGGTTTGGGAGGACGCCTGGACGCCGTCAATGTGTGGGATCCGGATGTTGCGGTCATCACCAGTGTGGATCTTGATCACGAACAATGGCTGGGCCCGGACCGCGAAAGCATTGGGCGCGAAAAGGCAGGGATCCTGCGTGCCGGTCGTCCGGCTGTTCTTGGCGAGGAGGCCCCGCCCGACAGCGTCCTCGAGGTGGCGCGGGTGCGGGGTGCCGAGGTGTTTCGACAGGGCCGCGACTTCGCGCTGGTCCCAGGGCAGGAGACTCTCCAGTGGTTTTGGGCCGGATCTCCCACCACGCTCGATATCCGGCCGAACCCGTCCTTCGGGCTCGAGGGCGCTCGGTTGGCCAACGTCGCCACGGCTCTGGCCGTGGTTCAGGTGCTCGGTCTGGGCTCGAAGCTGAACGCCGCCGTCCTCGAACAGGGTTTGCTCGCCGCGCCCGCGGGACGCTTGCAGACGATTCCCGGTGCCCCCGGGTGGGTCCTGGACGTTGCGCACAATGCACAATCCGCCGGTGAGCTGGCCCGTTGGCTGGGTGCCCACCCCGTTGCCGGTCCGACCGTCGCGATCGTGGCCATCATGGCGGACAAGCGCCGCGCGCCGATGTGGGAGATTCTGGCGGCGCACATCGATCGCTGGGTCACGACGCCGATTCCGTCCGAGCGGGCCCTGTCTGCTGAGGCGCTCGCATCGGAGCTGCGCACGGCGGGCTTCGGCTCCGTCGCGGTCACCGATGATCCCGATGCGGCGATGCAGCTCGCTTTGAAGCAGGCGGGGAGCACGGGCAGGGTGCTGGTGTTCGGATCCTTTCTGACCGTGCAGGCGGTGCTGGAGCGCTTGCCGTCCGATAACGGGCGGGCCGCTGTTTCGGTGGCCTGATGACAAATGCGGTGTTCGGGAAAAACGCGCAGGTGCCCGGTATACTTACGGTTTGCTCTCCATGGCCGGATGACCCTGCAGCCATGGCTACCCGAAGCCTGACGGATCGAATGACCGACCTCTTCTCCCCCAGCACAAAGCATTGCGACGGCACACCGTGTCTCCCCGGACGGTTCCGGCGCCCGCAGGTGCGCAGGGCATGACGGTCGCGGCTCCAGTCCGGTATCGGATGGCTGGCGCCATCCTGCTGATTTTTCTGGCTGTTCTGTTTCTGCCCTGGTTGCTCGATGGTGCCGGTTACGAGTACCTCCAGGATCTGGACGAGCCGATCCCGGAACGGCCGCTGTTCGTGGAACCGCAGCTTTCCGGCTCTCTACCCGGAGCGGATGCAGTCCAGGAGCGCTCGGCGGACGCGCTGCCACCCACGCCACGGGCCGAGGCCCGAAATCAGCCCGGAAGCACCGTGGCTCTGCCGCCAGCGCCGGCTCCTGTGGCCGCACTGGCGGAGCCGGAGCGCGAGAGCGTGGGCTGGGCCGTACAGGTGGGCAGTTTCGGACAGGAGGCCAATGCCAGGGAGCAGGTCCAGCGGTTGCGCGACGCTGGCTATGCGGCATTCGTGGAGAGGGCAGCCCTGGATCGAAGCGAAGTCTGGCGGGTGAAGATCGGGCCGGAGGTACAGCGGGACAGGGCCCTGCAGGTTCGCGATGATATCCAGAGGAAGCTGGATCTTTCGGGCATCGTGATCGCGCATCCGTGATGCCTCCGGAACGGCTCGGTCCCGCCCGCCCCGGGGTGGCTGCTAACCACACCGGGTCGCCGGTACGGTACACTAGCGCGCCCGCACCGACGGGCTGGACGCGCCCGCAAACGGTCTCGGTAAGCCAAGTGGACGAGAGTCGCATGTCGTGAACTGGATTGACCTGGTCTTCATTGCGTTGATCGTGATTTCGGGGCTCATCAGCCTCTACCGCGGCTTTGTGCGTGAGATCTTTTCCCTGGCGACCTGGATCATTGCCGCATGGGTCGGGATCCAGTATTCCAGCGCGGTCGCCGTCTATCTTCCCGAAGGCATCAGTGATGTGACCTTGCGGCTTGGGCTCGCATTCGCGGGCATCTTCATCCTGGTGCTGATCCTTGGCGGGATCGCGGGGGTGCTGGCGAACCGCGTCGTTCGAGGCTCGGGGCTGACCGGCACCGATCGCTCGCTGGGCGTGGTCTTCGGGGTCCTTCGGGGTGCGCTGATCGTTACGGTGCTGGTGTTCCTGGCGTCGCTGACCCTGTTTCCGGAGGAAAGCTGGTGGCAGGAGAGTGCCATGGTTCCGCACTTTGAACGCGTCGTGGAGCGCCTTCTGGGAATGCTGCCCGAGTCGATCCAGGAGCGTCTGCAGGGACTGAACGCGGAGGTCGGTGCGTGAAGACCGGGAATTCGATGGCCCTGAGCCGGGGGGAGAGCATATGTGTGGAGTTGTAGGCGTCGTCGGGACCGCCCCGGTGAACCAGGCGTTGTACGATGCGCTGCTGGTCTTGCAGCATCGGGGCCAGGATGCCGCCGGCATCGTGACCTGCGACGAGCTCGGGCGCCTGCACCTGCGCAAGGACAACGGCCTGGTGCGCGACGTGTTTCAGACCCAGCATATGCACACGCTGCGCGGCAACATGGGCATCGGGCATGTCCGCTACCCGACCGCAGGGACATCCAGTTCCGCCGAGGCGCAGCCCTTCTATGTGAATTCACCATTCGGAATCACGCTGGGGCACAACGGCAACCTGATCAATGCCCGCGAACTCAAGCAAGCGCTGTTCGCCACGGACCGCCGGCATATCAACACCGATTCGGATTCCGAAATCCTGCTGAACGTCTTCGCGCAGGAGTTGCTGCGTTTTCTGGATGATGGGCTGAACGCGGATGCGGTCTTCAACGCCATCGCCCGGGTTCACCAGCGCGCCCGTGGCGCTTATGCCGTAGTCGGCATGATCGCCGGAGGCGGGCTGGTGGCGTTCAGGGATCCCTTTGGCATCCGGCCCCTCGCGTACGGTCGACGTGACACCGCCGAAGGCACGGAGTGGATGGTCGCTTCGGAGAGCGCTGCGCTGGATTCGGCCGGCTTCGAACTACAGCGTGATCTGGCACCGGGGGAGGGAATCTTCATCTCGCCGCAGGGTGAGATCGCGACCCGATCCTGCGCGGCCGAGTCGGTGCTTTCACCGTGCATCTTCGAACACGTCTATTTCGCGCGGCCGGATTCGGTGATCGACGACATCTTCGTCCATCGCGCGCGCATGCGCATGGGCACCCGGCTGGGCCAGAAGATCCGGCGGATCTGGCCGGATCACGATATCGACGTGATCGTCCCGATTCCCGATACGGGCCGGACGGTGGCGCTGGAGATGGCGCACGAACTCGGCATCAAGTACCGCGAGGGGTTCATCAAGAACCGGTATATCGGTCGCACCTTCATCATGCCCGGGCAGACCCGCCGCCGGAAGTCGGTGCGCCAGAAGCTGAACGCCATCTCGCTCGAATTCCGCGACAAGAACGTGATGCTGGTTGACGATTCCATTGTGCGTGGCACGACCTCGCGCGAGATCGTCCTGATGGCCCGCGAGGCCGGCGCACGCAAGGTGTACTTCGCCTCTGCGGCACCACCGGTGCGCTTTCCCAATGTGTACGGGATCGACATGCCGGCAGCCGACGAACTGATCGCGCATGGACGTGACGAATCCGAAGTCTGTTCTGCGATCGCCGCCGATCGCCTGATCTACCAGGATCTGGAAGACCTGGTCGCCGCCGTGCAGCGTGGCAACCGCTCGATTCAGAGCTTCGACTGCTCGGTGTTTACCGGTGAATACGTCACCGGACTGGCCCCCGGTTACCTCGAACACCTGGCTTCGCTGCGTGCCGATGGATGCGAGGCGGCGTCGGTGTCTGGAGAGGTGCTGGATCTTGCCAACCAGCGCTAGCGTTTCACCTTCGGGCTGGATCGATCGGGCCGTTTCCGCCGCGCTCGCCCGCGACCCAACCGGCTGGAATCGCCCCGTCCTCCTCGTGCGCACCGACGAACAGCTTCTCCATGTCTGGGAAGCCGGCCGGGTCTGTGAGCGGTTTCCGGTCTCCACCGCAGCGCGCGGGGTGGGCAATCGCGAGGGCAGCCTGCAGACGCCGCCTGGTCTCCACCGTGTGGCGCAGAAGATTGGTGATGCCGCGCCCGCGGGAACCGTGTTCCGGGGCCGTGAGGATACCGGCGAAATCGCCCCCGTCTCGAGCGGTCCGGACGAAACCGCGCGGGGCGACCGTGTGACATCCCGCATCCTGTGGCTCGAGGGGCTCGAACCCGGGATCAACCGGGGAGGAGACGTCGATTCGTTTGCGCGGTACATCTACATCCACGGGACCGACGAAGAGGGCCGTATCGGAGAGCCGGCCTCGCATGGCTGTGTGCGCATGCGTAACCAGGACGTGATCTCACTGTTTGCCCGCGTTCCGCTGAATACGCTGGTGCTGATCACGGAAGCGGCAGGTTGAACCTTACCGGTTGGGGCCGGTTGGGAACGACCTCACGGGGCTTTCCAGACACGGTTCCACGGACCTGAATCCCATGGTGTTATCATGGCTTTTCGTCAGAAATCGGTGCGAATGATGGAATCATTCCCGACTCCGCTGGTCAAGAAAAGCGGAAGGGACTCGCCGATCCCAAGGGAAGATGGTCCACCACTATGCGCAGCAATCCTCGGAGGCGCCGTATATGAAGCTCTCAACCAAGGGCCGCTACGCGGTCACCGCGATGATGGATCTGGCCATCCACGATCGCATCGGACCGGTAACCCTGGCCGATATCTCCAACTGCCAGGGGATTTCACTTTCGTACCTGGAGCAATTGTTCGCAAAGCTGCGCAAGGCCAATCTCGTCGAAGGCGTGCGAGGCCCGGGTGGCGGCTATCGCCTGGCCAAGAGGGCCGACCAGATCAGCATCGCCAACATCATCATGGCGGTAGACGAGTCGGTCGATGTCACCCGCTGCAAGGGTCACAAGGATTGCCAGCAGGGCGAGCGCTGCCTCACGCACGAGCTCTGGGATGATCTCAGCCAGCAACTGCATGAATTTCTCGATGGGATCACGCTGGCCCAATTCGCCAACCGGCCGGAAGTCCAGAAGGTGGCGCGGCGGCAGGATGAGCGCCGTGCCCGGCATCACTTCATCTTCGGGCACGACGCCGCCTGAGGAACCGTCGGCGCGGAACAAGCGAGGAACGCGACACCGGGGCTTGGCCCCGGTTTTTTTGTGCCCCAACCCAGATCCCAAAACCGGGGTCAGACCCCAATAAAAACCGGGGTCAGACCCCAATCGATTCCCCGGAAACCCGCAAAACTACTGGCTTCTTGTCGAATTTGCGCCGTTCGCACCAGTGGGGTCTGACCCCATTCGCGCGTGGGGTCTGACCCCGGTTCCGGGGGTGGTTGGTCGGGGGCTGAGGTCGGGGTTCGGGGGGTCAGATTCGGGTTCGGGCTGTGCGGAGGGAGTGGTTCAGTTGTTTCTGGAAGCGCGTTGCGTCCGAAGGTCCGAGTGCCGCGTAGCGCAGATGCACGTAGGCGTTGGTGAAGTCCTGGAGCATCGGGTCGAGGTCCGGGCGCTGCGCGCGGATACGGGCCGCATAGCCTGCGGCTGTTTCATCGGGTCGGCGAGCGAGACCGATTCGTGCAAGGCGGCGTGACAGCCGATCCAGCGCGCGTTGAGCGGCGTCTCGTCCGGATCGCGGTCTGCTCAGCCAGGCCAGCAGGCCTGCCGTGGCACCGATGGCGCCCATGGAAACGACGAGGGCGATCAGAATGCTGCGCCAGTCGGTGGGGTCCAGCCCGAATCGGGCGAAGAGTTCGCGCTGCCGTTCCGGGTCGAACGCCAGGACCAGATATTCCCAGCGATAGGTCAGCAGGTCGTGCCAGTCGGTCAGCTGCAGTCGCCAATGCACCGTCCAGCTCAATCCGGATCGGCGCAGGAATGCCGGCGCATCGGCATCGTCCGCAAACAGTCCGCTGAGCCCGGTCTCGATCCGCTCCGGCGCGATCGCGGCCGTGGGGTCTACGCGCACCCAGCCTCGCCCTTCCAGCCAGATCTCGTTCCAGGCGTGGGCGTCCGCATGGCGCAGCCGCAGGTAGTTTCCGGTTTCCATCCACTGGCCGCCCTGATATCCGGTGACCACCCGCGTGGGAATGCCGGCCGCGCGCATCAGCACCGCGAAGCTGGAGGCATAGTGCTCGCAGTATCCGGCACGCGTGTCGAACAGGAACGCGTCCGTGCGGTCGCCCGACAACGGCGGTGGACGCAGGGTGTAGCTGAACGGATCCGCTGCGAACAGGGACAGGGCCGCGTTCACGATCGCCGATTCGTCATCGCCGTGATCCATCTGCCACTGGGCCACCAGTTCCCGTGTCCGTGGCGCTGCGCGGGACGGAAGCCGAAGGTAGCGGTCGCGCTCCCAGGCCGTGATCGGCGCTGCCGGGGGCGGTTCGCTGCGGGCCGCCCCCGCGTACTGTACGCGGCCATCCAGGCGCTGTTTTGCAACCGCCTGCAGGTTGTCCAGAAGGCGCGCCTGGTCCGGAACCTGATCCGGGTAATCCAGTAGCGGCAGATACCGGGAGCGGGTGGGCTCCAGCATGACCTCATAGGACAGGGAACCGTCTCCGCCCGGGAGTGGCGCATGCTCCGGACGATCCCAGTCCACGCGCCACCCACGCCCGTCGAAGTCGCTCAGCACCAGTGCCCGCCAGTACTGCTGCCGGGGTGGCGGTGGGGGTCCGTCGAAACGCACCCGCATCGCCGTGTTCTCGTTTTCCAGCAATTGGGCGATATCCCCGGGTTCCAGCCGCTCGGAGAGCCCGGTCTGGCCGACCGTGTCCGGTTGCGGAGTCCCCCAGATCGGTCCTGGAATACGCGGGAACACCAGGAACAGGATCAGCATGATCGGCAGCGCGTGGGCGATCATCAGCGCCGCGGAACGCGCCAGCCGGGTGATGGGGAAGGGACGGCCGGCGTGTACCTGGATCAGCGCGGCCGTGATCAGCCAGGCGGAAATCAGCGAGTAGCCGGCAATCAGCAATGACTGATTGAAGAAATAGGTGGTCGCGACCAGAAAGTAGCAAAGGAAAAGCGTGACCACGATATCGCGCTGGGAGCGTATTTCCAGCAGTTTCAACGCGATCATCACCAGGAGCAGGGCGGTACCCGCCTGTTGCCCGGTCACGGTTCCGAACTGGCTCATCGTCGCGGTGCCACCGGCCAGTACCAGCGCGACCAGAAGCCAGAGCGCGGGCATCCTGGCGTGGGTCGCATGAATGAAGCTGCGCCAGAGCCAGCCCGCCGCCACCACGCCCGTAACCCAGAGGGGCTGCTCCCAGGCATGCGGAAGGGCCGCGATGGGCACCACGGCCAGCAATGGCCACAGGCCGAAGAGCTGTGACCGGGAGGCGCCCGGCCGTGTGAACAGTGTCGCGATCATCCGACGGGTGGACGCTGCCCGAACACGGCGAGCGCGCGCAGGCAGTTGGCGAGATGTTCCGGGCCGACACCAGGGCCGAGGCTCTTCCCGGGTATGCGCAGCCCGTAGGAATGGCCCGCGGCGTTCGCCTCGAGTACTTCGTGACACAGGACCGAGAGGCGTAACTCGATATCCGTTCCCGGCAGTTGCTCCCAATCCAGCCAGATCGGCCTGCCTGCGCCGATCGAGGCGTCACGCACCATCAGCCGGCCGGTGCGTGCCACGGCCTTCCAGGCCATTCTGGCGGGCGGGTCACCCGGCTGGTACTCCCGGATTTCGTCTGGTGCACCTTCGAGCGTGGCACGGACCTCGGCCTGTTCCCCGTGGCTTGCATCGGGCGCGAGCGCGACCGGGGTTCCGGCGACCGGCCGCGGATATACCAGAACCTCGCTATCCAGCGTAAGCCAGGTCCAGGCCTCCAGCAGGCCCAGGGGATATCGGGTCGCGATGCGTTGTCTCGGCAATCCGTGCGATCCCCGGGGCAGGGGAGCAAGCGGGATCTCGAGTTCGCTCGCGCCGTGGGCCTCGAGGTGCGCGGAGCCGCTCTGGTATGCGCCGATCGTCATGTGCAGGGCTTCGCGATCACGGCCCGAGTCATCCTCGGCCCGAACCCGCACGGTGGCGGATTCTCCGGCAAACACGGGTGCGATGGGCAGTACCTTCAGGCGCAACCCGAGCAGGTTGCGGTGTGTGTACCACATCGCGTTGTGGCCGATACCGGCGATCAGGAACGTCAGCAGGAACGCCATGTTGTTGGAGTAGTTGATCGATCCCAGGAGCATGGCCAGCAGGATCAGCAGGAGGAGATACCCCTGACGCGTGGGCAGGATGTACACGCGATCACGGGTGATCGCCGCCTGGACCCCGTCGGCACGGTGCCGGCGCGTGACCCAGCGGATCAGATCCTCGCGCAGGGCCTGCCAGCGTGAGACCGCGAGGGTGCGTACGCGCGGGTTCACTCGACCGGCACGCGTTCCAGCAGCCGGTTCACGGCGGCTTCCCGGGATCCGGGGTCGCGCGAGGTGATGCGGTGGACCGCAAGTGCGGGAAGCACCCGGCGCACGTCGTCAGGTGTCGCGAACGTGCGTCCGTCGAGAAGCGCGGAGGCTCGGGCGGCACGCAATAGCCCGAGACCGGCGCGTGGGGACAGGCCGGACTGGAACAGGGCCGGATCGCGGCTGGCGTGGAGCAGCGCCTGCAGATAGTCCAGCAGTGGAGGCGTCGTGGTGACGGACGTGACCATGGCCTGCCAGGTCTGCAGAGCCTCGGGGCTGGCCTCTGCGGGGACGGGCTCGGAATCGTCTCGATGACCGAGGCCCTCGAGGAGGGCACGTTCGGATTTCGTATCCGGATAGCCCAGTTCGATGCACATCAGGAAACGATCCAGCTGCGACTCCGGCAGGGGGTGGGTGCCGATCTGTTCCAGTGGGTTCTGGGTCGCGATCACGAAGAACGGTTCGGGCAACGGGTAGGTGTTCCCGTCCACGCTGACCTGCCGCTCCTGCATGGCCTCCAGCAGGGCGCTCTGGGTTTTCGGCGGCGCCCGGTTGACCTCGTCCGCCAGCAGCACCTGGGTGAAGATCGGGCCAGGGTGAAACTCGAAACGCGAGCGGGCCTGCTCGAACACCGATACGCCGAGGACGTCTCCGGGTAGAAGGTCGCTGGTGAACTGAATACGCCGGTAATCCAGGCCCAGAACCTGAGCCAGGGCATGCGCGAGCGTGGTCTTCCCGACACCCGGCTGGTCCTGGATCAGCAGGTGTCCATTCGCCAGCAGGCAGATCAGCGAGAGACGCACGGCCTCGGGCTTGCCGAGCAGCACGCGGTTCAGGGATGCCTCGACACGGTTCAAGGCATCGCGGTCCATTTCACGGGAGACGTTCTGCATTCGATATCCTCGGACGTCCAGCCAATGGAGTCCCGTCGTGGGCGCATGGTTCCTGCTCGTTGCTATTATGAACGGATGAATCGCGAGTGGCAGTGATGAAACCGTCCGAACCTGCGTCGGATCCCCCGTTCACCCATGTCTCGGCCCGAGAGCCGCGACCCTGCATGACGCTGGCGGGCCGCATGGACGCGTTTACCCTGGGCCGCGTGTGGGATCGGGTCCTGGACGATGCCCGGGAGCTGGCCTCGGGCTCGGCGCTCCTCGCGGTCGACGTTTCGGGTGTGTCCTACTGTGATGGGGCCGGGGCCGGGCTCCTGCACGGCATCGAACGCACGGTCGCGGAGCTGGGGTCCAGGGTCGAATTGGTTGGCTTGAGCGCTGCCGTCGAAGGGCACCTCAAACCGTATCGTGACGCCGATGCCATCGATGTCCAGCAGCCGGCCCGCCGGTCGTCCCGCGAGCTGTTCCGTGAGGGCGTGATCGCGGTCGGGAACGAGATCCGAACGCAGATTTCCTTCATCGGCGAGGTGAGCCGGGCCCTGACGGAATCGCTGGTGCAGCCGCGCCGCGTGCGTTGGGGTGATGCGCTGAAGGTGGCCGAAGTCGCCGGATTCCAGGCCCTCCCGATCGTCTCGCTGATCGCTTTTCTGCTGGGGGTCATCCTGGCATTCCAGTCCGCCATCGCGATGCGCCAGTTCGGTGCTGAAATCTTCGTGGCCGATCTCGTGTCGATCTCGCTGTTCAGGGAGCTGGGCCCGCTGATGATGGCCATTCTGCTGGCCGGCCGTTCCGGCGCCGCCTTCGCCGCCGAGATCGGCACCATGAAGGTCAACGAGGAAGTCAGCGCGCTCACCACCATGGGGCTGGACCCGGTTCGCTTCCTGGTGGTCCCGAAAGTCCTGGCGGCGTTATTGGTCGCCCCGCTACTGGCGCTGTACGCGAATCTGATCGGTTTGGTGGGCGCGGCAATGATCATGCGGGGATTCGGCATTCCCTGGGTCGCGTTCTTCCAGCAGGTCAGCGGTGCGGTCACCCTGGCCGACCTGGGTTCAGGGCTGTTCAAGGCGGTCATCTTCGGTCTGCTGGTCGCGACCGTGGGATGCCTGCGCGGATTGCAGACCGGCAACGGTGCGGCGGCCGTCGGACAGTCCACGACCAGTGCCGTGGTGACCGCGATCATTCTGATCGTCGTGGCCGACGGGCTTTTTGCCGTGCTCTTCTACCAGCTCGGTATCTGACCGCCATGGCATCGGAAAACATCCTCATCCGCGTCGAGGGACTGACCATGGGGTTCGGTTCCACGGTGATCATGGAAAATCTGGACTTCGCCGTGAACTCCGGCGAGGTGTTCGTGATCCTCGGCGGTTCCGGCAGCGGCAAGAGCACGTTGCTGAAGCACATGATCGGGCTGTATGAGCCGAGGGCCGGCCGCATCCTCATTGCCGGCCGCGATATCACACAGGCCCAGGGAGAGGAACGGGAAGCAGTGCTGCGCCGTATCGGTGTTTCCTACCAGATGGGTGCGCTGTTCGGTTCGATGACGCTGCTGGAAAACGTGCGTCTGCCGCTCGAGGTGCACACCCGCCTGCCGCGTCAGGCGATGAACGAGATCGCGCTGG
The DNA here is from genome assembly GCA_011390565.1 of Thioalkalivibrio paradoxus. Taxonomy (GTDB): domain Bacteria; phylum Pseudomonadota; class Gammaproteobacteria; order Ectothiorhodospirales; family Ectothiorhodospiraceae; genus Thioalkalivibrio; species Thioalkalivibrio paradoxus_A. The sequence continues at coordinate 12,001 of JAABSC010000007.1, read as the reverse complement.
CGAAGCTGCAGCTGGTCGGGCTGGCGGAGTTTGCCGCCTATCTGCCAGCCGCGATCAGCGGTGGCATGCAGAAACGTGCCGCGATTGCCCGCGCCATGGCTCTGGACCCCGAGGTGCTGTTTCTCGACGAGCCCTCCGCCGGCCTGGATCCGATCACCTCAGCCGAACTGGATCAGTTGATCCGCCGTCTTACCCATACGCTCGGTATGACCATGGTCGTGGTCACGCACGAGCTGCCGAGTATCTTTGCCATTGCCGACCGGGTCATTATGCTGGATAAGGAAACCCGGTCGATTGCGGCCGAAGGGGATCCGCGGGTGTTGCGCGACACCAGCCGGCATCCCTGGGTACGGCGCTTTCTCAATCGCGCCGAAACAGAGGACGTGACGGCATGAGTGCCGCGAACAATTTCCGCTTGGGGCTATTCATACTCGGCGCGATCGCCGCGCTGATCATCGTTCTGATCGTGATGGGCACGGGCAACCTGCTGCGTCCGACCACGGCCATTGAAACCTACATCGACGGTTCGGTGCAGGGTCTCGATGTCGGCGCCCCGATCAAGTTCCGGGGCGTGACCATCGGCGATGTCACGCGCCTCAGCTTCACGGCGGCCGAATACCAGCCTGACGTGGAGCCCACGGAGCGCAGGCGCTACGTGATGGTGGAGGGCCGGGTGCGCATGGATCGGTTTGCGCCCAGGGGTCGGGCCAGCCTGTTCGGCCCGGATCCGGAGCCGCATATGCAATTGTTGATCGAAAACGGCCTGCGCGTGCGCATGGCGGCTCAGGGCATTACCGGCATCAACTACCTGGAACTCGATTTCCTGGATCCGGCCACCCATCCTCCCCTGGCCATCGACTGGGAGCCGCGAACCATCCACATTCCCTCCGCGCCGAGCATTGCGGTCCAGTTTCTGGAGAATGCGGAAGCGGCTTTGCGCAGGTTCTCGCAGCTGGACATCGAGGCGGTCATCGATGGCGCGACGCTGCTTCTGTTCACCCTCGAACAAAAAGCGTCGGATCTCGACATCCAGGGTTTCAACCAGGTGGCCGGAGAACTCGCCGCCGAACTCAACACGGCGGTAGTCCAGGGCCAGCAGTTGATGGCCGCCGCGGAGTCCCTGCTCGAGTCGCCGGAGACACAGTCCCTGCCGGCCGAGACACGCGCGACGCTGCGTGCCCTGCGGGCAGGGCTGGAACAGGCGGACATCGCCGGTCTGGTGCAGCAGATCGAGGAAGTGGTGACCCGTCTCGATCGCGGCCTGGGCGCAAACGAAGAGAGGCTGTCGGGTACCCTGGGTGATCTGCAGGCGGCAACTGCCGCGTTGCGCTCCCTCACCGAAGACGCCCGGCGGAATCCTGCCGGGGCGATATTCGGGGCACCGCCGCCCCGGAGCACACTGGAACGGAGCCCCTGAGATGAAACGCACCCGAGTCGTCCTTCCCTGGATCCTGCTTTCGTCTCTGCTCGCGGGCGGGTGCACCTTGGTGCCGGAGCGGGCCGCCCTGGATCGAGCCTGGTTTCTGCTCGAGGTCCCGGAGGCAAGCGTCTCCGACGGCGAGCCGGTCCGCGTGGAACTGGCCTCGGTACGGATCGCGCCGGAACTGGCAGGCAAGGGGCTGGTCTACCGGCCGGCAGCCTACCGCTACGAATCCGATTTCTACAACGAGTGGTTTCTGAACCCGCGTGAACACGTCGAGCAGGTGCTGCGCGAGCGCTGGACTCGAGCCTCTGCCCCGGTCAACCTCGTTGCGGATGCCGCAGTCGAGCCTGGGGCGCTGCGCCTGGATGTATTGGTGACCGCATTGCACGGTGATCTGCAGATGGAAGGTCCAGGTGTCGCCCGTGCCGGGCTGCGCGTCTTCGTGCAGGACTCTGGCGGGACGCAACTCTGGAACCTCGAACAGTCGGAACCGATGGCGAACCGTGCGCCGGTAGCGCTGGTCTCGGCCCTGTCCGTGAGCATGGCTGCGTTGCTGGAAGACCTTGAACGCCATTTGCGAGAAGCGAAGGAGAGAGAACATGGCCGCGATTCATGAATTGACCGCGGAGCGCCTCGACGGCGCCTTGCAGCACTTCGCTGATTTCCGCGGGCAGGTTCTTCTGATCGTCAACGTGGCGAGTGAATGCGGTTTCACGCCGCAGTATGCGGGTCTGGAAGCCCTGCAACAGGCGTATGCCGATCGGGGCTTCCAGGTTTTGGGCTTCCCCTGCAACCAGTTCGGACACCAGGAACCCGGAAGCGCGGCCGATATTGCCGCTTTCTGCAGCAGCCGGTTTCAGGTGAGTTTTCCGATGTTCGCGAAGATCGAGGTCAACGGAAGTGGGGTGCATCCGTTGTACGCGCATCTGAAGGCCGAGGCTCCCGGCGCGTTGGGAACGCAGGCGATCAAGTGGAATTTCACCAAGTTTCTGGTTGGCAGGGACGGGCGTGTGATCGGGCGCTACGCGCCGACCTCCACACCGGAACAGCTGCGGGGTCCAATCGAGGCCGCGCTGGATGCGGCAGCGCCCCCGGGGTAGCGGGATGGGCCGGTTTCAGCCGTGACGGAGCGCCGAGAGCCTGAGCGCGATTCGGACGCGGATCGCCGCTGGATGGCGCTTGCGCTGGCACAGGCAGCCGCGGCGGAGCAGGCGGGTGAGGTTCCCGTTGGAGCGGTACTCGTACGTGACGGCGAGTGCCTTGCGCAGGCACACAACGCCCCGATCGGCGAGCGCGATCCGACGGCGCACGCCGAAATCCGCGCCCTGCGTGCGGCGGCACGGGCGGCCGACAACTACCGCCTGCCGGGAACCACGCTCTACGTCACGCTGGAGCCCTGTCCGATGTGCGTCGGGGCGATGATTCACGCCCGGGTCGCACGCCTGGTCTATGCGGCACCCGACCCGCGTACGGGTGCGGCAGGCAGTGCGCTCGACCTCGTCGCGCATCCTTCGCACAACCATCGAATGGCGGTGACGGGCGGGGTATTGGCTGAAGAGGCCGCGGATCAGCTCAGGGCATTCTTCAAGGCCCGCAGACGCTGAAGGCTCGTTCAGGGGCGGCAACTCGCGGGCAGCCAGTCGGGCCGCACGCCGCGGTCGGGGTGGGGTTTGCACGACCACTGCAGGGAACCCCCCACCCACTGTGCTTCGAGCATCAAACGGTCGTTTTCGTCGGCCCGCATCCCCATGAACGCGTCGGGATTCATCTGAGCCACCAGACGCAGTGCCGATTCGGTGGCGGGCGTCGGCTCGACCGGGGCTGCATTTGCGACCGGAACGGGCGGACTCCGCGTCACGAGGCGGTTGTCTTGGGCACGCCAGCCATGAGCGGGCGCATTGGCTGGAGGGCCGCGGCCCGCGACGGGTCCGGGTTGGGTCGCCTCATCGACGGGGGCAGTGTCGACCGGTGCAGCATTGTCGCTCGAGCCGGTTGTACCCACGACCTCGGCCTCGATACGTGCGATGTAGGCGCTCACTGGGCCGCTGGGCAAGGTTTCGGACACTTCGTCCACGCTGGGCAAGCGCGAATGATTCGCGAGAAACTCGGCGATCGAGGTCTTGGCGGCGGAGAGGTGCACGATGCCCTCGGTCATTTTTGCCCGGTTCACGTAGGCCGAGTAGGCCGGCAACGCGAGCGTCGCCAGAACCGCCACGATCGCCATCGCCACCATCAGCTCGATCAGACTGAAGCCCTGTCGTGTCGCCGTGGCCCCGTTTTTCATCGGCAGCACGACGTAGGCCCGAAACGAGCGTTCTCTTCCAAGAGTGCACGTGAATCATTGGGAATCATCTGTTTGCGGCCCGAATCTCTATTGTGAGTTAGCTGGAGCATGGCCGACGATTCACTGAATTTCAATCACAATTAAACAAAAATGACCGAATTTGAGAAATGGGGGTGCCGCATGCATCCGATAACATCCCTTTTCGGGCGAAAAAAAACCGGTGGCATGGTGACCACCGGCGGGTATCGGACGCCCCGGGTTTCCCCGGGATTCGAACGAGGGATCAGAAGCTCATGAACAGGCCACCGTTGACCTCGTAGTTCGCGCCCGTGATGTAGCCAGCGCGGTCGTCGCAGAGAATCCCGACCAGGTACGCGACCTCTTCCGGGGTGCCCATGCGTGCCATCGGAACCTGCGCGACGATCTGTGCGCGGACTTCCTCGGCAATGGCCTGGGTCATCTCGGTCGCGATGTAGCCGGGGGAGATGGTATTCACCGTCACGCCCTTGCGTGCGACCTCCTGGGCCAGCGCCATGCTAAACCCGTGCGCGCCCGCCTTGGCGGCGGAATAGTTCGTCTGCCCGAACTGCCCGCGCTGACCGTTCACGGAAGAGATGTTCACGATCCGGCCCCAACCGCGCTCGGTCATGCCGTCCACAACCTGGCGGGTCACGTTGAACAGACTGTCCAGGTTCGTGCTGATCACCGCACGCCACTGGTCGGGTTCCATCTTTTTGAAAGTCTTGTCGCGCGTGATCCCCGCGCAGTTGACCAGCACATCGATGGGCCCGATTCGGGAAACGATGTCCTGCGCCATTTTCTGCGAGTCCTCGAACGAAGACACGTCACCGGAGGCGATCTCGAACTCGTGGCCCTCCGCGGCCTGTTTCTTCTGCCACTCCTCGGCCAGATCCTTTTCTGCCGGGTAGTAGCCTGCGACGACCTTGAAACCTCTCTCGGCCAGCTCGAGGCAGATCGCCGAACCGATTCCACCGATACCCCCAGTGACCAACGCTATACGTGCAGCCATGCATCCTCCCGTTTGGCGGCCCGTGGCACAACGCGGAAAGGGGGCGCCCAGCGCCCCCTCCGGCGGCTCGTGGCCGGTTTATCGTCAGGCAGCGGCTTTGGCCGCGGCCTTCTTGATGGTTTCGCCGGTGGCCTGCATGTTCTTGCTGGCAACCTGCATTTGCTGATCCACGACCTCGGCAGCGGCATCGCGGGCCTCGGTCAGGACTTCCACCGCGTCACGGTAGCTTTTCAGATACTCCTGGCCGTAATCCTGGGCCAGCTTGGCCTGCGTGGTGGCCAGTTCCTGGTAACCCTTGGCCTTGGTCACGCCTTCCATGCCCTTGGCACTCGTCGACAGCATCGTGTTGGTCAGGTCCATCTGTTGCTGGAACAGACGCTCACTGGCACGCATGTTGATTTCGCCGAGCTTGCGCATCGCTTCGAAAGCGCCCTGAGCCATTTCATTATAGTCATCAAAGATCTGGTTTTGCATGATTCAATCTCCTGGCGAATGCCACCACGCCGTTATGGTGCGGTGCAGCATTGTTGCATTGCAGCATAGGAGGCCAGGCCGCTCTTGTCAAGCGTCGTCCGCGCGCTTTTCAGGGTGGGTCAAGCCGCATGGCACCGGGGGGCCTGTCCCCGGTGCCGGTTACTCGTCTCGGGGCCGGGAGGACGGCTTTCCGGGTTTCAGCCCCGCAGTTTGCAAAAAGCTGTTCTGCATTTCGCGCCACAGGTCCATGTTGCGCTCCGCCAGTTCCGTCCAGGTATCGACTGCGGGCCCTGAGACGATCTGGTCCATCTGGGCACGCAACTGCTCCTGCTGCTCGCTGTAGAGTTTCAGGGTCTGTTCGAGAAAGCTGGAAAATGCATCCTGTGCCGACTCGTCGTAGAAGCGGATGAATCGGGTGAGCATGTCGGTGGTGAACAGCGGATTTCCACCCGCCTCCTGTTCCGTGATGATCTGGATCAGGATGCCGCGCGTGATGTCCTCGCCACTTTGGGTGTCGATGACCTTCACGTCCGTTCCGTTCAGCATGAGGCGCTGCACGTCCGCCAATGTGATGTAGCGGCTTTCCTCGGTGTCATAGAGGCGCCGGTTCGGGTACTTCTTGATCAGCCGTTGCTCGGTCACGGCACACCCCAATGCTTCTTCATGGATACAACACCTCAATCATAGCGGGATTTGCCGGTGAACGACGCCCCGGCGCGAGGCCGGGGCCGAAGGCCGGATCAGTCGATGCGTTCCAGCGCCATCGCCACACCCTGGCCACCTCCGATGCACAGCGTGGCGAGGCCACGCCGGGCCTCGAGCCGCTGCATGCCGTGCAGCAGGGTCACCAGCACGCGCGCGCCGGAGGCGCCGATCGGATGGCCGATCGCGATGGCCCCGCCGCTCACGTTGACCTTGGACAGATCCCAGCCGAGTTCCTTGTTCACGGAAATCGCCTGAGCAGCGAAGGCCTCATTCGATTCGACCAGGTCCAGGTCCTGCGGGGTCCAGCCGGCCTTTTCCAGGCAGGCTCGGGTAGCCGGGATCGGCCCCGTACCCATGATCGACGGATCGACCCCGGCGGCGGAGAAGGCGACGATTCGCGCCATCGGTTTCAGGCCAAGCTCGCGCGCCCGGGTGGCGGTCGTCACGATCACGGCCGCGGCGCCGTCATTGATGCCCGAAGCATTGCCCGCGGTGACGGTGCCATCGCGGTCAAAGGCGGGACGTAACTTGCCGAGTCCCTCGGCCGTGGTACCGGCTCGTGGGAACTCATCGGTGTCGAAGACCACCGGCTCGCCCTTGCGTTGCGGGATCTCGATCGGAACGATTTCGTCGCGAAAGATGCCGTCGCGAATTGCGGCCTCGGCGCGCTGCTGGGACTGCGCGGCAAAGGCATCCTGTTCTTCCCGGCCGATCTCGTACTGTTTGGCGATGTTTTCCGCCGTATTGCCCATGTGGACGTCGGTGATCGAGCACCACAGACCGTCGTTGATCATGGTGTCCTTCATCGTCCAGACGCCCATCTTCACGCCGCTGCGGGAGCGGGGCAGGGCATGCGGCGCCATGCTCATGCTCTCCTGTCCACCGGCCACCACGATGTCCGCGTCCCCGCAGAGCACGGCCTGATAGGCAAGATGCACGGCCTTCAGGCCGGATCCGCAGACCTTGTTGATGGTCATCGCCGGCACGGTATGCGGAAGGCCGGCTTCGAGGGAAGCCTGACGCGCGGGGTTCATGCCGGCTGCGCCGGTCAGCACCTGCCCGAGAATCACCTCGCTTACCTGTTCCGGCTTCAGGCCCGTGCGTTCGAGCAGCGCGCTGATGACCCGCGCGCCCAGCTTGCTGGCGGGAATGTCACCCAGCGATCCCATCAGCGTCCCAACGGCGGTACGGGCCGCACCGACAATCACGATCTCTTCACTCATCTCATGCCTCTCCTCTAGGTGCCCGCAACGGTTTTGTCGTCAATGAAGGCGAGCGGGTCGATATCCAGCGGATTATGGCATGCTGCGCCGCACGACCCAATGTGGCCGTTTCGTTATGGTGCAGTGCACAAATTCCGTGCTACTATCCAGCCAAGGTTCTAGAATCCAAGCATGCCATGCACGCCCGCCGTTGCGCGGAGCCCATCAGGAGACCGAGATGTCTGATTCCGAAACGACCGCCGATCGGTGGCTGGAAGCACAGAAGCGTTACTGGGACGCCTGGACGGAGATGGCACAACGCGGCCTCGATACCGCCATGTCCGGTTCCCGCGAACCGGCGAATCCGTGGGCGGACGCGATGGAGCAGTGGTGGAAAGCGGTCTCCCCTTCGGCACCGAAGCCCGCACAGGACGTCTTCAGCCAGCTGGTCAACCTGGGCAAGAACTATTTTGCGATGGCCGAGGGACTCAGCAAGCCCACGACCTCCGGGGATGTCTCGGACATGGTCCAGAACTGGATGCGGACCCTCTCCGATGCGTTTGCCAAGGGTGGACAGGGCATGAACCCGTTGGCGGCGATGGGGCTGGCCGGAAAGACGGGGCGTGGCGCCACGGCGTTCTGGGACCTTCCGTTCGATACGTTCTCGCGCACGATGTCGGCCGGCTCGCCGGTTCCCGGTGATTTCCTCAAGGCTTTCGAAGGCGATGTCCCGGGCGATATGCGCGCCCAGATGGACCGTTTTCTCTCGGCCCCGGCGATCGGCTACGGTCGCGAATACCAGGAGCAGTACCAGAAATTCGGCCGGCTCGTGATGGAATATGAAAAGGCGATGGGCCAGTATCAGGCGGGATTCGGCGCACTGGGCCAGAAATCGCTGGAGACATTCCAGAAGCGCCTGGAGACGACCGCGGCCGATTCCGGGCCGGTGAACTCCGTGCGGCAGGTATACAACATCTGGGTCGACGCCTGCGAAGAGGTGTACGCCGAGTACGCCATGTCCGATGACTATGCCAAGCGGTATGGCGAGATGGTCAATGCCCTGATGGCCGTCAAACAGCAGGGCGCGCGGTTGGTGGACGAAAGCCTGGAAGCCATGAACATGCCGACCCGCACGGAAATCAGCGGGCTTCAGCGCCGACTGCACGATTTCCGCAACGATTTCCGCAAGCTGTCTGCCGAGGCCGAGAGCATGCGAGCGGAGCTGGACGGTATGGCAGGTGTGGTCTCCGAGGTGGAGGCGCTGCGTCAGGAGCTGGATACCCTGCGCGAAGCTGTGAAGAAGCTGCAGGAGAAGCCCGCTCCGGCGACGCAGTCGGACGTCACGCCCGCGAAACCCGCCGCCACCAAGGCCCGTACGAAGGCGGCTGGCTCCAAGACCCCCGCGAAACCCGCTGCGACCAAGACCCGAGCGGCAGCGAAGCCTGCCAGCAAGCCTGCCCCCGGCGCGACTGGGGGCACGACACGGAAGACCGGCACCACCCGGAGGAAAACCCAGTCATGACCCCGATTCAGATTCGACCCGACGAAGCCCTCGACGAGCTGACGACCTTCCAGAACAAGCTCACCCACGGCATCCAGAACCTGATGGATGTCGAAGAAATCACGACGGGCGTGACCCCGAAGGAAGCCATCTACGAAGAGGACAAGATGGTCCTCTATCGCTTCCAGGCGCCCGCCAGCGTGGTCCAGAACCCCGTGCCCGTACTGATCGTCTACGCGCTGGTGAACCGGCCGTACATGGCCGACCTGCAGGAAAACCGCTCGACCGTCCGCGGCCTGCTCGATGCCGGCATGGACGTGTACCTGATCGACTGGGGCTATCCGGACCGGGCCGACCGCTACCTCACGCTGGATGACTACATCAACGGGTATCTCGATCGCTGCGTCGACGTGATCCGCAAACGGCACCGCCTGGATGCGATCAACGTGCTCGGCATCTGCCAGGGCGGCACCTTCAGCCTGTGCTATGCGGCGACCCATCCGGACAAGGTGGCCAATCTGGTGACGATGGTGACCCCGGTCGATTTCCAGACCCCGGACAACATGCTGTCCAACTGGGTTCGTTACCTGGATGTCGACCTCACCGTCGATACGCTCGGCAACATTCCCGGCGAGATGCTGAACTGGACTTTCCTGAACCTGAAACCCTATCGATTGATCGGGCAGAAATACCTGGACATGATCGACGTGCTCGACAATCCGACGCAGGTGGCCAACTTCCTGCGCATGGAGAAATGGATTTTCGACAGCCCCGATCAGGCGGGAGAGGCCTACCGGCAGTTCCTGAAAGACTTCTACCAGGAGAACAAGCTGGTTAACGGGGGGCTGCAGATCGGGCCACACGAGGTCAACCTGAAGAATGTCACCATGCCCGTGCTCAATATCTTTGCGACCGAAGATCACCTGGTGCCCCCCGACGCCTCCAAGGCACTGAAAAAGCTCGTGGGGACGCGCGACTACACCGAGATCTCCTTCAAGGGCGGTCATATCGGCATCTATGTCTCGGGTCGGGCGCAGAAGGAAGTCCCGCCCTCGATCGGGCAGTGGATCGACAAGCGCAGCTGAGCGCGTCCGGCTCGGACGCTCGCAACCACGGCGCCCTGGCCACGGAACCGGCCGGGGCGTTGCTGTTTCGGGAAGGGGTTCATCCCGTGCCTGTTCAGGCAGTAGACTGGCGTGCTGCACACAGACCTTGAGTTTGCCCATGTCCGACCGCGCCGAATTCCGCCTCACTGTCTCCTGCCCCGACCAGATGGGGATCGTCGCCCGGGTCGCCCGGTTGATCGCGGACGCCGAAGGCTGGATCACCGAGGCCGCCCAGCACACGGACACCGAGGCGCGCTGGTTCTTCATGCGCTGGGTGTTTTCGCTGAAGGAAGGTGCCGACGCGGCCTTGACGCGGGAGTTCTCACAACTCGCCGGGGAACTTCGGATGAACTGGTCCCTGACCCGCGCGGAGGCCCGGCCGCGGGTGGTGATCCTGGTCAGCCGGGAACCGCACTGCCTGACGGACCTGCTTGCCCGCTGGCGCTCCGGCGAACTGCCGATGGAGATTCCCGCTATTCTCTCCAACCACCGTGATCTCGAAGAGGTTGCGGCGTGTTACGGCATCCCGTTCGAACACATCCCGGTCACCCGTGAAACCCGCGAGGCGGCATTCGCGACGTTGCAGCAGCGGCTGCGCGCGCTCGAAGCCGATACGGTTGTGCTCGCGCGCTACATGCAGATCCTCCCGCCCACCCTGTGCACCGAGTTCCGTGATCGGCTGATCAACATCCATCACAGCTTCCTGCCGTCCTTCGTGGGCGCGAGGCCGTATCACCAGGCCTTCGCCCGCGGCGTGAAACTGATCGGCGCGACCTGCCACTACGTGACCGAAGATCTCGATGCGGGTCCGATCATCGAGCAGGACGTCGCGCGCATCCGCCACGACGATCAGGTGGCCGACCTCGTGCGCAAGGGTCGCGACGTGGAGCGCTGGGTGCTGTCCCGGGGGCTGCGCTATCACCTCGAGGGCCGGGTGCTGACGCACGGCAACAAGACGATCGTGTTCGACTGATGCCCGCACGCTTGCATTTGCGCGTCACGCCCGCATGATGAGCGTATGAATGACACGACCCGTTACCGCGTGACCTTCGTCAACCAGGGCAAGGTCTACGAAATGTTCGCGCGGGAGGTGTACCAGGATTCGCTTTACGGTTTCGTCACCATCGAGGATCTGCTGTTCGGTGAGCGCAGCAAGCTGGTGGTGGACCCCGGTGAGGAACGCCTGCGCCACGAATTCGAAGGTGTGGAACGTTTCCACATTCCCCTGCACGCCGTGATCCGCATCGACGAGGTGGCCGAGATCGGCAGCGCGCGCATTCGGGATCTGGCACCGGGCAGCAACGTGACGATGTTTCCCGGCGTCCTGCCGCCCGGAGCAGGCAGTGGCAAATGATGTCCCGTGCAGCCGATTGCGGTTTGCCCGGCCCTGGTTTAACCTGCGCAGCTTCGTTGGCGGGGCCAGGCCCCGCACGCCGAAAATCCGGAGAGGTGGCCGAGTGGTTGAAGGCGCACGCCTGGAAAGTGTGTATACGGCAAAACCGTATCGAGGGTTCGAATCCCTCTCTCTCCGCCAGATACGAAAAAGGGGCCCTCGTGGCCCCTTTTTCGTATCTGATGAAACAGGATTCGAACCCTCGATACATCAAAAACAAGGTTCGACCGCGAAGCAGCGGCGAGCGCAGCGAGCCCATCCCTCTCTCTCCGCCAGACCGGGAGTCTCGAACGCGCTCAACGCGGTTTGTGACCGCCCGAAGCTCCGCACCACGCGGGACTCCGCGCTTCTATCTCCTGACCATGGCTTGGCCCCGGGGTACCGAAAACGTACTCGCAACGCTACGTCGGCTAAAAACCTCCTGACTGCAAGATGGTCCAGCGCTTGCGGATTGCTTGGTCGAGAGACAGTTGCCGACCCAGACTGTGTGAAAACTCCGCTCACGGTAAAATGGGACAGGTTCTGAGGGGGGCGTCGGATGAGCGGATTCATTGCAGGTGCGCAGCGCAATCAGGTCACGTTATTCCCGGAGACATTGGAGGACTATGTGGCCGAGGACAGTGCGGCCCGGGTCATCGATGTCTTCGTGGATGAGCTGGATCTGCGGGGTCTGGGCTTTGCCACCGAAGCGCCGGCCACCGGCCGTCCGGGGTATCACCCGGCGACGCTGCTGAAGCTGTACGTCTACGGGTACATGAACCGGATCCAGTCCAGTCGGCGGCTGGAGCGCGAGGCGCAGCGTAACGTCGAGTTGATGTGGTTGACGGGACGTCTGACGCCGGACTTCAAGACCATTGCCGATTTTCGCAAGGACAACGGGGAC
>JAABSC010000006.1 GCA_011390565.1 Thioalkalivibrio paradoxus | reverse complement strand
CGGCTACCCCGGAATGAACGCGGGCCAACAGAGCCGTTGCTTGTGATTCCCGCAGATCATGCCACCTGGGCCAGCCGCAGAGAAATGGGTGTACTGTCCCCGGAAAACCCAGTCCCGGCCTCTGAAATAAGGGGCGACCTGTTGCTGCCAGTTATGGATTCAGCGCCCTGGCGAGAGCGTCCAACGCCGCCTGCAGTTCCCTGAGTTCCGCGTCCACGGCGGCGGGTGTGGCGGTACCCGTCTTGAGCCGTTGCTCCAGCCGCATGGCCACGTCCGCGAGGGTGTTGGCTCCCAAGGTCGCCGCAGCGCCCTTGAGGCTGTGTGCGATGCGCTGGCCGTCTTCCCGATTGCCAAGCGCAAGAGCCTCCTGGATTCGCGTCGCGTCCTCGCCATGGGAGGTAACAAGCTCATGTAGCAACTCAAGATAGAAGTCCGCATTGCCACCGACACCCGCCAGGGTCTTGTCGGTGTCGAGCCCACCCGGCAGGCGCGAACTGATCTGCTCGAGCTCGTCGATCACAGCCCGTTCGGCGGGCTCCGTTTGCGGACGCTCCTCGGGTTCCGTCCTGGGCTGAGGGGGCTCCGCTGGTGGTGCATCACCGGGCGCCACAGCATCGGCCCTCGGCCGTGCCGTGGCATCGAGCCAGCGCAGCAGGGTGGCGTAAAGATGGGGCGGATCCACCGGTTTCGACACGAAATCGTTCATGCCCGCCGCCTCACAGGCCTTGCGATCCTCGTCGAAAGCGTTGGCGGTCATCGCCAGGATCGGAATTCCGTCCGGCCCCGACCGCGAACGGATCAATCGGGTCGCCTCCAGCCCATCCATGTTGGGCATCTGCATGTCCATGAGGATCAGGTCATAGGGTCTGTCCCGCACCATGCGCACCGCTTCCGCACCATCGGTGGCATAGTCCACATGCAGGCCGACCCCGTGCAGCAGTTCGAGCGCCACTTCGCGGTTGATGGGGTTGTCTTCCGCCAGCAACAGGCGCGCTCCCTGATGACGCGCACGCAAATCGGCCTCGGGGTCCACGGAGCGCGGGACCGGTGTTTCCTGCAGCGTGTTCCGACCACGCTGCAGGCGCACAGTGAACCAGAATGCACTGCCTTCACCCGGGGTGCTCGTGGCCCCCACCTCACCACCCATGATCTCGGCCATCCGCCGGACAATGTTCAGGCCCAGCCCCGTCCCACCATGGGTGCGGGCCGTCGCCGCATCGAGTTGCGCGAAGTCCTCATTGAACAGCCGGGGCAAATCGCCGGGGGCGATACCAATACCGGTATCCTCCACCACGAAGCGGACATGCAGGCCCTCGGTATCTTCGCCCAGCAGCTCGGCCCGCAGGGTGACGGAACCCGCGTCGGTGAACTTCACCGCATTGCCCGCGTAGTTCAGCAAGGCCTGCCGCAGCCGGGTCGGGTCGCCGCGCAGCCAGAGCGGCACCGAATCCGGATCGATTCGGACCCTCAATCCTTTTTGCCGGGCCGAATCGCCGATGATCGACGCCACATTGTCCAGTATGGAAGAGAGATGAAAATCGATGCTCTCCAACTGCATCCTGCCGGCCTCGATCTTCGAGATATCGAGGATGTCGTTGATGATCGCGAGCAGGTGGTGCCCGGCGCTGTCGATCCGCTCCAGCCGCTCCACCTGTTGGGGCGCCAAGTCATCCCGGCGCAGCAGGTGCGTCAATCCGATGATCGCGTTCAGCGGCGTACGGATCTCATGACTCATGTTCGCCAGGAATGCGCTCTTGGCCTCGTTCGCTGCGTCCGCCTGCTCGCGGGCTTCGGCCAATTGTGCAGTACGCTCCTTGACCACCTCCTCCAGATGATGACGATGGCGATCAAGCTCCAATGCCAACCGCTTCTTCTCGGTGATGTCCTCTTTCACCGCAACATAGTGGGTAATGCGCCCGTCCGGCTGCCGCAGCGGGCCGATGATGGCAAATTCGACGTACTCGGTACCATCCTTGCGCCTGTTGGTGAACTCCCCCTTCCAGAGATCGCCTTGGGTGACTGTAGCCCACAGGTCGTCGTAGCGTTCCCTGGGTGTCTTTCCGGCCTGCAGGACCCGCGGATTCTGCCCCAGGACCTCTTCGCGGCGGTAGCCGGTCGCGCGTTCGAACGCCTCGTTCACGTACTCGATCTCGGCATCCTGGTTCGTAATCACAATGCTGTTGGGGCTCTGCTCCACGGCCAGGGCAAGTTTGCGTATCCGCTCTTCTGCCTCCCTGGCGTCGGTGACGTCCATGGCCACGCCTTCCCAGATCACGACCCCTTCACTGGTCTGGCGTGGGCGTGACTGCGCCAGAAGCCAGCGTATCTCGCCGTCCGCCCTGCGGAAGGGAACCGTGACTGAGAAATCGCTGAAGTTGTTCTCGCTGCGTTCCTGCAGGGCCTCGTAGTCTGCTCGGTAGTCGGGCAGCATCTGTTCGAAGACTCCCGCCGTGTCGCACAACGCATCGGCGACCGGGACCCCGTGCACCGCCTCGAAATTGCCACTCAGGAACAGGAACTGGGGGTTGCGCGCCTCGCCGCGGGTGAGCTGGAAGATGTAGGCTGCCGGCAGGTTGTCACTGATTGCACGCAGCCGAGCCTCGCTCTCGCGAAGCGCGACCTCCCGACACATCCGCTCGGTGATGTCCTGAACGGTGCCGATCGAACGCAGGGCCGTTCCATCGGCGTCAAACGTGGTTTCCCACTCCTGGTGGAGCCATTTGATCCGGCCGCCGGGCAACAACAGGCGGTGCTCGATTCCTCCGGGCTCCCGCGACTCCAGGGAGGCGCGATAAAGTGCTTCCACCTTTTCGCGATCGTCCGGATGAAAGGCCTCGACGACGCTTTCATAGCTCGGCTTGAACTCGGCGGGATCCCGCTCATAGATGCGGTAAAGCTCGTCCGACCAGTAAAGCTCGTCGGTGTCGGGCCGAAATTCCCAGTTCCCGAGTTTGGCCATCTGTTGCGCCTGCTTCAGCCGTTCTTCACTGACGCGCAGGGCATCTCGCTCACGCACGCGATCGGTGATGTCGCGGGAAATCCCGAAGGTGGCCATCACGTTGCCCTGCTCGTCCCTGATGGGTCCACGCGTGGACAGGAACACGCGAGTGCCCCGCGTCGTGTCGAAGACCTCCTCATTGGTGAGCACCTGATTCCGTTCGATCACCCGCTGAGTGATCTCCAACGACAACCGCGCCTGATCCGGGGGAAACAGAGCCCGGTCATCCTGACCCAACACCGCCTCAACCGGCTTCCCGACGAACTCGGCTGCTGCGCGATTGAAGAGGAGATAACGCCCCTCAAGGTCCGTGGCATAGATCGCATCGTTGGAGGTCTCCGCGAGAGCCTCCAGCATCCGCAGGGCTTCGAGCCGTTCCGCCTGGGCCTGCTGCACCGCCCGGGCAACCTCAAGCGAGCGTCGCTGCCGCGACAGGTAGAGCGTCGCAGCGATCGCCAGGAAGAACAGGATCCCGCCGAGTACCACCCAGGCGACCCGTTGAATCACCGCTGCGACCCATTCTGCCTCGTCCTTTTTCGCCAGCAGGAACCAGTCGGTTCCATCGATCACACGCCCGGCACCGGACACGCGAACACCGCGATAGTCGATGCCCTCGACAAACCGCAGTTCGCGATCGGCCCGGCTCGCAAGTTGGGACGCCAGCAGGCGCTCATGGGGTCCCACCGCCCGTCGCAGCAGAGGCTGCCCGGGTGCATCCCGCAACGGGGTCAGGAAAACGATCTCGTCGCCGGCCTGCCGAAACAGCAGGATCTCGCCCGTCGCGCTCTGAACAGGCCATTCGCGCAGGGCGGAAGGCAGGTAGTCGTCCTGCCTGAGGTGCAGCAACACAATGGGGCGGGACTGTCCTTCTGCCAGTGGCAGCCTTGCCACGAAACTCAGTTGCACATTACCCGCCAGATCGAGATACGGGCCAACGAAACCGGTCTCACCCGAGCGGGCCATCGACAGTACCTCGGCGCGCTGTTCCTCGCTGAACCAGTCGATCTGCTCGGCAGAACTACAGGCCCACAACAGCTGACCCTCTGGATCGAGCAACGACACCGCTGCAAAACGACTGGCCTGGGCGAACTGCGTCAGGCGCAGCGCGACTTGCTCCCCCGCGACCGGATCCCCTTCATCCCGCCAGGCCCGGTAAAGTACGGCCAGAGGAAAGCTGGTTCCGAGTAGCCCGGCTCCCAGCATGCGCTCAGTGACCCAGTTCTCAACCTGCTGGGTCTTCAGTTCCGCCACTGTGCCGAGGTGGAGCCGATATTCCTCCGCCTCTCGTTCCATCAGGTTCAGGACCATGGCGCCCGTAATACCGAGCGTGAGCAGGGCCGCAAGCACGAGCGGAGCCCAGAGGTCTTGCCAGGCCGAAGGAGAACGGGGGCTCTCCCGTCTGCGGTGCCAGATCCTCAACAGCAGATACAGCAGGCTCGCGGTCACTGCGACGAATGCCCACCCCTTCAGCGTCGCAAACGAAGTCGGTTCCTGGGGCGTGCCGAGCCAAAATGCGAGTATCGAGTCTGAAAACAGCAACCACAGGGTGGCGAATGCCGCGTAAATCAGGCTGATTCGCAGAGCCCACCAGGGATCCCGGAGTCCCGGCTCTACCGAGGGCAGGCGGCTCACGGCTTCCGCGCCCCTCTGCTCAGAACCAACTCCGCTATGTCCCGCACTGGGTTTGGTCCAAATACGAATGCTCCCCAAGTCACCAGCAAATACTCCCACCATAGTAGGGAGTATTCAGGTCCCTGGGAAATGATGCCGGATATCCGGGGACAGTACACCGATAGCCGGGGCTACCCCGGAATGAACGCGAGCCAACAGCGCCATCGCTTGTGATTCCCGCAGATCATGGCACCCGGGCCAGCGGCGGAGAAATGGGTGTACTGTCCCCGGAAACGCGCGGAAAAGCATCAGTGATCAAGAAAACGGTGCGATCCGAAGACCGCACCGCTAAGTTACTATTGCTTCCGGATTTCGTTCAGATGTTGAGCAACAGCACCGAGACCCGGTTCTGCTGCCTGAGTTGCGAGTCGCCGAACGTACCCACGCGGATCTTGTGAGCCGGTACACCGGCATTGATCATCGCGTTGCGAACGACATCGGCGCGCTCTGCATTGGCACCGTCGATTCCGGCCAGATAGGACGGATACCGGTTCATGTATTGCGCTATCTCGCGTGCCTTGTTGCTGTCCGACATTGAAATCTCGTCGTTGTAGTCCCGGAACGTGTAGTCCCTATATACACTCCAGCTGCCGCCTTCGGCCAGAGGGCCTTCAACACCGACCGATCCCGTTGCGCCTTGGGCGCCGGTTGCTCCAGTGGCCCCTGTGGGTCCGGCCACTCCGCCTATTTCAGTACTGCCGGTGGCGCCCGTGTAGCCGATGGTTCCGGTTGCACCGGTCGACCCGACCGCACCGGTTGCGCCGGTAGGGCCAACGGTAGTCGCGCCTCGTTCACCGGTATAACCGGTGTCACCTTGCGGGCCGGTCGCGCCGGTTGGGCCTCTCGCTCCGGCGGGTCCGGCGACGCTGTCACCTCGTGCGCCGGTATAGCCGGTCGCGCCCGCTGCGCCGGTTGCGCCTGTCGGGCCGGCTGCACCGGCACGCCCAACGATCATGCCGCCGGGAGCGCCTTGAGCACCTGTGGCACCCTGCGCGCCTTGGGCACCGGTGTACCCGGTAGGCCCGACTGGACCGGCCATCGGTACGCCTTCTGCGCCCATGGCGCCTGTTGCACCCCGTTGACCCGTGGCCCCCGTAGCTCCGGCAGGTCCGGTCGGGCCGACATAACTCTTCTGCTCGAGTTGTGTCTGTGCCTCAGGTTGGGAAAGATCCGTTGTGGCGCAGCCTGTGGCGAACACCGCGATCATGGCCAGCAAAAGTGATCGCTTTGGCATGGTGCCCAGAAAGATGTTGTTTTTCATTATGATTCCTCTCATCGAAGTTCGAGTACGCACGTACACTCGAAAAGCCGAATCGCTTGTGCGCAGTACGATTCTTGAGGAAAGCATGTGCTCACCCTGAAGTTCCGTCCGTACGCTGGCGCGCACAACCGGATCAAGTAGCAGCGCTGGACTTCGGCCACGCGTTCGGAAAGCAGTGTCTTGAAGTCATGGAACGCCCCCTCCTGGTTGCGCTTGGTGCCCGGCCTGCGATGCTGCCGGCGGGACACGATGCTTGTGCCCATAAGACCGGTCTTCTTCAGACAGAGTCGGTGGCCGGTTTCAACCAGATTGCGGCCCGTCGCAGTCCGCCGGCGGGTGTCGGCTCAGGGCCGACTGACGCCATCGGTCATCGGGTGTCTCAACCCGACCCAAACCGGGCAGTCAATGGGAACGGATCGGGGTCTGCAGTTCGGCGCATAGCGGGCGCGTGCACAGGGGCTTCGGTATCGACATCCCCGGACTGCGGCCGCTCATCCAAGGTGATTGCCTGTATTAGGGGCTCGGCGCTGATCAACAGGACCCTCGGCCACCTGAAGCAAAAAGTGATCCCCGGAACCGCGCAGCCTGTTGCCCCGGCGCGGGCACCGCCTGGGCTGTTCGTTCGGCTGAGGTGCATACCGTCTACCGAGCCCTTTCCGGAAACAACCCTGGCATCCAGCGCGGAGCCAGTGCTGCGGGGAAGGCAAGGCGCAATGAGGCACGCGGGCCATCCGACGTGAGCACGCGGTGGTCCGCAAGCGCGGCGACGATGCGGCGCGCGTGACGTGCGGTGGTGCCGAGCAGACCGGCAACCTCTCCGCGCGGGAGCTCGCCGCGGTAGAGGATCGCTTCGAGGATGTTTCCGGGCTTGGGCGGCAGGTTGCCGAGCCGGCTGTAGGTGCGCTCGAAATGGTCGAGAAACCGGGGAATGGCTCCGGGGCTGACGGCGACGCGCTGGCCGACCCTCACAGATCGGCGCCTGAGTTCGCCGGGGACCACCCGCAAACGGCGGTAAGGGTGTTATCCGGGGACAGTACACCGATAGCCGCGGCTACGAATGAACGCGAGCCAACAGAGCCATCGCTTGTGATTCCCGCAGATCATGGCACCCGGGCCAGGGGCGGGGGGAAATGGGTGTACTGTCCCCCGAAAAGTGGCCGGGCTCGAATTTGCCGGCCCAAGAAAGGGTGCCGCCCGTGTTTGGGCAACCACCTCCCTGATCCGGTCGAGGATCCCGGCCTCGTTCGCCAGGATGTCGTTGGGTCAGATCCGGTGATGAATGCAGGGCCAGGTCCCTGCACCCTTCTCCCGCGACGCGGCCTTGCCTTGGCGCGCACGCCAGAGATCGTAGTCGAGCTGCATTCCCGCCCAGACTTCGGCGCGCCCGCCACGTTCTACACCCAGCCAGCGTTCGATGCGCAAGGCCATCTCGGGCGAAATGCCCGCGTGACCGTGCAGCACACGGGACAGGGCCGCCCGCGTGACACCGAGCTCCCGGGATCGGCCACCGATAGGGCCGTTCAAATTCTTACGCCTTTCCGGGGGTTCAATTCCCGGGTTCGGAATCGAACCGTCGTCCCGCAGCCTCTCAGCGCAAGGCGTACCAGACCCCTCGGCCTTTGCCGTGCTGGTTGAGGGTGCTGCGTTCGACCAGTGCCCGGAAGTGCTGCTTGAGCGTATTGCGGCTGGCCCCGGTCAGCTTGATGGCATCGCCGATGGTCACGCGACCATGCTCGCGGGCGAACTCGACGATCTTTAGCTGCAGTTCGGGCATGGCCGCCAGCACGATCTTCTCGCGCTCGACCTTTTTCTCCAGGCGCCGCACCTGTTCGGCCAGGGAGCGGAGAAAAAACACCAGCCACGGGTGCCAGTTCGGCGCTTCCGTGCGGATCGTGCCTTGGGTCTGTCGCAGCGCCAGGTAGTAGGCTTCTTTGCTCTGTTCGATCACGCTCTCGAGGGAATTGTACGGCACGTAGGCGTACCCGGCCTGCAGGAGCAGGAGCGTGGTCAGCACGCGGGAGAGTCGCCCGTTGCCGTCCTGGAAGGGGTGGATTTCCAGGAACACGACGACGCACAGGGCGATGATCAGCAGCGGGTGCAGACGGGCTGTCTCGCGCTCCTGGTGCACCCAGGTCACCAGCTCCATCATCAGGCGGGGCGTGGCGAACGGCGACGACGTCTGAAAGACAATGCCGATCTGCGCGCCGGTCTCGTCGAAGGCGGCAACGCTGTTCGAGTGGGTCTTGTAGTTGCCGTGATGCCAGGTGTCCTTCTCGCTGTATCGTAGGAGGATCTGGTGCAACTGTTTGATGTGGTTCTCGGTGAACGGGATGCCTTGCCACGAGGAGAACACCAGATCCATCAGCTCGGCATAGCCGGCCACCTCCTGCTCGTCGCGGGTGGCGAAGGACTTGATCTCAAGGTTTGACAGCAGTTGCTCCACCTCGCGGTCGGACAGCTTGCTGCCCTCAATGCGGGTCGATGAGCCGATGCTCTCGATGGTGGCGACGCGGCGCAGCGCCGACAGGCGATCAGGCGCGAGCGTACCCAGGGCGCGCCAGGCGCCCTTGAACTCGTCGATCCTGGCGATGAGGCTCAGGATCTCCGTTGTGATCTGGATGCTGTCGGTTTTCAGCATGAACCAATACTACACCCATTTACACCCATTTTTGAGGCGCATCCATTAAGACGCTCATTTACACCCAATCCGCCAGAGTTGGGATCTTGCGGGGAATGACCGACGGGTGACGCGGTCGATGCCGATCCGCATGAAGCGCCGCAGCGGCCGCAAGCTGATGACGCTCCCCAGCGGCGAAACGCGCCGGGCCCGGGCGTGGGATACCGCGCCCACCCCTTTGCAGATGGGCCTCGCCCGCGGGCACCGTTCGCGTGGTGCTGTTCGACCTGGCAGTGGATCCCCCAGCGGACTGGGCGGAGCAGTGGGGGAGGGCGGGGCTTTGAATCAGGAGGGTCAGGGCTCTCTCGGAGGCAGGTCTCGGCCCAAACCGGCCACCCACCCTTACCGCCTGAGGGTCCGCAATGGGATGTCCTGCGGACCGCGAGGCCGGTGAGTCATTTCGCATTGCGCCTGAGGGCGGTGGACTGCCTCGCCCGGGCAGCGCCACGCCGGCGGTAACGGCCTGCTTCAGGAGGCGGCGGCCTGCGCAACGATATCCGGGTACTGCCCGATCACGCGCACATAAGCCACGGCGAAATCCGGAGCCGTGACGCGTGCTTGCTCCCAATCCCGCAAGGTGCCGACCGGAACGCGAAACCGGCGCGCGAACTCGGCTTGCGAGAGGCCAAGCCCGCTGCGTGTCTTGCGAATCAGCCGCGCACGCTGGGCGCGGTCCAGCGCTTCGGGCGTTACGTTGAAATCCTCTGGGTCCGCCGGATCAGCAGCCAGAACGATAGGCTCTTTCTTCACCTGTGTTGCTCCTTCGCACGGAAATGAAACGGGGCAGGTCGTCCCGCCAGACGAAAACGCCGGTAAACAGCTTGTCCCCCACCAGACCGACCACCTTGAATCGCTCCTCCCCGTCGATCTCGCGGATAGAGGGGAGGATCAGGTGATCGTCGTCCTCGAAAATGCGGTCGCCAAAGGCCAGAGAAAGCTGATGCTTGATCTGATTGACCGCATCCTTCGCGGGATCGAATCTGTCTTTCATGGCGAGAATATACTGGAATTCCGTAGTTTATACAAGGCGAAACATACGGGTTCCCCGTATTCCTGCCGCCAATGGGCTGACGAAGCGACAGGTGTTTTCAGGCTCCCTTGATGACCGTACCGGGTCGGCAACCGGTCACTCATAAGAAGTCCTTCGGTGCCCGCTCAGGGTCGCGAAGCGTCCCCCACGCCCACGGGCAGCGGTTGTGTCCCCTTCGCTACCCCATGCTGCGAAAGACACGCATGAACAGTCCGCGCGTAAGTCATTGGAAAAGAGCTTGAAAAAATTCCGAACTCGCGGACTTCGTTCCCGGCTTCCGCGCAAAGGGGAGAGAAAGAGGGCGGGGCGAGGGTGAAATGGCGCGGAAACGGGGGTGGGGGTGGTGCTCTCCGAGTCCGCAGCTCTCCGCGTGACCCCGCGCATACACGTAAGAATTCAATAAAAAAGGCACCCGAAGGTGCCTGTTTTCATTACTCTATTGGTGGAGACGGCGGGAATCGAACCCGCGTCCGCAAGACCTCCGCCTTCGGCTCTACATGCTTATCCGCGTCTTTGTTTTGACTGGTGGCTACCCGACGGGCAGGGACAACCAACAGCGATCCCGGTTAAGTTTTAGTGGGTCCGCCCCGGGAGAGCTTCACCACGATCCTGCGAGATCGACGCCCGGATCTGAACGCGCAGGCGCGGCTTCAGTCGGACGGCACTCCTACCGGTTTTTAGGCGGCGAGTGCGTAGTTGTCGTCGTTGGCAACTATAAGTTTGCAGATGTTTTTACGAGGTCATCTACAGCCTCGGCATGCACCTCGGGTTTTGTGACCCACGTCGAAGCCATGTCGTCCCCTTGGTACTGGTATGACAGTCTAGCGGATTTCCGGTTCCCTGCCACCGGAAATCGTTCCGCCTTGGGTACAATGGCGCCTCGGTCTGATGCAGGGGGAGCCCGATGCGGGTATTCGAAGGTGGCAGGGCGTTTTCGCCGTTCCGGATTCGCCAACGCGAGGCGCGCCTGCGCTCGGAGCATTCGGGGACGGGCCGAATCGCGGCCCGGTTGGTCTATTTCGTCGATACCCGGCGCGAGTTGGAGACCGACGAGATCGCGCGTCTGGACGATCTGCTGCTTGGCGAGGGGGAGCCCTGGGCAGGCCCCGGCTTTGATCCGGCGCGCGAGCTTTTCGTGGTCCCGCGACCCGGAACGATCAGTCCCTGGTCCTCGAAGGCGACCGAGATCGCTTTTCACGCCGGGCTCGAGGACGGCGTACGCCGCATCGAGCGCGGGGTTCACTGGTTCCTGGAGGGCAACGGTCTTCACGCGCTTGGCCTGGCCGAACTGGGGGCCGTGCTGCACGATCGCATGACGGAATCGGTGATGGCCGACGCGACCGAGGCCTCGGCCCTGTTCCGCAAGGAGTCGCCGCGACCCCTGCGGATGATCGATCTGACGCCGGACGCGGTCACGGCGCTGCGGGATGCGAATGCCGAGCTCGGCCTTGCGCTGTCGGAGGACGAGATCGAGTACCTCGCAGCCGCCTATGCGGAACTTGGTCGAGCCCCCACCGACGCGGAACTGATGATGTTCGCGCAGGCGAACTCGGAGCACTGCCGGCACAAGATCTTCAATGCCAGCTGGACCGTCGACGACGAGCCGCAGGAGCAGACGCTCTTCGGCATGATCCGCCATACCTACAATCAGAGTCCGGAGGGCGTTCTCTCCGCGTACTGCGACAACGCCTCGGTGATCGAGGGGCATCGTGGGATACGGCTGCTGCCGGATGCCGCCACGGGGGAATACCACCGTGCCGAGCTGGATCTGCCAATCCTGATGAAGGTGGAGACCCATAATCATCCCACCGCGATTTCACCCTTTCCGGGCGCGGCCACGGGTTCGGGTGGCGAGATCCGCGACGAGGGCGCGACCGGGCGGGGCTCGAAGCCGAAGGCCGGGCTGACCGGCTTCAGCGTCTCCAACCTGCGGATCCCGGGGTTCGAACAGCCGTGGGAGATCGATCATGGCCGGCCGGGTCGCATCGAGTCGGCGCTGGGGATCATGATCGAGGGCCCGATTGGCGGCGCCGCCTTCAACAACGAATTCGGCCGTCCGGCACTGACGGGTTACTTCCGCACGCTGGAGCTGGAAGCGGGTGAGGGGCCCCAGCGCCGGCTGTTCGGGTATCACAAGCCGATCATGATCGCGGGCGGCGTCGGTTCGATGCGCTCGGAGCACGTGCTCAAGGAGGGCTTTCCGGCCGGTACCCAGGTCGTGGTGCTCGGCGGGCCCGCCATGTTGATCGGGCTGGGCGGCGGGGCAGCCTCGTCGGTGGCCAGCGGCGCCAGCGCCGAGCAGCTGGATTTCGCGTCGGTGCAGCGCGGAAATCCGGAGATTCAGCGCCGTTGTCAGGAGGTCATCGACCGCTGTACCGCGATGGGGCCGGACAATCCCATTCTTTCGATCCACGACGTCGGGGCCGGTGGGCTGTCGAACGCGATTCCGGAAATCCTGAACGACGCCGGGCGCGGCGGAAAACTCGATCTGCGCCGGATCCCGTCCGCCGAACCCGGACTCTCGCCGCTCGAACTCTGGTGCAACGAGGCGCAGGAGCGCTACGTGCTGGCCATCGCTCCCGAGCGTGTTCGGGACTTCGTCGCGATCGCCGAGCGCGAGCGCGCGCCGTTTGCAATCGTGGGCGAGGCGACGGAAGCACCGCTGCTGAAAGTGGAGGACCCCCTGCTGCAGAAGCCGGCGGTCGATCTGCCCATGGCGGTCCTGCTCGGCAAAACACCGCGCATGCATCGGTCCGATCGGCGCGAGCCCTCCCGGGGCGCGGGGTTCGACCCGGGTCAGCTTGAACTGGCCGAGTTGCTTGCGCGCGTCCTGCGGCTGCCTACCGTGGCGGCGAAGCATTTCCTCGTGACCATCGGCGATCGCTCCGTCGGCGGCCTGACGGCGCGCGACCAGATGGTGGGCCCCTGGCAGGTGCCGGTCGCCGATTGCGCGGTCACGCTCACGGATTTCGAGGGCGTGACCGGGGAGGCGATGGCGATGGGCGAGCGTGCCCCCGTGGCGATCCTGTCGGCGCCCGCATCCGGGCGTCTGGCGGTAGGCGAGGTGATCACCAACCTGGCCGGCGCGGACATCGCCGATACCAGCCAGATCCGGCTCTCGGCCAACTGGATGGCCGCAGCCGGCGTGGCCGGACAGGACGCGGCACTGTTCGACACGGTACGCGCGGTTGGCCAGGAGTTGTGCCCGCGCCTGGGAATCAGCATCCCCGTGGGCAAGGACTCGCTGTCCATGCGGACGGTCTGGGATGCGCAGGGCAGCCCGCAGGAGATGATTTCGCCGGTGTCCCTGATCGTGTCGGGTTTTGCACCGGTCCGCGACGTGCGGCGCACCCTCACGCCGCTTCCGGACACGGAAGCGCGTGGTTCGCTCTGGCTGGTGGACCTGGGTGAGGGCCTCTGCCGCCTCGGTGGATCTTCGCTGGCGCAGGTCTGCGGGCAGACCGGGGATATGCCCCCGGACCTGGTGAGCCCGGAGCGTCTGCGCAGCTTCTTCGGCGTGATACAGCATCTGAAAGGGCGCGGGTTGCTCAGCGCCTACCACGACCGTTCCGATGGCGGCATGATCGTGAGCCTGCTGGAGATGGCCTTCGCCGGTCGCTGCGGGCTGGACATCACGCTGCCGGAGGACGTGGCGCCGATCCCATGGCTGTTCAACGAGGAACTGGGCGCGGTGATCCAGGTTGCCCCGGGTGGCGAGGATGCGGTGCGGGAGGCGTTCGCGGCAATGGACCTGGATGCCCACCTGCATCCCGTCGCGCTGCTGGACCCCGACGGGCGCATCCGCATCCATCAAGGGGGGCGGATCGTTCTGGAAAGCCATCGCGCAACGCTGCAGCGGCAATGGCAGGAAACCAGCTACCGGATGCAGCGCTTGCGCGACGAGCCCGATTGCGCGCGGGAGGAGTGGGATCGTACGGAAGTGGACAGTCCGTTGCGGGTCGATCTCGGCTTCGATGCCGGGGTCGATATCGCGGCGCCGTACATTGCCACGGGCCAGCATCCGCGTGTCGCCATTCTGCGCGAGCAGGGTGTGAACGGGCAGATCGAGATGGCGGCCGCCTTCGAGCGGGCCGGCTTTACCCCGGTGGACGTGCACATGACCGATCTTCTGGACGGTCGGCACGATCTCTCGGGGTTCAAGGGGCTGGCGGCGTGTGGGGGATTCTCGTACGGAGACGTGCTCGGGGCGGGCGGCGGCTGGGCCAAGAGCATCCTGTTCAACAACGGGCTGCGGGACGGATTCCAGGCCTTCTTCGAGCGCTCCGACAGCTTCGCGCTGGGCGTGTGCAACGGCTGCCAGATGCTTTCCCATCTCGCACCCCTGATTCCCGGAGCCGAGCATTGGCCAAGGTTCCTGCGCAACCGCTCCGAGCAGTTCGAGGCCCGCCTATCCCTGGTTCGGGTCGAGGAAAGCCGCTCGGTTCTGCTTGCCGGCATGGCCGGGTCGGTCTTGCCGGTCGTGGTCTCACACGGCGAGGGGCGCGCACGGTTTGCCCATGCCGACGCGCTGGGTCACCTCGACACGGCGGGTCAGGTGGCGTTGCGCTACGTGGAAGGCGACGGCTCGGCGGCCGAGCGCTATCCGGCCAATCCCAACGGATCACCGGCCGGCGTGACCGGATTCACCAGTGCCGACGGGCGTGTCACGATCATGATGCCGCATCCCGAGCGGGTGTTCCGTTCGGTCCAGCATTCCTGGTATCCGAAGGCGTGGGGCGAAGACGGCCCCTGGCTCCGGTTGTTCCGGAACGCCCGGGCCTGGATCGCCTGAATTTGGACCGATCGAGAGCGCAGGACGAACGATCATGGCACTACGCCACCCCTGACAATGAAAAGATGAGCCACGGAAAAACACGGAAAACACCGAAGAATTAAGCCCTTTTTCGTGTGCCTCCGTGTTATTCCTTGGCTGGTTTTTCACGCTGAAGATGAAGGATCACAACCGGTGAGTTCCAGCGAGAAGATTTCGGTTTTGATGGTGTGCATGGGCAACATCTGCAGATCGCCCATGGCGCACGGGGTATTGGCCGCACGCGTTCGTGATGCCGGGCTGGAAGACCGGGTCGAAGTGGACTCGGCCGGTACGCATGGCTATCACGTCGGGGAGCCCCCGGACCGGCGTGCCCAGGCTGCGGCCAGCGCGCGCGGATACGATCTTGGTGATTTGCGCGCGCGGCGGCTGATTCAGGAGGACTTCAGAACCTTCGACTACATCCTGGTGATGGATGACGAGAACCTGCAAAACGCCCGGGCCTTGCAGACACGGGATGGCAAGGCGCGGCTGCATCGCTTCCTCGAGTTCGCCCCCCAGCGGCGCGAACGCGAGGTCCCGGATCCCTACTACGGTGGGACCCAGGGGTTTGCCGAGGTGATGGACATGGTCGAAGCGGCCGCGCAGGGGTTTCTGGCCCATCTGCAGGAGCGGCACGCGCTTTGATGCGTGGCGCCGCGCGGGCTCCCCTCAAAGAGGGGAAGCCTCTGCGCGGGCTTCAGCTTCCGGTATCTTCCCGGACCGGTTCCTTGGCCGGAGCTTCCGGTTCCGGGCCGGACGGAGCCTCCTCGGCGGACGCGGCGGCGCGGGGTGCACGACGCTGCGATTTGCGCGGGCTGGCCACATCATCCGTGCCGGATCCGTCGGCGGTTGCCGGGGCCTCCGAGGAGGGCGCTTCAGTGGAGTTCTCGGTCCCCGCTGCAGCCGCCTTCGGGTTGGTGCGGGGCTTTCGTGGTCTGCGGGGGCGTTTGGCCTTGGTCTTTGGCGATACGGCTTCCGCGGCTGCAGGTTCACCGTCACCGTTGGCTCCCTCCGGCGCGGCCACGGATATCGACTCGTCCTCGGTCGCCGGGTCAGCGGAGGCGGCCGGGGCATGGGGGGCGGGTTGGGTTTCTTCCACCGGAGACGGTTCCGATGCCTCGACCTTGGGTGGGGCGGGTTCCGAAACGGGTGAAGATGGGGCTTCGGTTTCGGCGGTGCCTTCGGAGGAGGTGGCCGGCTCGGGCGCGTCTTCCGGGGTCGAGGCGGCCATGCGCGCCAGGGCGGCACGAGCCTCGCGCTGGCGGGCTTCCGCATCGGCGTCGGGCGTGGGGTGGGTCACGTGAACGGTTTGGCCCGGAATCTCCGCGGGAACTCGACTCGCACCTGCAACCGCCAGCGCGCTGCCGGCTGATGCGGCCGCAACGGCGGATTCGTCGCTGCGCGCCGATGGGGTGGGCGGTGCAGTCTTCGTGTCGGCCTCTTTCTCCTCCGGGGTCGAGGTGGTCGAGCCGTTTTCGGACTCGGTTTCCTGTCCCTGTCCTGCGGAAGAACGCCGACCACGACGACGTCCACCGCGGCGTGAGCGTCGGCTGCGCGTGCGTGTCTCTTCACCGGCCGCGCCTTCGCTACCTTCGCGCCCGGACGCGGGACCACCGGCTTCGGTGGTCGCGGGTTCCGGACTCGAGCCGGCCTTTTCGACCGCCGCTTCACTGCCGGCGGGGGTCCGGTCGGTTTTCTCCTGGCGTGCGCCGCGCTCGGGACTGCGGGTGGTCTTGTCGGCACTCTCGTCGCCCGTATCCTTGCGGGTACGGCCGCCGCGCCGGCCTCTGCGCCGATCACCGTTGGCCCTGGATTCTCCGGTGCGACGGGTCTCCTGTTGCTGCCGTGCAGTGGTTCCACCAGACTCGGAAGCGGTCTCCGTGGCGGTTTCGTCGGCGCTGGAAGTGCGTGTGGCGGGGAACAGGGAACTCCATATCCGGGCGAAGAAACCCGGTTGTGCGACCGGTGCCGGAGCGGGAACGGCGCTCTGGATTTCGGCAGCGGGGGTCGGTACCGGAACCGGCGCCTGTGGGGCTACGCCCTGGACCAGCGGGCGTTCCGGTTTGCCCCGGTGTTCGTGTTCCGGGATGGCGTCTTCGCCGATCGTCTCCTCGACGAGTTGGTACGACACCTTCCCGCCGATATCGTCGTCCTTGCCGTCATCGCGAACGCGGCGGACCTCAAAGTGGGGGGTCAGCAGCTGGGGATTGGGCAGAATGCTGATATCGACGTCGTGGCGGTCCTCGATGTCCGTGAGGGATTCACGCTTCTCGTTCAACAGGAATGTGCCGACATCCACCGGTACATGCGCGAGCACGAGTCCAGTGCGGTCCTTCATCGCCGCTTCCTCGATGAGCCGGAGGATGGACAGCGACAGCGATTCGACACTGCGCACCTGGCCGTGCCCCATGCACCGCGGACACGTGATCTGACTGGATTCGCCGAGCGAGGAGCGCAGCCGCTGGCGCGACATCTCGAGCAGTCCGAAACGGCTGATGCGACCAACCTGCACCCGCGCACGGTCCATTTCCAGCGCCTGGCGCAGGCGGTTTTCAACCTCTCGCTGATGCTTGTTCGAACTCATGTCGATGAAATCGATCACGATCAGACCGCCCAGATCCCGGATGCGCAACTGGCGCGCGGCCTCGTCGGCGGCTTCCAGGTTGGTGTGGAACGCGGTCTCCTCGATATCGCCGCCCTTGGTGGAGCGGGCCGAGTTCACGTCGATGGAGATCAGGGCTTCGGTGTGGTCGATGACCAGGGCTCCGCCCGAGGGCAGCGCCACATCACGGTCGAAGGCACTCTCGATCTGACTCTCGATCTGATACCGGTTGAACAGGGGAATCGGGTCCGAGTATTTCTTGATCTTGCGCAGACTGTTCGGCATCACCCGCTCGACGAACTCGAGCGCCTGGCGGTACACGGTCTCGTCGTCGATGACCACCTCGCCTACGTCGTTGCGCATGTGGTCGCGCAACGCCCGGATGATGACGTTGCTTTCCTGATGGATCAGTGCAGGCGCCTGGGCCTCGTCCGATGCCTCGAGGATCGCCTGCCAGAGGGCCGTCATGTAGTCGAGGTCCCACTGCAGTTCCTCGGTGGTGCGGCCGACCCCCGCAGTGCGGGCAATCACGCCCATGCCGTCGGGAATGTTCAGGTCTGCCAGGGCCTCACGCAGCTCCGCGCGGTCCTCGCCCTCGATCCGGCGGGACACGCCACCCGCGCGCGGGTTGTTGGGCATGAGGACCAGATAGCGGCCGGCCAGGCTGATGTAGGTGGTCAGGGCCGCGCCCTTGTTGCCGCGCTCTTCCTTTTCCACCTGCACCAGGAGTTGCAGGCCTTCTTTCAGGAACTCGCGAATCGGGCGATCGGTGTCCTCGGGAGCGCCGACCGCGGAACGGGCGATTTCCTTGAACGGAAGGAACCCGTGCCGTTCGGCGCCAAAGTTGACGAAAACGGCCTCGAGGCTGGGCTCGACCCGGGTGATCCGGGCCTTGTAGATGTTGGCTTTCTTTCGTTCGCGGGACGGTAGCTCGATATCAAGGTCGTACAGGCGCTGGCCATCGACCATCGCCACGCGCAGCTCTTCGGGCTGCGTCGCATTGATGAGAATTCGTTTCATGGGGTGAACTCGTATAGGCGTCCCGGTCTTGCCCGGGCGCGCAGGCGCACGGTGCGCATGGGGTTCCGGAATCCTGCGGGCGCGACCGCGCCCACCTGCTTGGGGGCAGGAGGGCGCAGAGCCAGGGATTCACCAGAACCAGCGCCAACATATGGTCGCAAGCTCGCTTGAGGGGAAGACAGGACTGGGTTGTAAGAATGGGTATCACTTTCGCATGTGCAGCGGTGCCGGCCGGCCGACGGCCATGCCGGTGGCTAATTCAGGGGGATGCCGCGAGAACTTACGCGGGCTACCGGCCGCCAATGTAGGCTAAAAGCCCATGGCGGGCAAGCGATTGCATGGACTTGAACCGTATTGTTCATCTCCGGCGGGAAACGCGACCGTTCACCGTCGAGCATTTGAGGGCATGTCCATTTCGAGGAAGCGTTCCATGCGGTAGCATCCCGTCATGAGCGAACATGATGGGCCCCAGGTCCTTTCCGTGCCGGAAACCTCCGAGGGACAGCGCCTCGACAACTTTCTGCTTCGGCACCTGAAAGGGATTCCGCGCAGCCTGGTGTACCGTCTGGTGCGCAAGGGTGCGGTGCGGGTGAACGGCAAGCGCGCAAAGGTGGAACAGCGTCTGGTTGCCGGCCAGGACGTGCGCGTTCCCCCGCTTCGCGGTTCCGTAAGCGACGGTCCGGCCAAGGTGCCCGAGGGGGTGCTGCGGCTCCTGCGCGGCGCCATCCTGTTCGAGGACGAGGATTACCTGATTTTGGACAAGCCCGCCGGGCTCGCGGTGCATGGCGGCAGCGGGCTCGCGTTCGGGGTGATCGAAGCGATGCGTGAACTGCGGACCGGTCCGGGGCTGGAACTCGGCCACCGGCTGGACCGCGAGACCAGCGGCTGTCTTGTGCTGACCAAGACGCGGAGGGCGCTCATGGCGTTCCATCAGGCGCTGCGCGATGGTCGGGTACAGAAGCGGTACCTCGCGCTCGTGGTTGGGCGCTGGGAGGGCCCCGGGGTCCGGTGCGATCTGCCCGTCGCCAGTGGCCGGGAAGAGGGGAGACGGCACATGCGCGCGGGAATCGGGGTGGACGAGGGGGCACGTCCGCGCGCGGCGACCAGCCTGTTCACCCCGCTCGACGTCTTTAACCGGTTCAGCCTGATGGAGGTCGACATCGGGACGGGCCGCACCCATCAGATTCGCGTGCACGGCCAGGCTTTGGGACATCCCGTGGCGGGCGATCACGAATACGGGGATGCGGAGGCCAACCGGCTGGCCCGCAGCCTGGGTCTCCGGCGGATGTTTCTGCACGCGCAGGCCTTGCGCTTCACGGACTGGCGGGGCGAGGAGCAGATCTTCTCGTCACCCCTGCCGGCGGAGTTGCAGCAAGTACTCGAGATGCTCGCGGGAGGCGCGGATTGATCCCGAACAGCCGGCCCGGTGCCCTCGCGGCGATCGTCTTCGACTGGGATGGAACCTTGATGGATTCCGTCGGACGGATCGTTCACTGCCTCCAGCGGGCCCGCGCCGATCTGGGCGCCGACCCGCGTAGCGATGATCAGATGCGCGACATCATCGGATTGGGCGTGCGGGAGGCCACGCTTACGCTCTACCCGGGCGTCGACGACGGCTTCGTGGCGGCGTTCACGCAGGCCTACCGCCGCTATTATCTCGAGATCGATGTCACCCCCACCCCGTTGTTTGACGAGGCCGAGGCCGTGCTCTCGGAATTGGCCGCCCGGGGATATCTTCTGGGTATTGCGACGGGAAAGTCGCGCCGCGGGTTGGATGAGGCGCTGGCCACGACCGGCCTCGCGCGATTCTTCGATGCCACGGCCACCGCTGACGAACATCCTTCGAAACCGCATCCGGGTATGCTGGAGCACGTGCTCGGCCGGCTCGGCGTGGCGCCGGATGACGCCGTCATGGTGGGCGACAGCGTTTATGACCTCGAGATGGCGAACAACCTCGCGGTGCGAGGTATCGGCGTCACGCATGGTGTGCACGACGCCGCGCGGCTGCAATCCTGTCGACCGGCGGCACTCATCGAGACGCTGTCCGAACTGCCGGCGCTGCTGTCTCTCGGCAAACACTGAATCTTTTTGCGGGCCCAGGGTCCGTTGGCGGGTGGAGTACGCGGGAGCCTTGAATCCGTCGTCCGGATCGGCGGCGAGCGTTGCGCCCGGTAAATCTAATGATGCGAAGGGGAATGAAGGCCGTGAATCAAGAGAATAAAAGCGTGTGGGAACGGGAGACCCTGGAGAAACTGCTGCATGCACAGGTGACCGAACAGCGCCGGGCGCGGCGCTGGAGCGTCTTTTTCAAGCTGCTTGTCTTCATCTACCTGTTTGCGCTTCTGTTCCTCGTGCGCGGTGCGGATCTCGGCCTTTCGGACTGGCTCGATCGGGACAAGGAACCGGAGCAGCACGTGGCGGCCATCGATTTCGACGGGCTGATCGCCAGTGGCGCCACCGTGAACGCAGAAGATATCAACAAGACGCTGCGCCGGGCGTTTGCCGACGATGCCACCGGGGCGGTGATGCTGCGGATCAACAGCGGTGGCGGCAGTCCGGTGCAGTCGGGGCTTATCCATGACGAGATTCAGCGGCTGCGCGCCAAACACGAGGACGTCCCGGTCTACGCGGTGATCTCCGATGCCGGTGCCTCGGGGGCCTACTACATCGCGGTGGCCGCGGACGAGATCTATGCCGACAAGGCCAGCATCGTCGGTTCCATCGGGGTTCGGCTGGACAGCTTCGGGTTGGTCGAGTTGATGGAGAAGTGGGGCATCGAACGCAGACTGTTCACTGCAGGGGAAAACAAGGGCTTCCTGGATCCCTTCCTTCCGCTCGAGGACGCCGAGGTACAGCACGTGCAGAACGTGATCGGGCAGGTCCACCAGCAGTTCGTCGACGTGGTGCGCACGGGTCGCGGTGATCGCCTGCAGGACAACGACGATCTGTTCAGCGGGCTCGTATGGACCGGAGCGGACGCCGTGGACCTGGGGCTGATTGACGGGCTGGGCGACGACCGTTCGGTGGCGCGGGATGTGATCGGGATCGACAGGATCAAGGTATTCGAACCGGAACGTACGGCGTTTCAGCTGTTGCTGGAAGACCTCGGGATGTCGATCGGCAACCGTATCCTGAACTGGCAGTCCACGCCGCAGTGGCGTTGATGCAGGGAGGGAAAACGGGGTCCGGTTCTAGCCGCCGGTGCGCGTGACCCGTGCGATGATCCCCACGACCGGATGGTCGAGGTAGAACAGGTCTTCGCCGGAATTCATGCGCTGACTTCCCCGCACCGACACCGCGGTGAATCCACCGGCCACCGACTCCGCGTGTTCCCCCCGATCCGCTGCCGCGACCGGCAACGCGGGTGGCGCGTGGAAGATCAGGTCGGTCTCCAGGTGCAGGTACTGTCCGACCCAGACGCGAATCCGGCCCTCGAGTTCGTAGCGCTGCCGCTCCGGATCGAACGGGGCCAGAATCACCGGCCCAGGCTGAATCGGATCCGGGGTCGTGGGCTCGGCCATGCGTTCGCCGAGGTAACGTCCCTCCTGAATCCGGATCCAGGGTGCCGAGCGAAAGTCGCGTCCGACCTGATCCCAGGCCAGCCGTGCCAGGACCCGACCCTGCCCGGACTGTTCGACCCGGGCGACCACATGCTCGAGTTCGAACCCCCGATCCGAGGGGCGCACCGGTCCCTCGCCGATCCCGAACCCCGAGAGTGGCGGTTCCAGCGGCCGGGCCGTGGTTTCGAGAAATCTGCGGCTCTCGTATCCGAGGCGTTCGAAGATCACGAGTTCGATGCGGTATTCCTGCCCGACCTGTGCCCATGCGACCAGCGGCGCGGACCCGAGGAACGGGGCGGCGAGAAGACGCAGGAGAAAATTGCGGCGTGCAGGGGTGGTATCGGGCATGGATGAACCTCAGGCAGCTTCGCGCTTGGCTGCGATCTGGTTGAGAATGCGTTCGACCATCTGGACCCTGGAGGCGAGTGTCTCCAGGGACGCATGGAACCGGAACGCCTTGTCGCCGTCCAGACGGTACGCCTTCGGATTCGACTGCACCAGCTGAATCAGGGCACCGACATCGATCTCGGGTGCGGGTCCGAACAGGAAGCGGCCCCCGGCGGGGCCGATCTCCAGTTTGCGAATACCCATCGGAATCAGCTTCAGGCGCAGACGAGTGGCTTCCATCAACGTGCGGGCGGGCTCGGGCAGCAGACCGAAACGGTCGATCAGCTCGACCTCGAGATCCCGCAGGCCCTCGGCGTCCGGAGCGCTGCCCAGGCGTTTGTACAGAATCAGGCGGGTGTGTACGTCGGGCACGTAACTCTCCGGAAGCAGCGCCGGCAGACCCAGTTCGACCTCGGTGACCGAACCACCCGGGCTGTCCAGTTCGGGCAGATGCCCTGAGCGCAGCGCGTGTACGGCGCGGTTGAGCAGGTCGTTGTAGAGGGCGAAACCGACCTCGTGGATCTGCCCGCTCTGTTCGGCGCCCAGCAGTTCTCCTGCGCCACGGATCTCCAGGTCGTGGCTGGCCAGGGTGAACCCAACCCCCAGATCCTCGAGTGACGCAAGCGCTTCGAGGCGTTTGCGAGCGTCCGCCGTCATCGCTTTTGGCGGTGGCGTCAGCAGATAGGCGTAGGCCCGATGATGCGAACGCCCCACGCGACCACGGAGCTGATGCATCTGGGCCAGCCCGAGCTTGTCGGCGCGGTTCATGATGATCGTGTTGGCCGTGGGAACATCGATACCGGTCTCGATGATTGTGGTGCAGACGAGAATATTGAATCGCCGGTGGTAGAAGTCGAGCATCACCTGCTCGAGTTCACGTTCGCGCATCTGGCCGTGGGCGATGCCCACGCGCGCACCCGGCAGCATGGCCTGCAGGCGGTCGGCGGTGCGGACGATGGTGTCGACCTCATTGTGCAGGAAGTAGACCTGCCCGCCGCGCCGCATCTCGCGCAGGCACGCCTCCTGGATGATGGCGTCGTTCCATTCGTTCACGAAGGTCTTGATCGCGAGGCGCTCGCGTGGGGGCGTTGCGATGATGGACAGGTCGCGCAGACCCGCCAGCGCCATGTTCAGCGTGCGCGGGATCGGTGTGGCCGTCAGCGTGAGCATGTCCACCTCGGCCCGGAGCTTCTTCAGGGCTTCCTTGTGCCGGACACCAAAGCGCTGTTCTTCATCGACGATCACGAGTCCGAGGTTGCGGAACTCGAGACCGCCCTGCAACAGCTTGTGGGTGCCGATCACGATGTCGATCTTGCCCTGCGCCAGGCCCTCGAGCACGGTGGCCTGGTCACGCGCGCTGCGGAAGCGTGACAGCGATTCGATCCGCACCGGCCAGTCGGCGAAGCGGTCGCTGAAATTCTGGTGGTGCTGCTGTGCCAGCAGGGTGGTCGGGACCAGCACCACCACCTGGCGATGATTCTGCACGGCGACGAAGGCGGCGCGCATCGCAACCTCGGTCTTCCCGAATCCAACGTCCCCGCAAACGACGCGGTCCATCGGTTTCGGCGACGCCAGGTCGTCGAGAACCGCTCCGATCGCCTGGGCCTGGTCCGCGGTCTCTTCGAACGGAAAGGCCGCCGCGAAGGCGTGGTAGTCGGGCGTTTCGATTTCGAATGCCGTGCCTTTGCGGGCGGCGCGGCGCGCGTGGATTTCAAGGAGTTCGGCCGCCACGTCCCGAGCTTTCTCGGCGGCTTTTCGACGTGCCTTCGACCATTGTTCGCTGCCCAGGCGATGCAGGGGTGCGTGGTCGCTGTCGGCCCCGGTGTAGCGGCTGATCAGATGCAGTGAGGAGACCGGCACATAGAGCTTCGCGGCATCGGCGTATTCGAGCGCGAGAAACTCCGCGGGCTGGCCGTTGATGGTGAGGGTCTGCAGCCCGAGATAGCGCCCGACACCATTCTCCTCGTGCACCACGGGCGCACCGATATGCAGATCATTGAGGTTCTGGATGACCGCATCGGCGTCGCGCGTGGGCTTGCCGCGACGACGGGACTGCTGGGCCCGGGCGCCGAACAGCGCCGACTCCGGAAGCACAGCGAAGGCCCCTGGAATCTGGAATCCTTCGGACACCGGGGCGACTGTCAGCATGATGTCCGCATCACCCCTCAGGAACCCGGACCAATCCTCCACCTGTGTAAGCACGAGGTCCTGTTCACGAAGCAGGGTGGCGAGGGCCTCACGACGACCGGCGGATTCCGCGGTCAGCAGCAAACGCGGCTGCGCCTGAATGAATGTCTTGAGACGCTCGGCGCTCTCTCCCCGGCCGGGTTGGAGATCGAGGGAGGGGAGCGGCTCGCGGTGAAACTCGAGCGTGCGTCCGCGGCCGGGCGGCAGGGGAGCGGTGCCGGATCCCAGCGCGATTCCGGAACGTTGGGCCAGCGCCTGCGCCAGCGAATCCGAGTCGAGATACAGGTCGGACGGAGGCAGCAGCGGGCGGTCGACCTGGTGGCGCAATTGTTCGAACCGCGAGAGGATCTCACTGGCGAAACGCTCCGCCGCGCCGGCGATGTCCCCGAACTGAACGACCCGTGCGTCCGGACAGTACTCGAAGAGTGTTTCAAGGCCGTCGAAGAACAGGGGCAGGTATGATTCGACGCCGGCCGGCGCAAGGCCTTCGCTCACGTCGCGATAGACCGTGTGGCGGGACGGATCGCCCGCGAAGCGCGCACGGTAGCGCCCTCGAAACGCCTTGATCGATTCGGGGTTGAGGGGGAATTCGTGGCCGGGCAGGATCTCGAGTTGTTCGATACGATCCGTGGATCGCTGGGACTCGGCGTCGAAGTACCGGAGCGAGTCGATCTCGTCATCGAGGAATTCGACGCGCACCGGTTGTTCCGCACCCATCGGAAAGATGTCGAGGATCTCGCCGCGCATCGCGAACTCGCCGTGGCCCAGCACCTGGTGTACCGACTGATACCCGGCACCGGCCAGGGCCTCGCGCAGTTCGATCCGGTCCGCGCGTTGCCCGACCTTGAGCACCAGGCACTCCGATTGCAGCCACTGACGCGGCGGCAGCCGCTGCATCAGCGTTGAAACCGGCAGCACCACCAGCCCGCGCCTTAGCGAGGGCAATCGGTACAGGGTGCGCAGCCGCTCCGAGACGATGTCCTCATGCGGTGAGAACACATCGAACGGCAGGGTCTCCCAGTCCGGCAGTCGCAGTACGGGAAGGTCGAGTTGGGCGGCGAAGAAGGACCACTCGGCGATACACTGATCGGCCGCTTCGGTGCTCTCCGTGATCACGATCAGCGGATGTGCGAAGTCGCCAACGGCACGTGCCAGTGCGAGCACGGACGCGCTGAAGCCGAGTCGGGTCCAGGTTTCGAAACCCGATGTTGGAAGACGCCCGGGGTTCAGGGGGTCACGGGCGGGCTCGGTCATAGGGAATCAGGCGCGATGAAGGGGCGTGCCAGTATAGCCGGGAAGACCGGTGAAGACCGAGCGGGGCCCGCGTCGCGCAGCCCGGGCGTCCGCTGCACCCGCCGCGGATGGCGTGGCCGAACCGGACTCGACGCAGGCTTGGGTCAACTCTTGCAGGTATTCATTCCAAGCAGGCTGTAGGCCGGGCACCAGCCGGATACTGCGGTCGCGAGCGGCACGATGCCGAGCAGGCCCCAGAGCGTCTGCGGGCCGACGAAGACCAGTGCGAGCAGCACCACACCGACGACGCTACGCAGCACACGGTCAATCGTGCCCATATTTACAACAGGTTTCAGGCTCATTGCGGGACTTCTCCAGGGTAATGGATGACTTCAGGATGAGAGATTAGCCACGGAAAACACGGAAAAACACGGACCTTGAACAAAGGGAAATCAAATTCTTTCCGTGTGTTCCGTGTCTTCCGTGGCCCAACTTTCAGTGGTCCAGGGTGGTGTAGGGCATGCCAGTTGGATTGCCGCTCTCGCTGGAGGTTCAGTCGATGAAGCGCCGCAGCAGGCCTTCATAGGCGTCGATGCGCCGGTCGCGCAGGAATGGCCACTGCCGGCGAACGAGTTCGGTGCGGCCCGGTTCGATGTCCGCGTACAGAATTTCGGGTTCCGCCGCTCCGGCGCGGGCCAGGAACTCTCCCTGGGGTCCGGTGACGAAACTCGACCCCCAGAACGAGGCCCCGGCAGAGACGCCGGACGGATCCGCCTCAAACCCGACCCGGTTACAGGCCAGCACGGGCAGGTTGTTGGCCACGGCGTGCCCGCGCTGCACGGTGACCCAGGCGTCGTGCTGGCGAGCCTGCTCCTCATCGGTGTCGTTGGGGTCCCAGCCGATGGCGGTGGGGTAGATCAGCATCTCGGCACCGGCCAGCGCCATCAGGCGAGCGGCCTCCGGGTACCACTGATCCCAGCAGACGAGCACGCCCAGGCGGCCCACGGAAGTCTGGATCGGGTGGAATCCAAGGTCACCCGGGGTGAAGTAGTACTTTTCGTAATACCCGGGATCGTCCGGGATGTGCATCTTGCGGTAGGTGCCGACCAGCGTTCCGTCGCGTTCGAAGACAACGGCCGTGTTATGGAAAAGTCCGGGGGCTCGGCGTTCGAAGAGTGAACCCACCAATACCACGCCATGCTGACGGGCCAGATGGCCGAGCGCATCGCTCGTCGGTCCCGGGATCGTTTCGGCGCGGTCGAATTCCGCGGGTGTTTCCACCTGACAGAAATAGGGTCCGCTGTGCAGCTCGGCCAGCACCACCAGGCGGGCGCCCTCGGCCGCGGCTGCCGCCACCGCGCTCGCGGCAGTCGCGAGGTTCCGGGTCGTGTCGCCGGCGTGGCGATGCTGGATGAGTGCGACTCGCATGGGGGCCAGATTCGGTTCGAATGGGTTCAATGGGGCAGAACGCCCAGCGGGAACTGCATGGTCAGGCAATGCAGACTACCCCCCTGGCGGATGATCGCACGGCAATCGATCCCGACGACGTTGCGCCCTGGAAATACTTCGCCAAGTCGCTCCATCGCGACGGCGTCGGCCGGATCGTCGTACACGGGGACGAGTACCGCGTCGTTGATGATCAGGAAATTGGCGTAGGTCGCGGGGAGTCGCCTGCCTGCGTCGAATTGAGGCGCCGGTAGCGGCAGCGGCACACGGTGATACGGTTCGCCCGAAGGCTGCACGAGGGCCGCAATTTCGGCCGCCATGCGCTCGAGTTCAGGAAACTGCGCATCCGTGGGGTCGGAACACTCGACGTACGCGATGGTCGAGGGATCACAGAAGCGCGCAAGGGTATCGATGTGCCCGTCGGTGTCGTCACCCTCCAGTGCCCCGTGCTCCAGCCAAAGGACTCTCTCGGTACCGAAATGCTTGCGGAATCGTTCCTCGATGTCCGCCTGCGACAGGCCCGGGTTGCGCGTCGGCTGCAGGAGGCAGTGGCGGGTGGTGAGCAGGGTGCCCGCTCCGTCCGATTCGATGCTGCCGCCCTCGAGGACGAGATCGATGGTTTCCACCGGCGTCGTTCCGAAACGACCCTGGGCGGCCAGGCTTGCCGTCAACTGATTGTCCTGTTCCGCGGGAAATTTCCCGCCCCAACCGTTGAACACGAAGTCGAGCAGGATGGGCTGCCCGTCTTCCAGCACCGTGATTGCTCCGTGATCTCTGGCCCAGGTATCGTCGGAGAGAGCAATACCCAGCTGCACGCGGTCGAGGTCGATACCCGAGCCTCGAAGCTGCTCAAGGACGTGAGTGCGATGGTCGGTATCCCGGCAGACCACGAGCAGGGACTCGCGTCGCGCGATGGCCGCGCCGATCGCGGCGAACACCGGTTCGACGGAGTCGAGGTCTGGACCCCAGTCCGTACTCTCGTGAGGCCAGGTGAGCTGAACCCCGCTTTGTGCTTCCCATTCGGCCGGGAGTCGTCGGGGTGATGGGTCCGGGCTCACCGAGACTGCGGCGTGACGGGTCCGTGCAACACGCTGTGCAGCGTGGAGGTCCCTTCAAAGATCACTGAGAAGTCTGCGTAGTCCCAGCGCGTGATCGGTGGCTGCCAGCGCGAATCGCCACCGACGGTGGCGTACCGGCCCAGCGGTTCCCCGTATCGTGCGAGTACGCTCTGCTGGGCTTCGCCGCGGGTGGGTAACGAAGGCTTCGACAGCACGGTCAGGTTGCCGGTCTCCGCGCGCAGGATTTCTGCGCTCAGCGGGGTCGCGGCGAATAATCCCAGCAGGGCCAGGAGGGTGAGGCTGGATCCGATTCGGACGCGCATCGGGGCTCTCCTTCGAAGCATGTGTTGATAATAGCACCGGCCGCGGACGGAGCGGGAGTTGGCGGGAGCGTTTTCGCACCGCCCCGCGGGTTCCCCTGAAATTTTGGGTCCGCGATAGGCTTGTTGCGTCCCCTCTGGCATGATTCGACCATGTTCAAGCCGCTTCCGCTCGCCATCGGTCTGCGTTACACGCGGGCCAAACGACGCAATCACTTCATTTCCTTCATTTCGATCGTGTCGATGATCGGGCTGGTGCTGGGGGTGACTGCCCTGATCACCGTGCTGTCGGTCATGAACGGATTCGAACGCGAATTGCGCGAGCGCATCCTGGGCATGGCGTCGCACGCGACGATCCAGTCGTTTGACGGATCGCTGCGCGGCTGG
This sequence comes from Thioalkalivibrio paradoxus, assembly GCA_011390565.1. Lineage (GTDB taxonomy): Bacteria > Pseudomonadota > Gammaproteobacteria > Ectothiorhodospirales > Ectothiorhodospiraceae > Thioalkalivibrio > Thioalkalivibrio paradoxus_A. The sequence goes on along the minus strand of JAABSC010000006.1, from coordinate 96,060 downwards.
GAGGGACTTTCGGAACGTGTCGAGGCCAGCGATCCGCGGGTGCTGGCGGCCGCGCCTTATGTCGCGGGTGAGGCGATGCTCAGTGCATTCGGCAACATCTCGGGAGCGCTGGTTCGGGGCATCGAGCCGAGCGCGGAGGAGCGCGTGGCGCAGATCGCGGAGCACATGGTTCGGGGGTCGCTGGACGGCCTGGAACCCGGTACCTTCCAGATCGTTCTGGGAATCGAACTGGCCGCCCAACTGGGTGTGCGCGTGGGCGATTCCATCGTTCTGATGGCCCCGCAGGCCAGCGTGAGTCCGGCCGGGGTTGTGCCCCGGATGCGCCGGTTCGGGGTGACGGGCGTGTTCGAAGTCGGGATGTACGAGTATGACCGCGGCACCGCATTCATTCACCTGGATGATGCGCGGGCGTTGTTTCAGACCGGCGAGGGCGTCACGGGGCTGCGCCTGCGGCTGGAAGACCTGATGCAGGCTGGGCCGGTGGGCCGCGACGTGGCCCGATCGCTGGAAGGGGTGTTCCGGGTGACGGACTGGACGCAGCAGCACGCGAACCTGTTTCGCGCCATCCAGATGGAAAAGGTCGTGATGTTCATCATCCTGTCGCTGATCGTCGCGGTGGCCGCGTTCAACATCGTTTCGACCCTGGTGATGCTGGTGACCGACAAGCAGTCGGACATTGCCATCCTGAGGACGCTGGGTCTGAAGCCCTCGGCGGTCATGCTGGTGTTCATCGTCCAGGGTGTGGTGATCGGTGTGGTCGGCATTACCCTGGGCGTGGTGGGCGGGGTCAGCCTGGCGCTGAACATCGATGTCGTGGTCCCCCTCATCGAACGGCTTACGGGAACCGAGTTCCTCTCGGCGGATGTTTATTATATCAATGAGTTACCGAGCGATCTTCGTGTTCGGGATGTAGTGCGAATCAGCGGGCTGGCGTTTTTGCTGACGCTGCTGGCGACTCTGTTCCCGGCGTGGCGGGCATCGCGCACGCGCCCGGCGGAGGCGCTTCGCTATGAGTGACGAGGCGGTCATCCTGGAGGCTCGCGCACTCGAGCGGCGGTTTCGCGAGGGTAGCCTTGATGTCGCGGTGCTGAAAGGCGTCAATCTCGAGGTCCGGCGGAACGACCAACTGGCCATTGTCGGAGCCTCCGGTTCGGGCAAGAGCACGCTGCTGCACCTGCTCGGGGGCCTGGATCTGCCGAACGGCGGGCAGGTGTCGGTCCATGGCCGGGATTGGGCCCGGCTGAGCGACGCGAGGCGGGGAACCCTGCGCAACCGATACCTTGGCTTCGTGTACCAGTTCCATCACCTTTTGCCGGAATTCACCGCGCTCGAGAATGTGGCGATGCCGTTGATGATCCGGGGGGATGCCACGCGCCGTGCATTGGCCGAAGCCGCGGCCTGGCTGGAGCGGGTCGACCTTTCGGAACGTGTGGGTCACAAGCCTTCCGAACTCTCGGGTGGCGAGCGCCAGCGTGTGGCGATCGCGCGCGCGATGGTCACGCGACCGCAGGTCATTCTTGCCGATGAACCGACCGGCAATCTCGATCGGGACCGGGCGCAGCGGGTCTTCACATTGCTGCAGGAGATGAACCGGGAGACGGGTACCGCGCTGGTTCTGGTCACGCATGACCCGACCCTTGCAGCGCGCATGGATCGGACACTGACCCTGGTGGACGGGGCGCTCCTGGAGAGCTGAGCCCGCCCGGTGACGGTTGTTGAGGTGAAAATGCAGCCACGGAAGAACACGGAACTACACAGAAGAGTTTGAATTCCCTTCTTCTTCCGTGATGTCCTTGTTTTTCCGTGGCTCGTTTTTCTTCGCCAGGAGTGGCGCAGGGTCATGACGGTTAACGGGGTGGGTGTTCGTCCTGCGGACCGGGATCCCTGGCGGGCGGGTTGCGATACGGGTTCTTCTGGCTCTCCAGAAGTTTGCGGTGCATGCGGGCGCGTTTGAGCTTCAGCCGTTCCACCACGTTGATCCACCAGAGGATACGGATGACCAGATAACCTGAGACGCTGGCGACAACGGCGAGGACAAGACTTCCCATGACCAGCGGCTTCCAGATGGTCAGCAGGTCGGTGGTGAACCACTCGAGCGTCATTTCCACCCGAAAAGACCGGGGCGGAACGTCCAGAATCCAGCGTCCGATGGTATAGGCTGTATAGAAGATGGGCGGCATCGTCAGGGGATTGGAAACCCAGACGAGCAGGACCGAGATGGGCAGGTTGACGCGAACCCAAACCGCGATCACGGCCGCGAGAACCATCTGCAGGGGGACGGGCAGGAACGCCACGAACAGTCCAACGGCAAAAGCACCCGCGACGGAGCGCCGGTTCATATGCCAGAGATCAGGAGCGCGCAGGCGCGGGCCCAGCAATTTCAGACCACTATGGCTCCGGACCGAATCGTAGGCCGGGAACCAGCTTTTGATCAGATTCTTCGCCATGTTCCTGTCTTCAGCTTAGCGCACTCAGCGTTCGTTGAAGCCGCGGCCGTTCCGGATGCCCTGAGCCGCGATGGTATTGCGGTTCCGAACGGGATGGAAACATGATGGCGCTGGCCATCGCCTTCACCGCCGGGGCCTGGGGCCTGCACCAGCTCGGGTCTTTACCCTCGTGGCCCTGGGGTCCTGCGGCTGCTGTGGCACTTCTGCTCGTGGGGCTCCGGCCCCTGCGCCTGCCCGCGGCTCTGGTGCTCGGCTTTGTCTGGGCGGGATGGCACGGTCACCAGTGGCTGGAGCGGTCGGTGCCCGTTGAGTTCACAGGCGTCGAGGTGGCCTTGGTCGGCGTGATTTCGGGGATTCCCGATCATTCGCCCCGACGCAGCCGTTTCGTGCTGGCGGTAGAGCAGGTCGAGGAGCCGCAGGAAATGGCCGCAGTCCTGCGCCCGGAGCGCCTGCGGGTAACCCTTTTTCCGCCAGAGCCCAGTCTTGCCGCCGGCGACCGCATTCGGGTCACGGTGCGTCTGCGCCCCCCGCGCGGTCTTCACAACCCCGCGGGGTTCGACTACGGAACCTGGTTGTATCGAGAGGGCTTGCACGGGCTGGCGGTCGTTCGAGGGCGGCCGGAAATGCTGTCCGCAGCCGCTCGCGGCCCCGGTTCGCCCGGGTTGCATCGCCTGCGCGAGCGGGTACGCGACGCGATGCTTGCCAGCCATCCCGGGGCGCGGCACTCGGGGGTGATGCAGGCCCTGGTGATTGGTGAGCGCGGTGCGATGACCGCGGACGAGTGGCGGCTTTTCCTGCACACGGGGACCAATCACCTCATGGCCATCTCGGGCCTGCATGTCGGCCTGGTCGCCGGGTTCGCGCTGTTGCTCGCCGGTCTTCTGTGGCGGCGGGTGCCCGGCCTGCAAACGCGGATATCCATGGGCGCATTCGGGGCACTGGTGGCCATCGTCGCCGCAGTGTTGTACGCCGCTCTGGCGGGCTTCAGCATTCCGACGCAACGTGCCTTGATCATGTTGTTGCTTGCATCCGGGGCGCTTTTGCTCGGTCGGGATGCGCTCTCCTGGCGGGTCTATGCCGCCGCGGTGATCCTCGTGGTGGCGATGCAGCCAGCCAACGTGCTGGCTCCGGGTTTCTGGTTCTCGTTCGGTGCCGTGGCGGTGATCCTGGCCCTTCTGCGGGGGCGCGTCGGCAAGCCGGGCGCCCGCGAATGGACATCCGTCCAGGTGATCCTCGCCCTGTCGTTGCTGCCGCTGAGCCTCGCTTGGTTCCAGCTGGGCGCATGGGCGGCTCCGGTCGCCAATCTGGTCGCCGTGCCGGTGGTCAGTCTGGCCGTGCTTCCGTCGCTGCTCGTCGGTGCCGGGCTGGCGGTGGTCTGGCCGGCCCTCGGAACCCCCTTCTTCGTGTGGGCGGATTTCTGGCTGGCGCTGCTGCTGCGGATTCTGGACGGCATTCTGCTCCTGCCTGGGGCGACCTCGGAGACCGGGGTGTCATGGGCGGCCGCTCTGCTGGCTGGAACGGCGGTCTTGCTGTTGTTGCTTCCGAGAAGTCTGCGGCTTCTGCCGCTTGCCGCGGTGCTGTGCATGCCCCTGTTCCTGGCCCCTCCCGCCGGTCTGGCCGAAGGGGACTTTCGCGCCGAGATGCTCGACGTGGGCCAGGGACTCGCGGTGATCGTACAGACCCGGAGTCACGTCCTTGTCTACGATGCCGGGCCGGCCTGGGAAGGCGGGCTCGACACCGGTGCCGCCGTCGTGGTTCCGGCACTTCGACGGCTGGGAGTGCGCGAGGTCGACCGCATCCTGGTGAGCCATGAGAATCAGGATCATCGTGGCGGCATCGCCGCGGTTGTGGCTGCGTTTCCGGAGCCCCGCGTCTTCGGTCGCAGGGATGATCCCTCTTCGGGTGAAGAGTCGTGTGAAACCGGTCTCCGCTGGGAATGGGACGGGGTCGAGTTCGAGACATTGCATCCGCCTCCCTTCTGGGATGGAAGCAACGCGGGCTCCTGTGTGCTGGCGGTCCGTGGACCTCATGGTCGCCTGCTGTTGACCGGAGACGTCGAGGGCATCGGCGAGCGCGTGATGGTGCGTTCGGTGCGGACGCGGCTGGCCACCGACGTGCTGCTGGTGCCACATCATGGTGCGTCAGGCGTGCTCAGTCGTGGATTGCTGGAGGCCGCGTCCCCCCGGTTGGCGTGGGTGAGCCGGGGCCATGACAACCGGTTCGGTCACCCTGCGTCCGATGTGACCGAACGCCTGGCGAACGCCTGCGTGCCTCTTCTGGACACGGCGGAGCGCGGCATGTTGTGGATCGAGACGGACCGCAGCGGCATCCGGGTCGGGCCGGGCAGCCGGGTCGAACGCGCGCGCTTCTGGCAGCCGGCCGTCAAGCCCCTGGTTCCCCTGCCGGCGCATTGTCCATCGTCAAACCCGCCTGATCGGCTCCCGAACCGGATGCCCGCCGCGTTAGAATGACGGGATGAACGCACCGCTTCCTGACAGTATCCGGCCCATCCGCTTCGAGGATGGCACGCTCTTCCTCCTGGACCAGCGACGGTTACCCCAAGCCCAGCTGGAGAATGCCTATCGAGGTGCGGCCGAGGTGGCCACGGCGATTCGGGACATGGTCGTACGGGGGGCGCCCGCGATCGGGATCACGGCCGCCTTCGGCGTGGTCCTGGCGTGCCAGGAAGCCCGTGATCAGGGCGTGCCGCACTGGCGGACTGCGGTCGACGTTGCGCTCGATCGGCTGGCGGCATCGCGACCGACCGCGGTCAATCTGTTTTGGGCGCTGGATCGCATGCGGGCGGTACTGGACCGCTGCACGGGAGCGGACGAAGCCGTTACGGCCAGTCTTGCTGCCGCGCACCGGATGCTTGCGGACGATATCGAGGCGAACCGGCGTATGGGAGCCGCCGGCGCGGAATTGATCGAATCGGGCCGGGCCGTCCTGACGCACTGCAACACCGGTTCGCTTGCGACCGGCGGGTTCGGAACCGCACTGGGCGTGATCCGTTCCGCCTGGGCCAAGGGTCGTATCCAGGGTGTGTTCGCCGACGAGACGCGTCCCTGGCTGCAGGGCGCCCGCCTGACCGCCTGGGAATTGGTTCAGGACGGGATTCCGGTCCAATTGCTCTGTGAAGGGGCGGCCGCGAGCCTGTTGCGAAGCGGAAAGGTGTCCTGGGTCGTCGTGGGCGCCGATCGCATCGCCGCGAACGGCGATACCGCGAACAAGATCGGTACCTACGGCCTGGCGATCCTTGCCCGCGAACACGGTGTCCGCTTCATGGTGGCCGCACCGGTCAGCACCATCGATTACGAGACCCCCGACGGTGCCGGGATACCCATCGAAATGCGCCCGCCGTCCGAGGTGCTGGATCTGGCGGGGCAACGGGTAGCCGCCGAGGGGGCGGGTGGCTGGAACCCGGCTTTCGATGTCACACCCGCTCGCCTCATCGACGCCCTCGTGACCGAACACGGCGTCGTGATGCATCCGGATCGGCAGGCACTGGCCGCGCTGCGCGCCCGTATCGAGACCCGCTGAGGCCGCGCCGGCGGGCACACGTGGATCGGGTGTCTATGCTAAGATCGCGGGTTTACGACTCCCGGATGACAACGAGCGCCGATGGCTGAATTCGCGAAGGAAATTCTGCCGGTCAATCTCGAAGACGAGATGCAGCAGTCCTATCTCGATTACGCGATGAGCGTGATCGTGGGCCGGGCACTCCCGGATGTCCGCGACGGCCTGAAACCGGTCCATCGGCGGGTTCTGCACGCGATGCGTGAACTCGGCAACGAGTTCAACAAGCCGTACAAGAAATCCGCTCGCGTGGTTGGTGACGTGATCGGCAAATATCACCCGCACGGTGACACCGCGGTCTACGATGCCATCGTTCGCATGGCCCAGCCGTTTTCCATGCGCTACATGCTCGTGGACGGGCAGGGCAACTTCGGTTCGGTGGATGGCGATTCGCCCGCCGCGATGCGGTACACCGAAGTGCGCATGGCGCGGATCGCGCAGGAACTGCTGGCCGACATCGACAAGGAAACGGTCGATTTCGTCGACAACTACGATGGTTCCGAGCATGAGCCGTCGGTCCTTCCGAGCAAGTTTCCGAACCTCCTGGTCAACGGGTCCGCGGGCATCGCCGTGGGTATGGCGACGAACGTGCCGCCGCACAACCTGGGCGAGGTGATCGACGCCTCCGTCGCGTTGATCGACGACCCCGAGATCGATGTCGATGGCCTGATGGCCTACCTGCCGGGCCCCGATTTCCCCACCGCCGCGATCATCAACGGGGCCGAGGGCATCCGCGACGCCTACCGCACCGGCCGCGGCCGTGTGTATCTCCGTTCACGCACGGAAATCGAAGCACTCGAGGGCGGGCAGCGCGAGGCGATCATCGTCACGGAGTTGCCCTACCAGGTGAACAAGGCCCGGTTGATCGAGAAGATCGCCGAGCTGGTGAAGGAAAAGAAGCTCGAAGGCATCAGCGAACTGCGCGACGAGTCCGACAAGGACGGCATGCGCATCGTCATCGAACTCAAGCGTGGTGAAATGGCGGAAGTGGTGCTGAACCACCTGTTCATGCACACGCAGATGCAGAACGTGTTCGGCATCAACATGGTCGCGCTCGTGGACGGGCGCCCCCAGCTGCTGGACCTGCGGCAGATCCTGGAGGCGTTCCTGCGGCACCGGCGCGAGGTCGTGACCCGGCGGACGATCTACGACCTGCGCAAGGCACGCGAGCGGGCCCATATCCTCGAAGGCCTGGCGATCGCGCTGGCGAACATCGATGAGATCATCGCGCTGATCAAGGCCGCGGCCAGTCCGGCCGAAGCCAAGAGTGGCCTGCTGGCCCGGTCCTGGGCTCCCGGCATGGTCACCGATATGCTCGATCGTGCCGGGGCCCGCACTTCCCGGCCCGAGGAACTGCCGGCGGAGTTCGGTCTTGCCGAGACGGGCTACCGCCTTTCGGAAACTCAGGCACAGGCCATCCTGGACCTTCGACTGCACCGTCTGACCGGTCTCGAGCAGGAAAAGATTCTCGACGAATACCGGGCGTTGCTGGACGTGATCGAGGATCTGCTGGACATCCTCGGTTCCGGGGAACGCCTGCAACAGGTGATCCGGGATGAGCTGCTGGCCGTGCGCGAGCAGTACAACGACGTTCGCCGGACCGAGATCCGCGAGGCCCGGGCCAACCTGACCCTGGCGGACCTGATCGGCGAAGAAGACGTCGTGGTGACCCTCTCGCACGCGGGCTACGTCAAGTATCAGCCGGTCACCGCCTACCGCGCCCAGCGCCGTGGCGGACGTGGCAAGGCCGCGACGAGCGTGCGCGAAGAGGATTTCGTGGATCGCCTGCTGGTGGCCAACACCCACGACACCATTCTCTGTTTCTCCAGTCGCGGTCGCGTGTACTGGATCAAGGTGTACGAGTTGCCACAGGGCAGCCGGGCCGCGCGCGGCAAGCCGATTGTGAACCTGCTGCCCCTGGAGCCCGACGAGCGGATCAACGCGATCCTGCCCGTGCGCGAGTATCTGGACGAGCAGTTCGTATTCATGGTCACCGCCCACGGAACCGTGAAGAAAACCCCCCTGACCGCCTTCTCCCGTCCGCGCACGAGCGGCATTATCGCTGTGGACCTGCGGGAGGACGATCGCCTGGTCGACGTCGCGCTGACCGACGGGGGCCAGGATGTGATGCTGGTAACCTCTGCGGGAAAGGCGGTTCGATTCCCCGAGAAGGACGTCAGAGCCATGGGCCGGACGGCCTGCGGGGTGCGTGGCGTGCGCATGGATTCGGCGTACCGTGTCATCGCGCTGCTGATCGTCGGCGAGGGCTCCGCTCTCTTTGCCAGCGAGTTCGGGTTTGGCAAGCGCACTCGTTTCGACGAGTTCCCGGTGCACCGGCGCGGCGGGCAGGGTGTGATCGCGATGCAGTGCGGCGGTCGTAACGGGACGCTGGTCGGCGCAGCCCGGGTTCTGGATGAGCATGAAGTCATGCTGATCACCGACGGGGGCACGCTGGTACGCACGCCGGCGGAACAGATTCCGCTGATCGGGCGCAACACCCAGGGCGTGCGGCTGATCCGGCTCGGCGATGGCGAACGCCTCGTGGAAACGGCTCGCGTGGAACGCCTCCAGGGTGAGGACGAATTGGAAGACGGCGAGGGGGTTGCGGATGACGACGCTGCCATCGCGGCCGACCCCGGTAACGGAGATCAGGAATGAGTCGAGTGTTCAATTTCAGCGCGGGTCCCGCAGCCCTTCCGGAAGTGGTGCTGGAGCGCGCACAGGCGGAATGGATGGATTTCCGCGGGACCGGAATGTCGGTGATGGAGATGAGTCACCGCGGTAAGACTTTCATGCAAGTAGCGGAAAAGGCGGAGCAGGACCTCCGTAGTCTGCTGGGTGTATCCGACGAATACGCCGTGCTGTTTCTGCAGGGCGGGGCGACCGGGCAGTTTGCGGCGGTGCCCTTGAATCTGCAGTCCGGCGGCCAGGCCATGGACTACATCGACACCGGGGCCTGGTCCGGCAAGGCGATCAAGGAAGCGGGCAAGTACGGGCCGGTCAATATCGTCGCGAGCAGTCAGGCTCAGGGCTATGCCTCGATTCCGGATCCGGCGACCTGGAAACTCGATCCCGCTGCGGCCTATGTCCATTACACGCCGAACGAGACGATCGGGGGCGTCGAGTTCCACTTCGTTCCCGACACGGGCTCCGTGCCCCTGGTGGCGGACATGTCGTCGACGATTCTGTCGCGGCCGCTGGAGATCGATCGCTTCGGGGTCATCTACGCCGGTGCTCAGAAGAACATCGGGCCGGCCGGGCTGACGCTGGTGATCGTGCGCAGGGATCTGATGGAGCGCAAGTCGGGTCAGGTTCCGGCGGTGCTCGATTACGCGCTGCAGGCCAAGAATGATTCGATGTACAACACGCCACCCACCCTGGCCTGGTACCTCTCCGGGCTGGTGTTCGAATGGCTCCTGGAGCAGGGCGGTCTGGCGGCCATGGCGGACGTGAACGAGCGCAAGGCGCGCAAGCTCTATCGCTTCGTCGACAACTCCGAGTTCTACCGCAACCCCGTTGAGCCTTCCGCGCGTTCGTGGATGAACGTTCCGTTCATTCTTGCGGACGAGTCTCTGGACGGCAGCTTCCTCAAGCAGGCGGATGCGGCAGGGCTGTCCGGGCTGAAAGGTCATCGCTCGGTGGGTGGCATGCGGGCGAGCATCTACAATGCCGTCCCCGAATCGGCAGTCGATGTGCTCGTCGAGTTCATGGCTGATTTCGAGCAGCGGCACGCCTGAACGGATGGCAGATATGTTTCGAATACAGACGTACAACAACATCGCGGTACGGGGACTCGACCGCTTCCCCCGGGACCAGTACGAGGTGGCCTCCAGCCTGACCGATCCCGACGCGATCATGCTTCGCTCGCATAACCTGCACGCGACCCCCATCCCGGAGTCCGTAGTGGCCGTCGGCCGTGCCGGCAGCGGCGTCAACAACATCCCGGTACAGGCGTTGTCCGATCGCGGCGTGGCTGTGTTCAATGCGCCTGGCGCCAACGCCAACGCGGTCAAGGAACTGGTGATCGCCGGGTTGCTGCTCGCGGCACGCAACCTGCTCCCGGCATCGGAATATCTGCGCGGTGTCGACGCCAACGCCCCCGATTTCCAGAAACTTGTGGAGGATGGCAAGAAGCGCTTCGTGGGCTTCGAACTGCCCGGCCGCACGTTAGGTGTCATCGGCCTCGGCGCGATCGGAGTGAAAATCGCGAATGCCGCTCGAGCTCTCGGCATGCAGGTGATCGGGTACGACCCGAAGGTCACCGTGGAGAGTGCATGGCGCCTCGAATCCGACGTGGACCGGGCGCGCTCGGTCGACATGGTCGTCGCCAACGCCGACGTCATCACCTTCCACGTTCCCCTGACGGAACAGACGCGCAACACGCTCGACGAAAAGCGGATCCGGGCCCTGAAGCGCGGCGTGATCGTGATCAACCTGGCGCGGGACGGTGTCATCGACGAAACGGCGCTTCGAGCGGCTCTGGACAGCGGGCACGTGCACGCCTACGTCACGGATTTTCCGACCCCGGAGCTGGTGCGCCATCCCCGGGTCATCCCGCTGCCTCACCTCGGGGCCTCGACCGTGGAATCGGAGGAGAACTGCGCGGTGATGATCGCGGACGAACTTCGCGACTATCTCGAACACGGGAATGTCGCGTACTCGGTGAACCTGCCGTCGATGACGCTGGAGCGCAAGGGGGAAACCCGGCTCGCGATCGTCAACCGGAACCTGCCCGACCGGGTCGGTCAGATTTCGCACGTGCTGGGGCAGAACGGCGTGAACATTCTGCACCTGGTGAACGATTCCCGGGGTGACCTCGCCTACACGCTGCTCGATGTGGAAGGAACGATCGATGCCGCGACGGCACAGGCCATCGGGGGAATTGACGGGGTTCTGCGCGCACGGATCCTGTAGTGGCGGATTCAGCCGATCTGGAGGCGTTGCGCGCACGCATCGACGAGATCGATGCGGCGCTGCTGCGACTGCTGAACGAACGCGCCCTGTGCGCGGAAGATGTCGCGGCGGTGAAGCGGCAGCAGGGCGACCCGAGTTTCTATCGCCCCGAGCGCGAAGCGATGATCCTGCGCCAGATTCGCGAACGCAATCCGGGGCCGCTTCCGGGCGATGCCGTGGTGCGCATTTTCCGGGAGATCATGTCCGAGTGCCTCGCGCTCGAAGAGCCGTTGTCGGTGGCTTATCTCGGCCCGGAGGGCACGTTCACCCAGCTTGCTTCGCGCAAGCATTTCGGACAGGCGGCGACGCTTTTGCCCCTGCCTTCGATCGACGCGGTTTTCCGCGAAGTGGAAGCCGGTCGCGCGCATTTCGGCGTGGTCCCCATCGAGAACAGCACCGAGGGTGTGGTGACCCACACGGTCGACTGTTTCATGGAGTCGCCGCTCCTGATCTGTGGTGAGGTCGTCCTGCCCGTGCAGCACCATCTGCTCTCCACCTGTGAACGTCTGGAGGACGTCCAGGTGGTGATGGCACATCCGCAGGCGCTGGCACAATGCCGGCAGTGGCTGGATCGAAGCCTGCCGGGAGTCGAGCGCCGCCAGGCGGCGAGCAACGGCCGCGCCGCCGAGGATGCCGCGCGGGTAGCGGCCTCCGCGGCGATCGCCAGCGAGATCGCGGCCGAACGCTATGGTTTGAGGGTTCTGGCACGCAACATCGAGGACCGCGGCGACAACACGACCCGTTTTCTGGTCATCGGCCGCGTTGCCACGGGTCCGACCGGTCGTGACCGCACCTCGGTGATGTTGAGTACCGCGAACCGACCGGGCTCGCTGTTCGGGCTCTTGAAGCCGATCGCCGATGCCGGTATCAGCTTGACGCGGATCGAATCACGCCCGTCCCGCTGCGTGAATTGGGACTACGTGTTCTTCCTGGATTTATTGGGACATCAGGATGATCCCGCCGTCTCGGCCTGCCTCGGGGCACTCCGCGAGCAGGCGGAGATGATGAAGATTCTCGGCAGCTATCCGCAGACCGCGACCTGAGCCGGCGGCACTGCGGTACAGACCCGACATGCCGGCTTCCACCCATCCGTCTCCGTTGACAGGAACCTGACTCATGATTGACTTCGCTGCGCTGGCGGTTCCGGGCGTGCAGGCCCTCCGTCCCTATGAACCGGGCAAGCCTGTCGAGACGCTGGAGCGCGAACTGGGTATCCGCGATGCGGTGAAGCTGGCCTCGAACGAGAACCCGTTGGGGCCGAGTCCGCGCGCGCTGGAGGCGCTGCGGGACGTTCTCGGCAGCCTGCACATGTATCCGGACGGCAACGGCTTCGCGCTGAAGCAGGCGTTGGCCAAGCGCCACGGCGTGGCACCCCCCCAGATCATCCTGGGCAACGGTTCCAACGAGATTCTTGAACTGATCGCCCGGACCTGGCTCGCGCCGGGTCGCAATGCGGTGTTCTCGCAGCATGCCTTTGCCGTGTATCCGCTGGTGGTCCAGGCGGTTTCCGCCGAAGGCCGCGCCGTACCCGCGCTTGCGGCGACGGCGGATCAGCCATTCGGACATGACCTGGCCGCGATGGCGACGCGGGTCGATTCCGCCACGCGCGTGGTGTTCGTGGCCAACCCGAACAACCCCACCGGGACGTGGCTGGAGGCGAGGGCGCTGGAGGCCTTCGTGGCCCAGTTGCCGGAGGAAACCCTCGTGGTGGTCGACGAGGCCTATGCCGAGTACGTCGAGGCCCCCGATTACCCGGACGCGACGCAGTGGGTTGAGCGGTACCCGAATCTGATCGTGACCCGGACCTTCTCCAAGATCCACGGGCTTGCCGGGTTGCGTCTGGGGTATTCGGTAAGTTCGGCCCCGGTCGCGGAGCTGCTGAACCGCGTCCGGCAGCCTTTCAACGTCAACTCACTTGCACAGGTCGCGGGACTCGCGGCACTGGCGGACACCGAGCATGTGCAGAAAAGCGTGCGCGTGAACCGGGAGGGCCTGCGCCAGGTGGGCGAAGGTCTGGCCGCGCGCGGTCTGGACTACATCCCGTCGGTCGGGAATTTCATCACCTTCGACGTGCGTCGGCCTCCAGGGGCGGTGTATGACGCACTGCTCCGGGCGGGCGTGATCGTCCGGCCGGTGGCCAACTACGGTTTGCCGACCCACCTGCGGGTCACGATCGGGCGGGCGGCGGAGAACGAGCGCTTCCTGCTGGCGCTCGACCGCGTACTGGCATCATGATCCAGCGCCTGGTCATCTTCGGAGTGGGACTGATCGGCGGATCGTTGGCGCTCGCGCTGCGCCAGGCGGGCCAGGTGGTCGAGGTCGTCGGCTGTTCCCGCAATGCCGCGAACCTGGAGGAGGCGCAGCGTCTCGGGGTCATCGATCGCTGGACCACGGATCCCCTCGAAGCCTGTGAAGGCGCCGATGTGGGCGTGCTCGCGGTACCGCTCGGTTCCATGCAGGGGCTTGCCGAAGCCCTTGCCGGCCACTGGCCCGAGCAGGCCCTGTTGACGGACGTGGGCAGCAGCAAGCAGGCGGTGATCGAGTCGATCCGATCCGGTTTCGGGCATCTTCCGCGCAACTTTGTTGCCGGACATCCGATTGCGGGTACCGAGAAGAGTGGAGTCAGCGCGGCGTTTGCGGACTTGTTCCGGGAGCGGCTGGTCATTCTCACTCCGGCGGATGAGACCAGCCCCATGGCAACCGACCGCATTGCCCAGATGTGGCGGGATGCGGGCGCCCGAATCGAATTCATGACGCCGGCCCATCACGATCACGTGTTGGCCGCAACCAGCCATCTGCCGCATGTGCTCGCCTTTGCCCTGGTCGAATCCCTGGCGCGGTTGAGCGAGAGCGACGAGATTTTCCATTATGCCGCGGGTGGTTTCCGTGATTTCACCCGGATTGCCTCGAGCGACCCCGTGGTCTGGCGCGACATCTGCATCGCCAATCGCGAGGCGTTGCTCGAGGTGATGGAGCGGTTTCAGCGCGATCTCGATACCCTGCGCGCGCAGATCGCCGAGAGTGACGCAGCGGCGCTGGAATCGCGGTTTGCCTTTGCGAAGAAGGCGCGTGATCGCTTCAGCGAAAAAATGCAGGTTCAACTGGATCAGTAGACGACATGACAGCAACCTTTTTTCTGTCGCCGGGGGGGTCCCTGCGTGGTGATCTTCGTGTCCCGGGCGACAAGTCCATTTCCCACCGGTCCATCATGCTGGGGGCGCTCGCCGAGGGACGGACCACGGTCACGGGGTTTCTGGACGGCGAGGATTGCCTGGCCACGCTGGCGGCATTCCAGGCGATGGGCGTACCGATCGAGCGCCAGGAATCGAACACCGTGATCATCGACGGTGTCGGACTGCAGGGTCTGAAGGCCCCCGGCGGACCCCTGGATATGGGCAACTCGGGTACCGCGATGCGACTGCTTTGTGGGGTTCTGGCGGGGCAGGAATTCGATAGTGAACTGGCCGGGGATGCTTCCCTGAGCCGCCGGCCGATGCGTCGGGTGACCGAACCCCTTGCGCGCATGGGTGCGCGGATCGACACCAGCGGGTCCGGCACACCGCCGCTCAGGGTGCGGGGTGGCCAGGTGCTGGTCGGGCAGCGGCACACGCTGGCCGTGGCGAGCGCCCAGGTCAAATCGGCACTGCTGCTTGCCGGCTTGTGGAGCCGGGGCGAGACCTGTGTCACCGAACCCGCACCGACCCGCGATCACACCGAGCGGATGCTTCAGGGGTTCGGCTACGAGGTGCGTCGGGACGGATCCACGGTATGCCTGGTCGGTGGCGGACGGTTGCGGGCGTGCCCGGTGGATGTTCCCGCGGACATTTCGTCGGCCGCCTTCTTCCTGGTCGGGGCCACCATCGCACCGGGCTCCGACGTGCTTCTGCGGCACGTGGGTGTAAACCCGACTCGGACCGGCGTGATCGACATTCTGCGCCTGATGGGCGCATCCATCGAAGTGCTCGAACGACGCGAGATCGGCGGCGAGCCCGTGGCCGATCTCCGCGTACAGTGGGCCCCGCTGCACGGCATCGAGATTCCGCGGGAGCTGGTGCCGCTGGCCATCGATGAGTTTCCCGCACTCTTCGTGGCGGCGGCCTGCGCTGACGGCGAGACGCTGCTCACGGGTGCCGAGGAACTGCGCGTGAAGGAAAGCGATCGCATCCAGGTGATGGCGGATGGGCTCGGTGTGCTGGGGGTGGAATGCGAGGTCCGGCCCGACGGAATCCGCATCCGTGGTCGGGAATCCCTCGGAAAGGGCGTGATCGAAAGTCATGGCGACCATCGGATCGCCATGTCGTTCGCGATGGCCGCACTGCGTTCCGAGGGGCCCCTGGAAATCCGGGACTGTGCGAACGTGGCGACTTCTTTCCCGGGGTTCCCCGAGAGGGCGCGCGCGGCGGGTCTGGGGATCCGCGCATGACCCCGCCGGTGCTGACCATCGACGGTCCGGGAGGCGCCGGCAAGGGTACCGTGAGCAAGCGTCTGGCGGGGGAACTCGGCTGGCACCTGCTCGATAGCGGTGCTCTGTACAGGCTGGTGGGGCTGGCGGCGAGGAACCGTGGAATCGACTTGGGAAATGTTTCACAACTCACGGATATTGCGAGTGGGTTGGATGTTGAATTCCGAGTTCAGGAGGCCGGTGATCTGGTGCAGACCTGGTTGGAAGGGGAGCGCGTCGACGCACAACTGAGAACCGAGCGTGCGGGCAGTGATGCGTCAAGAGTCGCCACCATCCCGGAAGTTCGGGAAGCGCTTCTGGAACGCCAGCGGGCGTTCGCGTCGGCTCCGGGCCTGGTCGCCGATGGCCGGGATATGGGCACGGTGGTGTTCCCGGACGCCGCGCTCAAGGTGTTCCTGACGGCCAGTGTGGAAGAACGCGCAAATCGCCGGTACAAGCAGTTGAAGGAACAAGGACTTAGTGCTAACCTTCGCGCCCTTCGGGAAGAAATGGAGGCGCGCGACCGCCGGGACACCGAGCGGGTCACCGCACCATTGAAGCCGGCAGGCGATGCCTGGATCCTGGACTGCACCGCGATCGATGCGCAGGGCGTGGTCTCGATGATCCTGGAACGGCTGCGTACGGTGCTTTCCATACGCAGGGCGCAGCAACAGCAATGAGGCTTTTCGTTCCCGCGCGAGCGGGGTTTTCAAACCCAAACCCGGGTGTGGCATTCCGCCACAGACCGCGACAACCACAGGTTCAACCAACCCATGAGTGAAAGTTTTGCGCAGATGCTCGAAGAGAGCATGGCCTACACCCAGATGCAGCCGGGTGCCATTCTCAGTGCCACCGTGATTCACGTCGGTCCCGATGTGGTCCTGGTGAACGCCGGTCTCAAGTCCGAAGGCGTGATCCCCACCGAGCAGTTCATGAACGAGCGGGGCGAGCTGGAAGTTCAGGTCGGTGATGTCGTCGAGGTGGCCCTCGAAACGGCCGAAGATGGTTTCGGCGAAACCCGCATGTCTCGCGAAAAGGCGAAGCGTGCGAAGGCCTGGGATCGTCTGGAAGGAGCGATGGAGGACGAGAAATACGTCGTCGGCCTGATCTCCGGCAAGGTCAAGGGCGGGTACACCGTCGAACTCGGAGATATCCGCGCGTTCCTCCCCGGTTCACTTGTGGACGTGCGTCCGGTTCGCGACACCGCGTATCTCGAAGGCAAGGAGCTGGAGTTCAAGCTGATCAAGCTCGATCGCCGCCGTAACAACGTGGTCGTCTCCCGCCGTGCGGTGGTCGAACAGGAATACAGCGCCGAGCGTGAGGAACTGCTGAAGAACCTCCAGGAAGGCGTGGTCGTCAAGGGGATCGTGAAGAACCTGACCGATTACGGTGCGTTCCTCGATCTGGGTGGCATCGATGGTCTCCTGCATATCACCGACATGGCGTGGAAGCGGGTCAAGCATCCCTCCGATGTGGTCGAAATCGGGCAGGAAGTGGACATCAAGGTGCTCAAGTTCGATCGCGAGCGCATGCGGGTATCCCTGGGCCTGAAGCAGCTGGGCGAGGATCCGTGGGAAAACATCGCCCGCCGCTATCCGACCGGAACGCGCATCTTCGGTCGCGTGACCAACATCACCGACTACGGCTGCTTCGTCGAGATCGAAGACGGGGTCGAAGGCCTGGTGCATGTGTCCGAGATGGACTGGACCAACAAGAACGTGAACCCCGGCAAGGCCGTGGCGATCGGGGACGAGGTCGAGGTGATGATTCTCGACCTGGACGAAGAGCGCCGCCGCATTTCGCTGGGCATGAAGCAGTGCCTGCAGAATCCCTGGGAAGACTTTGCCTCCAATCACAACCGGGGCGAGAAGGTTCGGGGCCAGATCAAGTCGATTACCGACTTCGGTGTGTTCGTGGGTCTGGAAGGCGGCATCGACGGTCTGATTCATCTGTCGGACCTGTCCTGGCAGGTGCCGGGCGAAGAGGCGATCCGCAACTTCAAGAAGGGCGACGAGGTGGAAGCCGTGGTGCTGTCCGTGGACCCGGAGCGCGAGCGGATCTCACTCGGTCTGAAGCAGCTGGATCGCGATCCGTTCTCCAGCTTCGTGGCCGAGCACACCAAGGGCAGCATCGTCTCCGGCGTCGTCAAGGAAGTGGATGCGAAGGCTGCGGTGGTCGAGCTTGCCGATGGGATCGACGGGATCCTGCGCGCCGCGGATATCTCCCGCGATCGCGTCGAGGATGCCCGCAGCGTGCTGAACGTCGGTGACAAGATCGAGGCCAAGTTCATGGGCGTGGACAAGAAGACCCGCGCCATCAGTCTCTCGATCAAGGCGAAGGATTACCAGGAAGAAGCCGAGATCGTGCAGGACTACTCGGCCTCCGCCGCCACCACTTCGCTCGGAGCACTGCTCAAGGAGAAAATGAGCAGCCGTAACGATTGATGAGAGCGGTTCCGGCGCTCCGGAATCTCGCCTGATCGGCGGGGTTTCGGAGAACGTCCGGCCCGGTGTTCCAGAAGTTTCGAAGGCAGGGAAGCCGTCCGCTCCGAGGGCGGGCGGCCTCCCTGATTCATGATGCTGAATGACCAGGGGGAAGGGCATTGACGAAGTCCGAATTGATCGAGAAACTCACAGACAAGACCCCCCATCTGCCGGCCAAGGACGTTGAACTCTGCGTCAAGGGCGTGCTCGAGCGAATGAGCCAGGCACTGGCCCATGGCGAGCGCGTGGAAATCCGGGGATTCGGCAGTTTCGCACTACATTTCCGGCCACCCCGCGTCGGACGCAACCCGAAGACGGGCAAGGGCGTGGCGCTTCCGGGCAAGCACGTACCCCACTTCAAACCCGGAAAGGAATTGCGCGAGCGGGTCAACAAGGCGTTCGCTGATCCGGAAGTCTGAACTCGCATGAGCGGGCAATGGTTTCTCCTGCTGTTGCCTGTCGCCGCGGCCAGTGGTTGGCTGGCGGCACGCTATTCCTGGTCACGCAAGGCGATGAGCCGCGAGCCCCCACTCGATCGGTACCTGGAAGGGGTGCGCTATCTGCTCGACGATCAAACGGATCGAGCGTTGCAGGCCTTCATCGAAGTGGTCGAGATCGATCACGAAACCTTTGAAACCCATCTGATTCTCGGCCGCCTTTTCCGCCGTCGCGGCGAGGTGGATCGTGCCATCCGCATTCATCAGAATCTCGCCGCTCGCCCGACGCTTACCGACGCGCAACGCGTCCAGGCGACCTACGAGATGGGCCGAGACTTTCTGCTCGCCGGCATGCTCGATCGCGCCGAGAACGTGTTTCGTGAACTGATGGATTCGCCCACCGCCGGGGTACGCGCCCTGGAAGGGTTGCGGAACGTCTATGAGACCCAGCGGGATTGGCAGCAGGCGGTCTGGGTCGGGGCGCGTCTGCAGGAGCAGGGGGTTCCGTTCGAGGCCCTGCGTATGGCGCACTACGAATGTGAACTGGGGCTGCTGGCGATCGAGAAGCAGCGGATGGAAGAGGCGCTCGAACACGTTGATCGTGCGATCGCGCTGAGTCCCGGACTGTCACGCGCGCTGCTGCTGCAGGCCGAAGTCGCGGAACGCAGAGGCGATATTCCACTGGCGATCCGGCTCGGACGTGAGGCCGTGGAGCGCACCCCGCCGCTGGCGACTCTGGTCGTTCCGAAACTGGAACGTCTGCACATGGGGTCGGGTTCGCCTGATGCCCTGGAGAGTCTGGAAGCGACATTGATTGAACTGGCCAACGGCAAGCGGATCACGGTTGCCAGCATCGCGCTGATGCGGTTGTACCGGCGAACAAACCGTTTCGACGAGGCCCTGACGCAGCTGCAGCGGATCCTCGCGCAACGCCCGGTCCCGACCTCGGGGCTGCTGGAGGCGGTACGGTGGATGAAGATCCTGCCCGCGGTTCAGGCGTACGGTGCTGAGTTTTCCGCGTTCGAGAAGGCGTTGATGGATCAGTTGCGCAATCAGCCGCTGTATCAGTGCAGCCACTGCGGTTATCAGGGGCGTGCCCACGTCTGGCAGTGTCCCAGCTGCCGCCGCTGGGATACCCTGCGCGGCATGGATCTCGATCTCGATCAACCCGCGACACAGGTACAGGCCTTGCCATGACTTCCAAACCCCAAGACTCCGGGCCCCGGCTGATCGTGGCCCTGGATTATCCCGAAGCGCGTCCGGCCGAAGCGCTGGCTCGGCGCCTCGATCCGGGGCACTGTGCACTGAAGGTCGGCTTCGAGCTCTTCGTGGCGGCGGGGCCCGACCTCGTGGTGAAGCTGCAGGAGCTGGGCTTTCATGTCTTTCTGGACCTCAAGTTCCACGATATTCCGAATACGGTCGCAGGTGCCTGCCGGGCGGCGGCTCGACTGGGGGTGTGGATGCTCAATCTGCACGCCAGTGGCGGTCTGGAAATGATGCAGGCGGGCGTGCAGGCCGTGCGTGAAGTGCGTCCGGAAACGCGCCTCATCGCGGTCACGGTCCTGACCTCGAGCAACGCCGAAACGCTGCGCGGGATCGGCATCGATCGCAGCCCCGGGGAACAGGTGGGGCGCCTGGCGGATCTGGCGATCACCCAGGCGGGCCTGGATGGTCTGGTCTGCTCGGCGCTGGAAGCGCGGGCGCTTCGCACGCGCCTCGGGGCTTCGCCCTGGCTGGTTACGCCCGGTATCCGGCCATCCGGCGGCGGGGACGACGATCAGAAACGCGTGACGACGCCCGAGGATGCGTTCGAGGCGGGTGCAAGCCATATCGTGGTGGGGCGGCCCATCACGCGGGCACCGGACCCCGCGATGGCGGCCGCCGCCATCCTCGCGAGCCTGCCCGCGGCATCGAAGGGGCTTTCCTGATTGGCTGGATCAAGGTTACGATATGGGCGGCGCCAGGATCGGCGTCGAATGAAAAACCAACATGGAGGTTGTCAAAATGAAGCAATGGATTCTTGTCGCGTTGTTCCTGCTGTTCCTCGGTGCGCCTGCTGTCTGGGCCACCGGAACCGTGAACATCAATACGGCCTCGGTCGAGGAACTGGCGCAGCTCAGCAACATCGGACCCTCGAAAGCCGATGCGATCGTGAGTTACCGTGAGGAACATGGACCATTCCGATCGGTGCAGGAACTGACGAACGTGACCGGTATCGGCGAACGTATCGTTGAGATGAACCTTGATCGCATCGAGCTCGACTGATGCGGTCCGGGGCGGGTGGCTCAGGCCACCCGCCTCATCACACCAAAATCAGAGTAAACATGACCGACAATCCGCACCGCATCCGAATGGCCGTCTTCCCCGTGGCCGGGATGGG
The DNA here is from genome assembly GCA_011390565.1 of Thioalkalivibrio paradoxus. Lineage (GTDB taxonomy): Bacteria > Pseudomonadota > Gammaproteobacteria > Ectothiorhodospirales > Ectothiorhodospiraceae > Thioalkalivibrio > Thioalkalivibrio paradoxus_A. The sequence goes on along the minus strand of JAABSC010000006.1, from coordinate 75,343 downwards.
CACCCGCTTTCTGCCTGCGACCAAGGCGAATCCGAAGGAAATGCTGCCCATCGTCGACAAGCCACTGATCCAGTACGCAGCGGAAGAGGCAGTGGCTGCCGGAATCGAAACCCTCGTCTTCGTGACCGGACGCAACAAGCGATCCATACCCGATCATTTCGACAAGGCCTACGAACTCGAGACCGAGTTGGCCGAGCGCGGGAAGATCAAGATGCTCGAACTGGTGCGCAACATCGTCCCGCCCGAAGTCGCCTGTGTGTACGTCCGGCAGACGGATGCACTGGGTCTGGGGCACGCGGTCGGCTGCGCGCGGCCCATCGTTCAGAAGGAGCCCTTCGCGGTGATCCTTGCGGACGACCTGATCGAGAATCAGGGTCCCGGCGCGTTGGCACAGATGGTGGAACAGTACAACGAGACCGGCGCAAGCGTGCTGGGGGTCGAGCAGGTGCCGCCTTCCGAGACCGGAAAGTACGGCGTGATCGACCCAGTGGCCACGGACAAGCCCCGGCTCTGGGACGTGCAGGGTATCGTCGAAAAGCCGCAACCCGCGGACGCGCCCTCGAACGTCGCCGTGGTGGGTCGTTACATCCTGACGCCTCGGATTTTTGAACTCCTGGCGGCACAGACACCAGGCGCGGGCGGAGAGATTCAGTTGACCGACGCGATCGCGCGCCTGTTGCAGGACGAGCGTGTCACAGCCTACGAATTCGAAGGGCGCCGGTTTGACTGCGGCAGCAAGCTCGGCTATCTCAAGGCGACCGTTGAACTCGCGTTGCAGCACCCCGAGCTCCAGGACGATTTCAAGGCCTACCTCGAATCACTCGGTCATTGAAGGCTGGGGATGTGTGGCTCCGCGGGCGGGCCGGGTATTCGGGGCGGGTCGCCGCACCGTGACCGGAAAGGCCTGGCAGAGTGCCCGGGGCATCCTGCGTTCCCTGATCATCTACTGGCGACCCGGGCGACAGCGCGCGTTGCGGCGGCTGTATCGGCCTCATGTGCCCGCGGGCGGACTCGTGTTCGACATCGGGGCCCATCTGGGCGATCGCACCCGGGCGTTCGCGGATCTGGGCGCGCGGGTCATCGCGCTGGAGCCGCAGCCGGGTGTGTATCGCTGGCTGGAGCGACGCGTGGGCGCGTCTGCGCGCGTTTCCCTGCGGACCGATGCGGTCGGGCCAGAGCCGGGTGAGGCGACGCTGGCGGTCAGTCGGCGTACTCCAACGCTCTCGACCCTCTCAGGGTCGTGGAAGAGCCAGATCGGCGAGCGCAACCCGACCTTCCGACACGTTTCCTGGGACGAGGCGGTCACGGTTCGGGTGGTGACGCTGGATCAGCTGATCGAGGAATACGGTGTCCCCGATTTCTGCAAGATCGATGTCGAGGGATTCGAGGCGGAAGTCCTCGCCGGGTTGAGCCAACCGGTCCCGGCGCTCTCGTTCGAGTTCGTGGCGGGAGCCCTGGAGATTGCAGAACAATGCATCCAGCGCCTGTCGATTCTGGACGTGTACGAGTTCAACGCCGTCCGCGGGGAACGCCGATCCTACCTGTTTCCCGCCTGGCAGTCGGCCGAGATGATGCTGCGCTGGTTGGAGCAGGGGGCCGATGCCATTTCCTCCGGTGATGTCTACGCGCGTTTGCCGAAGGCAGCCGGGAATCCCGGTGCATCCGCTTGACAGTGATCAGTGGAAGCGGAAGGCTGAAGCGATGGAGTTGACCCGGTTCACCCGTTGGCAGGATCTCACCACGGAGGAGATGCGTCTCCTCGCTTCACGCGACCCCGTCGTCATTCTGCCCCTGGCCGCGATCGAACAACACGGCCCACACCTCCCGCTGTCGACCGATCTGGAGATCGGACGGGGTCTCCTGCAGGCTGCGGCCGCGTTCGTCAAGGAGACGCAGGGAGTGTTGCAACTGCCGCCGATGATGATCGGCACCAGCATGGAACACGAGGATTTCCCGGGGACGCTCAGCCTTGAACCGGAAACGGCCCTGGCCGTGATCGCGCGGTACGGCGCGGCCGTCGCGGCGGCGGGGTTCCGGCGTCTGTTGCTGGTCAACAGTCACGGCGGCAACACCCAGGTCATGGAGCTCGCGGCCCTGCGGCTGCGCCGGGATCACGAGCTTCTGGCCGTGAATTGCAGCTATTTTCGCCTGCCACCGCCGGCGGACCTTGCGCTGCCCGCGGACGAGATTCAACACGGGATCCACGGCGGCGCAGTGGAGACGGCCATGATGCTGCATCTGGCACCCGGGGCAGTCCGCATGGACGCCTGTGCCGACGCGGTGTCGATGGGCCAGGAGCTGGCGCGGACAATGACCCTGGTCGGTGTCGTGGCTCCCGCCCCCATGGCCTGGTTGAGTCGGGATCTGCATCAATCCGGCGCGGTCGGTAATGCACTGCTCGCGGACGCGGCGCTGGGGCGGCAGCTGGTTCTGCATTATGGCCAGGCCATCGCGCAGGTGATTCACGAGACGGGCGAATTTCCTTTGGACAGACTACGGCCAGCGCGTCCATGAGCCGGGAACGCGGTCGGATCCGTCCTGCGCCCCCCGGTGCTTGCACGCGGTCGGAATGCTTCGCCCCGTGAGCGAAGAAGCCAGCATGACCGATGCCTGGGAGCGCATTCTGCGGGTGCTTCGAGAACGCGGAAGCGGGGCCGGAAGCGGCAAGGGTCCGGCGGTTTCGGAAACGCTTCCCCCCGCGACGGAAACGTTGTGGGAAATCTATGGCCCATTGATCGAATCCCGCGATCTGGTTCTCGCGCAGCTGGGCCAGACGCTCGATGGCCGGATCGCGACCCATGCCGGTCACTCGCATTTCGTGAACGGTCCGGAGGGTATCGTTCATCTGCACCGGCTTCGGGCTCTGGTGGACGCAGTGCTGGTCGGGGCGGGTACCGCCGTGGCGGACGACCCAAGGCTCACGGTGCGGCGGGTGAAGGGGGAGAACCCCGTGCGCGTGGTGCTCGATCCCTCGGGCCGTGTCTCGTCAGAGGCTTCGGTCTTTCAGGACGGCACGGCACCGACCCTTTGGTTACGCGGAGAACGCGGCACCGGCGTTGCCGTTCCGCCCGGAGTGGAGGCGGTTCTACTTCCCGAACGCCCCGAGGGTGGTTTCGATCCACGGGTGATCCTGGAGGCATTGCGCGCGCGCCACCTGAACCGGATCTTGGTCGAGGGCGGCGGTATCACGGTGTCTCGGTTCATGGACGCCGGTGCGCTGGATCGCCTGCACGTCACCGTGTCGCCGATCCTTCTCGGCTCCGGTTCTCCAGCATTGACCCTGAATCCGATTGACCGGATGGATACGGCGCTGCGCCGGAGTTTTCGCTACTTCCCTCTGGGCCATGATCTGCTGTTTGATCTGGACCTGCGTTCCTGATCCCTGGATCCAGTGCGGTTCCCAGCGTCGGTTGCGCCATCGAGAGACGGTTGATGAGCAGGGGCGCGGCGCCGGGGAGCGCCGCGAGGAGGTACAGCACGCCGTAGGCAACCGCGATGGCGATCCCCTCGGCGGCACTCAGTCCGCTGAGTCCCCACAGTAGCGCTGCAGCCGCTTCGCGCAGACCCCAGCCCGCCACGGTCAGCGGCAGCAGCATGGCCAGCAGCACGGGTGCGATCAGGGGCAGCAGCGTAGTCAGTGGCACGGTGGATCCCAGGGACCGCGCGGCCGCGACGAAAACCACCAGGTTCACGAGCACGACCAGAACGGCACTCGCAACCTGCAGGACCAGAACCCTACCCGGCAGAAAGGCGCTGCGGGCATCGCGTGCGAATTCCGCGACGACGGATCGAAGCCGGCGCATCCGCGTTCGGAAGACCCACAGGAGCCCGCCACTCGCGAGTGTCAGGACCAAGATCCCCAGAGCCCAGGCCCAGCCTTCGGCCCAAGGCAGTGGCAACGCCGCCAGCGAGATCAGGGCCACGAGCAACATCACCGACTGCAACAGGATCCGTTCCAGGACCACGGCGTGCACCGCCGTCTGCGTGCGCGCCGTTGAACGCGCATGACGCCATGCTCGGGAGATATCGCCGAGAATCCCGCCCGGCAGCAACTGGTTCAGAAAGACGCCGAGATAGTACTCGCGCAGAGCCAGCCGATATGGCATGTGCAGCCCCAGGCGTGCCGCCGTGAACTGCCAGCGCCAGGCCAGCAGCAGAACCTGAAGAACGAAGAGCAGTAGCGCGGGCGCGGCCCAGCGCAGGTCCATCTGGGCAAGCCGGTTCACGATTTCGCGGCCGTCGAACCACGAAAGCAGGGCGAGCAGCAGAACGGACGAAAGTCCGAGCCGCAACAGCGCGCGGGGCTTTCGCATCAGCGGGATGATTCCGGCAGGGCGACCAGATCCATGTGTCCCACCCGGATCTTCGTGCGTCCCGACATCAGATTGCTCATCCGGCGCGCTCCCCAGTCCCGGTACTCATCCGAACGGGCCGGGTTCTGTTCACTGGCCGCCTGGACCCAGCCGGCGATCAGATGTTCGGCCAACGGGGCCGACCCGCTCGCAAGTACCCAGGGGCTTGCTGCCGTCCGAACCCGATACCCGCAGGCGTCGAGTAAGTGGACAAGCCGCTGCGTGGCACGCGGACCCAATGCGCTGCCGAGTCCCTTGTCCCGTTCCTGGTGTGCGTTGACGGTGGCCAGGATCTCGTCATCCAGGGGATCGGGGTCCGACCACCGTACGGTTCCGTCGTAGCTGAGGACGATATGCACGGCCGCACCGAGTTGGGCGCAGCCTGATGCGAGCGATTCCAGCCAGGATTCGGAGACCAGGTCGATCAGTGCCGAGGCGGTTACCAGGTCGGGCCGGCTGGCCTCGGCCTGTTCCCGCCACTGCGCCAGATCGCAGCGCACGAGCTCCCATTGCACCGGACAGCCGGCCTCAGGAGGACGGGCCTGTACGAGAAGATCGGGGTCGTGATCGAGCAACGTCCAGTGTTGCGGCACATTCAGATGGGGCGCCAGGAAACGCAGGTTTGAACCCGTCCCGGCGCCCAGGTCCAGAACGCGCAGACTCGATTTCCCGGCCACCCATGCGCTCAGGGACTCCAGCAGCTCCGGCGCGCGCGCCTGATGGTCAGCCGCCTCGCGCAGGTCGAGCCAGGTCGCCTGGAAACGTTCGTTCATGTCGGGATGAGGACGTCCAGCGCGTCCTCAAGATGACCCGCCGCGGCGTCCCAGTCCGGCAGGGACCGCGCATGCTGCCATGCGCCCTCCGACAGCGATTCCCTCAACAGTGGCTCTGCCAGCATGCGGGCGACCGCCGCGGAAAGCTCCGGTACTGATCCCGGGCGCACGAGAAGCCCCGCCGAGGGCGGCACGGTATCGGGAACGGCACCACCGGTCGTGGCGATGACGGGCAGCCCGTGAGCCATGGCCTCGGCGAAAGCCATGCCGTAACCCTCGTACCAGGATGGCAGCACGAACACACTGCTGGAGCGGTACAATTCGGCCAACGTGGGCGCATCGCATTCACCGATGAGTCGGACCCGCGCCTCCAGTCCGGCCTGATGCATCTGCCGGCGCAGTTGGGTCGCGAAATCGGGGTCGCGTTCGAGACTCCCCGCGACCACGCATTCCCAGTCCCGTTCGACGAGCGGTTCGAGTGCGTGCAACAACAGATCCTGACCCTTGCGCGGCACGATCGAACCGACACAGAGCAGGCGAGGGGGCTGGCCCGGAGCCGGCCCGTGGGCACGCGGCACGGATTCGGTGCCCGGCATCACTGCGAGGATGCGGATCCCCGTGGGCAACCACGCCTGCAGGCGGCGGACGGTGAATCGACTACTCACGATGACGCCCCGGCAAGCCTCCAGCGCCCGCTGCTCGAGTTGTCGGAGTTGCCTGCTGCGTTGCGGGTCCAGGCCGGTCTCGTCACAGAGTGGATGATGGACGAGTGCCAGCAACTGCAGCCGCTTCGCGTGGTATGTCACGGGACCGGGCAGGCCGCCCAGAACCAGGCCGTCGATGAGAACCGGGGTCTGATCTGGGACGGCGGCAAGGGCGCTTTCGAGGGATCTCTCGGCCTCGTGATCCGGGCCCGGAAACCGGCCGGACAGGTTGTGTACCTCGACCGTCCAGCCGCGACGACGCAGCCCCGACACCATGCAGGCGTCATAGATGTAGCCCCCGGTCCGCTGCTCGAGCGTGCCGGGGACAAGCAGATGCAGAATCCTCGAACTCAAAGAGGACCTTCGAAGCTGGCCCAGGCGATGTGCGATTCGTGCAGGGTGACGCAAAGCGAATCGAGGCCCGCGGCAGATGCGCCAAGCTTGCCGCGTCGGATCGCCTCCGCCAGCCGCTGGTGGACTTCCCGGGCCAGGAATTCGGTCGTGGTATTGCGCCCCTGAAAGTCGGCGTGCTCGTCGAGGTTCTGGTAATTCATCTCGGCCAGGATCGCGGCCAGCTGGGTGCCCGCCAGACCGATATCGACCACGAGTCCGTCGCCGTCCAGCTCCGATCGCCGAAACGTGGCATCCACCACATAGGTGGCGCCGTGAAGGCGCTGTGCGGGTCCGAAGACCTCGCCGCTGAAGCTGTGGGCGATCATGAAGTGATCACGGACGTTCAAGCTGTACATGGTGTGCTCCGGGTGATGGGTGGTCATGAACGGTCGGGTACGCGAACGCAGGCCCGCAAGCGGGACCTCGGTTCCGGCTCACGGGTAGCGGATGCGGTGGCACAGACTATCGCCAGGATCGGTCGACAGCTTCGCCATGACTTCGGGGAGCTGGTCGAAAGGGCTCTCGCCGGTGATCAGTCGATCCAGGCGTTCGTCCCGGAGCAGGTCGAGGGCCAGCATCAGGCGCCTGCGGAAATTCCAGCGTGTACTCCGATCAGGAGGAATGCGACCGACCTGGCTGCTTTTGAGCAGCAGGCGGCGGCTGTGGAACGCTTCACCGAGAGGAAGGGTGACCCGCCGATCCCCGTACCAACTGAGTTCGACAATGGTCGCTTCCGGACCGGCCGCATTCAGCGCCTGTTCGAGACCCGCAGGATTCCCGCTGGCATGAATGACCCGATCCGCCGCGGACCCGGGGTCCGCCTGGAGCGCGAAGGGCAGGCCCCAGGCCTCTGCGATATCGCGGCGTGCCGGATTCACGTCGACCAGTGTGATCTCGGTACCCGGGATCTGGCGGCACAGCCATGCGGTCAGCAGTCCAAGCACGCCCGCACCGATGATCAGGATGCGGTCCCCAACCATGGGTGTGGCGTCCCACAGGGCATTGATCGCGGTCTCCATGTTGGCAGCCAGAACCGCGCGCCCGGCTGGGAGATCAGCGGGAAGCGGCACGGCGGCGGATGCCGGAACGCGGTAACGGTCCTGATGCGGGTACAGGCAGAACACCCGTTCGCCGATGCGTTCGGCGGGCCCTTCCTCGATGACCCCGACCGAGATGTACCCGTATTTCACCGGGCCGGGGAAATCCCCCGATTGGAACGGGGCGCGCATGGCCTCGAACTGGCTCTGGGGTACGCTGCCCGAGAACACGAGACTCTCGGTGCCGCGGCTGATTCCGGAAAAGAGCGTCCGCACCTGGACGTCACCCGGAGCCCGGGGTTCGAGGGCTTCCGATTGAATTCCGGCATCTCCGGGTGATCGTATCCAGAACGCGCGGGCGCTGACGGGGTCTTCATACATGGGCATCTTGCGGCGGCTGCGATGGTCACATGGTAGTCAGCGCATCGACCCTTCGCCACAAACCCATGATGGGCCACGGTCGTCGAGGCGCCCGTCGTTCCGAAATCATTTGAATGAGGATCCTGGCTGGATGAGCCTGAGCATGCGTAAAGGCGGGAGGACCGCTTCCCTGAACTCGGTCTTGGCTCAGGCTCGAGCCTGGCGCGTTGAACTCGTTCTGGGTGTGCTCCTGCTGCTCGCGGGGGCCTGGTTGATTTACCGGATCGGGGCGTTTCCACTGTCCGGAATCCGGGATTCGCTGTTCGCGTTCGTGGCGCTGACGCTCGTCGTGCTTTACACCTCCCCAAGCGTCTTTCTGTCCGACGGCCCCGGGCTGGCCAACCGGGTGACGTTTCTGCGGGCGACACTGGTCCTGCCACTGGCCGCGGCATCGGTGGCGCCCATGCCTCTGGAGACGTCCGGGGTGCTCGGGCTGATCGCTCTGGGGACCGTGGCACTGGCCCTCGACGCTGTGGATGGGGCCGTCGCCAGACGCCACGGTTGCGCGACGGTGTTCGGCGCACGGTTCGACATGGAACTCGACGCATTTCTGATCCTGGTCCTGGCACTGCTGGTCTGGCGCACGGGACAGACCGGTGCCTGGGTTCTGCTCATCGGGTTGATGCGCTACGGCTTTGTCGCGGCGGCCTGGGTATGGCGTTGGCTGGATGCCGCCCTGCCTCCGAGCCGCAGACGGCAGGCGCTCTGCGTGGTGCAGTCCGTGGCACTCCTGGTCGCACTTGCGCCCTTCGTTTCGCCGAAGATGGCCACCGTGCCAGCGCTGGCGGCCTTGCTGCTGTTGATCTATTCCTTCACCGTCGATGTACTCTGGCTGTATCGACATCGGTCTGCCAAAGGAGGCGAGAAGTGATGAACCGTGCTCGCGTCATGTCCGTCCATCCCGCGATCCCTCTGCTCCTTGCCGTCCTCTTGACGGTACCCCCCCTTGCCCAGGCGAAGATGGAACGATGGGAACTCGACGATTCCCACTTCGCCGTGGGCTTCATGGTGGATCACATCGGTTTTGCCCGAGTACTGGGGATGTTCCTGGAGGCCGAGGGGCATGTCTTTTTCGACCCGGAGAACAGGGAACTGGGGGGCGGGGAGTTCGTGATCCATACCGCCAGCGTGTTCACCAACCATGAAAAGCGGGACGACCACCTGCGGGGCACCGATTTCCTCGATGTCGAGGAATTTCCGCGCATGGTCTTCCGGCCCATGCGGCTGGACTGGGTCAACGAGCGGGGTGGGCGCCTCATGGGCGAACTGGAACTCCTGGGGGTCAGTCGGCCCGTCACCCTCGACTTCACGCTGAACAAGGTCGGTCGCTATCCGTTCCCGCTCGGCGGGCTTCTGGGCGGCGGACCTGTACTCGGCATGTCGCTGCGCGGCACCATCCGCCGCAGCGACTGGGGTATGGAATACGGTCTCGACCGGGGCCTCGTGGGCGATGACATCGAGTTGCTTCTCGAATTCGAGGCCCAACGCCGTTGAACACCATACCGGCACGTTTGCGCGGAAGGAGAGCGGGATGATTTCAGCTACGTGGTGGCCCTTCGGTCGAGTACCGGAGATCGACGCGAAGGAACTCGCGCAAGCGCTGCGCGACGACCAGATCCAGATCGTCGACGTCCGGACCGTCCTGGAGTTCCGACGCAGCCGCATCGAGGGTGCGCGGCATCTCCCGATCACGAAGCTCACGCGGGATGGGATCGGGGACCTGCATCTGGATCCGAAGCGTCCGGTCGTTGCGATCTGTCTCACCGCCCATCGCAGCATTCCAGCCGTTCGCGTGCTGCGGAAAATGGGGTATGACGCCCGGCAGCTTCGCGGGGGCATGCGGGCCTGGTGGCGCGCGGAAGGGGCCTGCGTCCAGGGTGGTTGACAGACCATTCGTATTTATTGGAATATAAGCATGTCCTGATTGACGTACCCGCGCCGGCTCGGTCAGGAAGTGGATTGGTCATTGGTGCGGGAAGGGCACACTTCAAAAAAAACCATTGGGAGAAATCTCATGCGCAAATCTGTGAAAGTTCTGGCTGCCGCCGCTCTGGTTGGCGCTTTTGCAATGCCCATGCAGTCCAGTGCGTGGTGGGGTGGTCCGGGCTACGGCTACGGCCCGTACTACGGTCCCGGTTACGGATACGGCCCAGGTTACGGTCGCGGTATCGGCGACTGGTTCGGTCTGGGTGACATGTTCGGCGACTTCGACTTCTCCATGCGCGGCAGCGGCCGTGGCCTGGGTCGCGGTTGGGGTCACGGTGACGGCTACGGCTATGGCTATCCGTACCATGGCTACGGCTATGGTCCGTACTACGGTCCGGCCTATGGTCCGTGGGCGGCTCCCGCTCCCGCCGAGCAGGCTGAAGAAGCCGAGTAAGCACGACATCGGGTGCAGTCCGCTCGACGAGCCCGGTCCTTGTGACCGGGCTCTTTCGTTGGTGCCGGGAAAAATGGTGCTTGCGGTGTCTGTGCGCAGGCGGATCCTGCAGTGTCGAAACCTCAGGGATTCGACTCGAATTCCGTGTATTTACGGGAACTTCCCCAGGATTGTTCGACAGGATACTTACGCTCGTTCTCGACGATCTTCTTTTCGACCGCGTCCCCGATGCTGACGCCGAGCTTGTCGGAGAGACGCACGAGATAGATCTGGATGTCGGCGATTTCCGCGGCGACTTCTTCCAGTTTCCCTGGATCGAGATTGGCGCTGTCGCTTTCGCTCAACCACTGGAAATGCTCGATCAGCTCACCGGCTTCGCCGGCGAGGGCCATCACGAGATTTTTGGGCGCGTGGAACTGATCCCAGTTCCGCCGCTCCGCGAAGTCGCGCATGCGTACTTTCAGCGCGTCGAGTTCCGGCCATTCCATGCTGCGGATTCGAAGCGGGGCGCCGGATTCAGGCCGCCGCCTGCATCCACTCGCGATTGCGTGCCGTCCACATGTCGCGGGCGAGCGCCGTCGCTGCCTCTGGGGTCGCTGCGCGATTCATGAGATGCAACGCGATCGCCGCGGTTCCCACCACAGCGGCCTCGCCATATTCTTCCTCGGATTCACCGCGCCAGAAGCGCACGAGCCGGCCGACGTCGAGGTGGTCGTCCCGGGTATGGCGGCGGGCGAACATCGCCGGCCATTCCTCTTCCTCGAGCACACCGTTGCGCACGCGCTGAACCAGGCAGGGACTGTCGGGGTTGCGCTCGATTTCGCCGCCTTCACCCTTGATGACCGCTACGTTGGACTCGCCCAGCAGCATCGCGGCTTCCTGGTGCACGGGGCGGTATCCGGGGTGAAAGATGCCCTGCATCACATAGGGCGCGTTGAACGGGTTCACGCTGCGCGCCACGGTGTGCACCGGCGAACGCAATCCCATCAGCGGTCGCAATTCGATGATCTCGTACAGTCGCGGACACAGGTACTGGATATCCAGGTACGCGAAGTGGTCGGTTGCCATCCGTTCGCAGGCTTCTTCGATGGTCGTGCAGGGCTCGATACCCAGGGCGTGAAGCACGTCACGCGTGTAAATGCGGCCGTTGGTGTGTCCCGAGGCTCCGTGCATGAACGTGGTGATGCCGTTCTGGGCCAGCATCAGGGTTGAGAGCAGGTACCAGGGCAGGACACGGCGCTTGCCCGCATAGGAGGACCAATCGAGGTCGACCTTGGGTGCATCGGCCGGGATCTGGATGGAGTTCCGAACCGCACGTACGAATCCCACCAACTCCTCGCGGGTCTCTTCCTTCACGCGCATCAGCATCATGTACGCGCCCAGCTGAACGGGCTCCACCTCGCCAGCGAGGACCATGCTGAACGAGTCGAAGGCTTCCCGTTCGGTAAACGGGCGGGTACCGTTCTTGCCCTTGCCGAGAATGCGCACGTACTGGGCAAAGGGATGTTCTTCGTATTGAGTGGGTTCGATCATCGCGACTCTCCAGATAGTTGCGGCGCGGAGGGCGCCTTTCGCCCTGGACCGACCGAAATCATTGCGACCGGATCATACCCGGAGGCACGGGCTCCGGAAAGAAAGCCGACCTTTCAACCCCTTGGAAAATGCGTCATTTTCCGGGTTCGGGTAGGGGCGTCAGCGCGGTTCCTGATCCGGTGGGTGATCCCCGCGCGCCGCTTCGGCCGCGGCCGATTGTTCCATGAGCCGATGGAGGACCGCCCCGGCCACGAGTTTCAGACCGATCAGGAGACCCACCAGACCCAGCGCCAACCAAATAAAGTTTTCAATCAGGAAGTTGGCCATCTTTCGCGACAAAAGCGATCATGAATGGGTGGTCAAAGGCGCTCGAGCGCGGGTGTCAGACCGACGGTGGTGGCGTGGAAGCCGGTGGTGCCGCGGCGCATGCCCCCGGTTTCCCGGAGGAAGACGCGGGTCAACTCCACGCGGAAATAGCGTCGATCCGCAAGCTTTTCCACTTCTTCCTGAGTCAATTCAATCCAGCAGGCCGATCCGGAGCAGTATCCGTCCTCACCCCGAACCGCTTTGCGCAGACCCGGGATATCAATGGTGGACTGGATCATCTGGAAATCCGGTCCCACCCACGCGGTTCCAAGGAGCCATCCGTCCGATTCGCGCATGAAGGCCAACGCGGTATCTTCCAGGACCAGCGAAACGTGGCACCGGTCGCCGTCCGGGACGAGTCCCGAGGGTTCACAGGAATACTCCCACTGCCCGGGCAATCCGGGTGAACAGCCGGAGAGGAGCAGCAGAGCCGAAAGGAGCGGAAATACGGCCATCTGACGAACCGCTCCAGCGCGGGGTCCCGGTTCGGTGTCGGTCCGGTTGGACGCTTGAGCAAAGGGACGTCGGAAAAGACTCACGTCAGCGGGGCCGGGGCCGCTTTCTTTTTCCCGCGCGTCCGGTTCACCGACTCATCGGGGCCGTGCAGGGGGCGCAGTTGGTGCGGACGTGCATCCACGATCACGCCGTCGTCGGCCAAGACCTTGACGCGGTAACTGGCGCTCGTGCGATATCGCATCGTCACCAGATCCATCGATGTCCGGAGCGCGAGCGGGTTGACGACGACACCCAGAGCGCCGTTCCACTCCGTGTAATAGCTCGCGTTCTGCATGATCACGAGTTCGCCAACCTTGAATGTCATTTCGGGTACTCCCGCGGCCTTTGCATGCACAGCCTTGAAGAACCGGTTTGTCCGGTCGGATGCCTGCCGGATTGCGACCCGGAATCCGACCACGGCCTTCGGCGTGATTTCACCGAGTATAGCGGATGGTCGGGATCCGGCGTTGCGCGGTCTCGATCCGAATCAGGGTGTCGCGCCCTGGAGTCCGTGAACGAATTCGACCTCCTCGGGCCAGGTCACCGTGTAGGCGAAACGAAGGCTTTCCGACGCACCCGCGTCGAGTTCGAGATCCCAGGCGAGTACCCCGGGTCGACCGTCCACATCCGCTCGAGTCGGAGTACTGCCGCCTGGGCTGAGTTCGACGCCGATGCGTTCGTCACGCGGAACCGGAAGCCGGTCCAGAATCGTCACGTTCATGGGCCGCGCGTGCCGATTCTCGATCTCCATGCGATACCCCCGTTCGAGGCGATTCTGGCGGCGCAGCATGCCCTCTCGCCCGAGGCTGTCCCGATCGATCTCGCGCAGAATCTCGATCCGGTCGTCGACCCCGAAGGCCAGGCGAAGCGGCGCTCCGGGAGCCAGCGACCCCAGCCGGGTCTGTCCCGCCAGCTGACCATCCTGGATCAGGGTCACGACTCCCGGCAACAGGGGCGTCTCCCCCTCGAGAGTCGTTTCGGCAAACAGGTAGACGTGAGGGGATAACACCGGGACCGCCCGCGCAGAGAGGCGGGCCTCGTAGGCCTGAGCGTCCAGACGGAAGCGTTGCTGACGATGGTCGGAACGCAGACTGACGTGTTCGGGAACCCGGTAACGGGTCGTGAAGCCCGTCGTTTCAACTGCCGCCTCGGCCATGGGGGCTGGGGCGGCCATGGCGGCTAGCGAATCCATCTCGCTCCGCATCACCGGCCGGGGGGGCGGGGTTATGTCGATGAACCAGGGTGCCAGGTCGGGGAGGCGCCCTCCGAGCGCAGGCCGCGCGGTGGAGAGGTACAGTTCCACGTCTTCCCAATCCTCGCCGGTATTCTGCCGGACCTCGGCGCGCTGGACCCATTCCAGCTGACCGCTTGTCGTGTCCAGACGCGCTTCGTAGACAGGTGTCCAACTGGCACCGGGAACCTGGTACTCCAAGGCCACCACGGTGGCCCCCGGGCTGAGTGCCCGGTAGTGAACCATGACCTCCATGGAATCGCGCTGGCCGGTACGCAATGCGTTCAGCGCGCTTTCCAGGCGCGAGATCTCGGCGTCGACGGCGCGCGCCTGTTGGTCCACCTCGCTCATCTCACGGAATACTGCGGTCGCCCCCTGACCGATGCGTTCCCAGGCTCCGGTCCACGCATCGGGTGGCAATCCGGATTCGGAGCCCCCACCTGTTTCGGCCAGGCGTCGAATGAACGCCAGTTTCAGCGTCTCCGCTTCGCGCCTGTCCGTGAGCGTCTGCCGCTCGTCCCGGGCGTTCTGCAGGGCCTCGGACAAGGCCCGTTCTTCGGGGTGCGAGAGGTCGCGTCCGTGAACGGTTCGGGTTTCGATATGATGCAGCGTCAAGCCCTCCGGCCCCTCTGCCCGCACCCGAAGGCTGTTTGGATCCAGACGCGCCGGCAGGGCGTCAATCGTGAGCACGCCGACCCCGGTGGTCGTCTCCATCCTGTGTTCACGGACGACCTGTGCGCGATCCGGATAGACGGTCACGGTCCGTATACCGTCAGCGGCGGAAACGGCCGACGCGAATGTGAACAGGCCCCAGACGCACCCGAGCGCAGCCGCCGACCAGGGATTCCGGGTTCGTGTCATCGTGCAAAGTCCTCCGTGATGGCCGGGTGGTTGGTTCGCGCTCAGCTGCGTTATCGGCCCCATCGTCAATCGTCCGTAAGGATGATGTAGCCACCCGATCGTTCGTCCCGTTCCAGCCGCATCAGTCCGATTCGCTGTGCTTCCTCGAGCAGCGCGCTGAAGGAACGGAATCCGTAGTAGCTTTCGTTGAACCCGGGTTGGCGGCGCTTGATGGTCTGCTTGACCATCGATGCCCAGACTGGCTCGTCCGCCGCGCGTTCGGCCTGGAGGGCTTCCGCCGTTTCCAGCACGAGTTCCATCGCCTCGTGGCGCTTCTCGTCGTCATCGGTTTCGCCAGACCGCCGGGTGTTGCCTTCCTTGCCCTGGGATTTCGTCTGGGGCTTGCGCGGCTTGTGCGTCTTTTGGGTCGCTTCGCGAACGAGGTCATCGTAGTAGATGAATTCATCACACGCGGCCATCAGCAGGTCGGAGGTGGATTTCTTGACGCCCACCCCAATGACGAGTTTGTTGTTTTCCCGGAGTTTGGCCACCAGAGGCGAAAAGTCGGAGTCGCCGCTGATGATGACGAACGCGTCGACATGGCCCTTGGTGTAGCAGAGGTCGAGGGCGTCCACCACCATGCGGATATCGGCCGAGTTCTTGCCCGACTGTCGGACGTGCGGGATCTCGATCAACTCGAATGCCGCCTCGTGCATGGGGGCCTTGAACTCCTTGTAACGCTCCCAGTCGCAGTAGGCCTTGCGTACCACGATGTTGCCCTTGATCAGAAGCCGTTCCAGCACACGCTTGACGTCGAATTGCGGGTACTTGGCCTCCTTGACTCCGAGTGCGATGTTCTCGAAGTCGCAGAACAGTGCCATGTTGCGAATCTCTCCTGGACTGGCCATGGGTCCTTGGTCCTCGATCCTGGGTGGCTGGACGTGATATCAGGGTAGCGCATTCGGGTTCCGTCGGCGTCCTCCTTGACCGGCGATGCCCATGAAGCGTATTGTCGCGCGAGACCAAGGGCTCTCAACGCCCCGTGGCAGGTTGCTCCTGAGGCACCACGGGCGTATCCACCCCGAAGCTCCGGAGATCAGATGGAAGCCATCGTAAATATCCCGCTTTTACCCCAGATCCTTGTTCTGGCAGTCGTCGGATTCATCGCGTTCTATTCTTCCTGCGCATTCGGCCTGCGTGCCGGGTGGTTGGCGTACCATCCATCGATTTGTGGCACCGTGGGTGCTGCCGGTGGAGCATTGCTGGGCCTCGCCGCCGCCACCGTTTGATTCGATAAGAAAAGTCGCGAAGCGGGCAACCTCGCTCCGCGCACAATCGGTCGTACATTGAACCAGACCCACCGTCGGTGGCGTCTGGTTTTTTTTGCCCGGCCCAGATGAAATACACAGCTGTATCAACCCATCTCCTCCCTAACGTAAACATCTGTCTTATTTAAAAGTAGACAGCTGTCTAATTAGGTCTATACTCCAGGTGAGATCACCTCGAGATCGTTACCGCTCAAAGGGAGGCGGCCCGTGATTTCCAGCAAGGATTTGATGACACGTACAGGGCTGTCGCGGGCGACGCTGAACAACTACATCAAGCGTGGACTGCTGTCTAAGCCAACGATTCGTTCCGGTGAGGCAGGTGCATCACTCATGGGGTACTTTCCCGATGCCGCCGTCGATCGAATCGAGACGATTCAGGAGATGAAGGCGGCCGGAAAAAGCATCGCGGAGATCGCCCAGCTTCTGACGACGATGCGGGGTCTTTCGGGCACCGAGAATGTTGGCGACGGTGGGGCGACAAAACCGGTGGCTTCGATCGAGGCGGATGCAAGGTCTCCAGCTTCGAATGGCACGAGCCGCAAAGGCGACCAGGGACCGCTCACGCTGACCCTGGATGAAGTGGTCTTTCCC
This sequence comes from Thioalkalivibrio paradoxus, assembly GCA_011390565.1. Taxonomy (GTDB): domain Bacteria; phylum Pseudomonadota; class Gammaproteobacteria; order Ectothiorhodospirales; family Ectothiorhodospiraceae; genus Thioalkalivibrio; species Thioalkalivibrio paradoxus_A. The sequence continues at coordinate 58,900 of JAABSC010000006.1, read as the reverse complement.
GCCTACATGTTCAACTACCGCTTCGAGCTGGTCTGGTACAACGAGGCCGCGCGGGCCGAATTGCTAGGCGGGTTTTTCAACCTTCCTGCGAGCAGTGACGAACGCAATGTGCTGCCCATGCTCCGTTCCGGGACCCAGCACTGGGAAGAGCGCCGGAGTCGCGAGTTCGTTCGGGCGCACCTGTCGCTTTCCAGGGCACGCCTTACCCGTGAAACGTTCACCGGTATCCTGCAACAGCTTGCACTCGACGATCAGGCGTTTTTCCTCGAATTGTTCGATGAGTCGGAGAACATCACGACGTCGGCCACGACGCGGATTCCGCTGGAAATGGAGCTCGAGGCAACCGGGCGAGTGGAAAACGAACTCAATGCGACCTATTTCCGGGAAGGGGTTCTGATCGTCTGCTCTCCGGACAGAGAGGCATCCGAAGATCTGGGTGTGTTCCTGTCCCGGCGCGACGTGGTGATCCGACAGCTGCTCAAGAATCGCCTGCCCGTGCTCACCCCTGTCGCGGTTCTGGTCGGGGATCTGCAGGATTCACGACGAATCTGCTCGGAGTTGCCCCCGGAGGAGTATTTCGAACTGATCAATGAGATCTGGTCTTCAATGGATCCCATTTTCCGACGCTACGCCGCGACACGTGGCAAACATGTCGGCGATGGCAGACTCTACTTCTTTGTTCCCCAGGCCGAGAGCAGCCATATTTTCAACACGCTCTGCTGCGCGTTCGAGTTGCGCGAGATCATGCGCGAGATCAGTGCGCGCTGGCAGGTGCGGAAGAGATGGGCAGTGGAGTTGCATCTCAACATCGGCCTGCACGAGGGAACCGAGTGGCTGGGGGTTTTCGAATCCTCGAACAACATCGAGTTCGCGGTGCTCGGCGACATCATCAACGAAGCGGAGCGGGTGAGCGAGTTGGCCCGCTACGGCTCGATCTGGGCGACCAAGAACATGATCGGCAGGCTTTCGGCCGAGGAACTCGCGTGCGTGCAGTACGGCGTGAAACGTCGCGGGCTGGGAGACCGCGAAATCTTCGTCGAAAACACCTTTGCACGGGTGGATTCGCTGGTGGACGTCAATAGCGATCCGAAGATGCGGGACGTGGCAACGCTAGCCGTCACCGAGGTGGTGGCACTGAATTAGCGTGACAATCCTGCGCAGCGCTCCCCCTCGCGCTTGCGGGGGCGGGGCATCTGCAGGGGTGACCGAGCGTCATGGCAGCGAGTTCAGTGTTCGGCCTCTTCCAGGCGGCGCTGGCGGTTCTGGCTTGATTCGTCCATGAACTGCTGCATCCGGGGTTCGAAGGTGCGCAGATCTTCCACTCGTTGCGGTATCCGCGGTGCCTGGATGGCCGGCTCTGTCTCGACAGCAGGGGCCCGCGGTGCGCGTTCCGGGCCAATCTGCTGGTAGATCATGTAACTCACGATCAGAAGCGTGACCAGGATCACGATCAGACGCATCGGCGATTCCCTCGGGTGGTAGCCATGGTGGGGCAGACGCCCCGATCCTGCCTGGGTATTCTGTACCCGGGATGGCATACCGCCAACCTCGAGCGGGATACCCGCGATCCATGCGCTCGAAACGCCTGATCCCCGGCGGTCCAGGCAGATGGCGGGCGCAAGGCGGGAGGATGCTGCGCGGTGGCCGGTTGTCGCGAGGAACCGAGCGTGCCAATGTACGGACCGGCACAGTCATCCGTTGGATCAAAAAGGAGAGGGCAGTCATGCGTTTTCTTCACAAACCACTCTTTACGGCGTTGCTGGGCGCGGGGCTTCTGTTCCCGGCGGCCGGTCCGGTTCTCGCCGACGAGATCAAGGAGCAGATCGAACTCGGTCTCGAACTTTACCAGGAGCAGGATTACGGGGCCGCGATCACGGAACTAGAGTTCGCCATCAATGACATGCGCAAGCTCATTTCCGACCGGATTGCAGAAACCTTCCCGGAGGCGCCAGCTGGCTGGACCGCGGCGGAAGCGGAGTCGCAAACGGGCGGTGCCGGAATTGCCGGTCTGTTCGGGGGTGGCGGCACGATGCTTCAACGCAGCTACCGTCAGGACGGCGGGAGCGGGCAGATGGATGCCTCCTTGATGATCGACAGCCCGATGATTCAGGGGATGGCGGCCCTGTTCAACAATCCGGCCCTGATGGCAGCGCAACCCAATACGGAACGGGTACGGATTGGACGTGAATCGGCGATGGTCAAATGGGAGCCCAATCGGTCTCAGGCCGAGGCCACTCTGCTTCTGGACGGCCGTATTCTGATGCAGGTGAAGGGACGCAACCTCGAATCGGCGGATGTCGCCGTCGAACTCCTCAAGGCCTGGGATATCCAGGCGGTGCGGGAACAGGCGGCTCGCTGACGCCCCGGCAGCGGTGGGTCGACGCTACTGGACGTCCGGGTTATGGAGTGGGGGTGCTTCGATCAATGCCCCCGCTCCACGCCCAGGGCCTGAACCCGGTGCTCTTCCGCAAACACATGGGCATAGAGGTTCGCGATCCATTGCTTGCCTTCCTGGGTGACCTGAAGCAGGCGCAACGCGTCCTCGATGAACGGGGAGACGCTGCCCCAGAAGAAATTCGGGTAGCCCGCGCGTAAATCGGCCGCGTTTGTGTAGCCCAGTTTTTCCGCGGCTCCGGTTTCGCGGAACTCGTTGAACAGGGCGGAGACCTTGCGCATGTAGTTGATGTCGGCCATCTGGCCGATCAGGTCGGCCGCTCGCAGCAGTCCTGGATAATCGCTCGTATTCCGGTGCTCGTCGCCCTCGGGGATGGGAAACCGGGTGTGCTCGATATTGGCTTCGATGATACCGACATCGACGAGGGCGACGTCGCTGAAACGTTCCCGCACGAAGAGCTTGCCCCGCGCGACATGGAAGGGTGTCAGTGCGGCGTCCGTCGCGCCTGGCGGGAGTGTGACCCGGGAGCCGGCCGTGTCCGCGACGTATTCACCCTCGCGATCCCCCCGGCAGACGCCACGCACGTAGCCGATATCGTGGCAGAGAAGTGCAATGGCGAAGTGGAGCCAATCCTGCGGGGTGACGCCGCCCTCGGAAAGCTGTTTGCCGTAGATGATCTCAAGGCCCACCTCGGTCACCAGGATCGTGTGATTCACGTCGTGATAGGCCGCATCCGAGTTGGCGATATTCTCCAGCGCAAGTCGGGCGACAAAGGACGCGATATGCGGGAATTCCGGCTCCAGCAAACCGTAGGTACGGCGGTAGCGTTCCTGGATATGCCCCAGGAAAGCTTCGATCACGAGTTGCGTGGGGTTGAACATTCGCAGGCCTTCCCGTTGCATGATCCTTCGGCCCAGCATAGCACTCTGTCGCGCGATCACACCCGGTCCGGGCTCGCGCGTTCCCGGGACCTGGGGTACCTTGACAGCCTCGTCGGGCCCAGTCATCTGGAGCGGTCCTTCCATCGGGGTTTTTCCCGAAATGACGGGTGAGATCCTTTTGGAGATATTCGTGTGGAGATGGCATGAGCGCCGAACAATCCCACTCACGCATTGCGCTATGGCGCGATTTCCCGCTGCTCGTGCGCCGCGTCCGGTCGCGTGGCCAGGCCGTCCGGCTGGCACGCCTGTCGGGCTGGCTGATTATGCTCGCCGGGGTGATCGTTCTGCTCCTGGGTTTTCTGCTCGATCACCGCGCGACGATGATCGAGGGGACCGTGGTCACGCTGCTGGCATTGCTCGCGGGTTGGGCGCGCAGCCGGATCGCCGCCTCGGTGCTCTCGATCCTGGTGCTGCTGGGATGGGTCGGTGGCCTGGTCGCCGGTGCGCTGCCGGCGACGCTGGTGTTTCAGTTCATCATTCTCGTGATCAGCCTGCGTCTGGTGGAGGCCAGTTTCCGTTTCCGGAAATAGGGGAGGGTCCAGGCCTCTGTCTCCGGTGCGCTCCGTGCCGGCCGGCGGTTCAGAATGTGGACAGGCCGCTCGCCTCCATGAAACGGTAGCGCCAGTAACGCAGGCCCGAGTGATCGGCGAACGCCGAATAGGGGAGGCTGTGTATCCGGTCGGGCTCGTTCTGCCACCTCGTGTCGAAGAACGCGGCGGCATCCGCGATCACGGGTGCTTCGATGGCCGCACGGACCTGGACGTTGGTTTCCAGATTCAGGTTGTCGAGGTTCCGGCGGGTAAAATTGGCGGACCCCGCGAGGAGTGTGCCGGTTGCCTCGTGGTCCAGGTGCAACAGCATTTTCCCGTGACATTGCTCGCCGGCCGTGTTGCACCAGCGTACCTGTACGCCGGACTGCTGGAGTTCCATGGCCACCTGGCGGTTGGGGATGCCGTTCTTTTCCCGGCCGAAGGCATCCTGGTTGGGATCGAGCAGCACGCGGACTTCGACCCCGCGCTGGTGTGCCCCGATGAGTGCGCGGAGCACCGCTCGGTGCGCGAGATAGAACATCAACAGATCCAGGCGTTCTCCGCGCTGGGCACGGTCGATCATCTCGAGGGCGGCGTCGCGGATGCGCGCCTCGGTCAGGATGCGAAGTTCGACCCGTTCATTGTTTGCGGGGATCGAGGGCGCACGTTCGGGAATCGGGATCTCGGTACCGTTCGAGAAAGCCACGACCGCCTGTTCGGTATGCAACAGATCCAGCGCAGCGGGTCCGCGGAAGCGAATGGCCACGTTGTGGTGCCGGCTGCTGGCGTCGTGTGGGTTCCCCGAAGTCACCAGACCCGTCCAGCCGTTCGGCCCGTCGGTGACCAGTGTCTTGCGATGGTTGGCCTTGAAATTGAGGAGCGTGAGATAGGTGCGCAGGCTGACAGGGGATTCTCCGACCGGGTTGGGCAACCAGCCCCCGGCCGTCCCATTGTCGAACCACTGGCAGCAGAGCCTCCAGACCGCCGACCAGGCTGGGTTCGAATCCCGGAGCGCGTTCAGATTCGTCTCGACCACCTTGACCCCGGCCGTGCGGAGCCGATCGAAAAGGGGCTGGTCCACGCCCCCGTAAAGGGTATTGAAGGGGTCTGTGATCAGGAAGGCATCGAGGCTCGGCTGTTGTGCCCGACGATCGACCAGACCTTGCACCAGCTCGCTCGCAAGGGGCCTGTGTCCATCGGCGCTTTCGCCCGCGAATTCATTGATCAGAAAAAAATCCGCGACGATCAGGTTCTGTGCTTCACCAATCATCTCGAGGGCCGCATCGAAGATCGCCGTTTCGTGGTGTTGCCGGCCACTCGCGTCCAGCCAGGAACTGTCTGCGAGAAATTCGACGTCCGTGGCCGGGTGGTAGGGCGACGACCAATGGAGCCCCTGGGGCAGCGGCTTGACGCTGTGATGAATGGCAACGGACAGATACGTCCCGAGCAGGACGAGCGCCACCAGCCAAAGGGCTCGTTTGCGCCTTCTCTTTGGGGCCGGGTTGGTGTTTGTCCGGATCGCGGCCGGTGGAGTGGTCATCGGAAGAGAGTCCTTTCACTTTAAAAGCAACGTCATATGCGATAATGCGCACAAACGGAATGAGTTAGGGAATGCGCTTCAAACCGGTTTTCCGCCAACGAGCGGTGCGCACCGACGATTCGGCCCATCATATATTCGTTTTCAACGAATGGAATCGAAGACCGTCCCGCCAGGATCGTTCGGTGCCGTAACGGTCAAGCGTGGGAACGCTGCCTGGTGGCCCGCGCTGACGGTGGTATCCTTGAAGTCCATTCGCCGTGCTGTGTGGTCGGGGGCTCAAACGCCTGAGGTACCAGTAACCCGTCACTGCACGCATCGCTGCGTCTTATCGGCGAAAGCTGCGGTGACGGATGGATGAGGTCGCGAGCTACCGCGACAGGATGCGGGCGGAAGTTGCAAGCGGTTGCCCGTCGCCGTGTACGGAATTTCGGTTCCCGAGGCCGGAGCAGGCATCAAGGCATGTTGAAAACCCATTGGAACGACGACGGAAGGGCCGTGCGCGAAGCAGGCTCGCCGCCTCGCGGTGTGCCCGTCGCAACCTATTCGATCGTCGCACGTGACCCGCAGAGCGGACAGCTGGGGGTGGCCGTGCAATCTCACTATTTCTCGGTCGGCAGTGTGAGCCCCCATGCAGAGGCGGGTGTGGGGGCAGTAACCGTCCAGTCGTTTGCCAAACCCAGCCACGGGACGGAAGGTCTTCGCCTGCTTCGCGAGGGTGCCACGGCGCAGGAAGCGCTGGCGAAGCTGCGGGAGCGGGATGATCATGCGGAATACCGGCAATCGGCAATGGTCGATGCCTCAGGCCGGGTCGCCGTCTATACCGGTGAACGCTGTATCCCGGAGGCGGGACATCACGCGGGAGATGGGTATGCCTGCCTCGGTAACATGCTGCTCAAGCCCGATGTCTGGGACGGGATGGGTGCCGCGTTCCTGGCCGCGGAAGGGGAACTCGTGGACCGGTTGGTCGTATCTCTGGAAGCCGCTCGGTCGGCCGGCGGCGACCTGCGCGGTCGGCGGTCTGCCGCGGTGATCGTCGTCAACGCCGAGCTTTCCGGGGATCCGGCCGTGGACCTGCCCTTCAATCTGCGGGTGGAGGACCACGATCAGCCGCTGCATGAACTGAAGCGTCTGATTACCCTGAAAAAGGCCTTTCATCACAACAGCCGGGGCGATCATTGCCTTCGCAAGGGTGATGTCGATGCGGCGTTGCGGGAGTTCTCCATGGCGGTTTCCATGGCTCCGTCCCAGGAGGAACTGGTCTTCTGGCAGGCCTTGGCGATGGCGGTGGCCGGCTTCCACAAGGAGGCGGAACCGCTGTTCCTGGAATTGTTCGACGCCTCCCGGAACTGGCGGGTGTTGGCCGAGCGCATCGCCCGGTCGCGCTACCTGCCTGAGGAATCGAATGCGCTGGAAAGGATTCTTGAATCCGGGCGTTGACCCGGCGATGGCGGAAGGCGGGCTGTCTCGGGCCGCAGGGAGATTCTTCCCGGGAGACCGGTCATGGGGCGGATTCAGGCCTGCCCGCCGGCCGCAGTGAGCCACCAGGTCAAAAACCCGACGCCCACGACCAAAGCCGTGACGCCGACGACGCGGCTCCCGACCGCAAACCCACCGATGCCCAGCGACAAGCCTGCCTTGACCATCGAATTGACGAAGGCGGCCAAAAGGACGGCAAGCGCGGCTACCGGGACCGCAAGGTCATCCCCCGACATATTGGCAAGCGACAGCGTGATGGCATCGACGTCGGCGATGCCCGAGGCGGCTGCGAGCAGGTAAATACCGGCTTCGCCGAAAAATTCCGACAGGGCGCGTGAAAGCAGCATGATCGCGGCCAGCAGTCCCGCAAAGAGCAGCGCGGGCTTGAGCTCGAATGGGTTCTTCAGACGCGCATCGCCGTCCTGCGAGGTGCTCCGTCCGCTCCGGAACCAGAACACGGCCGCCCCGACATAGTTGACGATCGTCATCGCGACGAGCGGCCAGAGCAGGGCGGTCGCGAGGGCCCAGTTGAACACGCTGGTGACGACCAGGACCCTCGGAAACATGGTCGCGCCGGCCACGAGAATACCCGCCGCAAGGACGTCTCCCGAGCCTTTTCCGGCGCGCGCGAGGCGCGCGAAGTTCACGGTCACCGCTGTTGAGGACGCGAGCCCGCCGAAGAGGCCGGTCGCCATGATGCCCTTGCGCGCGCCAATCAGCTTTGTCGCGAAATAACCTACGAAGGAGATCCCGGCGATCAGCACCACCATCCACCAGATCTTGTAGGGGTTCAGCGCCTCCCAGGGGCCATACCCCTGGTTCGGGAGCAGTGGGAGCATGACCACCGAGATCAGCAGCAGCTTCAGGACGGCGAGGAGTTCCTTTTCTTCCAGCGTCCGGACCCAGCGGTGCAGCGTGGGCTTGACACCGAGCAGGATGGTGGTGACCACAGCGCCCGCAGCCGCGAGTTCGCCATGCCCAAGCGTCGCCATTGCGCCAAAGGCAAAGGTCAAAAGGCTGGCGATCAGCCCAGTGATGCCAACGTCGGAGTCCTCGCGTTGGCTGATCGCATGGGCCGCAGTGAGCACGACGGCCAGTACCGCGAACGCGGCGGCCAGGACCGCGCCCCCGAGTTCCTCGGCCAACAGGCCCCACGTGCCACCCAACAGACCGATCAGCGCGAACGTACGGATCCCCGCGACGCGCGTACCCTCGGGCTGTTCCCGACGCTTCCAGCCACGCTCGAGGCCGACCAGCAGGCCGAGTGCAAGCGCAATCCCAAGGCCGAGAGCTTGTTCGACCACGACGTCGATCCTGTTTTCTCCTTATTCGGCGTCCTCCCAAGTACCGTAGCCGATCCGCAACCTCCACGCACGGCCTTTCAAGCCGGTCGGGCCGTTCGCCGATCGGGGGGCTTCCGCTCTAGATCGTTCGGGGCGAACTGCTGGGTAGGTAATTCGACCTAGGTAGTTGTCTCCCTTACTTCGGGGGATCGCTGGCTCTATTCTTTTGAGCCCGAGAGTCGCAATTGCGACGGCGAGTTCGCATCGCTTCGGGTATCAGAAGACCGAGGATACGGAGGAAGAACCGCCATGGACCATGATGACGAATGCGTTTGGTTGCGGCTGAGTGTGCTTCTGGATCCCGGGGACGGACCGATGATCGAGGTGCAGACCCGCAAGTTGTGCCGCATGGGCATCTTCCTGGAATACAGCGGCCCGATTGCGTTTGAGTCGGTGAACATCATTTTTCCCGAACCCTATTTTCGCGACGGAAGACGCCGTCTGCCCGGCGTGGTCACGAGCCGCTACTCGGACGGGGTTTGGATCCGGTTCCGGCACGAATTGCGTTCGGCCACCGAAATGCTGATGCGTCAAGGCAAGCCACGAGGCGCGCGTACCCTTCAGCAACCCTCCCACTACCTGTAACCGCAACGCTGCGGCGGCACGCCTCCGAGGGTCGTTCACCCCCTCGACCCCGGCCGAGGCGCCGCAAGGCTTACCGGGAATGCGGCCCGGCGTCCGGATCGCCAAGCCTTGACGCGATCTGGCAGAGTTCGGCCACGCTGTCTGCTCGCATCTTTTCCATCACCCGGGCTCGATATTTCTCGACGGTACGCGGACTTATTCTGAGCTGCGCGGCGATTTCCTTGTTGCTCAATCCCTCGGTGACGAAGTGCATGACATCGACTTCCCGTGGGGTCAGATCATCCCGGCGCCTGCACATTCGCTCGCGCCAAGTGCGCTCTTCATGCCGAGACCGATCGACCGCCAAAGCCTCCTCGATCCGGGCGATCAGGGCCTCCGCCGAGAACGGTTTCTCAAGGAAATCCACTGCACCGGCCTTCAGGGCCCGAACCGTGCCGGGAATGTCCCCGAAGGCCGAGATGAAAACCACCGGTAGCATGCAACCGCGCGCGTTCAGTGCCTCCTGCACCTCCCATCCGTTCATGCCCGGCATCCGCAGATCCAGCACCAGGCACCCCGGCTGCGCAACATCCAGGCGTGCAAGCATTTCCTCGCCCGACGCGAAAGCCTGCACCCGATAGCCGGCCAACTCGAGGGTCAAAGTGACCGAGCGGCGCATCGCCGGGTCGTCATCCAGCAGGATCACCGTCGGAGTGTCGCTCATCGGGAATCTTCCACGTCATGCAGGGGCAATGTGAAGTGAAGCACGGCACCCGCCGTTCCCACCTCCGCCCAGAGGCGACCCTCGTGGGCCTCCACAATCGTCCGGGAAATCGCCAGACCCATTCCCATTCCCGTTTCATTTTCCGTCTCGAAGACCTCGAAAATGCGATCCGCCCAGACAGGGGAGAGTCCTGGGCCGGTGTCGGAGACCGTTATACGTGCCTCCCGCGTGTCGGATTTCACGAGGACCCGCACGATTCGCTCCGTCGAGCCGAAACGGTCCATCGCCTCGATGGCATTGCATAGCAGGTTCACCATCACCTGCTCGATCTGGAGCGGGTTGATCAGGACCGGGATCGGGATCGGCGGCAGGGTAACTTCGAGGCGGGTGGACTTGCGGCGGGCCAGGGGCATCACGAGTTCCAGCGCGTCCCGAATGGGTTTGTCGAGCTGGCGGGGTTCGGTCCGAAGCTCGCCCCGGCGCATGAAGCGCCGCAGCCCGCCGACAATCGCCTCGGCCCGCGCCACTTGTGTCCGAAGATCGTCGACCGCCGCCAACATGCGTGACGAATCGAGTGGCTGTTGCCGCGCGAGTGTTGCCAGCGAATCACTGTAAAGGCTCGCGGCGGCGAGAGGCTGCGCGAGCTCGTGGACCAGCGAGCCAGCGAGGACGGTGACCGAATTCAGTCTCGCGGCACGAGCCATTTCCTCCCGGCGGTTCCGGCTTTCCTGTTCCGCCAGCACGCGGGGACTGATGTCCAGATGCGCCACGACCGCGCCGTCGAGCCCCTTCCCAAGCGACGTCACCGTGACCATGAACCAGCGCGGCTGGTCGGGTGCATGACAGGGATATTCCAGCGAGAACGCCGGTTGCCTGCCAGCAAGGACCGCCAGAATCCCGGCCTGCGTTTTTTCCCCATATCCTTCGGGATCGTCATCCCCGTCAAAATGACAGGCGTCGAGATAGCTCAAACCAATCCCCTGCTCGAGACCTGGGTCGGCGCCGTTCTCTCGTGCGAAACGCCGCCATGACTCGTTGACTTCCACGATCCGTCCAGAGGCGTCGAGGACGGCGATCTGGACGCTCAAAGCATCCAGAACTGCCTGCCGCTGGAGGTCTTCCACCGGGAGCGGCGACTCAGGAGTCGTCCGGGATTCCATCAGCCCGCCACGATCCGCATCGTCCGGAGTGTCGCTCTCGATGGCATGCCCGTAGGTTCCCCGGCGATACCCAAGTGCGTTGATTGTGGTCTGCGAATCACCGCGCCGGCGATCGGTGCAGCGGCGAGAATCAGGAAGCGATCCGTCACGGACACGGTTGGCGCTGGTTGCATTCGACTACCTCCGGGATCCAGGTGACCAGGGAAGGAGCAGGCTTTGGCTTCGAGCCGACAGCGTGCGAAAGTCCGCTCGACAATTTTTTTAGAATACAGGGTTGTAGCGCCCGCTCACCAGCGCAGGCGGATTTGCGCGGCGACACCCGCACAGGGGGTCCCCCTGGCTACAACCGCGCTCCGGGAACCGAAGGCGCGCCTCTGCTCACCGCGCTCGCGCGACGATCTCGCTCATGTGGTCTACGCTCATGTTGTGAGTAAACCACAGAGCAGACATCGTGGCTGACAACGCCAGCAGACCCGAGAATGGGTCTGCGCACCCGCGCGTCCACTGCAGGGAATGCCAGAAGGAAATTCCCGCCTCCCAACTCGAACAGCCCGAGACGCAGGAGTACGCGCTTCACTTCTGCGGCCTGGAATGCTTCGAGAAATGGCAAAAACGCGCCGAGAAAGAGATCGCGACCGGTAAGAGCCGCGCTCCCGACTGATCGGCGCGGCGGCGCACCCGTTGTCGGCCTGTCTTCGATCTTCCGCGCACGAGCGTGGCGTCCCAGGATGGAGAATAGCCACCATGCAGATTCCTTTTGAGCTCAACTTGCATGCTCTTGAGCACTCGACGTGGAGCGCGTACCTGCGTCGCATGGGAGCTGGGGCGCAGGACGGCTGGCATGGATCTTTCGCCTCCCGTGAAAGCGAGTCGATCGGCAGCCACGAGCAAACGTCATGAACCAATCCCACAGAGACGGTACCTCGCATAACGAGGACGACGAGCATGGATCCGACGGACACCACGAGGGGCATGACAAGCATGCCGGCCACAGCGTCGGAATGTTCCGGAACAAATTCTGGCTCTCGCTTGCACTCACGCTACCGGTAGTCTTCTGGTCCGAACACATCCAGGGTCTATTGGGCTACGCGGCTCCGGCATTTCCCGGTTCGCATTTCATCCCGGGCGTCTTCGCCACTGTCGTCTTCTTCTATGGCGGACTCGTCTTCCTCAAGGCAGCCTGGCGCGAGCTGACCGATCGGGCGCCGGGAATGATGACGCTCATCTCGCTCGCCATCACGGTCGCCTTTCTCTTCAGCGTCGCGGTGGAACTCGGCTTCGACGCCACGGCGCTATGGTGGGAACTGGCCACCCTGGTCACCATCATGCTGCTCGGCCACTGGATCGAGATGCGCTCGATCTCGCAGGCTCAAGGCGCCCTGAAGGAGCTCGCAAAACTGCTGCCGGACAAGGCGACCCGTCTCACAAACGGTGAAACCGAGGAGGTGCCGGTCGACGAGCTTTCCGCGGGGGATCTCGTGTTGGTCCGCCCTGGTGAAAGCGTGCCCGTGGACGGCGTCATCAAGGAAGGCAAGAGCGATCTCAACGAAGCGATGATTACCGGCGAGTCGGAGCCGGTTTCCAAGGATGAAGGCGACGAAGTCATTGCCGGCACCCTCAACGGGGAGGGCTCGCTGCGTGTCGAGGTGAAGGAGGTTGGGGAAGACACGAAGCTGTCGGGCATCATGCGTCTCGTATCGGAGGCGCAGGACTCGAAGTCGCGCTCCCAGGACCTCGCCGACCGCGCCGCACAGCTGCTTACGGGCATTGCCATCGCGGCCGCACTTCTGACATTCGTCGTCTGGCAGCTTCTGGGTGCGGACATCGACTTTACGGTCGTGCGCGTGGTGACCGTCCTCGTAATCGCCTGCCCACACGCCCTCGGGCTCGCGGTGCCGCTGGTCATCGCGATCTCGACTACGAAGGGCGCCCAGGGTGGGCTGCTCGTGCGGGACCGGAGAGGCCTGGAAGAGGCGCGCAACCTGAACACAGTGATCTTCGACAAGACCGGAACGCTCACGCTGGGCGAGTTCCGTGTCGTCGACATCGCCTCGGCCGGAGACGTTTCCGAGGACGACGCGTTGCGAATCGCCGCCGCGATCGAGGCGGAGTCCGAGCATCCGATCGCAAGAGGCATCGTGCAGACGGCACGAGACCGCGACATCGAGTTTCCGGATGCCGAGGATTTCAACGCGATCACCGGACAGGGCGTGGCCGGTACGGTCGACGGCGTGAAATATCAACTGGGAGGGCCGGCGCTGCTGGATGCCGAGAATGTCGACGTCGGGGAAGAAATCGAAGGAGCGGCCGACGAGGCAGCCGGTCGGGGCCAGGCCGTGATCTACCTCATTCGGGAAGGTCAGGCCGTGGCCATGTTCGCCGTCGCGGACGGGATCCGCGAGGAGAGCTACGCGGCTGTGCGCTCCCTGCACGATCGAGGCATCGAGGTGGCCATGCTGACGGGCGACGCGCAGGCAGTGGCCGACGCCGTTGCCAGGGAACTGGGCATCGATACGGTCTTCGCCGAAGTCCTGCCCGAAGACAAGGCGTCGAAGATCAAGGAACTGCAGGAACAGGGCAAGATCGTGGCGATGGTGGGTGACGGCGTCAACGACGCCCCAGCACTGGCAACGGCGGACGTCGGCATCGCCATCGGAGCGGGAACCGATGTAGCCGTGGAGGCGGGGCACATCGTATTGGTGCGCTCCGACCCGCGCGACGTCGCGCGCATCGTGACACTCTCTGAGGGCACCCGGCGCAAGATGCTGCAGAATCTCTGGTGGGCGGCTGGCTACAACATCGTTGCGCTACCGCTCGCTGCTGGTGTCGCCTACGGCTGGGGCATACTGCTTTCACCCGCCGTGGGTGCGGTTCTGATGTCGGCCAGCACCGTCATCGTTGCCATCAACGCACAGTTCCTGAGACGCCTCGACCTCGATGGTGACGAGGGCGAGCGCGCGGTCAAGCAAAGTTGATGACGGCCCGGCCGGCGCATGGGGCAAAACCGGGGTACGTGATCGCTCCCCGTCGCCGATCCTTGTTTGATCCGTCGATATTGCGCCACCTTTTGGGTGCGCTGAGGCTGGCGCCGAAATGACCGGAGGTGTGCACGGGCCCTGAGATTCGACGGCCTGATCCAGGTTATTCCATGTGGCTGTAGTCGGTCTTGCCCATTGTTTTCTCAGGCGCATCCGGCTCGCGTTCCTCGCGATCCGGATAGATGGGTTCGCTCCGCAGTCCCTTGACCAGCGAATAGCACATGACCAGGATGATGAGGGAAAAGGGCAGGCCCGAACTGATGGCCGCGCTCTGGAGCGCGTTCAAGCCGCCGGCGACCAGAAGAATCGACGCGACCACGCCCTCGAGTACAGCCCAGAACACTCGCTGTATCCGAGGCGGGTTCGGGTCGCCGCCAGCGGTCAGCATGTCGATGACCAGGCTGCCGGAATCCGACGAGGTCACGAAATACGTCATGATGACCAGGGTGGCCACGATCGTGGTTACCTGGGCCAGCGGCAGCTGCTCCAGAGTCACGTAAAGCGCCGTCGCCACGTTGTTATCCACGGCCGCGGCAATTCCGCCGGTACCCATCAGCTCGATATGCAGCGCGGTTCCGCCGAAAATGCTGATCCACACGAACGTCGCCAGGACGGGCGCGAACAACACTCCGAGAATGAATTCCCGAATGGTGCGCCCGCGCGACACCCGGGCGATGAACATGCCCACGAAAGGCGACCATGCAATCCACCAGCCCCAGTAGAAAATGGTCCAGTCACCGGTCCAGCCCGAAGACCTGATTGCGTCCGTCCACAGGCTCATCTGGATGAGGTTGTCCAGGTATCGGCCGGTACTTTCGACGAAAACGTCCAGTATGAATAAGGTCGGGCCCAACATAAGGAGAAAAAGGAGCAGGAACGCGCTGAGCCAGATGTTGAGGACGCTCAGACGCTTGATCCCCTTGTTCAGCCCGGCGACAACCGACATGGTTGCCAGGAAGGTGATCCCTCCGATCAGCATCAACTGCACGTGAGGCCCCTGTTCGATACCGAAAATTGCTCCAAGGCCCGCATTGATCTGGATGACGCCCAATCCCAGCGAAGTCGCAACGCCGAACATCGTGCCGAAAACAGCCAGAATATCGATCAAGTGCCCGGGCCAGCGATAGATGGCATCGCCGAGCAGCGGATAGAACGCAGACCGGATCGTTAACGGAAGCTTGTGGCGGAACCCGAAGTACGCCAGCGAGAGACCCACGACGATGTACACCGCCCACGCGTGGAGCCCCCAGTGGAAGAACGTCGTGCGCATCGCCAGCTCGGCCGCCTGACGGGTTTCGCCCTCGCCAATCGGCGGCTGCATGTAGTGCGAAATCGGTTCGGCGATGCTCCAGAACAGCAGGCCGATCCCCATGCCCGCGCTGAAGAGCATGGCAAACCACGCCATATAGCTGTGCTGCGGTTCGTCGTCCGGATCTCCCAAACGCACATCGCCGAATCGGCTGAACAGGAGCCAGATAACAAAGCCGAGAAAGAAGGTAACCACCAGTGTGTAATACCAACCGAACGTCTCGACGATGAAGTCCTGCACGTTCGTGAACGTTGTACTGGCATTTTCGGTGAACACCGCACCATAGATGATGAACGCCATGATGAGGGCGCCCGCAACTGTAAATACGGGCAGACTCACCCTTGGAAAAGCCCAGAGTGGACTTACCTTGACTTTGGCTGCCATCGTACGCCCCCAATAGGTGCCGTTTGCAGATCATACGCCAACGTCTCATCGCCATTAGATCATCAATCGCCAGAAAACCAAACGCGATCATCGGTAGGTCGGATGCGCAGGCACGCGGCGCAATGGCCATTGAGCACCTTGTCGGTATGCTGAGACTTGGGAGCAGATTGCTCCGGGTATTATCGTGGGACCCGGTCGCGGGCGTCGCGGCATAACGACGCCGTGCTGGAGCGACTCGCCGGGTTCGGCGAGACACGTTCGCCGCGCCCTCACGTCGTCGACGGATGGAGCCCTTGAGCTTCCACGACACCTTTCCGAGTTTCCGGAGGCTGATCCGACATGAAAACCAAGACGCCCAACCCCGGCCTCAAGCGCGAAGTGGGCCTGCTGGAGCTGAGTTTCTTCGGCACGGGAACGATTCTTGGAGCGGGCATCTTCGTGGTGATCGGGGAAGTCCTGGGCGAAGCCGGCGGGTTCGCGCCACTGGCCTATCTGCTCGCTGCCGTGGTTGCGATCACCACAGCACTCAGCTACGCGGAGATGGCCGCGCGGGTACCAACCGCCGGGGGGCCGATCGATTACGTGGAACGCGCCTTCGATCGGCGCTGGCTCGGCTCGCTCACTGGCTGGGCTCTGATCGTGGCCAACGTGGTCTCAGCCGCGACGATCACCGTGGGTTTCGTCGCTTACCTGTCGAGCTTTGTCGACATCAATCTCTGGGTGGCAACGATTCTTGTCGTCGTCGCCATCGTCGGCGTGGCAGCGCTGGGGATGAAGGAGAGCACCTGGCTCATGACGGCCACAACACTGATCGGCATTGGGACGCTTCTGGTCGTTCTCTGGGCGCTGCGCGACGGGCTTCTTGCCGCACCGCAAGCCATCATGGAGGCGCCCATGCAGATCGATGGCTCGGTCAGTGCGGCCCTGCTAGGAGGCGCGTTCCTCGCGGTCTACTCCTTCATAGGTTTTGGCGACATGGCACAGGCGGCCGAGGAAGTGCGCGACGTGAAACGTGTGTTGCCCAAAGCCATGATCCTCTCGCTTGCGATCGTATTCGTCTTCTATCTGGCGGTTTCGACTGCGCTCGTCGGCGCCGGTAGTCTCGGGGAACTGACCGGGGCGCAGGCACCGCTGGTCCAGGCGGTCGGGCGCGAGGGATGGCCTGAATTGCCGATCGCTCTCGCAAGTCTCGCGGTGATCGTCAATGGCGCTCTCACGCAGGTGATCGCTTCATCGCGTCTGCTCTACGACGTCGGCCGCGACGGCCGCGGCGCGCCGGCGGTTCTGGGACAGGTCAGCGGTAGAACGAACACGCCGCTCCTCGCCACGTTGACGGTCGGTGCGGTTGTTCTTGCGTTTGCGCTATTCGTCCCATTGAAGCAGCTCGCGACCGGCACCGGCTACGCGATCCTTGTGGTCTTCGTCGCCGTGAACGCCTCGCTGGTGGTCCTTAAGTGGCGCGGGCAGCCGCAGGACGTGCCCAACATCCCGGCGTTTGTACCCTGGGTGGGTGTCCTCGTTTGCCTTGGTGCGCTCGTTGGCCAGCTGGTGCTCCATCTGTCCTGAGGTCATTCCCAAGAGGAAACCATGCATGCCCCTGAAATCAAAAGCCTGCAGCAATTACTCGATTCCCTGCGCGACATTGATCATGATCACAGTCCGGTCAATCTGGCGGACATTCTGGAGGTGACCGAACAGCGATCGTTCGGACCCATTTTGCTGATTGCCGGGCTGGTGACGCTGGCGCCGCTGATCGGGGACATTCCGGGCGTACCGACGCTCATGGCGCTTCTGGTCATTGTCGTTTCCGGACAATTGCTGGCCGGGCGAGATCGGATCTGGTTGCCACGATTCCTCAGCGAGCGTTCAGTGACACGACGGAATCTGGAGCAGACCCTGGATCGGCTGGAACGTCCAGCACGGATGATCGACCGGTTCTTTCATCCCAGGTTGAGCGTTCTCGTGAGGGGTACGGGTACGTACCTTATCGGGTTTGCAGCCATGCTGGTCGCCCTGACGATGCCGATTCTGGAGTTCATTCCCTTTGCCGCGACCTTCGCCGGTGCCGCACTGACCGCATTTGGTCTGTCGCTCATCGCCCGGGACGGATATCTGGCCATTTTTTCGCTGGCGGCCACGGTCGCTGTTGTTTCTCTTGTGGCTCAGCAGGTCGCTACGTGGTGACCGGGCTGCCGCTCGGAGTGGCGACGCAGTGGACGTCATTCCAGGTGATGACAGACGCCGAACCGCTTCAGGCGGGGCAGGTATGTCGAAAAACCGGTTCCGGTGCACTCAACTGAACGAGTAGGCTCATCCGCGGCTATTCCGGTAACGGCTCGTGGCAGCACCGACGTCGCTCAGGCTTCGGGTCCCGTGTCCTTCGTAACGCGTGCCCCGACGTTTCTTCGATAAACCAGAGCGACGCCGGACGCGGCGATCAGCAGTCCCAAAAGATCCGTTGGTTGCAGGCGGTCCCCGAAGGCGAGCCAGCCCATGAGCATGGTGACCGGAGGACCCAGGTAGAACAGGCTTGCGAGGCGGGTGGCGTCCAGATCTTCCAGCAGCCGCCACATGAGGCCATAGGCCCCGAGCGAGACAGCGAAGATCAGCCACGCCATGGTGGCCACGAACTCCGGTGCCCAGGTCACCGCCATGCCTTCCAGGACGATGGCCGGCACGACGAGGACGAGCGCGGTAGCGACAGACTGGTAGAACAGCGTGGCGTCCAGCGGCAGATCGCGCCGGCCCAGCAGCTCGCGGCGCCGCTGCAGCAAGGTCGCAATGGTGATGGCGATTACCGAGCCCAGGGGCACCAGGTAGGCGAAGGCCGAGCCGGCATCGGACCATTCGATCCGCGCGCCGACAGCCACGGCGACGCCCGCGAATCCGAGGGTCAGGCCGGCCCATTGCCGGGCGGTGGCGGACTCGCCCGTGACGAGTCCGGAAAACGCGCCCGTGGCGAGCGGTTGCAAAGCCACCACCAGCGCCACGATGCCGGCGGGCACGCCGCGTTCGAGGGACACCAGTACGCAGGCCAGCCAGACGCCATGGGCGAGCACTCCGACCGTCGCAGCGTGGCCCACCGAGGCCGCACCGGGCCAAACAAGGCGCCGGCGCCAGACGAGCACCATCCACAGGACCAGTGCCAGTACCAGGTAGCGCAGGAACAGGAGCGTGAAGGTACCGGCGTACGGCAGGCCCCAGGCCGCGCCGATGAACCCGGAGTTCCACAGCAGCACAAAGGCCGCGGCCAGAGCCAGTACCCTGGCTTGATCGTTCGCGTTGTTCATGGCAACAACAACTCTCCCAAGGGAAACAGCAACGCCTCGAGCAGGGTTTGGTGGGGCAGGTGAGGGCGCGCTCGAACCGCGAACCCAAGGCTAGGCAAGGATGGAAGCAAGACGGATTCGAGCCGTCTCACCCTCGGTTCGCTCCGAAGGGTAACACTGGAGCGGGGCCACCATCGCGGCTGACCGGTCCCTGACGGCGGGTGAAAGGAACCACATCGGAGGCGGATTGTCCCACTGTTTGTAGGGGCGATCATCAAGGTCTCGATACGCCTCGCCACACACCTGGCGAAGGTGCTCTGGATCGTCCCGGTCGGCACCCGACCCGTTCCACAAGGAGATTACCAATGGGCATCGAAGTTACCGGCATCCTCGGCCTGATCTGGCTGATCATCGTGATCTGGGCCATCGTCAAGGTCGTCCAGAGTGCGGCCGGAACGGGGGCAAAAGTTCTCTGGATCGTGGTCCTGCTCGTGTTCCCATTGATTGGATTGATCGTCTGGTTCCTGTTGGGTCCCAAGGGGTAGCGGCGATCACGAAGCGAAACGCGGCAACCGGGTAAACCGAGCCGCGGTAAAGAGGCGGATCCCCGACGGCGGGGGTTCTGCCTGAGTGTTTCATTGAGCGATACAGAAAGACCCGCGGCTACCCGTGCAGGTCTCTCGAGGTCGTGGACGGCCTTGGCGGTCAGGCATATCCCGCAGGATTTCCCGTTGGGGCAAAGGGAGCGGTGTCCCAAGCCGACGTTGGCATACAATTGGCACCCACGTACGGCTACCCCGGTAATCAGGCATGGAAATCGCGTATATCCTCGCGGCGTTTCTGGGTGGAATGGGGGCGATGCTGCTGCGTCTTCCGCCACTCGTCGGTTTTCTCGTCGCCGGGTTTGCGCTGAATTTCCTCGGCTACTCGCTGACTCCCACGCTGGAGACGCTCGCGAACCTCGGGGTTACACTCCTGCTGTTCACGATCGGGCTCAAGCTCGACGTCCGGACGCTTCTGCGCGGCGAGGTCTGGGCCGGAGCGACGGTGCACATGGTGGCCTCCAGCGGGTTGCTGATCCTGCTGCTGTCCCTGTTCAAGTTCACCGGCATTGCCCTGTTGCAGGAAAGCGGCTGGCAGACCCTGCTGCTGCTGTCCTTTGCGCTTTCGTTTTCGAGCACGGTGTTCGCGGTCAAGATTCTCGAGGAGCGCAGCGAATCGCAGTCGTTCTACGGCCGGCTGGCGATCGGCGTGTTGATCATGCAGGACATCTTCGCGGTGCTTTTTCTGACCGCGTCGACCGGTTCGATCCCCAGTCCCTGGGCGCTGTTGCTGTTTCTCCTGCTGCCGGCAGCGCCTCTCCTGAGGAGCCTGCTGGATCGGGTCGGCCACGGCGAGATGCAGATTCTGTACGGGATTCTGCTGGCGCTGGTGCTCGGCTACGGTCTGTTCGATGCGCTCGGCGTGAAAGGTGACCTGGGGGCGCTGATCATCGGGATGCTGCTCGCACCCCACGCGGCCTCACACCACCTGGCGCGGTCGCTGTTCCACATGAAGGAGCTCTTCCTGGTCGGTTTCTTCCTGTCCATCGGGCTGCTCGCGCTGCCGACCTGGGACCTGATCGGGCTCTCGTTGCTTCTTCTGTTTCTGGTGCCGATCAAGAGCATCCTGTTCCTTCTGATCTTCAGTGGGTTTCGCCTGCGCAGCCGGACATCGGCCCTCGCCACGCTGAGCCTCAGCAACTACTCGGAATTTGGTTTGATCGTCGCGGCACTCGCGGTGGCCCAGGGGTGGTTTGCGCCCGAGTGGCTCGTGGTCCTCTCGCTTACGGTCGCGATCAGTTTCGTGCTGGCGTCGCCTCTGAACGCCGCCAGCGAGGCGGTATATCACTGGTTGGACCGGTTTCTGCCAAGCCGGCCGCCGGAGCGACTGCATCCGGCCGACCGACCGATCGAGATCGGCGATGCCCAGGCCGTGGTCATGGGTATGGGCAAGATCGGCCGTGGCGCCTACCAGCGTCTTCAGGACGAATACGGCCTGCGCGTGCTGGGCATGGACAACGATGACGCGAAGGTCCGTCGCCTCAAGGCGGAAGGGTATGACGTCATTGCCGGAGATGCCGTGGATTCCGACTTCTGGGAGAAAATGATCACCTGCGCGCAGGTACGGGTCATCCTGCTCGCGATGCCCAGCCATCACGGGAACCTCTATGCCCTCGAACAACTCCGCCATCGCGCGTTTCCCGGGAAGATCGCGGCGATCGTGGAGTACCCGGAAGAGATCCCGATCCTTCGGGAAAACGGGGCCGACGTGGTGTTCCACGTGTATGAGGAAGCGGGGCTGGGACTGGCGGACAGCGCGGCCGAGGTTGCAGGCCTTCGGCGCTAGTGGGCCATGCATGAAAATCCGACTGGTCGAGGCTTCTGACGATCTCAAACGGGTCGAAATGGCCGGCCGCGTTTCACGGTTGGAGGCATGCCGAACGGATGTCGCCTACACTCGTTCGCGAACACCGAACTCACACTGAGGAGCTTGCCTTGATCAAAATGACACACCGACTGTTCCTTCTGCTCGCGATGGTATTGGTGCCGTTCGCCGCTCTGGCCGACCAGCCGAATGATGCGGCCGCACTCGAAGGTGTCGAGCACGGAAAGGTCGTTTTCGACATCAACAATTCGAGCGCAAGCTCTCTGAACCTTTACCTTTCCGTTATCCGGGAGACCCACGACGACCTGGTCCGGCAGGGGGTCGAACCCGACATTCTGCTCGCCTTCCGCGGGCCTGCGGTGACGCTGGTGTCGACCGATCGTGAACGGTTCGATCTCACTGATTTCGACGCGCTGGACCAGATCGCCGACCATGTCGCGGACCTGCAGATGCTTGGTGTGCGCATGGAGGGATGTGGCGTCGCCACCCGGCTCTTCGGGGTCGACAACAATACGCTGCTGGATGGCATCCAGCCGGTGGGCAACACCTTCGTATCGCTGATCGGCTATCAGGCTCGAGGCTATGCGGTCATTCCGATCTACTAAGTTTTGGTCACGATTCGTCGTCGCATCGTCAATCGCGGGCCGGGCCGGCCGCGACTGGGGCATGAACCGCGGTCTCGCGTTCCGCAGCGATCCCTCAGGCCGATCACCGTCGGGCGGCTCGAACACGGGCATATTCGGTAATGGCTTGCTCTCTGAGTCACCGACAGGGTCTGGATTCTGATTCGCACCCGATTCGAAGCCCGTAAACAATGCTGGGGGAGGCGTTATCATGCAGGGTTTACCACCCGGGATTCGGGCCGCACGCGCGGGATGGAGACACACAGGAGCCCGGCGCCCGCCGTTCGCTCATGAACCGGGCGTCGGGCAGGAGTCGGTCTGGGACTATCCGCGTCCTCCGATTGTCGTTCCGGATTCGAGGGAAGTCCTGGTCCAATCCGGGGACCAGACCGTTGCCTTGAGTAAGCGAACCGTGCGCGTGCTGGAGACGGCGAGCGCGCCAACCTTCTACCTGCCTCCGGAAGACGTCGAAGAAGCTCTTTTGATCCCGATGTCCGGGAATTCATTCTGCGAATGGAAGGGACCGGCCCGATACCTCGAACTGGCCCATGCCGCCGAGCGTGGTACACCGGTCGCCTGGATCTACCCAGAGCCGTTCCCGGAGTTCGAGGCGCTGGCCGGCTGGTATGCCTTCTACCCCGATCGCATCGCCTGCTTCGTGGCTGGCGAGCGCGTCCTGCCGCAGGCCGGAGGTTTCTACGGCGGATGGATCACCCAGGACGTGGTGGGACCGTTCAAGGGCGATCCGGGTACGTCCGGATGGTGATCCCGTTGGACCGACGCACCACGAGCACGGGCCGTGATGGTTCAGATGCGTCGCCAACGCGCGGGGTACGCGGTACCACGGGCGCCGGGATGTTCGGAGTTCAGTAGGGCCGCTTGCCCGGGTAGCGGGAAGCAGACGGCGCGCCGGAGCGGAGCAGGGGAACGCAGTCAGTGCGTGGCACTGTTCGAACAGGCGGCGCTCGTTGGTTGCATCGTCGCAGAGTAATCGACAAACCGAAAAGGCCGTTGCAGCAGCGCGCGAAGCTCGTCACCCAGGCGCAGCTCGAAATCCTCGGGATGAATGCCGATGCGTACGGGCCGCCCGGTGCGGCGGCCGAGCGCCAGCTGCCAGCGGTTCCAGCCACGCAGCCATTGAGCCCGGGCCCAGGTGTCCGCCTCGAACCCGACCAGCGGCAGCGCCTCGATCCGGCCGCTGGCCGGTGCGAGCACGCCCCGCAGTACTTCGATCCGGGTGTAGGGCAGCTCCCGCGCCGCTCGTGCCGGAAGGTGCCCCAACGCCCAGGCCGGCGGCACATAGAGATCGGGTGGTGGGAGGCCGTTGTCCGCGAACCAGCCGTGGGCGCGGTGCATCAGATCGACCACCCCCTCGCCGGTCAGGGCGAGATGCTCGCCGGCGCGGCGCGAAATCAGCGCCGCGTGCAACCGATGATAGATCCCGCCGAAACGCGCCACCCGGTGGGACCAGCCGTGGGCGGCGAGCGTGTAGCCCTGATCGGCGAGGCTCCGCAGCCGCCGCAGCTGGGCGGCCTGCCACGGCCGGCCGGGGACCACGAGCAGCGTCATCGGTGGAATGCCCTGGGCGGCGCAGAAGGCAAGGATGGCCTCGACCCGGTCCATCGTTTCCGGCATCACGTCGTGGATCGAGAGGATGACGCTGTTGTCGCCGCCGGTAACTGTCATGGCCAGCGGCCATCCTGCAGGATGAAAAGGCGAGCGTCGGAAAACACGGACAGACCCGGACAAGAGGTTTGACGCGTTTCATTTTCCGTGATTTCCGTGTCCTTCCGTGGCTGCATTTTCACGTTAACGTTTGGGGTTACGGCCATAGTGCTGCACGAATCCGAGCCATTGGTTGAGGTTGCGCGCGTTCAGTGCCTCTGCCGCAGCGCGCGCGGCGGCCCCCTTGCGCGCCAATGCATCCGGGGGAATCCCGCGCAGTGCCTGTGCGAGGGACTGCCCCCGGCGCAGCGTGAAGAGCGCAGGCTGCAGGGTGGGCCAGTAGTGAATCCCGGCTGCCTCCGCTACCAGTGCCGGGCGACCGCGGGCCATGGCCTCGAGGGCGACGGTTCCGAACGTCTCCATGTGCGAGGGGAGTATGAGCAGGTCAGCCGCGTCCATCTCGTCACACAGTGCCGTGCGGTCGAGCCAGCCGGTCAATACCAGATTGGCCTGGTCGCGCGCCGCATCCTCGAGTTCGCCGCGCAACGGGCCGTCGCCGGCAAGGACGAAGCGCACCTCGGGCAGGGCGCGCGCGGCCTCGATGATGGCGGGGATGTTCTTCTCCGGCGCCAGCCGACCTGCGAACAGGACCTGCCGCAGCCGCCCGGAGCGTGCCACCGGTGGGGCATCGAGAAAGGCCTTCGCCAGTGGCGTTCCGACCACCTCGACACGCCGTGCGCCGAGGCGTTCGACCGTCTGGACAAGGCCCGCATTGTTGACCAGCACCGCGTCGCTGTTGCGGCACAGCAGGCCGTTCACGGCCTCCAGGTAGCGCTGGGCGGTGCGAAACACGAGGGTGTTTCCATAGAGCTCGCACAGTCCCTCGAAGTGGGTATGAAACCCCGTGAGAAAACCGCAGCCGCTGCGTCGGGCGTAGTGGAAGCCGAGGAGCCCGAAGGGCCCCGGGGTGACCGCAACCACCAGGTGCGGCCGCAGCGCCCGGAACTGGCGACGGATGCGCAGCAGGTTGGGGGTGATCAACTTCTGCGTCGGATCGCCGGGCAGGGGAAGGGCAAAGCGCAGCAGGCGCTGCTTGGCCGCGGGTCTGAACAGCTGCAGTGC
The DNA here is from genome assembly GCA_011390565.1 of Thioalkalivibrio paradoxus. Classification (GTDB taxonomy): domain Bacteria; phylum Pseudomonadota; class Gammaproteobacteria; order Ectothiorhodospirales; family Ectothiorhodospiraceae; genus Thioalkalivibrio; species Thioalkalivibrio paradoxus_A. Next base: position 34,390 of record JAABSC010000006.1, on the reverse strand, counting down.
CCCGAGCCTCGGTCCGAGCTGGGCCGCCAGGTCTTCGTAGTAGGCACCCGCGCCGTTGCGCTCCGGCAGCGCGTCGGAAAATATCGCCACGCGCAGCCGCCCGGCGTCGGGATCCGGCGCGCTCGTGACCGCGATGGCCGGGGAGGTGTCAACCACGCCGGGCTGCATGGGGCCGCGCCGCGCCCGGGTCGGTCATGTCCCGATGGAGGCTGCCGACCTCCGCCGCCAGGGCGTCGAACGCCGTGCCCGAGCGCAGGGCTGCGTGGCGGTGGCGATGGCCGCCCTCCGTGCTTTGGCGCCCGGATTCGGCGATCTCGGCGCGCAGGGCTTCGCCAACAGAAAGATCCAGCGCTTCGAGCGCCCGTTCGATGGTCTCCGCCGGCGCCCGGCGCAGCTGGCCCTGATCGATGACGGCCAGCCGATCGGTGCCGAGTCGATCGCGCAGCGTCGGCAGGGTCGTGTACACGTGGGCGAGATTGCGACGAAAGCCCTCGACGAAGACCTCCCGTGCCGCCGTCGTGCCGAACAGTGCCAGTCCGCCCTCGATTGCGCTCAGCTGCGAGCTCAGTGCCGCGGTCGGTTCGCGCAGGCAGACCAGGAAACGCCCGTCGGGGTAGCGCGCCGCCAACTCGGGAAGCCACGAGCCGAAAGCGGCGTTCTTCGACAGCAAATGCCGGCCCGGGGGTCCGATGTAGAGATGTTTCTGCAGCATCGCGTGATAGAAATCCAGCAACACGCGGCGGTCGGCTTCCCGCAACTCGGGGAGCCGGCCCAACGACCAGACCGACGGGCTGATCGGGAATGCCAGGGCCGCGATGAAGCAGCCGCCAGCCGGTAGCAGCGTGAGGTAGTCCTCTTCCGCCGCCTGCAGTCCCACCTCGTGGATATGGGCGAGGTTGCCGGTGGCGCGGCGGTTCAGACCGTCCATCCAACGGGAGAGTGGTGCACCGAGGCGCCGGTCGAGTGCGGCCAGGGCGCCGATCGCCTTGCGCTCGACGATGGCGGGGGCGAACAACGCCTCCCAGGTGCGGAAGGTGGTGAACTGCCGCTCGTCCCGGGCCAGCGCGCGGTGGACGAAGGTGGTTCCGCTGCGCGGCACGCCCGTGACGAACAGTGGGGCCTTGACCTCCACCCTGCGATAACCGCGGAACAACACCTCGTCGAGCAGGAACGCCAGCCAGTGCAGCATCTGCAGAAGCATGAATGCGGGGAACCCGATCAGCAGCACAACGAGGCGGCGAGGCCGCAGGGGCGCGGCGCGCCGTCCTTCGCGCCCGAACGCCTCCAGCCACCAGCGTCCGTGCAGGCGCAGACTCAACAGAAACGCGCGTATCACAGGTCTTCCTCCGAGCCCCCCGGCCGTTTGGCAAACACCCAGCGCCTTGAGACGGTGAAATTGAACAACAGTCCGACCATGCCTCCGACCCAGACCGCCACCAGGGGCAGCAACCAGCTCAGTGCGTGCCCTCCGAGGTAGATGGCGCCAACGGCGACCACGCCACTGAAAACGGCGTAGTTGATCGCGCCGCCGGTCAGATGCACACCGAAGTGGCCGGCCATCTGCCGATAGAAACCGCCCCGCTGATGGTGCCCGAAAGTGAAATAGCGATTCAACAGGTACCCCGCCAGGATCGCCGAACTCAGCGATATGAGGCGCGCCAGATACACATCCATGCCCCACAGCCACGGCAGCAGGTAGACGCCACCGATATCGATGAGCGACACCTTGACCCCCACCGTAGCGAAACGCAGGAACTGGGCGATATCCGTGTGGGCGTACAGGAAGTGTTCGAAGTGCCGTTGCATCCGCAGGGTTCACCTACTCATACGGTGAGAACCGACCCGTCAGAATGGGGGACGGACGTTACACGACGATGAAACGCCTCATATCCTGCTGTCGCGTGAACGGTCGCGGATCAGCCCGGTCCGAATTTTTAGGGAAGCCGGCCATCTGTGTCCGACGCTTCTCTCGCCCTAACGATTTCGGGGCTGACAGCACCTAGGAGGTTGAACCCATGGACAAAATGGCAGACGTAACGATTCACATCGATGAGACCGTAGCCGTCGACGATCGCGAAGGCCTGCAGGACAAGTTGCGCGCTCTCGACGGCGTGCTGGCTGCAGCCAGCCAGGACGAGACTCCCCATCTGATGGTCGTGGAGTACAACCCGGACCTGATCGACAGCCGGGAAATCCTGGATGCGGTCACGGATAGCGGAGTGCATGCCGAACTGATCGGCCTGTAGCCGAAACCTCCCTGTTTTCCGGGGACAGTACACCCATTTCTCCGCCGCTGGCCCGGGTGCCATGATCTGCGGGAATCACAAGCAAAGGCTCTGTTGGCTCGCGTTCAATCCGGGGCAGCCGCGGCTATCGGTGTACTGTCCCCATAAAAGCACCACTCCAACAAATCTGGGCGTTGCCAGCGGGCGCAGCGTTGGGGACGAGCAGAAGCATCGCCGATGCAGTGATGGTGAGCAGCAGGCTGTTGGCGTTCGACGTACAGCATCCTCATGGAAGCAGTGATCGCCGACGATACAACCTCGCCCGCCGTTTTTCGTCTGGTCGCTTCTTCACTGCTCACACCCGCGATCCCGTCGGCTGTGGGGCGCACCCCGTATGGCTTGACCGGCGTCAGAGGCCGCTGCTACGTTAATTTCCGACTGCGGCAGGCGGCCCGTATTCCGACAACGCAAAGGAGTTGCACCATGTTGATTCTCACCCGCGGTATCGGCGAATCCCTCCGGATTTCCGACAATATCGTCATCACCGTCCTCGAGGCGGAGGGCAACCAGGTCAAGATCGGGACCGATGCCCCTCGAGACGTCTCCGTGGTTCTTGAGGAGCTTCTCGAACGCCAACCGGAGCAGGCAACCGAGACCTGAAGACCCATGAATGTGGAATTCCTGGCGGAGGAGCTGTGGGAATACCTGATCCCGCTGGCGTTCCTGCTGTTCTTTCTGGCGGTGTTCCTCATCCGTGTGCTGCGCGAGGATCAACGGGCGACCACCCGGCTGTTCGGCAAACGACTCGTCGTGAAGGGCCCCGGCCTCGTGCTTCGCATTCCCCTCCTGCACCAGGATTGGCGCAAGCACCGGGTCGGTGACAGCGGCGTGATGCACGACTCCGGTAAGGTGCTGTTCCGCGGCGATCTGGTCGATGCGGTCATCGAAGGCTCCTTCCGTGCGGGCGATCCGGTGACGCTGCTTCGGTTTCATGGGCACCGGTTCGTGGTCGGATCGCCGGACCGCTGACAGCACGGCAGTTTTCCCCACTGGCTCGTTCCCAGAGCCTTGCACCCTGTTTACCCTGTCAGTGAACACATACCAAGACAGTCCTCGGCCTATGGCGCGGGAGCGCTGTCCCAGCATCCCGGTCAGGCAGTCTGTTTCCACGAACGGAATTCCCGGATCTGTTCCAGTTCCGCCTGTTCCGCTTGCTGTGCCTTGAACAGATCCCAGCGCATCTGCAGGTTCAACCAAAAATCAGGCGACATGCCGAAAAAGCGCGCCAGACGCAGGGCAGTGCTCGGGGTGATGCCGCGCTTCTGGTTCACCAGTTCGTTGATGCGCTGATAAGGCACATGAAGCGCATCCGCCAGGTGGCGTTGGGAAATCTGCATCGGCTCGAGGAACTCTTCCGCCAGCATTGCGCCGGGATGAGTCGGGGGGCGGTGTGTGGGAATGCGGACCATGATTCAGCCTCCGTGGTAATCCGTGATTTCAACCTGATCGGGACCAGGGTCCGTCCAAGCGAAGCAGATTCGGTATTGCTCGTTGATCCGAATGCTGTGTTGTCCCTTTCGCTCTCCGGACAGTGCTTCCAGTCGGTTACCAGGCGGGACTCTCAGTTCCTCGACGCTCTCGACCGAGTCCAACAGTTCCAGCTTCCTTGCGGCCACCCGCCAAAGGGACTGTGGGCAGACCTTGCGGGCGGCCCTTGACCCAAGCCCGTTGAATATATCTTCTGTGCCCCGGTCCCTGAAGCAGATAATCATGGAAGCACGGTATCACGGGTCTCATGCTATGGCAACGACCAGGATGCGACGCCGGAAGCGGTCCAGTCATCGATGGCTAGATTGTCGCTACGATATGAACACGAGAGAATACTGGCCTACATTTTGGAATCGCAGCCGATGACGTCCTGAAAATGACAGATAACGTCGAATGCGGACTGCAGTAGGTTATCAAGCCGGCGTATCAGGCACGCAGGCGGGAGGCTGGTTTCGGTCGAAAGCGACCCTGAGGCGAGCTGCGTCACCTGTACGAAGCTGGGCTCCGAGCACCGAGCACCGAGCACGAGGCACCGAGTACCCGGTACGCCGCACTCGGTACTCGTTGGTCGGGTTGAAGGGAAGGGCTGTAGCTCGCGATGTCGTAGGGTCGCCTCGACCAGGTGCAGGGCTGGTGCGAGTGCGTGCTCCCCGGATGCGAATGCCTGTGACCAGCGACCAAGGTGTGACCCAACGAAAAAGGCCACCCGGTGCAGGTGGCCTAAGTCTTTGTTTTATTGGCTCCCCGGGACGGGCTCGAACCGCCGACCTAGTGATTAACAGTCACCCGCTCTACCGACTGAGCTACCGGGGAATAGGAAGCCGCGCATCGTAAAGACCCCCTGCGCGCGAGTCAAGCAACGGCGGCGGTCAGCCGCCGCGGGAGAAGCGGCCGATGCGTTCGATCGCCTGGTCCAGGACGTCCATGCTGGTCGCGAACGAGATGCGCACGTGGCCGTCCAGGCCGAAGGCGCTGCCCGGTACCAGCGCCACCCCGACGTCGTCCAGCAGTCTGCGCGAGAATTCGAGGTCGTCCGCGATCCCGCGCGCCTCCATGGCGTCCGTCACGCGCGGGAAACAGTAGAAGGTGCCGTCCGGCATCAGGCATTCGACGCCTGGGATCGCGTTGAGACCGTCGACCACGTGCTTCGCGCGCTTTTCGAACTGGACGCACATGTCGCGCACGCACTGCTGGTCGCCGTTCAAAGCCACGACGGCCGCGGCCTGTGCGATCGAGGTGGCATTGGAGGTGCTCTGCGACTGCACGTTCTTCATCGCGCCGATGAGCCTGGCGGGGCCGCCGGCGTAGCCGATACGCCAGCCCGTCATCGCGTAGGCCTTGGACACGCCGTTGAGAACGACGGTGCGGGGCGCGAGATCGGGCGCGACGTTGAGAATGTTCACGAACTTTGCACCACCGAACAGGATGTGTTCGTACATGTCGTCGGTCGCGATCACGATGTCCGGGTGTTCGCGCAACACGTCAGCCAGGGCGGTGAGTTCATCCGCGCTGTAGGCGGCCCCGGTCGGGTTGGACGGGCTGTTCAGGAAGATCAGGCGCGAGCGCGGTGTGATCGCGGCGCGCAGCTGCTCCTCGGTGATCTTGAAGCCGCTTTCCTGGGTCGCGGTGACGAATACCGGCGTCGCGTCGGCGAGCAGCGCGATGTCCGGGTAGGAAACCCAGTAGGGTGCCGGGATCAGCACTTCGTCGCCGGCGTTGAGCAGGGCCAGCGCGAGGTTGAAGATGCTCTGCTTGCCGCCTGAGGAGACCAGGATCTCGTTCGGCTTGTAGCCGAAGCCGTTGTCGCGCTCGAACTTGGCAATCACGGCCTTCTTCAGCGCTGCGGTTCCGTCCACCGGCGTGTACTTGGTATCTCCGCGGGCAAGCGCATCGATCGCGCCCTGCTTGATATGCTCGGGGGTATCGAAGTCAGGCTCCCCGGCACCGAGGCCGACGATGTCCCGGCCCTCGGCCTTGAGCTGATTGGCCAGCGCGCTGACGGCCAGGGTGGGGGAGGGCTTGATACGTTGAACGCGTTCGGAAAGCTGGATGTCCAAGGCGGGCCTCTGACGAGCGAAGGAATGAGGGAAGCAGTTTGATCGCTGCACTGCGGAATGATACTGAAATCAGAGCTAAAACATAAGGCGGACGCCCCCGAAACCTTCAAGGTGGTCTCGGAATATCAGCCGGCCGGCGATCAGCCCGAGGCCATCCGATCTCTGGTCGATGGCATCGAATCCGGTCTTGCGCACCAGGTTCTGCTCGGCGTGACCGGCTCCGGCAAGACGTTCACGATCGCCAATGTCATCGAGCAGATTCAGCGGCCCACCATCATTCTGGCTCCCAACAAGACCCTGGCCGCACAGCTGTACGGCGAAATGAAGGAGTTCTTCCCGAATAACTCGGTGGAGTACTTCGTTTCCTACTATGACTATTACCAGCCCGAGGCCTACGTGCCGTCCTCGGATACGTACATCGAGAAAGACGCGTCGATCAACGATCACATCGAGCAGATGCGCCTGTCCGCGACCCGAGCGCTGCTGGAACGGCGTGACGCGATCATCGTGGCCAGTGTCTCGGCGATCTACGGCCTCGGGGATCCGCGCAAGTACCTCTCGATGGTTCTGCACATCCAGCGCGGGGAGCGGGTGGATCAGCGGGTCATCCTGCGGCGGCTCGCGGAACTGCAGTACACCCGCAACGACGCCGAGCTGCGCCGGGCCACATACCGGGTGCGCGGCGAAGTGATCGACATCCATCCCGCGGAATCGGACACGGAGGCGGTGCGCATCGAACTGTTCGACGACGAGGTGGAGCGCCTGTCGTACTTCGATCCGCTGACCGGGGAGGTGCTGCGCACGGTGTCGCGGTTGACCATCTACCCGAAGACGCACTACGTGACGCCGCGGGAGACGCTGCTCGAGGCGTTGGATCACATCAAGGTGGAGTTGAAGGAGCGGCTGGACTTCCTGCGTCAGGAAAACCGTCTGGTGGAGGCGCAACGGCTGGAACAGCGCACGGTCTTCGACATGGAGATGATCCTGGAGATCGGCTACTGCTCGGGGATCGAGAACTACTCGCGCTATTTGTCCGGGCGTGGTCCCGGAGAACCGCCTCCGACGTTTTTCGACTACCTTCCGCCCGATGCCTTGCTGGTCGTGGACGAATCGCACGTGTCGGTGCCCCAGGTCGGCGGGATGTTCCGCGGCGACCGTTCGCGCAAGGAGACGCTTGTCGAATACGGCTTCCGGCTGCCCTCGGCGCTGGACAACCGTCCGCTGCGCTTCGAGGAATTCGAACACCTGCAGCCGCAGACGATCTACGTGTCGGCGACCCCGGGTCCCTATGAGCTGGAGCACGCCGGGGCCATCGTCGAGCAGGTGGTGCGGCCGACGGGTCTGCTCGACCCGCAGCTGGAGGTGCGCCCGGCCGGCACGCAGGTGGACGACTGCCTCTCGGAGATCCGTCTGCGCGTCGAGCGCTCCGAGCGTGTGCTGATCACCACGCTGACCAAGCGCATGGCCGAGGACCTCACCGATTATCTCTCCGAACACGGGGTGCGCGTCCGCTACCTGCATTCCGATATCGACACCGTGGAGCGCATGGAGATCATCCGCGACCTGCGTCTCGGCGAGTTCGACGTGCTGGTGGGCATCAACCTCCTGCGTGAGGGCCTGGACATGCCCGAGGTCTCGCTCGTGGCCATTTTCGATGCCGACAAGGAGGGTTTCCTGCGGTCGGAACGTTCCCTGATCCAGACCATCGGCCGGGCGGCACGCAATCTCAATGGGCGGGCGATTCTGTATGCCGACCGGATCACGGGTTCGATGCAGCGTGCGATCGAAGAGACCGACCGGCGCCGTGAAAAGCAGGAAGCCCATAACCTGGCGCACGGGATCACGCCACTCGGCATTCGCAAGTCCGTTGCGGACATCCTGGAGGCCCGCGCGGACCCGCGGCATGGGCGCAAAGGCCGGCGCGTGGCCGAAAAGGAATCTCCGGCGTACGCCGAATCTCCCGAGCGCGCGGCGCGCGAGATCGAACGCCTGGAGAAGGAGATGTACACCAAGGCGCGCAACCTCGAGTTCGAGGCGGCTGCGCAGCTGCGTGACCGGATACAGGAGATCAAGGAACACGCGTTCCGGCCGGAGGCGGTGGTCGGCGGGCGCAGAGCGTAGGCGCGGGCGTCCGGCGAAAGCCCGTCGGTGGGTCAAAACCCGGTACACTCTGGACTGACTTCAGGATTCCTGCGAGGTGGCATGGCTGATTCACTGGGTCCGGTAATGCTTGGCGTCGAGGGCCTCGAACTCTCACCCGCCGATCGGGAACGCCTTCTTCACCCGGCGACTGGCGGGGTCATCCTGTTCACGCGCAATTACCGGGACCCCGAACAACTCCGTGCTCTGGTCGAAGCGATCCGCGGATTGCGCAGCCCCGAGTTGCTGATTGCCGTCGATCACGAGGGTGGGCGGGTCCAGCGTTTCCGAGCCGGCTTCACCGAACTTCCCCCAATGCACAGCATCGGCGAAGTGTTCGCCTACGATCCGGCGCGCGGGCAGGAACTCGCCCGGGATGCCGGATTGCTGCTGGCGCAGGAGTTGCGGGCGGTGGGTCTGGATTTCAGCTTCACCCCGGTGCTGGACCGGGACATCGGCGTGAGCGCGATCATTGGAGACCGCGCCTTTCATGATCGGCCGGACGTGATCGCCCTGCTGGCCGGATGCCTGCTCGACGGCCTGGACGAAGCCGGAATGCGCGGGGTCGGCAAGCATTATCCAGGGCACGGCGCTGTTGCGGCCGATTCGCACGATGCGGTTCCCGTCGATCCCCGGGCTCTGGCGGAAATCGAAGCCGAGGACATCGCGGCGTTCCTGCCCCTGTTGCCGCGGCTGGGGGGCATCATGCCGGCGCATGTCATCTACCCGGAAGTCGACTCGAATCCAGCTGGTTTTTCAGGGGTTTGGCTGCATGACCTGTTAAGAGTTCGATGGGGTTACGAGGGCGCGATCTTCAGTGATGACCTGGGAATGGCCGGGGCTTTCGTCGCCGGTTCACCAGCCGACCGCGCCCATGCCGCGATCTACGCCGGTTGCGACATGGTGTTGATCTGCAACGACTTCGCGGCCATGGACGAGATCGTGCAGACCCTGGAGGGACGGAGCCTGCCTGGCGACTCCGCGCGGCGGATCGAGCACATGCGCGCCCACCCGACCTCCGTCGATGCGGAGCACCTGGAGGCCGCGCGCGCGCGGCTGCTGGCGCTGCACGATTACGGCGAAACCCCACTGATCTGATCGGGGTATCGTGCCCCGGGATCGGGTCGCCGGCGATGCAGGGCTCATGGGCCATGCGGGAGGTTCGGTGACCGGGCAGGGCAGCCAGGCGCGCCCAAGCAGGGCGGGCACGTGCGGGGCCATCCTGTTTCCTGCCTGCCCAACGCAGCTCGGGCTTGTCTGGCGAGGCCATCCGATACCGAACCTCGCGGATGGTCCACTAGGTCTTTCTACGTATTGGCGCAGCCAGCGCCGATCGTCAACGTAATCGAAACCCTGCGCGCGTTGCCTATCAGGAGTCTTGCATGAAAATCTTTCGACAGATCGCGGTTCTTGCCCTTTGCGCTTGTGCGTCGCTCGTCTCAGCGGCCGATGGCCTGATTGTCCTCGAGAGCCCCCACGGGCCCAGGGAGACGATGGATCGCTTCGAGGACATCGTAAAGCAGCGGGATCTCAACGTGTTCGCCCGTATCGATCATGCCGCGGGCGCGGAGCGGATTGGAAAAACGCTGCGTCCGACCGAACTTCTGATTTTCGGAAACCCTCAAGGGGGTACCCCCTTCATGGAGTGTGCGCAGTCGGTGGGCATCGACCTCCCATTGAAGGCCCTGGTCTGGGAAGATGCGGAAGGGCGGGTCTGGCTCGGCTACAACGATCCCGTCCATCTGGCTGACCGGCATGGCGTTCCCGACTGCGCGGTAGCGGGCAACCTGCAGAAGGCGCTGGCCAACCTGGCGGCGGCGGCAGTCGCGGATTGAGCGGGCGCCGCGCCGGTGCTTCGGTACCGACCCGGTATCACGCCCTCGGCGTTCTGGATGCGGCCCAAAGCAGGGTCTGGGCATCCGGCTACACTTAAAGGATGGATACAGCCGTTCGTGCGGACCCGGCCGATTCCGGCGAAGAGCCCGCGAGTGAGCAGATCACCTTCGCCGTAGGCGGGATGAGCTGTGCCTCCTGCACCGGGCGGGTGGAAGAGGCGCTACGGCGCGTGCCCAATGTACTCGAAGCCAGCGTCAACCTGGCTACCGGAACCGCCACGGCCCGGTATCGGCCCGTCCCCGATTCTCCCTCCGAACTGCTGGCTGCCGTGGAAGCGGCCGGTTATGAACCCGAACACATTCGCTCGGGACCCGATCGACTCGATCGCGAGCGTGCAGCGCGCGCGGCCGAGCACCGCTCAACCAGGCGCCGGTTGATCCTCGCGATCGTTCTCACGTTGCCCATCTTCGTGATCGACATGGGTGGCCACCTGATCCCGTCATTGCAGGAAGCCGTTCATGGCGCGATGGGTACACGGAACGTCTACATCCTGTTCTTCGTGCTCGCTTCGGGGGTCCAGTTCGGACCCGGTCTGGATTTTTACCGCAAGGGCTGGCCCGCGCTGCTGCAAGGCGCACCGGACATGAACTCGCTGGTGATGTTGGGGACGTCTGCGGCATACGGGTATTCGGTCGTTGCGACGTTCCTGCCCGGTCTCCTGCCCGCGGGTTCGGTGCACGTGTATTTCGAGGCGTCGGCCTTGATCATCACACTGATTCTGCTGGGCCGATTTCTGGAAGCCCGGGCTCGGGGCGCGACCTCGGAAGCGATCCGGAAACTCGTCGGACTGCAGCCGAAGACGGCCCGCGTGCAACGCGATGGCGAGTCTGTAGATCTGGATGTGTCCCTGCTGCGGCCGGGGGACCTCGTTCGGGTGCGTCCGGGTGAGCGCATCCCCGTGGATGGTGAGGTACTCGAGGGAGCCTCCTGGGTGGACGAGTCGATGATCAGCGGCGAGCCGCTTCCGGTGCGCAAGGAGCTTGGTGCGCGGTTGGTCGGGGGTACTGTCAACGGTCAGGGCAGTCTGACCCTGCGTGTCACCCAGGTGGGAGAAGCGACGGTGCTGGCCCAGATCATCCGCATGGTCGAGGCCGCCCAGGGCGCGAAGTTGCCCATACAGGCCGTGGTCGACCGGGTCACGCGGTACTTCGTGCCCGTCGTCATTGGAATCGCGATCCTGACCTTCGGCGTCTGGTGGGCTGCGGGTCCCGCGCCAGCACTGACACTGGCTCTGGTCAATGCCGTGGCGGTGCTGATCATCGCCTGCCCCTGCGCCATGGGTCTCGCGACACCCACCTCGATCATGGTGGGTACCGGCAAGGGCGCCCAGCTGGGCATCCTGTTTCGGGGCGGGGATGCGCTGCAGGCGTTACAGGATGTGACCGTGGTGGCCTTCGATAAAACCGGAACCCTGACCGAGGGCCGACCTGAACTGATCGACATTGCTCCTGCGGACGGCTGGTCCGCGAACGAGGTGCTTTTGCTCGCGGCCTCGCTGGAAGAGCGTTCGGAACATCCGCTCGGTCAGGCGATCGTGCGCGCGGCGCGGGAACGCCGCCTGGATCTGGCCGCCGCCGCGGATTTCACGGCGACTGCAGGGCAGGGCGCGCAGGCGGAGGTTCAGCGTCGTTCGATCCAGGTGGGGTCGGGCCGTTTTCTGGGCGGGCAGGGCATCGATGTCGGCGCCTTTGCCGAAGAGGCTGGCCGAAACGCGGACGCCGGGGCGACGCCCCTGTACGTGTCCGTCGACGGCGTGCTCGCGGCCTTGCTCTCGATCGCCGACCCCGTCAAGACGGAAGCGGCGTCCGCGATCCGGAGATTGACCGCGAGCGGCCTGCAGGTGGTGATGATCACGGGTGACGATCGGCGCACGGCTGCGGCCGTCGCCGATCGTCTCGGAATCGAGCGGGTGATGGCCGAGGTGCTGCCGGAGGGGAAGATCGCGGCGGTGCGCGACCTCCAGCGGGAGGGCGGAAAGGTGGCGTTCGTGGGCGACGGCATCAACGATGCACCGGCCCTTGCGCAGGCGGACGTGGGGATTGCGATCGGGTCCGGAACCGACGTGGCCATGGAATCCGCAGCGGTGGTACTGATGTCGGGAAATCTGCAGGGCATTCCCAATGCCATCGCGCTGTCCCGCGCCACGATGCGGAATATCCGCCAGAACCTGTTCTGGGCCTTTGCCTACAACGCGAGCCTGCTGCCAGTTGCCGCCGGGGTTCTGTATCCATTCTTCGGGATTCTGCTCTCACCGGTATTCGCCGCCATGGCGATGGCCTTCTCGAGCGTGAGCGTGGTGTCCAATGCCTTGCGCCTGAAACGCTTCCGGACGCCAGCCATTTCCTGACTGCAAACTCGCGCCCCCGCTTGCGGGGGAGGGTCGGGGTGGGCGCGCAGCGCCGGCGTCGCCCCTCACCTCGCAAAATCGTTCATGAACATGATGTTCGTCAATACGCCGCTGCAGGCGGAGGCCGAAAGTGTGCGCCCACGCGTTGTCCGCGCGGCCGGTGCGGAATTCCGGCGGTCAGCATGCGTTAAAGCATTATAATGGGCTAAAATACGGGTCCTGGATGACTTGAACCCCTATCCACCGGAGGCCGGTTCCGAACCTGCCCTCCGTTCATTTTTCGTTGATTCTGGAGAATTTTCATGGCTGAAAAACTGATGATCGTGATGGTCAACACCGATCCCCGCAACGGCTCCGAGCTCGGCGCCCCGTTTTTCCAGGCGACCGTGGCGGCCGCGATGGAATTTGATGTCGAAGTCATCCTGACCGGCCGTGCCGGTGAGTTGGCCAAGAAGGGCGTTGCCGAAAATCTGGTCGTGCAGGAAGGCAGTTCCAAATCGGTATATGACTTCATCAAGGACGCAGCCGAGGCGGGCGTGCACTTCAAGGTCTGCACCCCGACGCTGGATCTCTGGGGCGACGATCTCATTCCTGAAATCGAAGAGACCGTCGGGGGTGCCTACGTGATCTCCGAGGCGATGGACGACGACACCGTTACCTTCACCTACTGAGCCGACGGACCCGGTCAGCCACGCGCCTGGCCGGGTCTACCCGCATCGTGTCGATCTCTCCCGACGAGGCGCGCAGCGTCCTCTGCGAGGCGGACTGCCTGTACAGCCGCGATGAGGTCGAGTCAGCCATCGACCAGCTCGCGCGGGTGGCGGCAACTCAACTCGAGCACCGCAACCCGCTGGTCCTGGGCGTGATGACCGGGGGTGTCGTCCTGCTGGGCGGCCTGCTGACACGCTGGTCGTTCCCCCTCGAAGTCGATTACCTTCATGCGACCCGGTACCGGGGCGCCACCAGCGGTGGCGACCGGATTCATTGGCTGGTCCGCCCGCAAAACCCGCTGCGCGGGCGTACGGTCGTGATCGTCGATGACATTCTGGATGGCGGCATCACGCTGGCGGCCATCCAGGACTATTGTCGGGAGGAGGGTGCCGATGCATTGGTCAGCATCGTGCTCGTGGACAAGGCCAATCCCGAACGCGACCCGGCGATCACCGCGGATTTTGCAGCGCTGAAGGCGCCCGATCGATATCTGTTCGGGTATGGCATGGACTACCATGAGTACCTGCGAAACGCACCGGGTGTGTTCGCCGTGCGAGGGAAGTAAGCGCACTATCGAGAGGAGTCGTGCATGGGCAAGGGACATCTGGCCATCATCGGTGGCACCGGGTTGACGCAGCTGAAAGACCTGGAAATCTCGCGTCGCGAGGTCATGCACACTCCCTACGGAGAACCTTCGGGTCCGCTGACGTTCGGGCTTTACCACGGGCACGAAGTCGTGTTCCTGCCCCGGCACGGCGCCCGGCATACGATCCCCCCGCACCAGGTCAACTACCGTGCCAATATCTGGGCGCTGAAAAACGCGGGTATCGAGACCGTGATTGCAGTTGCGGCAGTGGGTGGCATTACCGAACGGATGGGCCCCGGGGTGATCGCCATCCCGGATCAGATCATCGACTACACCTGGTCGCGCTTCCACACGTTCTTCGAGGGAGACGATCTGCGTTCCGTAACCCATGTCGACATGACGTATCCCTATAGCGATGTCATCCGGCAGACGCTGATCGCGGCGTCACGGGAACTGGGTCTGAATGCCGTCGAGCAGGGCACCTATGCCGCGACCCAGGGCCCGCGCCTGGAGACCGCCGCCGAGATCAACCGCCTCGAGCGGGACGGCTGCGACGTGGTGGGCATGACCGGCATGCCGGAGACCGCATTGGCGCGGGAACTCGAACTGAAGTACGCGTGCTGCGCCGTGGTGGCCAACTGGGGCGCCGGCCGCTCCGAAGATCTCATTACGATGGATGAAATCTCCCGCAATCTCGAATCGGGCATGGCACGCGTCAAGCAGTTGCTGGCCGCGGTCATCGGGCGACTGTAGATTCGGGGCGTGGGGTGGTGGCGCTTTATCTGATCTCTACGTCATTTAACATAATATACATTATGCGCACTTAAAGTCAGGTCAGATGCGGAGCCACGGATCGACTTCCTGACGGTCCTGCCCGCTATGGCGATGCGCGCTTCTCGGGTTCCAGGACCTTCCACCGCGCCACGAGCGCCGGACCGCCCACCGCAACACCCAGTTCATCGAGCCATTCCGCAATCTTGGTCGTCGAGTTGTTCCTCCAGGTGTACGGTTCGGGATAAGGCGCGAACACCAGGTCATAAACCGCGACGTACAGGTGCCGGTCGGCTCCCTGCGTGTGCACGGCATCGAGCTCAGCGCGCAAACGGTCCGCGTCCGAACCATCGACCTGCAGGACATGAATCATCTGCACGCCGACCCGCATCTGTACGCGCAGTGCCGCTTCCTCGGCCGGACCCGGAAGTTCGCGACGTGCCAGCGTGGACGGCGTCCGACAGAACAAGGCCGCCACGCCCGTCCTCAACCGGGTGTCCCGGTCCGCGTAGTAGCGCCAGTCCCCGTATGCATAGCGCACGAGCTTTCCTGTGTCGGTTGCGATCACGAGGCTGGTATGGCGTCCGTGATCGACGACAAAGACCGTACGCGGGTCCGGAGGATTCACCGGGGGCGTAAGGTACGTGGTGCTACACCCGGAAAGGAATAGGATGAACAATAAACTTGAAGTGATTTCGAGAATCCGGTAACGCCTTGCTTTCAAGCGGGTTCCCGATTTCGGGTTCTCCCCTATCGCGCCGGCGTTCCTGGCTTCTCGGGGCCAACGTTTGCGCGGCTGGGGCATCCGGTCAGGTCTTGGCGGACTTCTTCAGTGCTGCCTCGATGGCCGCGATCATGGGACGGACATCGGTATACACAAGCGGAATCGGCCGAGTGCCCTTGTGGTTCTCGAAGACGATGGCTGGAAAGCTTTCCACGTCCATCTCCCGGGCCTTGGCGATTTCCGCTTCGAGCGTCTGCTCCACAGCCTCGGAGCGCAGCGCCTCCCGGAACCGGTGGACGTCCAGCCCGATTTCTTCCGCAAGTTCGACCAGGGTGGACTCATCGGAGGGATTGCGGGCCTGTGTGTAGTAGGCGCGTTGAATCGCGGTGTTCATCAGGGGTTCGAACGTCGCTCCCTGCTGACGCGCCGCAATCACCGCCCGGCACGACGGATAGGTCGACCGGCGTGGCACGCACTCGGTCCAGAATGCGAAATTCAGTTCCGTTTCAGGGACATGCTGCTGAATTCGGCGCCAGGAGCCCTGCACCATTTCCCGCAGTTCCTCGGACATCGGTTCGTCGGTGTCCGGGGCCAACCCCCCGATGAGACGGCGAAATTCGACGCCTTCGGGCAACTGTTCCTGCAACTGCTTGAGCACGGGCGCAAAGGCCCAGCACCAGCTGCACATCGGGTCGTGTACGTAATGGAGAATTGCTTCGGGTTCGGCGGATGGCATCAGTGGCAGACTCGGTTCAGGTCGGGCGGCGTTGGTCCGGCCGCAGCCGGGGCGTGAAATAGTCGTCGGCGTCATCCAGGTCCACGGAATCCCCGCGACCGTCGACCAGTGGCTGCTCGCTGTCCTTCCAGCCGCGCAGGCCGGTTTTGAGGCTGAACACGCGGTTGAAGCCGAGCAGCCTGAGATTCGCGCCGGCCAGGAGGCTGCGATGACCCGAGCGGCAGACGATGACGACGTCGCGGTCGCGGGCCTGGACCAGCCTGGGCTCCGTTTCCTCGTAATCCCACTCGCAGGCCGACTCCAGAACGCCGCGCGGCACGTTGATCGAGCCTTCGATGTGCATCGCGTCGAACTCGTACGGTTCGCGCACGTCGACGATCAGCAGGCCCGGTTCCGCCGCAAGCTTTTCCTCGAGATCCCAGGGCATCAGTTCGGGAACGCTGTTGCCGCATTCGTTGACGAGGTCCATGAACTTTTTCATTCAGCGCCCTTCTTCACAAATCGGGAAAACAAACACGTACGGTCACGGCGCCAGTCGGTCAAGGTGGGGAAAAAGGCCTGCGGTAACCGGTTCCAGGGCATGCCGGAGTCCGGACCCGACGGCATCGGTGTTCCCGAAGATCGGCGCCAGCAAGGGTTCCCCCAGCGATCCGAAGACCAACAGGCTCTCTACCAGCGAACGATACTGGGTCGGCAGGGCTTCCAGCAATTCCCGAACCTGTCGTTGGCGGTCCGGATCATCGGGACAGCCGTCGAGCCGCGCGGCCTCCCGGAGCAGAGCGTCCATGCGCCGGTGACCCCGGGCATGGGGGCGCACGCCTTCGAAGTAGTTTTCCAGCGCCTCGAAAAGATGGACCACCACGCCCTGATCGGTGCATTTCACCAATGCATGACGAACGGTGTCCAGATACATCTGACCGCGCGATTCCAGCAGCCGCAACAACTGCGCCGCATACGGATTGCCCCTTGCCGCGAGGCTTGCCAGGGGCTCTGCAAGTTCTTCCAGAGCCGGATGTGGCGCCTTCGGTTCCGGAAGCGTATCCGGGTTGGTTTTCAGGAAACCCACTCTGTATGCAGACCGACGCTGCCCCTTTTTCCAGAGGTCATCGCGCACCGACTCGTCGATCAGACCGGGTTGGAGAACGAGCCGAACCGACTCGACCATGTGCGCATGGTTCTCTTCATACGGAAGAAATTCGATCAGGAAGTCGGCCAGGATCCGGCCCATGCGGCCCTGAACGACGGGCTCGCGCCTGAGCATGGCACGCGCATGCTCGGAGGACTGCAGCAGCCACCAGGCCCGGCTGGCGAGTTCATCCGTAAGGCCCGAGGCGTGTACGACCGCGGCGAGTGCCTCGGACTCACCGAGCTTGAGGAGGCTGCCCAGGCTCTCGGTACGCGCGTGTCCCATGCGGGTCCAGCGCTTCAGGTACGCCGGATATCCGTGCGGAACCCCCAGCACGCTGCTGGAGATCGTCTCGCGCACGCGCCGCAGATAGGTTTCCTCCGGACAGTTCGGATTCAGGGGGATGCGCGCCTCGCCACGGCCGGTCAGCGCGTACACCGTCATCTTGCCCTCGTCGATCCGCAAGGCCTGCAGATCCTGCTTCAGGAGCACGTTCAGGCGCAGGCTGTCCTCGGGGCTGAGCATGTCGATTCAGTTCAGCTGGATACGCTGGCCCCAGGGAACCCGGGCCTTGCCCTTCACCAGCCAGATGACCGGATAGTGCGGCGGAGCCGTCGGGAAGGATCCCTCGGCGTCCGTGAAATACACCAACAGGTCGGGATCACGGTCGAGGTTCCCGGCCCACTCGAAGACCGGTTTGAAATCCGTGCCGCCGCCGCCCTTGAAGGAGTCCGGCATCACCAGGGGCTCCCAGGCCTCGAAGGTCCACGGACCGTCCGCACAGAGGCAATCATCGCAGGCCTGCAGCACCACCCGAGCCCGGATCTGGCCCTTGATGGCGTCGATTTCCGAGACGAATTCGAGCATCTCTTCCCCGGAGATCGATCCGCTGGTGTCCAACGCCACGACGACATCGAGCTGGTGGCTGCGCAGGCTGGGCAGAATCGCCGGTTCGCCCCGGCGCGACGATGGCCGCGTGTAGCTGTAATCATCGCGGGCCTGGGCGGTCATGTGGTGGGCCAGCAGCATGCGCCAGGGCAGCTTCGGCTCCAGGACGTAGTCCACCAGGCGCGCGAGGTCCCCGCTGAGTTTTCCGGCCTGCATGGCCTGCTGTGCGGCACCGGCCAGGCGCTGCTTCCACTGGTGTTCCAATGCCTCGCGTTCCGGAGCGCTCAGGGGCGGCGGTTCGTGGGCGCCTTCACGGTTTTCGTCGACGCCATCCTGGGGTTGGGATTGCTCGTCGACCTCGGTTTGCGGGCCCTGCGACTGGCCCTTTTCGTCGTCCTTTTCCGACTCGGGCGGAGGCGGCTGATCGCCCTTCCCTCCTTCCTGCTCTTCCGGCTTGTCGTGGAGGTTTTCCTCGTTGCTGGAGTCATTTTCGTTGTCAGCCAGAAGCGGATAGATCTCTTCCGCAGTCATGCCCTCGTATTCGTGGCTGTACAGTGCGCCCGGCGGTGCGGTCAGGCCGTCGTGAATCAGGATCGGATTGATCGCGAAGTCGCAGGCGAGATCCCAGAGATGTTTGACCCGATGCCCCCGCCGCGCGAAGTGCAGCAACGCGCAGTGCAGCGCTTCCTGCGCCAGTACGAACTGGGTTTCGGCCAGTGACAGGTGCCCGATGTACTCGGCGTTGTAATACAGCTTGCGGGCGTCGGTGGCCGTGGTCTTGCACCAGTCGGGGCGCGCCGGCTGCAGCGGCAGGCGCAGGACCAGCGCGCCGAGAAACGGCTTGTCGATGATCAGGCGGGTACGGGCCGCAGCCAGTTTGGTATCGACATCGAGTTTCAACACGCTCCGGTACCCTGCCCGTCAGGCGTCGTACAGCATCAGATCCGCCACCTGCTCGGACCAGTCGGCAAACTGCGGCACGGAAAACAGTTCGTCGCCGAGCGCCCGATGCATGTCCGTCACCATCATGATGCCCATTTCCCGCTGAGGGAACGTGCTCGCGTAATTCAGGATGTGGCCCTGGACCTCGATCGCCTCCGGAGTGCCGCGGGCTCGGATCGCCCGGCCGACCAGTGCGGCCGCAACCGCGTACTGCAGATCGATCTCGCGCGGCGCCGCCACGGGCTGCCCCCGCACGATGGCGTCGAGGTCCGGCAACTGGTCGAGATGAGCGATGAAGGCATTCAGTTCGATCCCTGCCGCCTGCCCCACGCACGCCTGCAGGGAACCGCTCAGAAGCTCCGGGTAGTCCTCGAATTTCTGCAGGGCCCGATGCGCGAATTCCCAGGAACGCGGGGACGGGAACGCCACCGGGTTGTGTGCAGGGTCGAATTCGAACAACAGGTCGGGGCGGAAGCGGATGAACGCGATGATGCGATCATCGATGCCCCGCGCATAGGCCCAGGAAGCCCAGTCATCGACGTTCAGGTCGACCTCGAAATGGGAGAAGCGGTTGGCCAGCGGTGCCGGCATGGTATAGGTCACACCGCGATCGCCCTGGCGGTTGCCGGCGGCGAAAATCGCCCAGCCCTCCGGAACCTCGTAGGCCCCGAGACGGCGGTCCAGAATCAGTTGGTAGGCGGCCGCGGACACGCTCGGCGGAGCCGACGTGATCTCGTCCAGGAAGAGAACACCGGAAAGACCCTGCCGCTCGGCGTCGGGCAGCATCGAAGGCACGGCCCATTCGACCAGATCGCCGTTCTTGAAGGGAATGCCGCGCAGGTCCGAGGGCTCCATCTGCGAGAGGCGGATGTCGATCAGGGGCACGCGATTGCGCTGGGCGACCTCTGCGATCATCTGCGATTTGCCGACCCCGGGAGGACCCCAGAGCATGACGGGGGTATGGTGGCCTTCCCGGGTGCTGGCGAATTCACGGTCGAGCACTTGCAGCAAATGCGCGGGTCGCATCGCTCCTCCAGTTTCTTTCTTATGATGATCAGGGCGTATGCCCCGCTTTCGGCTTGGGGAGGCGGTCGTATCGAGCGCGGCTCCCGGATACGCTTCCCTTTCGCAGTCCGCCCGGGAGACTACGTTTTTCGCGGTGCGATTTCCACTGCACCCGCTATTTGCGGTGGTACCGACACCCTCCGGGACCTCGAACGTTCCACCCTGCCCGGTCCGGCGACCCGGGCACGGGGTTCATGGCCCGGAGGCCTCCGTGGGCGAGGTCGCGGCAGACGTGCCGTGGAAGCGCTCGCGCAGCCGCTGGAAAACCACGTACAGCATCGGGATCAGGAACACGCCCACCAGCGCGGCCGTGAGCATGCCGCCGAACACCGCGGTGCCCACGCCGCGCTGGCTCGCCTGGCCGGCGCCCGTCGCGATCACCAGCGGCACGAGGCCCATGATGAAAGCGAAGCTGGTCATCAGGACCGCGCGGATGCGCAGCCGGGCACCCTGAGTGGCCGCGTCGAGGATCGACGCGCCCTGCGCCCTCTCCTGCATCGAGAACTCCACGATCAGGATTGCGTTCTTTGCGGCCAGCCCGATGAGCACCACCAGCCCGACCTGGGCGTAGAGATCATTGGAGAGGCCGGTGACCCATAGGGCGACCATGGCCCCCAGCACGGCCACGATCACCGAAAGCAGTACCGCCGCCGGCATGCTCCAGCTCTCGTACAGCGCGACGAGGAACAGGTAGGCGAACAGTACGGCAAGGGCCAGCACGATCGTGGTCTGACCACTCGCTTCCTTCTCCTGCAGCGCCGTCCCGGTCCACTCGTAACCGAAGCCCGCCGGCAGCGTTTCCGCCGCCATGTCCTCCATCGCCGCGATCGCCTCGCCGGTACTGCGTCCAGGGGCCGGGCCACCGTTGATGGTCACGCTGCGGTAGTTGTTGTAGCGCTGCAGGATCTGGGGCGCGACGATCCATTCGGGTTCGGTCAGCGCGCGCAGGGACACCATGTCACCGTCGCGGTTGCGAACATGGATGCGGTTCAGGTCGTCGAAGCTGTCACGGTACTCGGCATCGCCCTGCAGGTTGACCTGCCAGACCCGCCCGTAGCGGTTGAAATCGTTCACGTAGACGCCGCCCAGCGTGCCCTGCAACGCGGCGAACACGTCGCCGATTTCCACCCCGAGGGTCTGTGCCTTTTCTCGGTCGATGTTCAGATAGACCTGCGGGTTGTCGGTGGACCACGTCGAATAAACGGCACCGAGTTCATCGCGCTGGTTCGCTGCGAACACCAGCCCCCGCATCGCGGCCGCCAGTTCCTCGGGCGGGCGACCCTGGAGATCCTGGAGCTGAAGTTCGAAGCCGCTGCCGGTCCCGAGGCCGGCGATTGGCGGCAGGTTGAACGCCATCACCCGGGCGGTCGGAATTGCGTTCGCCTCGACATTCAGGCGCTGGAGCGCGGCCTCCACCGAGAGTTCCGGGTCACGCCGTTCCGAAAACGGCTTCAGGCGTGCGATGAGAAAACCGCTGTTGGGCTGCACGGTGCCGTCGAGGATGCTGAACCCTGCGACGGTCATCACGTGTTCGACCGCCGGATCGGCCGCTGCGATCCCCTCGACCTGCTTGATCACGTCCAGCGTACGGTTGACCGAGGCGCCCGCGGGAAGCTGGATTTCCGCCATGTAGGCACCCTGGTCTTCCTGGGGAAGGAAGCCCGTGGGCGTGGCCTGGAACAGGCCCCAGGTACCGAATCCGAACGCGAGGATCAGCACCAGCACGATCGCGGACATGCGCACCAGGCGGGAGACCACGAAGGCGTAGCCGTCCTGCACGCGGTCGATGCCGCCGAGCACGTAGCGCATCGGACCCCGGCGCTGATGGCTGGGTTTCAGCAGCAGAGCACAGAGCGCCGGCGACAGGGTGAGTGCGTTGACGGCCGAAATCAGCATGGCGAACGCGACGACCGCAGCGAACTGCTGGAACAGCTGTCCCGTGATTCCGGGAATGAAAGCGACCGGCAGGAACACGGACAGCAGCACCAGCGTGATCGCGAGGATCGGGCCGGTGATCTGCGACATCGCCTTCTTCGCGGCTTCACGCGGACTCAGGCCCTCCTCCGCCATGATGCGCTCGACGTTTTCCACCACGACGATCGCGTCGTCGACGACGATCCCGATGGCGAGCACCACCGCGAGCAGCGAGATGGTATTTGCGGAAAATCCCAGCAGCAGCAGGAAGGCGAAGGTTCCGACCAACGCCACCGGTACTGCAATCATCGGGATCAACGTCGCGCGCAGGCTGCCGAGAAACAGGAACACGACGAGCACGACGAGCACGAAGGCTTCGAAGAGCGTATGGATCACTTTCTTCAGGCTTTCGCGCACGAATTCGGTCGTGTCGTAGACGACCACGTAGTCGAGATCCTCCGGGAAACGCTGGGCGAGTTCCTCGACGACCTTGCTCACACCGTCCGCCACCGCAATCGCGTTGGCCCCGGGCGCCTGGTAGATCGCGATGCCCGCAGTCGCGCTCCCGTTCAACCGGGCAAAGGCGTCCTCCGATCGGGCACCCAGTTCGACCCGGCCGACGTCGCTGACGCGCACCAGCGAACCGTCGGCGTTGGCACGCACGACAATACGCTCGAACTCCTCGACATCGGTCAGCCGCCCGCTCGTGTTGAGCGTGATCTGAAACTGCTGGTCCTCGGTCATCGGTTGCGCGCCGATGCGGCCTACCGCCGCCTGCACGTTCTGCGCACGAACCGCCTGCACGATGTCCGCCGGCGTGAGCCCGAGCGCCGTTAGGCGCTCCGGACTCAGCCAGATCCGCATGCTGTAGTCGAGCCCGCCGAACTGGGATACTTCGCCGACCCCGGGCACTCGCGCCAGGGCGTCCACCATATTGATCGTTGCGTAGTTGCTGATGAACAGGCCGTCCAGGCTCTGCTCCGGCGAAAACAGCGTGATGACCTGCAACAGGCCCGAAGACTTCTTGCGCACGGTCAGCCCGAGGCGCTTCACTTCATCCGGCAACTGTGCCTCGGCGAGCGCCACGCGGTTCTGCACGTTGACCGTGTTCAGGTCGGGGTCCGTGCCCAGCGCGAAGGTCACCGTCAGCGAATAACTCCCGGTGTTCGTCGACGAGGACTTCATGTACAGCATGTTGTCGACGCCGTTCACTTTCGCTTCGACCGGCTGAGCGACCGTGGCTTCGATCACATCGGCGCTGGCTCCGCCGTAGAACCCGGTCACCTGTACCTGGGGAGGCACGATGTCCGGAAACTGCGCAACCGGCATCTGGGTGATCGCGATCAGACCCGCGAGCGTGATGACGACCGAAATCACCACCGAGAGGCGGGGACGGTCGATGAAGATGGAGGAAAACATCTGCGGTCAGTTCCGGACGGCCGGCTGCCACGGCGCCGCCGTGACCTGCTGCCCCGGGCGTACCTTCTGTATGCCCTCCACGATGACCCGATCCCCCGGCGCCAGCCCGGTGGGAATGACCGCGCGCATGCCCTGCTGCGGACCCAGCGTCACGCGTCGGACCTGCACGCGGTTCTCTTCGTCCAGGACCAGCACGAACGTGCCCACCTGATCGATCTGCACTGCGGACTGCGGCAGCAGGACTGCCGACTCCGGTGATCCCGCGTCGACGGTCACATTGATGTATTGCCCGGGGATCAGGATCCCTTCCGGGTTCGGGAAAGACGCACGCACCAGAACGGTGTCCGTTCCGGGATCCACGGTGACGTCCAGGAAATCGATGCGGGAGCCGTGGGCGTAGAGGGAACCGTCCGCCAGCTCCAGGTGCACCACGGTGTCTTCCGAGGCGCCCCCCCGTTGAGCCGCACGTTTCCGGTGTTCCAGCAGATCCCGTTGTGTCAGTGGAAACTGCACGTAGATCGGATCCATCTGCACGAGCGTTGCGAGCGCGCCCGATTCGGGACCGACGAAGCTTCCGACCGTGAAGCTGGAAAGGCCGATACGACCCGAGATCGGCGCCGTGATCTCGGTATAGTCGAGGTTCAGTTGGGCGGACGCGAGCGCCGCTTCGGCCTGCGCAATACCGGACTCGGCCACCGTTTCGGCCGCGCGCAGCTCGTCGACGCGGGCCTGAGCGATGTCGTTGGTCTTCAGCAGTTGTTCACCGCGGCGCAACTGGGCAAGGGCATTGGTGTGTTCAGCCCGGGCGCGGGCCACGTCCGCCTGCCGCTGCGCGACGGTGGTTGCGTAGGGTTCGGGTTCGATCAGAAAGAGACGATCGCCGACGGTGACTTTCTGCCCCTCGATGAAACGCGTCTCGCGCAGAAAGCCGGGTACGCGGGCCAGAAGCTCCACCCGCTCGGCGGCCACGACGCGGCCCACGAAGCGCGCCGTCTGCGTGACACGCTCGCTTTCGAGCTGGACCACGGTGACCGAAGGCGGTGGCCCCTCGACGGACGGGGTGTCACGCCCGGTGCCGTCACAGCCTGCCAAAGCCACCAGCAAGGGAACCAGAAGCCCGACCCGGGCAGGCAGATGCCACCGGATTTCCATCATGTACTCTCCTGTGACGCTTACGAGGAGCCAGCCGAAAGGTGGGTATCATAAGCCGGCGGAAGCGGTTCCGAAAGCGTCCGCCTCGTGCGCGGGCCTGTGCGACGAGCGCCCCAGACCAGGAGCGTGGGTGTGAGCAGCAGAGTCAGGGGCGTCGCCATCAGCAGGCCGCCCGAGATGGCCGTGGCGAGCTGCACCCAGTATTGGGTCGAGGGCGCGCCGATACTGAAGTCGCGTCCCAGGAAGTCGACCGTGATCGCCAGCACCATCGGCATCAGACCCAGGATGGTGGTGATCGTGGTGAGCAGCACCGGGCGCAGACGTTGGGCTCCGGTCCGCAACCCGGCATCGACCGCGTCGATTCCCTGGCGGCGGAGGGTGTTGAAGGTGTCGATCAGCACGATGTTGTTGTTCACCACGATCCCGGCCAGCGCGATCACCCCGACCCCGCTCATCACGATTCCGAACGGTTCCTGGCGCAGCATGAGCCCCAGCAAGACCCCGGCGGTGGAGAACACGATCGCGGAAAGCACCAGGAGCGCCTGATACAGGCTGTTGAACTGGGTGACCAGGATCAGGAACATCAGGAACAGCGAAAGCGAGAACGCCAACAGCAGGAACCCGATTGCTTCCGCCTGCTCCTCCGCCTGCCCCCGGAACCGAACCTGCACTTCCTCGGGAAGAGGCTCCGCACCCAACGCCTCCTGGAGGCGTCGGACCTGCTGGTCCACCAGGTACC
This sequence comes from Thioalkalivibrio paradoxus, assembly GCA_011390565.1. Lineage (GTDB taxonomy): Bacteria > Pseudomonadota > Gammaproteobacteria > Ectothiorhodospirales > Ectothiorhodospiraceae > Thioalkalivibrio > Thioalkalivibrio paradoxus_A. The sequence continues at coordinate 9,405 of JAABSC010000006.1, read as the reverse complement.
CCGGCGCTGCGTCGGCCGTCAGCGTGAGCGTGCGCTGGCCGTCCACGCGCTTGATGATGCCGGTCTTCGGCGCCGGGTTGAATTCGACGAAGTTGTTGATCGGCACCAGGCCGAAGACCGTGGGCACACGCAGGTTCACGAGCTGGGCGAGGTTGCGCTCGTCGAACGGGAACCGTACGCGGATATCGACTTCCTCGTCCGCGTCGTCCGGGCGGTAGCCGCCGAGCCGGATCCCCTGGGTCACCATCTGGACCGCGTTTCCGAGCAGACCGATATCCGCGCCATAGCGAGCGGCCTCGCGATGCTGCACCTCGACGCGAAGCTCCACGCCGGGGAGCGAGCGGTCATCCTCGACATCGACGAAGCCTCCAAGGCGATCCATCAGCACGCGCAGCCGGGCGACCGCCTGCGTCAAGGCCGTCGCGTCGGGTCCGGAGAGTTCGATCTGGATGGGCTTGCCCATCTGCGGCCCACCCTCCTGTTCCCGGAACTGCAGCAGGATACCGGGTAGATCCGCCGTGTCGGCGCGCAGCCGTTCCAGAATCTCTTCGGCCGGCGGTCGCAGGCGCCAGTCCACGAGTTCGAGCTGAATCATGCCGATCACGTCTTCCGCGTAGTCGGAAAGCAACCGTGTCCGCGGTATCCCGATGGTTCGCGCGTACACCGTGTGGACCTCGGGAACCGTCAGCATGCGCTGTTCGACGGAACGCACAAGCTTGTCGGCTTCCCACACCGACAGGTCCCCGCGGGCCTGGACCTGCACCTGCACGAAACGCGGTTCGACGTGGGGAAAGAATTCCAGCCCCCGACCGAACTGGGCGTACGCGGCATAGATTCCGACTGTCAGGAGGATGGCGATCGCAAGCGTTTGCCCGGGATGGGCCACCAGTATTCGCAGCAGACGGATGTAACGCGCGGTAAACCCGTCCAGCCCGGAGTAGTCGCCCCGCTCGGCTGCGAGGATCCGCTGAACCTGTTCCGGACGGCTGGCATCCCGCGCTCCGACCAGGCTGCCGAGGACCGGGATGAAGATCAATGCCATCAACAGCGATGCTCCGAGGGTCACGAGCACCGTCGCGGGCAGGAAGAACATGAATTCCCCGATCATCCCGGGCCAGAACAGCATGGGCAGGAACACCACCAGCGTGGTGGCCGTGGCGGCGATGACCGGCCAGGCCATCCGCGTCGCGGCGCGTCCGAAGGCTTCGTGTCGCGCCATGCCCTCGGCGAGGTAGCGATCGGCCTGTTCGACCACGATGATGGCACCGTCCACCAGCATGCCGACCACCAGGATGAGCGAGAACAGCACCACGATGTTGAGCGTGTACCCGAGCAGCTGAATCGCCAGGATGCCGCCGAGAAAGGCACCGGGGATGGCCAGCCCCACCAGCCACGACGATCGGCCACCCAACGCGGCGACAATGGTCAGCATCACCAGCACGACCGCGGTGATCACATTGTTCTCCAGATCTCCCAGCAGGTCGCGAACGTCCTCCGCCATGTCCTGGAGGTGATCAACCCGAACCGTCTCCGGCCACTCGCTCTGCGCCTCGGCGATCACCGCCTTGGCCTGCTCCACCGTGTCCAGGATATTCGCCCCGGCACGCTTGCGGATCTCGAGCGCGACGCCCGGCTGCCCGTTGATTCGTGCGAATCCCTCCGGATCCTTGAAGCCCCGCCGGCCCGTGGCGACATCACCGAAGGTCACCACCGTGCCGTTCTCCACCTTGACCGGCAGTTCCAGCACATCCTCTAGCGATTCGATCACACCCGGAAGCTTCAGGGTGACGCGGCCCGCGCCGGTATCCATCGCCCCGGCCGCGACGAGCCGGTTGTTGCGATCGATCGCCTCGATCAGTTGCTGGTAGGGTATCCGGTAGGTCTCCATCACCAGCGGATCCGCGATCACCTCGAGCACATCTTCCCGATCCCCGCCGATCTGCACTTCCAGCACACCCGGAAGCGCTTCGAGGCGGTCCCGAAGGTCACGGGCAATGCGGACCAGCGTGCGTTCCGGTACCGGACCGGACAGCGTGGTCACCAGAACCGGGAACATCGACAGGTCGACCTCCATGACCTGCGGTTCATCCGTCCCGCTGGGGAGCTGGCCCCGGGCCAGGTCCACTTTCTCCCGTACATCGGCCATCGCCTGCCGATTGTCGTAGCCGGCCTCGAAGTCGAGCCTCAGAAGTGCGAAACCCTCGCCCGCCCGAGACGTCAGTTCCTTGAGTCCCGCCACCGGCTGGAGCTCGCGCTCCAGGGGCCGCACCAGCAGCCGCTCGCTGTCCTCGGGCGAGATGCCCGAATACGTCACCGATACGAAGAAAATGGGGATGTCGACGTCGGGTGCCGCTTCCTTGGGTATCTTCACGTAGGCGAGGCCGCCGGCCGTCAGGATGAGCAGCAGGAGCAGAAGCACTGTCCGGCTGCGTTCGATGGCCGCCTGGATGAGCGTGTTCATGGGTCCGTGCCGGCGTCCTCGGAGACCACCAGGACCCGTTCACCCACGTTCACGAAGCCTTGTCCGATGGTGATGATCCGAACGGTTTCGGGCAGCCCCGACACCCAGATACCGTCGCTGTCGGCGCGTATGGGTTCGACGGCCCGGAATTCCACACGGTCCTCTTCATCGAGGGTCTTGATGCCCAGCCGCCCGTCCGCATCGAGCGTGACGAGCGCCGGGGAAATCCGGTGCGCCCTGACCTCTTCGACCGGGATTCGAACCTCCACGCTGCTCCCGGACGGCAGGCTCCGGTCGGGATTGGGCACCTCGATTTCGACGCGGAAGGTCCGGGTTGCGCTATCGGCACGCGCCGAGACATGGCGAACCACGCCTTCGCGGACATCGGATCCTGCAAAGGTGACGCGTGCGGTTCCGCCCGGGTGTACCCGGTGTACGACATGCTGTGGAACCTGAACAATAGCGTTTAATGGATTGTTTTCCAGAATTTCCGCAAGTTCATTTCCCACCGAAACGTAGTCGCCGATGTCCACGTGGCGGCGATCGAGAACCCCTGCGATGGGCGCCTCGACTCGGGTCCGCTGGATGTCGAGACGGACGGATTCCAGATCGGCCCTTGCGGCTTCCAGCTCCGCGAGCGCCGTATCCACCCGCAACTGCGCCTGATAGCCCTCCCGGGCCAGCTGTTCGGCGCCGCGGAAGTCGGTTTCACGGCCTTTCACGGCGGCCTCGGCCCGGCGCAGGCGTGCCGCCCGATCATCCATGCCGATCCGCGCGATCACGGTGCCGGACTCCACGGCCTCGCCAAGTTCGACGGGAAGTTCGACCACGCGGCCGTCGGTTTCGGCACGGACGGTCACCAGGTGGTCCGGTAGAACCTCACCCTGCAGGGTCAGCAGCCTCTCCACCGGCTCGGCCTGACTGTTGCGCACGGCCACGGTCGGGGTTGCGGGTTCCGGGCGAAGCTCGGGGTTCGGCGGTGCCCGGGTCATGACCCCGCTGGCAATCCAGAGCACCAGCAGCAGGGCCACCAGAAGGATCACGAACGCGGAACGATGACGCCGCATGAAAGCGATCGAGCTCATGCCTACAGCATAGGGTATCCCGTCTTCAGCGCAATGCTTCCTCCGCCCGGACCCAGCTGCAACGTTCCGTCACTACAGGGGGTGTCTCCGCTCGACCGAGCCCGCCGGTCATCAAGCCGATCACGCGTGCGTCATCGTTATAGGCCGTATGCGCGACCAGCGGGTTGGCGAAGCCATCGCGGGCGAGCAGGCGTGAGACTCGCGCGATGTTCAGCGACGCGTTGACAACGACCGGGCAGAGCCGCGAGTCGATGCCGTACTGCACGAAGTCGTCCGGAATCGGGTAACTCAGGAGGTCGTTCGGGTCGCTGAACGCGATGACACGGGTCTGGCTGACGATCCGGCGTTCGTAGAGGGATCCACCGGGGGTGCAGTAATTCGCGATCTGCCCGGTCACCGGTACCGGGGCGAAACCCGCCTGAAGCAGCGGGAGCTGGTTTGCCAGCATGAACACGGTCACCCTGTGGTTCTGCAGGTTTGCGAGGAATGGAAGCGTTTTGGCATCGGGATCCAGCGGCGCATACAGTCTCTCGGCCGTCGTCTCGAGGGCGTCGAGGACGATCCGACTACCCAGGCTGTGGGTCACGAAAAAGAACTCGTCGATCGTGAGTCGGCTTCCGTATCCGGGATCGCCCTGCCCGCACGCTATCGGAGCACTCGGAAACTGATCCCAGTCCGTGCTGTAGGCCCAGCATATGGCCTGGCGCATCGCGCTCAGGATCTTTTCCCGGCCCACGCCCGCGTACACCAGTGGGTCGACCAGCACGTCATTGACGAAGGTCTTGCCCAGCTGGTTCAAAGGCGCGCGGTTACGGGCGTGGGTCTGGCTGTTGTCGAAGCGCAGGTTTGCGCGTGCCTGGTCGCTGATGCGGGACCAGGTCAGCTCGTAGACGAGCAACTCGCGTACACGTGTTTCGTCGGTAAAACGCTGTGCCGTCAGCGTGCCGATCGATTCGCCCGGAAAGTCCGCGTCCGTCAGCTCGATGGATTTGATCTGGGGCGAGACGACGTTCAGACCGAGTGCCGTGGTCAGATTGGCGACGGTCCTGCCCGAATACCCCGGGTGGTGGGATCCGATACCGTGCACGATCATCACCTTGACCAGGGAACGCTCCGAAGCCGGGGTATCCCCGATCAGGCCCTGTCCGTCCTGGGCCTGAAGGGCGGACAGAATGCCGTCGAACGGAGCGCCCTGAATCTCACAGGCTCGGGTGTCGACTTCGGGATCGCCTTCCAACTGCGAAAAGACGGCGCGCCCCACTCCCTCGGCCAGGGACGCGCAGCCCCCGACCGAAAGCGCGGTCACGAAAATGCCCATTGTCACAAGTATTCTGTTCATGGATACGCCCTTCTGCGCAACATCTTCGCCATCGTCGTCCGCGAGACTTCGCCCGGTATCACAGGGTCAAATGACCCGAGGGGTACGTCGGGAATCCGCTCACCTGGGAAAAAGCAGTGTCAGGGTAAAACGCAACCCCCATCCCTCCGGACCGTTTTCGGAACTCTCCAGCCAGTAATTCACGCCGCCGCCAAGGCTCACCAGTTGGTTGCCGATCCGGGTGACCTTCGTCACGACTCCGCGGATCGGAACCTGCCATTCGCTGCCTTCCCAGTCATAGGTGCTCTCCGACTGCAGGGTATAGGTCCAGGCGGTCGGAGTCGTGAACGACAGGAAGGGTTGCAGGAACGTGGTACTGATGTCCCGCCGGTCGCTGTCACCCGCTACCGACCAGATATGGTTGCCCAACAGGCCACTGGTCCAGGGGCCCTGTTGCCGCAGTGCGACCGCCGTAGGCCCGATGCCCCACTTGTCCGTGGTCAGCAGATCGTCGGTTCCGGTCGGCAGCAGGAGCACGGGGCCGGCGCCCCAGATCCAGCCGCCGGCGGTGGGAGCCGCCGGCGAGAAAAACAGGCTCTGTACCGTGTCGCCAAGACCGGTCTGGCCTCCCGCGCCAGGGAACACGTCCTGCTGGTCGACGATCGGAAGGATCGTTCGCGAGATCAGGTTCCAGTCTTCGCTGAGCGAGAAGGGGATCACCGGCTGGATGTTGAGCACCCATTGCCGCCCGTCGTCGGCGGGCCCGATATCGCTGTTGTAGTTCAGCTGCAAGGGCACGCTGATCAGCGCGGCCACCGGATTCGCCAGCTGCCGGGCCAGATCCTGCTCGTACTCACCTGCCGACGCCAAGGGGTTCCACATAATGGCCGTGGCAATGATCGCGATGGTTTTGGTCGGGTTCATGGGCTTTCATCTCGGTATGATCGATTCATCGAATGCCGCTTGTGCGAAGCAGGCTACCTTCCCGCATGTGGCCGAACGGCTCGCGACTTGGGCCGCGAGCGCCGACGCGTTCAAGCGCCCACACGTTCACCAGAAGGAGGCGACGATCGGCATGTCGCCGCCTTACTCGGTGCGACCTTCCTCGACCCCGCGCTGGAAGGCGGCCCGCTCCCGTTGGCGCTGGGCCTCGATCAGGTATCCGGTTCCGGCGCCCGCGGCGGCCCCGACGGCCGCCCAGCCCCAGCTCCCGGTCGCCACGCCGACTGCCGCTCCGCCAATGGTGGCGCCGGTGGCCATCCGCTGTTCCTTGTCGGTCATGCCGGCGCAGCCGGTCAGCATGACGGCCACGCCTAGAACCGCGATGAAGAATCGTTTTGAACGCATTGCCATCACTCCTGTTCTGGACAAGTGGGAGCCCCCCTCACAGGCAGGGATAGGTTTCCGCGAGGTAACGGAACAAGGTCTCCACTGCCGGCTCGGACATGTACTGCGGGTTTCCACCCGCCCATTGCACGAAGCCGTTCATCACGTCGGATCGGCTCGGCACCGGGTCCGGTGCACAGGCGAAACGGGATTCCTCCGGAATCGCTGCGTAGTAGAAATGCGCCGATCCGGTCAGGAAGCCGTGGCAGAAGGCCAGCGTGGTTGTGATATCCGGAGCTCGGCTGTGGGTATCACAGACGGCGACGAGATCCGCCGTGTCCCGCACCTGGTATTTCACATCCGTGGCCGATGCGGCGGGCACCAGCGTGATGAGCGCGGCGGCAGTCAGCAGGAAGCGCATGGGTGTGTCTCCATTCGATGGTCGTTTCTTCATGGGATCTGCGACACCGGGAACGAGATCGCAGCTGAACGGCCCATGGATGTATCGCCGAGAGTCGCACCTGCCTCGAATTTTGGGCGATGCGTTCCCGGAACATTGCACGGATCCGTGCAATTGACGGCAAAAACGTACACACGGGGCCAGGACCGCTCCGGCCCATCCGACTCGCGGCGGATGGGCCGGGCGGCTCGACCCTTACTCCGGAACCTGCGGACCAAATTCCACGGCGTAGGGATTGACCTCAGGCATTTCCGTCGCGCGAAGCTGGGTGCCGGGCATGATCGGGAAGCGCGGATCGAAGTCGACCATGGTCGCGCCGAGTCGGGCCAGGATCGTCGCATCGCCCTCCACCTTCGCGGTGCCGTCCTCGATCATCGCCATCATCGTCTTTACGCCCATCATCACCTGCTCGAGATCCGAGCGGTTGATGGTCAGGGTCAGGTCCGGATTCGGTACCTGGAAGCCCTCGATATTGGTCAGCGTCTCGTTGCTCAGTTCGATCGCATACTGTTCGCCATTGTCCGGCGTGACCAGATTGATCGCGAACTGCATCCCGCTCGTCTGGCGGCCATCCATGCGGATCGCCAGGAAGTCGAGGAACTGGCCGGTGGTCATCACTCGGACGACGTCGGGGCTGCTGCTGCTGGGGATGGCCGAGGCCGGGATCCCGTTGCGCAACTCGTAGGCCGCCGCGAGGAAGCTGTTGCGCAGGCCCGGGTTTTCCTTCTGGTAGCCGATCTGCTCGAACACGTCGGCGAGCAGGTCCTTGGCCGCCTGGTTGTCGGACTCGCCCTGGACCAGCCGGTTCAGGATCTCGGAGGCATGCAGGTACTTGCCCTCATCCAACAGCTCCCTGCCGCGCGCCATGATCTTTTCGGCACCGCCCATCATCTCCACGTACAGCGGCCCGGAATCCTCGGGCGACAGCGGGATCAGGTTGGCCGGATTGCCGTCCCAGTAACCCAGGAAGCGCTGGATCACGCCGCGCGAGTTGTTCTGGTGGGAACCGTGGTAATCCCGGGTAAACCAGCTCTGCTGCAGGCTCTCCGGCACTTCGTAGACGTTGTGAATCTGGTTGATGGTCACGCCCTGGTTGGCATGGTGCAGGACCTGGTTGTTCAGATGCGCATAGGCATCACGCGTGCCGCGCAGCACTTCCTGGATGCGCTCGTTGCCCCAGCGCGGCCAGTGGTGGGAGGCGAACATCACCTCGGCCTCCTCGCCGAACAGGTACAGGGTCTCGTTGATGTACTTCGACCAGTTGAGCGCATCGCGCACCGGCGCGCCGCGCAACGTGTAGATGTTGTGCATGCCCTGCTGGACGTTCTCGGCCATCCACAGCACCTTTTTGTCCGGGAAATAGGTATTCATCTCCACCGGCGCCTCGGTGTCCGGGGTCAGCTGGAAGATCATCCGGACCCCGTCGACCATCACCTCCTCGATGGGCTGGGTGATTAGCTTGGTCGGCGCGATCAGGCCCACCGAGCCGTTCGATACGGCGTGCCCCAGGCCCTGGGTCACATAGCCGTAGGGGTTGCGCGGCAGCAGCATGCCGTACTGGTAGAACAGACGCCGGTTCATCGCGTTGCCGGCGAACACGCTCTCGGACACCAGGTGGCCCATGAACCCGTCAGGCGCGATCACCTGCACCCGCCCGGAGGCCACGTCCTCGTCGCTGATGAGGCCGCGCACACCGCCCCAGTGGTCGGCGTGGTTGTGCGAGTAGATGACCGTGCTGATCGGGAGGCCCTCGCCGATGTGTTCCTGGAGCAATTCCCAGGCCGCACGCGCGGTCTCCGCGCTGACCAGCACGTCATAGGCGATCCAGCCGGTCTCGCCGCGGATGAAGGTGATCTGCGCCAGGTCGAGGCCGCGGACCTGGTAGATCCCTGGCACGACCTCGTACAGGCCATAGTTCTGGTTCAGCTTGGCGATGCGGTGCAGCGAGGGGTGGATGCTGTCGAAGGCATCCTGCTCGTCGATGAAATTGAACGCATCCATGTCCCATGTGACGTGACCGGCGTCCGCCGGAATCTGCCGTTGCTGCATCGGCGCGATGAGGCCCTTGCGGTTCTCATCGAAATCCCGGGTATCCGAGAACGGCAGGGTCTCCCGTGCCTCGTTCAGGATATCGATCGTGAACTGTGACGGGGGCTGGCCCTTCGGGTCAAAGTGCGACAACCCCGTGTCGGCGCCGGGCGCGATATCGGCGATTCCGGCAGCCGGGAGAGCGATCGCGGTGGTCGCGATCAACGTGGCGAGCGCAAGCTTGCGCATCTGATGATGCATGGGTTACCCCTCCAACTCGAAAGAAACGTCAGGGAGTATTCGCAGAGGGGAGACGGCATGTCTAATGCATTATTGTGTTCATGCTGATACGCTTTGTGCATGCATTTGAAGCTTCGGCAACTCAGCCACGCTCTCGCGGTCTGGCGCCACGGCAGTTTTCGGCGCGCCGCCGCTGAGCAGCACCTCTCGCAGCCGGCGCTCTCCCGGAGCATCCAGAATCTCGAGGAGTCTCTCGGTGTTCTGCTGTTCGATCGGCAGACTACGGAGGTTACTCCGACCGCTTTTGGCGACGCCTTGCTCCGCCGGGCCGAGATCATCGTGACCGAGGCTGCCGAGCTCGAACGCGAAATGAAGCTCTTGAAGGGTCTGGACGTCGGTGGCCTGTCCGTTGCCATGGGCGTGTATGCGGCCGAGATGTCCGGCAACCGCGCGCTGGCGGAGCTTTCGAGTGCCCATCCAGATCTGC
>JAABSC010000005.1:90000-163167 GCA_011390565.1 Thioalkalivibrio paradoxus | reverse complement strand
ATGGCTTCGCGGAGCCGTTGCAGCGCGAATTCAGGGTTCGGCGGACAGGTGGGGGTCCTGAGCCGCGCGGTAACGGGTCGGATCCGGCACTCCTGCCGCGGCAAATCCGGCCCGGCGAATCCGGCAACTGTCGCATACGCCGCAGGCCTGACCCTCAGGGTCTGCCTGGTAGCAGCTCACGGTCAAGGCGTAGTCCAGACCCAGGGCGGCGCCTGCGCGGATGATGTCCGCCTTGGTCATCGCGATGAGCGGAGCGTGCACCCGGAACGGACGTCCCTGGACACCGGCCCGGGTGGCGAGGTTGGCCAGGTCCTGGAAGGCTTCGATGAACTCGGGCCGGCAATCGGGGTACCCGGAATAATCCACCGCGTTAGCGCCGATGAGGATGTTCCTCAGCTCGAGGGCTTCGGCCAGACCCAGCGCCAGCGACAGCAACGTGGTGTTGCGCGCCGGAACGTAGGTGACTGGAATACCCTCGGTCGGATTATCGGGAACCGCGATCGCGGTATCGGTGAGGGCCGAGCCGCCGATCGCGCTCAGGTCGATCCGGATCACCCGGTGGCTGGCTGCACCGAGGGCTGTCGCGAGGCGGCGCGCCGCCTCAAGCTCGGACCGGTGACGCTGGCCATAATCGACGCTGAGCGCGTGGCACACGTAACCCTCGGAACGGGCCATGGCCAGGCAGGTCGCCGAGTCCAGCCCACCCGAAAGCAGGACCACGGCCGCGTCGTCAACGTCCCGGGACATCGCCCCAAAGCACCTTGTGCAGTTGCACCTGGAACCGGACGGGCGCCCGCGCAGCGACGATCCAGTCGGCCAGCGTGCGCGGCTCGAGCTCCCCGTGCACCGGGGAGAACAGCGCTTCGACGTTGCCGGGAAGTGGGTGCTCGCGGAGCGTCTCGAGCGCCCACTCGAAATCCGAATGGTCGGCCAGCACGAACTTGACCTGATCGCCCGGCTTCAGCTGCGCAAGGTTTTCCAGCCGGTTGCGCTGCGTTTCACCCGAACCCGGAGCCTTCAGATCCATGACGATCGCCACTCGGGGGTCCACCGCAGCCAGGTCAAGAGCGCCGCTGGTTTCCAGCGACACGCTCAGATCCCGATCGCAGAGTTCGCGCAGGAGCACGGTGCAACCGGGTTGTGCAAGCGGTTCCCCCCCGGTCACGCAGACGTGGCGGACACCGAAAGACGCAACCTGGGTCAGGAGATCGCCGATCTCCACGGACTCGCCGCCGGTAAAACTGTACTCGGTGTCGCACCAGCGGCAACGCAGGGGGCAACCGGTCAAGCGCACGAAGACCGTCGGCCAACCCACCTGGGCAGCCTCGCCCTGGAGGGAAAGAAAGACCTCGGTGACACGCAGTCGTGCGGCCTCGGGCCGCACCCCCGCCGGTTTGCGCAGCGCAGAACCCGCCATCAAGGGGCGTCCAGGCGCCGCAACCGGTCCTGCGCCAGCCGGGAAAGGGTGGTGCCGGGATACTCTTCCAGCACCTGATTCAGCGCCTGCCGCGCCGGGTCGACCTGCCCCAGCTCGAAGTACGCATAGCCCTGTTTCAGAAGCGCGTCGGGCGCCTTGTCGCTTTCGGGATAGTGTTCGCGTACCGCGGCGTAGTCGATCAGCGCGCCCTCGTATTCTCCAACGGCGTATTTGGCCTCGCCGAGCCAGAAAATCGCGTTGGCCGTGAACACTCCTTCGGGATGCCTTTCAACGAAGGCCTCCAGCATCCCGATCGCCTCTTCATGCTCGCCGGCCATCAGCCGCTCGAAGGCTTCCTCGTAGGCGTCCTGTTCCTCGGGTCCTGCGAGCCAGTCGTCCGGAACCACCGGCGGCACCTCATCGGTGGCCGGAGGTTCGTATTCGAAACCGCCCTCGAGGTACGACAGGCGTTCTCCAATCCGAGCGAACCGCTGCTCCTCGCGTTCGCGGAGAATTCGCAGTTCGTTCTCCGTCTGCTCGAGTTTTCCACGCAGCTGCCGGATCTCGTTCTGCATCTGGTCGACGCCCTGAAGCATCTCGGTCAGCACACCGGAATCGAGCACGCGCTCGACCCGCTCCAGGCGCATCTCGATGACCTGCAACTGGTGTTGCGTGACCAGGGGAGACCCCGCCTGCTGAGCACCGACCGCAGCGGCATGGAACAGGGCCGGCAGCATCAGCAGCCGAAGCGCGGAGCGCCACCGGCCGTTCGGGAGAGGAAGGTCCGCGGACATCATGAACGTTCTCGGGAGAGGATGGCCGGGGGGCGCTCGGCACCCCCCGGGCATGGCATCAGCGCCGGACTTCGTAGACGATCTCGACCCGGCGATTCTGGGCCCAGGCATCGTCGGTCTGGGCGAAGGCTACCGGCATTTCCTCCCCGTAGCTGATCACCTCGAGTTGGCTGTCGCGCGCACCGTTGAGGGTCATCACCCGCCGAACCGCCTGCGCGCGGCGCTCGCCAAGTGCGAGATTGTACTCGCGCGTGCCCCGCTCGTCGGTATGCCCTTCGAGCCGCACCCGAGCGTTCGGATTCTGCGACAGGTAGAGCGAATGCGCCTCGAGCATCGGGATGAACTCGGGCCGGACGGTATCACTGTCGTACTCGAAATAGACCAGGCGCCCGGAGAGCGGGCTTTGCGGATCATCGAGCGAATCGACGCCCAGCACACCGGCCGTTCCCAGACCCTGGGCCCGGGCTTCCGCTTCAAGCCGGGCGCGCTCGGCTTCCTCGGCGGCCGCCGCCTCCGCCGCAAGGCGCTCGGCCTCGGCGGCGTCCCGCTTGGGCTGGGCGCAGGCGGCGAGCGTGGCCGCGAGCAGAAGGATGAAACCCCAACGAATGACTGCATGCATCTCGGTGTCCTCAGGCGAAGTTGTTCAGGTTGAAACCACAGACATCACTACAGGGGGGACCAGGCCGGTTCCCGGACATCCCCCGTTCTCGGTGCAAAGCGCTGGTGCACCCGGCCGTCCCGGCTCACCGACCCCAGTATCCCCCGGCCCCGGTCCGTGGTCGAGTAGATCACCATGCTACCGTTCGGCGCAAAACTCGGCGACTTGTCATAACGCCCACTGGTCAGCAGCGTTTCGCGGCGCGTCTCCAGATCCAGCCGCGCGAGGCGCAGACCGTCTCCGCCGCGGACATAGACCAGGGACTTGCCATCCGGCGACACCGCCGCTGCGCCCGCCGAGGTTCCTTCGTACGTCAGCCGCTGGGGCGTACCACCGGGCAGGCGCATCTGGTAGATCTGCGCCGAACCGGCACGGTCGGACGTGAAGTACAGGGTCTGGCCATCCGGCGACCAGGCGGGCTCGGTATCGATCGCGTTGGTGCGCGTGATCTGCGTCAGCGCGCCGCTCGCGAGATCCATGACGTAGATGTTCGGCGAACCATCGCGCGACAGGCTCATCGCCAGCCGGGTGCCATCCGGGGACCAGGTGGGCGCGCTGTTGATGCCCGGAAAGGAGGCGAGCCGGGTACGGGCGCCGGACTCGACGTTCTGGCGAAAGATTTCGGAGCGACGGTTCTCGAAGGAAACGTACACGAGGTCACGGCCATCCGGGGACCACTCGGGCGACATCAGCGGATGGCTGGAGCGGAACATCGCGCGCGGGTTGGCTCCGTCGGAATCGGCCACCTCCAGCGCATAGCGGCGCTCCTCGCCCTGCCCGGTCACCGCCACATAGACGATTCTCGAGCTGAAGGACCCCTTTTCGCCCGTGATGGTCTCGAACACGATGTCGGAAACCCGGTGGGCACCGCGGCGCAACTGGTCCGAGGGCGCCGGAATCCGGAAGCCGCCCATGCGCTGGTTTGCGAGCACGTCGAACACGTGGAAATCGATCACCACGCGCCCTTCTTCGGGCCGCATGCGCCCGATCACCAGATACTCCGCGCCCGCTGCGGACCAGCTTTCCGCCAGAAAACCCTCGGGGGTGTCCGGAGCCCGCGGCAGGCGCTCGCGCGCAAGGGCCTCGATGCGCCCGGTGCGCGCGAGGTTGGCGCCGACGATCTGGGCGACATCCTCGGGCGGGGACCCGGCCCCTTCCCAGACGAACGGGGCCACCGCGACGGGGATCGCACCCGTGATGCCCTCGGTCACCGTCACCTCGAGCACCGCCGAGGCCTGCCCCGCAACCAGCAGCAGCACACCCAAGCACCAACCCTGAAGACTTCTTCGCATCATGTTGTCATCACCTGGCCCTAATCGGGCGCAAAACGAATTCGGATGCCACCCCGAACCGACTCAGTATCGGGCGGGCGGGGCAGCGATTGCAGACGGTCCATCGTCTGGCGCACCGATTCGCAGAAGGCTGCGGAACCGGAACAGTTTTGGACCGCAAAATTCAGAATTCTGCCGGTTTCGGCATTGATCCGTACCAGCACGAACGCCTCATCCCCCGGCTGCAGCCCTGCCGGCTGGCGCCAGCGGCGCTGCACGGTGGCCTGTACATCAGCGATATAGGCATTTCGCGCGGCATCGAGTTCGGCTCGCCGTGCGGCGGCATCGCGCGCGGCCTGCGCGGACGCCAAAGCCTGCCGCTCCGCTTCCATCTGTTGACGGCGGCGCTGCTCCTCGAGTTCACGGGCCTGCGCCTCGCGCCGGCGGGCCTCCTCCTCCGCACGCCGCTGCTCCGCCGCTTCGCGCTCGCGACGCTCCCGTGCCTCGCGCTCCTCCTGGGCCCTGCGCGCCTGCTCGGCCGCGCGGCGCGCCTCTTCCGCAGCCACGCGTTCGGCCTGAGCCCGGGCCCGTTCGGCCTCGGCGTCCCGCCGCGCCTGCTCGGCGGCCTGCAGGGCTTCCTGGCGCGCGCGTTCCTGTGCCTCACGCTGACGCTGCTCTTCCTGCTGTCGACGGACCTCCTCCTGGCGCTGGCGCTCGGCTTCGCGCCGGGCTTCCTCTTCCACCCGCAGCTGCTCGGCGACACGTTCCTGCTCCGCCACGCGGATATCCCGCTCGATCCGCTCAAACTGCTCGAGGTCGATCGCCACCGCATCGATCACATCCACCGGCTCGCTGCGAAACTGCAATGCGGGTGCGGAAAGCGGCTGCGCGAAGAACGTCACGTTCATCAGCAGCGCTGCAAACAGCAGCACGTGCAGTGACAGGATCAGCGCGACGCCGCCGGGATGCTGTCGGATCAGGATGAACACGGCACGCTCACGAAGCTTTGATCATTCCGCGATTTCGGCGGGCGGCTCGGTCAGCAACCCGACCTTTGTCGCACCGGCCCGCTGCAGAGCCACCATTGCGTCCATCACCCGCCCGTAGTCCACGCTGCGGTCACCGCGCACGTACGTCTGCGTCTCGGGCGACGCCGCGATCAAATCGGCCACCAGCTCGACCAGTTCCGGCCCCGCGAGCGGTTCGTTGGCCAGCGGCCCCTGGTTCAGACTCATCGCGCCTGCCGCAGTCACCGTCACCACGATCGGCTCGCGCTCGCGCTGCTCGACGTCGAGGACTTCCGCCTCCGCCTCGGGCAGGTCCACTTCCACACCCTGTTGCAGCATGGGCGCGGTGATCATGAAGATGATCAACAGCACCAGCATCACGTCGATGAACGGAACGACGTTGATCTGCGACATCTGGCGCCGCGACCGTCTCGCTTTACGCCCGGTCATTTCGGCCATGGGACTGTCCTATTCCTGCACGGCCGCGCTGTCCCGGGACACGCTCTGGCGCCCGAGCAAAGCCACGAACTCGTCGCTGAAATTCTCCAGCCGACCCAACACCCGGTCGACGTCGCTGGCGAAACGGTTGTAGGCGATCACCGCCGGAATGGCCGCAAACAAACCCAGCGCCGTGGCGATCAGGGCCTCGGCAATCCCCGGCGCAACCATGGCCAGCGTCGCCTGCTGGGCCCCCGCGAGCCCGAGAAACGCGTGCATGATGCCCCAGACCGTGCCGAACAGACCGATGTAGGGGCTGGTCGAGCCGACCGTGGCCAGAAACTGCAGGTAGCGTTCCAGCTCGTCGCTCTCGCGGGAGATCGCCACCCGCATCGAGCGGTGGGTGGCATCCACAACGTGCGTCGGATGTTGCCGCACGCGCAGGAACTCCTTGAACCCGGAAGAGAATACGTGCTCCATGCCGGACATCTCGGGCTTCCGGCGGATACCGTCATAGAGATGCGCGAGATCGACGCCCGACCAGAAGCGCTCCTCGAACTCGTCAGCCGTACGGTTCGCCGCCTTGATCGTCCGTGCCTTGACCAGAATGACCAGCCAGGACAGCACGGAGGCCACGACCAGGATCACCATCACCAATTGCACGATGAGGCTGGCTTCCATGATCAGCCGGTACATGGAAAGATCGACGCTCACGTTTCATCTCCTAGATCAGATTCGACTGCCGCCCGGACGGCGGATGGAATGGCCACGGGTACGAAGCGTTCCGCATCGACGCAGGCAAGCCGCACACTTCCGGCAGCAAGTTCCGCGCCATCGCGCAACACCTGCTGCGTCAATTCGAGGCTGGCGCGACCCAGATCGACGAGCCTGCAGGTCACCGAAAGCGCATCATTGAAGCGCGCCGGACGTTTCAGATCCAGCTGGACGGCGCGCACGACGAACAGAATGCCGCTGTCCGCCCGCAGGCGGTCCTGTTCGAACCCCCGTGCCCGGAGCCACTCGGTCCGGGCCCGCTCCATGAACTTCAGGTAGTTCGCGTAGTAGACCACACCGCCGGCATCCGTATCCTCGAAGTAGACACGCACGGGCCAGAGGAAGACGCCTTGCACCACGCTGGTGTCCGGCCGCCCGGAAATCAACGCTCACCCCGGGATTCGCCACCCTTGTCGAAGAGGTCGGGGCGCGGGATTACGCGTTCCGCAAGCCCGAGCAACTGGAAACTCAGCCGCGTGGCCTGGCGCCCTCGCGGTGTACGCATCAGATAACCCTGCTGAATCAGGAACGGCTCGACCACGTCCTCCAGTGTACCGCGATCCTCGTTCAGTGCGGTGGCCAGACTCTCCACTCCGACCGGACCACCATCGAATTTTTCGACCAGAACTTCCAGCAACCGCCGGTCCTGGGCATCCAGGCCGGCGGCGTCGATCGCCAGCAGATCCAGGGCCTCGTCGGCCACGTTTCCGGTGATCCGGCCGTCGGCGCGCACCTGCGCGAAGTCCCGAACCCGGCGCAGCAGGCGGTTCGCCAGCCGTGGGGTGCCGCGCGCGCGCCGGGCGATCTCGGCGGCCCCGTCGTCCTCGATCGCGACGCCGAGCAACCGTGCCGCGCGACGCACGATCCCGGCGAGATCAGCCACGTTGTAGTGCTCCAGCCGCTGCACGATCCCGAAGCGATCACGCAGCGGTGCGGTGAGCAGCCCGGCGCGGGTGGTGGCGCCGACCAGCGTGAATGGCGGCAGGTCGAGCTTGATCGATCGCGCGGCCGGACCCTCGCCGATCATGATGTCGAGCTGAAAATCCTCCAGCGCGGGATACAGCACCTCTTCGACCACCGTCGGCAAGCGGTGGATCTCGTCGACGAACAGAACGTCGCGCGGCTCCAGGGCCGTCAGGATCGCGGCGAGGTCGCCCGCCCGCTCGAGCACCGGACCCGAGGTCTGGCGCAGGCCCACCCCGAGTTCGTGCGCGATGATGTGCGCAAGCGTCGTCTTGCCGAGTCCCGGCGGCCCCGCGATCAGCGTGTGATCCAGCGCGTCCCCGCGCCCCTGCGCGGCACGGATGAACAGCTCCATCTGTTCCAGCACGCGCGGCTGGCCCGCGAAATCCGCGAGGCGCTGCGGGCGCAGGCTCACCTCGCTGACGCGATCCTCGGGAAGGCTCTGCATGTCGACCAGACGGGAGTCCATGGATGCACTATGACAACATTGAATGAAGGTTTACACCGCGAGGCGCACGGATTTTACCCGATCTGACGACAACCCCTCGCAACGCTGCGCTGAACCGCAGAAAACGATCCAGCGCCGGAGTTCCGGGTGGTCATTCCCCGTCCGCAGGTGTCGGCAGCATGGATGCTGCCGTCAAGCCTACATGGACGTATTCACGGCGTCCTGCGGACGGGGAATGACCACCCGGAACCACCGTGTCCTGTGCCAGCGCCGCTCACCCACGCAGGGTGGAACGCAAGGCAAGCCGGACCAGGGCTTCGGTGGTTTCCGCCTGGCCGCGCACGGCGGCGATCATTTTCTCGGCGTCGATGGCCCGGTAACCGAGCGCTTCCAGGGCCGCGGCCGCCTCGTGTTCGATCCCGGCAGCCGCGCCCAGCGGGGAGGCGCCGGGAGCCGGACCGAAGCCCAGGTCCTGCAGCCGTTCACCCAGCTCCAGCACCACCCGCTCCGCGGTGCGCTTGCCGATGCCGGGAATCCGGGTCAGGGCCGCGATGTTGCCTCCGCTGATGTGCCCGGCCAGTTCGTCGGCGGCCATCGTCGAGAGCATGGCCAGCGCCAGCCGCGCGCCGATGCCGTTGACCCGGATCAGGCGCCGGAACAGATCGCGGTCGCGCGTCTGCAGGAAGCCGAACAGCGTATGCGCGTCCTCGCGCACCATCAGGTGGGTGAACAAGACCACGCGAGCCCCGGTCTCCGGGAGACTGGCCAGCGTCGACAGGGGCACCTCGACCTCGTAGCCGACGCCACCGACGTCGAGCACGACGCTCTGCAGTTCGCGCACGCGAAGCACGCCCTCCAGCCGCGCGATCACGTGCGCGCCTCCGCGGCGACGGAATGGCGACCGGCGTAGGCGAGACTCTGCTCGGTGTGGGCATGGCACACCGCGATGGCCAGCGCATCCGCGGCATCGGCGGCCAATGCGGCTTCGATCTTCAGGATCTGCCGCATCATGTGCTGGACCTGGATCTTGTCCGCGCGACCGCTGCCGACGACGGCGAGCTTCACCGCTCGCGGCGCGTATTCGAACACCGGAAGACCGGCCTGGGCCGCGGCGCAGATCGCAACGCCGCGCGCCTGCCCGAGTTTCAGGGCGGACTGGGCGTTGCGGGCCATGAAGACGGACTCGATCGCGAGCACGTCCGGTTTCAGCTCGGCGATCACCTGCACCACGCCGGTGAAGATTTCCCCCAGCCGTTCCCCGATCGATTCCGCCGAAGGCCGGATCACACCGTAGCCGCAGGCACGCAGTCGTCGCTCACCGGTATCCACGACAGCGAACCCGGTGATGCGGGAGCCGGGGTCGATGCCGAGGATGCGCATGGGGTTCAGTCGCTCAGGGATTCGGGGAAGTCGGCGTTGGTGTACACGTTCTGCACGTCGTCGAGGTCGTCGAGCATGTTCAGGAGCTTCAGCACCGACTGCGCGGTCTCGTCATCCAGCGGCGCGAGGGTTCCCGCGCGCATGGTGAGTTCGGCGTTCTCGGGCTCCAGCCCCGCCGCACGCAGCGCGGCCAGCACCGGTTCATAGGCATCCGGGTCGGTAAGCACCTCGATGGCGCCGTCGTCGTCGACCTGCACATCCTCCGCCCCACCTTCGAGCGCGGCTTCCATCACCGCATCGTCGTCGGTTCCGGGCGGGTATTCGATCACGCCTTTCTTTTCGAACAGGTAGGCCACGGAGCCGTCCGTGCCCAGATTGCCACCGGTCTTGGTGAACGCGTGGCGCACCTCCGCAACGGTACGATTGCGATTGTCCGTCATGCAATCGACGAGGATCGCCGCACCGCCCGGGGCGTAGCCCTCGTAGCGGAGTTCTTCGTAGTTCACGCCTTCCAGTTCGCCGGCACCGCGCTTCACCGCGCGATCGATGGTGTCGCGGGTCATGTTGGCGGCGAGTGCCTTGTCGGTCGCCAGGCGCAGACGCGGGTTGGTGCTGGCGTCGGAACCCCCGGCGCGCGCGGCCACCGTGATCTCACGGATCAGCTTGGTGAAGAGTTTGCCCCGCTTGGCATCCTGAGCGTTCTTGCGGTGCTGGATGTTTGCCCACTTGCTGTGACCGGCCATGGCGCGTCCTGGAAAGCTGTGAAAAAGGTCTGGCGTGAAAAGGTCCGCGTCAGTTTACTTCGCCGCCCGGCTGGGCGCGCAGCCGGATCCCGAGTTCGCGCAGCTGCGCCTCGGAAACCTGCGCGGGGGCCTCGGTCAGCGGACACGCGGCGCTCTGGGTCTTCGGGAACGCCATCACGTCACGAATGCTGCCGGCACCGGCCATCAGCATGACGAGGCGATCGAGGCCGAAGGCGATCCCGCCGTGCGGCGGTGCGCCGAGGTTCAGGGCCTCGAGCAGGAAGCCGAACTTCTCCTTCGCCTCGGTTTCGCTGATACCGAGCAGTTCGAAGGCCGCGGCCTGCATCTCGGGACGATGGATACGGATCGAGCCGCCGCCGACCTCGGTACCGTTCAGCACCATGTCATAGGCGCGCGACAGCGCCGTCCTGGGGTTGGCGCGCAGATCCGCGGGATCGGCCACGGCCGGCGCGGTGAACGGATGGTGCAGCGCATAGAAGCGACCGTCCTTGCCGTCCCACTCGAACATCGGGAAATCCACCACCCACAGTGGCTGCCAACCCTCGGCGACCAGCCCCCGATCCTGGCCGAGTCGTACTCTCAACGCACCCAGGCTCTCGTTGACCACGTTGGCCTTGTCCGCGCCGAAGAAGATCAGGTCGCCGTCGGCCGCGCCGGCACGTTCCAGGATGGTCTGGATCACGTCGTCCGGCAGGAATTTCAGGATCGGCGACTGCAGACCCGCCGTGCCGTCGGCGATACGGTTGACCTTGATGTAGGCGAGTCCGCGTGCGCCGAAGCGACCGACGAACTGCGTGTAGTCGTCGATCTCCTTGCGCGACAGCCCACCGCCACCCGGAAGCCGCAACGCGGCCACGCGCCCTTCGGGATCGTTCGCGGGACCGTTGAAGACCTTGAAGTCGACCGCACGCATGACCTCGGTCAGCTCGGTGAACTCCAGCGGAATCCGCAGATCCGGCTTGTCGGAGCCGAAGCGCGCCATCGCCTCGGCGTAACTCATGCGCGGGAAGGGATCGGGAAGTTCGACGTCGAGCACGTCGCGGAACAGGGTCCGGATCAGACGCTCGTTCAGCGCCATCACGTCGCTTTCTTCGACGAACGCCATCTCGATGTCGAGCTGGGTGAACTCGGGCTGGCGATCGGCGCGCAGATCCTCGTCGCGGAAGCAGCGGGTGATCTGGTAGTAGCGGTCCATGCCGCCGATCATGAGCAGCTGCTTGAACAGCTGCGGGGACTGCGGCAGTGCGAAGAAGCTGCCCGGATGGGTCCGGCTGGGCACGAGGTAATCCCGTGCGCCTTCGGGGGTGGCCTTGGTCAGCATCGGCGTTTCGATATCGAGGAAGCCCTCGTCGTCGAGGAAGCGGCGCAGGCTGCGCGACGCCCGCGCGCGCAGGCGCAGGCGCTCCTGCATCGCCGGGCGGCGCAGATCGATGTAGCGATAGCGCAGCCGGGTTTCCTCGCCCACGTCCTCGTCGTCCAGCGGGAACGGGGGGGTGCGCGCGGCGTTCAGCACCTCGAGCTCGAGTCCGAGCACCTCGACCGCCCCGGTGTTCAGCTCCGGGTTGGTCGTGCCCTCGGGACGCCTGCGCACCCGTCCGGTCACCCGCAGCACATACTCGTTGCGGGTCTGCTCGGCACGCGCGAAAATCTCGGGGCGGTCGGGGTCGAACACCACCTGCACCACGCCTTCGTGGTCGCGCAGATCGATGAAGATCACGCCACCGTGATCACGCCGGCGGTTGACCCAACCGCACAGGGTGACCTCCGAGTCGAGTTGCGCCTCGGTGACGAGTCCACAGAAATGAGTCCGCATTGCGCCAGATCCAGGAAAGAGCGGCTCGGTCCGCCGCGTTGTTCGGGCCGTCGGGCCGACATGCGGCCCGCGAAAAAGGGCATCGGATGTTACGTTTTGGGCATCCCCGGCGCAAGCTTCGCAGCCGCTGCCGCCGCCTCTGGCGAGGACCAGCTGGGCGTCACGACGCCGAGCGACATCACGAACTTGAGGCCGTCTTCCACCGACATGTCGAGTTCGATGGCATCTTCCCGCGGCACCATGATCACGAACCCCGAGGTCGGGTTGGGCGTGGTCGGGACGAATACGGTGATGACGTCCTGTTCGGTGCGCTGCTGAACCTCGCCGACACCGACCCCGGTCTGGAAGCCGAGGGTCCACAGGCCCCGGCGCGGATACTCGACCATCAGCACACGGCGGAACGACTGTTGCCCGTCTTCCAGCACCGTGCGCATCACCTGCTTCACGGCACTGTAGATCGAGCGCACCAGCGGGATGCGGTCGACGATGGAATCGCCGATCTCGAACAGGCGCCGCCCCAGGAAGTTGGCCGCAACCAGGCCCGTGAGAAACACGATCACGATCGCCACGACCACTCCGGTCCCGGGAATGCTGAATCCGATCATGGCCTCGGGGCGCCAGCTCGGAGGCAGCAGCAGGATCGTGAAGTCGAGCAGCTCGACCAGGAGCTTGATGATCAGCCCGGTGACGATCAGCGGGACCCAGACCAGCAGCCCCGCAATCAGGTAACGACGCAGGTGGACCAGAAAAGGGTGGCGGCTCAAGCTGCGTCCGTCGAGCAGGAACCCGAGCCGCAGGCCGGCGCGCCACACCCGCCGGAACCCTTGGATTCAGGCTTGCTCTCTTCCTTGACGTTGCGGCGTTTGTCTTTCTTGAAGTCGGTCTCGTACCAGCCGCTCCCGGACAACCGGAAACCGGCCGCGGACACCAGCTTGGTCATTTCACTGGCGCCACAGGACGGGCAGTCGGTCAGGGCCGGATCGGAGATCTTCTGGATCACCTCGGTTCTTTCGCCGCACGCGCGGCACTCGTACTCGTAGATCGGCATGTCTGGAGCTCCGGATACAGGAATCGGATGGGCGTATTATGCGGCCGAATTTTGCGAATTAAAGCACCACCCTGCGACAATCGTGCGAACAGGGGCTATCGCCGGCCCCCACCACGGCAAAACCGGGGAAGACCAATGGCCGACAAGATCGTGATCATGCTCCTGAACGTTGATCTGAAGCGCCTCGGTTCGCTCGGTGCGCCGTTCTTTCAGGCGACGATCGCCGCCGTGATGGACCTCGAGGTCGAAGTCTACTTCGCGGGACCCAGCACCCGACTGCTGATCAAGGGCTTCGCCGATGTGATTCACCCGGGCTCCGCGCGGGAAAAATCCGTCTACAGCTTCATGCAGGACGCGCACGAGGCGGGTGCGCGTTTCTATGCCTGCACCGGCGCCATGGCGGAGAACGGTCTGACGCTGGAAAACGCCATTCCGGAGATGGACGGGGTGCGCGGAGGGGCCGCCTTCATCAGCGAGGTCATCGAGAGCAACGTGGTGACACTGACCTACTGACATGGATCGAAGCGGCCTCTCGATCCTGATCACGGGATGTTCTTCCGGCATTGGCGAGTACGTCGCCCTGGCGCTGCATGAACGTGGCTACCGCGTGTTCGCCACCGCGCGCAGGAGCGAAGCGGTTGCCCGGCTGAAGTCCCGGGGTCTGGAAGCGCTGCAACTGGACCTGGACGATCCCGGCAGCATACAAAGCGCCGTGCAGGAGGTGCTTTCCCGCACCGGCGGCTCGCTGTACGCGCTGTTCAACAACGGCGGTTACGGGCAGCCCGGAGCGGTCGAGGATCTTTCCCGGGCGGCGCTGCGGGCTCAGCTGGAAACCAACCTGCTCGGCTGGCTGGAGCTGACCAACGCGGTAATCCCGGCGATGCGTCGGCACGGCCGCGGCCGCATCATCCAGAACAGTTCGGTGCTCGGCTTCGTCGGCCTGCGTCTGCGCGGCGCCTACGTCAGCTCCAAGTTCGCGGTCGAGGGTCTCAGCGACGTGCTGCGACAGGAGCTGCACGGAAGCGGCATTCACGTGTCCCTCATCGAGCCGGGCCCTGTCCGGAGCCACTTCCGGGCCAACGCCTTCCTGGCCTACCGGCGTTTCATCCGGCCGAAGAACAGCCACTGGCGGGAAACCTACGCGCGTGCGGAACGGCGGCTGGCGCACCATGAGCGCGAAGCACCGTTCACGCTGGGGCCCGAAGCCGTGCTGAAAGCGGTGGTGCACGCACTGGAGGCGCGGTGGCCGCGGGCCCGGTACCGCGTGACCTTTCCGACGCATCTGTTCGCAGTGCTCAAGTGGCTGCTGCCGACCTGGGCCATGGACGCGGTACTGCGCGCGGTTTCCCGGGGCGAAAACCGGTGAGTCCGACGCACATTCCGACCACCGGGTAAACCCATGAACATCATCTTCTTCGTGCTGATCGGCGCGGCGTTTCTCGCGGCCGCCTGGCGGGAACTGACCGAGACCGGCACCGACAGCCAACCCATGCAGGAGCTTTCGCAGGCGGCGATCACGTCGGCGGGCAGCGCAGTGGAACTGGCCATCGGCCTGGTGGGGGTCATGGCGCTGTTCCTGGGTCTGATGAAGATCGCCGAAGCAGGCGGGCTGCTCACCATCCTGGCGCGACTGCTGCGACCGATGATGACGCGCCTGTTCCCCAGCGTGCCGCCCGACCATCCGGCGATGGGCGCGATGATCCTGAATTTCTCCGCCAACATCCTGGGCCTGGGCAACGCGGCCACGCCGTTCGGCATCCGCGCGATGCAGGAACTGGACCGGCTGAATCCACACCCCGGGACGGCGACCAACGCGATGGCGCTGTTCCTCGCGATCAACACCTCCAGCATCACGCTGCTGCCCACCGGGGTCATCGCCCTGCGGGCCAGCCTGGGCTCGGCGGAACCCGCGGCGATCCTGCCCACCACGTTGTTTGCGACCGTATTCGCGACCACCGTCGGAATCACCAGCGCATTGATCCTGCAACGTTTCTTTCTGCCTCCGACGGCATCCGGGGAACTCCCCGGCGAGACCACGGTAGAACCCGGGCGCGATCCCGATGCCGCGCCGCAGACCCGGGACGAGCGGGAGCGGGATGCGGCGGAACCCCAACCCATGGCGATCGAGGTTCCGATGGAGGGGTATCCCGGCTGGGTCAGCGCCCTGGCGCTGGTGGGCGTGCTGAGCATCATTCCGCTGACCATCGTGTACGGACAGCGGATCGCCCCGTGGATCATCCCCGGACTGATTCTGGGCTTCCTGTTGTTCGGTGTCGCACGCGGGGTACGCATTTACGAGGTGTTCGTCGAGGGCGCAAAGGAGGGTTTCCAGGTCGCACTGCGCATCATTCCGTATCTGGTCGCGATCCTGGTGGCGGTCGGGATGCTGCGCGCGAGCGGTGCGCTGGGCGCCTTCGTGGGGCTGGTCGCACCCTGGACCACGCCGCTGGGCCTGCCGCCCGAGGCGCTGCCCATGGCCCTGCTGCGACCGCTGTCCGGGTCCGGCGCCTACGGCATCATGGCGGGCATCATGCAGGATCCGGCGACCGGGCCCGATACCTACGTGGGCCTTCTGGTTTCGACCCTCCAGGGTTCCACCGAGACGACGTTCTACGTGCTGGCGGTCTACTTCGGGGCAATCCAGGTACGCCGGGTGCGGCATACGCTGGCTGCAGCCCTGTCCGCCGACGTCGCTGGCGTGGTCGCGGCAGTCTTCATCGTCAGCTGGCTGTTCGGCTGACCGTCATGCGGTTGCCCGATGGACGTTGTCCGGCTCATCCACCCAGGGGGCCCCACGGCTATCGCCTGCACGTCGACGGCGGCGACTTCATCCCGGCGATGCTCGGCGCGATCGAATCGGCATCCGGGTACGTGCTTCTCGAAATGTATCTGGTCCGCTCGGGCGCCACCGCCGAGCGCTTCATCACGGCCCTGGCGGCGGCCTGCCGGCGCGGAGTCGCGGTTTACCTGCTCCTCGACGGTTTTGGGGGACAGGGACTGGGGCCGCGCGAACGAGCACGACTGGCCGGCGCCGGCGTTCACCTTGCCGTGTACAACCCGATCGGATTGAGCCGCTGGCGCGCGTCCCTGTTTCGGGATCATCGCAAGCTGCTGGTCGTGGACGGCCGGATCGCATTCGTGGGCGGCATGGGCATCACGGACGAATTCGATCCGGGGGCGCGGGACGGTGATCCCCACTGGCACGAAGTGATGCTGTCCCTGACCGGCCCCTGTATCGGGGACTGGCAACGATTGTTCGTCCATTGCTGGCGTGACTGGAGCGGGCAACCGATCACGCTGCCGCCCCAACGCGCATCCGGCCCGGCAGGCACGGACCGGGCCGATGGCCGGGTCCTCGGGGATGCGCGCGGCGGCGGCCAGGCGGTGATGCGCGGGGTGCTGGCCGAAATCGGCAAGGCACACGAGCGCGTCTGGCTTGCCACGGCGTATTTCGCGCCGACCCGGAGGCTGCGCGGGGCCCTGAAAAGGGCCGTCCGCCGGGGCGTGGACGTGCGTCTGCTGCTGCCAGGCCCCGGCAGTGATCACCCCGCGGTATGGCATGCCGGGCGACGCTTCTACGGCCGCCTGCTGCGCGGCGGGGTACGCATCTTCGAATACCAGCCGGGCTTCCTGCACACGAAGATGGTGCTCTGCGACGATTGGGCCAGTATCGGCTCCAGCAATCTCGATCACTGGACGCTGCGATGGAACCTGGAGGCCAACCAGGCGGCCATGGATCCGGCCCTGGCGTCACGACTGGCGGGTGTGTTTCTGGCGGATTTCTCGCAAAGCGCCGAGCGAACGGTCGCGGAATGGCAGCAGCGCACCCGGCGCGAGCGCCTGCTGGAACGCTTTCTGGGTGCGGGAGCCGATCTGCTCGTGCAGTGGAGCTACCGCCGCGCACTGCGTCGCCCCACCCCGCCCTGACCCGGATCACGATCGCCGTGGAATCCGCCGCGGGACCCGGAACCCCGCCGCATCACGCACGATCTCCGAAATCCCGATGCCGCGACGAGCTACTGCTTGCGGTAGGGATCGAAGTCGAATCTGCCGGTGGTCATGTCGTCCCAAAGATCGCTCTGCAGCACCGCCATGAGTTTGAACAGACGCCGCAACTCGGCATCGTCCATGAACCGCTGGTCGCTGCTGGCCTTCAGTGCGTCCGCCAGCAGCGCGCACTGGTCGCGCGAAAGGCCGACAACATCGAGACCGTCTTCCCCCATATCCACTTTCACCGCAATCCTCCCGTCGGTCAGCCGGCCTGCGACTTGATCAGATCGACCCGGTCGCGCACGTACAGGTAGTAGAGCACCGGGATGATCACCAGGGTCAGCATGGTGGAGACGAGGATACCGAAGATCAGCGACACGGCGAGCCCACTGAAGATCGGGTCATCGATGATGAAGCCGGCGCCGACCATCGCCGCAAGGCCGGTCAGCACGATCGGCTTCGCCCGCACAGCGCCGGCATTCACCACGGCCTCGGTCACCTCGATCCCGCGCCGGATCTCCTGGTTGATGAAATCGACCAGAAGGATCGAATTGCGCACGATGATTCCCGCCAGCGCGATCATCCCGATCATCGAGGTTGCGGTGAACTTCGCGTCCATGAAGAAGGTGTTCATGATCGCGTGACCGGGCAGCACGCCGATCACGGTCAGCGGAATCGGCGCCATGATGATCAGCGGCACCATGTAGGACCGGAACTGCACCACCACCAGGAGGTAGATCAGGAGCAGACCGACCGAGTACGCGATCCCCATGTCGCGGAAGGTCTCGTAGGTCACCTTCCACTCGCCGTCCCACTTCAGGCTGAACTTGTAGGGGTTGTCGGGCGCCGACAGGAAGTACTGCGCGAGTGGCTCGCCGTAGGCCATGGGCATGTCGCGCATCTTGAAGAACAGATCGAACATGCCGTAAAGCGGGCTGTCCGGACCACCGGCAAGGTCGCCGATCACGTACACCACGGGCAACAGGTTCTTGTGGTGAATCGAATGTTCGAGCGTGGTATCCACCACACTGACCACCTCGGAAATCGGCACCAGCGACCCGTTCATGCCGCGCACGTTGAGAGCCAGGATGGCCTCCAGACTCGCCAGATCGGCCTCTTCGAACTGCAGGCGCACGGGTACGGCGTATTTCACGTTGCTGCCGTAGAGGAAGGTCACATCCTCGCCCGAAAGCGCCGTCTGTACCGCGGTGACCACGGCCTGCTGGGACACCCCGAGGCGGGCGGCGCGCTCGCGGTCGACCCGCAGCACGTACTTGGGACCGGGGAATTCGACCGAGTCATCGATGTCGGTGACGAACTCGGTGTTCTCGAATACATCACGCACCTGTTTGGCTATCCCGATCTGACCGGCGTAGTCGGGGCCGTAGATCTCGGCCACGATCGGCGACAGCACCGGCGGCCCTGGCGGCACCTCGACCACCTTGACCGCGGCGCCGTGGCGGTCCGCGATTGCATTGATTTCCGGTCGCGCCGCGAACGCGATGTCGTGGCTCTTGCGGTCACGATAGGAGGCGTCGGTCAGGTTGACCTGAATGTCGCCGAGGTGCGAACCCTCGCGCAGATAATACTGCCGCACGAGGCCGTTGAAATTGATCGGCGCCGCCGTTCCCGCGTAGACCTGTACGTCCCGCACCTCCGGAATACCGCGCAGGTAGTCGCTCATCTCGGCCAGCACCTGGGTGGTGTGTTCGAGGCTGCTGCCTTCGGGCATGTCCAGCACGACCTGGAACTCGGCCTTGTCGTCGAAGGGCAGCATCTTCAGCACGACCACCTGGAAATACACCAGCGACACCGAGGCCAGGATCAGCACCAGCGTGCCGACGAACAGCACCATGCGCGCCAGGCGCGGCCTGGCGTTGTCACCGAGAAACGGACGCAGGATGACATTGAAGATCTGCATCAGGCGCCTGGATGCCGTCTCGTCGCTGTGGGCGTGGTTGCCGGACTGGATCGCCCGCTCGTGCAGCTCCGCCTGACGCCGCAGCACCTTGTAGGTGAGCCAGGGCGTGACCACGAACGCAACCGCCAGCGAGATGATCATGCCGAGACTGGCATTGATCGGGATCGGGCTCATGTAGGGGCCCATGAGCCCGGACACGAACGCCATCGGCAGCAGGGCCGCGATCACGGTGAAGGTCGCCAGGATGGTCGGGCCACCCACCTCGTCCACGGCCACCGGAATCGCCTCGAGGAATTTCTTGCCGCCCATGCTCATATGCCGGTGGATGTTTTCCACCACGACGATGGCGTCGTCGACGAGAATGCCGATCGAGAAGATCAACGCGAACAGCGAGACCCGGTTCAGCGTGAAGCCCCAGGCCCACGACGCGAACAGGGTGATCGCGAGTGTGATGACCACCGCCATGCCCACGATGAAGGCTTCGCGCCAGCCGAGCGCGATCCAGACCAGCACCACCACCGAGGCGGTGGCAAAAATCAGTTTCGTGATCAGCGTCTTGGCCTTGTAGTCCGCGGTCGCCCCGTAGTTGCGGGTGATCGTGGTCTCGACGCCTTCCGGGATGTACGTTCCGCGCAGCTGTTCCAGGCGTTCGACCAGCGCGTTGGCGATGTCCACCGCGTTGGTACCCGGCTGCTTGGCAATGGCCACGGTCACGGCGGGATGCATTTCGCCGAAATGCGCCCACTCTTCGGAGGCCGCGCCGTAGGCGAAGCTCACATGCTCCGTCGCATACGCCGGTCCCTGCACCACCGCCGCAACGTCCGACAGGTATACCGGCCGCCCGTCGTGAACGCCCACCACCAACGCGGCGAAGTCGGTGGCTCGGGTGATGAAGTCCCCGGCCTGAACCAGAACCTCCTGATCGTCGCGGTACAGCACGCCGGCGTCACGGCTGAAATTGCTCGCGAGCAGGGCGTTGCGGAGATCCTCGACCGACAGATTGTGGCCGGCCAGCGCCTCGGGGCGGAAGCGGACATGCACGACGTGATCCGGCCCCCCGACGGTGTAGATGTCGCGGGTGCCGGGTACGCGCTTCAGCTCGGATTCGATCGCGTGCGCCACCGCCGCGAGGTCATGGCCGCCGCGCGTCTCGTCCTGCGTCCAGAGCGTCACGGTGACGATGGGTACGTCGTCGATGCCCTTCGGCTTGATCAGCGGCTCGCCCACACCGAGATTGGAGGGCAGCCAGTCCTGGTTCGAGAAGACCTGCGTGTAGAGACGCACCAGCGCGTCGGTTCGATTCTCGCCGACCTTGAACTGGACGGTGACCTTGGCCAGGTTCGGCAGCGAGGTCGAGTAGATGTCATCGATGCCCTCGATCTCGGAGAGCACCTGCTCCGCGGGGGTCGCCACCAGCTGTGAGACCTCTTCCGCGGTCGCCCCCTGGAACGGGATGAACACGTCCGCGATGGTGACGTTGATCTGCGGCTCTTCCTCGCGCGGCGTCACCAGTATGGCGAATGCCCCGAGCAGCAGTCCGACCAGCGCCAGCAGCGGCGTGATCTGGGTGGTCAGAAAGCTTGCGGCGATGCGGCCGGATATTCCCATTGGCTTGTCGGCCTGCGGATTGTCCTGCTCACTCATTGGGACACCCGCTGGCTTTCCTTGAGGTAGATGCCGGCGTGCACCGGATCCAGCGCGACGATCTCACCCGGTCGCAGACCCGCGAGCACCTCGAAGCCTTCGGGCAATTCCCGTCCGACCCGGATCTGCCGGAAACTGATCTCCTGTTCAGGCCGGATGACGTAAACGGCCACGACCTCGCTTCGGAAGACCACCGCTTCCGACGGCACCACCAGCCGCTGGTCCTCGCCGAGCTTGACCGCCGTCTTCACGAACATGCCCGGAAAAAGCCCTGGCGCCTCCTGTTTGAGTTCCGGAAGGTTCAGCCGCACCCGGAAGGTATTCGTCGCCGGGTCGGCGTAGGGGAAGAAGGTCAGGCTTTCCGCACCGATGCGGTCACCGCTGTCCAGTATCACCTCGGCCTCGCGGTGCTGACGGAGACTCGGAATCAGCCGCTGGGGCACGGAGATCTCGACCCGCAGCCGATCCAGGCTGGTCCCGCTGATCAGGGGCGAGCCGGGATTCACCGCCTCGCCCACCTCCACGTGCCGCTCGGTCACGATTCCGGGATACGGTGCAATCACCTCGGTGTACCCGAGCTGCTCGCGCGCCTCGGCGACGCCGGCCTGAGCCGAAGCCAGGCGGGCCCGGGCGGAATCCAGCGAGGCGCGGGCCCGGTCGAAATCGGAGCGTGAGACCAGTTGCTGCTCGAAAACGCTCTCGATGCGTTCGAATTCCGCGTTGGCCTCATCGAATCGGGCGCGTGCTTCGCGAAGGCTCCCTTCGGCCTGCCGGACCCGAGCCTGTTGCTCGGTATCGCTCAGGCGCAGGACGACGGCTCCCTGCTCGACGAAGTCGTCGACGTCATAGAAGACCTCGAGCACCCGTCCCGATGTCTGCGCGGAGATGGTCGACTGCTGAACGGCTTCGACGCGGCCATCCATCACACGCTCCTGGGTCAGCGTCTGTCGTTCCACGGTGGCCGTCCGGAAGGGAAGATCCGCGGCCCCGAGCATCGGTGCAGCCAGCAGCAGCGTCGCCGCCGCCGTTTTCGTCCAAAAAGGCTTCATCGTTATTATCCCCAATGTTCCGGCCCGGTCCCAGCGAGAGACACAAATATTAGAAGCGGCTAATATACAGAGATCGTTTCAGAATGCCAGCGCAAACCCCAGTTTTTCTAGTGTAGCCGAAGATCTCGCGGCCGTCGGAGGCGCTCCCCCGCTTTGCCCGGTACTGCTACCATTGCCCACGGCGCGCCGGTACACCGCCGCCGCACCGAAACCCCAGCGAACCCAACGACGGAATCCCGATGCGCGTCTCGCAATTCCCCCTGAACACCCTGAAGGAAACGCCGGCCGAGGCCGAGGTCATCAGTCACCAGCTCCTGTTGCGCGCTGGGTATATTCGCAGGCTTGCCTCCGGGCTGTACACCTGGCTGCCCATCGGTCTGCGCGTGCTGCGGCGGGTGGAAACCATCGTACGCGAGGAGATGGATCGAACCGGAGCGCTGGAGCTGCTGATGCCGGCGGTGCAACCCGCGGAACTGTGGCAGGAATCCGGACGCTGGGAGCAGTACGGGGCGGAACTGCTGCGCCTTCAGGACCGTCACGCCCGCGAGTTCTGTTTCGGACCGACCCACGAGGAAGTGATCACCGATCTCGTCCGCCGGGAGATCCGCAGCTACAAGCAGCTGCCGGTGAACTACTACCAGATCCAGACCAAGTTCCGGGACGAACGCCGCCCGCGCTTCGGCATCATGCGCGCACGGGAATTCCTGATGAAGGACGCCTATTCCTTCCACCTCGAACCCGAAAGCCTGCAGTCCACCTACGACGCCATGCATGCCGCCTACACCCGGATTTTCACCCGCTGCGGACTGGAATTCCGGGCGGTGGCAGCGGATACCGGCTCCATCGGGGGCAGCGCATCGCACGAATTCCACGTACTTGCGGACTCCGGCGAGGACAGCATCGCCTTCTCCGCCGACGGCTACGCCGCCAACGTGGAGCTGGCGCCGGCACCCGCCGCATCCACCGCGGCGGCGCCGGGCTCGGAGCGGACCCGCGTCGAGACACCCGGGGTGCACAGCATCGCAGACCTCTGCGCGTACCTGAACCTGCCCGCCCAGCAGACCGTGAAGACGCTGGTACTGGCCGCGAGTGAGGAGGCCAAGGCCCCGCTGGTCGCGGTGCTGCTGCGCGGTGACCATGAACTGAACGCGGTCAAGGCGGAGAAGCACCCCTGGGTCGCGGTGCCACTGCGCATGGCCGGCGATGCCGAGATCCGGGCGGCCGTGGGCGCCGGAACCGGGTCGCTGGGTCCGCTGAACTGCCCCCTCCCGCTGCTGGCGGACCAGGCCGTCGCCGGTCTCGCCGACTTCACGGCCGGCGCCAACGAGGACGGTTTCCACCTCACGGGCCTGAACTGGGGCCGTGATCTGCCGCTGCCGGAAACTGCGGATCTACGCAACATCGTCGCCGGCGAACCGGCTCCGGATGGTTCCGGTCCCATCGAGATCCGCCGCGGCATCGAAGTCGGGCACATCTTTCAGCTCGGAGAAAAATACAGCCGTGCCCTGAACGCCAGCGTGCTCGACGAGTCCGGGCGCGAGCGGGTCATGACCATGGGTTGCTACGGCATCGGGGTGTCGAGGGTGGTCGCGGCAGCCATCGAGCAGAATCACGACGAGCGTGGCATCTGCTGGCCGGCGGCGCTGGCACCGTTCGATGTGGCCCTGTGCCCGATCGGCGCGAAGAAATCGCAGCGGGTTCGCGACGCGGTGGCCGAACTGCACGACGAGCTCGAGGCGGCCGGCTTCGCGGTCCTGCTCGATGACCGCGACATCCGCCCCGGCGTGATGTTCGCCGACATGGAGCTGATCGGGCTGCCGCACCGGCTGGTGATCGGCGAACGCGCGCTGGACGAGGGTCGGGTCGAATACCAGGGCCGCCGCGACGCCGAGGCCCGGACCGTCGAACGCCCGGCGATCGTGGATTTCCTGCGCGCAGCCAGCGGCCTCGCCACCTGAGACCCGCCGGGTTCCGGTTCAGCTCGTCGCGAAGCCGTCGGGCAAGGGATGAGGAAGCGGCACCGAGGTACATTCGACGCCCTCGACCCGTGCGGCGGTCGGTCCCTCGGCAAGCCAGGCGCGCATCTCGTCCAGCGCCGCCGGGGGACCGATCGCCAGCACCTCGACGCTGCCATCCGCCCGATTGCGTGCATATCCAACCACCCCCAGCGCCTGCGCCCGGCGCTGGGCCGAGGCCCGGAAAAACACCCCCTGAACCCGGCCCGTTACCCTGCAGCGCAGCGCTTGAGTACCATCGATGTCCATGATCCTTTGCAACCTCCCGAGGCGTCGATGAGCGATTCTCTCCGTATCTATCACAATCCGCGCTGCAGCAAGTCGCGGGCCGCACTCGCGCTGCTGCAGCAACACGGGGTCGAGCCGGAGGTCGTCGAGTACCTGAAGACGCCGCCGGACCGGGAGACGCTGACCGCATTGCTTCGGCAGCTCGGCATCGGGCCTCGGGAACTGCTGCGCAAGGGCGAGGCGGAATACCGGGAACTGAATCTGTCGGACCCCGCGTTGTCCGACGAAGCGTTGATCGCCGCGATGGTGAAACATCCGAAGCTGATCGAACGACCGATCGTGGTCGCCGGTGGGCAGGCCCGCATCGGACGTCCGCCCGAGCGCGTACTGGAGATCCTCTGATGACCGAGATACTCGTGCTGTTCTACAGCCGTCATGGCGCCACCGCAACGTTGGCACGCCACGTCGCGACCGGCGTGGAAAAGGCCGGCGCCACCGCTCGGGTGCGAACCGTGCCGCCGGTAACCACCGCGGTGGAACGCAGCGCCGGGCCGGTTCCCGAGCACGGCCCGCCCTACGCGACCACGCGCGACCTGGAGGAGACCCAGGGGCTGGTGATGGGATCCCCGACCCGTTTCGGCAACATGGCGGCGGCGATGAAGTACTTCCTGGACGGCACCAGCGGGCTCTGGTCCGGTGGCGTGCTGGTGGACCGGCCGTTCGGCGTGTTCACCAGTACCGGTTCCCTGCACGGCGGACAGGAGACGACCCTGCTCAGCATGGCTCTGCCGCTGATCCATCACGGCATGGTCTGGGTGGGGGTGCCCTACACGCTGCCCGAGCTGAGCACCACGACCAGCGGCGGCACCCCTTACGGCGCGACCCACGTGGCCGGTCCCGACGGATCGCGTGCCGTCACCCGCGAGGAACAGCGGATCGCGGAGGCGCTGGGCGAGCGCGTCGGGCGACTCGCGATCCGGATGGGGTCGGATCCCCGCGCATGAAAGCGGCTCGGGCCGGCCGCTGGATCACGCTCGTCGGTTTCTTCGGCCTGTTCTCCGTGATCCTGGCCTTTACCGCCGTGATCGCGCCGCCCGAGCGCCTGCCCCGTTCGCTGGTCCTCGCGTTGCTGCTGGTTCCGCTGCTGTTCCCGCTGCGCGGATTGCTCCACGGGCGGCGCTACACCCATGCCTGGACGAGCCTGCTGGCACTGTTCTACATCGCGCTGGGGATCACCCTGGCCGCCGGGCCGGCAGAACGCCTGTACGGACTGTCAATGCTGGTATCGGCCGGACTTCTGTTTTCCGGAACCCTGCTCTACATTCGCGGAAACCGCCGCCAGACCTGAGCCGAGTGTCCTGTCACACGTCTAATGACGCCTTCAGCGAGGCGGGCAAGTGCAGGAACAGCCGACCTATTGCAAACCTGCCCAACGCAGCGCCGGCGTGTCTGGCGCGGCGATCGGATACCGAACATTCCGCATGCCCCACTAGCCCGGTTCACGATGTCCGAGCCGATGACCGCCCCAACTGCTCGCGTATGAAGGGAATCGTCAGCGCCCGTTGCTCCGCAAGAGCGGCCAGATCGAGCCGGTCGAGCAGCCGCAGCAGGGATTCCAGATCCCTCGATTCGTGCCGCAACAGGTAGTCGGCCACGCTTTCCTCGAGGCGCAGACCGCGCTCCGCGGCCCGCATCTGCAGAATGGTCTTGATGCTGCGGTCGCCCGGCAGGTCCAGGCGGAAGACCGGCCCCCAGACAAACCGGGAAACGAGGTCGGGAAGGCGGCAACCCAGCGCTTCCGGAGCGCTGCGGGCGGCGAGCAGCAGTCTTCCCGTCCCGTCTCGGACCCGGTTGATCAGCCCGAACAGGGCGCGTTCCCAGTCCTCCCCTCCGGTCACGGCCTGGAGATCGTCCAGCGCCAGAAGGTCGATCCCGTCCAGGCCCTCGAGCACGTCGGGAGGAGCCTCCGAGGCGAGTTCGGCGAGGGGCAGATAGACACAGGAACGCCCGGCGTCGTGCGCTGCGTGGCAGGCGGCCTGCAGCAGATGCGTCTTGCCCGAGCCGGCCGCCCCATGCAGGAACACCTGGCGCTCGCCCGCGGCTCCAGCGGTGGCCAGCAGGCGCACGGTCGCGGCCGCGAGCCCGCTGGCCTCGGATTCGAAGGTGTCAAAGCGCGAGCTTTCGCGCAGCCGCAGGTCGAGAGGCAGCTGGCTCCGCCGCAGCCGGTTGGGACCGTCCACGGGGCTCATGCCGGCGGATGGAAGTGAAGCCAGGCGCGTCGACCCCAGACGAACGTGTAGGCAACGCCGCTGACCACGGTGGTGAACGTGACGATCACGATCAGCAGCTGCACCCAGATCGGATCGAGCTGCAGGATGCCCACCTTCAGGATCGCGCCCAGGACCAGCAGGATCTGGAAGAAGGTGTTCACCTTGCTGATCAGGAGGGGTTCGACCTGCAGCGGACCGACCCAGTGGCGGTAGGCGAGCGAGCCCAGCGAGAGCCAGAGATCGCGCCCGACCACCAGCAACAGCAGCCAGAGCGGCAAAAGGCCGGAAAGGGTGACGGCGAGGTAGATGCCCAGCATGAGGATCTTGTCCGCCGCCGGGTCCAGCCAGCGTCCCAGTTCGGTGCCCCAGTCGTAGCGCCGGACGAGGTACCCGTCGAGCGCGTCGGTCAGCCCGGCGACCGCGAGCAGCACCAATGCGGGCCAATAGTCCCCGCGATACAGCAACCAGACCACCGGGACCGTCAACACGATCCGGGAAAACGTCACCAGGTTGGGGATCTGACGCCGGTTCACCGCGTGGGGCCTGAAGCGTACCCGAGAGAGAGGCGACGCAAGGCGGCCACGCAGATCATCCACGCCCAGGACACTCCCGCAATCCTCACCGCACCCTCCGGACAACCCCGACCCACCGCGAGCATAGGGCAACATAGCACAGCCGCGCGCGAATTCCGCAGGGCCGTTTTGCATAGGCCCACGGCGCTCGTTACCATTCAGCGTCCCATCTCGAGAGATCCTCCATGGCCGAATCCTCCAACGGGCTGACCTACCGGGATGCCGGTGTCGACATCGACGCGGGCGAAGCGTTGGTGGAGCGCATCAAGGCCCATGCCGCGCGCACCCGGAGGCCCGGTGTGCTGGCCGGCCTCGGCGGCTTCGGTGCCCTGTTCGAACTGCCGCTCGAGCGTTATCGGCACCCGGTCCTGGTCTCCGGTACCGATGGCGTGGGCACCAAACTGCGCGTGGCGCAGGCGCTCGGTCGCCACGACACCATCGGCATCGACCTGGTGGCGATGTGCGTGAACGACATCGTTGTGGCGGGAGCCGAGCCGCTGTTCTTCCTCGACTACTACGCGACCGGGAAGCTCGACGTGGACATCGCTGCCGACGTGGTGCGCGGGATCGCCGACGGCTGCGAACAGGCCGGGTGTGCGCTGGTGGGCGGCGAAACCGCCGAGATGCCCGGGATGTACACAGGCGAAGACTACGACCTGGCCGGGTTTGCGGTCGGGATCGTCGAAAAGGACCGGATCCTCGACAGCTCCGCGGTCGTGGCGGGGGACGTGCTCCTTGGGCTGGCCTCCAGCGGCCCGCACTCCAACGGGTATTCCCTGATCCGGCGTGTGCTCGACCTCACCGGCGCCGATCTGACGCAGACGCTGGATTCTTCCGGCCCGGAGCCCGTCACGCTTGGGGCCGCCCTGCTCGCCCCCACCCGGATCTACGTCCGCGCGCTGCTGGCGCTGCTGAACACCCAGCCGATCCACGCGCTGGCACACATCACCGGCGGAGGCCTCACCGAGAACATCCCGCGGGTGCTGCCGCACGGCCTGGATGCACAGATCGACGTCGCATCGTGGCCCAGGCCCGCCGTATTCGACTGGCTGCAGGTCGCAGGCGGGATCGCGGAATCCGAGATGCTGCGGACGTTCAACTGCGGGATCGGCATGGTGGTTGTGCTGCCGGAGTCCGACGTGGATGCCGCCACGACCGAACTGGCGGCGGCCGGGATCGCGGCCTGGTCCATCGGCACGGTCGTTCAGGGATCCGGGGAATCCGCCGTACGCTACAGCCCCGCATGACGCCCGGCGGCGCAGACACCTCCGCTGCGGCAAACTCCGACGCGCTGATCGCGGGTTCCGAAAAGCGGCTCGCTGTCCTGATCTCCGGCCGTGGCAGCAATCTCAAGGCCCTGATCGATGCCTGCGCGGACGGGCGCATTGCCGGACGGGTGATCACCGTGATCAGCAACCGCCCCGGCGCGCCGGGATTGGAATTCGCCCACGCGGCCGGCATCGCGCACGCGGTCGTCGACCACCGGGAGTACCCGGATCGCGAAGCATTCGACCGGACCCTCGCACACACGATCGATGCCACCGCTCCGGACCTCGTCATTCTGGCCGGTTTCATGCGCATTCTCTCGGACGCCTTCACCCGTCGCTTTCGCGGTCGCATGGTGAACATCCATCCATCGCTGCTCCCCGACTTCCGGGGGCTGCATACCCACGCACGCGCTCTGGCTTCCGGGGCCTCCCGGCATGGTGCCAGTGTACACTTCGTGACTCCTGACCTCGACGGGGGTCCGGTGATCATGCAGGCGTCCGTGCCAATCTGCCCTGGAGACGATCCCGACACCCTGGCCGCGCGGGTCCAGCTCGCCGAGCATTGCCTTTATCCGGCGGCTGTCGGCATGATCTGTTCGGGCGCCATTCAGGAGCAGGGCGATCATGTGCTCTGCGACGGACAGCCGCTGGCGCGGCCACTGCAACTCGACGCTTTACCGGAGGCCGCAACCCGATGCGCTGGACCATCCTGATCTCGCTGCTGTTTTACACCGGTACCGCCTGGGCGACCCCGGCGACCCTGGTGCCGGCCTATGTGGCGACCTACGAGGCTCACGCATACGGCAACACTCTGGTGGTGGTGAATACCCTGCGGCATGAACCCGAGGGCGTTCGCATGACCATGGATGCACACATCATCGGTTTCCTCCGGATTCTGGGGTCATTCGGTTTCAGCCGGGGCAGCCTGTTCGAACTCGAGGGCCGGGAAATTCGTCTGCTCGAGACCCGCATGAGCCAGAGAACGCCGCGCCGCGAGCGCGAGGCTGAAGCCCAGCTCGACTGGGACGCGAATCGCGCCCGCGGCCGCGTCAACGACGAGCCCTTCGACATGGAGGTACCCGCGGGCGCGCAGGACTTCCTGTCTTCGCTGTACCTGACCATGACACGCCTGAAGGACGGCGACTTCGACGAAGTGTTGACGGTGGATCTCCTCGAACGCAACCGTCTGCGCAGCTACACGATGGAGAACCGGGGCGAGGAGCGACTCGATACGCAGTTGGGGAGCCTGGACACGATCCGGGTGGCGCGCCAGAACGGCTCGGATACGGAGGTCTCCGGCTGGTTCGCGCCGGAACTGGGCTACCTCCCGGTCCGCCTGCAGTACGAGGCCGACGGCCGCGTTTTCCAATTCGAAATCACCGCGCTGGAACGGCCGGCCGAGCCCGTCAGCGCGCCCGGCCCGAGGCGGTAGCATCGATGAGCGAGTCCTTCGATCTGGCGGTGATCGGCAGCGGACCCGGCGGCTACCGGGCCGCTGTACTCGGAGCCCTGCGTGGCCTGAATGTCGTGATCATCGAACGGGGCGACTGGGGGGGTTGCTGCCTGAACCGCGGCTGCGTGCCCAAGAAGGACTGGTATCACAGTGCCCGCCTGGTCGCCGCGCAAAGGCATTTCCGGGCGCGCGGCCTGCGTGGCGAACTGTCCGGCGATCTCGCCCAGGCCTGGCAGCACCAGCGCGGCGTGGTGGAACGTGTGCGGGACAGTTACCGCACCTATCTGAAACATCTGAAGGTGCGGGCCGTAGAAGGCCACGCGCGCTTTATCGGACCGGAGGAGATCGCGGTCGAAGGTCCGGAGGGCACCGAAAGCCTCCAGGCCCGGCACAGCATCATCGCCACCGGCGCCGCAGCCACCGTGCCGGCGCCATTCGAACCGGCGGACGGCCGGGTGCTCACGACCGACATGCTGTTCGACCACGAGCCACCGCCCGGGCAACGCGTCGCGATTATCGGCAGTGGTGTGGTCGCAACCGAATTTGCGTTCATCCTCCGGATGCTGGGTCGGGACGTCACGTGGCTCACCCGTTCGCCGCCGCTGGCCCGCCTGGGGTTCAGCCCTCAGGCCCTGTCCACCCTGCGCGAACAGTTCGCACTGCACGGCATCGAGCCGCAGCGCGTCCCCGGCTATGCGTCGGTACAACTGGACGCGGAACACGTACACATCGAAGTGGACGGGGGCGCGTCCTTCGAGGTCGACTGGGTGCTGCTGGGGACCGGCCGCAGCCCGATGACGGAAGGTCTCGGACTCGAGTCGATCGGAGTCCAAACCGACCGCAAGGGCTTCGTCGAGCGTGACGACCGCCTGCGCACGGCAGTACCGAACATCTACGCGATCGGGGATGTCGCCGGGCACTGGATGACGGCGAACCACGCACTTTCCGATGCCACGATTGCGATCGAGAACATCCTCGGAGGCGAGCGGCACCAGGACGGCCGCTTCGTCCCCATGGTGATCTACAGCGCGGTGGAGATGGCCCGCCTGGGCCTGGACGAGGACACCGCCGAGGACGAGGATCTGGAACCAGCCATCGGCTTCGCCGCCTTCGAGACCTCGCCGCGGGCGCTGGGCCAGGATGAGCCGGAGGGGTTCGTTCGACTGATCGGAGATCTTGACAGTGGCGCGCTGCTGGGCGGCGAGATCATTGGCAGCGACGCCGGCGAACTGATCCATCTGCTGTCGCTGGCACCCGACAGGGCAACGGCGCTGGCCTGGCTGGCACGCGGGACCTGGAATCACCCCGCCCGCGCGGAGGAGATCCTGAACGCCACCGAGACGCTGGCCTCGAAGTGGAATCTGCAGGATCAGATATTCGGAGTGTCCGGCTCCGACTGATCTGCCAGCCCTGCGCCTGCTTCAATCGCCCGCGACGGTCATCGCCTCGACCAGAATGGAACCGGTCCGCAGGTTGCCGCGCAGATCGATGTCGTTGCCAACCGCGGCAATGTTGCGGTAGATGTCCCGGAGGTTACCGGCGATGGTGATCTCCTCGACCGCGTGGGCGATCTCGCCCTGTTCGACCCAGAAACCCGCCGCCCCGCGGGAATAGTCGCCGGTGACCAGGTTGACGCCCTGCCCGATCAGTTCCGTCACCAGCAGGCCCGTGCCCATCTCGGCGAGGAGCGCGCGGAAATCGCGGTCGCCGGGGCTGGCGTGCACGGTCAGATTGTGGGTGCCGCCGGCGTTGCCGGTGGTCCGCAGGCCGAGACGGCGGGCCGCGTAGCTGTCCAGCACGTAGCCCTGCAGCACCCCACCGTCGATCAGCGCCCGGTCGCGGGTGCGCACGCCCTCGCTGTCGAACGGAGCGCTGCCCAACGCACCCGGCAGCAGGGGGGTTTCCTCGACCCGCATCCAGGTCGGGAACAGCTGCTCCCCGGCGGCATCCAGCAGGAAGGAACTGCGTCGGTACTGAGCCCCGCCGTTCACCGCCCGCGTGAGGCTGCCCATCAGGCTGCGCGCCATTTCCGGCGCGAACAGCACCGGGCATTGCCGGGTCCCGAGCTTGCGTCCGCCGAGACGCTGCAACGCCCGCCGCGCAGCCTCGCGACCCACCGTTTCCGGTTCGGCCAGGCCCAGCGGGTCACGCGCCGTGCTGTAGTCGTAATCCCGCTGCATGCCGCCGGCATCCCGGGCCAGGAGGGCGCAGGACAGCGAATGGCGGGTGCTGAGGTAGCCACCCATGAACCCCTGCGTGTCGCCCAGGAAGGACATGGCACGGCGCGTACTGACCGTCGCCCCCTCCGAGTTGTCCACGCGTGGATCGACCGCAAAACCCGCCGCCTCGATGCGCTTGGCGAGTTCGATGGCCTGCTCCGAAGGGCAGTCCCAAGGGTGATCGAGGGCCAGATCGGGCCAGTCGCGCGCCTGTTCCTCGGGGTCCGGAAGGCCGGAATGAGGATCCGGCTCGGTGTGCCGGGCGATCCGGCAGGCGGCCTCGGCGGTCTGGCGCAGCGCGGTGGGGCTGAAATCGGTGGTCGAGGCGGACCCGCGCGACTGGCCAAAATAGGCCACCAGCGCAAGATGCTGGTCACGCTCGTATTCCAGCGTCTCCACCTCGCCCTTGCGCACCGTGACCCCGAGACCCACGCTGTGACTGACCACGGCCTGCACCGCGGATGCGCCGCAGGAACGCGCGTGGTCCAAAACCATTTGCACCCGCTCCTCCAGCGATTCCGGCGTATGCGACAGGGCCTGCACTTCGGCGCTTCGATCCATGCTCTTCATCCGTTCGGGGGCTACAGCTGGCACGAGTGACACGCCACTAGCTGCTGGCTCCATGCTTGTTGACCGCGCCCCGGTTGCCCCAGGCGTCGAGGTCATCCACGTGTACGCCGACCCAGTACAGCACGCCCACACTGTCCCGGGAGAACCCGCCGACCATCCGCTGGCCGCTCTCGAGGCGAATACCGCGGGCGAAAGTCTCGGCTGCCGGCCGGGAACGGAACACGTGCCACTGCACGATGTGATCATGCCCGTGCCCTTCGGGCAGCGCCTGTTCTTCCTCGAGGAATGCAAAGTCCGTCATGTCTGCTGCTCCTTCCTGAAGCGGTGTATCGATCCCGGTGCCGCGCTCGCTCGCCGGCACCTCCGTTCATGCCGCGCGGGTACCGCCCACGGTCATCGCGTCGATGCGCAGTGTAGGTTGCCCGACACCCACCGGGACACCCTGACCCTCCTTGCCGCAGGTTCCGACCCCGGTGTCGAGTTCCAGGTCGTTTCCGATCATTGCCACGCGGGTAAGAACGTCCGGGCCGTTGCCGATCAGCGTTGCGCCCTTGACCGGGTGGGTGATGCGACCGTTTTCGATCAGGTACGCTTCCGAGGCGGAGAACACGAACTTGCCCGACGTGATATCCACCTGGCCGCCACCGAAATTCACGGCATAGAGCCCGTGGTCCACCGAGGCGAGAATCTCGCCCGGATCGTGGCTGCCGGGCAGCATGTAGGTGTTGGTCATGCGCGGCATCGGCAGGTGGGCATAGGACTCACGGCGGCCATTGCCCGTGGAACGGGCACCGCTCAAGCGACCGTTCAGGCGGTCCTGCATGTACCCGCGCAGCATGCCGTCTTCGATCAACACGGTCTGCTGGGTCACGGTTCCCTCGTCGTCCACGTTCAGGGAGCCGCGACGCCCCGGCAGCGTGCCGTCGTCGACGATTGTGATTCCGGGGGCCGCGACGCGCTCGCCGATGCGACCGGCGAAAGCGGATGTGCCCTTGCGGTTGAAGTCGCCCTCCAGCCCGTGCCCGATCGCTTCGTGCAGCAGCACACCCGGCCAACCCGGCCCCAGCACCACCTTCATGGTGCCGGCGGGCGCATCGACGGCCTCGAGGTTGACCAGCGCCTGGCGCACAGCCTCGCGTGCGTACGCACCGGCGCGATCGTCCTCGGTGAAGTACAGGTATCCGCTGCGCCCACCACCGCCCGCGCTCCCGGACTCGCGGCGCCCCCCCTGCTCCACCAGCACCTGCACGTTCAGGCGCACCAGCGGCCGCACGTCGGTGACCAGCTCGCCCTCGGCGTTCAGCACCAGGATCATCTCGCGGACCCCGGCCAGCGAACACATGACCTGGGTCACGCGCGGGTCGGCGTCTCGGGCCACCTGGTCCACGTGCTTGAGCAACTCGATCTTGCGCCCCTCGTCGAGCGAGCCAAGCGGGTCCTCGGGAAGGTAAAGAGGGACGTCGCGCGACGAGCCGGGACGCACCGCCACCGAACCGCTCTGGCCGGTACGGGCGATGCTGCGCGCGGTGCGCCCGGCCTCCAGCATCGCGGGAAGCGTGATCTCGTCGGAATAGGCGAACCCGGTCTGCTCGCCCGCGATCACCCGGATGCCGACGCCGCGCTCGATATTGAAACTCGCACTCTTGACCAACCCGTCCTCGAGGGACCAGCCTTCCTGACAGATCAACTGGAAGTAACAGTCCCCGCCATCGGTACCGGGGCCGAACGCTGCGCCCAGAACCGTGGCAAGCTGATCCTCGGTCACGCCGGCGGGGTCCAGCAATGTCTCTCGAACGGAACGGTCGGTCATGAGGTTTCCTGTGTTGGTCGGACCGATCACCAGGGGACCGGTCGGGTTTCAGCCCACATGCGAGGTCACTTCGACTTCGCAGGCCAGGCGCCGATGCTCGACCGCGGGGAACAGCTTCCGGATGCGGCCGACACAGTCGCACGCCAGATCCGCGACCAGCACCCCTGGGTTACGACCCAACTGGGCAACCACGCGGCCCCAGGGATCGACCAGGGCACTGTGCCCGTAGGTCTCGCGGCCGTTGAGGTGGTAGCCGCCCTGCGCTGCGGCCAGCATGAACATCTGGTTCTCGATCGCTCGGGCCCGCAACAGCACGTCCCAGTGTGCCTGCCCCGTTTGTGCGGTAAAGGCGGCCGGCATGGCGACGAACTCCGCACCCTGATCCAGCAACCCCCGAAACAGCTCCGGGAAACGCAGATCGTAGCAAATAGCCAGACCCATGCGTCCG
Source organism: Thioalkalivibrio paradoxus (assembly GCA_011390565.1). Classification (GTDB taxonomy): domain Bacteria; phylum Pseudomonadota; class Gammaproteobacteria; order Ectothiorhodospirales; family Ectothiorhodospiraceae; genus Thioalkalivibrio; species Thioalkalivibrio paradoxus_A. The sequence goes on along the minus strand of JAABSC010000005.1, from coordinate 128,935 downwards.
AAAGGCGTATCCAGCGTGGCGATATGGTCGCCGGACTCGAGGACCCGTGACTCGGCATAATGTTCATCGCTGTCCGGGACATGCACGTCGAACAGGTGCAATTTGTCGTATCGGGCCACCCGCTCGCCCTGATCGTTGAACACCAGACAGGAGGAGCGCACCCGATCGCCCCGGAGGGTTTTCAGCGGAATGGTGCCGCCCACCAGCCAGATGCCGAGTCGGCGTGCCTGTTCCGAAAGAAAGCTCTGCAACGGTCCGTCCTTCGGATCTTCCGCGATTTTCAGGAGGTCCGCGTCCTGCATCCCCATCATCGCGAAATTCTCCGGGAGCACGGCGAGTTGGGCTCCCTGCTTGACGGCCTGCTTGAGCAGTCGCTTCGCTTCCAGCAGGTTCGCCTGCGGTTGCGGTCCGGAGGCCATCTGAATGGCGGCTACTTGGCTCATGATTCTTACCGTTGGTTGATCATTCGATTGCGCCCGGTTCCGCGCGGACACGGGCTCTGATTTCCGGTTCGGACCAGGGTCCGGTCACGAAATACTCTACACGCGCCGCCTCTTCCACTTGGTCCCCGATTCCGAGTACACGTTCCACCAAGAGCACGATGGCGCCGGCGACAGGCCCACCGACAAGGGCGCCCACGATCGGAAGGGTCGACCGCAGACGCGGCACGATCACGACCGACTGGTCGAAATCACGAGACACGAGCCCGGTCCGGCCACTGACCCGGATTTCCGCCGAGGGGCTGCGGATCCGCAACTCCGGCAGCAGCAATTCACCCCCATTGATGACGGCCTCTCCCGTCATCCGATCGAAGCTCAACCCCTGAGTATAAAGATCCCGGAAGTCCAGGCGTACCCGGCGCAACACCAGATCCAGACTGACGAGCCCCAGAATCCTGCCGGCCCCGGGCTCGACATCCAGCAGGCGCCCGTCCGAAAGGTTCAACATCACCCGTCCGCTCAGGGCAGCAAGATCGGGTGCGAACAACGGTCCGGGCCAGGTCACGGTCAGGCGACCGGAGCCGGAAGCCCCATCGAGCGCGTGGGCGACTCCCATCGAGCGCAGACCGCTGCCCCAATCCTCGCCACTGATGTCGATCTGAAGATCGGAGACATGTCCGTCTGCAGGGGTGAACCGCCATGCCCCGGATCCGGAGATCTCCACCCCGGGTTCCGGGCTGCGCAGTCGGATATCGGCCAGCTCCACGCCATCCGAAAGCGGCCAGAGCATCATCTGGAGGTCCGCGACCTGCACATCCGCCACCCTGAAATCCTCGATCGCCAGTTCGATCCCCGGCCAATTCAGGGGGTCCGCGGAATGGGCTGGAGCATCTCCACCCGTCGCGGGCGCATCGGGAACCGAATCGACATGCAATCGGTCGAGACGGATCTTCCAATGCGCCGCCCCGGGTGGGTCCGTTCCACCGTCGCCGCCGGACAGGATCAGAATATCGCCGGCCAGCCAGTCCCCATCCAGCGAGACACGATGCTCCCCCGGTCCGGTCTCCAGGATGGCTCGCACACCTGGATAGGTGTGCCCCTGCCAGCGCAGCGTGTCTTCCACCTCGAAGTCGGCACGCACCAGACGCAACCCCTCGTCGCGCGGCACCTGGGCGGGGTGCTCCGTCAGGCTGTCGAGCGCGAGCTTCCAGTCATCCAGATCGACCACAGGGAGCCGCGAACGCAGAACCACACCGCGTTCGGGCAATTCCAGCGTCGCCGGCAGCGGGGTCCCCAGGTGCACGGCCATCGCCTCGATTCCGGCGGTTCCGTCCGTCCCCGGAGCCCGTCGCAAGTCAGCGGCCAGCACGTCGTCGAAGCGGAGCTTCGCCACGGAATCGCGGTTCGCCTTCAGAGGCCAGGTGATTTGCAGCGGACGGCGCGTAGCGCGGGTCTTCGCAAACGGGGCGGGCCAGTCGAGTTCCACGCCCTCCAGGTTCGAGGAAAGCGTCAACAGTGACGGGGCATTTGACCCGTTCAACTCGATATCCGCCGTCCAGTGAGCCATTCCGCGCAGGCGCTGCTCCCAGCCACCGCCCTCTCCAAGCCAGGGCTCGAAAGGTTGCGGACCCTCGGCCCGAATACGCACGCCATCGGCTCCGGCCGGCCGCACCAGATCGACGGTGATGGTTTCGCCGTGCACCAAAGTCTGAATTCCCGTGGCCTGGAGGCCCCCCTGCGGCCCGAACGCCACTTCGCCACGGATCTGTTCGAGAACCAGGGGAAGATCGGGCACGTCCAGCCGCGCTCCTTCCAGGCGCAGACGTCCCGACGCCTCGGTGTTCGCGGGCCCGCCGCCATGCAGCGGGATCGCCAGCTCAAGATCCAGCACGCTGGCGCCGCCGGGACGCAGATCCTCCCGATACAGCGAAAACCGCTGCCCGAGCCCCGATTCCCCGAGATAGCGGATCAGGTCATCGGCGGGCCCGGTCGCCTGCCCGCGCAAATTCAATACGGGCTCGCGAAGCATATCCGGGATCCGCACGCGCACGTCGGCCACCTGGGAATCGAGCAGCCTGCCGGAGGCACCTTCGATATCCAGCGCGGCATTGCGAAAGCCCAAGGTGCCGGAGAGTTCCCGGGCCAGGGGCCAACCCGGCTGGTAGTCGAGTTCTCCGTCCGCAATGACCACTTGCACGTCGAACAGCCCCTGCTGCTCCCGGAACGGGAATTCACGGGGATCGCCGCGAAACACCATGCCCCCCTCGACGACCGTGCCGGCTTGAATGCTTTCGCGCAGCCACCGGTAGGTTTGGGGGGGCAGGCGAAGCTCGGGCAGATAACGGCTGACCCGGGATCCATCTCCCCGCAGGAAACGCAGGGCCAGATCCAGATTCGGCTCGGACCCGAACTCCAGGTCTCCCCGCCCATCCAGCGCAAGGTCCTCGTTCTCGAGAGCCACGTGGGCCAGGTCCACCCGCCATCCGTCCGCCCGGCGCTGAAGCTGCAACCCGGCGTCGAGGCGATCGATCCAAAGCTCTTGCCGGAACCACGCGGGCAGGCTCAGCCGGATGCCATCGCCCCCGAGCACCACGTCCCCCACGCCCGCCGTCCACTGCAGGCTGGCATCGACCCCCCACGCCCCGACGAAGTTGCCGACGGGGCTCCAGGCGAGATCGCGCAGGGTCGCCGCGGCCTCCTGCAGGTCCCAGGCTCCGTCCTCGTTGGTCAGAATCAGGTCCAGCGTTTCCAATTGCCCGTCGGCGTTCAGTGCACTGAACGAATCCAGCGCCGGTACCCACGGCGGCCGAGCCGCGGCCATGATCCGCGCGTACCGACCGAGATCCACTCCGTCCAGCGCGATCCGCACCCTCTGTGGTGCGGGGTCCATGCTTTCCCCCGGAGCCAGCCGATACTCGACGCGCGCATCGCCGGACCCCGGATGCAAGGCGATCCAGCGCGCCACCGCCCCCTCGGCACCCCGGCGCCAATGGAACCGGTGGGCGAGGCTGTCCACGCGCGGCCCAAGGGCATTCGCGGTAAACACGTTGCTTTGGTGCTCGCCCTGGATGCGCACGACGCGCGTGCCTTCCGTAGCCCCCCAGAGCTTGACCGAAGTCTGTCCGGAAAGCTCGCGGGACCACTCGGTGAACCGGACCCAGTGAGAGATCTGCAGGTCTTCGAGTTCCAGGAAGAACTCCGCCCGATCGGGATCCGATATCGGGATTTCCAGGCCGATGTTCACCGCTCCGCCCTGCTCTCGAAGCAGGCTGCCGCGAGCCATCGCTTTCAGACCGTCGCCATCCGAACGCAGGGCAAGGGTGTCCACGCGCACCCCGGCCTGGATCCCGGTCAGCGCATCGACCCATTGCAGGCTCGCATCCTCGATTTCCATCCGGTCCAGCTCCGAGAGATAACGCCCCCAGTCCCGAACCGCCGAGCCGCGACCACCGAAGTGCCAGCCATGGATATCGAGCCGTCCATCCACGGTGCGGCCGATCGTCAGGGCCGCCCCCTCAAGCCGCACGCGCCCGGGCAACGGGCGCAATGCGCGCAGACTGCGCAGGGGCGCCAGACTGACACCCAGTTCGCGGGCCTGCAGCGGGACGCCATCGGGAACCGATATACGAACCTCTCGCGCAACCAGTTCAGGCGCCCAGCCCGACCAGCCCAGACGCACCGAACCCACATCGACTTCACGCTGGATCACGCTTCCCACGCGGTCTTCCACCACCGAAGCGAGATCGGGCCAGTGCGGAAGCATGAGCCGGACCGACAGCAGCGCGATGGCCAGCACGAGCAGCACGAAGCCCAGAACGTTGACGATATGACGCAGGCTGCGCCGGATCATCGCATCCGCCGCGGGGGCAGGCGCCGGAAGACGGCATCCGCGTGGGGCGGACGCAGCGTACGGGGACTGTCGGCGCGGTCAGCCTGCATTCGCCCGGAACCCTGGACCTGCCTAGATGAAGACCACGTCGAACTGCTCCTGCTGGTACAGGGTCTCGACCTGGAAGCGGATCGGCACGCCGACGAATTCCTGGAGCTCGGCGAGGCTGGACGACTCCTCGTCCAGTAACAGATCGATGACCGCCTGCGAAGCCAGCACCCGCAGTTCCTTTGCGTCGTACTGCCGGGCCTCCCGGAGGATTTCGCGAAACAGTTCGTAGCAGACAGTCTCTGCGGATTTGAGGTAGCCGCGCCCGCCACAGGTGGGGCACGGCTCGCAGAGCAGCCGTTCCAGGCTCTCACGCGTGCGCTTGCGCGTCATCTCCACCAGCCCGAGCGGCGAAACGTCGCAGATCTGGCATTTCGCGTGATCGCGCTCCAGTGCCCGCTCGAGGGCCCGAATCACCTGGCGCTTGTGTTCGTCGTCCAGCATGTCGATGAAGTCGATGATGATGATGCCGCCGAGATTGCGCAGCCGGAGCTGCCGACCGATCGCCTGCGCCGCTTCGAGGTTGGTCTTGAAGATGGTTTCCTCGAGGTTCCGATGACCGACGAAACCGCCGGTATTGATGTCGACGGTGGTCATCGCCTCGGTCTGGTCGAAGATCAGGTAGCCGCCGGACTTGAGTTCGACCTTGCGTTCCAGCGCCCGCTGGATCTCCTCTTCGACGTTGAACAGTTCGAAGATCGGCCGTTCCCCGGGATAGTGCTCGATGCGACCCGTGAGTGCCGGAATGTAGCGTTCGGCAAACTCGGTCACTTTCTGCCAGGTCTCGCGGGAATCGATGCGTATCCGGTCCAGTTCGATCCCGACCATGTCGCGGAGAATGCGCAGAACCAGGGACAGGTCCGCGTGAATCTCCTGCCCCGGCGAACCACTTGCGGCGACTTCGCGCAGGGAGTCCCAGAGCTTCTTGAGGAACAGCACGTCGTTGCGCAACGCGTCTGCGTCCACCAGCTCGGCCGCGGTGCGCACGATGAAGCCGTGCTCGGGTGCGAGTTCGGCGCGCAGTTCCTCCATCGTTTCGCGGAGGCGGCTGCGGGTGGCGTCGTCCTCGATGCGCGTACTGATCCCGATATTGCTCTGGTTCGGCATCAGCACCAGGTGGCGTGAAGGCACGGTGACATAGGTCGTGAGCCGCGCGCCCTTGGTTCCCAGGGGATCCTTGATCACCTGGACCAGGATCTCCTGCCCCTCGTGAAGCAACTGGCTGATGGACTCGTTGCGCGGGAGCGCCTCTCCGTTGTTGCAAAGCTCCTCGCGTTCCACCGGGGCCACGTCGGAGGCGTGCAGAAACGCGGTTCGTTCCAGACCAATGTCGACGAAGGCGGCGTCCATGCCCGGCAGAACCCGGCAGACCCGGCCCTTGTAGATGCTTCCAACCAATCCCCGGCGCCGGCTGCGCTCGATGTGCAACTCCGTCAGGATTCCGTTCTCCACCAGAGCGACGCGGCTCTCCTGAGGAGTGACGTTCATCAATAATTCCGTGCCGGTCATGCAGCCTCTCTTGGTTGACAGCCCCACCACACCGGTCCCGGAACCCTTCCGGGAACCTCCGAAGGCCGCTGAAATGTCATTCGGCGGGGCTGCCGGTCGCGGTGGAACCCTCTGCGGCCCCCTGTGCGGCTTCGGGCGCGAAGGTATGGCGCGGCCAGGACTTCAATACCGCGTGCACCAGTGTGGCCAGCGGGATCGCGAAGAATACACCCCACAGACCCCAGATCCCCCCGAAGATGAACACTGCGGCGATGATCGCCACCGGGTGCAGGTTGACGACTTCGGAGAACAGCAGAGGTACCAGCACGTTACCATCCAGGAACTGGATCACCCCGTAGGCGATCAGCACCCAGGCGAACTCGCTCGACAACCCAAACTGGAAGTACGCCACCATCGCGACCGGAATGGTCACGACAGCCGCGCCAATATAGGGGATGATCACCGAGATTCCCACCACGAACGACAGCAACACGGCGTACTGCAGCCCGAACCAGTGGAAGGTGATGAAACTCACCGCCCAGACCAGCAGGATCTCGATGAACTTGCCGCGCACGTAGCTCGCGATCTTCACGTTGACCTCGTTCCAGACCTGGCTGGCGAGGCGCCGGTCCCGCGGCATGAAGCCCATGAACCATCCGAGGATCGCGTCGCGGTCCTTCAGCATGAAGAACACCATCAGCGGCACGACGATCAGGTAGATGACCACCGTGACGACATGCTGGGCGGACGCGAGCGAAAACTTCACCACCTGCTGCCCGTACACGGTGGCCTCCGTGCGGATCGCCCCCATGATTTCGAACACCTGCTCCTCGGAGATGATCTGCGGATAGCGTTCGGGCAGTTGCAGCAGCAGCGCCTGCCCCTGGGAGATCATCACCGGCAACTCGCGAACCAGTTGGGTCACCTGCTGCGACATCATGGGCACGAGGCCAAACAGCGCTGCGGCGACCAGCGCGATGAACAACAGCATGACGACGGTGACCGCGAGCAACCGCGGCAGCCGCAATCGCGTCAGCTTCGCGACCGCGCCCTCCAGCAGGTAGGCAATGATCAGGCTGGCCAGCAGCGGCGCCAGGATGCGTCCGGCGAAGATGACCAGCAGAAATCCGGCGATCAGCAGGACCGCTAGAATCACCACCTGCGGATCCGTGAAGTGACGCTCGTACCAGCGCCGGAAGACCTCGATCATGACGCGGACCGTGCCCGCTCGTAGTGCGCCGCGAAAATCGCTTCGAGTTCATCGATGACCTCGGCGGCGTCACGGCCCTGCATCACGTGCTGGGCCATCAGTGCCGAAGTCTCGTTCAGCAACTTGCCTCGTTCCAGCATGAAATAGGTCTCGGACAGCCGCCGCATGGCCTTGATGACCGATTCCTCCGCGGGCCGGGGAATGGCCTTGGGTTCCGGAAGGGTCTCGGGGAGGCTCTCCGTCTCCGGCGCCTCCGCCAGCAGGAATTCCGCGAAACGCAGCAGGGTCTGCTGCTGTTCCTCCGGCAGGCGGTCGACGATTTCCGCCACCCGCCGGGCGGTGTCGCTCCCGCGATTCCTGCGGCCCATGTTCATCGGTGTCATCATGCGTCCGTCTCTCGCGTTCCGATCCTGCAGCCCGCATGGTAGCAGCGTCCCAACGCCGGGGATTCAGGACACCACGTTCAGGCTGAAAACGGGCATCTTGCGCCTTTCCTGCATCAGGCCCAGTTCCGTGACCAGCGCCACGACCACGCGGCCGGTCGTCTCCTGCATCTCCGCCCACTCCATGCGCGCCTGGCCGAGCAGTTCGCCGATGTTCGGTGGCGGATTGTGCCGGGCCTCCATGATGATATCTTCCAGCATGCCGGGTTTCATCTCGGGCCGAAACAGCATTCCGTACGTGAGATCGTCGACACGCACCGCAAGCCAATCGCCGTTGTCGTCGACCAGGATGGGCTCCATACCCTCCGGAAGATCCACCCGGCCGTGCACCAGCACCAGTACCCGACGTCCGTCGAGCGTCTCCGCCAGTGCGTCTCCTTCTCCCGCCCGGGTCTTGTGCGCGGTCACGAACCCGGCTCGGTAGGCCGGCTGGTCCTGCGGCGTACCACCCGCCTGCTGGGCCACCAGAAGGCCGCCCATGCCCAGTCCGATCACCGGACGCCGGGAACGGCGGAAGATGTCGATCAGCGACAATTCGTCCTCGACCTGCGGGTTGTGCTCGATATCGCTGGTCGGCCAGGCACCGCCGAGCAGCCAGAGACCGTCGAACTGCGCCGCCGAACCGGGCATGTCCTGGCCCACGAAAGGCCGGTAATAGGAAAACCCGATGTCGCGCTTTTCCAGCTGCGACTCGATCAGCCCGAGAAACTCGGAATAGGTATGCTGCACGACACAGTAGCTTTTCATGAATTCTCCTCTGCGAGGGTTTCGACGGTGGGGGTGGGCCGCACGGGCAAGCGAATACCCGACTGCATCGGATCCGGTTGCCACAGAACGGCTATTCAGGCACCCGCTCGGGCACGTCCGTGGATCGTTCATCAGCAGCGAACGCTTCGGACACCCCAATAGTGTCGTTCGCATCGTCGTAGCTGCAGTATTCCCGGATGAAGCGCAGCAAAACCTCCAGCGTCGGAACCCGGAACTTCTGGCGCGCGTGCACCAGCGAAATCGGTCGCTCCAGCGCGGGCTCCAGCGGGATCGCCACCAGTTGGCCCAGCGTGACCTCCTTCGCGATCACGGACTCGGACAGCACCGAGACTCCGAGACCGGCCGCCACCGCGCCCTTGATCGCTTCCGGGCTGCCCAGCTCCATGCAGAGATTGAGGCGGCTGCGGCTGTAGCCCTGACGCCCGAGGTACTCCATGATGACCTCGCGTGTGCCGGATCCCTCCTCCCGGCAGACGAACCGTTCGTCCAGAAAGTCGTCCAGGGTGACCTGGCTGCGCCGGGCGAGCGCATGATCCGGCGGCACGATCAGACGCAGCTGATCGATCAGGCAGGGCTGCACGATGAGATTCCGGTTGCTGACCGGGGCCTCGACCACGCCGAGATCGATTTCGCTCTCTTCGACCATGGCCACGACGGCCTCGGTATTGCCCACGCGCAGACTGATACCGACCTCCGGATGGTTGCGCAGGAAGGTCCCGAGCAGGGTCGGAAGCAGATACTCGGCCACCGTCGTGCTGGCGCCCAGCACCAGCGCGCCCCCGACCGCTCCCTTCATCTCGCGCAGCGCGGCTTCCATTTCGGCGTAGGTCTCGAAGATCCGCTCGGCGTAGCGATAAACCAGCCGCCCCGTATCCGTGAGGGTGACGCGATTGTGATTGCGATCGAACAAGCGCGCGTCGAACTGCTCTTCCAGCTGCCGCACCTGAAAGGTGACGGCGGGCTGGGTCATGTGCAGCACTTCGGCGGCCCGCGTGAACGACAGCAGCCGGGCCACGGTGAAGAACACTTGCAGTCGACGGTCCGACATCGGCGCGGTTTCCCCGGAAGTTCCACCAGCATGCTAACAAGCTGACGCAAGGCCGCAATAGCAGGCAGACATTCCCTGCGGCCACTGCACCGGGCGTTACACTCGATCGCAGGATCGATCGGAGCGGAAAATGAGCAAGGCCTGGAAAAAACTGAATCTCGAGGGCGGCGGCCTGCAAGCGGTCAACGCGGTACTTGCCGCCAACCTGCGCTCGCGCAGCACGGCCTATGCGGCGTGGCTGCTGTTCCCGGTGGGCCTGCACCGGATCTACCTGGGCGACAACCGCGGCAGCGCCCTGTTTGTGCTGCTCAGCGCGACGACGCTCGGCACGGCCTTTCTCGTTCCGGGATACGGCTGGCTGCTTCCCCTGCTGGGTCTGCTCGGACTCGCGGTCTACGACCTGTTCCGGATGGAGCAGCGGGTCGTGGACTACAACAAGGAACTCCGAATGCGCCTGTTCCTGCGCAAGGGACAACGCACACCGACCGGTTACCGGGGCCGGTACCCCGAGCCGACCGCAGACGGGGACGTCGCCAAGAACCTTGAAACGTACGCGTTGCTCAAGGAACGCGAGCGGGCCGGGCATCCGTCGCAGCGTGAGGCCGAGGACACCGGCACCAGCCCTTCGGGAAGCCGCGTCCCGTCGTTCAACGAGCAGGAGGCGCTGTTGCGGCAACTCTCCCGCGGCAGGAAGGACCCGAAATGAGGGCTCCCGCCACCGTTCAGCGGTCCGGATTCGTCGCCCCGGAAAGCTGCCGATAGCCGGACTCGGTGAGCAAGACCAAATGCCGGGTCGATGCATAGATCCGGCCCTGCTCCCGCAACTGCCCGATGAAGCCCGCATGCTGCACGGCGTCTAGATAAAAGTAATCCCGGTCCTCCGACAGCTCGGCGCGCCGCGCCTTGAAATGCCGGAACGCGGTTCCCTTGCGCACCCCGTTGAACTCGTCCACCTGGCGCAGGCTCAGGGTATCGCGGTCACGGAAACGAATGAAATCGATGCCCCCGCGCAGGGGCGGGACAGGGAAACCGGGATCATCCGCATGCTGAGCCATTGGCGGTACTATCCCAAAGAGACGGCCGACGCGAAACCCACGGCCACCTACTGAACCGGAGACCTCATGGAGTTCCTGCAAGATTACGGCCTGTTTCTGCTCAAGGGCCTGACGATCCTGACCCTCGCGCTGATCCTGCTGGGCGCCGTGGTAGCCGCCGCAACGCGCAGCCGCTCCCGTGACGACGAGCAGCTGACCGTGCGCCACCTCAATCAACGCTACCGGGACATGAAACACGCCCTGCAGCGCAAGGTGCTGGGCCGCGGTGCAGTCCGAAGGCTGCTGCGCGAGGCCAGGCGCGAACGCAAGCGCGAAAGCCGGTCCGAACGCAACCGGGTCTACGTGCTTCGCTTCCAGGGCGACATCCGTGCAACCGCGGTGGAAAACCTCCGCGAGGAGATCTCCGCGATCCTGACCCTCGCGCGCCCCGGAACGGATCAGGCCGTGCTGTGCCTCGACAGCGGCGGGGGACTGGTGCCGTCGTACGGCCTGGCGTCCGCGCAGGTGGCCCGACTGCGGGATGCGGGAATCGGCCTGACCGTGGCCGTCGATCGCGTCGCGGCCAGCGGAGGCTACCTGATGGCCGCCGTCGCGCAGCACATTGTCGCAGCGCCGTTCGCGGTGGTCGGGTCGATCGGGGTTGTGGCCCAGATTCCCAACGTTCACCGGCTGCTGCAACGGCACGATGTCGACATCGAGCTACTGACCGCGGGCCAGCACAAGCGCACGCTCACCGTCCTCGGGAAGAACACACCCGAAGGTCGCGCCAAATTCCAGCAGGAACTCGAGGAAACGCACGACCTGTTCAAGAAGTACCTGCAGCGCTACCGACCGGAACTGGACCTGAACACCCTGGCGACCGGCGAGCACTGGTACGGTGAGCAGGCGCTGGAACAGGGACTGATCGACGAGATCGGCACCAGCGACGACCTGCTGATGCGTCTTGCCCGAGACCATGATCTCTACGAGGTCCGATTCAGCCGGCGCCAGCCGCTGGGCAAGCGCATCGGCATCGCCTTCGAACGGGGACTCGAACGCCTGATGCAGCGCTGAACCCACCGAGCGTGAAGGGCACGGCCCGACGCCGGGCCATGCCTACCTGTCCGTCACCGAAGGATCACGGCGCTACGCTGCCTTGAGCAGCAATCGGTTCAGCCGTGCGACAAAGCCGGACGGATCCTCCAGCTGGCCGCCCTCGGTGAGCAGGGCCTGCTCGAAAAGCAGCGTGGCGAGGTCGTCGAACTCCGCGCCCTCGGCGGCCTTCAGCCGCTGCACCAGCGGGTGCGTCGGGTTGACCTCCAGTACCGGCTTGCCGCCAAAGGTCTGCTGACCCGCCTGCTTCATCAGCTCCTGCAGGTACAGCGCCATCTCGTGTTCACCGAGCACGATGCAGGCGGGGGATTCCACCAGGCGCTGCGAAGCCCGCACGGTGTCGACGCGGTCATCGAGAGTCCTGGCGATTCGCTCGGGTAGATCGCCGAGATCGCCCGTAGCGCTGTCTTCACCCTCGGCATCGGCATCCCCGGCGTCCTTGTCCAACAGCTCCCCGAGGTCGAGGTCCCCCTTGGACACCGACTTGATCGGGGTGTCGTCGAAGCGATCGAGGTGCGACAGCAGCCACTCGTCAACCCGGTCGGAGAGCAGCAGCACCTCGATACCATGCTTGCGGAAGATCTCGAGATGCGGACTGTTGCGCGCGCCCGCGGGGCTGTCGGCGGTGATCACATAGATCGCCTTCTGACCCTCTTTCATGCGCCCCTTGTAATCTGCCAGCGACACGTTCTGGGTGTCATCGCTGTTTTGCGTGCTCGCGAAGCGCAGCAGCTTCGCGATCTGATCGCGGTTGCCGTAGTCCTCGCCCGGCCCTTCCTTCAGCACCCGGCCAAACTGGTTCCAGATCTCGGCGTACTTCTCCGGCTCGTTCTCGGCAATCGATTCCAGCAGGCCGAGGATCTTCTTGATCGAACCTGAGCGGATGCCATCAACCAGCCGGTTGGTCTGCAGGATTTCGCGCGAGACGTTCAGCGGCAGGTCGGACGAGTCCACCACGCCGCGCACGAAACGCAGGTAGCCGGGCAGCATCTTCTCCGCGTCGTCCATGATGAACACGCGCTTCACATAGAGCTTCACGCCGTGGCGCTGATCGCGATCCCAGAGATCGAAGGGCGCGCGCTTCGGGATGTAGAACAGCGTGGTGTACTGCTGCTTGCCCTCGACGTGGCTGTGCACCCAGGCCGCCGGGTCCTCGAAGTCATGCGCCACGTGCTTGTAGAACTCGCGATATTCGTCTTCGCTGATGTCGTTCTTGGCCCGCGTCCACAGCGCGCTGGCGCGGTTCACGGTCTCCCATTCGTCCGTTGCCTTGCCGTCGTCGTCCAGCTTCGGCATGCGGATCGGGAAGGAGACGTGGTCGGAATAACGCGTGATGATGTGGCGCAGCCGGTAGGCTTCCAGGAACTCGTCGGCGTCCTCCTTCAGGTGCACGATCACCTCGGTGCCCGGGGTCGCCCGGGAACAGTTTTCCAGCGTGTAGCTGCCGCTGCCGTCGGATTCCCAGCGCACCGCGGCATCCTCGGCGGCGTCCGCGCGGCGGCTCTCGAGGGTGACCCGGTCGGCCACGGTGAACGCCGAGTAGAAACCAACGCCGAACTGGCCGATCAGCTGCGCGTCCTTTTTCTGATCACCGGTCAGACGGCCCAGGAACTCCCTGGTGCCGGAACGCGCGATCGTCCCGACGTTTGCGATCACCTCGTCGCGGGACATGCCGATACCGGTGTCGGAGACGTGGATCGTCCGGGCCTCCCTGTCGACATGCACGTCGATGCGCAGTTCGGCGGGCTGGACAATGGTGTCGGGATGCGCCAGCGCCTCGAAGCGCAGCTTGTCGCAGGCGTCCGCCGCGTTGGAGATCAGCTCGCGCAGGAAGATCTCGCGGTTGGAATACAGCGCGTGAATCATCAGGTGCAGCAGCTGGCTGACCTCGGTCTCGAAACGGCGTTCTTCACGTTGGGCTTCAGTCATGGTCCGTCACATCCTTCCTGGCAGGGGTCACTATGGATTCGATCCGCTCGAAATGGGGACGCCCCCCGGTGTTTTCAAGGGTCAGCGCCTGGAACAGCCCGCCACGACGTTCCGGGTCGAGCCGCTGCCACGCGGGAAACAGTGTCTCTGAAAGCTGTCGATCGAGCTGCCAGGGCACGTTGAGCACGGCCACGCCCGAGCCCTGCAGACCCGGGCCACGCGGGGGGTCGCTCAGGCGGAGTTCGCTGAACAGGATGGACTCCCCCGGGTGGCGCGACAGGAGCGCGTCGCGCAGCTGCGGGTGCCGGCCTTCCTCCAGCAGCGGATACCAAACCAGGATGATCCCGGTGTTCCAGCGCCGGCGGATTTCCCGTGTCATCTCCGGGACTTCCACGTATTCCTGGACCCGTTCATAGGCGGGATCGAGCAGTGCCAGCCCGCGTCGCGGCTCCGGTGGAAACAGCGCGCGGGAAGCCTCGCGAGCGTCGCGCCGGTGCAGGTGGCAGCGGGAATCGGTCCGGAGGGCGTCCTGCAGCGCGGCAAACGCGCCGGGGTGCAGTTCACAGGCCACCAGCTGGTCCTGCTCGCGCAGACGCCGGCGGATCAGTTCCGGGGAACCGGGGTACGTCATCAGCCGTCCCGGATCCGTCTGCAGCCCCCGGATGGCATCGAGCCAGACCCGCAGGCGTTCCGGACCCCGGTCCAGCGACCAGAGCCGGCCGATTCCCTCGCGCCACTCACCGCTGCGCGCGGCCGGGCCCCGATCCAGAGCGTATTGGCCCGAACCGGCGAACAGGTCGACCGCGACGAAGGGTTTGGGACGCGCCAGCAGTGCATCGAGCACGAGCCAGAGCACCAGGTGCTTGTGCACGTCGGCGAAGTTGCCGGCGTGGTATTCGTGTTGATAGCTGAGCATGGTGGGGCGAGACGATACCCGCAAGACGCTTTTCAGGCCAGCGTCGCGGCAAATGCCCCCGCCCCGTCCCTCCCCCGCCTGCGGTGGAGGGCAAATAAAAATGCCGCCGGTGTCGCCACCGGCGGCTTCATCACGGCCCCGAAGGACCGTCGATCGTCAAGCGCTCGATCTTACTCGTTGACCGGGGACTCCGGATCGAACATGTACGCCATGATGTCGGCGATCTTTTCCTCGGTCAGCATGCCGTTGGCACCGAATCGCGGCATGTGGGTGCACGGGAAGTAGACATGCGGGTTGTAGATCATGTCGTACGCGTACTTCAGGATCGCGTCACTGGTGCCCCGGGTCTTGCCGTAGCCGGTGAGGCTCGGGCCCACGGTGCCACCGGTACGGTCCGTCGCCAGCTGGTGGCAGTTGTAGCAGGTGCCACCTGCTTCGCGCTTGGAATGGTCGTCGAAGTTGTGACCGATGCGGTAGCCGAAACCGGACCATGCCAACTCACGGCCCTTCTTCCAGTCGCCCAGTTTGATGCCACCTTCCGGGTAGACGATCGATTCCTGTGCGGCGGCCCGGATCGCGCTCAGCGTCTCCGCATCGGGCTTGCCGTCATCGATGATCGAGCAGGCCTTCTGCAGTTCGTCCTGCTGCATGCGTTCGCGGGCGGTACCGCCCTCCTGCACTTCCTGCGACAGGTTGAAACCGCCGCCACCGTTGGCCTCGAACATCAGGTATTCGGCGAGTTCGTGCGGGGTCATGGCCGTGTAGTCGACCTTACCGGACTTGTCAGCATCGGCGACGGCACAGCCGCCCGCGAAGATGATCGTTGCGAAAGCGGCAACACCGGCCGCCAGAGGGGTCTTCTTGAACATATCTGGAATCTCCTTGTGCGTCCGGGATCAGCGCTTCATGTCAGGCAGGATGGCCGGCTGACCGCGGGCCAGGTCGGTCCAGTACGAGATCACGGCAATGGAAGCATCCGAGCCCGCCTTCATGCCGGCCTGACGCATCTGGTAATAACAGCCGCGGACACGATGCTGGCTGCTGCGCACGTTGTCATGACCGACCCGGAACGCGGGCCAGGAAATGGCCTTGGTCCAGTCTTCCCCAACCGTGGCGTTGGGCAGCACGGAGGCGCGCACCTGCTTGCCGGACTGGCCGTGGCACGCAAAACAGTTGAAGTCGGCCTTGCCGGCGCGACGGGCGAACAGCACCTCACCGGCGTCACGCATGGCCTTTTCCAGCGGGTGGTCGAGCGGGTTGTTCCACTCCATGCCATTCGATTGCATGGCGATGTAGGTCTGGAGCTTCATGTGGTCGGAGCCTGAACCGTGACGCTGTTTGACCGCGGGGTCATCCTTGTCGAATCCCTGGACCTCGGTCATGCAATGCACGATGCGGGTTTCGAGGTCCATCACCTTGCCGGTGTCCTCGAAATAGCGCGGCATTTCGACGTAGGCACCTTCGAGTACGCCCGGACCCTTACCGAAATCACAGGCTTCCATCGAGACGTTGTTCGGGCCGCGGGCCGTATGGAACAGGTCCTCGCCATCCATGCCAACCCAAAGAGCAGGGTTATCGGGCATCATGAGCAGGTTCTGCTCGCTCTGGGTGAGATAAGCGGAATCGACGGAGTCAATCAGCCCCTGAAGGACCTCCTCCGGCGGCTTTTCAGCGTGGGCCGCAGCCCCGAGAGCCAGTGCCACGGGCAGCGCCAGCAAGGCTTTTTTGAACATGGAAACCTCCATCAAAGGATTGTCTTTATTGGTGGCGGTCCAGCCCATTGCGGGCATAAACCTCCTTTCATCGTGATAATGCGCGGCCCCCAATGTCAAACAGAACCGAACATCAGACTATGCTAACGTTCTGATTCGACGAGAGGATTTCTGCAGCATCAGACACAGGACGCAAGAAACGGGGCGATTATTCCCGCTTCCGCCAGAATTTTCTGTCTAGTGGGCCATGCGGGAAGTTCGGTGCCTATGGAGCCCAGCCAGACGCGCCGGAGCAAGGCGGGCCAGTGCAGGAATGGCCACCCTATTGCAAACCTGCCCAACGCAGCTCCAGCGTGTCTGGCGCAGCGATCGGATACCGAAGTTTTCGCATGGCCCACCAGGGATGGGCCCAGCGACGGATTTGGCTTGACGAAGGCGCTTCAGACACGGTGCGCTTCGTGCTCCAGCAGCCAGACCTTGATGCCCGCCAGGGGCCCTTCAACCTGCCCGGCGTAGGCGCCGGCGGGTGTCGGGGTCCGCGCGCCCCGCCCCGGAACCACCCGATGACAGGGAACAAACAAAGGCCAGGGATTGGCGCGGCAGGCCTGGCCAACCGCACGGGGCGAGGAGCCGATCTCGCGTGCGATCTCGCCGTAGGTGCGGGTCTCGCCCACCGGGATGCGGCAGAGCGCCCGCCACACCTTGCGGGCATGTTCCGAGCCCTGGGGCACGTCGTCGGGCGCGCGCCACACCCGCGGATCACGCAGGAAATCGAGCGGGTCGAAGGGGGGGATCACCGGCGCATCCCGACGCTGACGCCGGGCACGTTCGATCGCGACGCGCAACCCCGAAGGCAGCGGAGAATGCGTATCGCCAGCGTCCGCTCGCGGCGGATCGCGCTCCAGCCAATCCGCGGCCAGCAGGCCGTCACTGGCGGACGAGGCGCACACGAACTCCAGCGGCGCATGGGGAATCATGCAACGTCGGAGTTCGATGGTCATGGGGTCGCCCTCGGTCCGGAGGTTCGCCGGATCAGCGGGAAGCCTTGATGTCTTCCTTGATGCGAGCCGCCTTGCCGGTGAGATCGCGCAGGTAATAGAGCTTGGCCCGGCGCACCTTGCCGCGGCGCTTCACCTTGATTTCGGCCACCATCGGGCTGTGCGTCTGGAACGCGCGCTCGACGCCGTTGCCATAGGACATCTTGCGCACGGTGAACGCCGAGTTCAGGCCGCGGTTGCGTTTGGCAATGACCACGCCCTCGAAGGCCTGCAAGCGCTCGCGCTCACCTTCCTTCACCTTGACCTGCACCACCACGGTGTCGCCGGGGCCGAAGTCCGGTATTTCGGCCTTCATCTGTTCGGCTTCGAGCTGCTGAATAATGCTGTTCATGTCAGGACCTCAATTGTCGCTATTCCTGCGCTCCCCGGAACGGTTCCCGAGAGTACGGTATTCGTCCAGCAGGGCCGCATCGTCCGGCCCCAATGTCATTGCGGCCAGCAGATCCGGCCGGCGTTCCAATGTTCGCCCCAGCGCCGCGCGCCGTCTCCAGCGTTCGATCCGGGCGTGATGCCCGGTCAGCAGCTCCTGCGGCACCGCACGCCCCGCCACCACCTCGGGCCGCGTGTAATGCGGGCAGTCCAGCAGGCCCTCGGTGAACGAATCCTGCTGCGCCGAGTCGGCATGCCCCAAAGCTCCGGGCAGCAAGCGCACACAGCCATCGATCACCACCATCGCCGCCAACTCGCCTCCGGAGAGCACGTAGTCACCCAGCGACCATTCCTCGTCGACCTCGGCTTCGAGCAACCGTTCGTCGATCCCCTCGTAGCGACCGCAGAGCAGCGCCAACCTGGGCATGGCTGCAAATCGCCGCAGCGCGGCCTGATCCAGCCGGCGCCCCTGCGGTGTCAGCGCCACCACGTGCACCGGCCGCGGGTCGGCCTCACGCACCGCCGAAATCGCCGCGGACAACGGCTCGAAGCCCATCACCATTCCAGGCCCACCACCGTAGGGTCGATCGTCCACCGCCTGGTGCACGCCCGAACCCCAACGCCGCGGGTTCCAGAGGTGCAGCTCGAACAGACCCTGCTCCGCGGCCCGCCCGGCGATACCGCATTCCACCACCGGCCGCACCAGCTCCGGAAACAGCGTGACGACGTCGAAGCGCATCGCGCCGCTCAGAAATCCGGATCCCAGTCCACCCGCACCCGGCGGGCGTCGAGATCCACGTCCAGCACGTACCGTCCACGAACCCAGGGGACCAGATGTTCCCGATCGCCCCGCACCACCATCACGTCGTTGGCACCCGTCTGCATGAAGCTCTCGATGCGCCCGAGCGGTGTCCCGTCCATCGTCTCCACGTCGAGCCCCTGCAGGTCCGCCCAGTAGAATTCACCCTCCTCGAGTGGCGGGAGCCAGTCACGCTCCACCGCCAGGGTGCATCCGATCAGGCCATGGGCCGCTTCCCGATCATCGGTACCGCGAAACTTCAAAACCACGCCGCGCCCGTGGGCACGACCGTCTTCCAACTCGATACTCTGCCAGTCACCACCGCGCTGCATCCACAGACGTGGAAATCCGGCGATCGCTCCACGCGGTTCGGTTTCCGAGAACACCCGCACGAAGCCTTTCACACCGTAGACCCCGGACACACGCCCGACCACCAGCCGTTCCGGCTCGGCACTCATCGGCGCGAACGGCCCGGGAATTTCAGACGGCGGCTGCGACCTGCTTGCGATGCTGCTTGATCAGGTGACCCACGCGCTCGGAGGTGGCGGCACCCTTCGACAGCCAGTGGTCCACACGCGCCAGATCGATGAGCAGCGGCGTCTCCTGACCCCGGGCGACCGGGTTGAAGTAGCCGATGCGCTCGATGTAACCGCTGTCGCGGCGAGCGCGTGAGTCGGTGACGACGATCTGGTAGAACGGTGCGCGCTTGGCACCCCGGCGGGACAGACGAATAGTAACCATGCTTGCTCTGGACCTCAGCGAATTCGGTTTTCTCGAGGAAACCGGGGATTATAGCGAACTGCGCCGGCGAAACAACCCGTCAGCGGCGATTCGTCGTACGGGCCAGGGCCGAAAAAGGAGCGGCGGCACCGACTGCCTTTCAGGCCGCGGCTACCGGAACGGGAAACCACCCGGGCCTGGACCACCGGGGCCGCCCAGCCCGCCCATGCGCCCACCGAGGGACCGCATCATCTTCGCGGCGCCGCCCTTGGAGAATTTCTTCATGGCCTTGCTCATTTGCGTATGCTGCTTCAGCAGGCGATTCACGTCCTGGATCTGACACCCTGAGCCCCCCGCGATGCGCCGCTTGCGGGAACCCTTGATCAACTCCGGATTTCGGCGCTCCTGCTCGGTCATCGAACCGATGACCGCCATCATGCGCCGGATTTCGCGGTCGCTGGCCTGGGACTTCACCGCGTCCGAGAGCTTGCCCGCGCCCGGCAATTTCTCCAGCAGGCTGCCGATACCCCCCATGTTCTGCATCTGGGCCAGCTGATCGCGCAGGTCGTTGAAATCGAAACCGCGCCCACGCTTCAGCTTGCGCGCGAGCTTCGCGGCCTTGTCCTGGTCGACCTGGCGTGTCGCCTCCTCGACCAGCGTGAGGACGTCGCCCATGCCGAGAATGCGCGAGACCACCCGCTCCGGGTGAAACGGCTCCAGCGCCTCGGAGCGCTCGCCCATGCCCATGAACTTGATCGGCACCCCGGTGATCCGGCGTACCGAGAGTGCGGCCCCGCCCCGCGCGTCGCCATCGGCCTTGGTCAACACCACGCCGGTGAGTGGAAGCGCCTCGCCGAACGCGCGGGCGGTATTGGCCGCGTCCTGACCTGTCATCGCGTCGACCACGAACAGGGTCTCGATCGGGTCGATGGCCCGGTGCAACGTCTGGATCTCGGCCATCATGGCCTCGTCGACATGCAGACGGCCGGCGGTGTCCACCAGCAGCACTTCGATGCCTTCGCGCCGCGCACGATCCACGGCGCGCCGGGCAATCGCCTCGGGTCGCTCCCCGGCGTCGCTGGGGTAGAACTGGACCTCCACCTGCCCGGCCAGCGTCTCGAGCTGCTGGATCGCCGCGGGCCGGTAGACGTCGCAGCTGACCACGGCGACCTTCTTTTTCTGCCGTTCGCGCAGCAGGCGCGCGAGCTTGCCAATGCTCGTGGTCTTGCCCGCACCCTGCAGGCCCGCCACCAGCACCACGGCCGGAGGCTGGCTGGCCAGGTTCAGCGAGGCGTTCTCGCCACCCATCACCCGCACCAGTTCGTCGTGCACCACCTTGACCAGGGCCTGGCCCGGAGTCAGGCTGCTGATCACCTCCTTGCCCACGGCCTTGGCGCGCACCTCGGCAATGAACTCGCGCACCACCGGCAACGCAACGTCCGCCTCCAGCAACGCCATGCGCACTTCGCGCAGCGCTTCCTGGATATTGTCTTCAGTCAGGCGTGCCTGACCCTTGAGCTTCTTGACCGTCGCCTGCAGGCGACTGGAAAGACCATCGAACATGCACGACTCCCAGAATCACCAAATCGAATTGCCGAAACCGCTGGACACGCGGCGAGCGGAATTCCGCCACCAGTATAGAGGACGCGACCGCACCACCGTCAGCACCGCTGATCCCCCGCTGTGCAATGCAGCGGCGATCGTTGGATAATCACCGGTAATGAACACCGCAATCGGCCTTTTCGCGACCCTGCTGTACCTGCTGACCGTGGGTTATCTGGTCGTGTCCGCACGACAGCAACCACCCCAGGCCGGCAAGCCCCGCGGCCCACTGATCCTCTGGGCCGCGGCGCTGCTGGTTCATCTCGGAGCCCTGTCCCAGCTGGTGCTGACCGAAAGCGGACTGAACCTCTGCCTGGGGAATGCGCTCGCGGCCTCGCTCTGGCTGGTTGCGGCTCTGCTGTGGCTGGCGTCGCTTCGGCACCCGCTCGCAGTGATGGGCGTCATCGTCCTGCCCCTCACCGCGCTGGCGCTGCTGGTGGCACTCACCTGCGATGGCACCGGACGCGTGGCGAGTACACCCTACGTCGAGGTCCACATCATGCTGGCGGCCCTGGGCTGGGCGTTCCTCGCGCTGTCGACGGTACAGGCCGCCGTGATGACCGCGCAGCACCGGGCGCTGCACGAACATCACCTGCGCGGCATCGTCCGCTACCTCCCGCCGCTGTTTTCGATGGAGATGTGGCTGTTCCGGATGATCTTCATCGGCTGGGTCTTCCTGACCCTGAGCCTGGCCAGCGGTCTGGTTTTCCTCGAAGACCTGTTCGCCCAGCATCTGGTGCACAAGTCCGTGCTGTCCATCCTTGCCTGGATCATGTTCTCGGTGCTGTTGTTCGGGCGCTGGCGCTTCGGCTGGCGGGGATCGCGCGCGCTCGCCTGGACGACGGGTGGCTTCGTGAGCCTCGTGCTGGCCTACTTCGGATCGAAACTGGTCCTCGAGGTCATCCTGCAACGGGTGTGAACATGACCCGGCCCAGGCCGGGGTACAGGTTTCGCCGCTGGCGTTGCCGGCCTAGAATCGAAAATCCAACTGGCCCCATCACGGAAACGTCGCTTGCACGACATCCCCCTGTCCGCACTGTTCACTACCCTGGCCCTCCTGTTCGTGCTCTCCGCCTTCTTTTCGGGCTCCGAGACCGCGCTGATGGCCCTGAACCGCTACCGCATGCGCCACAAGGCCCGTCAGGGGCACCGCGGTGCTCGCCTCGCCGCGCGCCTGCTGGAGCGCCCGGACCAGCTCATCGGACTGATCCTGCTCGGCAACAACCTGGTCAACATCCTGATCACCCAGCTCGCCACGTACATCGGCTACAGGACGTTCGGCGATACCGGCATCGCGATCGCGACCGGGCTGCTGACCATCGCGCTGCTGATTTTCGCCGAAACCGCGCCGAAAACCGTCGGCGCCCTGCACAGTGAGCGCATCGCCTACCCCGCGGCCTGGATCTACAGCGGATTGTTGCGACTGCTCTGGCCCGTGGTCTTCATCATCAACGTGCTGGCGAATGGCCTGCTGCGCCTGATGGGAATCCGGATGAATGCAATCCAGCGCGCAGAGCTGACCACCGACGAACTGCGGTCGGTGGTCACCGAGGCCGGGCCGCTGCTGCCCCCTCGGCATCAGGGGATGCTGGTCAACCTGCTCGACCTCGAGCGCACCACGGTCGAGGACATCATGATTCCACGCAGTGAGATCGTGACCCTCGACATCGAGGAAGACTGGAACGACGTCCTCGAACAGATTCTCAGCGGCAGTTTCACCCGGTTGCCGGTGATCGAAGGTGACCTGGACCGCGTGCTCGGATTCGTGCACATGCGTGACCTGTTGCCGCTGACTTACCGCGAAAGCTTCGGCCCGGAGGATCTGCGCCAGGTGCTTACGCCCGCCTATTTCATCCCGCAGGGCACTGCACTGAACCGCCAGCTGATCAACTTCCAGAAAGAGAAGCGCCGGATCGGATTGGTGGTCGACGAGTACGGCGACATCGAGGGTCTGGTGACGCTGGAGGACCTGCTGGAAGAAGTCGTCGGCGAATTCACCACCGATTCGCCCACCATGGGCGACGAGGTTCTGCCACAGCCGGACGGCAGCGTCGTGGTCGATGGCGGCATCCACCTGCGGGAACTGAACCGATCCCTGGGCCTCGCTCTGCCGCTTGACGGACCCAAGACCCTGAGCGGCCTGATCGTGGAGCACCTCGAACACATCCCCGAGGCACCGGCCAGCGTGCGTATCGGGGGCGTGATCATGGATATCGTGCAGATCAAGAACAACACCATACGCACCGTCCGCTTTCCGGCCCCGGAAGCGGAGCGCAAGGCCTGATGGCCAAGACCAGGCAAACGTACGTCTGCCGGGAATGCGGCGCCACAAGCCCGAAATGGGCCGGACAATGCGGGGACTGCGGAGCCTGGAACAGCATCGAGGAGCTGCAGCCGAGCGCGGCGGTCCAGGGGCCGCGCGCCGGCGGCTATGCCGGCGAGGCTGCGCGCATTACCCGTCTGGGCGAGCTGCCCAGCGAGGACATCCCGCGCCTTTCGACCGGGATTTCCGAGCTGGATCGCAGCCTCGGAGGTGGTCTGGTCACTGGCTCGGTGGTCCTGATCGGGGGCGATCCAGGCATCGGGAAGTCCACGCTGCTGCTGCAGGTGCTGGCACTGCTGCCGTCCGACCAGACGCTGTACGTGACCGGCGAGGAGTCCGCGCAGCAGGTGGGTCTGCGTGCCCACCGGCTGGGTCTGGACGTCTCCGGGCTGCGTCTGCTCACGGAGACCCAGGTCGAGAACATCATCGCCACGGCCGAGCAGGAACGCCCCGGAGTACTGGTGATCGACTCGATCCAGACCCTCTACTCGGCCGCGTTGCAGTCCGCGCCCGGCTCCGTGTCGCAGGTTCGGGAGAGTGCGGCGGCCCTGGTCCGCCTGGCCAAGCAGCGCGGCATCGCCGTGATCCTGGTGGGCCACGTGACCAAGGACGGGCAGATCGCCGGGCCGCGCGTGCTGGAGCACATGGTCGATACCGTGCTCTATTTCGAGGGCGACCCGGGTGGCCGCTACCGGATGCTGCGCGCGGTGAAGAACCGCTTCGGTGCCGTGAACGAACTGGGCGTGTTCGCGATGCAGGAAGACGGACTCAAACCCGTCAGCAACCCTTCGGCGATCTTCCTGTCGCGCCACAGCCGCCCGGTTTCCGGCAGCGTGGTGATGGTGACCCGCGAGGGCACCCGTCCGCTGCTGGTCGAGGTGCAGGCGCTGGTGGCGGAGAGCCACGCCCCGCAACCACGAAGGGTGACCCTGGGGCTGGAGCAGAATCGCCTGATCATGCTGCTGGCGGTGCTCAGCCGGCATGGTTCGATCGGCCTGTTCGACCAGGACGTGTTCATCAACGTCGTGGGCGGGGTGCGGGTCTCGGAAACGGCGGCGGACCTGCCCATGCTGGTGGCAGCGCTGTCCTCGCTCCGCGACCGCCCGCTCGGGCTCGATCTGGTCTGTTTCGGGGAAATCGGACTTTCGGGCGAGATCCGGCCGGTCCCCAACGGCGAGGAGCGCCTCTCCGAGGCGGCCAAGCACGGACTCACCCGGGCGATCATTCCGGCCGGAAACCGGATCCGAAAGCGTATCGACGGCATGGAGATCCTCCCCGTCGAGCACCTGTCAGACGCACTGGACCTGCTTTGATCGCAGCCCGGCGGGTTTCCGGGCGAGCCGCCTACCCGTCAGCGGGACGCCGTGAATACATCCCTGCAGGCTTGACGGCAGCATCGCTGCTGCCGACACCCGCCGGCGGGCAGGCGCCTCGCCGGGCTTCGGCTGCAGAGGCACTCCCACTAGAGATTCAGGCTGCTGTTCCGCGGCGATGGGGCGATACCGAAAATCCGGCAGGGCGGCAATCCCTTGCCGCTTCCTGAAGCCCCGGGTCAGTTGACGCTGGCGAGATCCGCCGCGAGGGAATCGCGCATTGCGGGCGGCACGGCATCGACCCGGTGGCTGTAGTTCTCGTGGTCCACGCCTACGGCAATAGCCGCCCCTCCCTTTACGGCGGACACCATGTCCGCGCTCAGCTCGAAGCGCAGGAAGTGCACCGAAGAGGTCTTTTCCTCGGTGTCCCGCTCGAGGTCTTCGTCGGAGATCGGATGCACCTTGTCGAAGCCATCGACCTGCACGTAGGTCTTGTCCTCGACGCCGATCAGGCGAGACAGGGCAACCTTGCGCTCGTCGATGTCGGCGAACTCCACCATCATCGTGGCTTTCCAGTTGCTGCCGTCCGGGATCAGCGGATTGTAGGCGTCCAGCTCCTCCTGGATGCCCGCCGCGTCAAAGATCTTCTCGGCTCGCAGCATCTCCTGGATCTGGTAGAGCATCGTCTTGCGATCCTCGAAGTGCAGGGTCACGTTCGGACCCACCTGCAGCACGCGGCTCTTCTTGTGCTGCATCACCTCGGCCCGGAAAGCGGGTCGCATCTCCGAGTACTTCTCCAGAGAAAACAGATCTTCTCGGCTGAGTTTGCTCACACTTGCCTCCATTTCGTTGCTGGCACCCCGGGGGGGCACGGGGCAATCAATGATCGTGGTGTCCGATATCGGTGTAGTCCTTGTCGGAGAACAGGTTCTCCCGGAGTTCCTTGTCGAACACCTTGTTCTTGCGCCGGATCCACTCCAGGACCATCGCGGCGTGCTCGATCTCCTCGTCGCGATTGTGCGCGAGGATCGCCTTGAGTTCGGGATCCTTGCAGGCGTCGACGCGCTGCTGATACCAGTCGACGGCCTCGAGTTCCTCCATCAGGGACACGATCGCGCGGTGCAGCTCCCGGCTCTCGTCGCTCAGTTCCTCAACGGGCTCGTGATATCCGTCACTCGACATGATGGGATCTCCTTGTGTTGGGTTCGGCTAAAGTCCGTAGGCCTTGCGCAGCAGGGTCAGCGGATGCTCGGGTTCGCGGCCGTCCTTGAGGCCGTTCTCGATCATGTGGCCGGCCATCGGACAATCACTGGAGAAGTGATCGGCCTCGGCCTTCTGCACGCGCGTCACCACCGGACGGCAGATCTTCGTCGCCGTTTCGAAATACTCACTCTTCACGCCGTAGGTCCCGTCGTGGCCGGAGCAGCGCTCGATCACGTCGATCTCGGTGTCCGGCACGAGCTTGAGCAGGTCACGGGTCTTCAGACCCATGTTCTGCACCCGCAGATGGCAGGCGGCATGGTAGGCGATCTTGCCCAGGGTCTGCGGGAAATCGGTCTTCAGCTTGCCGCCCGCGTGGCGCGCCATCAGGTATTCGAAGGGATCGAAGATGCGGTCCTTGACGGCCTGCACTTCGCCGTCCTCGGGGAACATGAGCGGCAGTTCCTGCTTGAACATCAGCACGCAGGAGGGCACCGGACCGACGATGTCGTAGCCCTGATCGATCATGCGCTTCATCGCGGGTACGTTGACGTCCTTGGCCGCGGCCACCGCCTCCAGGTCGCCCAGCTCGAGCTTGGGCATGCCGCAGCACTGTTCCTTTTCGACCAGCGTCACTTCGATGCCGTTGTGGTTGAAGACCTTGACCAGGTCCTCGACGATGTGCGGCTCGTTGTAGTTACCGTAGCAGGTGGCAAACAGCGCCACGCGACCGGTCGTGCCGTTCACCGGCTCCGGAGCGCTGACGGCGGACGCCGCCTGGGTGGCTCGGCTGCGGCCCTTCCTGCTGTGATACTTCGGCAGGGTGGCATCCGGGTGCACGCCCAGGGTCTTGTCGAGGACCTTGCGTGCGACACCGGTCTGGTTCACGGCATTCACGGTCTGCGCCACCACCGGGATCCCCGCCAGCTTGCCGATCATGTCGGTGCTGGACATCAGCTTGTGCGCGGCCTTGGCACCCTCCTTCCTGAAGCGCGTCGCCTTGGCACGCAGCATCAGGTGCGGGAAGTCGACGTTCCACTCGTGGGGCGGCACGTAGGGGCACTTGGTCATGTAGCAGAGATCGCAGAGGTAGCAGTGGTCGACCACCTTCCAGTAGTCGGCCTTCTTCACCCCGTCCACTTCCATGGTCTCGGACTCGTCGACCAGATCGAACAGGGTGGGGAAGGAATTGCACAGGCTGACGCAGCGGCGGCAGCCGTGACAGATGTCGAAGACGCGCTCCATCTCGGCGAAGAGCGGGGCTTCGTCATAGAATTCGGGGTTCTGCCAATCCAGCGGATGGCGGGTCGGCGCTTCCAGATTGCCTTCACGTTTGCTTTGCGTGGGCGCGGACATGAAATTCTCCAACACGGCCTGAAGTCATCACTGACACGGGACGAGGCCGGCAAGCCGGCCCCGCCCGATCACATTCCCTGGAACCGATCAGGCGTTCAGGGTATCCAGCGCCTTCTGGAAGCGGTTGGCGTGGGAACGCTCCGCCTTGGCCAGGGTTTCGAACCAGTCGGCGATCTCGTCGAAGCCTTCGTCGCGGGCCGACTTGGCCATGCCCGGGTACATGTCGGTGTACTCGTGCGTCTCACCGGCGATGGCCGTCTTCAGGTTGGCCTCGGTGCCGCCGAACGGCAGGCCGGTGGCGGGGTCGCCACAGGACTCGAGGTATTCGAGGTGACCATGCGCGTGGCCGGTCTCACCTTCGGCGGTGGAACGGAACACGGTCGCAACGTCGTTGTAGCCTTCGACGTCGGCCTTGGATGCGAAGTACAGGTAACGGCGGTTGGCCTGGGATTCGCCGGCAAAGGCTTCCTGAAGATTCTGCTCAGTCTTGCTGCCTTTCAGTTCCATCAGTCGTTCTCCTCTTCAAGTGGATTGACCTGCCCTGCAACCTAGGATCTGCGACAGGGAGGCACGGTATTTAGACCGTGTCTAAACCGTTGCGTGACTTTAGACAGTGTCTAATCCAATGTCAACCACGGCGGCGCCCGAAAACGACCGCACGCTTTCCAGAGCGACGTGAATTCGGTACCTTTCTCGTTCTTTAGGGAAATTCCGCAATGCCGACCAAGCCTCCCGAGACCCCTGCGGGCTTCGAAGCGTCGATGGAAGCACTCGAAGCCCTCGTGGCACGCATGGAAGCGGGTGACCTTCCGCTGGAGCAGTCCCTGCGCGAATACCAGCACGGAGTGGAACTCATCCGCGCCTGTCAGAACGCTCTGGACGAAGCTCAGCGAAAAATCGAAACTCTTGCGAACGGGGACCCCCCAGTCGCTTCCACCGAAATGGACCCCAATGACACCACAAAAGTTCCGGATATACCAGATTCGGACGATGTGCCGTTCTGAAGGGACGCGGCCGTGAAAGATCGGGTGGAAACCTACCAGGAGCGCATCGAGCGCTTTCTGGATCGCACGCTTGATCCCGTGGGGTCGCCGGTGCCCGGCCTCACCGTCGCAATGCGCTACTCGACACTCGGCGGCGGCAAGCGCCTGCGCCCCTTGCTGGTCTACGCTACCGGTGAAGCAGTAGCGGCACCGGATGCCGCTCTCGACCGCATCGCCGCCGCTGTGGAGATGATCCACGTGTATTCGCTGATTCACGACGACCTTCCGGCCATGGATGACGACGATCTGCGCCGGGGCAAGCCGACCTGCCACAAGTTCTGCGGCGAGGCCACGGCGATCCTGGCCGGCGATGCATTGCAGGCATTGGCTTTCGCCACCCTGATCGACGCGCACAGCGGGCTCGGGGCCGAGGCCCGTATCGCGCTGCTGGTCGAACTGGCCGACGCCTCCGGTCTGCACGGCATGGCGGGCGGACAGGCGCTGGACCTGGACTCCGAGGGCAAGGACCTGACCCTCGATGAACTGGAACGAATGCATCGGATGAAAACCGGGGCGCTCATTCGGGCCTCGGTCATGCTGGCGGCCCGGGCCGCGGAAGCCGACGACGCGACGAGCAGGCGGCTGAGTGTCTATGCCGACCGCATCGGACTCGCGTTCCAGATTCGCGATGACGTCCTGGACGTAGAGGGAGATCCCGCATTGCTGGGCAAGGCCTGCGGCGCGGACGAACAACTGGCCAAAGCCACCTTTCCGTCACTGTTGGGACTGGAGGCGTCGCGCCAGCGCGCCCGGGACCTGGTGGACGAAGCTCTCGAAAGCCTGCAACCCTTCGGGCGAGAGGCTGATTTGCTACGATTTCTCGGCAGGTACATCGTGGAACGGGTGCACTGAACCGGCCGCCTTATGGAATCCTGCTCCCCATGCCTCTCCACTGTCCCCCGGCCCCCGGTGTCGGGGAATGCAACACTCCGGGCCGAATGCCCGGAAGTGCGGACCCCATGAGCGAAACACTGCTTGAAGCCATCGACTGGCCCGAAGATCTGCGCCGTCAGAAACCTGCGGATCTTGGACGGATCGCGGAGGAACTGCGCGAATTCCTGATCACGACCGTGGCCAGCACCGGCGGTCACCTGGCCGCCAATCTGGGCACGGTCGAACTGTCGGTCGCGCTGCACTACGTGTTCGACACGCCCCGGGATCGGTTGGTCTGGGACGTCGGCCACCAGGCCTACGCGCACAAGATCCTGACCGGGCGGCGGGCCGCGATGGCCGGCCTGCGCCAGTATGGGGGCCTCGCCGGCTTCCCGAAACGGGATGAAAGCGAGTACGACGCATTCGGCGCGGGACATTCGAGCACCTCCATCAGCGCCGCGGCAGGCATGGCCCTCGCGGCTGCGCGGGCCGGACAGTCGAACCGGCACGTCGCGGTGATCGGGGACGGCGCAATGACGGCGGGCATGGCCTTCGAGGCGCTGAATCATGTCGGCGAACTCGACTGCAACCTGCTGGTGATCCTGAACGACAACGAGATGTCGATCTCGCCGAATGTCGGGGCCATGAGCCAGTATCTCGCGCGCCTGCTTTCCGGACGCCTGTACTGCAGCGTAC
Source organism: Thioalkalivibrio paradoxus (assembly GCA_011390565.1). Lineage (GTDB taxonomy): Bacteria > Pseudomonadota > Gammaproteobacteria > Ectothiorhodospirales > Ectothiorhodospiraceae > Thioalkalivibrio > Thioalkalivibrio paradoxus_A. Next base: position 99,545 of record JAABSC010000005.1, on the reverse strand, counting down.
GGGAGGGCTCCAAGCGGGTGCTGGAATACATTCCGCCGGTCAAGGCCTTCGCGCAGCGGGCGGAAGAACATGTGAAGGGTATGATCACGCCCGGAACACTGTTCGAGGAACTCGGGTTCTGCTACTACGGACCGGTCGACGGCCATGATGTCGACGGCCTGGTGACGATGCTGTCCAACCTGAGGGAAATGCAGGGCCCGCGCCTGTTGCACATCGTGACCCGCAAGGGGCACGGCTACGCGCCGGCCGAAGAGGATCCCTGCAGGTACCACGGGGTGGGGCAGTTCAGCCCGGATACGGGCATTCCCGCAGCCCGCAAGGGCAAGGCGCCCACGTACACCGACATCTTCAGCGACTGGGTGTGCGATCAGGCCCGCTCGGATCCCGGGTTGATGGCCATCACGCCCGCGATGCGCGAGGGTTCGGGGCTGGTTGCATTCTCCGAGGCGTTTCCAGACCGGTATTTCGACGTCGGCATCGCCGAACAGCACGCGGTCACGCTGGCCGCCGGCATGGCCTGCGAGGGGCTGCACCCGGTCGTCGCCATCTACTCGACCTTCCTGCAACGCGCAATGGACCAGGTGATCCATGACGTGGCACTGCAGAATCTGCCCGTGCTGTTCGCGGTGGACCGGGCCGGGATCGTCGGCCCCGACGGCCCCACCCACGCGGGCACCTTCGACATCAGCCTGCTGCGCGCGATCCCCAATCTCCTGCTGATGGCGCCCGCCAACGAAACCGAGTGCCGCATGATGCTCAGCACCGGTTTTGCCCACCCGGGACCTGCAGCCGTCCGCTACCCGCGCGGGAATGGGCCCGGCATTCTGCCGGGACCGGGACTCGATACCCTGCCCATCGGCAAGGCCGTGGTCGCACGTGGAGGCCAGAAGATCGCCCTGTTGAACTTCGGAACGCTGCTGGACGCCGCGCTCGAAGCGGCCCAGGCGCTGGATGCAACGGTCGTGAACATGCGCTTCATCAAGCCGCTGGACACCGCGCTCCTGGGCGAGATCGCACGCGGGCACGAGCAGCTGTTCACCCTCGAGGACCACGCGGCCGCCGGCGGTGCGGGCAGCGCGGTACTGGAATGGCTCGCCGCTGAGGGCGTGCGCACGCCGTGCACGATCCTCGGCCTTCCCGACGAATTCACCCAGCACGGCCCACGCGACCGTCTTCTGGCCGACCATGGACTCGACGCAGCGGGCATCGTGGCGACGATTCGCCGGGTGCTGGAGCGGGATAATTGCGCGCGTGCCCCGGGGCGCGTAGCTTTTCGCAACTTCCGGGCCGGTAGTCAGGACTAGTGTCCCGGGTCAGGCGTTCGCAGCGTTTCAGCGTGCCAGCCAGGGCTGCTGGCCGCGTTGCGGCTCTTGCCCAGGGCGACGGCCATTGCCTGCAAGCCGCGCCGTGTCGCGACCCCGTTTGCGGGCTCTGAAATACTGCGAACTTCTGACTCAGGACACTAGCATGGCGGCAACCTACACCCTTCGCGTGCTCACGGATTTCGCATCCGCGCATACGTTGCGCGGCTATCCGGGGCAGTGCGCGAACCTGCACGGACACAACTGGAAGGTGGAAGCCGAGATCGAGGCCGAACAGCTCGATGAACTCGGAATGGCCGTCGATTTCAAGGTGGTGAAAAACGTGGCACGCGAAATCGCGGGCCGTCTCGATCACCAGTACCTGAACGACGTCGAGCCCTTCGACCGGCTCAACCCGACGGCGGAGAACATCGCCCAGTGGTTCTTCCGCGAGATGGCCCTGCAGCTCGACCGGCCCGGCCTGCGCATGAGCGCGCTGACGCTGTGGGAAACCGAGCGCGCCTGCGTGCGCTATTCGGAGCCGGCGCCCGGTTCCGGCTCCTGAAGCCCCCTCCCCGGGTCAGAGATCGCCCGGGTCAGAGATTGCGCGAAGCATAGTCGGCGAGCCGCGAGCGCTCGCCGCGTGTCAGCGTGATGTGCCCGCTGTGCGTCCAGTTCCGGAACCGGTCGACCACGAAGGTGAGACCGGAGGTGGTCTCGGTCAGATACGGCGTGTCGATCTGCGCGATGTTGCCCAGCGCGATCACCTTGGACCCGGGACCGGCCCGCGTGATCAGGGTCTTCATCTGTTTGCTGGTGAGGTTCTGCGCCTCGTCCAGGATGATGTACCGGTTCAGGAAGGTGCGGCCGCGCATGAAGTTCAGCGAGCGGATCTTGATCCGGCTCTGAACCACGTCGTTGGTCGCGGCGCGGCCCCACTCGCCGGCACCCTCGGTCTTCGTGAGCACCTCGAGGTTATCCATCAGCGCACCCATCCACGGGGTCATCTTCTCTTCCTCGGTGCCGGGCAGGAAGCCGATGTCCTCACCCACCGGGATGGTCACCCGGGTCATGATGATTTCCTTGTAGAGGTTGTCTTCCAGCGTCTGCGCGAGGCCGGCCGCAAGAGTCAGCAGCGTCTTGCCGGTACCGGCCGGGCCGACCAGCGAAACGAAGTCCACCTCCGGGTCCATGAGCAGGTTCAGGGCAAAGTTCTGCTCCTGGTTGCGGGCATTGATCCCCCAGACGGTATGGCGGGGCAGTGTGTAGTCGTCGACCAGTTCGATCACCGCGGTCTGCGCATTCTGATCGATTTCCAGGACGATCGCCTGCAGCGGGTTGTCCCCGCCGCGAGACAGAAACTGGTTGGGATGCCACTCCATGACCAGCGGGCCGGTGACGCGGTAATACGTGCGCCCGCTTTCCTGCCAGGACTCCATCTCCTTGCCGTGCGATTCCCAGAAATCTTCCGGGAGTTCGGTCATGCCGGAGTAGAGAAGCGAGACATCGTCCAGGACCTGATCGTTGTAGTAGTCCTCGGCACGCAGGCCCAGCACGGCCGCCTTGATGCGCAGGTTGATGTCCTTGGACACCAGCGTGATGTTCGCGTCGGGATTCTCCCCCTGCAGCGCGAGGGCCGTGGCCAGGATCGTGTTGTCCGGAGTCGAGCCCGGCAGCGTGTCCGGCAGGTGTGCCGCCATCGCACGCGTCTGAAAGAAGAGACGTCCACCCGGTTTCAGCGTGGACTCGGACATCGACGGCGGGTGCAGGGGCAGACCCTGCGCGATCTGTGCGTGGGTCTTGTCGTGCGTCAGTTCATCGACGAATCGGCTGGCCTGACGCACGTTGCGCGCCACTTCGGAGACGCCCTTCTTGCTCCGATCGAGTTCCTCGAGGACCACCATGGGCAGGAAGATGTCGTGCTCGTGAAAGCGAAACAGGGCAGTCGGGTCGTGCATGAGAACGTTCGTATCGAGCACGAACAGACGGTTGCTCCGCGTTTCCTTCTTGACCATGTGCCCTCCCCTGGGCGAAAAAGAATGGGTCCGGGCTTAGCCGGGAACTCGACCGCTACAGCGCTCGCACGGCGGCCAGCACGTCGTCCACGTGTCCCGGCACCTTCACCTTCCGCCACTCACGGCGCAACACGCCCCGTTCGTCGATCAGGAAAGTCGAGCGTTCGATGCCGCGTACCTGTTTGCCGTACATGTTTTTCATCTTGATGACATCGAACGCGCCACAGAGCAGCTCGTCAGCGTCACTGAGCAGATCGAAACCGAGCCCCTCCTTGGCGCGAAACTTCTCGTGGCTGGCGATGCTGTCTCTGGAGACGCCAAGAATCAACGCATTGGCGGCCGTGAATTCACTCTGGCTGGCGGCAAAATCCCGGCTTTCGCTGGTGCAACCGGGCGTGGCGTCCTTGGGATAGAAATACAGAACGATACGCGTGCCGCTGAAATCCCCCAGACCGACACTGTCGCCGCTGGTGGAAGCAACACGGATGTCGGTCGGAACGGGCTGATCGATCGCTACGGTCATGAAGGCTCCTTTGGAACGACGGCTCGAGGATCCGGAACACACCCCGCCGAGCGGGCTCAGGCCTTGATCGGATCCAGCACACCATCAAGATTCAGTTCATCGCAAAAGTCCAGAAAATCCCCGCGCAGGCTTGCCAGATGCTGGTCGGCCGGAATGTCGATCACCATATTGGCCGCGAACATGCGGGCACCCGTCTGCTGGGCACGGAACACGCGCGTGTGGAGGTCACGGATATTGACTCCCCGACTGGTAAAAAATCCCGCCAGCGCGTGCACGATCCCGACCTGGTCCAGCGCGACGACATCAACCGAGTAGGCCATGGCCGGCTCCGCGGTCTCCTCGGGCTGCGAGCGACGGGCGATCAAACTGAGCCCGGTATCCACCTCCAGCCGGGGCAACTGGCTCTCGAGCTTTGCGAGCGTCTTCCAGTTGCCACGCGCGGCAAGACTGATGCAGCAGAAGTTGGACAGTACCGACATCCGACTGTCTTCGAGGCTGCAACCGGCCTCCATCACGGAACGGGCGACCTGCTCGAGGAGACCCGGCCTGTCTTCGCCGATCAGGACCAGGATCAAATGCGTGGCGGGCGTTGCGCCTGGGGTGTCGGACATGGCTGATGGGAAGCGACGGGGTAGGACGGCAACATATCACCTTGCGGCCCCCAGGCAAACGGCGGGCACACGCTCGCTCGCTTGAACGCCCCGTGACCGCACCGTTAGACTGCATCATTACCGTACCCGGAGGGGGCAATGTTTCTAGGCAGCATGGTCGCGCTGGTCACACCCATGCGCGCGGACGGCAGCATCGATTTGGCAGCGCTGGACCGGCTGCTGGACTGGCATATTGCCGCGGGAACCGATGCAATCGTCGCGGTCGGGACGACCGGGGAATCGGCCACGCTGGATTTTCAGGAACATTGCGAAATCATCGCGCATACCGTTCGGCATGTCGCCGGGCGGATTCCGGTCATTGCCGGTACCGGCGCGAACGCCACGCGTGAGGCCATCCATCTGACGCAATGCGCCCGGGAAGCGGGCGCGGACGCCTGCCTGCTTGTCACGCCCTATTACAACAAGCCGACACAGGAGGGGCTGTTCCTCCATTACCGCGCCGTCGCCGAAGCCGTCGACATTCCGCAGATCCTGTACAACGTTCCCGGCCGCACCGCGGTCGATCTGCTGCCGGAAACCGTGGAACGGCTCGCCTCGATCCCGAACATCGTGGGTCTGAAAGAAGCGCTCGGCAAGGCCGAGCGCACACGGGAACTGGTGCAACGGGTGGGCGGACGCATGGATCTGTATAGTGGGGATGACGCCACCGCACTGGAGTTCATTCTCGCGGGTGGCCAGGGTGTCATCTCGGTGACGGCCAATGTCGCTCCCGCAATGATGCACGAGATGTGTGCGGTGGCGCTCGCGGGAGATGCGGCCCGGGCTGCCGAAATCAACCGTCGACTCGAAGGACTGCATCACAACCTCTTCCTCGAGGCCAACCCCATTCCGGTAAAATGGGCGGTAGCGCGGATGGGACTGATGCCGGATGGGATCAGGCTGCCTCTCACGCCGCTCTCGCAACCTTGTCATGAACCGGTGCTCGAAGCCATGCGGCAGGCCGGTATCGCCGTGGAATCCTGAACAATGAAGCTGACACCCCGCTACTCTCTTCCCCCGACCCGGATCGCGCTCGGCGTTGCGCTCGCGCTAACGCTTGCAGGTTGTTCCACAAGCGGCGGAGTCGGTGATGGCCCTCAATACCAGGCCAGTCGCCAGATGGACACGCTGGAGATTCCGCCCGACCTGATCGGTCCGGCCATGGAACGCGCCTATCGCATTCCGGATGCCCCGGGGGAGCGCATCAGCGCTCGCGAACTCGAACGGGAAACAGGCGCCGCGCCGCGGCGAGGCTCCGGCGCCACCCCGGTCGTTCTCCCCGGGAACGCGGACGTCCAGCTGCAACGCGACGGGCAGACACGTTGGCTGAGCGTAGCCGCGCCCCCCGAGGCATTGTGGCCGCAACTCCGCGAGTTCTGGCGCACCCAGAACCTGGTCCTGGCCCGAGACGAACCGACGATCGGCGTCATGGAAACCGAATGGGCCGAGAATCGCGCCGGTATTCCTCTGGGCACCACGCGGACCCTGCTCGCACGTGCGCTCGGCACGTTGTACGACGCCGGTACCCGCGATCAGTACACATTGCGCGTCGAACGCCAGGAGCGCGGCGGGACCGAAGTCTTCATCAGCCACCGCGGTGCGGTTGAGGAAGGAGACCCCGAAGGAATGGCGTCCCGCTGGGTGATCCGGGACTCCGACCCCGCACTCGAGGCCGAGATGCTCAGCCGTCTGCTGGTGTTTCTGACGACGGGTGAGGTGTCGGGAACCGATGTGGCCGCGCAGGACACCGACGACTTCGAGCGCACCGGACAGGTCGATCTGGTCGAACGCGATGGCCAGCCAATGCTCGTGATCCGCGGGGAACCCGATGCGCTGTGGCGCCGGCTCGGATTGGCGCTGGATCGTACGGGATTCATGGTCGACGAACAGAACCGCAGCGCCGGCAGTTTCCTGGTCACCTATCGTCCCGATATCGCTGACGGGGCGGAGAAACCGGGGTTTTTCGGCCGGCTGTTCGGCGGCCGGGGTTCAAGCGCTCGCGAGGACGCACGCTACCAGGTGCGCATGGTCACCGAGGGGGACGGGCGCGACCTTCAGATCGTCGCACTGAGCCTGGACGGGGAGCCCCTGAGGTCGCGTGATGCGCGGTTCGTCCTTGAGCAGATCCAACCGCAGCTGCGCTGATTCCTTGGGACCCGAGCGCGCGGCTGCACGAACACGCACCGTCGCCACCGATACCGCTGGAACCCCGGTACAGGATTGCCGGGATGCGGCGTGATCCGGTTCGCGTCCCTCGGAAGCGGCAGCGCCGGAAACGGGCTGGTCGTCCAGGCTGGACGGTCCTGTGTTTTGGTGGATTGCGGCTTCACGATCCAGGAAACCGTGGCGCGGCTCGCGCGCCTGGGGCTGACTCCTTCGGATCTCGACGGACTGCTGATCACCCACGAACACGGCGATCATATCGGCTCATCCGCCGCCTTTGCCCGAAAGCATGGGGTACGCGCCTACATGACACCCGGCACCCGGCTCGCGGCCAGAGATCCCCATTACCCGAGCCTGCACGAATTCCAGGCAGAGATTCCGGTGGTCATCGGCGACCTGGAAGTACGCCCGTTCACTGTCCCGCACGATGCGCGCGAGCCTTCGCAGTTCGTGTTTCATGACGGAACCCACCGTCTCGCACTCCTCACCGACGCCGGGCATGTCAGCCCGCACATGCTTGCAACCGTGGACGGCGTCGACGGAATCCTGCTCGAGTGCAACCACGACGCAGCACTCCTCGCGAACGGCCCCTATCCCCGGGCGTTGAAAAGGCGGGTTGGCGGGGGCTACGGGCACCTGTCCAACGCGGCCGCGACCCGCCTGCTCAAGGCCATCGACCGCACGCGCCTCCAGCACGTGGTCGGGATGCACCTCTCGGAACGCAACAACACACCTGAACTCGCGCGCCAGGCCCTAGCCGACGGCTTGGGTTGCACACCCGAAGAGGTCGTACTGGCGACTCAGGCCGACGGCTTCGGTTGGCGCGAACTGCGCTGACCGGAACGATCGGGGAATTGCAGACGAAAAAAAACCCGGATGCTCGAAAGCATCCGGGTTTCGGGGTAAATGCCTGGCAGTGACCTACTCTCACATGGGGAGACCCCAAACTACCATCGGCGCAGAACAGTTTCACTTCCGAGTTCGAGATGGGATCGGGTGGTTCCCGTTCGCTATTGCCGCCAGGCAAACTGGCTGAGGCACACGCGACGCGCGGGCCTCAATTCTGGAATGCATTCTAGGCAGTGTGTCAACTTTCAAGACCAACCCAACTACTTGGGTGTTATATGGTCAAGCCTCACGGGCAATTAGTACTGGTTAGCTTCACGCGTTACCACGCTTCCACACCCAGCCTATCAACGTTGTAGTCTTCAACGGCCCTTTAGGGGACTCGAAGTCCCAGGGAGATCTCATCTTCAGGTGGGTTTCCCGCTTAGATGCTTTCAGCGGTTATCCCTTCCGTACATAGCTACCCGGCAGTGCCACTGGCGTGACAACCGGAACACCAGAGGTACGTCCATCCCGGTCCTCTCGTACTAAGGACAGATCCTGTCAAATCTCCGACGCCCACGGCAGATAGGGACCGAACTGTCTCACGACGTTCTAAACCCAGCTCGCGTACCACTTTAAATGGCGAACAGCCATACCCTTGGGACCTGCTTCAGCCCCAGGATGTGATGAGCCGACATCGAGGTGCCAAACACTGCCGTCGATATGGACTCTTGGGCAGTATCAGCCTGTTATCCCCGGAGTACCTTTTATCCGTTGAGCGATGGCCCTTCCATACAGAACCACCGGATCACTAAGACCTGCTTTCGCACCTGCTCGACGTGTCTGTCTCGCAGTCAAGCACCCTTATGCCTTTGCACTCGTTGCGCGATTTCCGACCGCGCTGAGGGTACCTTCGCGCTCCTCCGTTACTCTTTAGGAGGAGACCGCCCCAGTCAAACTACCCACCACACACGGTCCCCGACCCGGATAACGGGCCTGGGTTAGAACTTCAAAATTGCCAGGGTGGTATTTCAAGGTTGGCTCCACCGGAACTAGCGTTCCGGCTTCAAAGCCTCCCACCTATCCTACACAAACAAGTTCAAAGTTCAGTGTGAAGCTGTAGTAAAGGTTCACGGGGTCTTTCCGTCTAGCCGCGGGTACACTGCATCTTCACAGCGATTTCAATTTCACTGAGTCTCGGGTGGAGACAGTGCCGCCATCGTTACGCCATTCGTGCAGGTCGGAACTTACCCGACAAGGAATTTCGCTACCTTAGGACCGTTATAGTTACGGCCGCCGTTTACCGGGGCTTCGATCAAGAGCTTCGCTTGCGCTAACCCCATCAATTAACCTTCCGGCACCGGGCAGGCGTCACACCCTATACGTCCTCTTTCGAGTTTGCAGAGTGCTGTGTTTTTAATAAACAGTCGCAGCGGCCTGGTCTCTGCGACCCTCAACTGCTTAGGGAGCAAGTCCCATCACAATCAAGGGCGTACCTTCTCCCGAAGTTACGGTACCATTTTGCCTAGTTCCTTCACCCGAGTTCTCTCAAGCGCCTTGGGATTCTCACCCTGCCCACCTGTGTCGGTTTCGGGTACGGTCTCGTGCTAACTGAAGCTTAGAAGATTTTCCTGGAAGCATGGCATCAATCACTTCACTCCCGTGGGAGCTCGTCATCGTATCTCAGGATATGTGTCCCCGGATTTGCCTAAGGACACTCCCTACGTACTTGAACCGGACACCAACAGCCGGATGACCTAGCCTTCTCCGTCTCTCCATCGCATTAACACGAGGTACAGGAATATTAACCTGTTTCCCATCGACTACGCATTTCTGCCTCGCCTTAGGGGCCGACTAACCCTGCGCCGATTAACGTTGCGCAGGAAACCTTGGGCTTTCGGCGGATGGGTTTTTCACCCATCTTATCGTTACTTATGTCAGCATTCGCACTTCTGATACCTCCAGCATGCCTTACGACACACCTTCGCAGGCTTACAGAACGCTCCTCTACCACCTGTCTTGCGACAGGTCCGCAGCTTCGGTACATGGCTTGAGCCCCGTTAAA
>JAABSC010000005.1:0-85000 GCA_011390565.1 Thioalkalivibrio paradoxus | reverse complement strand
CATCCGCGCTGGGGTTCGCGGCCTATCTTCCGCACCAGGACGCCCCCGCAACGTCGATGCCAGCGCCGAATGATACCCCGGCGGCCACCCACGGTAGCAATCCGCCGGTCACGGTGAGCATTCCCGTGCCCGTTCAGGACACCCCCGCCGCAGAGCCCCGATCCGCGCACCCGGTCGAATCCCTGCAGGAACGCCGCGAAGAAGACCCGGCTCGGGAACAGCGACCCATCGCCGCGTCTCCGTCCGAAGAACCCGTCGAGGCCGTGACCGCCCCAAGCCTCTCGTGGGACGAACACGTGGTGACATCGGGCGACACCCTTTCGACCATTTTCAGCAAGCTTGGCATCCAAGAGCACCTCCATCCGGTGCTCGCGATCGGGGGCGCGGAGGCCCGGGAGCTTCAGCGACTGTTCCCGGGTGAACGACTGCGGGCGGGTACCCACGAAGGCCAGCTGATGACACTGGTCTACGAACCCCGGGGCGATCACTATCTCGAGATCCGGCGCGAAAACGGCGACGGCGGGTTCGTCGCCCACCGAATCGGCCACGAGCTCGAAGCGGAACGCCGGGCCGTTCATGCCGAGATCCGGCAGTCCCTGTTTCTGGATGGCTCGCGTGCCGGACTTTCCGATTCGACGCTGATCCAGATTGCGGAAATCTTTGGCTGGGACATCGATTTTGCCTGGGACATCCGGCAGGGGGATCGCGTCATCGTCGTGTACGAACGCATCTACAAGGACGGAACCTATCTGCGCGACGGCCCGGTCCTGGCCGCTGAATTCCACAACCAGGGGCGCACACTGAGCGCGTTGCGGTTTGCTCCCGAAGGCGAAGATCCGGACTACTACGCCCCGGACGGTCGCAGCCTGCGCCAGGCCTTCATCCGCACACCGGTCGACGTCGGGCGGATCAGTTCCAGTTTCGGTCCGCGCAAACACCCGATTCTCGGTTACGCCCGGCAGCACCAGGGCGTGGACTACGCCGCCCCCACGGGTACGCCGATCCGGGCAGCCGGCAATGGCCGCATCGTGCACCGGGGCAACAAGGGCGGATACGGCAAGACCGTCATCATCGATCACGGCAATCAGCGCAAGACGCTCTATGCGCACATGAACGGCTTCCGTAGCGGGCAGTCCGTCGGCGCACGGGTCAGCCAGGGGCAGGTCATCGGCTATGTCGGGATGTCCGGGCTCGCGACCGGCCCCCACCTCCACTATGAGTTCCACCTTCGGGGGAGTCCGGTGAATCCGGTCACCGTCGAACTGCCCCGCGCCGAGCCCCTGCCGGCCCGGCACATGGATGCCTTCCGGGAGGCCACGGCACCGCTGCTGGCGACGCTGGAGACGCTGCGCGATACGCAAGTTGCCGAGGGGTCGGCGGAGATCGGCCGCTTCTAGTGCAGGCTTTCTACATCGGCCTGATCTCGGGGACCAGCCGTGACGGCATCGAGGCGGCACTGGCCCTGGCAGAAGGCCCCCTGGGCTGGACGGTGCGGGCCCACATCCACCATCCCTATCCACCGGCCCTCGCGGCCGATCTGGAACGGCTCACGCTCGCCGGAAGCGCCCGTTACAACGAGCTTGGCCAACTGGACGCCGCCATCGGGGAGGCATTCGCGGACGCCGCACTGGCCCTGATGCGGGAAGCGGGCGTGGATCGCGACGCGGTGCGGGCGATCGGCAGTCACGGACAAACGCTCTTCCACGGCCCTGATGCTTCGCCCCCATTCACCTGGCAGATCGGCGATCCGTTTCGCATTGCCGAGCGCACCGGGATCGATACGGTTGCGCTGTTCCGTCAGCGCGACATGGCCGCCGGAGGCGAAGGGGCCCCGCTGGCCTGTGCGTTGCATGCCGCCTGCTTTTCCCATCCGGAGATCACCCGCGCCGTGGTCAATATCGGCGGTATCAGCAATATCACCTGGTTACGCCCCGGGGAACCCGTGCTCGGCTACGACTGCGGCCCCGGCAATACGCTGATGGATGGCTGGATTCGCGGCCAGCGGGGCCTGCCCTACGACGACCAAGGCAACTGGTCCGCGCAGGGTCGGGTCCTCGAACCCCTGCTGGCGAACCTGCTCGAGGACCCCTTCTTCATTCTTCCAACCCCGAAGACCACGGGACCCGAGTACTTTTCGCCCGAGTGGTTGGCTCGGCACCTGCCACCGGACGCCGGAGCCGGGGCTGACGTGCAGGCTACGCTGACTGAACTCACCGCAACCGTCATCGCGGACGCAGTCCAGGCGCAGCAGCACGATGGCGAGCTCTGCGAAGTGCTGGTCTGCGGCGGGGGTACCCGCAATACGGATCTGATGCGGCGCCTGGGTCGGCGCCTGGGTGGAATATCGGTAGTCGAGACTGGACGTCTGGGGTTGCCTGCCGATCAGGTCGAAGCCGCAGCCTTCGCATGGCTGGCGCGACAGACGATCCATTCCCAGGCCGGAAATCTACCCGCAGTGACCGGCGCCCGCGGGCCACGGATTCTGGGTTGCCTGATTCCGGGGCAGATCCCCACCGACTGATTCCAGCAAGCCCGCCCGTAACGAACGCATGCCCCTGAAAACGAAGAAGCCGGGCGGTCTCGCAACCACCCGGCCTCAGCTGCGGCCCGAAAGACTTCGGCGTCCTAGGTGGAAAAGCTCGACCCGCAACCACAGGTGGTCGTCGCGTTCGGGTTGCGGATCACGAACTGCGCACCCTCGAGGCCTTCGCTGTAGTCGATCTCGGCGCCGGCGAGGTACTGGAAACTCATTGGATCGATCAGCAACGTTACGCCACCGTTTTCCACCATGGTGTCGCCGTCGCCCACGGTCTCGTCGAAGGTGAAACCGTACTGAAACCCGGAACACCCGCCACCGCTGACGAACACGCGCAGCTTGAGGTTGGCGTTGTCCTCTTCCTCGATCAGGCTTTTCACCTTGGTGGCGGCCGCATCGGTGAAGATGAGCGGGCTCGGCATTTCCATGTCGAGATCGGCAGTCGCGGTCACTGGTTCAGCCATGATGAAGTCTCTCCGTTATACGTTCAGGTCGTACGCTATAAAGCTTGACGGCAATAGTCAAGAATCCCCCCTTGGCCCGCGCGCGTTTCCGGCCATCGCTGCGACGGGCATTCAGGGAAACACCGGCACGATGTCCAGACCGGACTGCTCGGGGAAACCGAACATCAGGTTCATGCCCTGAATCGCCTGGCCCGACGCGCCCTTCACAAGGTTGTCGATGACCGAGAAGATCGCCAGCCGTCCGGAGTCGACCGGCCGGGCCAGCGCAATGCGGCAGAGATTCGTGCCGCGAACACTCGCGGTCTCCGGATGCGAACCGGCGGGCATCACGTCCACGAAGGGTTCGTCCCGATAAAACGATTCGAAAAGCGACTGAAAGTCGATGTCCAGCCGCAGGGGGCGGACATAGAGCGTGGCCTCGATACCGCGGATCATCGGCACGAGGTGAGGCTGAAACACCAGCCCGACCGGTCCGCCAGCCACCTGCTCGAGCGTCTGCCGTATTTCCGGCAGGTGCCGATGACCGCCACTGCCATAGGCCTTGAAATTCTCACCCACCTCCGCGAACAGCCCGCCGATCTGGGCTTTGCGGCCAGCGCCGCTGACGCCGCTCTTGGCATCCGCGATCACGTCCGAGACATCGATGGCTTCCGCCCGCAGCAAAGGCAGAAGCCCCAGGCTCACGGCGGTCGGATAACAGCCCGGTACCGCCAGCAACCGCGTCTCGCGGATGCGGTCCCGATTCAGTTCGGGCAGACCGTATACCGCCTGATCGAGCCACTGCGGCGCGCCGTGCGGCTGCCCATACCAGCGCGCCCAGAGATCGGGATCGCGCAAACGGAAATCGGCCGAGAGGTCGATCACGCGCACACCGCGTTCGAGAAGCGCCCCGGCCAGGGCGTGGGCCACGCCGTGGGGCGTCGCGAAGAACACGACATCACAGTCGGCCAGATGCTCGGTCTCGGGTGCAACGAAGTTCAGGTCGATCACGCCACGCAGGCTGGGGAACATGGCGGCCACAGGCGTTCCCGCGTCGCCGCGCGAGGTGACTGCGGCGACGCGGACCTCGGGGTGCCGTGCCAGCAACCGCAGCAGTTCGACACCGGTGTAGCCCGTGGCGCCGACAATACCGATCGAGATCATCACACTTCCGTTGAGCTGGGTGAACCGTCGAATGATACCGGTTCACCCGCCGCAGAGACATCCCCGGGCACGCGCCCCCGGTACGGCCGGACTCAGGTCTTGCCGGCGCGCACCAGCCCACCGAGCCCCGCCTGTACCAGCGCGTTGTTGAGCAGAGACCGGATCGGGTCGGGGTTCTCCAGCAGCCGGCACTGCGCGAGAAGCGCCTCGGCCCGATCGGTGGAAAAACTGCGGATGACCCATTTGACCCGGGGAATCGCGGAAACACTCACACTGAGGCTGTCGATGCCCATTCCAAGCAGCAGGATGACCGACGCCGGATCCGACGCCATTTCCCCACAGACGCTGACGGGCTTGCCCGCGCGACGCGCACCCTCGGCAATCAGCTCCAGGGCCCGGATCGAAGCCGGGTGCAGCGGATCGTACAGATTCGCCACCCGCGCGTTGTTCCGATCCACCGCCAGCAGGTACTGCACCAGATCGTTCGTACCGACCGACAGGAAATCCACCCGTCGTGCGAGGTTCTCCACCAGGTATACGGCGGCGGGCACTTCGATCATCACCCCGACCTTGGGCATGGCAATGATGTACCCCTCGTCCAGCAACTCCTCCCGTGCCCGGTTCAGAAGCACCATCGCTTCCTTCAGTTCATCCAGCCCGCTGATCATCGGGAACAGGATCTGCAGGTTGTTGTGATCCCGACTCGCCTTCAGCATCGCCCGGAGCTGAGGCAGGAAAATTTCCGGGTGGTCCAGGGTCAGCCGGATGCCCCGCCAGCCCAGAAACGGGTTATCCTCCTTCACCGGAAAATACGACAGGGCCTTGTCGCCCCCAACATCCAGCGTGCGCAGCGTCACCGGCATCGGATCGAACGACGCGAGAATCTGCCGGTAGATCTCGACCTGCTCCTCCTCTCCCGGGAAGCGGTCGCGGATCATGAACGGAACCTCGGTGCGGTACAGCCCGACCCCCTCCGCACCCGAATTGAGCGATGGCCTGATGTCCGCGAGCAGGCCGCTGTTCGCGAGTACCGGGACGGGTCGCCCGTCCCGGGTCGCGGCTGGCTCCCGCGCCTGCATGCGCAGGTCCTCTTCCAGCTCGCGTTCCTGCCGGACCAGACGCAGGAACTCGGCCCGAAGCTCGGGGTTCGGATTCACGTACAACCGGCCGCGGTAACCGTCGACCAGGACTTCGCGGTCCTCCATCCGGCTGACCGGGAGATCGGACACGCCCATCACCGCGGGAATGTTCAGCGCCCGCGCGAGGATCGCGATGTGTGATGAACCGGTGCCCTTGGCCGAGACGATCGCCCCGAGGCGTTCGATCGGAACCTCCGCGAGGTGCGAGGCCGTAAGATCCTCCCCCACCAGGATGCCGCCATCGGGAAATTCCTCGCCGCTGACCTCCGCGGGCAGCAGGTGCGAAAGCACCCGCCGGCCGAGATCGCGCACGTCAGCGGCACGCTCGCTCAGGTAGGCGTCTTCCATGTCCTCGAACACCCGCACGCTTTCGCGCACGGTGTCCCGCAAAGCCGAGGGTGCCCACTGTCCAGAGCGGATACGGGCTTCACTGCGCTGCACCAGGGAGTCCGAGCCGAGCAGCATCAGGTAGGCATCGAAGAGCAGGGCCTCTTCGGGCGGGAGAATGTTTTCGGTCCGATGCTTCAGCGCCTCGATTTCCTGACGGGTCGCCGCAACCGCAGCCGCCAGACGCTCCAGTTCCTGGTCCACGTCCCGGGCCTCGCGGTCCGGAATGGAATCGAGGTCCGCGAGGCGGAAAGCCACCACCGCGCGGCCAATCGCAACGCCCGGAGCACCGGCAATCCCCGCGACCTCCACGTTGACGTGGCTGACCTCCGGTGTCTCGCTGGAGATCTCGTCGGTGAACTCGGCCTGCGAGATTGCACCGGCCAACTGGGCGGCCAGCGTCACCAGGAACGAGACGTGCTCGTCGTCGAACCGGAGCGCCTCATGGTGCTGCACCACCAGAACTCCGAGCAGCTTGCGCTGCTGGATGATCGGGACCCCGAGGAAGGACAGAAAGCGTTCTTCGCCCGTCTCCGGGAAATACCGGTAGCGCGGGTGATCGGGAGCGTTCTCGAGGTTGATCGGCTCGGCACGGGCTGCCACCAACCCGACGAGCCCTTCCGAAATGTCCATCTCCACCCGTCCCACCGATTCGGCGTGGAGACCTTCCGAGGCCATCAGCACAAGCCGGCCCGAGCGGGGAGACTTCAGGTAGATCGAGCAGACATCGATCTCGAGCGCCCCCTTCACGCGGGTCACGATGATCTGGAGGGCCTCATAGAAATCCGCTGCGCCGTTGACCTCCTGCACCACCCGACGCAGAACGCCCAGCATCGAAGGCGTGGCGGCCGCGTTCACTGTCCCGCCTTGCAGGCGGATGGATTGACGATTCTTCCGTCCCGCGCCAATTCCGGAAACATCAGTGGCACCAGTTCGCACAGGGCGCGCCGGTAAACGTTGCGCTTGAAGTACACGACCTCATGCACCGGACGCCAGTAGTCGATCCAGCGCCAGGCCTCGAATTCCTGCGGCGGTACGGCATCGAGCTGAAAATCGGCGTCGGATCCCACCATCTGCAGCAGGAACCAGCGTTGCTTCTGCCCCACGCATACGGGCTGGTTGTGCCGTCTCACCATACGCGGCGGCAACCGGTAGCGAAGCCAGTGGCGGGTAACCCCGAGCACACGCACATGATCCGGCAGCAAACCGGTTTCCTCGTGCAACTCACGAAACAGCGCCTGTTCGGGCGTCTCATCCTGACGGATACCGCCCTGGGGAAACTGCCAGGCGTCCTGCCCAATCCGCTTGCCCCAGAACAGCTGCCGGTCACTATTGCACAGGATGATGCCTACGTTGGGTCTGAAGCCATCACAATCAATCACTTGTGCAAACCGAGAAAATCATCATGTCGGGCATTGTTCCACAGCGTCGGGGTACTCGGCAAAGCAACCACAGGTGAACACCGGACGCAGCGCCGAAGTCGCGGCAAACAGCGCATGCACGTACAATTCCGAGCTTGTGGAAACCACCCAGAGGTCGCCAACCCAACCATGCGTCTCGCCCTCTTCGATCTCGACAATACCCTGCTGGCGGGGGACAGCGACCACGCCTGGGGAAGCTTTCTTGCCGACATCGGGGCGGTGGATGCGGAGACCTATACCCGCGCCAACGACGCGTTCTACGCGCAGTACCTGGAGGGAACCCTGGACATCCGCGAGTTCTGCCGCTTCGTCTTCCAGCCCCTGGCCCGGAATCCCCTCAGCACCCTGGAACGTTGGCGCGAAGCGTTCCTGCGGGAACAGATCCGGCCCATGATCGCGCCCGGTGCGGCCGAGCTTCTGGAACGCCATCGACGGTCCGGGGACACGCTGCTGATCATCACCGCCACCAACAGTTTCGTGACCCGACCCATTGCAGAGTTGCTGGGCGTACACGAGCTGCTCGCCACCGAACCCGAACTCCGGGACGGCCGCTATACCGGCGAACTGTCGGGCACTCCGTGCTTCCAGGAAGGCAAGATCCTCCGGCTGCAGGAATGGCTGCGCGCCCGGGGACAGACGGACGAGGTGATGGCGAATGCATGCTTCTACAGCGACTCGCGCAACGACATCCCCCTGCTCGAGGCCGTGGGCGAACCGGTTGCGGTGGATGCCGACCCCGCGCTTACCGCTCACGCCCGGGAACGGGGATGGCCCCACATCTCGCTGCGGTCACGCATCGAGTCCGATCCTCGAGCGGCACCCGACTCGGTCTAGCTCGAGTTATCGGGTGGCGGCCATGCGGTCGTGCACACGGAGAAGGAGAACGACGTGATGAACCGTCCGAGCATCGCCCTGACCATCGCCGGTTCCGATCCCGGAGGCGGCGCCGGACTCCAGGCCGACCTGACCACCTTCACCCGTCTCGGGGTGCATGGTGCAACCGCGGTCACCGCGATCACGATCCAGGACACCCGCGACGTCATCGACTTCGACGTGCTGCCCGCGCGGCGCATCGTTCAGCAGATCGAGGTGACGCTCGCCGATCTGCCGGTGGCCGCAATCAAGATCGGCATGCTGGGCTCCGCGGAAAACGTCGCTGCCGTCGCTGAAATCCTCGCGGCGCACCCCCACATCCCGGTGGTGCTGGATCCGGTGATGATCGCCGGCGGCGGCGGCGAATTGGCCACCGAGGCGGTGGTCGATCTCACCCGCGAGCGGTTGTTGCCATTGGCCACGGTGATCACACCGAACACTCCGGAAGCCGCGCGCCTGAGCCGCCACGACGACCCCGAGCGATGGGGAGGGACCTTGCGTGAACTGGGCGCCCGCAACGTGCTGATCACGGGCGGACATGCGTTGACCGAGGCCGAGAGCCGGATGCAGCCGCTGCCGCCCATCGTGAATTTCCTGTACCGCGAGGACGGCCACACCCGGCGCTTCGAATTGCCTCGGCTCGCGTCCAGCTTCCACGGCTCCGGCTGTACGCTCGCGGCCGCCGTCGCGGCGTTCCTGGCCAAGGGAAGAGACCTCGAACCCGCGATCATCGAGGCCCAGGGATTCATGACCGAAGCCATCGCGTCCGGCTATGCCCCGGGCAAGGGACAGCACGTGCCCAACCGGCTCTGTCCCCAGCGATGAATCCACGCCTGCGCGGCCTGTACTTCGTCACGCCGGAGGGATCCATCGGACGCGCGGAACGCGTGGCGGCAGCGCTGCGGGGTGGCGCACGCATCGTCCAGTACCGCGACAAGTCCGGTACCCCCGCGGAACGTCTGCGCGAAGCCCGGCACCTGCTTCAGCTGTGCCGCAGGGCCGGGGCCCTGTTCATCGTCAACGACGACGTCGAACTCTGCGCGGAACTGGGCGCCGACGGGGTACACCTCGGCGAGGACGATGCCGGGATCGCCGAGGCGCGTGCCCGGCTGGGGCCGCAATACCTGATCGGCGCCTCCTGCTACAACGACCTCGACCACGCGCGTCGGGCGGTGGCCGCCGGAGCCGATTACGTCGCGTTCGGCGCGTTCCATCCATCACCGACCAAACCGCAGGCACGACGCGCCGACCTGTCGCTCCTGCTGGCCGCACGCGCGGAACTCGACGTCCCCATCTGCGCGATCGGCGGCATCACCCCGGAGAACGCCGCGCCGCTCGTGACCGCCGGAGCGGACATGATCGCGGTGATCCAGGGCATTGCCGACGCCCCGGATCCGGAGGCCGCCGCGCGTGCACTGCAGTCCCTGTACGCCGCGTCCTGAATCCGCGGCCGAATCCGGGAGCGCGTGATTCATGGACGCGGGGGCACTACACTTCGGCCTTCGTGCCTCCATCACCCGCTGACGTACAGGACATCACCATGCAGGAATCCGAACGCCTCTTCGCCGCCGCCCAGGTGCACATTCCCGGTGGCGTGAACTCGCCCGTGCGCGCCTTCAAGGGCGTCGGCGGCACGCCCGTGTTCATGCAGCGTGCCGAGGGCGCCTACATGTACGATGCCGACGGCAAACGCTACATCGACTACATCGGCTCCTGGGGCCCGATGGTCGCGGGACACGCGCATCCCGAGGTGATCGACGCCGTGCGCGAGGCCTGTCTGAGCGGGCTTTCGTTCGGCTGCCCAACGGCCCTCGAGGTCACCATGGCCGAAAAGGTCTGCGAGCTCGTGCCGTCGATGGACATGGTGCGCATGACCAGCTCCGGCACCGAAGCGACCATGAGCGCGATCCGGCTGGCGCGCGGCTTCACCGGGCGCGACCGCATCGTGAAGTTCGAGGGCAACTACCACGGCCACGGCGACGCGCTGCTGGTGAAGGCCGGATCGGGCGCACTGACCCTCGGCCAACCCAGCTCGCCCGGCGTCCCCGCGGCGCTGGCCGAACTGACCACGACGCTGAACTACAACGATTCCGACGGTGTGCGCGAATGGTTCGCGGAGTTCGGCGGCGAAACCGCCTGCGTGATCGTCGAGCCCATTGCCGGCAACATGAACTGCATTCCGCCGCAGCCCGGCTTCCTCGAAACCCTGCGCGAGGTCTGCGATGCCTCCGGTGCCGTTTTGATCTTCGACGAGGTGATGACCGGGTTCCGGGTCTCCGCGGGCTGTGCCCAGGCGCTCTACGGCGTCGCGCCCGACATGACCACGCTGGGCAAGATCATCGGCGGCGGCATGCCGGTCGGTGCCTTCGGCGGCCGGCGCGACATCATGGAACACCTGGCCCCGGTCGGCCCCGTCTACCAGGCAGGCACGCTGTCGGGCAATCCAATCGCCATGACCGCCGGCCTGAAAACGCTGGAAATCCTGAGCCGTCCCGGCTTTCATGAGGCGCTCGAGGCCAGGACCCGGCAACTGGTCGCCGGAATGCTCGACGCGGCGCGGGACGCCGGCGTACCCATGACCGCCAACCAGGTCCCTGGCATGTTCGGCCTGTTCTTCACCGACCGCACCGTGACCGACTACGCACAGGCCACTCAGTGCGACCTGGCCGCGTTCAAGGGGTTTTTCCACGGGATGCTGGACGCGGGGGTCTACCTGGCGCCCAGCGCTTTCGAGGCCGGATTCGTGTCGAACGCACACAGCGAAGCCGACATCGATCAGACCGTTGCCACCGCCCGCGAGGTGCTCAAACGCCTGTGAGGCAAACCGCCAACAAATACGCCCTCCCCCGCTCGCGGGGGAGGGTCGGGGAGGGGGACGTCAGTCGGGTATGGCCGGGTGGACACCCTGCTGATCGATAGCGGCCCTCTGGTCCTGTTGGTCGTGTTCCTGCTGCTGGGGCTCGTTACCGGCGTCCCGGCCGGCATGTTCGGCATCGGGGGCGGGCTGGTCCTGGTCCCGGTACTCGTCTGGCTGTTTGCGCTGATGGGTTTCGACAGCCAGTACCTGGTCCAGACGGCGATCGGCACGTCGCTGGGGGCGATCATCCCCACCGCGATGCTCTCGGCCCGCGGTCACTACCTGCGCGGCGGGGTACACGGAGCATCGGTACGCCGACTGCTGGCGCCGATCCTGGTCGGGGCGATGCTGGGCGCCTGGCTGGCCATCCAGATCGACGGGCGGGCACTGTCACGCATCTTCGGGTTGTTCGAGATCACGATCGCCCTGTGGCTTCTGTTGAGCGTCCGCCCGCCCACCCGGCCAGAGGCGGGGCGCGCGGTCTGGTTCCTGGCCGGCACCGGGATCGGCGGCATCTCCGCGTTGATCGGAATCGCCGGCGGGACGCTCACCACGCCATTCCTGCTGAGCCAGGGCCGCGACATCCGCCGTGCAATCGGCTCAGCCGCGGCGCTGGGCATCCCGATCGCGATCGCCGGCAGCCTGGTCTACATGCTGCCGGCGTGGCTGGGACCCGAACTGGACACACCGGAGTGGAGCGTGGGTCATCTGTATCTGCCCGCTGTCGCCGGAATCGCTCTGGGAGCGGCGATCAGCGTGCGTGCCGGAGTATGGCTGGCGCATCGCCTGCCCGTGCTCACGCTGCGCCGTGCCTTCGCCGGGGTACTGATGCTCGCGGGCCTGTACATGCTGCTGCGTTGAACGCCATGTGACGAGCAGCCCCGCCGGCAAAAAAACAGCGAGCCACGGAAGAGCACGGAAACACACGGGAAAGATCGTTAGCGAACCTCTGTTTCCGTGCATTTCCTGGCTGTTTTTCACGGGAAATACGGAGCACTCACAACCCTTCCGTGTTCTTCCGTGTCTTCCGTGGCTGCTTTTCACGTCAAGGCGCCAGTGCACGCTGCACGACGTCGTCGAGATCGCGTGAGAGGCTCTTGCCTGCGAGCTGTTCCAGTGCCGCGCGCATCTGTGCGGAACGGACGGGGTCCAGGCGCCGCCAGCGGGTCAGGGGCTGAACCAGACGTGCGGCGGTCTGCGGATTCAGCCCGTCCAGATGCTCGATGATGGCCCCGATGCGGCGATAGCCTTCGCCGTCCGGGCGATGGAAATGGCGGTGATTCGATGCCATGAACGGCCCCAGAACCGCACGGACCCGGTTCGGGTTCGACCAGCGGAATCGCGGGTGCGCCAGCAGGCGGTCCATCCGTTCGAAACCACCGGGCACCTGGCTTCCCGCTTCCAGCGCGAACCACTTGTCCAGCACCAGCGGGTCGTCCCGGTACCGCTTCTCGAAATCGGCAAGCAGGTCCGCACGCAAGGCTTCCGGATTCTCATTCACCGCTGCAAGCGCCCCCATCCGCAAGGTCTGGCTGCGGGCCTGGCGATACTGCCGCTCCGCATCCTCCGGAGCGCCCGGGGCACGGAGCGCCACGCGCAGGGCCAGAATGCGGTTCAACAGCCGCCGCCCACCCATCGCCTCGGCCGTAAAGGCGTCGTTGTCGAGTGCCCGTGCGTCACCCTGGCGCCGGCCCAATGCGGGCTCGAGGCTCGCGAACACCGCCTGTTCCAACGCCTCCCGGGTCTCGAAGACCGCTACCGGGTCTGCCTGCGCGAAGGATTCCATCAGTTCCCGGTGAGCCGGAAGCTCGAGCAGCGAGGCCAGCAGCACCGGCTCGACCCGGGGGTCCTCGAGCAAGGCCGCCATCGCTCGGGTCAGTGTCGCTTCCAGAGTGCCGTCCGGCGCCCCGTCGACGCGGGCGATCACTGCCCGTCGCAGCAGCGACTGCGCCGCGTCCCACCGGGTGAAGGCATCGTCATCGTGCGCCACGAGGTGTGCAAGCTCGGGCGCGTCCTGGCCCGCGTCCAACAGTACCGGTGCGGAGAAACCGCGCAGCCAGGAGATGGCGGCCGGCGCCTCCTCGAGGCCTTCCAGGTGGAACACCTGTTCAGCGTCCGTAAGCTCGAGCACCGTCTCCTTCGTTTCCGGACCATCGCCGAGCCGGGCCCCGAGCCGGTCTCCGCTTGCGGAGATCAGCGCGAGCCTCAGCGGGATATGCAGAGGTTCCTTGGTGTTCTGGCCGGGTGTTGGTGGCGTTTTCTGTTCGACCTTCAGGCGCAGCCGGCTCCTGGCCGCGTCGAAAGTGCCGCGCGCGTTGACATGCGGCGTCCCGGCCTGCGTGTACCAGCGCCGGAACAATCCGAGGTCGCGACCGGAAACCTCGGCCATCACCGCGACGAAGTCATCGGTGGTCACAGCCTGGCCGTCGAAACGTTCGAAATACGTGTCGAGGCCGCGCCGGAAGGTCTCGTGCCCGATCAGCGTGCGCAGCATGCGGATGAGCTCGGCGCCCTTCTCGTACACGGTCATCGTGTAGAAATTGTTGATCTCGGCGTAGCGATCCGGTCGCACCGGATGCGCCAGCGGGCCGGCATCCTCGGGGAACTGAAAGGCTCGCAGGCGCTGCACGTCGTCGATACGCTTGGCGCCGAACAGGGTGACGTCGGTGGTGAACTCCTGGTCGCGGAAGACCGTGAGCCCCTCCTTCAGCGACAGCTGGAACCAGTCGCGGCAGGTCACGCGGTTGCCGGACCAGTTGTGGAAGTACTCGTGCGCGATCACGCTCTCGATGTGCACGTAGTCGTCATCGGTGGCGGTGTCGGGACTCGCGAGCACGTACTTCGCATTGAACAGGTTCAGGCCCTTGTTCTCCATCGCGCCCATGTTGAAATCGTCGACGGCCACGATCATGTAGACGTCGAGATCGTATTCCCGGCCGAAGGCCTCCTCGTCGTAACGCATCGCCCGCTTCAGCGACGCCAGTGCATGGTCACAGCGCTCGCGGTTGTGATGCTCGACGTAGATTTCCAGCGCCACCTCGCGTCCGGAACGGGTTGTGAAGCGGTCCGACACGCAGGTCAGGTCGCCGGCCACCAGCGCAAAGAGATAGCTGGGCTTCGGGAACGGATCCTCCCAGATCGCGTAGTGGCGCCCACCGGGCAGTTCACCCGCGTCCACGCGGTTGCCGTTCGCGAGCAGCACCGGGTACCGCGCGGCGTCAGCCTCCAGGCGCACCCGATACCGGGTCAGGATATCGGGCCGGTCCGGAAAATAGGTGATGCGCCGAAAGCCCTCGGCCTCGCACTGGGTGCACAGGCTGCCGCCTGAGACATACAGCCCCTCGAGCGCGGTGTTCGCGTCGGGCCGGATCCGGGTCTCGACCGTGATATCGGCGGTGTCAGGCAGGCCCGTCAACAGCAAGCCTTCCTCATCCGCGGTCACCGCATCAGCTTCCGGCGTCTTCCCGTCAACCTCGAGGCGCAGCAATTCCAGGTCCTGGCCGTGCAGTCGCAACGCGACCCCCGGCTCGGTTCCGTCCGCGCGGCGCACCCGAATGCGCGCCTCCACCCGGGTCTCGCCCGGGTCGAGATCGAAACGCAGGTCCAGGTGCTCCACGCGCCAGTCCGGTGCGCGGTATTCGCTCAGCAGGACCATGCTCGGTGCGGCATCCTTCATCGTGATTCCTCTTGCGATTGCTGACAGGTCATGGGCAACGGCAGACCTCGCCGGGTTCCCGGCGACGGCCGAGTTCCGTCCCAGCGCCGGGCTGGGTGTTCCGATTCCCGGCCGTCGGCGGCCATGAATGGCTTGAGCGTGCCGGGAATCGGAACACCCAGCCGGCACCCCGGCATCGGCGAGAACAATCACGTTCGCGGACACCCATCGGGCGCGCTAGCATAGCGCGCATGGAATGGATCGACATCTGCGCCAACCTCACCCACGAAAGCTTCAAGCGCGACCTCGACGCGGTCGTCGAACGCGCCACCGATGCGGGCGTGCGCTGGCTTCTCGTCACCGGCTCCGACGAGAAGGAGAGCGGGCGCTGCATCCAGCTCGCCGAGACCTATCCGGAACGCATGCGCGCGACGCTGGGCGTGCATCCGCATCATGCCAGCCAGTGGCAGGACCGGACCGCGTACCGCTTCGCCGAGGACGCGGCCCATCCGCTGGTGGTCGCGATGGGCGAGACGGGCCTGGATTACTATCGCAACCACTCGACCCCCACGGCCCAGCGGCTGGCATTCGAGGCGCAGCTGGAACTCGCGGTGGATCTGGAGCTGCCGGTTTTCCTGCACGAGCGCGAGGCGAGCCGCGACTTTGGCGACATCCTGCAGCGGTACCGGGACCGCCTGCCAGCCGCTGTCGTCCACTGCTTCACCAGCACGACCGAAGCGCTCGAACGCTACCTGGAAATGGACTGTCACATCGGCATCACCGGGTGGGTCTGCGATGAGCGCCGGGGCGAGGACTTGCAGCAGCAGGTACCGCGGATCCCCGACGAGCGACTGATGCTTGAAACCGACGCGCCCTACCTGCTGCCCCGCACATTACCCAAGGGCCTCCCTCACGGTCGACGCAATGAGCCCGCGTTTCTGCCGCATGTCGCGGAGCACGTGGCACACCTGCGCGGTTGCACGATGCAGACGCTCGCCGTTCAGACCAGCGCGAATGCACGCGCTTTTTACGGGCTCCCGGAGTCCGCCTGAATGCATCCGTTGTGCGCTAGCAGCCCCGTCGTTTCTCCGCGCGTCATGCAGATGCCCATACCTGCCGATACGTCAGGCGAATTGCGCCGTGCATTCGCGGACGGCATCCTTCCATGAACACTTCTTGCAAAAGAACGCGATGACCCAGCAACAGCGCATTACCGAGAAGCTTGAACAGCACTTCGCTCCAGTGCATCTCGAGGTCCTGAACGAAAGCCACATGCACAACGTTCCCCCCGGTTCGGAGTCGCATTTCAAGGTCACCATCGTCAGCGAAGCGTTTTCCGGCGAAAAACTGGTGGCGCGGCATCGACTCGTCAACAAGGTCCTGGCCGAGGAACTGGCAGGGGGCATTCACGCGCTGGCGCTGCACACCCTGGACCCGGATCAGTGGTTCGAGCGCGCTGGCAAGGTTCCCGAGTCGCCACCCTGCCTGGGAGGCGGGAAAAGCTGAGCACATCCCGACGACCGACCCAGCGAAACACCTCCGGACCCGCCACGAAACCCGGCACTCGCGGTAAACTGGAAACCCGGTTTGCCCTACCACGAGGTCCGCGATGAGCGACGCCACCGAAGAAAGCTACAACAATGCGGCGCAGAAGCTGATCGACCTCGCCAACAACCTCTCCGCGGACGGGCATTCCACGGATGTCGGTGAGGTCGCCGACGGCTTGCTGGCCGGGGCCATCCATTTCTGGCTGTACAGCCGCCAGCCCTGCGGGGATGCGTTCTGCGAATCCTGTGCCCCGTTCAGTGACGCCGAGAGTCGGCTGGTCATGCTTCGGGAACTGGTGGACGAACTCAGCCGGGACAGCGAGTATTTTCACTCGGCCACGGATACGCCGGCCGGCCACGCCTGACGGCCCGCCATTCCCGGGGCGTCTCCAGCGAGGATCAGGCGAACAGCCCGTCCAATCCCTGCTGGGACAATTTGCGCTCGGCCAGACGCACGGCCGCGCCGAGCGCCTGCTCGGGTGGCTGGCCCGAGATCAGGGCATGAATGAGGCCGGCGTTGAAACTGTCGCCGGCACCCAGACTGTCCCGAATCGACAGTCCCGCGGACGGCGGGCAGTGGAAAATACCTCCGCGGTACGCCACCCAGGCGCCGCGACGCCCCCAGGTCAGCGTCTGCACCTGTTCCGGATGCCGCTGCGCCGCCCAGTCGATGAAGGCCTCGGGCTCTTCCGTACGGGTACGCGCCCAGTCGCGGGAGAACATCAACACGTCGGCCAGCGGAATCGCGTTGTCCAGGCCGGCGCGGGGCTTTTCGAGTTCCAGCGATACCGGTTGATCCACGGCCGCTGCGCGCGCCGCAGCCAGCAGTCCGGGCAATTCCGATGGGTTGCGTCCCTCGAAATGGAACCAGTCATACCCCGCCAGTTCGATCTCGCGAAACTCAGTGGCCGTGAGTTCGGGAAGATCACGATAGTGAACGATGGTGCGACTGCCCGAACGCCGGGACCGCAGCACATGGGAAACCGGGGTACGGCCCGCCTGGCGCGCGCACGGCGTGATGCCCACTGCAAAGCCCTCCAGCATCCGCAGCAGCGATTCACCGTCGGCATCCGACGCGATCACCGCAGCCAGGTCGGCCCGGTGCCCTGCCTGCGCCAGAATGCGTGCGATGTTGGCCGCGTTCCCACCCGGTGTGGACACGCTGGCCAGCGCCCGGGACTCCGTGTCCTCTTCGGGGTATTCGGCAACGTCCAGCACGTGATCGATCGTGGCAATTCCGTTGACCAGAATGCGGGCCATGCGCGTCTCCCCGAAGATCGGCCCACGATTCTACCGGGATAGTCGGCATTCGGTCTTCGGTGACCCTACAATCCGGGGACGGGCCAACACGAAGGGAAAGGCGATGGCGGGATACGAATCGGCACGGGCGGCGGAACAGGCCTTTTACGATGCGTTCGGGCAAGGCAGCCTCGACGCCATGACCGAGGTCTGGGCCGACGATCCGGATATTGTCTGCGTGCATCCCGGAGGGGAGCGCCTGCAAGGCCGCGAAGCCGTGCTCGAAAGCTGGGGGGAAATCCTCGGAGCCATGCGCGACGTGGTCGTCCGCATCACCGACGTGGTGGTGTTGAGTCAGGGCCGCGTGGCGGTGCACCACGTACGCGAGCAATTGTTCGTCGACGGACAGCGCCGCGGAGTGATCCTCGCAACCAATGTCTACCGGCAGACCGCACAGGGTTGGCAGATGATCCTCCACCATGGTGCGCCCGACCCCTCACCGCCCCCGGCGCTGGAGTCCGGCGCGCTGCACTGAAGCCTTCTCCGGCCGGTTCGGGGGGAATCAGGGGCAGAGTTCCGGGCGGGCCGCGCATACCGCCTGCTGAGCCGCTCGCACGGCGTCCCGCACGCGCTGGTTACGCCCCTGCAGCGTGAGGCTCGCCACTTCCGCGTACAGCGGGTCGCGGACCTGAAACAACTCATCGAGTCGCGCCCTCGGATCGGCGATGCCGTTCAGCAGCGGGCGGCGCGCGCTTCGGCGCGTGCGGCGATGCTGCTCGGCAACCGGCACCCGCAGGTAAACCACGAAGTGCTGTTTCAGCATCTCGCGATTCTCGGGGCGCATCACGATGCCGCCGCCCGTTGCCAGCACGAGGTTTTCGCGACCCAGCAACTCCCGCAACATGTCGGTTTCGCGCTGACGGAAACCCGGCTCGCCTTCGAACTCGAAGATGGTCGGGATATCCACCCCGGTGCGTTTCTCGATCTCCTGATCCGTATCCAGGAAGTCGCGCTTCAGCAGGTGAGCCAGGCCCCGGCCCACCGTGCTCTTCCCCGCGCCCATCGGACCGACCAGCACCACGTTTTCCATGGCGGGGAAGCCTACGCGAGCCGAAGGTCAAACAAAAGCGGGATCTGGATCCCGCCCCAGGCTAGCGAATGCTCACCACCGCCGAGGCCGCGCCGGATGCATCGGTGCCAGTCGCGCTCGACCCGGCGCTTTCCAGCGTAATGAACGGTACTGCGTACCCCTCAGGCGGAAGAATCGTCAGGGAAAGCGACCCGGACGTGCAGTCCGAATCCGCCGTGCCGACGAAGAACTGGGTACAGACACCCGCGGCAAGGGAAACAGCCTCGGGAGTACTGAAACACTCCGGTGAACCGGTCCGGACCAGCGGGACGGTCACGGCATCCGTGCATTCGGTCCGCTGCACGTTGAACGAGAACGCGGCGGCAGGGGACACGGCCGCATCCCCCCCTACGAGACTCACCAACGGGAGCGGTTCGTCGGGCACACGGACCACCACCATCGACGGCTCCGCCAGCCGGTAGCCGGCACCCGTCGCGAACTGGATCTCCACCCGATCTCCGGGCTGCGCATCCCTCCGGGCGGCGACCGTGAATGCGGCCTCGCCCGCCCCGGCCGGCAGGGTCACACTCTCCGGCACCGTGAAGGCGCCTTCCGGCATCTGCACGACAATCAGCGGTACCGAAATGTTGTCCGTAGCCGGCGTGTCGAGACGCACCCCCAGCGGGACGGTCTGCCCGGCACTGACGAACTGCTGATCACTGAAGAACGAGAGCTTGGACAAGCCGTCCGCATCGTCGGATTTGCTCGAGCTGGAACCACCCCCGCCGATGCATCCTGCCAACGGGAGGACCAGCGCAATCAGTACGAGCACGTTCAGGGAAGCGGATTGCCAGCGTTTCAGAGTCATGGTTGCAGGTGCCTCATGGGCCAGGAATGGGTGATCACGAGCGTGCGACGTGGCGGCTCCAGGCGCAAGAAAGCGGCCCGATGGGCCGCTTTCAATAGGCCTCGAAGAGGCCAGTGTGCCACAAAATTTCTACAGCTCACCGGCCACCCGGGGTGTCCTGCCGTTTCCTCAGTTCGCAATCGTCACGCGCGCGGTCACACCGTCGCCGAGCGGTCGATCGGAGCCTTCGGATGCGGCCAGACCACTTTCGAGGACGATGACACCGACATCGGTATCCAGCGCATAGTCCGACGGGGGCAGTACCGAGATATCGATCGATCCCGCGGAACAGCTTTCCGCAACCGCCGAGAATGTCTGCACACAGGAGCCCGCTGCGATCGTTACGGAGTCGGGCGTACTGAAGCATTCGGTATTTCCCGTGACCAGGAGGGGGACCGTCACGGCCTCTCCGCACTGATTGCGTTGCACGCTGTAGAGGGACCCTTCCCCGGGCTGAACACTTGCATCGGGGCCGATCAGGCTAAGCAATGCGGCTTCCTCAACCGCGATCGAAACGGTCACGCTCGAGGGAGAGCCGACCTCGTAAGCCGGGTCGGGAAGAATCTCGATCGTCACACTACCGGAGCCGCGCGCGGCCGTAACCGCGAACGATGCAACCTTTTGCTCACCGTCGATGCGGATCGCGGCCGGAACCAGGAAAGAACCGGGATCCGTCTCGTTCGACAGAACCCGCACAAAAATGTCCTTGCGCGCGAGGCGGTCGAGCTGGACCGCCAGAGCGGTGGTTTGCCCCAGCCCTACCGTGCGCTCATCTGCGCTGAGAAAAGAGGCCGTTGGCCGATCGGAAAAAGCCGGCTCACTGCCACCACCGCAGCCCAGCAGGATCAGGGAAGCGGCGACGGCGGGCAGAAAAACCGCCAGTTTCGCCTTCAAGCTTTGTAACGACATGTCATAGGCCTCGTGGCAGAGTGGTTTCGAAAGTCATCGCGAATAAAGCGCTCTTGCAGGAGCGCTTCAATCCAGCACGCGTGGGGTGACGAAGATCAGCAACTCGGCCTTCACGTTCGTGTTGCTCCGGTTCTTGAACAGGTTGCCCAGGAACGGGATATCGCCGAAGAACGGAACCATCTCCAGGTTGGTCGTGCTGGTGATCTCATACACGCCACCGAGCACCACGGTCTCCCCGTTGGCGACGACGACCTGGGTCTCGACTTCCCGCTTGCTGATCGACGGGTTGCCCTGGACCTGGCGCTGGAAGTTCACCTCGTCCTTGGTGACCTTGATATCCATGATCACGTTGCCGTTCGGGGTGATCTGCGGCGTCACCTCGGTCAACAGCAGCGCATCCCGGAACTCCACGTTCGAGGTCCCCTGATCGATCGACAGGAACGGGATTTCCTCGCCCTGCTTGATCACGGCTTTCTGTCCGTTGGCGGTAATGACGCGCGGACTCGAGATCACTTCACCACGGCCCTCGGTCTGCAGCGCCGTCAACTCCAGATCGAGCAGGATGTTCGGGCGCAGGATGCTGAAGCCGACGCTCGCGGCATCCGCTGCGGGCAGGGCGACGTTGAGGCGCTGGTCCAGTCCGGGAATGCCGGTGGTTGCGCCGGAAAGATTCGACGTAATACTGCCGGCACCGTCCAGCGTTCCCGACGTACCCACGTTGGAACGCCCCTGCTGCGTGCCGCCGCTGACGCCGAAGCGGACCCCGAGATCCCGGCGGTAATTGTCGTCCGCAATCACGATCCGGGTCTCGATCAGCACCTGACGGGTCGGGACATCCAGCGTCGCGACGAGGCGCCGGATGGCCTCGATCTGCGACTGGGTGTCGCGCACGATCAGCGTGTTGGTTCGGGGGTCCACCGCAACGCTTCCCCGATCGGACAGGAACGAGATCCTGCGGTCGCGATCACTGGCAGGTGTCTGGATCAGGTCCTGCAGCTGGACCGCCTGGACGAAGTTGACCGTGATGAACTCGGTCCGCAGGGGTTCGAGTTCCTCGCGGTCGCGCAGGGCCTCCAGCTCCAGACGTTCACGCGCGGCGATCTCCGCGGCAGGCGCCACGTACATCACGTTGCCGTCGACTCGCTTGTCCAATCCCCGCGTCTTCAGGACGAGGTCCAGCGCCTGATCCCACGGGACGTTGTTCAGCCGCAGGGTGATGTTGCCGCCGACGCTGTCGCTGACGACGATATTCTGGTCGGTGAAATCGGCCAGCAACTGCAGAACCGAACGAACCTCGATGTCCTGGAAGTTCAGCGACAGACGCTCCCCGATGAATTCTTCCCGCTCCAGACGCTGCGCCACCCGTTCTTCTTCCGTGATCGGTGCGAGTTCGAGCACGTAGGTCCGATCGGTCTGGTAGGACAACACGTCGTAATCGCCGCGGGCATTGACGATCATGCGCACCCGGTCGTCGCGCTCGCGGATGGTATCGATCTGACTTACCGGCGTCGCAAAATCGTTGACGTCCAGACGCCGTTCCAGCCGTTCCTCCATGAGGACGCGGGGGAACAGAAGCTCCACCCGGCCTGCCTGCTCGAGGACCTCGACGGTCACACCAGGCCGCGAGAGTTCGACGATCACCCGACCCTGGCCCTCGGGGCCGCGGCGGAAGTCGACGTCGTTGATCTCCGGCGGGCGCGCACTGCGTACCCCGGAAACACGTGGCGCCTCTTCGACGGCCGGCATGGCGGACGGAACGACGGGCGCGGCAACCCTAACGTCACTGGCGCCGCTTCCCACCGTGAGAATGAGTTCGGACCCATCGACACGGCTCTGATAGTCGGCGCTGCGTGCCAGGTTCAGGATCACGCGGGTGCGGTCGCCCGCCTCCACAGCCGTTACCGAAAGCAGGGTGCCCATGTTGAACTCGGTCACCCGCGACGCAACCGAATTGCTGACCCCGGGCAGATCCAGCGCAATCCGGGGTGGCGAGTCGATCACGAAGATGTTGGCTTGTGGAGGTACATCCGAAAACCGGAGACTTACCTGGGTCTGGTCCGATCCCAGCGTCGCCGCGCGCACCTCCTGGAGTTCCTGAGCGGACACACCCGCGGAGCCCAGAAGCAGGATTCCGGCGACCCAAGCCAGTACCCGGAGGCGCTTGCCGGATCCCGGGTGACCCATCGCGGAGCGAGTACAGGAGTCGGGCTTGGTATCGAGACGCATGACTGTTTTCCTCATTGACCTCATTGCGACAGCGCGACGGTATTTTCACGTTCAACATAACCGCCGAACGCGTCGGGCACGACCTCGATCAAGCGGATTTCCTGAGTCGTGATATCCACGATGCGGCCGTGATTATGGCCCATGTAGTTCCCCTTCGTGACACTCTGTATCGTGCGGTCGGGCGTGCGAACCAGTGCGTAGGGCACCCCGGCCTGTTCCAGCGATCCCACCATCCGCAGCGAATCCAGCGGGAAATCTTCCAGCGGCTCACGCGGACGGTCGAAATCGACGGCGGCGGTCCCCGGCGTACCCTCGGGCGGGGCCGGGAGTGGTCGCGCGATCACCGTCGAATCGAAGGGCGAACGCTCATGTCCCGGGTAGATGAAGGGCTCGTGGGGCTCGATCGTCGGAATGGGTTCGATATCGCCGCCGGGCCGGGCCTTCACCTGCTCGATGTAGGTCTCGAGGTCACGATTGTCCATCTGGCATCCCGCCAGCAGACCAGCGGCCAACACCGCGAGCCCGATCCGCGAACCCCAGGTGATGTGCGCGGACATCAGCCTTCCTCCAGGTAACGGTAGGTGCGCACTTCCGAATCCATCAGAAGATCGCTGTCGGAACTTGCCGGCCGAATGAACAGGTCGTGCACGGTGACGATCCGCGGCATCCCCGAAATGGAACTCACGAATTCCGCAAGCTGTTCGTAGTTCCCGCGCAAGCGCAGCTGAATGGGGACCCGGGCATAGAAGGTCTCGCGGACTTCGCCGCGAGGCTGGAACAACTCGATTTCGAGTCCGACGGAAAGTGCGGCCTGGGAGATATCCACCAGCAGGCTCGGAATCTCGGCGGTGCTCGGCAGGAGTTGCAGCAGCGACGCGAACATCCGCTGCATTTCCTCGAACTGCGCTTCGTATGCCGGAAGGCTGGCCGCCCGCTGCTGCTTCAGCTCGAAGTCCGCGCGCAGCTGCTGTTCCTGACGCTCGACGCGGTCGAGCTGCTCGATCTGGTCCTTGACCAGGAACCAGTAGCCTGCGCCGGCGATCACCACGATGATCAGCAGGACGATGACCGCCTTGATGACGGCCGGCGCCTCGCCGATATTCTGGAGGTTGATCTCGTTGATCGATTTCAGGTCCATCAGGAACCCTCCTCCTCTGCGGGCGGAGCCGCAGGACGGACCTGACTCGCCTCGACCCGGAAATCACGCACCTGCAGCGCGCCATCCTGACGGGTCTCGATGATCTGCAGCGTCGAGTCGCTCAGCCAGGGGGAAGCATCCACGCGGCGCATCAGCGCGGAGATCCGTGCGTTGGATTCCGCGCGACCCACGAGTCGCAGGCGATCACCTTCCCGCCGGAGTTCGCGGAAGTACATGCCGGGCGGTAACGAAAGCACGAGCTGGTCGAACAGGTGCACCGCCTCCGGCCGACTCGCCTGCAGGGTCTGGATCACCTCGATGCGGTCATTCAGCAACTGCCGCTGCTCATCGAGTTCCCGGATTCTCGCGATCTGCCGGTCCAGGGTCCGGATCTCGGACTGGAGCATCTGGTTGCGCGCAGTCTGGTTCTCGATCTGCGCGTTCATGAATGCATAGGCCGCGAGCACCAGCAAGCCTCCAGCCAACACCGCGCCACCAAGCACGGCGAAAAACTGCTTTTGCCGACGTTCGCGCCGCCGGTCGCGCCAGGGCAACAGGTTGATCTGGATCATCCCAGGAAGCCTCGCAGCGCCAGCCCCACGGCTGGCAGAGTCGCCGGAACGTCATTCTGAAAACGTTCCTGGTTGATACGCTTTCCGATGGACATGCCCTTGAAGGGATTGGCGATGACGACCGGGGTACCGGCTGCGTCCTGCAGCATGCGATCCACGCCACGGACGGAAGCGCAGCCCCCGCCGAGGAAGATCATGTCGATGTTGGCCTGCGGCCGCGTTGCATAGAAGTACTGCAGAAGCCGCTGGACCTGATCCACCATGTTCTGCTTGAACGGCTCGAGCACGGTCGCCGGGTAGTCCGCGGGGAGTCCGCCCTGAACCTTCTGGCGGCCCGCCTCGGCCCAGTCGAGATCGTACCGGCGCATGATTTCCTCGGTCAGCACGCGCCCACCGAAATCCAGTTCGCGCGTGTAGATCACGCCCTGCCCCTGGCTGAGCACGTACACGGTGGTCGCCGTGGCGCCCACGTCGACCACGGCCACCACGGGCCGGCGCATGCGGTCATCGATCTGTTCGAGCATCAGGGTCGTGGTGCGCTCGACCGCGTAGGCCTCGACGTCCACCAGTTCCAGCCCCAGCCCCGCGGCTTCGGCAATGGCGATTCGGGAGTCGATGTGCTCTCGACGCGAGGCCACCACGAGCACATCGAGCATGCCCGGATTGGTGTCGTTTTCGCCCAGGATCTGAAAATCGAGGCTCACGTCTTCGAGGTTGTAGGGGATGAACTGATCCGCCTCGACCTTGATCTGGCCTTCGAGTTCGGCTTCGGAGAGCTTGCTGGACAGCCGGAGGTTGCGGGCAATGATGGTCGATGACGGGACCGCCATCGCACATTGCTTCAGGTGTGTACCCGAGCGTTTGACCGCGCGCGAAAGCGCTGCACCCAGCGCTCCGGCATCGCGGAGCTCCTTGTCGACCACCGCCCCATCGGGCAGGGGCTCTACTGCGAACGACTCGAGTGCGTATCCGCTGCCGCTGCGGCTCAACTCGAGCACCTTGATGGAGGTCGTGCTGAAATCGACCCCCAGCAGTGCACGGCTCTTTTTGCCCAGACCCAGCACGCAGTCCCCCTGATGTTTCCGCCCCTAACCCTTATACTACACCAGCGTTAACCATCCTTCACCGAAAATAATAGGCTGCTTCAAAAGGTGACTGCAAGCGCCTTTTCTAATGAAATATTCAACATCTTGGAAACCGCCCCAAAATCATGAAGGTCCTCGCCAGAGTCCTGCTGTCCCTGATGGCCCTCGCCTTTGCCGGCGCAATGGCTGCAACAGCCCTTTTTCTCGGGCTTTACCTGTACTACTCCCCGACGCTTCCCGCCGCCGATTCATTGCGGGACGTGCAGCTGCAGACGCCGATGCAGGTGTACACCGCAGACGGGCTGCTGATCGGCGAGTTTGCCGAACAGCGCCGCGAGCCCGTGAAGCTGACGGACATGCCTCCGCAGCTGATCCAGGCTTTCCTGGCCGCCGAAGACGAACGGTTCTATCGCCACCGGGGCGTCGATCCCATCGGGCTCGTCCGCGCCGGAGTCAACCTTTTCACCACGGGCGAGCGGACACAGGGCGGCAGCACCATCACCATGCAGCTGGCGCGAAACTTCTTCCTGACTCGCGAGCGGACCTATGAACGCAAGATCCGCGAAATCCTTCTGGCGGTCGAAATCGAGCGCTCTCTCTCGAAAGACGAGATCCTGGAACTCTATCTGAACAAGATCTTCCTCGGGCAGCGGGCCTATGGTGTGGCGGCTGCTGGTCACGTCTACTTTGGCCGCGCACTGAACGAACTCGATCTCGACCAGATCGCGATCATCGCCGGCCTGCCCAAGGCCCCGTCGACGACGAACCCTGTGACCAGCCCCCAGAGGGCGCAGGACCGGCGCAACTACGTGCTGCGCCGCATGCTCGATCTGGGCTTCATCTCCACGGAGGAGCATGCCGCGGCCCTGGCCCGACCGGTGATCTCGAAACTGCACACCACGCCACCAGAGGCCGAGGCCCACTGGGTCTCCGAGGCCGCGCGGCAGATCGCGTTGAACCTCTGGGGCGAGGCCGCGTATACCCAGGGCATCCGGGTCTACACCACCATCGAGGCCCCGCTGCAGGACGCCGCGAACGTGGCATTACGCGAGGGACTGATCGACTACGACCGCCGGCATGGCTACCGCGGCCCGGAGACGCGCCTCGACGACGCGATCGTGACCGATGCCGATACCCGGGTACTGGCGCTTCGCAACATCGGCATCAGCGGCGGGATGCTGCATCCCGCCGTGATCCTCGAGGTTTCCGGTACCAGCGTTCTGCTGGACGCAGGCGCCCTGGGCGCGATCGAATTGGACGCCGAGGCCCTGACCCTCGCCACGCAGGGGCAGAACACGGTCGAAAACTCGCTGCAGCGTGGAGATGTCATCCGCATCCGGTCACTCGGCGAGGGAGTCTGGCGGCTGGCGCAGCGCCCTGAGGCTGCGGGCGCGCTGGTCGTGCAATCGCCCGATGACGGAGCCATTCTTGCACTCGCGGGGGGATTCGACTTCTTCGAGAACAGGTTTGATCGGGCGATGCAGGCCCAGCGGCAACCCGGATCCGCTTTCAAGCCCCTGATCTACGCGATCGCCCTGCGACAGGGCATGACCCCCTCCAGCACTTTGGTGGACGCGCCCCTGGTATTCAGCAACCCGGCTCTCGGCGCCGAGTGGCGACCCGAGAACTACTCCCGCAGTTTCGGCGGTGCCACCACCATGCGCGAAGCCCTCGCGAACTCCCGCAACCTTGCATCGATTCGATTGCTGAACAGCCTGGGCGTGGCAACGGTGCACCAGGAGCTGGAGCGATTCGGTCTCAATCCCGAACAGCACCCGGCTAATCTCTCGATGGCTCTGGGCACCGGCACACTTACTCCGATCGAACTGAACAACGCCTACGTGCTCTTTGCCAGTGGCGGCCGCCTGATGACACCCTGGCTGATCGGGCGCATCGAGGATGGCGAGGGTCGGCTGCTGTACCAGGCCGCCACGCCGCGCACGTGCCCGGATCCCTGCGCACAGCCTGCCGGCCAGCACCTCGAACTGAGAACGGCGATGGGTCAACTCCAGTTTGCGGAGCCGGTGCCGATGCTGGAGCCCGGGATCGCCTGGCAGATGAGCGAAATGCTGCGCGGCGTGATCCGATCCGGGACTGGCCGGCGCGCCCAGGAACTCGGACGGGAGGATCTCGCGGGCAAGACCGGCACCACCAATGCCTACCGGGACGCCTGGTTCGCCGGGTTCAACGGCGACATCGTCGCGACCGCCTGGATCGGGTTCGATGACAACCGGGAACTCGGTTCGAGGGAAAGCGGCGGCCGCGCGGCGCTGCCCATCTGGATGAATTTCATGGAACGGGCCCTTGCAGGGCGGCCGGAGGCACCCATTCCGAGACCCGACGACCTGGTCGAACGGGCCATCCTGCCGGAAACGGGTCGGCCGGCGCGCCTCGACGATTCGCGCGCGCGCGTCGAATGGATCCTTCCCGAGCAGCTTCCCGAATACGGCGGCGCATCGACGCCGGATCCGGAAGAGTCCGCCTTCGAGGCCGGGGAACCACCGGCCACACCCCCCGATGTGCCGGAAACCCAGCCTGAATTCATCTTCTGAAGCACCGAACGGGATGGAATCCAGAACACGCGTACGGCTGGCCGAGGAAGCGGCCAGGATCATTCTCGAGGAAGGAGTGCGGGATTACGGACTCGCGAAACGCAAGGCGGCCGACCACCTCGGCCTCGATGCGCGCCGGGAACTCCCGACCAACACCGAGATCGAGCACGCGGTGCTGGAGCGCAACCGTCTGTTCGAGTCCCCGGCGACGCGACGTGAATACCGGAACCGCCTCGAAGGGGCTGCGCTCGTCATGGAGCGGCTGGCGCCGCTGCAACCCCGACTCGTCGGGCCTCTCCTGCTCGGCATTCTGGAACCCCAGCCCATCATCAACCTGCACGGATTCGCCGAAACCGTCGAGGAAGTGATCATCGAACTGGCGGATCGCGGCATTGCGACCCGCTCCGGCGAGCGCCACTACGGACGTGGCGGCAGGAATCTGCAGGTGCCTTACCTGAGCTTCCGGGGTCCCGATGGTCTGGATATCGAACTGACCGTCTTCCCGCCGGACGGGCTTCGACAGGCACCGCCCTCGCCCATCGATGGAAAACCCATGCGGCGGCTCACCCTGGCCGGCGTGCACGCCCTGCTGGCGAAGTCGGAACCGTCCCCGCTTCAGGGCTGACGGTAACGCTGCACGGTTTCCACAAGGGTGGCCACACGCTCCGGGTCGATCCCCGGATGTATCCCGTGCCCCAGATTGAACACGTGGCCGGTAGGACGCCGGAAGCTCTCGAGAATGCGGGTCGCCTCGGCACGCACGACATCATCGCCCGCATAAAGCACCGACGGATCCAGGTTTCCCTGCAGCGCCACACGATCACCCACACGCTCGGCCGCATCGGCGATATCGATCGTCCAGTCCAGGCCCAGGGCATCCGCACCGGCTTCCACCTGCCATTCGAGCCACGCACCGCCACCCTTCGTGAACAGCACCACAGGCACACGCTCTCCGTCCTGTTCGCGCAACAAACCGGCGATGATGCGCTGCATGTAGGCGAGCGAGAATTCCCGGTAGTGCCGAGGTGTCAGCGAACCGCCCCAGGTATCGAAGATCATGACCGCCTGTGCGCCTGCCTGGATCTGGGCATTGAGATAGGCCGTGACGGCCGCGGAGATCTTCTGGAGCAGGGCGTGCATGGCCTGAGGTTCGCCGTACAGCAGACGCTTGGTCTCGGCGAAGTCACGGGAACCCGCCCCTTCCACCATGTAGGTGGCCAGCGTCCAGGGACTGCCGGAAAACCCGATCAGCGGCACAGAACCATCCAGTTCGCGTCGGATCAGACGCACGGCGTCCATCACGTAGCGCAGTTCCTGTTCCGGATCCGGAACCGGCAGACGCTCGATATCCGCGAGCGAGCGCACGGGATCGCGGAAACGCGGCCCTTCCCCCGCCTCGAAATAGAGCCCGAGCCCCATGGCGTCGGGCACGGTCAGGATGTCCGAGAACAGGATGGCCGCATCCAGCGGAAAACGCCGCAGCGGCTGCAGGGTCACCTCGCAGGCCAGCTCGGGATTCTGGCAGAGATCCAGAAAACTGCCGGCCCGGGTTCGGGTGGCCCGGTACTCCGGCAGGTAGCGACCCGCCTGGCGCATGATCCAGATCGGCGTCCGGTCCACGGGCTGACGCAGCAGCGCGCGGAGCAGTCGGTCATTCGCCAGGGGCTTGGTCATCGGTGATCTTCCGGCTGGGGACAGGACGTAGGACTCCGCGGAATCAACCGTGCGAGCCATCGCGTCCGGGGGTCGGCGCGCGAGGGGTGGATCAAGCTCCGCCGCGCTCCACGAGGGTTGCGCGTACCTCTCGGCTGACGGCGCCCATGTCGGCACGGCCCGCAAGACGCGATTTCAGCAGTGCCATCACCGCCCCCATGTCACGGGGCTCCTGAGCTCCGGATTCGGTGATGGCTTCTTCAATCAGCCGATGCACCGCGTCCGGCGCCAGGGGTTCGGGCATGAATTCCCGGATCACGACGACTTCCGCTTCTTCACGGACCGCGAGGTCCTCGCGCTGTCCGTTGCGATACTGCTCGATCGAGTCACGCCGCTGCTTGAGCATCCGGTTGAGGATCGACAGCACGGCCGCATCGTCGGCTTCACGGCGCTCGTCGACCTCGAACTGCTTGATCTCGGACTGAATCAGCCGCAGCGTAGCCAGCCGCTCGCGATCGCGCGCACGCATCGCCGCCTTAACCGCTTCCAGAATGCGGCTTTTCAGGTCCACGATCGGAAAAAAGGCTCAGTACATCCGCACGCGGCGGGTCACATCGCGGGAATTCCGCTTGAGCTGGCGCTTCACCGCAGCAGCCGCCTTGCGCTTGCGCTCGGTGGTGGGCTTCTCATAGAACTCGCGGCGGCGCACCTCGGACACGACACCCGCTTTCTCGCAGGTGCGCTTGAAACGACGCAGGGCCACTTCAAAGGGCTCGTTTTCACGTACTCGAACGTGGGGCATACATTCTCCAGATACCGATGAAAGTCGATTGCCGGGGACCAGTCGCACCCGGCATCGCCTGAAAACAGGACGCGTGATGATAATAGAGTCGGACGCAAAGCAAAAGCCCGCCTCGAAAACCGCTGTGCCCGAGGCATCCTTTGCGAGGGCGCTTGCACTCGGGTAGGCTGGCCGGGTTGGCTCGTAGCAGTTCCACTGCGGTCGGGTCCAGGCCGCAGAACGCCCCCGCAGTGCGCAGGCCTCTGAACAGGCGTCGTATCCGCGGAGGGTCTCCCCGCGCAGTTTCGGCCGTGCAGGGTATGGTGGCAGCCTCGCAGTTGGCTTCTTCTTTGTGCCCTGGTAGATGCCGATGGCTCATCGCGACAAGGTTCTGCTCTCCGTGCTGGCGGCTGCGCTGCTCGGCATCCTCATGCTGCTGACGCTCCTCGGATGGTACCTCTGGCGCGAATCCGTTCTGGCCGAGGAAGCGCGTCTGGGGCAACTGTCGCAGCGCCTGGGCGAGCAGACCGAGCACGCGATCGTGGATGCACGCGACCTGCTCGATCACCTGAACGGTCTGGACCTCTCACCCTGTTCTCCCGAACACCTCGATGTGCTGCAGAACGCGGCCATCGCCCGGCCTCACGTGCGCGCCATCGGCTACTGGCGTGCTGCAGAACGCCAGTGTGGGGCGGGCTATGTGCAGGGACAGGCGTTGACCCCGCCCCGTGCCAACCGCATCTACGACAGCGGCGTGATCGCCTGGTGGCCGGGGCCTGCCACCGCCATCGGCGGCGTCGAGCTGTTTCTGATGCGTTTCGGGCAGCATGATGTCGCGATTGATCCCCGTCTGTTGATGACACCGGGCCTGCTCGAAGACGCTCAGGTCGGGCTTTGGGTCGAGGACCTGTCCATGGCGGTTTACCCGGCCGGGGCGGAACTGCCCGAGCCCGGCGACGTGCGCCCGGGTCTCACCGTGGATCAGGCCAACAACAAGGTCGTGAGCCGATTCTCCCTGGGCACCGTCTTCCCCATCGACATCGTTGCGGTGCAGCCGCTTGGGCTTTTCTGGGAACGTTACCTCCCCACCTTGATCGGTGCCGGCCTGCTCGGGCTTCTCCTGGTGGGGCTGTGGCTGGTGGCCATGCTGCGCTATCTGCGCCAGCACCTCAGCCTGTCTGCCGAACTGCACGATGCGATTGCCAACGACCGCTTGAGTGTGGTGTACCAGCCGATCGTCGACCTTGACAGCCGCCGGTGCCGGGGAGCGGAGGCTCTGGTACGCTGGCACCGCGAGGGTGACGAGAGCATCAGCCCGGAGGTCTTCGTTCCACTGGCGGAAGCCAGCGGACAGGCGACCGAACTGACGCTGGCGGTGCTCCGTGCGGTGCTGAGCGACCTCGGCAAGCTGCTGCAGCAGGATCGCGGCCTGACCATCAACCTGAATCTGACGGCGCAGGATCTCGCCACACCGCGCTTTTCGGAAGTCCTCGCGGAGTCGCTGCTGCGGGATGGGATCGCTCCGTCGTCCATCAAGCTCGAGATCACCGAGCGGGCGCTGCTCAACTCCGACGAAGTGCGCGCGAGCATCGCCGCGCTGCGGGCCCGCGGCCACCCGATCGCCATCGACGATTTCGGCACCGGATACTCCAGCCTGGCGTACCTGCAGCGCTTCGATCTCGATACACTGAAGATTGACAAGGCGTTCGTGGACGGCATCGAGAGTCAGGCCATCACCAGCACCGTAATCGGCCATATCATCGAGATGGCCCAGTCATTGCGACTCGACCTCGTCGCCGAGGGCATCGAGTCGGAACATCAGGTCGACTGGCTACGTCAGCAGGGGGTGGAACGCGGACAGGGCTATCTGTTCAGCCGTCCTCTACCAGCAGGCAAGTTCCGGAAATGGTGCAATCACCCATGAAGGCAAAGACACCCCTGCGACGCGCGAGCATCCTTCGGCGCCGAACCGTGTCGATGGCACTCGCCGTCGCGACGGCCGCCCTCGTGTTCGGCTGCGGTCCGATACCGGTCACCACACCCGAACCCGAGGCGGCAGTCCCGGCTCCACAACCCGGGAACGCGCTGGTCATCGCCCGCGCAGACGACGCAATGGAGCAGCGCCGTCTGCTGCTGCTGCGTCAGGGACAGGAACCGCTGTCGGCGGGCAACGTGGGGTACTACATGGACGTGCTGACCGCGCGGTTGCGGCAGGACCTTGCCGGAAAGCCGGTGGAAATCGAGCACCGCGGCCAGGCCATTGCACTCACCTTCCCCGGCCTCGAAACCTTCGACACCGGCTCCGCCCAGATCGCCCCCGCGATGGGCCCGGTGCTGAATTCCCTTGGTCGGGTGCTGGACGAGTATCGGGCCAGCCTGGTGACCGTGGCAGGCCATACCGACAGTCAGGGTTCTGCCGACCACAACCAGCGGCTTTCCGAAGAGCGTGCCCTGTCCGTGGGACGCCAGTTGCTGGCAGCGGGCGTCGCGCCGGAGCGGCTGGTGGTCATGGGGTTGGGCGACCGGCAACCGATTGGCAGCAACGACACGCCAGAGGGCCAGGCGCGGAATCGACGCGTCGAGCTGATCATCGAACCCCTGATTGGGACGTGACGGATCGGCCGAGGCCCGGGAAGGACGATAAATAACCCCCGACCACCCTGCCATGAGGAAGTCCCGGCCCCTGCGGGCTCCCGTGACCTCGTTCGAGCTACGAACCGGGCCGGGCTCGGGCTATCATGTGGGCGATGAAAACGCTCAACGTCGATCTCGGGAACCGCAGCTACCCGATCCACATCGGATCCGGACTGCTGGAGCGCCCGGAACTCCTGCGCCCCGTCCTGCGCGGCCAACGCCTCGTGGTCGTGACCAACGAGACCGTGGCGCCCCTGTACGGCGACCGGCTGCGCGCGCTGCTCGACGGCCACCCCCTGACCTGGATCGAACTCCCGGACGGCGAGAGACACAAGACGCTGGCCACGGTCGAGTCGATCCTGACCCGCATGCTGGAAGCAAGGCTTGACCGCGGCAGCACGCTTATCGCGTTCGGCGGCGGCGTGGTCGGGGACATCGCGGGGTTCGCCGCCGCCATCTACCAAAGGGGTATCGACTTCGTCCAGGTGCCGACCACCCTGCTCTCTCAGGTCGATTCCTCGGTGGGGGGCAAGACGGGCGTCAACCATCCGCTGGGCAAGAACATGATCGGGGCTTTCCACCAGCCCCGAGTCGTCGTCATCGATACCGACACACTGCGCACCCTGCCGGTGCGGGAACTGCGTGCCGGCGTCGCGGAAATCATCAAGTACGGACTCATCCAGGACGCCGAGTTCTTCGCGTGGCTGGAAGAACACCTGGAGGCCCTGCTCGCACTTGCGCCGGACATCGTGAGCGAGGCCATCCAGCGCTCCTGTGTGTGCAAGGCCGAAGTCGTGGCTTCGGATGAACGCGAGTCCGGGCGCCGGGCCATCCTCAACCTCGGACATACGTTCGGCCACGCCATCGAGGCCGGCATGGGGTACGGACGGTGGCTGCACGGCGAGGCGGTCGGCACCGGCATGGCCATGGCCGCACGCATGTCCGAACACATGGGCTGGCTGAGCCGATCGGACCGGGAACGCGCCGAGCGCCTGCTGGCTCGCGCCGGCCTGGAACTTCATCCACCCGCAGAACTCACTGCGGAGCGCTTCCGCGACCTCATGGCGATCGACAAGAAAGTGATGGACGGACGCCTGCGCCTGGTGTTGCTCCGGGGCATCGGGTCCGCCGTGGTCACCGGTGAGTTCACGGCCACCGCCCTGAGCGCGACACTGCCGGCACCCTCGGGGGATTCGGCCGGTGCTGCCTGAGCACGGCGCACAACCGCCGTACAGTCCGCGGCTGGCCCCGTACGCGGCGCGTTCCGAGCAGTCCCGCGGACGCCTGCATCCCGAACCCGCTCCAAATTACCGGAGCGAGTTTCAGCGCGACCGGGACCGGATCGTGCATTCCACCGCGTTTCGACGGCTGAAATACAAGACCCAGGTCTTCGTGAGCCACGAGGGCGACCTGTTCCGCAACCGTCTGACCCACTCACTCGAAGTGTCAC
Source organism: Thioalkalivibrio paradoxus (assembly GCA_011390565.1). GTDB lineage: Bacteria > Pseudomonadota > Gammaproteobacteria > Ectothiorhodospirales > Ectothiorhodospiraceae > Thioalkalivibrio > Thioalkalivibrio paradoxus_A. The sequence continues at coordinate 50,763 of JAABSC010000005.1, read as the reverse complement.
AGATCGCGCGATCGAGCGCTCGCTCGCTGGGTCTGAACGAGGATCTGACGGAGGCAATCGCCCTGTCGCACGATCTCGGCCACACGCCCTTCGGTCACGCGGGCCAGCGCGCGCTGAATCACTGCATGCGCGACCATGGCGGGTTCGAACACAATCTGCAGTCGCTGCGCATCGTGGACCTTCTGGAGCAGCACTACGCCGAATTCGACGGCCTGAACCTGACCTTCGAGACACGTGAAGGCATCCTCAAGCACTGCTCGCCGGAAAAGGCACGGACGTTGGGGCCGGTGGCCGAACGCTTCCTGCTCAGCGGACAACCGACCCTCGAAGCGCAGCTGACAAACGTCGCCGACGAGGTCGCCTACAACAACCACGATGTCGACGACGGGCTGCGCGCCGGGCTGCTGACCCTCAACCAGCTTTGCGAGGTCGAGCTGTTTCGCAGCTGCCACGACGACGTCCGGAGGCGCTACCCGGGTCTCGAGGACCGCCGCGTACAGCATGAAACCGTGCGCCGCATGATCGATGCGCTGGTGACCGACCTGATCGTGACCAGCGGCGACGCGATCCGGGCCGCGGGCGTCGAAAGTCCGGACGCCGTGCGTACACGGCCCGAACCCCTCGTGCGCTTCAGCCCCGAGATGGCGACGCTGAACCGCGACCTCAAGCGCTTTCTGCGCCAGAACCTGTACCATCATCATCGGGTCCGTCGCATGATGGCGAAAGCGGAACGCCTCCTGCAGGGACTGTTCGATGCCTTCATGGAGGATCCCAAGCTGTTGCCGGAGAACTTCCAGGCGCATGCCCGGCGTCTGGAATCCTCCAGCGAAAGTGGCCTGGCCCGGGGCATCGCCGACTATATCGCGGGCATGACCGACCGCTATGCGATCCGCGAGCACGACCGAATCTTCGACCTGCGCAAACTGATCTGAGCCCAAGAACATGCCACTGCACCCAGACTGCCTGAGCGAACTGAAACTCAACCGCCCGCCTTTCGATGGCTTGCCCAGCGAGGATTTCGTCTTCAGCGACGAAGTGCTCGAGGAACTCATCATGGAGGCCAACCAGGCGCTGCTGGTCCCGGGTGCGATCCTGATGCTGACCGGCGATAGCGGCTCGGGGCGCAGCGTCCAGCTGATGCGGCTTCTGGGGACGCTTCCCGAAGAGTTCGACCTCATCGCGTTCCGCGCTCGTGAGAACACGCGCTTCGAAGCGGTGGATTTCACGATTCGCAACCAGCTCCGGTCTCTGGGGCTGGACGACCCCTCGCGCGCGCTCACCGAACTCCTGTCGGAGCGTGTCCAGACCGGATTCGAACCCGTCATCGCGGTCGATGATGCCCACCTGATCGGCAGCGACATCATCGACAACCTCCTGCGGATCCGCAGCGAGGTCCTGGCTTCGGCCGGACGCGCACCGCGGCTGCTGCTGGCCGGCGACCCGGTCCTGTTGCGCCGCCGCCTGAAACTCCCGCCAGCGGACGAGGACCGGGTGCTCCGGTTCAGCCTGCGTCCGTTCAGCCTCGAGCAGACCGGTGCGTACCTGCGACACCGACTGGAAGCCGCCGGTCTCCAGGACCCCTCGGATCTTCTCGAGGACGAAGACATTGCCACGCTGCAGGCCGAGAGCCAGGGCCTTCCCGAGGCACTGAACCAGCATGCGACGCAGTGGCTGGAGCAATTGTGCCGGGACCGTGCCAAGACCGCTGCCCCCGTGGTGCCTGCTCCGGCGATCGGCGAATCCCGGGAGCCCCCCGGCGACATCATGATGACGGTCGAGGACACCCCGGAAGCCGAGAAGGAGACCTCGGATTTCGTGCTGCGTGCCGATGAAGACGACCGGGATCCACTGGCCCACCCGGCCTACGAATCTGCAGAGGAACCGGAACGTCCCGTGCCTTTCTGGAACCGGACCTGGTTCGTCCCCGCGGTCGCGGCCCTGGTGGCCTTGTTGATCGTCGCGCCGTTTGCCCACCACCTGTTCGACCGCCCCCCGACACCCGAAGGCACCACCGTGGAGCTGCCGCTGCCGCCGCCCCGTCCGATGGAACCGGCGCCAGCGGAGCCCGAGGCCGACGGTCTGGACCTGGTGGAGGTGCCTTTCGAACCGCCACCCCCTCAGGCTCCCGGCGCCACGCCCGAAACGGCGCCGGCGCCAGCCCCGACTCCGGAACCCGCCCCGGCTCCGGAACCCACACCGACTCCGGAACCCACACCGGCTCCGGAACCCGCCCCGGCTCCGGAACCCGCTCCGACTCCGGAACCCGCCCCGACTCCGGCACCCGCCCCGGCTCCGGCACCCGCCCCGGCTCCGGCACCCACCCCGGCTCCGGCACCACCTGAAACGCCGGCCGATCTCGCCGAGATCGCCGAAGACCGCGCCTGGCTACTGCGTCAGAATCCCGAACGATTCACCATTCAGCTGGTAGCGGCCTCGGACCTCGCAACGGCGCGCAATTTCGTTCAACAGCACGGACTGACCAGCATCCGTTACGTCAGAATCCAGTCGCAGAACCGTGACCTGATCGTGGCGCTCGCGGGCAGCTTCCCGGACCGTGACGCCGCGGAAAGCGCGCTGGGTGGATTGCCGGCCGCCGCGCGTGCCGACCGTCCCTGGATCCGCACGCTGGGATCCGTGCAGCAGATCCTGAGGTAAGGCGGGCCGGCAAGGAAAACGGCGCGAGCCCGGGATCCGGCATGGCGGGACGCATTCCCCAGGTCTTCATCGACGAATTGCTCGAGCGGACAGACCTCGTCGAGCTGATCCAGCGTTACGTGCCGCTCAAGAAATCGGGCCACGAATTCGCGGCCTGCTGCCCGTTCCACGGCGAAAAGACACCTTCGTTCTTCGTCTCACCGCGCAAGCAGTTCTATCACTGCTTCGGTTGCGGCGCCCACGGAACCGCCATCAGCTTTCTGATGGAGCACGAGAACCTGAGCTTCCCGGAAGCCATCGAACTGCTGGCCGAATGGGCCGGACTCGAGGTGCCCCGGGACCCGGAGAGCCCGGGCGCGGAGCCCACGGCACATCTCTTCGCGGCGCTGGACGCGGCGATGGCGTTTTACGTCGAGCAATTGAAAACCACCCCGTCCGCGATCACCTATCTCAAGGGTCGCGGCATCGACGGCAATACAGCGCGGGACTACGCACTTGGCTGGGCACCGGCTGCTTCGGACAGCCTCGTTCGCGCCCTGCGCGACCGGTTCAGCGCCGAAGACCTGGTTCAGGCCGGGCTCATTGCCAGGCGCGATGACGGCACACTGCGCGACCGCTTCCGGGCACGCATCGTGTTCCCGATCCGGGACCGGCGCGGCCGGGTGACGGGGTTCGGCGGCCGGCTGATCGAACCCGGCGAACCCAAGTACCTGAACAGCCCGGAATCCACCGTGTTCCACAAGGGCCACACGGTCTACGGGCTGTTCGAGGCGCGACGGGCGGAAACACGACTCGAGGAACTGGTGGTCACGGAAGGCTACATGGACGTGGTCAGCCTCGCGCAGGCGGGGTTCCACCGTGCAGTTGCCTGCATGGGAACCGCGTTGACCCGCAGCCATCTGGACCTGCTGTTTCGACAGGTGCCGAAACTGGTGCTGTGTTTCGACGGTGATGCCGCGGGACGACGCGCAGCCTGGCGCTCGATCGAACAGGCCCTGCCCGTGATGCAGGGCCTGCGCGAAATCCGCGTGCTGTTCCTCGCCGAAGGTGACGACCCGGACAGCCTCGTGCGCCGTGAAGGACTGGATGGTTGGCGCGAGCGGCTGGACGACGCCTCCGTTTTGTCGGAAACCCTGATGCGCCTGCTGGCCGAGCGGCATCCCCTGCACACCGCCGAAGGCCGCAGCCGTTTTGCGCACGAGGCGGTGACCTTGCTTCGCAGCGTCACGGACCCCCTGTTCCGGGGCCAGCTCAGCGAATTGGTTGCCGACCGGACCCGCAGCCCCGCCGAGCGCATAGAGACCATGCTGGACGATGACAGCGAATTACGGGCGCCCCGTTCTTCCGCGCGGAAAGCAAGCGCCCCTCGGAAGAACAGCGGGGCGCCCAACCAGCTCTGGGGCGCGCTCCTCGCGCGCATGGTGCAATTACCCCAGAGCCCCTGGGACACAGCGGAAATCCAGCGGCTGGCGGAAACGGATACTCGCGCCGCACGAATTCTTTCGGCGATCCTGGAGCGCATCGCCACGGTACCCGACATCTCCACGGCGCGGCTGCTGGAGCATTTTCGCGACGAGAGCTTCTTCGAACGCCTCGCGGCACTGGCCAGCCTGCCGCTGGGGGACGAGAGTCCGGAACTCTCCGTGGAAATTGCCCTGGACAGCGCCGAACGCCTGTTCCGGGAATACAGCCGGGATCGACTGCGCAGCCTCAGTGCGGCCGCGCGTCCACTGACCCCGGAAGAAATCGAGGAACTCAAGCGTCTACAGACGACTCTTTCCCGGAAAGGCCGTACGGGCTGAGCCTATTGCCGGGAAATCACCGATTCACCTTGAAAGCCGGCCAACGCCACCTATTATCGAGTAAGGACGCGGAGCGAATGCAAGGCCAGCCGCGATGCTGGGCGACCCCTGAGAGCACTGGCCCGCAGGTGTTGTGGCCGTGGATCAACTCGGGCTTCGTGACCCGCGCACGCACTCACCGCACCCCGCGGCCATCTCAAGATCAGTATTTTCTGCTATACTGTTTGATTCGCTTTCAGACGATCGACCCCGGAGTATGCGCGCGATGAATCGTGAAGAGCAGCAGTCCCAGCTCAAGGAACTCATTGCCAAAGGCAAGGAGCAGGGCTACCTGACCTACACGGAGGTCAATGACCACCTGCCCGACTCGATCATCGACTCCGAGCAGATCGAAGACATCATCGCGATGATCAACGACATGGGCATTGCCGTTCACGAACAGGCGCCCGATGCCGATACGCTACTCCTTTCCGACGGCAGTGTCTCCAGCGACGACGATGCCGAGGATGCCGTGGCGGCCCTGGCGGCCGTGGACAGCGACTTCGGTCGCACGACGGACCCGGTGCGGATGTACATGCGCGAGATGGGTACGGTCGAACTGCTGACCCGCGAGGGCGAGATCCGCATCGCCAAGCGCATCGAAGAGGGCCTGATGCAGGTCCTGTTCGCGCTGGCCCATCACCCGACCGCGATCAGCCAGTTGCTCGAGCAGTACGAGCGACTGGTGGCCAACAACACACGCCTCACCGATCTGATCGTGTCCTTCATCAGCCCGGAACCCACCGACGGTGAAGCCGTGGCCCGCGGCCTTGCCGATCCCGCCGACATTCCCGAGCCGCCCCCGGTGGCGGCGGCGCCCAGCTCGGACGACTCGGACGAAGACTCCGACGATGACGATACGGATGACGAGGAAGAGGTCGAGGACACCGGCCCGGATCCGGAAGAGGCGCGCGAGCGTTTCGCACTGCTGTCCGATCTGCACCGCACCGCGCAGGAAGCGTTCCTCCGCGGTGACGCGGCGGTCTACGCCCAGGCACGCGAGGAGACCGCGCGCTACTTCATGGAATTCAAGCTGGTGCCCAAGGTCGTCGAGGAACTGACCTCCCGGCTGCATGGGACCATCGACCAGATCCGTCGTCACGAGCGCCAGATCATGGACCTCGTCGTGGTCCAGTCGCACATGCCTCGCAAGATCTTTCTCGATACGTTTCCGCAGAACGAGACCAACCTCGACTGGATCAAGAAGGCGCAGAAGGCCAAAGGCAAATACACGGAACAACTGGCGGGCGTGGCCGATGAGGTCGTTCGCCTGCAGAAGAAGCTGCTGGAGATCGAGAGGCAGGCCAATCTCAGCATCGCCGAGATCAAGGACATCAATCGGCGGATGTCGATCGGCGAGGCCAAGGCCCGCCGCGCGAAGAAGGAAATGGTCGAAGCCAACCTGCGTCTGGTGATCTCCATCGCCAAGAAGTACACCAACCGCGGGCTGCAGTTCCTGGATCTGATCCAGGAGGGCAACATCGGCCTGATGAAGGCGGTGGACAAGTTCGAATACCGGCGCGGCTACAAGTTCTCGACCTACGCGACCTGGTGGATTCGCCAGGCCATCACCCGCTCCATCGCCGACCAGGCGCGCACCATCCGCATCCCGGTGCACATGATCGAGACCATCAACAAGCTGAACCGGGTCTCGCGCCAGATGCTGCAGGAGATGGGCCGCGAGGCGACGCCCGAGGAACTGGCCGAGCGCATGGAGATGCCCGAGGACAAGATCCGCAAGGTGATGAAGATCTCCAAGGAGCCCATCTCGATGGAAACCCCGATCGGCGACGACGAGGATTCGCACCTCGGCGACTTCATCGAGGACGAGAAGGTGATGACCCCGGTGGATTCAGCGGCGCGAGAGAGCCTGTCGGAGGCCACGCGCGAGATCCTGGCCACGCTGACGCCGCGCGAGGCCAAGGTGCTGCGGATGCGTTTCGGCATCGATATGAACACCGACCACACCCTCGAGGAAGTCGGCAAGCAGTTCGACGTGACCCGCGAGCGCATCCGCCAGATCGAGGCGAAAGCCCTGCGCAAGCTGCGCCACCCCACCCGCGCGGAGCTGCTGCGCTCCTACATGGACGTCGAGTAGGATCTGCCGCAGAATTGCCGCGCGTCCCGAGCGCGCTGCACCGTCGCTCCCTTTGGGGCCTGTAGCTCAATGGTTAGAGCAGAAGACTCATAATCTTTTGGTTGCAGGTTCGAGTCCTGCCGGGCCCACCATTCAAACAGTTACTTAAAGAACCATCCGCCCGCCTTTGGGCACTGACGGCTTTCCTTGTAACCCATATGTACCCCTTTGAAGCAGGTCGGGGGCTACATCAGCGCCGCCACCCCAGGATCGGCCAGACCAATCTCAAGCACAAACCGGGATCGATTCCCAGGTCACGGGAATCTTGGACCACCATCGCCGAATCGGCATCGCCATCATGCTCACCGGCGAAATTCTCCCGTACAAATCCCCTCGCTTCCACCTCCCGCTGGCGATCCCGAAGCGGACAATGCGTCGATCTGCGCTCGGGCCGGAATGACCTCTGTGAGTGCGATACCCCAGTGGTGTCAGCAACCGGCCCTGAGCGGGCAGTTAGCGAGAACGTATCAGAGACTGTTATCGAGCAAAGAGCGGAAAGTCCGATAGAACCCCGCGCACCCCGCGCCTATCAGGCCGCAGTATCCATGCGGGCACCGCCGCAGAGGAGTCATGGCGACCCCGTGAGCATCACCCGCGTGCGCGCGATCCGCACGCCGGCCTAGCCAACTATCGCAGGGCGATGAGGATTTTTGGGGGGGCGGGTTTAATGCTCAACATGCTAGTGTCACCTGTTATTCAATCCTCCGGACATCGACGGTCTGGCGTTCCAGCTCCGCGGCGCTGAATGTTGTTAGGAAGGCCACATCGGTAGCGTCGCGACCCACGGCTATGAGCGCCATGGTTTCAGCGGTAGCCATTCCGGTCGGATCGGTCAGATGCCACGCCCCATCTAGATATACTTCGACCACGGCATGAAAATCCTGTGGATCGACCGAAGGCGCATACACGCTCGCGATCCGGGCGGGGATCTGGGCTGCGCGACAAAAGGCGACCATCAAATGGGCGTAATCGCGGCAAACCCCACGCCGGTCCACGAATGTATCGACAGCGGTCGTGCTGCCGGTGCTGACGCCAGCGACGTAGTCCAGCCGTTGTTCGATCCAGTCGCGCATGGCCGCCACTTTGGGTCCGCCGTCGATGTCACCAAACCGAGAGGCAACGAAATTCGCAAAACACTCGGCTTGGCTATAGCGTGACGGCAGCAGATAACGCAGCGCATCGCCCGGCATTTCATCCACCTCGACCGCGTCCAGCCGATCGAAGTCAGGGCGCTCTCGCGTTACCGTCAGTTCCGCCGAATAACGGCAGGAGATCTGGTCAGCGGCACGCAGAACGATCCGTTCGCCGATTCCTTCCTCGGCCGGGACGCGGGCGAACCGTTCCACCGGTCCGAAATCGATGCTGCTGCGATGCAACTCTTGTCCCATGGCGCCCGCAGCTTCGATAACCAAAAGCGCCGGACCCGGAGCCTGGAGGCGGTATTCCAAGTCGACATCAATGGTCATGCGCATCGGTTGATCCTTTTCAGTTGGAGCACTCCAGGACGGAGGCCGTCGGAACAGAGGTCAGGCGCAAAGCACACCGCGGATGCGGGATCAGATGGTTCCGCTGCGACCCTGCTTCAGGGACGAACGGAATACTTACCATTCTTGCGCGACGAAGGCGCAAGGCCGGCCTGTCAATAGCTATCGATCAAGGGGACCGAGCCCTCGGGTTGCGGGCACGGGTGGACTCAGGCGGCTTTTCATCGCCGCGGTGGCCTAGGCCCTGCCGAGGATCACAGGCACGGGTGAGCCGCTGATCATCGCGATCCTGATCTACAGGATCGAGCTCGACGGCCTGTCACATGTGGTATCGGACCCAACCAAGCAATCCATCCTCATGGGCAGCATATCAGCGAGCACGACCACGACCCATATGGATGTCTTTTTGGTTCTCTCCTGAGGATTGCAGGACTAACGTCCGGGCAATGATCGTCTGCTTCGAAAGCAGACGACCGCTACCCTCAGTGGACCGAATTCCCGTCGTCGGCCTTGGTCCACTCTTCAGAGAAGGCGTCCCACGCGTTGGAGAAACCGTCTTTCAGTTCCTCCCACGCGCTGCTCGTACCAGCCTGCGCTGCACCATAGCGCTCGCCCAAAGTGTTCCGAGCCTCTCGCAGATCTCGCAGGCGAGCGCGGGCGGTTTCGCGCGCCGAGTCGGACATGGTCGCCCAGTCTTCGCGCAGCGCCTGTTCGCGGCGCTCGATCTGAGCATCGATTCGGGTGAGCACATCGCGCGCCTCCGCGAGCGCTTGCTCGCGCTGATGCTCCGAATAGCGAGCGATAGCATCGACGGCCTCTGAAATTTCGGCACGCACATCGTCGGCCGTGGTGGATGCAGAGCCGTCCTGGGCAGTGGCTGGCGCTACGGCAAACGCGATGGTGGCAGCGGCCAACAGGCCGCGAAGACCTGTAACGGTGTTCACGTACGTTTCCTCCTCATTTGAACCTGGATACGGCGCTTTCGAAGGCATTGGAGATGCTGTCCCACGCCTTGTCGAAACCAGCCTTTATATCGTCCCAGGCATCATCACCGGCATCGGCGATCTCTTTGAGTTTGGCCTCGGCATCATCGCGCTGCGCCCGCATTTCGTCGAGCTGGTTCTGATACTTGATCTTCGCGTCAGCCTCAGCCTCGTCGGCCTTGGCTTTCATTTTTTCGATCTCGGCGTCCCACTGATCCAGTTTTGCCTTGGCCTTGTCGATGTACTCTTGGCGATTAGACATGCCGACATCTCCTTTCGAAAACGACGATACCCAGTATCGCTAGCCCAATTATCAGGCCCACGCAACGCTGTCACCGGTGGGTGGCTGGCGGGGCTAGGAGCGACCCAGTTGAAGGACTAGCCGAAATCGACGACTCGATGGGTGCTGGCGGTCGCCCCATCCAATCCCAGTCGTTCAGTCCGAGTAACGTTGCTCGCTGGGGCTGCTATATTTCATGCCATCGCGATCGGCCGGATCCCTCGCAGCACCATGAAACTCTTCGCCTGCCAGTCCTGTGGCCAACATGTCTATTTCGAAAACGTGCGGTGCACCCGTTGCGGGTACACGCTGGGCTTTCTGCCGGACCGGTTGGAGATCTCCGCGCAGGACGACGTCGGCGACGGGCTGTGGCGCGCGCTGGCTGCGCCCGAAGGCAGCTACCGCGCCTGCGCCAACTCGACGCAGTACGAAGTCTGCAACTGGATGGTCCCGGAGCAGGATCCCGACCCGCTCTGCCCGTCCTGCCGCCTGAACAACACCATCCCGGACCTCTCCGTGGCCGGCAACCAAATTCTCTGGCAGCGACTGGAGACCCAGAAACGACGTCTCGTGTACACCCTGATCCGCCTGGGCTTGCCAGTGCAGCCCCGTCAGCAGGATCCCGCCGGGCTCGCCTTCGATTTCCTCGCCGATCCCGATCCGGCGTTCAACGAGACCGGGCGGGTGCTCACGGGGCATGCCGACGGCCTGATCACCCTCAACATCGCCGAAGCCGATCCCGCGAAGCGGGAGCGCATGCGACAGGAAATGGCGGAGCCGTACCGTACGATCCTCGGACATTTCCGCCACGAGTCCGGTCACTACTACTGGGACCGCCTGGTACGCGGCAGCGAGTGGCTGCAGGACTTCCGCCATCTGTTCGGCGATGAAACCCTGGATTACGGTCAGGCACTGGAACGCCACCACGCAAATGGTCCGCCGGCGGGCTGGCAGGAGCACTTCGTCAGCGCCTATGCGAGCAGTCATCCCTGGGAGGACTGGGCGGAGACCTGGGCGCACTACCTGCACATTGTCGATACCCTCGAGACCGCCCGGTCCTTTGGCGTCGGCGTGAGACCCGAGACGGGTGGTTCAGAGCCGATGGCGAAAGACTCCGGATTCAACCCGTACGCTCAATCTGATTTCGCGCCGATCCTCGAACACTGGCTACCGCTCGCATTCGCGCTGAACAGCCTCAACCGAAGCATCGGGCATGAGGACGCCTATCCGTTCGTTCTTGCGCCCCCGGCAGTGGAAAAACTGCGACTGGTGCACCGCATCATCCACCTCCCGCAGGGTGCTTAGAAACAGCCCGTGATCGCGACTCTGGTCGATTGCGATCCAACGTCACCCCCTTTCCCTCGTCGTCTTCGAACTTTGCGCGCGTAAGCGTCGGCTTTGATCGGATAATGGAGATGAGGGCTGATCCGGAATCCCATGCGCCAACGAGCAAAAGCCATCCATCGGCGCAGACCAAAGAACACGTTTAAGTAGGCGAAAAACGAGAAGATGAAAAATGAATCCACGGCTGATTCGAATGCCCCGTTGTGGGAGGTCGTACGCATCGGGGATTTCAGTCTTCCCGCCGATAGCCAGCTGAACGTGGCGCGAAAGAAATGGCGATCCTTGCGAAGCTTTTTTCGAACGTCTCAGGAGCCTCTCGAGACACACGCCAAGGCGGAAGAGGATCTGCGTGCGCTGCCAACGGTCCAACTCGAGAATCTCGCACCTCCGGTTCATTGGGGTGCAGCCTCGGCCGCGCTCGATCGATTCCTGACCGCACGGCCGGATGATGGCCCGGAATCCGAAATCGTCTTCCTCATCGGCCAGCCGCATGTCGATCAGGCCGCCATCCTGCGTCAGTGGGCGATTTCTCGAAAGGTGGCAGTCCTGGAGGGACCGGATCCCGCCGCGATCCTTTCCCGACAATCGCTCGAGAAGAAGAACCGGAAATCCATTGATTCCGTTTGGGTTATCCCGGAACTGGAGCGATGGTTCCTCCGCCATGCGAATGGGCTCTGGCTGGTGCGTGAATTGCTTGAGCAGGTCGCCAGCGGCGAGATGGGCGGGGGAATCATCGGTTGTAACAGCTGGGCCTGGGCCTATTTGCAGCGCGTCTGGCCGATTCCGAATCCCACCGCATTGGCGCTCCAGGCCTTCGATGGGCGGGCCCTGGCCCGCTATTTCATGGTGTCGAGTCTGGCAGATGGGGAGAAGCAGGTGCGCTTCCTGAATGCGCGTACTGGAGAACCGCTATTCTCCGGCAGCGGCGAGAAAACGGGGACGGAAGAAGAAGTCAGTCGTGAGCTACAGCAATTGGCCGCGCATTGCCGAGGCAACGTGGCGATCGCCCGGCAGTACTGGCGCAAGCGCCTACGGACCGCGCCGGAGTCCGAGCAGGCCCCGACCTACGATGCCGACGCTGCATCGCTTGGGCCGAGCGCCGGTGAAGACGTGGTGTGGCTTGCACCCGGTATCGAGGCTCCGGTGCTGCCGGTGGAAACCGGCGAGGACCTGATCTTCATCCTCCACAACCTGTTGCTCCACAATGGCCTGAGCGCAACCACCCTGGCAGAACTGATGCCGCTGCCGAAGACGCAGATCGTCTCGAATCTGCTCCGCTTGCAATCGATGGAACTGGTGCAGAGCAGCGAGGACATCTGGCGCGTCTCCGCCCTGGGGTATCCGGGCGTAAGGGAATTCCTGCGGTCGCACGGCTACCTGGTCGACGCGTTTTAAGCGAAGCGAGGCAAGCACATGGATACCGGTGTTGAGCTTTCCAATCTTTTCAACGAAATGGACACCTCCTCGTGGATCGAGATCGCGTCCGTCGTCGCGCTTGCGCTGATCCTGATCGTCGTATCGCAAAAGGCGCTTTCCTGGACCGCGAACCGACTGCACGACCGTCCGCGATTCCTGGTTTTCGCGGTGATACCGCTGACGCGCCTGCTGATCCTGGTGGCGGCCGCGGTCTGGATCGTGCCAATCGTGATCGAGCCATCGCTGCAGAACATGGTGGCGCTGCTGGGTGCAGTGGGCATCGCCATCGGCTTCGCGTTGAAGGATTACGTTAGCAGCCTCGTTGCCGGCCTGGTTTCGGCCTTCGAGCTTCCCTACCGCCCCGGCGACTGGGTCGAGATCGACGGCGTCTATGGCGAAGTCAAACATGTCGGAACACGCACCATGGAACTCGTGACTCCGGATGATACTTGGGTCAGCATCCCGCATCTGAAGATCTGGAACAAAGCCGTCCACAATGCGAACAATGGCGGTCCCAGCTTGCAGTGCGTGGCCCATTTCTACCTCCAGCCGGATCACGATGCCACTGCGGTCTCGCAGGCACTCAGCGATGTGGCCTTGACCAGTCCCTTTCTGGAGATCGACAAGCCGATCGTGGTCATTGCGCAGGAGCGTCCCTTTGGTACGCACTACCGCGTCAAGGCCTATCCCGTGGACCCACGGCAGCAGTTTCGCTTTGTCTCGGACATCACACTGCGTGGAAAGTCCGCGTTGCAGCGACTGGGTGCCATGGCGACCAGTGCCCCGATGTCGGTAAGTCAGACATCTTCATGAACCCAGCAGCCCCGGCGCGAGGACAGCGAAGGCGTTCGACGAGAATGCAGTTTCCGCCATAAAAGGCTCGGGGCCGAGGCGATGGCAGTCAAAGTGGCAGGAGGGGCCTGTTTCCGAAGTCGAACGTCCGTCGATGGGATAAGCGACCGGCAACCAGCGCACCCCGGTCATCTGCTGAAAGAAAACGGCTATACGCTTTTGGTCGACTTCGGATCCCTGGAGGGATTGACGGGAGGCTCCGAAGCGCTTGCCCACCTCAAAAGCTGATCGGGTCCACTCGGCCGCCGGTAGGATCAGGCGCAGCTTGTCCTTGTAGTCCCGTGCGCCGTGACAGAAACACGCCTGCAGGTCAGTATGGACACCAAACGTCGGCCCGGAGGCCGCATGACTCGATTCATTTCCGCGGTGCTCGTCCTTCTCGTCTTCTTCTCAGTCCCGGTGCTCGGACAAGACTCGGTTGAACTGGACACCCTTCAGATCGGCGTTCGAGTCGCGCCCCCGTTTGTGATCCCCGACGGCACTGGCGGTTATGACGGCCTCGCGATTCGACTCTGGGATGCGGTCGCCGCCGAGATGGAGACCGACTACGTCTACCACGAGCGCGGCATCCGTGAGCTTCTCGACGAGACCGCGAACGGAACACTAGATGTGGCCGTCGGGGCGCTGACCATCACTGCGGAGCGCGAGGAGCGGCTCGATTTCACCCATTCGTGGTTTCGCACCGGCCTCGGGGTGGCGGCCAACCTTCGCCACGACAGTGGCTGGTGGGCCGTCGTGCGTGTGTTCTTCTCGCGCGATTTCCTGATGGTCCTGCTCGCCCTGGCCAGTGTGCTGACCTTCTGGGGCTTGCTGCTCTGGCTGGCTGAACGCCGGCGCAACCGGGAACAGTTCAGCGAAAGACCGCTGCAGGGCATCGGCTCCGGATTCTGGTGGGCAGCCGTAACCATGACCACCGTCGGCTACGGGGACAAGGCGCCGGTGACTTTCCTCGGGCGCCTGATCGGTCTGGTCTGGATGTTCGCGGCGTTGGTCACGGTGTCGACCTTCACCGCGCTGATCGCCTCCTCGTTGACCGTGGGCCAGTTGGAGTCTCGTGTGACTTCCTCCGCGGATCTTCGCCGCGTGCACGTCGCTGCCTTGCCGGGGACCACTGCGGCTGACTGGTTGAATAGGCGCCAGATTGATTTCAGCGCCTACGAGTCATTGAACGATGCCCTACAGGCTCTTGAACGCGGTCAGGTCGAAGCGGTCGTGTCTGACGAGGCGCTTCTCCGATACCAAATCAGCGCCTTCGGGATGCGGCGCCTTCACACGTTGCCCTTCACTCTCGACGAGCAGGACTACGGTTTCGCGGTGACGGAGATCGGAGCACTCCGGGAGCCCATCAACCGCGCCCTGCTGACGGTCACGGTCAGCGAGGCCTGGGAGCGATGGCAGCGCGAGTTTCTGGGCGACTGAGATTGAACGAACCTGCTCACCCGAGGCACGTTGCTGTGAGTCAGGCTGGCTCCGCCATGGTGCTCTGCGGTCAGCATTGCCCTCGTTGGTCGAGATTGGACGCCATTCGTAAACACTGTCATCTGAGCTGATGCCCGTGACGCTGGGTACCGGTGCCCCGGTGTGCAAGCCGCGCTGAGCCGTTTGCGAAAGGGCCGGGGTCGGTCGGGCCGATCCATGAGCGCTTACCCGGAAGCCGCTTCGCCCAGGATGATGGTGCACCATGAATAGCGACAAGAACGATAACATCACCACCCCAATCGACGCCTTGCGTGACGCGCTCGGTCGCAGCAAGCGCAAGCGGGTGCGGCGGATTCTCCGCACGATGCACCCCGCCAAGGTCGCCAGCCTGCTCGAGACGCTGACCGCGGACCAACGCATCGCGGTCTGGCAGCAGATCGATGAGCGGGTCGAGCAAAAAGTGCTTTCGCACCTCGCTCCGGCGATGCAGGCCCAACTCACACACGAGGCCGGAGCCGGCGACCAGGGTGAGGAGCCGGATGCCTCGAGCGTCGAGCAGACCGTGGCCGCCGGTGACTCGGAGACCGCCGCGCAGACGCAGCTCAAGCTGGTGCTTGATGCACTCGAGAACGGCAAGCTCAAGCGTATCGGGCGGCTTTTCCGCAAACTCCATCCGGCACGCGTCGCCGGGCTGCTGGAGTCGCTGCCGGCCAGCGAACGCGCGGCGGCCTGGGACATGGTCGACAACGAGCGCACCGCCAGGGTCCTGCGCCATCTGCACGAGGAGGTTCGCCGGCGTTTGGCTGCAGAGATGGAGCTCGACGACCTGGTCAGTGCCGCCCGCGGTCTCGAGCCCGATGACCTGGTGGACCTGATCCAGGATCTTCCTCCCAAGCTGGGCCGTGAGATTCTGCAGACACTGAACCAGCGTGAGCGCGAGCGCGTCGAGTCGATGCTGTCCTATCACGAGGACAGCGCGGGCGGGCTGATGAACCTCGATCAGATCGCGGTTCGCGCCGACATCAAGGTGGGCACGCTGCTGCGATATCTGCGCCTGTTCGAGGACCTGCCGCCGAACACCGACAAGTTCTTCATCGTCGACCGGAACAATCGCTACCAGGGCATCGTGCGCGCCCGGCGCGTCCTGACCGCCCGGCCGGAGACGGCGATCGCCGACCTGATGGAGACCGATTTCGAGCCGGTTCCGGCCGAGCAGCCCAGCGAAGAAATCGCGCGACGTTTCGAGGATCAGGACCTGATCTCGGTGCCCGTCGTCGACGGCGACGGCCGGCTGCTCGGCCGCATCACCGTCGATGACGTGGTCGACGTCATCCGCGAGCAGGCCGAACGCTCGATGATGGGGATGGCCGGTCTCGGCGAGGAGACCGACATGTTCGCGCCGGTGCTCACGAGCAGCCGCCGGCGTGCGGTCTGGCTCGGGATCAATCTGATCACCGCCTTCCTCGCCGCCGGGGTGATCGGCCTGTTCGAGGCAACGCTGGAGCAGGTGGTCGCACTCGCAGTGCTGATGCCGATCGTCGCCAGCATGGGTGGGATCGCCGGCAGTCAGACCCTGACGCTGGTCATCCGCGGATTGGCCACCGGTCAGCTCGGCCCGGGCAATACCCGTATCCTGCTGCTCAAGGAGCTTGGGATCGGTCTGCTCAACGGGATGCTCTGGGCCGCGACGGTCGCCGTGCTGGCGGTGCTCTGGTTCGGCAACGGGATGATCGGTGCGATCATTGCCGCCGCGATCCTGCTGAATCTGTTGTGCGCCGCTTTGGCCGGTGTGGCGATTCCGATGGTCATGCGCAAGCTTGGGATCGATCCGGCGCTCGCGGGAAGCGTCGTGCTGACCACGGTCACCGACGTGGTCGGGTTCTTTGCGTTTCTCGGCCTCGCCACCCTGATCCTGCTCTGAGCACTGCCAGGCGCGGGTGCCGGCGAGCCTTGATGGTTGGCGGAGTCGTGGTGCAACACCGATGGCGGCCCATCAGCGCCACCGCTCACGGCGAGCAGACCAGTTTGCGAGTAATTGCTCTGGCCCGTGACAGCGGGTCGGTAAAATGTAGACAGCACAAACTGGCATTTCCCGTCTGGTCAAAGGGTCAATGCGTCGGACACGAAGGACCATACCCTCGCCAACACCCCGGAATTCTGTCCCATTATCAACCCTCGTCATCGAAGAATTACTCCTTGCCAGAGCCACCCTCCAGTCCATCCCCGCCTGTCGACCAGCCACTGGTCTGCCGCGGCCTGCGGGTGACTGTTTCCGGGTTGAACGTCGGGGCGTCAGCCGAACAGACCCGCCGGTGCCCGCGCTTCGAGCGACGAGGTCAGCGATTCCAACGTCGGGTTTGCGTCCAACTTCAGCCCCTCATCCACCCCCACTGACTGCCCGCTCAGGGTCGTACACGGCCTCTCCGGATCGGACCATGCTCATGTTCCTCAACACCCAAGGGGGCGACAGACCATGATGGTTGTCGCTCTTCGCCGCTCAATCGGCAGGCTGGAAGGCGAAGGCCTCGGCCGGTTCGAATGCCGCCGAGACTTCGCCCGACAACACCCGCTCCATATCCACACCGAGGTCCAGCTTGACCACGTCGCTGCCCTGTGAAAAGTCGAGGTTGTCCATATCGACCCAGAACACGCTGGGCGAGACCACGGATTCGAGGTAATAGCGCCGGTCCCGGTGGTCGGCAACGACGCGCCACCGGGTGGTGGACAGGTTCGGTGCGTCCGCCACGCTGATCCCCCAGGGGACCGATGCCTGCCGGATCACGCTGAATACCGAGGCGGCCGCGATACGCGGATCGGCGCTCTGCGTCACCGCGTTGATGTAGAAATGAGCCCGCACGAACCGGTCGGAGGCGCGCACCGTACCCGGCAGGAACTCGCGCGGGTTCACGTTCTGCCAATAGTCGAGAACGGCAAGCTGACGGTCATAGGTCGGCTCGTTGGTCATGACCTGATACGACCGGTCGTGCCAGATCTTCATCTCGCCCTCGACGAACTCGATCACGGCGCTGTCACCGGTCGCGTCCGACAGCGACACATGCACCGTCGCCGCGCGTCCGGGCGGGCCCACCGGCACCTCTCCGCCGGCCACTTCCACAGGGTTCTCCCGCAGGTCCGTCACGGCCTCGGCCACGGTGGCGAAGCGGTCGAGCAGATACTGCGGAAACACGGAAATCGATACCCGTGGCGTCTCCCCGTCATCCTCGGGATAGCTCGCCTCGACCTCCCAGAGAAGATTGGCCACAAGGCCCGCCTCGTTCATGCCATCCGCGGTCGCGATGTCGTAGCCGGTGACGACCAGACTGCCGTAGGTGGAGGTCCATGTCGCCGAGCGCGGTCCGGCCACTCCGTCGCGCTCCATTCCGCGCGGAAACGCCCAGAGGTTGCTGGTCATCGGCAGCTTCCAGTCCATGCTCCGCCCGGTGAGGACCCGGTCCTCCGGGCCAAGATACACAGCGCGGGTGCAGGCCTCCGCCACCGGCCCGGCGACCAGGGCTGCCAGAAGCACCGGAGCCGCAAATACGCGTTTCATCTGAATCATGGATCCCCCTCTATCGCGTCCATCAACGTGAAATTACAGGGTTTGTGTCCCGGCTGCCCCGAAGGGCGATCGCGAGCGCCCGGTCATCCCCCCGGCGCTGATGTTACCGAACGCTTCGGAGCGTGCACCGTACCTGCAGTCGGACCATGCTTATGTTGGCTCGTCCAGGATCGAGGTGACCGGCGATCAACGACACGGGGCCTGCCGGCCGTCAGGGAAGGTACAGCCGCTGGCGGATGACGAGGTCCTGCTTCGAGACCCGGTACTGCACGGAGCGGCCGAAGACCGCATTGACGACCCCGTCCGGATTTCCCTCCGGATCCATGTACGGCAGCAGGAGACCGCTGAACAGAACGATGTAATGGTCATCGTCCTCAGTGAAACCGATCCGATAGTGACGCAGATCCTTCTGCGCCTCGGTCAGATCCTCGATGGCCAGAAAATCCCGGTGGCACGTATCCCACGCCCGCAGGATCGAACCCGGAACCATGCGCGCCGGGGCCTCGCGATCGAGGAAGCGGTCCTGCGCGGGTGCAACGCAGACATACCCGTCCGTCCAGGTACAGTCCGGGACGAGACCTGCCACATACGCGCGGGCGCGCTCATACGCATTGTCCGAGGCCATGGCGTTCATCGTAGCGAGCCCGAGGACAATCGCAAGCGCAACGCGTCCGCGCGCGCGGTCAGTTCGGAAGAATGAATTCGGAACCACTGGCGTCCTGGAACTGGAAGATCCGATCCTGTTGGAGGTCGTACAGGAACATACGCCCGGCGGGTGTCCCCAGGTAGCCGTCGATCACGTAGAACCGGGCAAACTGGAGATCCTGGGGCGAAAACTGTTCATCCAGATAATTCGGGTTGGCGCGTCCGTGCGTATGGTAGTAAGCCGTCGCCCGCGTGCCATCGGGCACGATCGCGTGCGGATTGAACACCACCCGCTTGAACTCTCCGCGCACGTGCGCGCTGCGGGAGAAGGATCCGTCCCCATTTCGATAGATCGAGCCGCCGTACTCGCGGTTGTCCCGCACCGATGTCGGATTGATGTCGGCAAGCGCCGCGAGAGCCGCCCGATCCTGGCTCTCGAAGCGCGCCGCGGAGTCGGAATCGCTACTCCCCGAACTGGCCACGGCCGCGGCAGCCAGCGCGCCGGCGCCCAGGCCGGCCAGAATCAGCGTGCCGCGGTTCGTGCCCGACTCGGGTTCGGGTGTCGCGTTCATCGAGCGCCGGGGCGAACCGAGTTCCTGCCGGAAACTGAACATCAACCCGATGTCGGCGACGTCCTGGAACAGCGCATTGTCCCGGGACTCGAGGTGCACGCCGAAGTTGCGGCCACGATCCGCGCGGAAATCCAGGCCCAGCCGCTGCCAGCGCGCGTCCTGGCGGGACGTCAGTTCGCTGTAACCCAGATCCAGGCGCCCGAAGCCCCAGCGCAGATCGAAGCCCCGACCCACCGCGTCTCCGCCGCGGCGGAGGTCAAACGCGGCAAGAGACAGACGCCCGGCGTCGAAACCGATGAAATGCGCCTGGCGATCCTCCCGGCCGGGGGATTCGACGGTCCCGCTGCCCAGGGAGAGCCCGCTGCGCTCGCCCAGCGACAAGCGCGCTCCCAGATCGTAGCTGCGGTACCGCTGTTCCACGGCGCCGTGGAAGAGGTTGGACGGCGCCAGCGAGTAGACGTGATCCTGCGCCGGCCTGCCGTCGCCGCTACCGGTACCGGCCGACAACGCCAGGCGACCAAGGCCAACGGCGAATCGCGATGCCTCGTCACGCTCCCCGAACGACCGGGAAAAGTAGAGCGAATCCAAGCCGCCCAACGGCCCCGAGAACGCCAGCTGCTCGGTCTCTCCAAAGACCAGCCCAGGGTAGGCCTCCCGGTGCGTGCCCGCGCGGCCGAACCGCGAAAGGGAGGAGAAACCGGCGGCATCGGTATAGACCGGGTTCTGCCCCCCCAGTCCCATGCCCGGCGGCAGGGCGGCGGGTCCTGAAACCGCAATCACAGGGAGGTACGACCCCAGGGCAAGGAGCGCCAGGAGCAGCAGACCGCGTGATCGCCCCGAGACCGAACCTCGATGCAGAACAGCGTGTTTCGGCACGACTACCCCCTGAATAACGTGATGCTCGTGCATCGACAGGCCCGTTCGGAAACAGGGGTCATTCTCCACCCAGCCCCCGCCCGAACACAACGTTCCCCGGCAGCAGCCGCTGGCAAGCGCCCCGGAACACCACTCCCTCTGGCCATCCGATGCGCTTCGGGAGGTCGAATCACGTCGATGCACAGTCCCGGCCGCGTACCCGGAACCAGGCGGCGATGCTCGCGCGCCAGCGAAGGGCCGGCAGCACAGCGTGGGGGACCCGCTGGCTCAGGAACAGAACCAGCGTGCCGCCTTCGGGCAAGACCCGTCGGATCTCGTGGCCCGCGGCATCAAAGATCGCCAGCTCGCCGCCATCCGCAGCCGCCCACTCGCGGTTCAGGTACAGCACCGCCGAAAGGCGGCGTGGGTTGTGGCTCTGAAAAGCATCCAGATGGCGTTCGTAGCCACTTCCCGGTGGATACACCGCGAAGTGTGCCTCGACCTCGAACACCCCGAGCTGCAGTCCCCGGTTCACGTCCAGTCGGATCGCCTCCATGCGTTGCAGGAACCACCCCTGCTCCGGACTCGAACCGTCGAGCCAGCGGATCCAGTCGCCCCGAACCGAATCCAGTACCCGGCGTTCACCGCCCCGCCCCACACCCGCTCGTTGCAGACCCTCCAGATTCCCGCCGCTCGGAAGCTCGGCGCGCAGGGCCGCCACCGTGGCGGGTTCGAGCCAGCCGGGCAGCACCACGAAGCCGTCCGTCGCCAATGCATCCAGGAAATCCGGCGGCGCCGCCACGGTGCGGATCGCTCAGGTGCCGGGCGGATGGAACGTCGCGAGCAATTCCAGTTCCTCGACGGCGACGACGAATCCACCCTCGACCAGCGCCCGTTGCAGATCCGCGAAGGCGATATCCACGCCCGCCGGTGTCCCGCGTACGCACAGTTCCACGCGCGGAGCACCATCACGCGTCCCGGGCAGGCTGGAGATGCGCAGATAGGGATAGCGTTGTTCCAGTTCAGTCAATAGAGGTACCAGCCGGCTTTCCGGAACCCCGTACAGCCGGAACGCGCGTTCGACCGGGCGTTCCCTTGGCGCCAGGCCAGCGAGATACCGATCGATGGCCCAACGCGCCATGGGTTCCGCCATCGCCGGAAATCCGGGCACGCAGAAGTGGCGTTCACAGGTGAAGCCGGGAATGCCATTGACCGGATTCGGAATCAGGCTCGAGCCCTCGGGAAGTTCCGCCATCAGCACCCGGTTGGGGTAGGCTTCATCCCCGAACCGGGCCTCCAGCAACGCCACGAACTCGGGATGACGCTGCAGCGGACGACCCAGCGCCGCGGCCAGGCTGGCCCGGGTGCGGTCATCGGGAGTCGCCCCGATACCGCCGAAGCTGAACGTCCAGGCGCCCCGGCGCAGGGTTTCCCGGAAGGTATCGGTCAGAAGGTCCGCACCGTCCCCGACGATCCGCACCCAGGCCAGTTCCAGCCCGTGCTGTGCGAGCGACCGGATCAGGTGTGGCATGTGGCAGTCCTGGCGCTTGCCGCTCAGCAGCTCGTCACCGATGATCAATGCCCCGATCTCGGGGCCCTCCATGGGCGTCATCGTCAGTGCGGTGCACCCACGGCAAGCGCGCGGGCTCGCGCCTGCGCGCGCTTCTCGGGGTCGTTGTCGAGCGCATCCAGCCAGGGACGGGCGTGGCGCAACGCCAGCGAGGTCAGGAAATCCAGATGATCCGGCCGATCGTTCAGGGCGGCAATGTAGGCGAAATGTTCGCCTCCGGCGTGCAGGAAAATCTCCCTGTTCTCCTCGCCGATTTCCTCCAGGGTCTCGAGGCAGTCGGCCGAGAACCCGGGGCAGACGATGTCGACGCTCTTCACCCCCTGCGCAGGCAGCGCCTCCAGGGTTTCGTCGGTATAGGGCCGCAGCCACTCCTCGCGCCCGAACCGGGACTGGAAGGTCACCTGCCACTGCCCCTCCTCCAGCCCGAGCGCCTGCGCAAGCGCAAAGCCGGTCGCATGGCACAGGCAGTGGTAGGGGTCGCCCGCGAGCAGGTAGCGCCGAGGTACGCCGTGGAACGACATGATCAGGCGATCCGCCCGGCCGTGCTGGTCCCAGTGCTCCTGTACGCTCGCGGCCAACGCATTGATGTAGCCGGGATCGCGCTCGTAACCGGAAACGAAATGGAGGTCGGGAGTCCAGCGCCACGTGCGCAGCTCCTCGGCGACGGCGTCCAGGGTCGATGCCGTGGTACTCGCCGAGTATTGCGGATAGAGCGGCAGCACGACGAGTCTCCGCACGCCCTGCTGGCGCAGTTCGTTCAGCGCGTCGGTGATCGACGGATTGCCGTAGCGCATGCCCACGGCCACCGGCACCGGTTCCGACTCGAGCCGGGCCAGCCGCTTGCGGATGCCCTCGGCCTGACGTTGCGCGATCACCAGCAGCGGCGAGCCCTCGTGGGTCCAGACGGTCGCATACTTGCGCGCGCTGCGCCGGGGCCGGATGTTCAGGATCACGCCGTGCAGAATGAGCCACCACAGCGGCCGGGGCACCTCCACCACGCGGGGATCCCAGAGGAATTGCCCGAGGTATCGACGCAGCGCGCGCGGCGTGGGTGCATCCGGAGTGCCCAGATTGGTGACCAGCACGCCGACGCGACTGGGGCTGCCATGCTCATAGTCACTTTCGCCGAGATATTTCACGGACACTCCTCGCAATTGGATCCACGGCGCCTGGTTGCGCACGATACCGCAGAAGGGCGCGCAGCCCCAACCAGCGTGGAAGCGCCAGGGGCGCTCGGGCTCAGGAACGGCGCAATCGCTCCCGCAACGGACTGCTCCGCGGAAAATGCGCCTGGAGGAATTCCATCTGGTCGGCGAGCACGCGCCGGCCTTTCAGGTAGATGTACTCGGCATGCGTGGGACGGAATGGAATCGCCAGCAGCTGCATGCCGGCCTGTTCCGGGGTGCGCCCCGCCTTGTGGTTGTTGCAGCGCTTGCAGGCGGTCACCACGTTGGTCCAGGTATCCTCCCCGCGCTGACTCAGCGGTGTGACGTGGTCGCGCGACAGGTCGCGGGCCAGGAAACCGTTGCCACAGTACAGGCAGACATGGGCATCGCGCCGGAACAGGGTCGCGTTGTTCAACGGCGGCACGTAGCCCTTGTGGATGCTGCGGTTGGTACCGTGCGTCGCGATGATGGAATTCACCTCCACCACGGATTGCCGCCCGGTGAGTGAACTGATCCCGCCGCGGACGCGGTACAGCAGGGTGCCGCAGGTATACGCCACCTGCTCACCGTGATAAAGCCGCACCGCCTGCTGATAGTCGATCCACTCCAGCGGCATACCGGAGGCATCCGTACGCAGGACCTGCTGCTGCAGAGACACCATCGAGCCTACCCCGAGTCTCGGCCAACCTCGCAGGACAATAATCACGCCCGCGGCAGAACGCAATCATTGCCGGACGTGCGCGCGCCCCGTGCGATCACGCGCAGCCGGCCGCCCCCCGCGGAAGCCCGGGTCCTCCCCGCGAGCCGCAGGTTTTAGCGACCCACCGATTCGGCTAAACTCCCGGTCCATTTTGGCCGTTGTGCCCCGTCAGCCGGGACACCGCGGCATCCATGATGCAACGATCCGTCTTTGCGGCCTGCCGGCGGCCGTCGCCGAGGCCCGGGAGAGAACGTATGTCAGTCAGAATGTCCGTCCCGAAGGAAACCGCCAGCGGTGAGCGCAGGGTGGCCCTCGATCCGGTGGTGGCCGGTCGCTTCGCGCAGATGGGTGTCACCGTACAGCTGGAACAGGGCGCGGGCGCGGCGGCGCATTTTCCGGACACCGCCTACGAGACCGCGACCCTGCTCGACACCGACGCCGTCTACGGCGAGACGGACCTGATGGTCCGGGTCGCCCCACCGACCCTCGCCGAAGTCGAGCGCCTGCCCGAGGGCGCGACCCTCGTCAGCTTCTTTCACGCCCATCGCAGCCCCGAAGTGGTTGCCGCTTTGCAGCAACGCAGAATCCTGAGTTTCGCGATGGAACTGGTCCCGCGCATTTCACGCGCGCAGAGCATGGACGCGCTGTCGTCGCAGGCCGCGGTCGCCGGCTACAAGGCGGCCCTGATGGGCGCGGACCTCTCCTGCCGGTTCTTCCCGATGCTGACCACCGCAGCCGGTACGATCCGGCCCTCCAAGGTGATCGTGATCGGCGCTGGCGTCGCCGGGCTGCAGGCCATCGCCACCGCGCGCCGGCTCGGCGCCATGGTCGAGGCCTACGACGTGCGCTCCGCGACCAAGGAGCAGGTGGAGTCGCTGGGTGCGAAATTCCTGGATCTCGGCGTAAAGGCGGAGGGCGAGGGCGGCTACGCCCGCGAACTCACCGAGGACGAGAAGAAACAGCAGCAGGAGGCGCTGGCCGGCTTCATCGCCAAGGCCGACGTGCTGATCACCACCGCCGCGATCCCGGGCCGCCCGTCGCCCAAGCTCATCCCGGCCTCGATGGTTTCCGGCATGAAGCCGGGTGCGGTCATCGTCGACCTGGCCGCCGAGGGCGGCGGCAACTGCGAACTCACCGAGCCGGGCAAGACCATCGAGCACGACGGCGTGATCATCCACGGGCCGCTGAACGTGCCTTCACAGGTCGCGCTGCACGCCTCGGAAATGTACGCCAAGAACCTGCTGAACTTCCTGACCCCGATGATCCAGGACGGCGAGTTCAAGCCCGACTGGGACGACGAGGTCGTCGCGAAGAGCTGCCTCACCCGGGACGGCGAGATCGTCCACGCCCCCACCCGCGAAGCGATCCAGGGAGACGCATCATGATCGAGGGTTTCGTCGCGCTGTACATCTTCATGCTCGCGGCCTTCACCGGCTACGAGGTCATCTCCAAGGTGCCGGTGATCCTGCACACCCCGCTGATGTCGGGCTCCAACTTCGTCCACGGCATCGTCCTGGTGGGAACGATGGTGGCGCTGGGCCATGCCGCGACCCCGCTGGAACAGGCCGTGGGCTTCATCGCGGTCATCCTCGCCGCCGGCAACGCGGTCGGTGGCTACGTGGTGACCGAACGCATGCTCGAGATGTTCAAGACCAGCAACAAGGGAGGCCAGTAATGGATCTCCTGATGACCGTCATCAACGTCGCGTACTTCGTCGCCGCGATCCTGTTCATTGTCGGCCTGAAGCAGATGTCTTCGCCGACCACCGCCCGGCGCGGGATCATCTGGGCCGGAATCGGCATGGTGCTGGCAACCGTGGTCACGTTCGCCCATCCCGAGCTGAAGGGGACCGTCAACTACCTGCTGATCGTCCTCGGCATCGCCATCGGCGGCGGCGTCGCCTGGTGGAGCGGCCGCAGGGTCGCGATGACCGACATGCCGCAGATGATCGCGCTGTACAACGGCATGGGTGGTGGCGCCGCGGCCGGCATCGGCGCCATCTACCTGCTCCAGGCCGATCCCGAGACGTCCTCCGACGTGATCCTCGCGATCGCCGTGCTCGGCTCCCTGATCGGCTCCGTGGCGTTCTCGGGCTCGATGGTGGCCTTCGCCAAGCTGCAGGGGCTGATGAACACGACCGTGCACTTCCCCGGGCAGCAGTGGCTGAACCTGGTGCTGTTCGCGGTCACCGTGCTGCTCGGGGCGTCGCTGGCACTCAGCGGTGGCGACGTGAACGGCGGCGTCCTGCTCGTGTTCTTCGTCCTCGCGCTGGCCTTCGGCGTGCTGATGACCCTGCCCATCGGCGGCGCCGACATGCCCGTGGTCATCTCGCTGTACAACGCCCTGACCGGGCTTGCGGTGGGCTTCAAGGGCCTGGTGCTCGACAACCCGGCGCTGATGATCGCCGGTATCGTGGTCGGTGCGGCCGGCACGCTGCTCACCCAGCTGATGGCCAAGGCGATGAACCGCAAGATCAGCAACGTGCTGTTCAAGCAGTTCGGCGGCAGCAGCGGCGGGGACGCGGAGTCCGTCACCGGCAGCCTGAAACCGATCGAGGCCTCCGACGCAGGCATCATGATGGCCTTCGCCAACAAGGTGATCATCGTCCCCGGCTACGGCATGGCGGTGGCCCAGGCCCAGCACAAGATCTGGGAGCTGACCCAACTGCTGATCCAGCGCGATGTCGCGGTGAAATTCGCGATTCACCCGGTGGCCGGACGCATGCCGGGGCACATGAACGTGCTGCTGGCCGAGGCCGGAGTCCCCTACGACATCATCTACGACCTCGACGAGATCAACAACGAGTTCAAGACCGCCGACGTCGCCATCGTCATCGGGGCCAACGACGTGGTGAATCCGGTTGCGCGCACCGATCCGGACAGTCCCATCTACGGCATGCCCATCCTCAACGCCGACCAGGCGAAGAATGTCATCGTGATCAAGCGCGGCCAGGGCGCCGGATTCTCGGGTATCGAGAACCACCTGTTCTACGCCGACAACACCCGCATGCTCTACGGCGACGGGCAGAAGGCCGCTTCCGGGCTGATTGCCGCGATCAAGGAGATCGGTTGAAGCGTGCACCACCGACGACACCGCAGGAACCCTGCAGGGCCTGACCTTTCCGGATCATGCACGTTTTTGGAACAGGGATTTGCGGCTCCGGTGGCACGCTCCGGCGATCTTATGCACAAGCTCAGTGCAACGGGGGAGAAATGCCGGGATAGCGCTCAAATCTTGCGCTGAACGGAATAAGTCGTCTGTAAGTCACGGATTATTATAATAAAACTTAAAGTGAACGTTTTTTGACCGGTTCAATGCAAACCTTTGTACGACAAGGCGTACGGACGAATTCCCCGGTTCTTTCCACAAGCTTATCCACAGGTTTCGTGGATAACCCGCGCCCGCGACCCGCCCCCCGTTTCGCGATCGCGTAAACTCCCGGCATGTCCCGAGAAATCTTCGTCCAGGTTGCCGTGGACCGGCCGCTGGACCGGTTGTTCGAGTACCGGTGCCCGGAGGGCAAAGAAGCGTTCGAGGGACAGCGCGTACGCCTCACCTTTGGCCGCAGCACGCTGATCGGAGTGGTGCTCGGCAGCGGGAAGGTGCCCGAACTGGATCCGGCCCGCATCCGGACCCTGGAGGCGATCCTCGATCCCGAACCGATCCTGACGCCACCGCAACTGGAGCTGCTGCGATTCGTCTCGCGCTATTATCAGCATCCGATCGGCGAAGTCGTGCTGAACGCGCTCCCCCCGGCCCTGCGCAAGGGCAACCCCCTGCCCGAACCCCGCCGCCCCGAAATCCTTTGGCAAACGGACCAGCCGGAGGGCACGGCGCGCATCGGGGCGCGCCAGCGCGCGGTACTCGATGCCCTGGCGCTCGTCGCGGTGCCGCTCACCCTGCAGGCTCTGAACGACCTGACCGGCCTGGGCCTGCGCGGCGCCGAACTCGAACGCCTGCAGAGCCGTGGCTGGATCCGTGCGATTCCCTGGACACCGGTCGTGCCGCCAACACCCGCGGGGCCTGCCGTCGGACTCACCCCGGAGCAGCAGGCGGCCATCACCCAGATCCGCGGCGGTTCCGGGCAGCGGGCGGTTTTTCTGCTCGACGGCGTCACCGGCAGCGGCAAGACGGAGGTCTACCTCGAGGCCGCCGCGCACGCGCTGGGGCAGAACCGTCAGGTGCTGATCCTGGTTCCGGAAATCGCGCTGACCCCGCAACTGGTGCAGCGGGTGAGCCGCCGCTTCCCGGGGCAGGTCGCGGCGCTGCACTCGGGACTCGCCGAAGGGGAACGTCTGCGGGTCTGGGAGCAGGCACGGCGCGGCCACCATCGGCTGCTGCTCGGAACGCGCTCGGCCGTGTTCGCCCCGCTTCCGCAACTGGGGCTGATCATCGTCGATGAGGAGCACGACCCGGCCTACAAACAGCAGGACGGCCTGCGCTACCACGCCCGCGACCTGGCGATCCTCCGCGGCCATATCGAGTCGCTGCCCGTGGTACTGGGTTCCGCGACACCCACGCTGGAGACACTGGTCCGGGCCCGCGACGGACGCTATCAGCACCTGCATCTCAGCAAGCGGCCGGATGGCTCACTTCCGCCCCCGGTCGCCTGTATCGACACGCGCGTGCACCACACCGACGAGGGCTTGACCATTCCGCTTCTGGACGCGATGCGCCGGACGCTGGAACAGGGCCGGCAGTGTTTCGTCCTGCTGAACCGCCGGGGGTTCGCCCGGGCACTCGCGTGCGACCACTGTGGCTGGGTCGCCGACTGTCCGCACTGCGACGCGCGGCTCACGGTCCACGCGGCGGCCCACCGGGCGGTGTGCCACCTCTGCGGCCACTCCCAGCCCCTGGCCGGGCACTGCCCCGAATGCGCCCAGGAACTCACCCACCAGGGCATCGGCACCCAGCGCCTGGAACGTGCACTGGCGCGGCATTTTCCCGGCACCCCGTTGCTGCGGCTCGACCGCGACAGCGTGCGCCGGCGGGGCGAACTGGAACGCTGCCTCGAGACCATCCGCTCGATGGGGTCCGGGATCGTGGTCGGCACCCAGATGCTGGCCAAGGGCCACGACTACCCACGGGTGGGGCTGGTGGGCATCATCGATGTCGACCAGGGACTGTTCAGCGTCGACCTGCGGGCAGCCGAGCAGACGCTGCAACTCGTGCTGCAGGCCGCCGGCCGTGCCGGACGCGCGGGAGAACCCGGCGAAGTCTGGGTGCAGACGGGCCATCCGGAACATCCGTTGATGCGCGCACTGCGCGCCGGCGATTACCCCACCATGATCGAACCGCTGCTGCATGAGCGGGAAGCCGCGGGGATGCCGCCCTTCGGCTTCATGGCCCTGGTGCGCGTCGATGCGCCGACCCCCGAGGCCAGCCTGCATCACGCGGAGAATCTGGCGCTGGATTTGCGCCGGCACGCCCGCGACGTCAGCGTCCTTGGGCCCGCCCCGGCCCCCCGGCACCGGGTCAACCAGCGCTACCGTGAACAGATCCTGCTGCTCAGTCCGCTGCGTGCCAACCTGCACAAGGCACTGCACGACGCCCGGATGCACTGGGAAGCCCACCCGCCACCCCGAAACCTTCGGGTGGCGATCGACGTCGATCCGATCACCCTCGGCTGAGCGCATTCGGGTTAGAATCTCCGGCTGTTTTCATTTTGCGGTTACCGGCCTTGAAAGACACCCTCACCCACGCGCTCGAGTCGGCGCTCTCCCAGTTGGTGCATGACGGCACCCTGCCCGCGGATCACGGCGTCGCCGTGCAGCTCACCCGCGCGCGCGAACGCGACCACGGGGACTTCGCGACCAACATCGCCCTGCAGCTCGCCAAGCCCGCGCGCCGCAAACCGCGCGAGATCGCCGAACGCATCCAGGCTGCGTTGCCACCCGTGCCGGGACTGGCGGCCGTGGAGATCGCCGGCCCCGGGTTCATTAACTTCCGGCTTGAAGACCAGGCCCGGTTCGCTGTGCTCAGCGCCATTGCGCAGGCGGGCGGCGACTACGGACGGTCCGGAATCGGTGCTCGGCAGAAAGTCCAGGTGGAATTCGTCTCCGCCAATCCCACGGGCCCGCTGCACGTGGGGCACGGCCGGGGTGCCGCCTACGGCGCCACGGTGGCCGACCTGCTCGAATTCTGCGGCTTCGACGTCAGCCGCGAGTATTACGTGAACGACGCCGGACGGCAGATGAACATCCTCGCCGCCAGCGTCTGGCTGCGTTACCTCGGAAAGCACGGGGTCGACCTGCCCTTTCCCGCCAACGGCTACCGCGGCGACTACGTACTGAAGATCGCCGAAGATCTGGCCGTCGTGCTGGGTGATGCGGGCGTGCATCCGGCCGAAGCCGTGCTGCAGGGGCTGCCGCCTGACGAACCGGACGGCGGCGACAAGGAGGCGTACATCGACGCAATGGTCGAGCGCGCACGCGAGTTGCTGGGCCCGGCCCTGTACCTGGAATTCTTCAACCACGGGCTGAATTCCATCCTGGACGACATCCGCGACGACCTGGGCGCGTTCGGGGTGCACTACCAGAGCTGGTACTCGGAGCGAAGCCTGTCCGACTCCGGCGCGATCGACCGGGCCGTGGCGGCATTGCAGGAACGCGGGACCCTGTACGAGAAAGACGGCGCGTTGTGGTTCCGTTCCACCGACTACGGCGACGACAAGGACCGCGTGGTCCGGCGCGAGAACGGCGAATACACCTATTTCGCGTCGGACATCGCCTATCACCGGGAGAAGTTCGAGCGCGGCTTTGACCGGATGATCAACGTCTGGGGCGCGGACCATCACGGCTACGTCGCCCGTGTGCGTGCCGCGCTGCAGGCGCTGGGCCTGGATGACACGCGCCTCGACGTACTGCTCGTGCAGTTCGCGATCCTGTACCGGGGCGGCGACCGGGTGCAGATGTCCACCCGCTCCGGCAGTTTCGTGACACTGCGCGAACTGCGCGAGGAAGTCGGCTCCGACGCTTCCCGCTTCTTCTACGTGCAGCGCCGCTGCGACCAGCATCTCGACTTCGATCTGGATCTCGCAAAAAGCCAGTCCAACGACAACCCGATGTACTACATCCAGTACGCGCACGCGCGAATCGCGAGCGTGCAGCGGGGCGCCGCGGAGCGGGGCCTGCAGGCGGCAGCGCCGGACGCGCCCGAGATCGCGCGCCTTGCGTTGCAGCAGGAAACCGACCTGCTGTCCGAACTCGATCAGTTCCCCGAACGGGTGGCCACCGCGGCGCGTGCATACGAGCCACACCAGCTCGCCCAGTACCTGCGTGATCTCGCGGCTGGCTTCCACGCCTACTACAACTCGGTGCCGTTCATGAACGCCGAGGAACCGGAACTGGTCTCCGCCCGCCTCGCCCTGGTGGGCGGAATCCGGCAGGTGCTGGCGAACGGCCTCGGCCTGCTGGGTGTCAGCGCGCCCGAGAGCATGTAGGATTGAACCCGGATGATTGCTGAATCGCACCGATCGTCGCCGACCCCGAGTCTCGACCACTGACATGAAACAGGCGCGCAGGGTCCGACGAAGCTCCCCCAGCCCCCGCAGGCGACCGACGCCCGGCTGGGCCTGGATGCTCGCCGGGATGATCGTAGGCCTGGGCGTCGCTGCCGTGCTGTATCTGCAGGGTGCCGATCGGATGGGCCAGGAACTGGACTGGCTGACCCAGGAGCCCGCGACGCCTGTCACGGCCCCGCTGCCTGCAGCCCCCGAATCCGCCGACCCGGAACCCTCCCGCTTCCAGTTCTACGAACTGTTGCCGCGCGACGAAGTTCGCGTCCCCCAACCCCCGGCCCCACCTCCGGCGGCCGTCGCGCCCCGACCGCCGGCATCTGCGGCGGAAACACCCGCCGCGCGGACCGAACCGACCACGCAACCCACCACCCGGATACTGCTGCAGGCCGGGTCGTTCCGCGAGCACTCGCAGGCTGACGAGATGAAAGCCCGGCTGGCGCTGATGGGTCTGCAGGCGGACATCCGGCAGGTCCAGGTCGGCGGCCAGACCTTCCACCGGGTCTACCTGGGCCCCTTTCAGGATGCGCAGGCCGACCGTTGGGCCGAACGACTGCGGCGGGAGAATATCGAGGTATTGCGCCTGCCCGTCTCCGGGTGATGCCCGACCCGGCCGCGGCCGCCCGGCACCGCGAGCTGCGGCAACGGCTCGAGGACTTGTTGCGGATCGACCGGCCGTCCGCCGCGGAACTACTGCAGCGGGCGGGGCGCCGGATCGAGCGCGGCCAGCCGGCGGATCGCCTGCTGGACCAGGCCACGCAGCGTCTCGACGAGGCCCAGGCCCGCGCCGCGCAGTTCCGCTCCTCGCTGCCGGTTCCGGGGTACGCGGGCGATCTGCCCATCCACGCCGAACGCGAGCGCATCGTCGCGGCCATCCGGGAACATCCGGTCCTCGTGCTGTGTGGCGAGACCGGGTCCGGCAAGACCACGCAGCTGCCCAAGCTGTGCCTCGATGCCGGCCGGGGTCGCGACGGCCTGATCGGCCATACCCAGCCGCGACGGATCGCGGCGCGTTCGGTCGCCGCCCGGATTGCCGAAGAACTGGGTTCGGAGGTCGGCGGAACCGTTGGCTCAAAGGTTCGCTTCGGGGACCAGACCGGACCGGCCACGCGCATCAAGCTGATGACCGACGGCATCCTGCTTGCCGAGCTTCGCCAGGATCCGGAACTGCTGGCCTATGACACCCTGATCATCGACGAGGCGCACGAACGCAGCCTCAACATCGACTTCCTGCTCGGCTACCTGAAGCGCCTGCGTCCGCGGCGCCCCGACCTGCGCGTCGTGATCACCTCCGCCACCCTCGACCCGGAGCGTCTCGCCGGCTTCTTCGACGATGCGCCGATTCTGGAGGTCCCGGGGCGCGCCTGGCCCGTGGAACTGCGCTACCGCCCCCTGTCGGAGAGCGAGGAAAGCGCTGTCGAAGACGCGCGCGAACGGGATCTCTTCGACGGCATCGCGGCCGCGGTGAACGAGTGCGTGCACGAAGGCGGCGGCGACATCCTGGTATTCCTCCCCGGCGAACGCGAGATCCGTGACGCAGCGCTGCGTCTGCGGCGGGAACAGCCCGCCCATACCGAGATCCTGCCCCTGTATGCCCGCCTTTCGGCCGCCGAGCAGAGCCGGGTGTTCCGGTCACACCCGGGGCGGCGCATCGTCCTCGCGACCAACGTCGCCGAAACGGCGCTCACCGTCCCGGGAATCCGCTTCGTCATCGATACGGGACTGGCGCGCATTTCACGCTACTCGTGGCGTTCACGGGTACAACGCCTCAGCCTCGAACCGGTATCCCAGGCATCGAGCAATCAGCGCTCCGGGCGCTGCGGGCGACTCGGTCCGGGCATCTGCATCCGCCTGTTCAGTGAAGCGGATTTTCAACTGCGTCCGGCGCATACAGACCCCGAGATCCTGCGCTCGAACCTGGCTGCGGTGATCCTGCAGATGGCCGCACTGGGGCTCGGCGACCCCCGGCATTTTCCGTTCGTCGACCCGCCCGATACGCGGCTGATCCGCGACGGCTATCGACTGCTCGAGGAACTGCTGGCGGTGGATGCCCGCGGGCGGATCACCGCGCACGGGCGGCAACTGGCGCAGCTCCCGGTGGATCCGCGCTTCGCGGCGATGATCCTCGCCGGCGGTGCACGCGGCGTGTTGACCGAAACCCTGACGATCGCGGCCTTCCTGGCCTTGCAGGATCCGCGCGAGCGCCCTGCCGAGCACCAGCAGGCGGCGGACCAGGCGCAACAGGTGTTCCGTGCCGAAGGCTCCGATTTTCTCGGCATCCTGAAACTCTGGGAGGCCTGGCACCGGACCCGGGAGGAATCGGGCAGCAGCGCGCTGAAACGCTGGTGCCGGGACCATTTCCTGTCGCACATGCGCATGCGCGAATGGCAGGAGCTGCGTTCCCAGCTCGCGACGCTGGCGCGCGGCCAGGGCATGCACCGGAACGAGCAGCCGGCGGATCCCGACACGCTGCACAAGGCGCTGCTGACCGGCCTGATCAGCCACGTCGGGCGCAAGACCGAACGCGGCGATTACCTCGGCACCCGGAACCGCCGTTTCCAGATTCACCCGGGTTCGGGCCAGGCCCGGCGCAGACCGGGCTGGGTCACGAGCGCCGAGATCGCCGAAACCACGCGCCTGTATGCCCGCGAAGTCGCCGCGATCAAGCCGGAGTGGGTTCTGGAAGTCGCGCCACACCTGCTCAGGCATCACGTGCACGAACCGCATTTTCAGGCCCGCGACGGGCGTATCGGGGCCTGGGACCGGATCACGCTGTACGGCCTGGTGATCGCCGAGCGCGCGCCGGTGAACTTCGCCCGCCACGACCCGCAGGAGGCCCGCCGCCTGTTCATCCAGCAGGGGCTGGTGGAAGGGCAGCTGCGCTCGCGCTCGCGCGGCCTTGCCGCCAATCGTGCCGCGATCGCCGCGATCGCGGACATGGAGGCGCGTGGACGCCGGCGCGATCTGCTGGCCGAGGAAGACCGCCTGCGCGCGTTCTACGAGGCCCGCCTGCCCGGTGAAATCGTCGATGGGCCGGGATTCGAGGCCTGGTGTCGCCGGGCCGAGCGCGACAACCCGGAGATCCTGTGCATCGACCCCGAGGCCCTGATGAGCGAGCCCGGGGTAGAGCTGCCGGAGGGTGCCTACCCCGACGCGCTCGAGCGCGAGGGCATCCGGCTGCCGCTCGCGTATCGCTTCGAACCGGGAGAGGAAGACGACGGCGTCACGGCGACCGTCCCCATCGCGGCCCTGAACGGCCTGCCCGACTGGCTGGGCGACTGGCTGGTCCCGGGGCTGCTGGAGGCGCGGGTCACGGGTCTCCTGCGCGGCCTGCCCAAGACACTGCGCCGGCATTTCGTGCCCGCGCCGGATTTCGCGCAGGCGGCGCTGGCCCGCATTCCCGGCCACGAGGGGCCATTGCTGCCAGCGCTGACCGACGCCCTCGAAGCCATCACCGGCACACGGGTACCCCCGGAAGCGTGGCAGCCGCAGCGACTGGAACCCCACCTCGTGATGCGCTTTCGGGTCGTGGATCCGGACGGCGCGACGCTGGCCAGCGGCCGCGACCTGCCCGCGCTGAAGCAACGCCTCGGCGACAGCGCCGGCGCCCATTTCGACGCGACCCGACCGGACGACATCGCCCGGGAAGGCATCACCACCTGGGATTTCGGCACGCTTCCAGAATTCATCGAATTCGAGCACCAGGGCGCGCAGCTGCGCGCCTGGCCGGCGCTGATGGATACCGGGGATTCGGTGGCCCTGCGTCTCGAACCCGATGCCGAAAGCGCACGGCGACTGCACCGGGCCGGCCTGCGCCGGCTGTTCCTGCTCGGCGCGCGCCGCGTCGTGCGGGACCTGAAGCGCCAGCTGCCCGAGATCGAGCGCGCCTGCCTGCACTACGCGGCGCTGGGCAGCTGCGACGCCCTGCGCGAACAGATCCTCGCGGCCGCCGCCGAACGCGTGTTCCTCGCCGAGACACCCTGGCCACGCAGCCAGGAGGACTTCCTGGCCCGGCTCGAAGCCGGGACACCGGCGCTGACACCGGCCGCGATGGACCTCGCCCGCCTCGCCGCGGGGATCCTCGGCGCCTGGCATCCGCTGCGGCGTCAACTGGCTGGCGATCTGCCGCTGTCCTGGGTCGAGGCCGCGCGCGACATCCGAGACCAGCTGGAGCACCTGGTGCCGGCCGATTTTCTGCTCGTGACGCCCGCCGCGATTCTCCCTGAATTCCCGCGCTACCTGCAGGCCGTCACGCGCCGCCTGCAGCGCCTTGAACACGCGCCCGACAAGGACCGCCGCCTGCGGGTGGACATCGAGCCGATGTGGAACGACGCGAAGCGGCTGCTGGCGGCACGCCCGGAGGATCCGGACGTGCTCCGTTTTCGCTACCGGGTGGAGGAACTGCGCGTCTCGGTGTTCGCGCAGGAACTCGGCACCCGGGAGAAGGTGTCCATACAGCGGCTGGCCCGCGACCTCGACGAACTGCGCCGATGAAGTGGGGTACATTGAACCGAAGCCACGAGGAATGAACGGAATGCACGTGATCGTGATCGGAGCCGGCGTCACCGGGACCACCACCGCCTGGTACCTGCGGGCGGCCGGACTCGACGTGACCCTGCTGGATGCCGCCGATCTCCCCGCGCAAGGCGCCAGTGCCGCCAACGGCGGCATGCTGCACGCCAGTCACGCCGAACCCTGGAACGCGCCGGGCGTCGGCTGGGACATGCTGCGCTACATCGGGCGCGACAGCTCGCCCCTGCTGCTGCGCCCGCGGGCCCTGCCCGGAATCCTGCCCTGGGGCATCGAATTCCTGTGGAACAGCCGGCGTACACGCTTCGAGCGCAACACGCTCCTCAACGCCCGGCTCGCCGAATACTCCCTCCGCCAGCTCCGGACCCTCCAGGACCAGCTGCGGCTCGACTTCGGATTCGTCGAGTCCGGGATCCTGAAAATCTTCCAGGATCCGGAAAGCCTGCGGAAGAACCGCGACGCCAGCCGGGCCATGGCCGATGTCGGCGTACATTTCGAGGAGTGGGATCCGGCGCGCGTGAGCGCCGAGGAGCCGCTGCTGCAGCCCATCGAACACCGTCTCTGCGGAGCCTTGTTCTTCCCGGGCGACGCCATCGGCAACGCCGCGGCGTTTACCCGCGCGCTTGCCGAGGCGGCGCAGCAGGCGGGGGTGCGCTGGCGTCCGAATACGCGGGTGACCGGCTGGCGCCTGTTCGGCGACCGCATCAACGGCGTGGAGACGTCCGCCGGTCCGATCGCCGCCGACGCCGTGGTGCTTGCCAGCGGCTTCGCGGCTCCCCAACTGCTGCGCCGCCTGGGGCTGCGCCTGCCCGTGGCGCCGGTGAAGGGCTATTCGCTGACGCTCGATCTTCCCGAAGACCAGCTCCCGCGGCTGCCGATCATCGACGACGCCAACAAGGTCGTGCTGACGCCGCTCAACGGCCGCCTTCGCCTTGCCGGAACCGCGGAGTTCACCGGCGCCGACCTGAACCTGAATGCCTCGCGCACGGCCAACGTGCTGGCGCAGTGCCGACGCACGCTGCCCCGTCTGCCGGATCGGCTCGATCCGCAGCGGATGGAACCCTGGACCGGACTGCGCCCGATGAGTGCGCGCGGCACCCCGATCCTGGGTCCGACATCCGTGCCCGGTCTGTTCCTGAACACCGGCGCCGGCCATCTGGGCTGGACGCTGAGCTGCGGCTCGGCGAGCCTCGTCGCCGACAGCCTGCGCGGTGCCGACACCGCCCTGCCCATCGAGCCTTTTGCCCTCTGAGCCGATACGGCCGGCGAGGGGCGTTCAGTCCCCGGGGAACACAATGCGGATGCGGGCGCCGCCCAGATCCGGAGCCTGCTCGATGTGCAGGGTGCCGCCGTGATCCCGCACCAGTGTGTCCACGATGTGCAACCCGAGCCCCTGGCCGCCTTGTCGCGTATCCCCGCGGACCCCGCGCTGCAGAACGTGATCCCGCTCCGCCGCCGGAATGCCGGGGCCGTCGTCGTCGATCGCAAGCTCCAGTGCACCGCCGCCGCAGACCAGACTGACACGCACCCGCGTGCGCGCGTGGCGTACCGCGTTGTCCAGCACGTTGCCCAGCAGTTCAAACAGCGTGCCGGGCTCGACGCGCAGCGCGCATTCCGCCTGTAACGACGTCTCCAGAACGACGCCGCGGTGTTCGGCGATCCGGCGCAAGGCGGCACAGGTGCGTTCGATGACCGGTGCCAACACCAGCGGCGCCTGGAACGGAGAAGGCCCCAGACGCCCGGCCCGGTTCAGCTCATGCTGGATCAGGTCCTGCATGCGCCCCACCTGCAGCAGCAGGTCGCCGGAGTCGGCATCCGTGCCATTCGAGCCTTCCAGCCCGAGACGCAGCGAAGACAGCGGAGTCTTCAAGCTGTGCGCCAGGTCCGCCAGGGCATGCTGCTGACGCTCGAACCGAGCATGCTCGAACTCCAGCAACGCGTTGATGCCGCTGGTCAGCTCCTGGATCTCACGGGGGTACGGACCCTCGAGGCGGCGGTTGGCGCCCTGGCGCAGGGCTTCGAGATCGGCGCCGACCCGGCGTAGCGGGCGCAGCCCCCAGATCCCCAGAGCAAGGGCCTGTCCCGCGATCAGCAGCACCGTCAGCAGCGCCAGCGCACCCCAGAGCGTGCGCCGGTACCGCTCCATCTGGGCATCGTAGGCAGTGCGATCCTCGATCACCTGGAAGGTCAGCGGAAACGAACCCGCCTGTCCTTCCCATTGCACCGTCATGCTCCGCCGAAACCCCTGCCCTTCACGCCAGGACTCCGGCGCGACACCCAAAGTGGAAATCGAACGCCAGAGCGGCTCGCCCGCCCCGTCCAGAATCCGCGCGTACAGTCCCCCCGACGGCAGCGAAAGCCGCGCGTCGGGAAGCGGTTCCGGCATCTGCACGCGATCGGGGCCGGCCACTTCCGCCACACCCATCAGCAACAGCAACTGCGCTTCCAGACGGGTCATCACCGCGTCTTCGGCGTTGTCGCGAAACGCCCGTTCGAGGAGGGTCGCCGTCGCCACGAAAAACGCGGCAATCACCAGCGCCGCGACCAGGCTGATGCGCAGCGTCAGGCTGGAACCCGGCTTCATTCGCCCTCGCGGGCCTCGCGTGGCGGCAACGCGAACCGGTACCCGCGTCCGCGCAGGGTCTCGATCACCCCCAGACTGCCGTCGGGGTCGAGTTTGCGCCGCAGCCGTCCGATCAGCACCTCGACGACGTTGCTCTCGCGGTCGGCGTCGTGTTCGTAGAGATAGTCGGACAGCAGATCCTTGCTCAGGGGCCGCCCGGCCTGGCGCACCAACTGCAGCAGCAGACGGTACTCGAATGTGGTCAACGTGACCGGCTCACCGTGGAGCGACACCAAATCGGTCGCCGTGTCGATCACCACCGCACCGAAATCGAGCCGTTCCTGTCCCTCCTGCAGGCTGCGGCGAACCAGGGCCTTCAGGCGCGCCTGCAGTTCCTCGATGTGAAACGGCTTGGTCAGGTAATCGTCCGCACCCGCCTCGAGCCCCTCGACCTTGTCCTGCCATCGATCCCGGGCGGTCAGAATCAGGATCGGCAACCGCGGCAGCATCTTGCGCGCCCGCCGGATCAGGTCGAGCCCGTCGAGACCGGGAAGTCCCAGGTCGACGATGGCCACGTCACAGGCATACTCGGTGAGAAGGTACAGCCCGGTCTTACCCTCTTCGGCGGTGTCCACCCGCCAGCCGGAGCGGCGCAACGTGTCCGCCACCCGCTCGCGCAGCGCGGCATCGTCCTCGACCAGCGCGACCCGAAGATTCACGGCCGGGCGTCCTCGGCACCCACGATCTCGAAATTCCGGACCTCGCTGTCCGGGGTCAATACGCGGATGCGGTACACCACGCTGGACCCGCGTTGCTCGCCCCGTGCCGAGAGGATGCGGCCGGCCTGCGACCGCTCGACCTGAGCCACCGCATCCTCCAGACTCTGCGGCGCTGCCGGGGCCTGGGGCTGGGCGCCGACCGGCATGGCCAGCAGCAGCACGGCCAGCAAGGCCACGACACCGGGGTGCCGAAGCCGGCCGACCGCTGCGTTCCAATCCTTGTCCATCACTCGTTCCTCCTCGGGATGTCACGGGCCGGAATACCCCGGATGACCGCTCTGGACGGCGCCCGTGATCCATGCAGCACTCATCCCTGCGTATTACACTAGAAGCCTAGCCTGAACCTTGTCTGAAGACGACACCGATCGTCCATACGCCAGCATACGACTGCGGCTGCCCAAGCGCTTGACCTGAGCGCTGAAAGCCGGGAACTCTGGAATACCCACCAAGGGAGAACGTTCCATGCTCCGCCTCAACCTCGAAACCGTCCTCTGGATCATCACTTCCACGCGGGAATTCCACGCGAAGGAAGAAGTGGTCTTCCCCGATGACTCCGTCGAGGGCAACGACGGCGACTGGGCCATGCAGATTCTGGCGGATCACGGCAGCGACAACACGCTGCGCGAGCTGCGAATGGCCGTGCATAACCTCGAACCCGCCGAGCAGGCGGAGCTGCTCGCCCTGAAATGGCTGGGGCGCGGTGACTACGGCCCGAACGAGTGGGAAGCGGCGAAAAGCGACGCCGAGGACAACTGGTGCCCCGAGATCATGGACCGGCTCATTGCCACACCCCTGATCTCCGAGTACCTCATCGAGGCCCTGGAAGCGCTGGGCATCGACCACGAGGAATAGCCCCGGTTGAAATACATTGCCGGTTTCCTGGAAATCCCGCTTTCGAGGGTCTAGCCTCTCTCGGAGGCGGTAGGTACGACGCGTGCTGGCTCGTGTGCGTATCCGCTCCTTGCCTGTACCCGTGGTACATCCGGCACCGCAAAATCCTTGCGGCTTTCGGATGGAGAACAAGGGCCGGCGTTTCACGACCGACCCGATAAGAAATCACAGCTCAACCCCCGATGGAGGAGTCCCCATAATGAAACGATCCAGAGTTCTTGGCCCCGGCATCGCGCTCGCCTTGGCCGCGATGGCACTCGCACCCCAGGCTTCGGCCGAAGTCGAACGCGGCGAGTTGCTGTCCGCTTCGTGCTTCACCTGCCACAGCATCGACGCCACCGGCAACATGCCCGGCCTCGTTGGTTACCCGCGCGATCTCATGGTTTCCCAGATGCAGGCGTTCGCCGACGGGTCGCGGCCCGCCACGATCATGGACCGCCACAGCAAAGGTTACAGCGCGGCCGATATCGAGCTGATCGCCGATTACATCGCGACTTTGCAGCAATAAGGGGAGCTGAGACCAATGACGAATATCAAACGACGTAATTTCCTCAAAGCCGTTGGCGTCGGTGGCGCCGCCACCGTGGCCGGTTTCGGCTGTGCCGCCAACGGTTCTTCCACCGCTTCGCGCGGCGCCCACGTGATCGTGATCGGGGGCGGCTCCGGTGGCGCCACGGCGGCCAAGTACCTGAAGCGCTTCTCGCCCGATCTGCAGGTCACGCTGATCGAACCGAGCGCGACGTACTACACGTGCTACGGCAGCAACTGGGTTCTCGGCGGTCACGCCACCATGGACGAGATCGCCCAGACCTACGACGCACTCGCCAGTCGCCATGGTGTGACCGTGGTGCAGGACAGCGTCACCGAAGTGGACCCGGCCAAGCGCGCGGTGATGACCGCGGGCGGCAGCACCATGAACTACGACTATCTGATCATGTCCCCGGGTATCGACTTCCGCTATGACGCGGTTCCGGGCATCACCGCGGCGGATGCCGAACGCATCCCGCACGCGTGGAAGGCCGGCGACCAGACCCGCATCCTGCGCAGCCAGCTCGAGGCGATGCCCGATGGCGGCGTGTTCGTGATGGTGGCACCCGGCAACCCGTTCCGCTGCCCACCCGGGCCGTACGAGCGTGCGTCGATGGTCGCGCATTACTTCCAGCAGGCGAAGCCCCGCTCGAAGATCATCATCCTCGACAACAAGGAAAACTTCTCCAAGCAGGGCCTGTTCATGGCGGGCTGGGAACAGCACTATGGCGACATGATCGAATGGCTGCCGAGTTCCAGGGGCGGCCAGGTCGAGGAAATCGATGCGGCCAACCTGACCACGATCTCCGACAGCGGTCTGACCACGGTCAAGGCAGATGTACTGAACTACATTCCGCCGCAGCAGGCAGGCAAGATCGCGATGCAGACCGGCCTGACCGGCGACGGCTTCTGGTGCCCGGTGAACCAGCAGACCTTCGAGTCGACCATCCACCCCGGCATCTACGTGATCGGCGACTCCAGTGTTGCCGGAGCCATGCCGAAGTCCGGTCACTCCGCCAACAACCAGGGCAAGATCGCGGCCGCGGCCATCGTCAACGCCCTGGCTGGCAAGGATCCGTTGTCCCCGTCCACGGCGAACACGTGCTACAGCCTGATCACACCGGATCACGCCATCAGCGTGGCGGCCGTGTACGCTCTGAAGGATGACGGTACGCTCGGTGGCGTGGAAGGTGCAGGTGGCGTCAGCCCGGCCG
The DNA here is from genome assembly GCA_011390565.1 of Thioalkalivibrio paradoxus. Taxonomy (GTDB): domain Bacteria; phylum Pseudomonadota; class Gammaproteobacteria; order Ectothiorhodospirales; family Ectothiorhodospiraceae; genus Thioalkalivibrio; species Thioalkalivibrio paradoxus_A. The sequence continues at coordinate 9,264 of JAABSC010000005.1, read as the reverse complement.
ATGCCCCCGCATCGGTACGGCAGATGGAGGCCATCTATACCAAGGGCTGGTATACCGGCATCACCGCCGACATCTGGGGTTGATCCCCGGGGGGCGGAATCCGCCCCCTCATGCCGTTCCCGCAGTACAACGCCCCGGAGCGATCCGGGGCGTTTTCGGTTTCAGGCGTTCAGATCGGGGATCAGGCGGCTGCGCAATCGGGCGATGCTGTCCTTGAGCACGAGCTTGCGCTTCTTCAGACGCCGCATCGCGAACATGTCCGGGGCCGGAGCCTCCTGCAGTGCGTGAATCGCGATTTCAAGCGCCTGGTGCTCGGCATGCATCTCCGCGATCCGCGCGCGCGTCTCACTCTCGTTTTCGGTCACGGAACCCCCGGCCTTGCCACTGGCTCGCGTATCATCGCAGAGCAGGCGCGGCGCCGCCATGGGTCGCGTGCACCGGGGATTCCCGGCATCTTCCATCAACAGGGCAACCCATGGGTATCCGAAACCAGACACTGGAAATCGTCACTCCGCGCGGCATCCGCCTGAGCGGCGTCGTGGCGCAGCCCGAAGGCACGCCCGTGGGGCAGGTCTGCATTGCGCACTGCTTCGCCTGCTCCAAGGACTTTCCGGCGACCGTGCGCCTGGCACGCGCCCTGGCCCAGGAAGGCGTGATCACGCTGCGCTTCGACTTCATGGGACTGGGCGACGCCGAGGGCCGCTTCGTCGACAGCAGCTTCCAGACCTACTGCGAAGATCTGGGCGCCGCGCTGGACGCCTTCGATGCCTACACCGGCTACCCCACCGACCTGCTCGTGGGGCACAGTTTCGGGGGCGCCATGGCGCTTGCCCTTGCCGGGCTGCGTTCGGAGCTGCGCGGCGTCGTCACCATCGCGGCCCCGGCCGAGCCGGGCCATGTGACCCGGCTGTTCGGGGCTCGCGCCCACGGCATCCGCGAGCACGGGTACGGCGAGATCGAGATCGGGGGCCGCACCGTCACGATCGGGCGCGAGTTTCTGGAGTCGGTGGAGGAAACCGATCTCGATGGCGCGTTGCAGCGCCTGGAACGTCCGTTATTGATCCTGCACGCGCCGAAGGACAGCGTAGTCGGCGTGGACCATGCCCGGCGCATTTTCGAGCGCGCCCGTCATCCGAAGAGTTTCGTGGCCCTGCACCAGGCCGACCACCTGCTGACGCGCCCGGAGCATACCGCCTACGTCGCGCGCCTGATCCACGCCTGGGCCTACGACCTGATGCGGCCTCACCAGTAGTTTTCCACCGTGATCTGCCCGGCGTGCCCCCGCCGGCAGCGCTCCAGACCGCGCGCGCGCAACAGCGCCTGGCTGTCACGGACCATCTCCGGATTTCCACAGAGCATGACCTGCGTGGACTCCGCGGCGATTTCCCTCCCTGCGGCACGTTCGAGACGCCCGTCGACGAGCGCCTCGGTGATCCGCCCCTGGAGCGCGTCCGGGGTTTCCTCGCGACTCACGATGGGCAGGTAGCGGAAGCGGCCGGCGTGCTCCCGGGCCAGTTCCAAAAGGGTGTCCCGGTAATTCAGATCGGTCGCGTGGCGCACTCCGTGCACCAGCCGCACCTGCTCGAAACGCTGCCAGCACGCCTGCGAACGCAGGATCGACAGGAACGGTCCAAGCCCGGTCCCGGTCGAGACGAGCCAGAGATCCCGCGCCTCGGGTACGTGATCAAGGGTGAATAGCCCACTGGCGCGCGGCATCAGCTCGACGCAATCGCCGGGATTCAGTTGCACCAACCGGTTCGTCAGCGGACCGCCAGGAACGGTGACCAGGTAGAACTCCAGCGGCCGCACGTCGGGGGCATTGACGTAGGAATACGGGCGCGCCACCCATTCGCCGTCGATCCACAGGCGCAACCGGTTGTACTGCCCCGCCCGGAACGGCTCGACTTCCGCGTCGATCCTCAGGCTGAACAGGCGCTCGGTCCAGCGCCGGATCTCACGCACCTCTCCCTGTACCCAGCCCGTCAACGCTTCCAGCTCCTGAAAACCTTAACCATGACCGCAGTATCGGGCGCTTTCAAGGCTTCCCCACCGATTGACCGCGTTTTTCGGTGGTGACCGGGCCCCGGTACGCGGCTGCCCGTATAATCGGCCATCCCCGAACATCGACCCGAGGAGCATTCATGGCGCGCACCCCTTCCCAGATGATCGATCTCGGCACCGAGGCCCCGAACTTTGAGCTGCCCGATGTCGTATCCGGCAAGACCATCGGCCTGGATGACTTCCCGGATGCCAAGGGCTTCATGATCGCATTCATCTGCAACCATTGCCCGTTCGTCCAGTTGATCCGCCACGAGTTGGCCCGCTACGGGCGGGAATACACCGAGAAGGGCATTGCGGTGATCGCGATCAACTCCAACGACATCGCTGCACATCCGGAAGACGGCCCCGACGCGATGCGCGACGACGCGCGCCGCTTCGGCTACGCCTTCCCCTACTGCCTGGACGAAGACCAGTCCGTTGCCAAGGAATACCAGGCCGCCTGCACCCCGGACCTGTACCTGTTCGACGCGGACCGCAAGCTGGTCTATCGCGGCCAGTTCGACGGCTCGCGCCCCGGCAACGACGTTCCGGTCACCGGCGAGGATCTGCGTGCAGCGACCGATGCGCTGCTCGCCGGGCAATCGATCCCAGCCGATCAAAAGGCCAGCCTCGGCTGCAACATCAAGTGGCGGCCAGGCAACGAACCCGCCTACTTCGGCTGATGGATCCGGGCCGGACCGGGACTTCCCGGTCGGCCACGCCTCACCCAGGCCAACGCGCCATGCCCACCGGAAACGTTCTCCCGGGCCCGAAAATCGCCCCATGGGTGTGCCCATCCTGTCGCGAAGCCGTCCCGCGCCTGCTCCCGAACGGACTCCGTAACCGGGTACGCCTGACCGAGCGCAACATGGTGTTGCAGTCCCCGGAAATCCATGCGGCGCTGACGAAGGTCCAGGGACTCCGGGCCACCGAGGTCTGCTACGCCTGCGCAGAAATCTACCAGGAGTTGCTGGGCACGCTGATTCGCCCGCCCTGGGAAGAAGGCGATGCGCGCAGCAGCCCGGGCCTGAACGACACCGGCATCATCGGCGCGCTGCTGCCCATCGCGGGACGCGGCACCCAGGTTCTGATCTTCCACGCGGTGCATGGAACGCTCTGCAACACCGAGACCGAGGAACTGCGCCAACTGAACCCCGACCGGCTGACCTACCCCGGCAGCCGCGGCGCCATCGCACCCTGCGTCTGGTCATTGTACGAAGACCACGTCGCGGAACTGCACAGCGGCGCGCCACCCAGCCCGTGATCCCAGAGGAGGCACGGGCCACGAGCCACGCGCGACACGGAGCCGGCATGCGGCCCCTGCGCGCAGGCGTTACAATCAGGCAGCAGCCGCCCTGGCGGCGCCGCCGCTGCACAGAAACCGAAACCGGCCAAACGCTGTGAAAACCATTGCGCTGTACAACCTCAAGGGCGGAGTCGGGAAGACAGCCGCTGCGGTCAACCTTGCCTTTCTAGCCGCCCAGTACGGGCGCAAGACGCTGCTGTGGGACCTGGATCCCCAGGCCGCCGCCACCTGGTATCTCGGGCTGGATCCCGGCGTCCAGGACAGCGTGAAGAAACTGGCCCGCGGCAAACGCGACTGGATCGACTCGGTGCACGCCACCGCGTGGCCGCGACTGACCTGCCTGCCCGCCGACTTCGACAACCGTCACCTGGACCAATACCTGCGCAAGACCGAGCACCCGGCCTACCAGGTGCGCCGGCTGCTGAAGGAGTTCGGCACCGAGTACGACCTGGTCGTGCTGGACTGCCCGCCGAGCTTCTCGACCGTCACCGAAAACCTGTTCCACGCCGCCGACGTGATCGCCGTGCCCATCATTCCGTCGCAGCTGTCGATCCGCAGCTACGAGCAGATGGTCGCGTTCCTGGAAGGGGAAAAGATCCGCGGCGTGAAGCTCTACCCGTTCCTGTCCATGGTCGACAACCGGCGCAAGCAGCACCGCGAGGCCGGGGTGGAGCTGCGCGAACGCATCCCGAACATGCTCAGCACACCGATTCCCTACGCCGCCGCCGTGGAAGCCATGGGCCGCCACCGGGCGCCATTGGGGGCATCGCAGCCGCGGGTGCGGGCCGCCGCTGCGTTCGAGCAACTCTGGCTTGAACTCGCCGAGAAGCTTCACCGCAGGGACTGAAGCCGGTTTCGGCTAGCGCTCGTCGGCGCGTGCGAGCATGCGCATGCCGCCGGCCATGCAGCTGAGCGCAGAGGCCACCGCCACTTCCAGGCTTGCCGAACCCGCCTCGGGCAGGTGCCAGCGCTTCACGCGGCAGGTTTCCGGGCGTTGCACCGGCACCGCGCCCGCGGCCTCCCCGTCCACGGCCACGAGCAGATCGGCCCACTCGAGATCGTCCCAGTGCAGGTGTTCCATCGAGGCTGCCGTGCGGATCTCCACCCACTGTGCGAGATCGTGCTTGCGCGCCAGCCGGGCGACCGTATCGGCACGGCCGTCGTCGGTGCGGGCTGCCACCAGAAGGCGGGCGGGTCGCTTGTACATGTTCGGGGCAGGACCGGGCGAACGCGGCGCGGTCAAGCGTCTCCGACGACGCGCCGACGGTGTTCCGCCGCGAAATCGAGCATGCGCTGCGTGGCCACCAGCGCCTTCAGCCGCGCGTCCTCATCGATGAAGATTTCGTTGCTGCCGTGCTCGAGTGTCTCGGCGAGACTGGTCAGGTCGTTCATCGCCATCCAGGGGCAATGCGCGCAACTCCGGCACGTGGCGCTGTGGCCGCCGGTCGGCGCCTCGATCAGGCGCTTGTCCGGCGCAGCCTGCTGCATCTTGTAGAAGATGCGGTTGTCGGTCGCGACGATGAACTCGGACTCCGGCCGGTTCTGCACCGCGGCGATCAACTGGCTCGTGGAACCGACAACATCCGCTTGCAGGATCACGTCGCGCGGCGATTCCGGGTGCACAAGCACCGCCGCCAACGGGTGGTCCTTGCGCAGTTTCTCCAGTTCGCGGGAACGGAACTCGTCGTGTACCACGCAGGCACCGTCCCAGAGCAGCATGTCGGCACCGGTCTCGCGGCGGATGTAGTCGCCGAGGTGCCGGTCCGGTGCCCAGAGGATCTTCCGGCCCTGGTCGCGCAGCCACTCGACCAGTGGCACCGCGATGCTCGAGGTCACCACGTAGTCGGCCAGCGCCTTCACCTCGACCGAGGTGTTGGAGTAGACGACGACCACGTGATCGGGATGCGCCTCGCAGAACGCCCGAAAGGCGTCGGCGGGGCAGCCGAGGTCGAGCGAACACTCGGCCTCGAGCGTCGGCATCAGCACGCGCTTCTCGGGACTCAGGATCTTCGCCGTCTCCCCCATGAACCGCACGCCCGCCACTACCAGCGTGCTCGCCGGATGCTCCTTGCCGTAGCGGGCCATTTCCAGGGAATCCGAGATGAAGCCGCCGGTCTCCTCGGCAATACGCTGCAGCGATTCATCGACGTAGTAATGCGCAACCAGCACCGCGTCGCGTTCCTTCAGCAGCGTCTTGATGCGGGCAACGAGTGCGGCATGTTCGGCCGCATCGAGCACCGGCTGCGCAGCCGTAATCGCCGCGGTCCGCGGGACGAAATACCGGTCTTCCGCCAATGCCGTTGCCGTTACCATCGTCGACATCCCCTTGCCGGCCGCCGCCCCTGTTGGAGGGAACGGACCCACCGCTGTCATCACAATTTCATAATACTATGACCGGAGGCCCGGAGGCGCGTTCCCACCACCCTCGGGTCATCCCCAGGACCCGGAGGCGGACCCGGTCGTCCCAGAAAACCCCACTACATTTCGTCATCCCGGAAGGCCCAGCTAACTTTCGTCATCCTGGAAGGCCCAGCTAAGTATCGTCATCCCGGAAGGCCGAAGGCCTATCCGGGATCCATCAGCGCCAGGTCGGACACCTGTGCACGCGGCTCCGACTGAGCCCGCATGGATCCCGGATCAAGTCCGGGATGACCGCCGGATCAAGTCCGGGATGACATCCGGATCGACACAGGGAGGCCCGCTAAAAGCCTACACTCAGCCCCCGGCACAGCCACCGCCACGCATTTGCCCCCGAGCCACCGTCCCGGCACACTCTGAATTACAGCAACCGCAAGGCCCGCAAATGGCCGAATACCCTGAGCGATACCGGGCGATGACCTTCGATGAGCGAATGGACCTCGCGCTATCGGCGGATCTGGACCCGAACTGGCGCCCGCTGCTCGTGCGCGACCAGCACGCGCAGGTGAAGGCGTATTTCTCCCGCCGCATGGACCTCACCCCGGAAGAAATCGCGCTCCTGCTCAGTGACCCGAACCAGACGGTGCGCCTGAACTGCGCCAAGCGCGCCGATCTCACCGCGGAACAGGTCGAGGCCTGCGTCCGCGATGCCGATCCCAACCTGCGCTACTTCGTCGCCCGCAACCCGCTGCTGACCGAGGAACAGCGACAGCGGCTGCTGCGGGACAGCGACGATCTCGTACGCATCGCCGCGCGCAAGGGCCCGAAGCAGCGCGGTACCCGCTGCCGCCCGGGCCAGGCCGAGATGCTGCGATGAGCACGGAGGCGCGCACACGGCGGTGCTGGTGGCGCTGGCCACTCGAAATCCTCATCATTGTCGCCCTGGTGCTGGTCATCCGCGCCTGGATCGCGCGCGATCTCGCCGAGGGACCGGCGCCGGAGTTCGAGGCCTATCTCCTGGATGGCAGCCCGGTCGCGCTGGCCGACTACGCCGACCGGCCCATGCTGCTCCACTTCTGGGCCACCTGGTGCCCGATCTGTCGGCTGGAGGAAGGCGAGATCGTTCGCGTGAGCGAAAGCCACCCGGTTTTGACCGTCGCGATGCAATCGGGAAGCGCGGACAGCGTCGAGGCCCACCTCAACGAGCGGGAGCGCGAACTGGACGTGGTCCTCGATCCCGACGGGCAACTCGCCGCACGCTTCGGCGTGCGTGTCGTCCCCAGCACCTTCATCATCGACCCTGCCGGCCAGATCGTCTTCCGCAAGCAGGGCTACGCGCCGCCGCTGGAGCTGCGCTTCAGGCTATGGCTGGCCGGGTGGCTGTAGCCGCGATCCCGCGACCTCTCGATACCCCGCTTCTCGCTGATGGCGGATTGCGCGGCGGCTACTGCAACACCTCGTCGAGCGTCCCCGCGCTCAGCACCTGCTCGGACCAGCGTAGCAGCGTGTCGGCGTCGGCAGAGTCCAGCCGCAAACGTACCGATTCCGGCACTGGCCCGAACTTCAGCGTGAGCTGGCGCAGCAGCACGCGTGCTTCGCCCTGTCCAATGCCTTCCTCGCGGCCCTCTTGCCGGCCTTTCTCGATAAAACGCTCTGCGAACCGTGTCATTTCAGCCACCTCCTCGGGATACCGCTGGCGGTAGACAATGCGTTCATTCTCGTCCAGCGCCGCGTAGATGTCGATAAAGTCGAGGTACTTGATCCGCCGCTCCGGATCGGGCTCCAGCGTGGTCAGGCCGCGCATCGCATGCGCGTAGACGTCGAGCTTATCCTCCGAGGCGTAGGCCATGTTCGGCAGGTTCAATCGGGCCACCAGATTGGGACTATCGAAGTGCTCCCGGGCAGGGATGCGGGAGAGCGCATAGGCCAGGAAGTGGAAATCGAGGTAAGTCGTGGCGTCACCGCCCAGAGATAACGTCTCTGCAAAGTCACCACGGTGCAGAAACACCACCACCGGCACCACCCGGCGCGTGTCCAGCAGTTCCGCGAGATCCAGGCAGTAATGCGCGAGCCGATGGATGGAAAACCGGGCCGGCTCGGTCTCCTCCTCGATCACAAACAGGATCGCCTCGCGCCGTCCGTCGGGCCATTCCACGAGGAGCGGGATGTCGAGTTCGCGGAAGCGCTCGCCGAGCCGTTCCTGCAGCTGCTCCTGGCGCACCGGGGTCACCCGGGCATCGGCATCGATGGCCTGCGCCTCGCTGGCTGCGAACAGCGCGATCGCCTGGCGCGGGTAATCGAGAATGAGGTTCTTGAAGTTCTGGTCGTGCGTCATGCACTGGGGCCCTCCGTCCGTGGCGGGAAAGCCAATGCTAACCATCATGGCGTGGGCTGTCACCCGGCCATTAAAGCCGTGAAGGGGGATCCAGCGCCCGAACAATTCCCGCCTTGCAAAGCCGGGGGATCAACGCTATGTTTGACATGTCAACCACTGGGTGAGCCATGAGCAAGCAAACCGCAGTCCGACTGCCGGACGAACTCAACGAGCGCCTGATGATTCTGGCCAAACGGACAGGACGCACCGCGTCGTACTACATCCGCGAGGCCATCGAAGAGCATATCGACGATCTCGAAGATCTCTACCTCGCCGAGCAGGCCCTCGAACGGCTGAAGCGCGGTGAAGAACGTACCTACCCACTCGACGAGGTGGAGCGCGAGCTTGGGCTGGCGGATTGAGCTGTCGGGCGACGCCCGCAAACAACTGCAAAAGCTGGGTCACTCGGAAGCAAAGCGCATCGTGCAATTCTTGCATCAGCGCGTTGAGCCGCTGGACAATCCCCGTCTAGTGGGAAAGGCGCTAAAGGGTCCTTTTACGGAGCTGTGGCGCTACCGGGTTGGAGACTATCGGCTCATCTGCGAACTGCGTGACGACGTGCTCGTCGTTCTCGTCCTGCGGGTCGGGCATCGAAGCCGGGTTTATCGCAGTTGAACGAACGGTTCGGTAGCCCTCGAATGTTCGCGAACTTCGTCAAAGCTCGCGGAGAACACGGAAGCCGAGGTTCGTGTCGATCTCGGTGACGTGCCGGCGGCGCCGCGCGGCGCTGCGGCAGGCGACGGCCGGGTCGAACCAGGAGCCGCCCTTCACCACCATCCACTCCTCGTCCCCGGTGCGCCGGTACACGCCGTTGCGCGGCAGATCCACGTGGCTGTCGCGCCAGGGGCTGGACGTGAACTCCTGCACGTTCCCGTGCATGTCGTACAGGCCCCAGAGATTCGGCTGGAAACTGCCGACGTCGAGCGGCCGTGGCGTCGGGATGCACAGCGGGATGTACCACTTGCGCCGCTCGCGCCGCTCCGCGTAGGGAAACAGCGAGTTGAAGTGCACGTCCCGACAACCGATCGCCTCGCCGAACGCGAACGCGCTCCGCGTGCCGGCCCGCGCGGCGAACTCCCACTCGGCCTCGGTCGGCAACCGGTAGCGCTGGCCGGTCTCCTCCGAGAGCCACGCCAGGTACGCCTGCGCCTCGGCCAGGCTCACGTTGAACACCGGCTGCCGGTCG
>JAABSC010000004.1 GCA_011390565.1 Thioalkalivibrio paradoxus | reverse complement strand
CCGGCCGGAAGCATGAAGAAGGACTGGCCGGATCCGGTATCTACCCCAATGCCATAAAATATTCCGCTTTCGGGCCTATCATCGTAAATGTCCTCGATGAGCATATTGGTGGTACCTTCTGCAACGGTAGATATTACGATTTAAAGAATATAAGTTATCTGAAGAAGCTTGTCGAGTTGAGACTCAGGGTGTCTGACAGAGCTGTTCTGTTTGATGTGGGCTGCAATGTGGGTTCGCATTCGCTCGCGCTCTCGAAGTTGTTCGGCGATCGAATACAGATCCATGCCTTTGAAGCCCAGAGGCCCATTTTCCACATGTTTTGCGGGACCATGGCGTTGAACAACGTCAATAACGTGATCGGCCATCTGGCTGCCGTCAGTGACCGGGACGGAGACGTGTTGGAAATCCAGCTTCCAGACTATTATTCAAGAAACAATTTCGGGGGTCTCGAACTCATTGAACCCGTCGTATCCGATAACCAGAGCATGATCAAAAGCTCCACGGTTCAAAAGGTCCGGACGATCAGGATTGACGCTTTTGATGAGTGGATCGATGTCATCAAGATGGATATTGAGGGAATGGAAGACCGGGCTCTCGCAGGGGCAAGGCAGTCAATAGAAAAATCCCGGCCGTTTTGCCTGGTGGAGGTTGCCAAAACCGATGTGGTGTTTGTCTCGCGCTTTTTTGGGAGCCTCGACTATGCGCACATTGAGGTCGGTGAGGACACCATTTTCATACCCAAGGAATCTGAAGCCGAGGTTCGAGCCCTGTGCACAGAGCCGTTCTAGTTTTTCTCGGAAGGGTCGATCAGTGATCGGCATCGGTACTCTGACGCAGAGGCACCTGGAAAAGAGTCTGAGGCGGCGCCAACGTACCCGTTCTGCGCAGTTGAAGGCCGGGTGCTGTCTCGCCGACCTGCCCGGAGCTGCGGTCCTGAACAAACTCGTCAATCGGGTGCCGTACCACTTCAGCGTCGCCGCGGTTGCTTTGGACGAAGTCGAAGCGGTGTTTTGGCAGCCTGTTTGCCGCCGGGGGCGGCGCTGAAAGCGCGGGAACGGGAGGTGGTGCCGACGCGCAGAATCGAACTGCGGACCTGCCGATTACGAATCGGCTGCTCTACCAGCTGAGCTACGTCGGCGTGGCGCGCATGATAGCCGAGCCGGCGGCCCGGCAACAACGTTCCGCGGCTACTGCGGCTTCCGCGTTGCAACGCGGATCACGACGTCCACGCCCAATACCTCGGTGCCGGCAGGCAGTCCGGGGAGATCGGCGATCTGGATCCGCGCCGGCGGCACGTCTTCCAGCCGGCCTGTGTCCGTATGGAAGAGGTGGTGATGCGGGTCGAGATTGGAGTCGTAGAACCGCTTGGCCGGGTCGATGATCACTTCGCGCACCAGGCCGGTCTCGGCGAAGAGGTTCAGCGTGTTGTAGACGGTGGCCTTGGAGACGCGGCTCGCCTGCAGGCTCAGTTGCGCCAGGATCTGCTCGGCGCTCAGGTGCTGGTGGCGTGCGAACAGCAGTCGCGCGATTTCCAGGCGCTGTTCGGTGGCTGCGATGCCGTGTTGCGCGAGCAGGGCTTCGGCCTGTTCGCGCGGCAGGAGGTCGCTGGATTCCGGTGACACGTTCATGACAGCGGAGTATATCAGCGGTTTAGACAAAGTCTAGTTCGTATTCCGCAACGGTGTGCGGGCCGCGATGGACCCGCGCCCGTCTGTATCGCAGGGGGTGGGCCCGGATGGTAGAATACGGGCAAGCCGTTGCGGTAGATCGGGAGTGGAGCGGGTGATGGGAATCGAACCCACGTTAAGAGCTTGGGAAGCTCCCGTTCTACCATTGAACTACACCCGCTTCGGGCCGAGATTGTATGCGCTCGCTGCCCTGTTCTCAATGCGCGATTGGTTGAACCCATGCAGATCCAGTTGAACGGCAAGCCCCATGTCCTGGAACGGGCGGAGCCGGGCGGAGACTTCACGCTTGGCAGTCTCGTCTCGGAGCTGGATCTGGTTGGTCGCCGTCTGGCGATCGAGGTCAACGGCGAACTCGTGCCGCGCAGCGAGCACGAACATTTCCGGCTGACCCCCGGCGACCGCGTCGAGATCGTGCAGGCCATCGGCGGCGGCTGACGCGAACCCCACCAGCGCAAGGACCCGCATGACCTCTGTTGCCACACAAGACCCGTCCGACCATTTCTTCATCGGCTCGCGCCGCTTTTCGTCCCGGCTCCTCGTCGGCACCGGCAAGTACCGCGATCTGGAACAGACGCGGCTCGCGATCGAGGCCAGCGGTGCCGAGATCGTGACCGTGGCGATCCGGCGCACGAACATCGGCCAGACCCCGGGCGAGCCGAATCTCCTGGACGTGATCCCGCCCGATCGCTACACGTTGCTGCCCAACACGGCCGGCTGCTATACCGCCGACGAGGCCGTACGGACCTGCCGCCTGGCCCGCGAACTGCTCGACGGACACAACCTCGTGAAACTCGAGGTGCTGGGCGACCCGAAGACCCTGTATCCCGACGCCATGGCGACCCTGGAAGCCGCTGAAACACTCGTGGCCGACGGGTTCGACGTGATGGTGTACACCACCGACGATCCGTTGCTGGCCCGGCGACTCGAAGAAGCGGGCTGCAAGGCGGTGATGCCGCTGGCGGCACCGATCGGTTCCGGGCTGGGAATCCAGAACCGGTACAACATCCTGGAAATCGTCACGAACGCCCAGGTTCCCGTGCTCGTCGATGCCGGCGTCGGGACCGCCTCCGATGCGGCGATCGCGATGGAACTGGGTTGTGACGGGGTGCTGATGAACACCGCGATCGCGGCCGCGCGCGAGCCTGTGCGCATGGCCGTTGCGATGCGACACGCGATCATTGCCGGGCGTGAGGCCTTTCTCGCGGGACGCATGGCACCGAGACGCCATGCCAGTGCGTCGTCGCCCGAGACCGGCTACTTCTTCACCTGACCGTATGGCTCCAGGCGACGTAACGGCCGACGCGTCCGGCCAACGACGGGTGCGCAGCTTCGTGCGTCGCGAAGGCCGCCTCACCCGGGGTCAGCAGCGTGCGCTGGACGAAGGGCTGCCTCGGTTCGGGATTCCCGCCGGCGAGGCGCCGATCGATTTCACGGGCCTGTTCGGTCGCCGGGCGCCGGTGACGCTGGAGATCGGTTTCGGGAACGGCGAGAGCCTTGCGCAACAGGCGCAGGCGCAACCGGAGCGCAACTTCATCGGCATCGAGGTGCATCGTCCCGGAGTCGGGCACCTGCTGGGAGAGGTCGAGCGCAGGGGGCTGCATAACGTTCGGGTCCTGGTCGAGGACGCGGTCGGGGTCCTGGAACAGCGCATCCCGCCGTCAAGTCTCGACGCGGTGCAGATCTTCTTTCCGGATCCCTGGCACAAGAAACGCCATCACAAGCGCCGCTTGGTGCAGCCGGCGTTCCTGCGACTCGTCGCTTCGCGGCTGAAGCCCGGTGGGCGCCTGCATCTGGCCACGGACTGGGTGGAGTATGGCGAGCATATGTCGGCGGCGTTGGCCGAGACGCAAGACGTTTTCGAACCCGAGGGTGCGCAGCCGGTAGCGTCCCGCCCCGCGCATCGACCGGAAACCCGGTTCGAACGCCGGGGGCAGCGACTCGGACACGCGGTGTACGATTTTCTCTACCGGCGACGCACTCCGACGCGGGTCTGAGTCGCGCTCGCAGCGCTGAGGTGGCCCACTAGGGGCGTCCGTTCAGACCGAGGCTTTCACCACCAGCACCGGGCATTTTGCATGGCCCAGTACCCGTTCGGAGACGCTGCCCATCAACAGCCGGCTCAGACCGGTGCGGCCGTGGCTTCCCAGCACGAGCAGGTCTGCACCGCAATCCTGCGCGATCTCGAGGATGACCTCGTCGGGCCGGCCTCCCGCTTCCACCCGGGTCTCGACCTGCAGCCCCGCCTCCCGCGCGGCTGCTTCGACACGCGTCAAGGCCGCCTGGGCATCGCGACGCTGTTCATCTCCGCCGTCGGATGGAATCACGGATACCGCGGTCAGGGGAAGGCTGCACATCTGCGCCAGTTTGACGGCCGAGAACGCCGCGGCATCGCCAAGCCGGGATCCGTCTGTCGCCACCAGAATGCGGGACCCGGGCATTCGGGTGTCGCGCGGCAGGACGAGGACGCTGCAGGACGCAAGGCCGATCACCTTGGCGGTGGAATCGCCGACCAGCATCCGCGCCAGATCGCTGCGTGCGCGTCGACCCATCACGATGATGTCGGCGTGCTTCTCGTCCGCGGCCCGCACCACCTCGTGATAGGGATCGGCGCCATGACGAAGAACGGTCTCGACCTGCAAACCCGCGGAGCGTGCCTGTTCGGCCACGACGTCGATCTCGGCCTGCGCCGCCTTTTCTGCCTGCTGCACGCGATCGGGCACCAGGGCTTCGTACTCGGGATTGGTCAACACGACCCGTGTCACCAGCAGACGTGCCTCGCAACGCGCGGCCATGTCCCGGGCGGCCTGTTCAGCCGCCGCGCTGAACTCGGATCCGTCCGTGGCGAGCAGGATGGTCTGAAACCGTCCAACAGGCGAAAGCGCTTCCGTCATCTCGTGCCTCCCGGGTCAATGTATCCGAATGAGGATACCCCAGAGCAGGTGAAGACACAGCTGGACAGGCCGTGTTTCCGGGTGGGCTCGGGGCATCGGCCAGGGGTCGCAGCGCCGGCGTTTTGCGTCGTAACCCCGGTAATGAAATAATTTAAGGTTTATCCGGCAAGATGCTGGCCCCCCGTCCTCTGGGAACCTCATGGAAAATCTGACACTTACCACGGACATGATCGTGGTGCTTGCGCTGCTCGCGCTGACCATCTTCCTGTTCGTTTCGGAGGTGGTGCGCGTGGACGTGGCCGCGGTGTCGGTGATGGTCCTGCTGGGCCTGCTGAGTCTCGTTCCCGGGCTGGGGGGCATTACCGACCCCGACCAGCTGTTTGCCGGTTTCGCCTCCAATGCCGTGATCTCGATCATCGCGGTGATGATCATCGGAGCGGGGCTGGACAAGACGGGCGTGATGCATCGAGTCGCCGCGTTCATCATGCACGTGGGGGGAACCACCGAGAAGCGGATCATCCCGACCGTGTCGGGCACGGTGGGAATCATCTCCAGTTTCATGCAGAACGTGGGCGCCGCCGCGCTGTTCCTGCCGGTCATGAGCCGGATCTCCAATCGCCTGAATATCCCACTTTCCCGCCTGCTGATGCCGATGGGCTTTGCGGCGATCGTCGGCGGTACCATCACCATGGTGGGGTCCAGCCCGCTGATCCTGCTGAACGACCTGCTGCCGGCGGGAATGGAGCCGTTCGACCTCTTCGACGTGACTCCGATCGGACTGGCGCTGCTGGCGAGTGCGATCGTGTACTTCGTGGTCCTTGGCCCGTTCGTGTTGCCCTCGGCGCAGACCCGGCCGGGAGGCGTAGAGAGCCCCGCGGAATATTTCCGGCGCGTGTACGGCATGGACTACGAGATCCGCGAGGTGCGCATCGGCAACGACAGCAGCCTGATCGGGATGTCTGTGGCCGAGGCCGAAAACCGCTACGGCGTGGCGTTCATCGGGAGCTACAGCAACGACGATCTCCGTATCGGTCCGTGGGGCGGGTACGAGTTCGAGGCGGGTGTGTACCTAGCGGTGCTCGGCGCGCCGGATGCGCTCGCCAGCTTCCTCGACGCGACGGGCGCCCGCCCCCGGCGAGAACTCAAGGTGTTCGCCAACGCGATGGCGCCTGCCAAGTCCGGTATCGCGGAAGTCGTCATCGCCCCGGGTTCCCGGCTCGTCGGGAAGACCGTGACCGACGTGGCGATGCGCCGTACCTACGGTCTGTCGGTCCTGCGCCTGCAGCGCGGGGAGGAACCGATTGGCGAGGGTCTGCGCGATGTTCCGCTGCAGGCGACCGATGCGCTGGTGGTGCACTGCGACTGGGAGTCCCTGGCCCGGCTCGAGGGCGACCGCGACTTCGTCATCGTGACCAGCGATTATCCGCGCGAGCGCCTGCGGCCGACCAAGGTCCCCTATGCGCTCGGCTTTCTGGCCGTTGCGCTCGGCATGATCCTGTTCACGGATCTGCCGCTGTCGGTGGCTCTGCTGACCGGCGCCCTGGGCATGATTCTTACCGGCGTCATCGATATCGACGACGCGTACCGTGCCGTGAGCTGGAAAACGGTTTTCCTGCTGGCCAGCCTGATTCCGCTCGGGGCGGCCGTGGAGAATACCGGGACCGCGGCCTGGATTGCGCAGAACACTCTGGATTTTCTCGGGCAGGTCGAGCCCTGGGTGCTCCAGGCGACGATTTTCGCGCTGGCCACTTTTTTTACCCTGGTGATGTCGAACGTCGGGGCCACCGTGCTGCTGGTGCCGCTGTCGATCAATTTCGCGATGGCCGCGCAGGTGGCCGGGATGGACGCCGATCCGCGGGTTTTCGCGCTGACCGTGGCCATAGCCACGTCCAATGCGTTTCTGATCCCGACACACCAGGTCAACGCCCTGATCATGGGTCCGGGCGGGTACCGCGTGAAGGATTACCTGAAGGCGGGTAGCATCATGACGATCGTGTTCATGGTCGTCGCCCTGATCATGCTGAACATCGTTTTCTAGCCCTGAAATTCCAGCCAAGCATCATCGTTTTCGAGGAGAAGGTCCCATGTCCCAGAAACACCCCGTGATTGCCGTCACCGGTTCCTCCGGTGCCGGAACCTCCACCGTGAAGCGTTCCTTCGAGAAGATATTCGAGCGCGAGAGCATCAAACCCGTCGTGATCGAAGGCGACAGCTTCCACCGGTTCGACCGCAAGGCGATGAAAGCCGCGATGCAGGCGGCCGAGGCCGAGGGAAACCGCCACTTCTCCCATTTCGGGCCCGAGGCCAATCTGTTCGATCGCATCGAGGAGCTGTTCCAGACCTATGGCGAGACCGGGCAGGGCCAGAAGCGCTACTACCTGCATTCGGACGACGAAGCGGCCTTTCACAACGAGCGGATGGGAACCAGCGCCGGCGCCGGTGAATTCACGCCCTGGGAGGACATCGAGCCGGGCTCCGACCTGATGTTCTACGAGGGGCTGCACGGGCTGGCCGCCGACGGCGACGTGGACATCTCCCGATTTGTCGACCTCGGCATCGGCGTGGTGCCGATCGTGAACCTCGAATGGATCCAGAAGATCTTCCGCGACAACGAGGAGCGCGGGTATACGGCGGAGGCGATCGTCGACACCATCCTGCGGCGCATGCCGGATTACGTGAAGTACATCACTCCGCAGTTTTCGCGCACCGACATCAACTTCCAGCGGGTGCCCACGGTGGACACTTCCAACCCGTTCATCGCCCGGGATATCCCCACTCCGGACGAGAGCCTGGTGGTGATCCGCTTCCGCGATCCCAAGAAATTCGGCACGGACTTCCCCTACCTGCTCAACATGATCCACGACTCCTTCATGTCGCGCCCGAATACCCTGGTGGTCCCCGGCGGCAAGATGGGGATGGCCATGGAGATCATTCTCGCGCCCATCATCCACGAGATTCTCGGCCGACGCGGCTGAGGCCCCGAAGCCCCGCACATGCGGGGCTTTTTTTCGGGCCCGCGGTCACGTCGGCTAGGATGCGACCGTGGTCGGGTTGTCGGGAGGTGTCCGGTGTTCGGGTTTTTCGCGGGTCGTCCGGTTCGGCAGTTGCAGCGATTTCGCGATCGTTTCACCGGGCGCACGCTGATTCTGCACGAAGGGTTCCCCGCCGATTGGCTGGAGGAACTGCTCAGACAGCCCGGCGGTGGGGGCCATTTCCGGCTGGACATACGGGCGCTGCCCGCGTCGCGTCCGACACCCGTCGAATGGCTGGTGCAGACGCACGTCCTGCCGCTGGATCTGCCGCTCCCGATATTGATGCAGGTCCGCGGGCAGGATCTCCTGTTGCGGCATCTGCAGCGGCGCGGGTATGCCGTTCACCCGAGCGAGATCGCATGGTTCCTCGAGGAACTGGAGACCCGCTACCACGCGCGACTCCTGTTCTCTGGCATGCCCGGCAGGATTGACGCGGAGCGTGGATTGAAAATCGATGAAAACGAGGCCCTGAGCATGCTGGAGCACCTTGCAGGATGATGATTTCGAACCCCTTTTTTCCGGCGACGGCCACCGGTTCCGACCCGCGGATGCTCGCGCTCGAGCTGGCCGAGGAACTGGCTGCCCAGGCCGGGACGGCGAGACCCGACGCCAACCTGGGTTTCCTGTACCTCTCCGATGCGATGTCCCGTCATGCCGGGGATGTGCTTTCGGTGCTGCGGGAGACGACCGCGGTCGAGCACTGGGTCGGTTGTGCGGGACTCGCGTTGATCGGGGGTCGGGACGAGCTGTACGAGACGCCGGCAGCCGTCGCGATGGTTGGCGCGGTACCTGCTTCGGACTTCCGCGTGATCCGCGAACCCGTGACCACGTTCGAAGGGCTCTGTGCGCAGCTGGACGGTTTTCTGGGCATGGAAGAGCCGGGTCGTCTGATCCTGCACGCGGACCCGGGCTTCGAGGGCCTCGAGGAACTGCTGACCCGGATCGACCGCGAGACGGCCTGGTTCTGCACCGGCGGCGTCAGTTCGGGGCAGGGCGCCGTGATCCAGATCGCGGACCAGGTCCTTGCAGAGGGTTTTTCGGGGCTTGCTCTGCGCGACACCGTGCCGCTGGCGGCGCGCCACAGCCAGGGCTGTTCTCCACTTCCCGGCCAGCACCAGCTCAGCGAAACCTGGCGCAACATCATCGTGAAGCTGGACGACCAGCCGGCCTTGCCGGTCTTTCGCGAGGCGATCGGCGAGGTGTTGGCCCGGGACCTGCGGCGCGCGCTGGGGTACATCCATATCGGTCTGCCGATTGCGGGATCGGATACCGGGGACTATCGAGTGCGCAACATCATCGGGATCGATCTCGACCGGGAGCTGCTCGCCGTCGGGGAGATGCTGACCCCGGGGGAACACATCCTGTTCGTGCGTCGCGATGGGCAGGCGGCACGCGAGGATCTGGAGCGGATGCTGGGCGAGATACGCGCTCAGTGCCCGAACGGCATCCGCGGCGGATTGTACGTAAGCTGCCTGGGACGCGGTCGGCATCAGTTCGGGGACGAAGGCACCGAACTCCGGATCGTGCAGGATGCGTTGGGCGACATCCCGCTCGTCGGCTTCTTTGCCAACGGAGAGATCTTCGCGAACCGGCTGTACGGATACACCGGGGTACTGACGCTGTTTGCCTGACGCGGTTCGTCGTCCACCCCGATTCGAGGAAAAGCCATGAAATATCGCGCGCTTGGAGACACCGGCATCGAAGTGAGCCTGATCGGGCTTGGCACGATGACCTGGGGGGAGCAGAACACCGAGGCCGAGGCATTCGAGCAGCTCGATTACGCGCTTGAGCGGGGCGTGAACCTGATCGATGCCGCGGAGATGTACCCGGTTCCCCCGCGCGCGGAGACCCAGGGTCGGACCGAGACCCATATCGGTCGCTGGCTGCAGGCCCGGGGTTGCCGCGACCGCGTGGTGCTGGCGACCAAGGTGGCGGGCCCGGCGGACATGCCGTGGCTGCGTGGGGGGCCGCAGCTGGTCCGGGATCAGTTGGAATCGGCGCTGGCGGCCAGCCTGAAGCGCCTCCAGACGGACTACGTGGACCTGTACCAGGTGCACTGGCCTGCGCGCAGCACGAACTATTTCGGCAAGCTGGGATACGAACACCACGCCGACGAGGTCGCCACGGATATCGCCGAGACGGCCGCGGTTCTGGATGGCTTCGTTCGGGATGGACGCGTGCGTGCCATTGGCATTTCCAATGAAACCCCCTGGGGTGTGATGCAGTGGTTGCGGGCGGCAGAGCAGGGAATCGCCCCGCGCATCGTCAGCATCCAGAATCCGTACAACCTGCTGAACCGGAGCTTCGAAGCCGGGCTGGCGGAGATGTCGATCCGGGAAAGGGTGGGACTGCTCGCCTATTCCCCGCTCGCGTTCGGGATGCTTTCCGGAAAGTACCTTGCCGATCAGCGGCCCGAGGGCGCGCGCCTGACCCTGTTCGAACGCTTCTCCCGCTACAGTAACCCGCAGGGCATCGCGGCCACGGAAGAGTACGCAGCGCTGGCGCAGGCCCATGGCCTGACCCCCGTGCAGCTAGCGCTGGGCTTCATCAACCGCCAGAGCTTCGTCACCAGCAATCTCGTCGGCGCGACCCGGATGGCGCAGCTGATCGAAAACATCGCCAGCGTCGATGTGGTGCTCGACGATGCGGTCCTCGCAGGGGTCGAGGAGATTCACGCGCGGTACACCTACCCGTGTCCCTGACGCGCGTTCGCGGCAGCTTCTTCTTGTACTCAATATAAGCCCACGCTAATATTGCGTCTTCTAATCATGGTTCGGGAGTCGCAACCGTCTCCCGAAGAATGCAGGGGACGGAGATATGGCAAATCGAGCGGATGGATCCATTCTGAGTGCGTTGCGGCTGGGGTTGATGGCTTCCGGTGTCGTGGTGGCGGCGGCGACGATGGTGGGATGCAGTGATCCCGTGGTGAGCTACAACGCGCAGGTTGAGCCCGTGCTGGAAAAGCGCTGCATGGAATGCCACCAGCCCGGAGGCAAGGGCTACGAGCAGAGCGGTCTGGACATGACCAGCCATGCGGCGCTGATGCGCGGGACCCGCTTCGGCCCCATCATTGAACCCGGGGAGCCCCTGAACAGCGTCATGAACCAACTGGTCGAGGGGCGGGCGGATCCTTCGATCAAGATGCCCCATGGGCGTGCTTCGTTGCCCGATAGCGAAATTGCGCTGCTGCGCGAGTGGGTCGCGCAGGGTGCGTCCAACAACTGACCTCACGGGTTCGATACCGAACCATCAGACACCGGGCTTCTGAGCGGCGCGGGAAACGCTCCATCCATGGATGGACGGCTCTGCAACCGGCAGAGGCGGGTTTGTATATCAGTATTCGATTAAAAGCTGATCAAAAAAGGAAAAGGAGATCTCCTGATGAACACCGTCGTGTTTCCCGATCTGCCGCGTCTGCCCCTCCCGGTGCGGGCCCTGTTCACCGGTTATCTGTTGGCCATCGGGGTGGGGCTGCTGATCGCCGGTGCCCAGATCATGCTGACCCACGGCATGGCCGATGGCAAAGCGGGTCTCTCGCTCGAAGACGTCGTGCACAGCTATCACGGCAACCGCACCAACACGCGGCTGGAGTCTGCGCTCAACGGATCCATGAGCGGCTATGCTTCGGATGAAAACCGCGCGATCCTGATCGACTGGGCCCGTGCCGGCGCTCCGGAAAGCGACTGGGAGCCGACCATCCGTCCGATCCTTCAGGAAAACTGCGTTTCCTGCCATACCGGGGCCGGTCTACCTGACTTCAACCAACTGGCCAATCTCCAGGAACGGGCGGAAATCGATACCGGCCCGACGTTCGCCAGCCTGACCCGCGTATCGCATATCCACCTGTTCGGGATCAGCATGCTGTTCTTCGGCGTGGGCCTGATCTTTGCCTTTGCCCGTGGTTTCGATCCGGTGTTCAAGTCGCTGCTCATCGTCGCCCCGTTCGCGTTCCTGATCCTCGACGTGATGGCGTGGTGGCTGACGAAATGGCAGCCCGGTTTCGGGTGGCTGGTCATGCTCGGGGGCTTCGGATATTCGGTGGCTTCCAGCGTGATGATTTTCACCTCGCTGTACCAGATGTGGCTGATTCGGGAACCGAAGTCCGTGCTCGCGGAAGACGCTGCGACGTCTTCGTCCAGCGCCGGCTGAACCCGATCTCTGCCCTGCGCCGCCCGGTGGCCGTGCCCACCACCGGGCGGTTGCCCGGCTTCACCCTGGATGGAATACCCGGATCCGGTGAATCCAGGGCCTGCTGCGTTAAGATTGGACCATGCTCCTCCCGGATCTCGCGTTCATTGACACCCACGTGCATCTCGACGTGGAGGCGTTCGCACCGGATCGCGATGCCGTGTTGCAGCGTGCCAGGGACTCAGGCGTCGTTGCGCAGGTGCTCCCCGCCATCACGCGCGACCACTGGCCGGGTCTGGCCGAGCTGGTGGATGCGAACGCGGACCTTTACCCCGCCTATGGACTGCACCCGGTCTTTCTCGGAACACACGCGGATGGCGATCTGGATTCTCTGGATCGGTGGTTGGCCCGGCACTCCGCGGTCGCGGTCGGCGAGATCGGTCTGGACGGGTTCATCGAGGACCTCGCCACCGGGGAGCCCTGGGACCGGCAGTGGCGCCTGTTCAACGCGCAGCTGGACATCGCCCTGAACCATCGCAAGCCGGTGATCCTGCATGCCAGGCGGGCACTGGATCATGTGCTCAAGGCGCTCAGGACCCGCCCCGCGCTCACCGGCATCATCCACAGTTTCTCCGGAAGCCGGCAGCAGGCGGATCAGGCCATCGCGCAGGGTTTCTGTCTCGGTTTCGGCGGACCCGTGACCTATCCCCGTGCAAACCGTCTGCGTCGACTGGTCGCCGAACTTCCCGCCGAGGCCCTGGTATTGGAAACCGATGCGCCCGACCAACCCCTGGCCAACCATCGTGGCGAGCGCAATGAGCCTGCGTATTTGCCTGAAGTCGCGGCCTGTGTAGCGGAACTTCGCGGGGTTGCCGTCGCGGAAATCGCAGCGCTCACCGGTGCCAACGCGCGCCGCATTCTGAACCTCGATGTGCCCGAGCCCGCGCGCGCATGATGCCGAAGCCCGCACGCGAGACGAACCCGCGAGCCGTCCGCCCGCGACTGCCGACGCTCGACCGCGGATGAGTTCGGGGCAGGCACCCTTTTTCGAGCGTACCGCGCTGCTGCTGGGCGAGCCGGCGCTGACCGCCTTGCGGACGCGTCACGTGTTCATTGCCGGACTCGGCGGGGTGGGGAGCTTCGCCGCCGAGGCCGTTGCCCGGGCCGGGATCGGGCGGATTTCGCTGCTCGATCACGACGTGGTGGCCCCGTCGAACCTGAACCGCCAGCTGGTCGCGCTGCGTTCCACCGTGGGACAGTCGAAAGCCGAGATCATGCGCGCACGAATCGCCGATATCGACCCTGGAATCGAGGTGCACGTCTGCACGGATTTCCTGAGTCCCGACAACGTGTCGCAGCGGATTCCCGTGGATGCCGACTGGGTGCTCGACTGTATCGACTCGCTCGCCTGCAAGGCGGCGATGGTGGCGGAGAGCCTGGCCCGCAACCAGCGTGTGATCTCGGCGATGGGCGCGGGCGGTCGCATGGATCCGACGCGGATCCGCGTCGGCCTGCTGTCGGAAACGCAGACCTGCCCGCTGGCACGCGAAATGCGCAAGCGCATGCGTCGACTCGGTGCGAGTCTTGACTACCCCGTGGTGTATTCGCTGGAGGAGCCGCGCAAGGGCACCGAGCACCGCCCGCTCGACGGACCCGTCTCCGGCCGTGCGCGCTCGGTGAACGGCACGATTTCCTATCTGCCCGCGCTGTTCGGTCTGACCGCCGCGGGGTGGGTGATCCGGGAGCTGCTGGACGCCTGAAGCTACCCGCGGCCCTCGAGCCGTGCGACTTCGCCTTCGATCCACTGCTCGACGTCGGCCATGATCGCAGCGGGTGCGCGGCCCCGTGTCGGGATCGGGGGGCCCACCACCACGTCGATGACCCCCGGCCGTTTCGCGAGGCTGCGGCGGGGCCAGAAGCTGCCACTGTTGTGCGCGATCGGCACGATCGGATGCCCGCTCTTCGCCGCGAGCACGGCCCCGCCCATGCGGTACTTGCCCCGCTCGCCGCTGGCCACCCGCGTTCCCTCGGGAAACATGACCACCCAGAGGCCGCGTTCCAGACGATCGGTTCCGGCCTTGACCAGTTCATCCAGCGCCCGCCGTCCGGCCTTGCGGTCGAGCGGTACCGGCTCGACCATGCCGATGGCCCAGCCGAAGAAGGGGATGCGCATCAATTCCTTTTTCAGGACCCAGACCTGGGGCGGCAGGATCTGCTGTAACGCGATGGTTTCCCATGCGGACTGGTGCTTGGCCATCACGATCGCCGCCTCGGGCTGCAGCAAATGCTTGGCCCCGTGGACCCGGTGACGCAGGCCACAGGTAATCCGCAACCACCAGACGTTGAAACGGGTCCATTGCGACAGGACCCGGTAACGGCCATGCCACCCGAACGGCAGCATCAGCGGGGCGACCAGCAGACCGAAGACAACGGTGGAGCCCGCGAAGCCCACCCAGAACAGGATCGCTCGCAGTTTCGGAAGCATCACGACCTCCTCCAGAAGAACGATGGTTCCCTGCTGACCGGGCAATGAAGAAAAACGAGCCACGGAAGCACACGGAAACACACGGAAACAGAAGTTCGTTCAATGGTCTGTCCGTGTTCTTCAGTGTTCTTCCCTGGCTGTATGTTCACACAAAATGTCATGGCTCTGAGCCACCCCTGACGATGCCAAGATGAGCCACGGAAAAACGCGGAAAAGACTTTGGGTGCCTTCATTTTCCGTGATGTCCGTGTTCTTCCGTGGCGGATTTTCACGTTACCAGCGGGACTGCCGGACCCGGTGGCGACCGGGTCATCTCAGCCCGTCGCCAGCCGCGAGATATCCGCCACGGAATCGAAACGGGCGGCCAGCCGGCCCAGCAGTGCAAGGCGGTTGGCACGCAGTGCGGGTTCCTCGACCATCACCATGACATCGGTGAAAAACGCGTCGACCGGGGCATGCAGCGTGGCGAGTTCTTCCATCGCCAGCACGTAGTCGCCCTCGGCCACTGCCGACTGCACACGCGGTTCGATCGCCTGCAGCGACTCCAGGAGCAGTTGCTCCGCAGGTACCTGCAGCAGCGCCTCGTCTATCGTGTCGGGCGTGGGTTGTTCCGCCTTGCGCAGCAGATTCTGGATGCGCTTGTTGGCGGCCGCGAGCGCCTCGGCCTCGGGCCGTTGCCGGAACTGCTGTACAGCCCGCGCGCGGCGCACGAAGTCCAGCGGCGCATCGGGGCTCACCGCCGCGACCGCCTCGAAGACTTCCGCGGCCATGCCCTGATCCAGCAGGTAGCCGCGCAGGCGCTCCAGAATGTAGTCGCCCACGCGTGGTACGGCGTCCGCCGCGCCGGGAACCTTGTCCGCCACGGCGTCTGCCGTGGCCCGCAGCAGCGGTGTCAGCTCCAGCGGCAGTTCCTTCTCGACGAGAATGCGCAGCAGGCCGAGCGCAGCGCGGCGCAGGGCGAACGGATCCTTGGTCCCGGTGGGTTCCTTGCCGATGGCGAAGATCCCCACCAGGGAATCCAGGCGATCGGCCATTGCCAGTGCCAGTGCAAGCGGCCCATCGGGCAGTTCGGCACCCGCCTGGCGTGGCCAGTAGTGCTGTTCCATCGCGAGCGCCAGTGCCTCGGGCTCGCCGTCGTGCTGCGCGTAGTAGCGGCCCATCGTGCCCTGCAGTTCCGGGAACTCGAACACCATGCGCGTGCCCAGATCGCACTTGCAGAGCTGCGCCGCGCGTCGCGCGAGTTCCGGGTCCAGCGCCATCGGCTCGGCCAGGCGGGTCATCAGCCGGGCGAGCCGCGCCGATTTATCCGCCAGGGTGCCCAGGCGGCGTTCGAACACGACGCCCTCGAGCCAGGGCTGGCGACTGGAGAGCGTCTCGCGCCGGTCCTGTTCCCAGAAGAATTCGGCGTCGGCGAAGCGCGGGCGCAGCACCCGCTCGTTGCCGCCACGCACCGATTCCGGATGCCGGGACCGGATGTTGCTGATGAGCACGAAGCGGGGCAGCATCCGCCCGTCCGGGCCGACCAGCGGAAAATACTTCTGGTTGTCCTGCATCGTCGAGATCAGCGCTTCCTGCGGTACCTCGAGGAAGCGGGGATCGAAGCTGCCGGTCAGCGCCACCGGCCATTCGACCAGCCCGGTAACCTCGTCGAGCAGATCCGGGTCGACCAGCGCTTCGCCACCCGCAGCCTGGGCCTCGGAGCGGATCTGCCCGGCGATGAGCTCGCGGCGCCGCTCGAAGGAAGCGATCACCGTGCCCTTGCGTTCCAGTGCCTCGGCGTAGTCGTGGGCGCCGGCGAGTTCGATGGGCTGCGCACAGTGGAACCGATGCCCGCGCGTCGTCCGCCCGCTGCGCAGGCCGAGCAGTTCCATCTCCACCAGCCGCTCGCCGTGGAGCACGACCAGCCAGTGCACGGGCCTGACGAATTCGACTTCGCCCGTGCCCCAGCGCATGCGTTTCGGGGTTGGCAGGCCGGCCAGCGTGGCGGCGAAGACATCGGGAAGCAGTTCCTCCAGGCGCGCACCGGGACGCGTTTCCCGGAAAACCAGATATTCACCCTTGTCGGTCCGTTCGCGTCCGAGCGCCTCGATTGCAACACCGCAGGAGCGCGCGAATCCTTCGGCCGCACGACTGGGGGCGCCGTGGGCGTCGAACGCGGCACTGACCGCTGGTCCTCGCCTTTCCTGCACCTGGTCGGGTTGTCGACCGGGGATGCCTTCGAGCAACAGGCCCAGTCGCCGCGGCGTCGCGAACGCGTGCACACCGGAGGGTTCGATCCCGGCCTCGCGCAGGCGTCGGAGGCAGCCGTCGCGCAGCGCGTCGCGCAGGGACAACAGCGCCTTCGGTGGCAGTTCCTCCATGCCGAGTTCGAACAACAGGGGGTGCAGATCGTCCATTCGGGTGTCCATGCGGGTCGTGCGGTTCGGTTCGGAATCCGGATTGGCGTGTCCCGGGTCGGAGGGTATCAGGCAGCCTGGCCCGCCCGTGCGAGCATCGGGAAGCCCAGCCGTTCACGGCTCTCGTAATACGCGGTGGCAACGGCCCGAGCCAGCTCGCGAACGCGCAGGATGTAGCGCTGCCGCTCCGTCACCGAGATCGCGCCGCGTGCATCCAGCAGGTTGAAGCTGTGCGAGGCGCGCAGCACCTGTTCGTAGGCCGGCAGGGGCAGACCCAGCGCGATCAGGCGTTCGCTCTCGGCCGCGTGGGTATCGAACGCCGTGGACAGCGTATCCCTATCCGCGTGCTCGAAGTTGTAGGTCGACTGTTCCACCTCGTTCTGGTGGTAGACGTCGCCGTAGGTCACCACGGTGCCGTCCGGCGCTTCGGTCCAGACCAGGTCGAACACGCTGTCGACGCCCTGCAGGTACATCGCCAGGCGTTCCAGCCCGTAGGTGATCTCGCCCGAAACCGGACGGCAGTCCAGCCCGCCCACCTGCTGGAAATAGGTGAACTGGGTGACTTCCATGCCGTTCAGCCAGACCTCCCAGCCGAGCCCCCAGGCGCCCAGGGTCGGCGATTCCCAGTTGTCCTCGACGAAACGGATGTCGTGAACGGTGGGGTCGAAGCCCAGTTGACGCAGCGAACCGAGGTAGAGGTCCTGGATATCCGGGGGCGAGGGTTTCAGCAGCACCTGGAACTGGTAATAGTGCTGTAGCCGGTTCGGGTTCTCCCCGTAGCGTCCGTCGGTGGGGCGCCGCGAGGGCTGTACGTAGGCGGCACGCCAGGGCTCGGGGCCGATGGAACGCAGGAACGTGGCGGGGTGGAAGGTGCCCGCGCCCATTTCCATGTCGTAGGGCTGCAGGAGCACGCAGCCCTGTGCGGCCCAGTAATCCTGCAATTGCCGTATGAGGTCCTGAAAGGTTACCCGGGACTGATACATGATGTGCCTGAATCGCAGGGAAAAGGCGGAAGTATATCTTCCGGCCGGGGTCTGCGGCCACCGGGCTGTCGTGACCCGGCAGCGACAGGATTCCATACCCTGTCTACAATGGGACCCGTTCGGCCACCCGGGCCGTGCGAGATCGCTGTGTTCGGACAATGACCGGCGTTTTCGGTCCATCCGCGGATGAAAACATGCATGACGTTGGCAAGCAGTCACTGATCAAGAGCCCCGGGGAAACCGAGCCCATGTCCCGCAGGGCTCGCTATCGCGAGACGCGGCTGGTCACCGTGATCGCCGCGGTGGTGAATTCCCTGCTGGCCGCGACCCAGATCCTGACGGGCTGGCTGTTCCAGTCCCAGGCGCTCATCGCCGACGGTGTGCATACCCTGTCCGACCTGATCAGCGACGGCGTGGTTCTGTTCGCAGCCAGCAAGGCATCGGCGTCCCCGGATCAGGATCATCCCTACGGGCACGGGCGCATCGAGACACTTGCGACGATCATCATCGGACTGCTGCTGTCTTTCGCGGCCCTGGCGATCGCGTGGGCGGCCGGGCAGCGGCTGCTGGCCTGGGAGACGCTTGCGGGGCCGGCTCCCGCAGCGCTGATCTTCGCGCTTCTCACGGTGGTGGCGAAGGAGGGTCTCTACCAGTACACCACGCGGGTCGCGCGCAGGATCGGCTCTCCGCTGCTGCAGGCCAACGCCTGGCATCACCGCTCGGATGCGATCTCGTCCCTCGTGGTCCTCGTGGGCATTGGCGGAGCGGTTGCCGGGTGGCCGTGGTTGGACGCGGTGGCGGCGCTGGTGGTGGCCATGTTCATCCTGCACATGGCCTGGCGGTTGATGTTCACGAGCGCGGCCGAACTGATCGACACGGCACTGGAACCCGAACAGGTCGACGCGATCCGCGCGGCGATCGTCGCTGTTCCCGGGGTGAAGAGTGCCCATATGCTCCGCACCCGCAAGCTGGGGAACGAGGCGGCGGCGGACGTGCACATTCAGGTTGCGCCACGGATCTCGGTGTCGGAGGGGCACCAGATCGCGGACGAGGTGTACCGCGCCGTCATCCGGAGTACGCCCAATCTGCGCGACGTGACGGTTCACGTCGACCCTGAAAATGATGAGGAGCAGGTGCGTTCCTCCGGGTTGCCGTTGCGTCCCGTGGTCACCGAGCACATACGCCGGGCCTGGGCGGCGGAACCCGAACTGGCGTCGATCGAGCAGGTGGCGCTGCACTACCTCGGGGGATTGGTACACATCACCATCGTTCTGCGACTGGACGATGACGATTCGGGCGTCCACCTGAACCGCCGGGCGGCGGAGTTGGCCGACCGCGTCCACGCGTTTCCGGGGCTCGAAGAGGCGTTGGGGGAGGTTCTCATTCTGTACCGTGGGCGCACCAAAAATGTGCGCTCCTAGGTCGAAAATGCCCTAAAGAGGTGCTATTTTGGACCTAAAATAGTGCGCGCGGCGCGACACGATGTTCGGGGCTTGCACCAATACGCGCATTCGTAGCATTGACGCAGGCTGGCACAAACCCTGCTTAAGGGTTACGGGAGGGCTTTTGCCTGGGGTGGCGTCGAGCGCGCCTCGCCAGTCGAAAGTCCAGCGTCACTTCAGGCCATTCAAGTCCAAATCACAAGGAGATCACCCATGTCCGCAGCCGACGTGCTGAAAACCATCCAGGAAAAGGAGGTCAAGTTCATCGACTTCCGGTTTACCGACAGCAAGGGTAAGGAGCAGCACGTCACTGTCCCGGCCCACGAAATTGAAGAAGGGACCTTCGAGGACGGCAAGATGTTCGACGGATCGTCGATCGCAGGCTGGAAGGGGATCAACGAGTCTGACATGATCCTGATGCCCGATGCCGATTCCGCGGTGCTGGATCCCTTTTTCGAGGACCTGACCCTCAATCTGCGTTGCGATGTGGTCGAACCCGCAACGATGCAGGGCTATGATCGCTGCCCGCGGTCACTGGGCAAGCGCGCCGAGGCCTATCTGGCGTCCACCGGCATCGCCGACGGCGCACTGTTCGGGCCGGAGAACGAATTCTTTGTATTCGACGATGTGAAGTGGGGCTCCTCGCTTTCGGGTTCCTACTGCCGCGTGGACTCCGACGAAGCTTCCTGGAATTCCGAGCGTGTCTACGAAGACGGCAACATCGGCCACCGCCCGACCGTGAAGGGCGGCTATTTCCCCGTCCCGCCGGTCGACTCTCTGCACGATATCCGTTCCACCATGTGTGAAGTGATGACCGAAATGGGTCTTCATACCGAGGTGCATCACCACGAGGTCGCGACGGCGGGTCAGTGCGAAATCGGCGTGGGTGCCGCGTCGCTGGTGCGCAAGGCCGACGAGGTCCAGATCCTCAAGTACGTGATCCAGAACGTCGCCCACGCGCATGGGAAGACCGCCACGTTCATGCCCAAGCCGATCGTCGGCGACAACGGTTCGGGGATGCACGTCCACATGTCGATTTCCAAGGACGGCGCGAACCTGTTCAGTGGCGATCTCTACGGCGGGCTGTCCGAAACCGCGCTGTACTACATCGGCGGCATCGTCAAGCATGCGCGTGCGCTGAACGCCTTTACCAACGCTTCGACCAACAGCTACAAGCGACTGGTGCCCGGCTTCGAGGCTCCCGTGATGCTGGCGTACTCGGCCCGTAACCGTTCCGCCTCCATCCGGATTCCGTTCGTCATGAGCCCGAAGGCGCGCCGTATCGAAGTGCGCTTCCCGGATTCCACCGCGAATCCCTACCTCGCGTTCTCCGCGATGCTGATGGCCGGGATCGACGGGATCCTGAACAAGATCCATCCCGGCGACGCGATGGACAAGAACCTGTACGACCTGCCCCCGGAAGAGGAGAAGAATATTCCCCAGGTCTGTCACTCCCTGGACCAGGCGCTCGAGGAGCTCGACAAGGACCGCGGGTTCCTGACTGCGGGCGGCGTGTTCACGGATGACATGATCGACGCCTACATCAGTCTGAAGATGGAAGAGGTCACGCGGATCCGCATGACCACGCATCCGGTCGAGTTCGATATGTATTACAGCCTGTAAGCCGAGGTCTGCAGGTCGCTTTCGGCCAGGAACAGGGCCGGGCCGCGGAATCCGCCGCGGCCCGGCCCGTTTTTTTGGGGCCGTCAGGTGAAAAAAAGGCCGCTCCGGGGAGCGGCCTCATCGGTTGGGGGGTGCCCCCCACCAACCCGGCAGTACCTTTAGATGGCCTTCACTGCACCGGCAGCCAAGCCCTTCGGGGTCTGCTGAATCTCGAAAGAGACTTTCTGGCCTTCGGCCAGGGTCTTGAAACCGCTTCCGTCGATTGCGGAGAAATGCACGAACACATCTTTTCCACCATCGTCAGGAGTGATGAACCCGAACCCTTTGCTCTCATTGAACCACTTCACGACACCAGTATTCACAACCTTGAACCTCGTTACATAAGAGAGAAATAAAACGTGAGCGGTTCGGCAGCAACAGTTCAATACAAGCAACTGTGCGACCCGATTCCCCCCACACGCCCGACTATACGCGGGCGGCCGCAGGAATACCAACAAAAGTTCAGAGCGCGTCGCGCGGCCGTTGTGGCGTGATTTCGGATGGCCGGAGTGCCCGGTGATCCGGTAGTGCGAGAGTCACTCGCATCGAATCCTCAAGGTGTCGGTAAAGTGGTATACCGGGTTACGCCACGGTTTCCATCGAGTCTCAAGAAACATGTCCGCCTTGCTTGCCCGGAAGTCAGATCTTGCGCGCCGTCTGATCGTTGTGCGGGACTCGGCATGCGCGCGACACCGCGTCGAACAATGGTTGGACCAGGCGCGTTCTCATGGCGACGTGGCCTGGTTCGGACCGGTGGTTCCCGGGATGCTCCCCGGAGCCAGACCCGCCCAGGCGGCACATTGGCTGGGACGTGAACTCGCGGCTGCGGTATTCGTGGCGGGAGCGGAGCCGGCGGCCGACGCGCTCGCGACCGTCGCCGGTCTTGTTCGCGGCGGGGGTGTTCTTCTGTTGCTGGTTGCGGCACCGGCCGCCTCGCCCTTCGGCCGGCGCTGGCAGCGCTTTCTTCATGAACCTCACGCGGTTTGGTGGCCGGAGACCGATACCTTGCCCCTGCCGCTCAGGGTGCGGGATCCCGCCCGGGTTCAGCTGCACGCCGGACAGCGCGCGATCTTCCGGCAGGTCACGGACCTGCCGGCACGCCGGGACGGAAGTTGTGTCCTGCTGACGGCGCCCAGGGGACGCGGTAAATCCACGCTTCTCGGCGCCTGGGTGCGGCATTGGCTCGAGACGGACACCGTCACGGTGGCGGTCACGGCCCCGAACCCTGCTGCGATTCACGCACTGATGGGCCAGATCCATCCGGTCCGCAAGGGGCCGATCCACGGTGCCGGCCTGTATCGCGCGCCAGAGCAGATTCTGGCCTCCGCACCACCGCAGGTACTCGTCGTGGACGAAGCCGCGGCTTTTCCCGTGCATCAGCTCCTGGCCCTGGCCGCCCACGCACCGCGCACCGTTTTTGCAACGACCACGACCGGTTTCGAAGGCAGCGGCAAGGGGTTCCAACTGCGCTTTCTGAAAGGCCTTCGTGAGCGCGGGGTTGTGCCCCGCGAATACCGTCTGCATCGTCCGCTGCGCTGGATGCCGAACGACCCGGTCGAGGACTGGGTCAATCGGCTGTTCCTGCTTGTGGCCGAGGCCGGGCGCGCACCGGGTCGCTTTGCGGTCGAGCGCCTCGACGCGCGCGTGCAGTGGAGATCGGGAGCGTTTCTGGCGCGGCATGAGTCCGAACTGGCCGACCTCGTTGGCCTCCTCTCGGACGCGCATTACCGCACGCGGCCCTCCGACCTGCAGCGATGGCTGGATGATCCGAATCTTGCCGTTGGCCTGCTCCGAGGCCCGGGGCGCGCGCTGCTGGGAGTGGTTCTGGCGTTGGTTGAGCCCGGCCTGTCCGAGCCTGAAGCGCGCTCGGTCTGGGCAGGTGAACGGCGCCCGCCCGGTCGATTCCTGCCGTGCGTGCTCGCTGCCCACGGTGACCTTTCGCTGGCGACGCTTCCGGCCTTGCGGCTTACCCGGATCGCCGTGCACCCGAACTGGCAACGGCGAGGCCTGGGCCGTCGGCTGCTGGGCGCCGCCGAGACGTATGCTCGCCGGCAGGGTTACGGTTTTCTGGGCGCCAGTTTCGGCGTCACACCGGAGCTTCTGCATTTCTGGCGACAGTGTGGATTCGACCTGGTGCGCATCGGGTTCCGGCGCGAGAGTACAAGCGGTTTCCACGCGGCTGTGGTGTGCAGGGGGCTGAACCGCACGGTGCGTGCGCGCCTGGACCGATTGCGGCGGGAAGTGGCCGCCGACTGGCCTGTCTGGCGGGAGGGCGTTCTGTCCGCGCTGGAGCCCGCGACCGTCGAAGCCGTGGGTCGATGCTTCCCTCAGGCGACCTCCGCGCACCGGTCCGGCGACCTGGACTCGGTACGCGCCTTTGCCCACGCCCAGCGTCCCTTCGAACTCGCCCTGCCGGCGCTCCGACGCTGGCTGAACGCCGACGCGGCGTGTCCGGGGCCGCTCCCGGACTCGGATCGACAGTTGCTCGAAGCCGCCATCCTGCAGGTTTTGGAATGGCCGCGGCTTTGCCGGCTGAGCGGCGAGTCCGGCCGCAACGGCGTCATCCGCAGACTGCGGCGAATCGTTGCCTGCTGCCTGAACACGGGTTTCTAGCGCAACGGGTTCCTGGCGCGTGAGCAGCGGTTTCAGTTTCCCGCGGATTCGAGCGCTTCCCAGCGCGCGTAGCCCACCGCCAGATCCTTCTCCACCTGCTCCAGTTCCGCTTGCAGCGCGCTCATTCGCTCCCGCGGCCCGCGAAACAGATCCGGGTCGGAGAGTTCCGCACCGAGCGCCTCGCGCCGGGCCTCCAGCTTCTCGATCTTTCCCGGAAGCTGTTCGAGTTCCCGCGCATCCTTGTAGGAAAGCTTCCGGTTGACGGGCGCAGGGGACCGGGGCGCCGCCACCGGAGCGGCGGGTGGGGTTGGCGACCTTCCCGCACCCTGGATCCGGGTCTCGAGAAGCGGCGCGGTGATCCGTTCAGGCAGGTCGGACCACCCTCCGACGAATTCCTCGGCACCGCCCGATCCATCCAATACCAGGGTGCTCGTGACGACATTGTCGAGAAAGGCTCGGTCGTGGCTGACCACGATCACCGTGCCGGTGTAATCCACCAGCAGCGTCTCCAGGAGTTCGAGGGTTTCCACGTCGAGATCGTTGGTCGGTTCGTCCAGTACCAGCAGATTGGCCGGCCGCAGGAACAGGCGGGCGAGCAGCAGGCGGTTGCGTTCTCCGCCCGAGAGTGCCGATACAGGTTGCCGCGAACGCGCCGGCGGGAACAGGAAGTCCTCCAGGTAGCTCAGCACGTGGCGCGTCGCGCCGTTGACCGTGACCCGGTCACGGCCTTCGCCCACGGTATCCTGCACGGTCGCGCGTTCGTCCAGCTGCGCCCGGGTCTGGTCGAAATAGGCGATCTCGAGCTGGGTGCCCAATGTGACCTGGCCCGACAGCGGTTCCAGTTCGCCGAGCAGGCCTCGCAGCAGCGTGGTCTTGCCGGCTCCGTTCGGGCCCACGATGCCGAGACGGTCCCCGCGCTGCAGCAGCAGGTTGAGATCGTGGACCACGGTCGTGTCGGGATAGCCGAAGCTTGCGTGCTCGGCCTCGATCACACGCTTGCCCGAACGCTGCTCGGGATTGAGCGCCATGCGCACCTGGCCCTGTCTTTCGCGGCGTTCCGCGCGCTGCTGGCGCAGGTGCTCCAACGCGCGCACGCGGCCCTCGTTACGGGTACGCCGGGCCTTGATCCCCTGTCGGATCCAGGTTTCCTCCTGGGCCAGTTTCTTGTCGAACTCGGCGCGCTGACGAATCTCCGTCTCCAGGCGTTCCGCCTGCCGTTGGCGAAAAGCCTCCAGGCTGGGGGGGTGCTCGAACAGCTGCCCCCGATCGAGTTCCAGGATGCGGGTGGCGAGGTTCTCCATGAAACTGCGGTCGTGGGTGATGAACACCACCGTCATGGTGGTGGTCGCGAGCAGGTTCTCGAGCCATGCGATCGCCGCGATGTCCAGGTGGTTGGTGGGCTCATCCAGCAGCAGCACGTCGGGTTCGCGCACGAGTTCACGCGCGAGCCACACCCGGCGCCGAAGCCCGCCGGAGAGCTGCGCAAAGGTCTGGTCCGCCGGAAGTTCGAGTCGTGAAAGCGTCGTCTCCACCCGATTCTGCAGGGACCAGCCGTCCACTGCGTCCAGCTCCACTTGCACCTTGCCCATTGCGACCAGGGCGTCGACATCTCCCTGGGCCGCTTCGAGGCTGAGATGGTGGAAGCGTTCCAGCAGCAGCCCCGCTTCGCCGAGACCTTCGGCGACGACGTCGAACACGCTGCCCTGGATGTCCTCGGGAAGTTCCTGGGTCAGATAGGCCGTGACCAGGCCGTCCCGGCGGGTGATTTCGCCCGAATCCGCCTGGATCCGACCCGCGAGGATCTTCAGCAGGGTGGATTTTCCCTCACCGTTGCGGCCGGCGACGCAGACGCGTTCGCCCGGCTCGAGGCTCATGTCGATGCCATCGAGCAGCGATGCCATGCCATAGGCCAGGCGGATCCCCTTCAGAGTCAGTAGTGCCAATGGGTCATACCTCGGACATGCGCCAGGCGCTGATCGCGCCGGCGAGGCTGAACAGGGCGAGCAGCAGGATTGCAAACTCGGTGCCGGCCAGTTGCGCGACCAGGCCGAACAGGCCGCCGATCAGCAGAAGAACACCGATCACGGTATTGCTGACCGCGGTAAAGGCCGCGCGGGTCTCCGGGGTGGCCATGTCCACCAGGTAGGTCTTCCGGCCAAGGCGCACGCCGGCGTGGCTGACCCCGAGGATGAAGAACAGTGTGGCATAGAACCAGCCGTCCAGGGCGTAGGTCAGTCCGGCCCAGCTCACGACCGCCAGCCCGACGCCCAGGCATCCGGCGATCAGTCCGGAGACGATCAGGACCCAGCGTGACGAGCGGTCCGAGGCCCGGCCCCAGATCGGCGCGCTGAGCGCGGAGGCGAGGCCGGTGGCGAGGATCAGAAGACCGAGCGTCACGAAGCTGCCCGAGGTTGCATCCTCCGCCAGAAGCACATAGAAGGGAAGTGCGAGGGCGGTGCTCATCAGCAGGGCGCGGGTGAGCACGAAGTGGCCGAAATCGCGGTCCCGCCAGAGCAGGCTGAGGGAGCGCAGCGCCTCGGCCACGGCGTTGCCGCCGCCCTCGGTGGCGCCCGGCTGCTCGCGAAGGCTGGCAAAGGTGAGGGCGGAAAGCCACCAGACCCCGGCCGCCGCCGCGAGCAGCGCGACGAAGACCCCGATGCCGGCATCTTCCAGTTGGGCCAGGCTCAGATAGAGGCCCAGGCCCAGGGTGGCGAAGCCGGCTGCCGACGCGGCGTAGCCCATCACCGTTCCGCGGCGGGTTTTGGCGATGGTCTTGCCCAGCACGTCCTTCGAGGCCACCGAGTTCACGCCCCGGGACAGCGCGAACAGCGTGAGCAGGAGAAGGATCGCCCAGCCCGCCGCCGCGCCTTCCAGGGTCAGGGCGACGACGGCCATCAGGGCGACGGCGATCCCCTGGCCGACACTCCCCGCGACCCAGAACCACTTGCGCACGGGCTGCCTGCGGATGGCCGCGGCCACGAAGAGCTGCGGCATCAGCGAGCCCGACTCGCGGATCGGTACCAGGAACCCCGCGAAGGCCGCCGGGGCACCCAGGGCGCCCAGCATCCACGCGAGCACCAGTCGGGCCGAGGCGAGTTCGTCCCCGATCTTGCTCAGGGTGTTGGCGACCAGATGGATGAAGAAATTGGCCGGCTGGGCATCGCAGGCCGCCTCCGGGATGTCCTTGCAGACCCGGGCGTCTTCGTCCCCCGCGATGGTCTCGTACAGACCGATCAGCGGCTTTTCGGTGGGAGGGGAAGGGTGCACGTGTTCTCTATCGGGGGCTGCCAGGATCCTGTTGCAGGATTCCAGAGGTCCGTGGGGCTCGGTCAGCGGCGCCAGCCGAGCGGGTCGTCGGGGTCGATACTCGGTCGGAAAGGTATCCGGCGGTCGTGGTTGGTCAGCTGGTAGACGTTGCCGATCCAGTTGTTCACGACGGCCAGCGCGCTGTCGTGCCAGGTGTTGTCGAGCCGATCCAGCAGCAAGGCCTCCGGCAGCTGCTCCGCCGGCGCGCGTCGTTGCAGCGCCTGCTCGACGCGTTCGCGGTGTTCCTCCAGGATCGCGGCCCCCTGCGGCGCAAGGTAGTTTTCCGGCAGCGGCGGGAAGTCCTCGCGCTCACCGTTGACGAAGCGACCGACCTCGCGTTTGTATTCCTTCAACAGGCTGATGCTGTCGTACTCCGGGTGCCCCTGGAAGAAGACCGTGCGGAAGCCGTCCCGCGAAACGGCGAGATGCACGCCGGCGCGCTCGCCCTCGACCAGGACCTTCAGTCCGTGGCGTTCGAACTGCTCGCGCGAGATGTCGTTGAAGCGTGAATGGGGCACGTCGAAACGCGTGTTGACCCCGGCCACCAGGGGATGCCCGCGATCGACCACGCGGTGGTCGAACACGCCCCACAGCTTCGGTCCGCGGGGGCGCCGGCGTTCGCCATACCGGCCCTGCATCACCGCGTGGGTCGCCAGACAGGAGCACAGCGTCGAGGTCACGTTGTGCCAGGCCCAGTCGACGACTTCGGCGAGCGGTTCCCAAAAGGGTTCCAGCGCCAGATCCGGTTGGCTTACGTTGGCGCCGGTGATGATCAGGGCGTCCAGGCCGGTGCGCTGGATGGTCTCGAAGCTCTCGTAGAACTGTTCCACGTGGGCCTGGCCACCCGGGCCGCGGGGCAGTTCCGCAAGCGTGAAGGGGTGCATGTAGAACTGGGCGATCTGGTTGCTTTCCCCGATCAGCCGGAAGAATTGCCGTTCGGTCGCCGCCAGTGCGGCGTCCGGCATCATGTTCAGAAGACCGATGTGCAGCGCACGGATGTCCTGGTGCAGCGCGTAATCGCCAGGCAATACGGTCGCACCTTCCTGGCTCAGGCGTTCGAAGGCCGGCAGTGCCGTGTGCGCGACCAGCGGCATCAGTGGGTGCTCTCCCGTTCCAGCGCCATCATCACCAGGTCGTCGAAATCGGCGGCGGTTCTGACCTGCGCAATCTCGCTGCTGATCAGCGTGTACCCGTGCGCCCTGGCAATGGCCTCGTAACGCGGTAGACGTGAGCGGAACAGGTAGGGGAAAACCCAGCGAACGAAATCGTCGGGTTCGATCTGCGCCGAGTATTCCAGGCCGTGCTCGACCATGTAGTGCTGCAGCCGGTCGTCCAGGAAATCCTCGCGGTAGTAGAGCGGTTTCGGGTCCCGTTCTGCGCGCGCGATCAAGTGGCTCTCGTCTTCCTCGGTGGCGCGGATATACAGAATCAGGGTGTGCCGGGCGAGCGTCTCCATCACTTCCGGTGAATCGAGCTCGCTGACCGAACCACCGGCATCGTTGATGAAATGGGGATACCCGAACAGGCTGCGCGCCTTCTGGATGAAGGCCGGCACGTCCAGCATGGCCTGGATTTCCGCCTCGTGGTGCAGGGCCTGGCGGCGCTTGAACTCCGTCAGCGAGAGTCCGCCCCGCTCAGGGTTGCCGAGCTTTCCCAAAAAGCTCGAAACGGGCTGCAGATTGTCGACCCCGATGTTGTTGATGATCTGAATCGAATCGGAGCGGATCAGGTCGCGGAGAAAACGCACCTGCATCGCCTGCGCCTTGATGTTGTCCAGAATGGGTTCGCTGAGGTAGCGGGTTCCGATCCGGTAATCCCCGGAATAATGAAACCAGTCCTCCCGGCGCAGAAGATTGGACAGGTGCGTCTTGCCCACCCCCGACATTCCCAGAAGCGTGATGCTCCGGTTCGGCAGGTGTCGGTACTCGTCGGCGGTCAGGCGCATGCTTCGCACCCTCTGCCAGCAGCATCGGCCACGGCCGGGACTCCGCGACGACAGCGGCCAGTGGAGGTCGAAAAGCCAAGGATTTCGACCCCGGCGAGGCTTTTGATCATTCCAGGAACTGGTTGATGCGCTGCAGGTCCGCCTCGGTCAGGCTGCCGACCGCACGCTGCAGCCGCAGCCGGTCCACCAGGAAGGTGTAGCGAGACTGGGCCTGATCGCGTTCCGCCCGGAAGAGTTCCTGAAGGGCCAGAAGCACATCGACCTGGGTCCGCGTTCCCACTTCGAAACCGGCCTCGGTCGACTCGAGTGCCGCCTGGTTCGAAATGACCGCCTGCCGCAGGGCATTGGCCCGGGCCGCGTTGGACACCACGGACAGGAAGCTGCTGCGGGTGAGCTGGACGACCCTCCGCTCGGTCAGCATCACGCTCTCCTGGGCCGCCTCGAACTCCTCGCGTGCTTCCCGGGTCAGTGCGCTGACCCGGCCACCCGTGTAGAGCGGCACTTCGAGGCGCAGGCCGACCCGCGCATCGGTGCTGTCGATGAACCCCGGGAGGCCGTTGACCCCGCTGTAACCGGTATCGCCGACGGAGGCGGCCAGTCCCAGCGTCGGGAGTCCCTCGGCGCGCTGACGACCGATCTGTTCACGGGCGATTTCAGCCTGGAGGCGGCGTGCGATCAGATCCTGGTTCTGCTCCAGGGCCACGGAGACCCACTGTTCGGGATCTTCGGGCTCCGGTCCGGTCGGCAGCATCGCATCCGGCTTGAGGGCCGCCAGACGGTCGTAATAGGTGTTGGTGATGACGGCCAGCCGCTCGTTGGCCAGGTTGAGGTCGTTCTCGGCGGCGATTTCGTCGGACCTGGCAATATCGAACCGGGCCTGAGCTTCCTTCACGTCGGTAATCGCAATCAACCCGACCTCGAAGCGGCGCTGCGTCTGTTCGAGCTGCCGGCCGATGGCCTGTTTCTCCGCGCGGCGGAAGGTCAGGGTTTCCTCGGCGAGAAGGACATCGAAATAGGCTTCGGCAACGCGTCGTATCAGTTCCTGGCGTGTCGCGTCGAGGTCTGCCGCGGCGCTGGCGATCTGCAGATCGGCCTGGGTGACACCGATCTGGTTGCGCCGGTCGAACAGGCTCTGGAACAGATTGAGCGAGAGGTCGTACCGGCTCCCGTCGACACTGTCCCTGCCGTCGGGATCCGAGTAAAAGCCCCCCAGTTCGGCATCGGCGGAGATCTGAGGCAGCTGTGCCGAGCGGGCCAGCGGCTTGGCTTCGAGAACCGCCCGGTAATTTGCCTCGGCGGCGCGCAGCTCCGCATCGTTGGCGAGGGCATCCTGGTAAACCTGCAGCAGGTCCGCCGCATGGAGGGGAAGCGCCGACAGCGCCGCAAGCGCTGCTGCGACACAAAGGGTACGAAGCATTCTCATGGGGTCGATTCCCGGGCCGACAAAGTGCTCTAATCTTAGCAGAGACCGGCCGCGATGGGACGTCTGTGGCATTGGAACGGCCGCTTGCGGGACCGGGTCATCGCTCTCAGAAGACGAACTCGGGCTGCTGCTCGAAGCCCACCAGCGGTTTCAGGGTGGTTTCGAACAGGCGGTCCGACCGGTAGCTGTTTTCCGCGACACGCGTAACGAGTACAGCCTCCATCGCGGGTGGCTTGCCGAAGACCACGAACAGGCGCCCACCCAGACTCAGGTGACGCTGCAGGAACGGGTGGTACTCGGTCATGGCTCCGTTCACGCTGATCAGGTCATAGCGGGTCCGCGCGGGCGTCCATTCGGGGGTTACCGTCGCTGTGCGCAGACTGGCGTTCTGGATGCCCGCCGCGTCCAGGCGGGACCGGGCCGCAAGGCGCAGGGCATCGATGCGCTCGACACTGTCCACGTGCGCGCACAGATGTGCGAGACAGGCGGTCACATAGCCCGAGCCCGTGCCGATCTCAAGCGCGGTCTCCGTGCTCCCGGGCGCCAGTGCCTGCAACAATCGGCCCACGACCTTGGGCGCGAGCATCCGCTCTCCCTGTTCCAGCGGAATCTCGGTATCGGCATAGGCCAGCCCTTCGCGGCCTTCCGGCACGAAGTGCTCTCTTGGCAGCGCTTCCATGACGTCCAGCACGCGCATGTCCAGCACGTCCCAGGGCCGAACCTGTTGTTCCACCATGTTGGTGCGCGCCTGGGCAAAGTCCATGGGTTGTTTCCTCGGCAAAAATCTTGGCGCTCGGAAGGGTACGGTGCCGGGTGCCGGCAGGCAAGTTGGCGCGGCCGTTCAATGCTCCGAAGGGGCCTGCCGACGCTGCCCGGCGATGGCCGCGATGCGCGCTCTGCGCAGCGCTGAACCCAGTTTCGGCCCCTTGAGCCCGCTCTCCAGGAAAGGCTGCGGGGAAACGGCGGCCGCGGCCTGTACCGCGGCTCGTACCGCCTCGGCCTGAGGGTACGGACGCTCCGCGAAGTCCTTCCGGCCACGAAAATCGGCTTCCACGGCATGCAGGAAGGGTTCCAGTCCCTCGGGCCGCCGCAGCGCATCGATGCCCTCGACGAGCTTCATGATGGTCACGGGGCGCAATTCGAACACGCGGTGTACCCAGCCATGGTAGCGCGCGACACGGATCGCGATCTCCCGATAGCGCTTCGGAACACGCAGTCGCGCCGATAATGCCTCGATGAGCCGGACACCGCGTTCCTCGTGGCCGTGGTGGCTGGGCAGGACCTCGGCTGGCGTATTGCCCTTTCCGAGGTCGTGCACCAGCGCGGCGAACCGCACCTCGGGAGACTCGCTGAGCTGGCTGGCTTGCTCGAGGACCATCAGCGTGTGGACCCCGGTGTCGATCTCCGGATGGTAGCGTGGCGGTTGGGGAACCCCGAACAGACGGTCCAGTTCGGGAAACAGAACCCGGAGTGCGCCACAGTCCCGAAGGATTTCGAAGAAACGGACCGGGGCCGGGCTGGCAAGGGCCTTTTCACACTCGGCCCAGACGCGTTCCGGCACCAGTGCGTCGAGTTCTCCGCTCGCGACCAGTTCGCGCAACAGACGCGCTGTCTCGGCCGCCACGGTGAACCCGAAGGGCTGCAGTTGGGCCGCCAGACGGGCCAGGCGCAGCAGTCGAACGGGATCTTCGGCGAACGCTGGCGACACGTGTCGCAGCACCCGGGCATCGAGATCCCGCTGGCCGTCGAAGGGATCGATCAGGCGGCCGTCCTCGGCTTCCGCGATCGCGTTGATCGTCAGATCCCTGCGGGCCAGATCCTGTTCCAGGGTGACTTCGGGATCGGCATGAAAGGCGAAGCCATGGTAACCGCGAGCGGTTTTGCGCTCGGTGCGCGCGAGCGCATATTCCTCGCGGGTTTCCGGGTGCAGGAACACGGGAAAATCCCGGCCGACCGGCCGGTAACCCAGGGCTTCCATGGCCGCCGGGGTGGCGCCCACCACCACGTAGTCCCGCTCCCGGACGGGGCGGCCGAGCAGACGGTCGCGCACCGCACCGCCGACGAGAAAAACCTGCATGGCCTACTCGCGCTGCCCCATCCGCAGGCGCTGCATCCGGGCCTGATGGCCCAGTTGCCCAAGGTAGCCGGGTGCAATCGCCTCGAGGAGGGTCGGGCAGGGCAGGGTTTCGCCGGAACAGACACTGTCGACCGAGAGCGACGCAAGATTGTCTCGAGA
The DNA here is from genome assembly GCA_011390565.1 of Thioalkalivibrio paradoxus. Lineage (GTDB taxonomy): Bacteria > Pseudomonadota > Gammaproteobacteria > Ectothiorhodospirales > Ectothiorhodospiraceae > Thioalkalivibrio > Thioalkalivibrio paradoxus_A. Next base: position 135,136 of record JAABSC010000004.1, on the reverse strand, counting down.
CAGCGGTTTGCCGGGAACGAATTCAAAGATGAAGGCCTGCAGCTTGCCCGCCCACTCGGGCAGCGGCAGAACGGTCCGCCGCCGCCGGGTCAGCCGACCCGTGTAGCGCACCAGGTCGGCCAGGGTGTAGACCCGCGGACCGCAGAGTTCGAACCCCTTGCCAAAAGTGGACGGGTCGTTCAGGCAGTTCACGAAGTGATCGGCGACATCGCCGACGTACACCGGCGAAAAACGGGCCTCGGCGCGGGCCAGCGGCATGAAGGGCGCGATTCTGAGCAGGTCCGCGAAGCGGTTCAGGAACGAATCCCCGGGTCCGAAGATCACCGAGGGCCTGAATACCGTCACCGGAAACGCGGTCGCGGCGAACACGGCCTGTTCCGCCGCCCCCTTGGTGCGCAGGTAGTGGCTGGGCGGATCAGGCATGTCCGCCCCCAGTGCGCTCATCTGGACGAAGCGACCCACGCCACGTTCTGCCGCGGCCGCCAGTGCCTTTTCGGTCAGCTCCGTGTGCGCCCGCTGAAACCCCGATCCGTCGCGGCCCCTTTCATTGAGGATGCCGACCAGGTTGATCACCGCGTCAGCGCCGGCGAAAAAGCCGTCCAGATGCGCCGGATCGTGCGCATCTCCCGTGATCAGTTCGACCTGGGGCAGGATCTTCAGGTCGCGGTGTCGCTCCGGATGCCGGGTGAGGATGCGGACCGAGATTTCGCGCTCGGCGAGACGCGCGACGATATGCCGACCGACGAAGCCGGTTCCGCCGAGGATGCACACGTTCTTGATCGACATGCCCTTGTATTTCCTTCACGGATTGGACAGGGTTGAAGGCCTATTCTAACCCGCGCGCTCCGGCGACGTCCCTGTTTCGAGGCTTCGGCGCGACGCGGGTCCATCGGGGACGGGAGGCATACCATGGGTGAGCTGGTCAGTTCGAATCCGGTCGACGGCAAGCGGGTCGAGTCCTTCCCGTCATTCGATGAAGCGCAGATCGAATCCGCGTTGCGGCTCGCCCACGAGCGATTCCAGGATTGGCGCGCGGTTCCCGTTGCGGATCGGGCGGAACGCCTGCGGCACCTGGCGGGCGCGCTGCGCGGGGCCTCTGAAAAGCTCGCGCGGCTCGCGACCCGTGAGATGGGCAAGCGTCTTGCCGAGGCCCGAGCCGAGGTCGAGAAATGCGCGTCGGCCTGCGAGTACTTCGCTGCGCGCGGTCCGGATTTCCTGGTGGACGAGATGATCGCCTCGGACGCCGGGCGGTCGCTGGTGGCCTGGCAGCCGCTGGGTCCTGTTCTGCTGGTGATGCCCTGGAATTTCCCGTTCTGGCAGGCGCTGCGGCAGGCGGTTCCCGCTACGCTGGCTGGCAACACGGTGTTGCTGAAGCACGCGTCGAACGTGCCCGGTTGCGCCGCCGCTCTCGAGGAGACGTTTCTCGAGGCCGGTTTTCCGCGCGGGGTTTTCGTCAACCTTCCGGTGGGCTCCGATCGGGTGGAGTCGATCATCGCCGATGCGCGCGTGCGGGGCGTCAGCCTCACCGGTTCGGAACGCGCCGGTCGGGCGGTGGCTGCTGCGGCCGGCAAGGCCTTGAAGAAAACCGTGCTGGAACTCGGTGGATCCGATGCGTTCGTGGTACTGGCGGACGCAGACCTCGACGAGACGGTTGCCCAGGCGCTACGCGGACGTTTCCAGAACAACGGGGAAACCTGCATCGCCGCCAAGCGTTTCATCGTCGAACAAGCCGTCGCCGACGCGTTCATCGAGCGCTTTCGGGACGGGGTCCGGGAGCTTCGGGTGGGGGATCCGATGGAGGAGACCACCGACCTGGGTCCTTTGGCGCGGGAGGACCTGCTGGAGGACCTGGATGACCAGGTGCGTCGAAGTATCGAGGCCGGTGCGCACTGTGTCACCGGCGGACGACGCCTGGAACGCGAGGGGTTCTTCTATGCGCCGACGCTGCTCGATCATGTGCGACCTGGAATGGCGGCTTTCGACGAAGAGACCTTCGGGCCGGTCGCTGCGGTGATCCGTGCCACGGATGCCGACGACGCGGTCCGGCTGGCGAATGCCTCGCGCTATGGGCTGGGCGGCAGTGTGTGGACCCGCGATCCCGTGCGCGGCGAAGACATCGCCCGGCGCCTGGAATGCGGCTGCGCCTTTGTCAACGGCATCGTGAAAAGCGACCCGCGCCTGCCTTTCGGCGGCGTCAAGGACTCGGGTTACGGACGCGAACTCTGGGGGCTGGGTATCCGCGAGTTCGTGAATGCGAAGACCGTCTGGGTGCGTTGACAGGGCGGGCGTCGACCCGCGGTGGGTCAGCCGCCCGTCATGGACATGAAGCGCACGATCTTTTCAGGCTTTTCGTTGAACTCGTGCCGTTCCGGTTTCAGTCGGATGGCTTCGCGGATCGCGTCTTCGATGTCCGCATCCGAGCAGCCGGCGCGAAGTCGGGGCCGCAGTTCAAGATGGTGTTCGTTGCCCAGACAGGTGTAGATGGTGCCGTCCACCGAGAGCCGCACCCGGTTGCAGGTGGCGCAGAAATGCTGCGAGATCGGGGTGATGAATCCGATATGCAGGTCGCTGCCGGCGACCTTGACGTAGCGCGCCGGGCCGCCGCCCGGCATCACCCCCGGCAACAGCTCGAAACGCTTCGCCAGACGGGCCTTGACCTTCTGCAGGTCGACGAAGTGTCCGATGGCCTCGCGACCGGTATCGCCCATCGGCATGGTCTCGATGAAGCGCAGCGTGAAGCCGTGTTCGAGACAGAAGCGGACCATGTCCTCGACTTCGTCCTCGTTCACGCCCGCCATCACCACCATGTTGATCTTGATCGGATGGAATCCCGCGGCCTTCGCGGCCATCAGGCCGTCGAGCACCTTTTCCAGCTTGCCCCCGGTGACCTGCTTGAACACTTCCGGTCGCAACGAGTCGAGGCTGACATTGATGCGTCGGATCCCCGCATCGCGGAGTTCGGTGGCCGAGCGCGCCAGGCGGGTCGCGTTCGTGGACAGGGAGATGTCTTCCACGCCAGGCAGCGCGGACAGTTGTCGCGCCAGCACCGGCAGACCCCTGCGCACCAGCGGCTCGCCACCGGTGAGCCGGATGCGGCGGGTCCCGAGTCGGGCGAAGGCCGCCATGACGCGTTCCAGTTCGTCGAAGGTCAGCCAGTCTTCCGGCTCTTCGAAATCGCGGAAGCCTCGCGGCATGCAGTACGAGCAGCGCAGGTCGCACCGATCCGTCACCGAGACGCGAACGTACTCGATGCGGCGACCGAAGGGATCGGTGAGGTCGGTTTCACTCATGAACTCAGAGCATAGCTGAAAACCATCAGCCCGCCAGTTTCCGCAAGAGGCACCCCCCCATTTGGCCCCCTACCCGCTCTGCCGCGGATGGCGTATAGTCGCGACCGTTTCCGGTTTCGGGACTTTCCGGGTCTGGATTTCCTTGCAGTTCAATACCCTACAGAAATACACACAAGGAGGAAGGGATGGCTAAGGTTCTGATCGCGCAGGGCGGTGGGCCGACTGCGGTAATCAACCAGTCGATGGTGGGTGCGGTTCTGGAGTCGCGCAAGTTCAACAATGTGGAGCTGGTCTACGGTGCGTTCCACGGTGTGCGCGGCATCGTCGACGAGGAGTTCCTCGATCTCACCCAGGAAACCACGCACAACCTGGAGATGGTTGCGGAGACGCCTTCGTCCGCACTGGGCTCGACCCGGGACAAGCCGGATCTGAAGTACTGCCAGGAGATCTTCAAGGTCCTGAAGGCGCACGAGATCAGCTACTTCTTCTACATCGGCGGCAATGATTCCTCCGATACGGTGCGCATCGTCAGCGAGGAGGCCCACAAGGCCGGCTACCCGATGCGCAGCATCCACATCCCGAAGACCATCGACAACGACCTGGTCGAGAACGACCACACGCCGGGATTTCCGTCCGCAGCGCGTTTCGTGGCCCAGGCGTTCATCGGCGCCAACCTCGACAACTACGCGCTGCCCGGCATCTACATCGCCGTGGTGATGGGCCGTCACGCCGGCTTCCTGACCGCCGCCTCCGCGCTGGGCAAGAAATTCCCCGACGACGGCCCGCACCTGATCTACCTGCCGGAGCGGGTCTTTGACGTGGAGAAGTTCCTGGCCGACGTCAAGGCGACCATGGACCGTTACGGCCGCTGCGTCGTGGCGGTCAGCGAGGGCATCCACGATGCCGAGGGCGTGCCCATCGCGCTCAAGCTGGCGAAGAACGTCGAGAAGGATGACCATGGCAACGTGCAGCTGTCGGGCACCGGCGCGCTGGCCGACATGCTCTGCGACGAGATCCGGACCAAGCTCGGCGTGAAGCGGGTTCGCGGTGACACCTTCGGGTACGTGCAGCGCTCGTTCATCGGCTGCGTTTCCGACGTGGACCAGCGCGAGGCGCGGGAGGTCGGCGAGAAGGCGGTGCAGTTCGCGATGTGGGGAGACATGGACGGGTCGGTCGTGATCGATCGCACGGGCTTCTATTCGTCCGACTACCGCCTGGTGCCGCTGGAAGTGGTCGCGGGCAAGACCAAGGTCATGCCGGACGAGTTCATCGCGGAGTCCGGCACGGATGTGACCGATGCCTTCCGCATGTACCTGCGCCCGCTGCTCGGCTCGGGCATGCCCGACGCCTACCGGCTGCGCCAGAACCTGGTGTCCAAGGTGCTGAACCCCTGACCGGCCGCGCGCCGGACTCGTGGATCACCGGGTTCGGCGCGCACGCTGCACGAAAAAGGGCCCGTGCCCGGGAGCAACCCGGCCACGGGCCCTTTCGTTCGGCAGGCGTCAGCCGAGGGCCTTGAAGATCTGGTCGCGGATGTCGGTGACCGAACCCACGCCCGCGATCTTCACGTATTTCGGAGCGTTGGCTTCGCCGCTTTCGGCCCATTTGGAGTAGAACTCGACCAGCGGTTTCGTCTGGCTGTGGTACACGTCCAGACGCTTGCGGACCGTTTCCTCGTTGTCGTCGTCGCGCTGGATCAGCGGTTCGTCGGTGAGGTCGTCCTTGCCCTCGATCCGGGGCGGGTTGAAGACCACGTGGTAGGTCCGGCCGGAGGCGGGGTGCACCCGGCGCCCGCTCATGCGCTTGATGATTTCCTCGTCCGCCACATCGACCTCGACCACGAAGTCGAGATTCACGCCCTGATCCTTCAGCGCCTGAGCCTGGGGGATGGTGCGCGGGAAGCCGTCGAACAGGAAGCCGTTGGCGCAGTCCGCCTGCTGCAGCCGCTCCTTGATCAGGCCCAGGATGATGTCGTCCGACACCAGGCCACCGGCATCCATGACCTTCTTCGCTTCGACGCCCAGCGGGGTGCCGGCCTTCACGGCGGCACGGAGCATGTCTCCGGTGGAGATCTGGGGAATCCCGTATTTCTCGCAGATGTACTGCGCCTGAGTGCCCTTGCCAGCACCGGGTGCGCCCAACAGAATCAATCGCATGATTTCGCTCCTTCGGGGTTTTATGGGTATGTTATGGGCCCGCGGCCGACTGGCCGCGGTCTGCGGGGCGGTACAGTACAGGTTCTGCGGCAGCCGGCACAAGGGTTGAAGGCTCCTCCGGAAGGGGGAGGCGTTGCGCCGGCGGCTCGTCCCCGATCACACTTTCAGGGCGCGCAGGGTTTCACCCGGGCGTGACCGCGACACCACGGAGGCATCTGTCAGGACCATGGAAGCCGTTCCACGCGAAATCACCACGCCGTTTCGTCCGATTCCCCTGGAAATTCCGGAGGGTATGAAGCCGAACGAGTTTTTCAACAGTACCGAGAATCTCGCCGATCTGGTGCACAACAACGGGCTGCTCGTGAATCCCGAGAATTTGCTCCTGTATCGGAAAGCGCTGGGACACAGCAACGAGTTCGACGCCTCCATCATCTACAACACCTCGAAGGTGATCCTCGACCCGCTGGGCAGACCGGTGCGTCGCACACAGGTCCCCGCGCCGGTCCGGCACGTCTGGAACCGGATGAACGGCATCATCATCGCGTACATGCTGGAGACCTACCCGGATCCCGCCGACGCACTGGTGCTGGCGGGCGAGGCCAGTCTGGACGCCACCTGGCCGCTGACCGCGCCGGGCGTGCCCAGCATCCGCATGCTGCACAACCATTTCATGGTTTTCCCCATGCGGAACCTGCGTTCGGCCGTACACGCCGATCCGGGCAATCCCAACCTTACCGACGGCGGTCAGCACAGCCTGTTTCAGGCCTACATGCGGGACGTCTATCGCGAGTTCTTCACCCGAGCGCTGGAACTGAGGATTCTCCGGCCGGTGGCGGACGACGCGGCGCGGCTCAACCTGACCGGCTACCCGCAGGGCCTGCCCAGCTGGGAGATCCAGGGGGGCGCAGATGCGCTGAAGGATGCGCGTTTCTGGCGCGAGTACGACGCGATTCTCAAGGGCTTCCTCGACTTCTACCGGACGTTTTTCTCGCAGGTGTCGACGCGCAACGCGCCGCTGCCCGAGGGGGTGTATTTTCCCCAGCAGGTCGAGGAAGTGCTGCTGTTCAACAACGACTTCCTGAAAACGGCAAAGAAGGTGCGCGACCGCTGCATCACCGACGCGAAGTACGCCAACGCGATCCGCTGGCAGCCCGCATTCAAGCAGTTGATCTATCGGAACGACGACGGGCGGCTGATCGTGACCATCAGTCAGAACTCGATCGGCAACGCGATCACCGAGTTGCTCGGCGTCGTGGTCAACCGCCGTCCCGATGCCGACGCCTACGCGGCAAGTGAGCCGGCGCTGATCGAAAAACTGCTGGCGGTGCGCCAGCGCCTGATCGAAGCCGACCTCGGCGATGGGATCGCGACGGATTACTGGCCGGCGGAGTAGACCTCCCCGGTCTCAGTCCAGGCCCCTTTCCCCGGCCTCGCCCGCAGGCGCGGGCCGGCCGTGGTGAGGGGGCGTGATCAGGCAGCCGACTGGTAGTACAGGTTCTGCGGGTGGTTCGCCTGTGCGAAAAAGAACCACCGCTCGGCGAGCAGACCGATGTACTGGACCACGAAAGCCGCGACGAGGAGATTCACGGCCTCCGCGGGCAGGATCACGCCCGCGGCCAGCAGCACCGTCGGAATCAGGAACGTGGCGATCAGGAAGGTCCATTTGACCATCCGCACGAAACCCTCGGACTTGTGGTGAAAGAACTCGCGGGTATTGAACGAGCCACCCATGAAGCCCTGCGCTTTCTGCTGGATGCGCGGATGCTTGATGCCGATCGCGGTCTGCAGCGTGGACTTCGGTTTGATGCGGGCGTTGCGGATCAGCGACGCGGTGCGGGTGACCAGTCCGAGCAGGGTCAGGATGATGGCCCAGCCGGCGAGCATGGGGACCAGCCCGTTGCCGGCCCAGGCGGCAAGGGCGGTGGCAAGGGTGAATCCCGAGGCCATGCCCAGCAGGGTGTAGTTCACCACGGTGAGCGGTGAGTGCCACTCCTGCAGGAATTTCACCGCCGCGTAGATCATCGCGGTGCTGACGAACAGGGCCAGCGCCAGGATCACTCCGGCGATACCGAGGACCATGGTCAACGGTACCGGCTGGTTGCCGGGGAGCGTTCCGAGCGAGGGGTTGAAGCCCGCCCAGTGCGCCAGGCCGTATACGAACACGGCTCCCATGAAGGCCGGCAGTACGATGACTTCGCGGGAAAGCCAGGAGGTGCGCCACTTCGTGGCCGTACGCCATGCGCGCTCGGGGCGGCCCAGATGGAAGAACGAGGCGAACAGCCCCAGGCCGAGCAGCACCAGGGACAGCGCGCTGCCCAATGCATGGAACCCCGGGTCCTGCGCGGGCACCAGCCCCATCAGCGCGTAAGTCTCGACCCAGAACAGGGCCATGAACAGCCCCTGGCCGGCGCCGATGAGGGTCGTCAGGAAGAGTACGGAAAAGGCGGGATGCATGGCGGTTCGTCCTCGTTTACCAGCTGGTGACGTCGTCGAGCGAGGGCTCGTCGCGTCCCGGCTTGGGCAGCTGACTGTCGATTTTGAGCGGGTTGTCGGCTCGTTCGATCTCATCCTCGCGGACGGTGATCCGGGTCTTGCGCCGCGGCAGGTAGTGGTTCGCCGGCTTGGTGCCCCATTCGGGCATCAACTGGTAGCCGCCGTTCTCGCGGATGGCCTGCGAGACCTGCGAGTCCGGATCGTGGATGTCGCCGAACAGACGCGCGGTGGTGGGGCAGGCGCGCACACAGGCCGGCTTGCGGTCCCATTCCGGGATGCTCTGGTCGTAGATGCGGTCCACGCACAGGGTGCACTTGGTCATCACCCTGCGCTGCGCATCGACTTCGCGTACGCCATAGGGACAGGCCCAGGAGCAGTACTTGCAGCCGATGCACTTGTCGTAATCCACCAGCACGATGCCGTCTTCCTTGCGCTTGTACGAAGCACCGGTGGGGCAGACGGGTACGCATGGCGGTTCTTCGCAGTGCAGGCACGACTTCGGAAAGTGCACGGTCTCCGTGGTCGGGTATTCCCCGACTTCGAAGGTCTGCACTCGATTGAAGAACGTCCCGGTGGGGTCCGCGTCGTAGGGGTTCATGTCCACCAGCGGGCCGGCGTCGCCGGAGGTGTTCCACTCCTTGCAACTGGTGACGCAGGCGTGGCACCCGACACAGACGTTCAGGTCGATGACCAAAGCAAGCTGGGTCATGACTTGCCTCCTTTCGCGGCAAAGAAGTTCCAGATTCGGGGCCGCTTGGCCTGGCCGGGGTACGGCGTCATGGCGTCGAACTGCGGCGAGGTCACCTCGGGCTCCTCCGCGGCCGCCTTGTAGATCCGCACACGGACGTCGTACCAGGCAGCCTGCCCGGTGACCGGGTCGGAGTTGGAGATCGGACCCTGCGTCCCCGGCAGCTCTTCCGAGATCAGGTGATTCAGCAGGAAGCCCTTGCGGGACTCGTTCGAGCGCGGCGTCAGATTCCAGGCGCCCGCGGCCTTGCCGATGGCGTTCCAGGTCCAGACCGTACCGGGTTCCACGGCCTCGGAGTATTTGGCCATGCAACGCACCTTGCCCCACTGGCTTTCGACCCAGATCCAGTCGTCGTCACCGATGCCCGCGTTTTTCGCGGTGACCGGATTCACGAACAGCACGTTATGGGCATGGATCTGCCGCAGCCATGCATTCTGTGAATCCCAGGAGTGATACATGGCCATGGGACGCTGGGTGATCGCGGCCAGCGGGTAGGTATGCTTGTCGGTGGACTGGCACTCGAGCGGGTCATAGTAGAACGGCAGCGGATCGAAATAGGTCTCGACGCGCTCGGCCAGATGTTCGGGCGGTCGCCGCGAGGAGCCCTTGCCCTGCGCCGCGGCGCGGAACTTCATCAGCACCTCGGAGTAGAGGTGGATCAGGATCGGCTCCGCGTAGCGGGTGATGCGGTTGCGTTGCGACCACTCGAGGTAGCCCTTGTTCCAGTTGCGCATGTACTGGTAACTCTTGGGCAGTTCGTAGTGGAAGACGCAGTTGTTCTTCGCGTACATCTCCCACTGGTTCGGGTTGGGTTCCCCGCGCAGCGACTTCTCGCCGCCCTTGCCGCGCCAGCCGGCCAGGAAGCCGATACCGGAGCCTGGCTCGGTCTCGTAGTTGACCACGAAGTCCGGGTAGTCGCGGAACTTGCGCTTGCCTTCCGGGGTGGTGAACGCCGGCAGTTTCAGCCGCGAGCCGAGTTCGATCAGGACCTCCTGGAACGGCTTGCACTCACCCTTCGGTGGCACCACGGGGATGCGCACCGAGTCGATCGGGCCGTCGTATTCGGAGATCGGCCGGTCGAGCATCGACATCACGTCGTGGCGTTCGAGATAGGTCGTGTCGGGCAGAACCAGATCGGCGAAGGCCGTCATTTCGGACTGGAAAGCGTCGGCGACGACCAGGAACGGGATCTTGTACTCGCCGTTCTCGTCCCTGTCGTTGAGCATCTTGCGCACCTCGACCGTGTTCATGGTCGAGTTCCAGGCCATGTTGGCCATGAAGATCATCAGGGTGTCGATCTTGTAGGGGTCGCCGCGCCAGGCGTTGGTGATCACGTTGTGCATCAAGCCGTGCACCGCGAGCGGGTATTCCCAGGAAAAGGCCTTGTCGATGCGCACCGGGCCGCCCTGCTCATCGACGAACAGGTCGTCCGGGTCCGCCGGCCAGCCCAGCACCATGCCGTCCAGCGGCTTGCCGGGCTGCACGGCCTCGGGCCCCTTCGGCGGGCGGGCGCAGGGCGGAATCGGGCGCGGGAACGGGGCCTTGTGGCGGAAGCCGCCGGGACGGTCGATGGTGCCGAGCAACGACATCAGGATGGCCAGTGCACGGATGGTGTGGAACCCGTTGGAATGGGCGGCCAGGCCGCGCATGGCATGGAACGAGACCGGGTTGCCGGTCACGCTGTCGTGCTCCACGCCCCAGGAATCGGTCCAGGCGATCGGCAGCTCGATGCGCTGGTCGCGGGCGGTCACGCCCATCTCGTGCGCCAGGCGCCGGATCGTATCCGCCGGAATGCCGGTGATGCGCGCCGCCCACTCGGGCGTGTATTCCTGCACGCGTTCCTGCAGCAGCTGGAACGCGGGCTTGGCCGCGGTGCCGTCCTGAAGACGGAATTCGCCGAGCAGGTAGGGATCGGCGTCGGGCGTGTGGGTGACCACGGGACGGTCCGATTTCCGGTCCCACCAGAGTTTGTCCTGCGGGTCGTAGCAGCCCTCCGCCGCGTCCCCGGCGGCCTCGGAGCGCAGGAACATGCCGAACGCGTCGTTCGCCTCGTCGACGTTCACCAGTTGACCGGCGTTGCTGTAACGCACCAGGAAGTCCCGGTCGTACAGTCCCTTGGCCATGATCTCGTGGATGATTGCCAGCAGCAGGGCGCTGTCGGTGCCCGGGCGGATCGGTACCCACTCGTCGGCGATCGCCGAGTAGCCGGTCCGCACCGGGTTGATGGAGATGAAACGGCCGCCGTCACGCTTGAACTTGGAGATCGCCATCTTCATCGGATTCGAATGATGGTCTTCGGCGGTGCCGATCATCACGAACAGCTTGGACCGCTCCAGGTCCGGTCCGCCGAACTCCCAGAACGATCCGCCGATGGTGTAGATCATGCCGGCGGCCATGTTGACCGAGCAGAAGCCGCCATGCGCCGCGTAGTTCGGGGTGCCGAACTGCTTTGCGAACAGACCGGTCAATGCCTGCATCTGGTCGCGGCCGGTGAAGAGTGCGAATTTCTTCGGATCCGTATCGCGGATAGTCCCGAGGCGCTCCTCGAGCATCGAGAAGGCTTCGGTCCAGGAGATCGGTTCGAATTCTCCGGCCCCGCGCTCGGCGCCCTGCTTGCGCCGCAAGGGCTGGGTGAGGCGCGCCGGCGAATACTGCTTCATGATGCCCGAGGACCCCTTGGCGCAGATCACGCCCTTGTTGATCGGATGATCGGGGTTGCCGTCGATGTATCGGACCTCGCCGTCACGGAGATGTACGCGGATGCCGCAGCGGCACGCACACATGTAACAGGTGGTATTCTTGATTTCCTGTGCGGGGGTCTGTGTGCTCATGAATAGTGCCTTGAAGGATAAGTAAATTACGATATACTTCGTGCAGTATGCAGTCGTGGGGTGGGTCCGACAAGGCAAAAATTTTTATCCATCCATAAGCACCCGAGGAATGTGGATATGGCCGAGCCGAACCCCGACTTCACAGGAGACGAGCTTCACGTCATCATCCATCGCCCGAATCTGCCCGGGGGCGGCATGCGCATGAGCCGCCGGGCGTTCAGGAAGACCGACATCGACGACGCGTTCGGGGTCGTCGGCAAATGGAGTACGCCATGAAGGTCTGCATCGTATCGGACAGCCATGACCGCGGCCCGATGCTGGCGCGGGCGATCGAGGCCGGCGCCGCCGAGGGTGCCGAGGCGGTGATCCACTGCGGCGATCTGATCGGCGGGAATACCCTGAGGGCGTCGCTGAAACTGGGTCTGCCGATCCACGCCGTACACGGCAACAATCTCGGCGATCCGGTGGCGATTTCGCGCATTGCCCACCAGTCCAACGGCCTGCTGACCTATTACGGGCACGATGGAATCATCACCCTGGGTGGCCGGCACATCTTCGTGACCCACTATCCGCATTACGCGCACGCGATGGCCTGCACGGGCGACTACGACCTCGTCTGCTGCGGGCACAGCCACGAACCCGAGATCCGGCAGCAGCCGCACGTGAAAAACGGTTCGACCTGGGTCGTGAATCCCGGCACCGTCGCCGGCCTGGGCGCACCCGAGGCCACCTGGGCGATCGGTGACCTCGACAGCATGATCTTCGAGATCCGGTTGACGCCGGAAGAGGTCGCGGCCGGGGTTTAGTCCGGTTTCGTCCTTGGGCTCTGGGATGGGCTGTGTCGGCGGTCGCGCAGCCGGGACGCCGTGAATTCATCCATGTAGGCTCGACGGCAGCATCCATGCTGCCGACGCCCTCCGACAGAGCACCGGCCAAACACCGGGCCCCGGAGTCCGCACAGTCCGCCGCTCGGACCGGCCTTTTGTCCAGATTGGGAAGGTTGGCTTGTCAGCGCGCGCCCGGGCAGGCATCGTTATCACCCTTCCCTGGACGGAGAGGACGCCATGACCGCAGAAAACCCGCACAAGCCCCTGCCTTCGCACAAGGCGGCCCCCGGAACCGGACTCCAGCAGGTGACCGAAGCGGCCCCCAAGGTCACGATGTCGTCCTCGGCGCTCTGCGTGATGACCGATTTCCGCAAGGTTCCGGTGGCCACCGTCGGCCCCGATGCGACACTGGGCCAGGCGACCGATGAAATGATCGCCCGGGGTGTGCGCCTGTTGATCGTGGTGGAAGGGGAACGCGTGCTCGGCTTGATCACCGCCCGTGACACCCAGGGCGAGCGGCCTGTCCAGATCGTGCGTGAACGGGGTCTGCGATTCGATGACCTGAGGGTCCGCGACCTGATGGCGCCGCTTGAGACCATGGATCTTCTGGAGCTGAGCCGCGTGATGCACGCCGAGGTGGGAGATGTCGTCGCGACGCTGAAGAACTGGGGGCGGCAGCACGCACTGGTTGGGGAGACGGACCCGGTGGCCGGGGTCACGCGTATCCGCGGGGTCTTCTCGGCGACGCAGATCGGGCGCCAGCTGGGGTTGCCGGTGCAGACCTTCGATGTCGCGCGGACCTTCGCGGACATCCAGGCTGTCCTCACGAAGGAATATTGATCGGAATGCAGAACGCCGGTGCCGGGAGGGTTGGCTCCCGGCACCGGCGTTCGCACGTTCGGCGGCGGCCGAACGCCTTCTACTTCCTGTCGAGGCTCTGGTAATAGTCCATCAGGATCTGCGCCACTTCGGGGCGGGAGAATTCGGGCGGGGGTGCCTCGCCACGACCCAGCATCTCGCGGACCTTGGTGCCGGAGAGGAGCACGAAATCCTCCTTGGTGTGGTCGGGCACATCGCGCATCATCACGACCCGGTTGAGCTTCTTCGAGTAGGCGGTGTGGTCGGCGCGGAAGATCTCGATCTCGAGTGCGTCGGCAGGGACCTCGCTGTCGAAGATGGTCTGCGCATCGAAGGCCCCATAGTAGTCGCCCACACCGGCGTGGTCGCGGCCGATGATGAAGTGGGTCGCCCCCATGTTCTGCCGGAACAGCGCGTGGAGGACGGCTTCACGGGGCCCCGCGTACAGCATGTCGAAGCCGTAACCGGTGATCATCACGGTGTTGGGCGGGAAGTAGAGTTCGGCCATCTTGCGAATCGCCGCGTCACGAACCGGGGCCGGGATGTCGCCCGCCTTGAGCTTGCCCAGCAGCATATGGATCACGACGCCGTCGGCGTCCAGTTGATCCATCGCCATGCGGCACAGTTCCTCGTGCGCGCGGTGCATGGGGTTGCGGGTCTGGAATGCGACCACCTTGTTCCAGCCACGCTCGCTGATCTCGTTGCGGATCTCGACGGCGGTGCGGAAGGTGTCGGGGAAGTCGTCCTGGAAATACGAGAAGTGCAGCACCTGGATCGGGCCGGACACGCAGACGCGGCCGACACTGTTGAAGGCCGCGACGCCGGGGTGTTCGGGGTCGGTGGTGCCGTAGACCTTCTGGGTCATCACCTCCATCTGTTCGGGAGTGAATTCCTCGATCGCCTCGACGTCCTGAATGGCGAGGACCGGATGGCCTTCCATGTTGGGGTCACGCAGGGCGATTCGTTTGGCCCCCCGGATCGCGTCGGCGTTCTCCAGCAGGTTGACCACCGGTACCGGGAAGAAGACACTGCCCGCGGTCTTCATGTGTTCGGCGCAGCCCATGGCGTCGGCCACGTTCATGAAGCCGGTGAGCGGGGTGAAATAGCCACCACCCATCATCACGGCGTTGCCGGCCGCAGCCGAGCTGATCACCACGGACGGAAGGGTTTCGGCCTCCTGCATGAGGGCGTGGTGTTTTTCGGTGTCGTAGACAAAGAGGGGTTTCAGGGTATCCGCACCGTGTGGTTTGATCATGGACTCTGTCTCCTGCCAGGAATGGGTGTTGAGATTGCGGCATCGCCGTCTTTTGGGTGGCGCCCGGGATACCCGGCTACGGGTGTCACGGGCACAGGCCGCGGTAACGTAGCACAACACAGGGCCATGTGGACCTGCATTTCGGATCGAAAGCAGAAACCGTTTTTTTCGAATATTCTAATAAACAACATTTATCCTCGGTCCCGTTGGCACGCGCGGAACGGAGTAGACTCCCTCCACCTGGCGTGCGCAGAGAACGCTGCACAGCGGGCCCGTTGCCACGGTTCCCCCCGGCTGTAGCACCGTCCGGTTCCCATGCCGGCCTGTATTTCGAGCGAGCGTTTCCTCGCGCGACCGGCGATCTCCGCAGGCCTTCCAGCCCGTGCCGAACCGAACCGGTATAAGCTGAGCTTATGGAAACGCAAGTAACTTTGATTTGAATCGAAAATTGGAATGCAACAGACTCGCACGATTCCCGATCCACCTAGGAGGCTGTAGCCCGTGATTACTAGCAATCCCTTCGCCGAACTCGCTGCCGTCATTCCGCCGGCGGTCATGCAGGCTTACGTCGTGCTCATGGTCATCCTCGTGGCCGGTGGCACGATTTTCGACATGATCCACAAGAAAAACGCCAAGTACTTCTTCGAAAACGCGAAAAAGGCCCAGGCGAACGCGAAACGCAGCGTCGGCAGCGGCGAGAAGCTCGGGCTGATGATCAAGACCGTCGGAAAAGAGGTTCTGACCGCAGGCGAGTTTGCCAACTCCCAGCGCCGGATCTCCCACCTGTTCATGATGTACGGCTTTATCGTGTTCGTGATCACGTCGGCCATCCTGATCTTCGCGCACACCGCCCAGGGCGCTCAGACGCCCGCGATCCTGCCGCTGCTGTGGCACCTCAGCGCACTGTCGCTGGCCGTTGGCGGCTACTGGTTCTGGTTCGCGATCCGCGTCGATCTGTCATCCGAGAGCCGTCCCCTGTTCGCTGTGTCTCGCGCCGACCTGTTCATCCTGTCGCTGCTCGTGATGTCGACCTTCGCACTTCTCTGGTCGTTCACCCAGGGCATGGGCGCGCTGGGCTGGCTCTTCTTCGTGCTGTTCATCGCCGGCACCACCACGTTGTTCGGGTCTGTGTACTGGTCCAAGTTCGCGCACATGTTCTTCAAACCTGCCGCGGCTTACCAGAAGCGCATCACCCGGGCAGACGGTTCCGCGGAAAATCTCCCGACGATCACCCGCGACGACCCCGCTCAGCAGCAGCGTCATTCGCTGGAGTTGCTGCGGGATGCACCCATGGACATGGGTCTGGGCATCAAGCGTGAAGCGCCCAACCACTACTAATCCAGTCAACTGATCAACAGCATTGATCGAGGATCACCATGCCAACTTTCGTTTACATGACCCGATGCGATGGCTGTGGGTACTGCGTGGACATCTGCCCGTCAGACATCATGCATATCGACCCCACCACGCGTCGCGCGTACAACATCGAGCCCAGCATGTGCTGGGAGTGCTACTCCTGCGTGAAGGCCTGCCCGCACCACGCCATTGATGCGCGCGGCTACGCCGACTTCGCTCCGCTGGGACACAGCGTGCGCGTGGACCGCGATGAGGAGCGCGGCACCATCGCCTGGAAGATCAAGTTCCGGGACGGCAGGGAGAAGGAGTTCCTGTCACCGATCACGACCAAGCCCTGGGGCAAGCACATTCCGAAGCTTGCCGAGGTGAGCGGGCCGAGCAAGGAGATGCGCGACAGCCAGCTGCTGTTCAACGAGCCCAAGTACATCCGCATGGATGATGGCGGGCTGCACACGCTGGAGAGCAACGGTCTCAAGATGAAAGAAGGGGTGTACTACTGATGGCACACGACACGATCGTCGAAGACAACATCGACGTCCTCGTAGTGGGCGCTGGACTGGGCGGCACGGGTGCTGCCTTCGAGGCCCGGTACTGGGGGCAGGACAAGAAGATCATCATTGCCGAAAAGGCCAATATCGACCGCTCAGGCGCGGTCGCGCAGGGCCTGTACGCGATCAACTGCTACATGGGCACCCGCTGGGGCGAGAACAACCCCGAAGACCACGTCCGCTACGCGCGGATCGACCTGATGGGCATGGTGCGCGAGGACCTGCTGTTCGACATGGCGCGCCACGTCGACTCCGCCGTGCACCAGTTCGAGGAATGGGGTCTGCCGCTGATGCGCAACCCCAAGACGGGCGCCTACCAGCGTGAAGGCCGCTGGCAGATCATGATTCACGGCGAGTCCTACAAGCCGATCGTGGCCGAGGCTGCCAAGAAGTCCGCCGACAAGGTGTACAACCGCATCTGTGTCACGCACCTGCTGATGGACGAATCCAAGGAAAACCGGGTTGCCGGCGCCGTTGGCTTCAATGTCCGTACCGGCAACTACCACGTGTTCAAGTCCAAGACCGTGGTCGTGGCTGCCGGCGGAGCGTCGATGATCTTCAAGCCCCGTTCGGTGGGTGAAGGCGCCGGCCGTGTCTGGTACGCACCGTGGTCCTCGGGTTCGGCGTACGGCCTGCTGATCCAGGCCGGTGCGAAGATGACCCAGATGGAAAACCGCATCGTGCTGGCCCGATTCAAGGACGGCTACGGCCCCGTTGGCGCGTACTTCCTGCACTTGAAGACCTACACGCAGAACGGCCTCGGCGAAGAGTACGAGTCCAAGTGGTTCCCCGAGCTGCAGAAGATGGTCGGCAAGGAATATCTGGATCCGGAAGCCTCCCACCGGACCCACCGCCCGATTCCGACCTGCCTGCGCAACCACGCGTTGATCAACGAGGTGAACGCGGGCCGTGGTCCGATCCACATGGTCACGATGGAAGCGTTCCAGGATCCGCATCTGGAAGAAGTGGGCTGGGAAAACTTCCTGGGTATGACCGTCGGCCAGGCCGTGCTCTGGGCCGCGACCGACGTCGATCCCAAGAACGAAAACCCCGAGCTGACCACCTCCGAGCCGTACGTGATGGGCTCGCACGCCACGGGTTGTGGCGCGTGGTGTTCTGGCCCCGAGGACGTGTCGCCCCCCGAGTATTTCTGGGGCTATAACCGCATGACGACCGTCGAAGGTCTTTTCGGCGCCGGCGATGCCGTGGGTGGAACGCCGCACGCGTTCTCGTCCGGCTCCTTCACCGAAGGCCGCCTGGCCGCGAAAGCCGCGTGCAAGTACATCGACGACGGCAAGGCCCAGGGCATCCGGGTTTCCGACACGCAGATCGAAGATCGGAAGGCGGAAATCTTCAAGCCGCTCGAGCACTACACGGTGTACCGCAACGAAGTGGTGGCCGGCACGGTGCACCCGAACATCCTGAGTCCGCGTCAGGCCCTGGACCGTCTTCAGAAATTGATGGACGAGTACTGCGGTGGCGTAACGGTCAGTTACATGACCAACGAGAAGCTGCTCAACATCGGCATGAAGAAGATGAAGATCCTCGAGGAGGATCTCGAGAAGCTGGGCGCTGCGGACCTGCACGAACTGCTTCGCGCCTGGGAACTCAGGCACCGGGTGCTCACCTCGGAGAGCGTCTTCCAGCACACACTTTTCCGCAAGGAAACGCGTTGGCCGGGTTACTACTACCGGGGCGACGTGATGAAACTCGACGATGAGAACTGGCATGTTCTCACCGTGTCCCGCCGTGATCCGAAGACGGGCGAGTACACCATGGAAAAGGCGCCTTGCTACCATCTGGTCGGCATGGACGAGTGACGCCCGACTGCGGTGGGGGTCTTGAGGCCCCCACCATTTTCTTCGGAATCAAAGAAGACCGGCGCGCCGTTGCGTTGGTCTTCTTTTTCCCACGCGCCGTCCGGGGTTTTTGATATGAACAGTACAGCCGGGGTTCCGGATACACCGGAAGAAACCAGGAACATCATCGAACTCACCGACGAGGAGATCATCGCGGTCGCCCACCCGATGTGGAGCGACCTGGTCACGTCCTCCAACGAGGGGGATTACGGTAAGTTCGTGCGCAAATTCTCGTACAACCTGACGTTCGGGCTCAACGAGGTCGAGATCGGTAATCAGTTCGCGAAGAGCGAATTGACGCGTAATCTGAGCGAGGACTGGGATTATCTCGGAATCATTCGGCGTGGTGAACACGTCACGGTTCTGTACCGGGTCAGGAGCACCAAGAAGGAAGGGGAATGGCTCGGCCGAATGGTGCTCGGCTATGAGAACGGAGAGGTTCGGATCTTCGGCGCGTCCATTTTCTGAGATGGCGGTTGTGCGATGAAAAATGATGTGATCGAAGCGAACAAATATGTCGAGCTGACCTACGAGGTGGTTGACCTGAAGTCCGGTCAGCTGCTGACCGCGATCGAGTATCCACTGGGCTATGTTCATGGCGTGAATGAGATCTTGTCGCCGCCCGTGATGGCGCGGCTCGAAGGCCGGTCGGAGGGCGATCTGATCGAGGTGCCGATCGACTGCAACGCGATCTACGGCCCGAGGGATGAGTCTCTGGTGATCACCGACCATATCGATAACGTTCCGGAAGAGTACCGCCAGGTTGGCACTGCGATCCTGATGGAAAACGAGCGGGGCCAAACCAAGAGTTTTCTGGTGACACGGGTGGACGACAAGTCCGTGACCATCGATGGCAACAATCCGCTGTGCGGCCGGGAAGTGATCTTCAAGCTCCAGATCAGGATGGTGCGGGATGCGACCGAGGAGGAGATCGAGCACGGAGGCAAGGTGGAGACCGTCCCTGAGGTCACCGGCGGGCGCGTCGTGCCGATCTGAATAGAACGACGGCATCGTTATTGGCCGGATCTGTCAGTGAGTCGGGGGGCTGACATCGGCGTTTCCATACCCCCTTTTATCATTGAGATGAGGTGAATCATGAGCGAACCAACCAAAGAGCGGCCCAAGGTCCCGGAGGGCTCGTCGCGGTTTTTGAAGACCCGGCAGATGGCTCCGAACGAAAAGGGCTACGTGGGCTACGAAACCATTTGGGAACCCTTCCACAAGGTTGCCGAATACACCACTCCCAAGCAGCCCTGAGTCTGACGGCCGCGCGACACGGGAAGGTCGCGCGGTTTTTTTTGGGGTGAAGGCAACGAAGTCCCCACTTCCCGTCCCCGGTGCAGCTTTTTTTCCGACCGCGCACAGGGACCATCATGTTCCGACTTGATCCTTTCGAGCACCTGGGTCGACGGTCTCCATCCTCCCCCAGCGGACCCGGCCAGGGGATCGGACTCAGCCTGCGTTGGCACAGTGCCGAGGCCAGCCATGTGGATAGCCGCGCGCTGCGATGCCCCGAGCGCGACGAGGGTTCGCAGGCCCTGCTGGCACGGCTCGAAGCGCAAGGCACCGAGCCGCTGACCCGGGCTTTTGGAGCGGGCGAACTCGTCCCGGACCCGGACGACGGGCAGCAGGTCCGGATTCCGGGAAGCCTTTTCCCGCGGACGCGCGGGCACCTTCAGATCGAGCCGCGTATCGGTCGTTTTTATCCGGGAGCGCTTCTCGCCGGAACTCCGGAGCTGACGCCGGGCCCTCCGACCGCGTTTCGCGTGACCTCGGTCGCCCCGGACGGCACGATCACCCTGGACTTCAACCATCCGCTGGCGGGTCGGCCGCTGGAGCTGGACCTGCGTCTGCTGGACCTCGTCCCACCCGGCGAGCCGCCGGCGAACCTCGGCCGGGCGGCGGTGACCAACGGCCCCGGGATGCAGGCGCGCTGGCGTGGCCAGCCCACCGACTTCCATTCCGATCGTTCGTACGAGCGGCCCGATTCGCGGCCCGACGCCGAATTCTACGCGGAACCCCGGATGGTGCAGCACCTGGACGACACGGCGCGCGCGCAGATCCGGGCGTTGTACGGCGCGCTGATACCCGGGAATGGCCGTGTGCTCGATCTCATGAGCAGCTGGACCTCGCACCTGGATCCGGACAGGCACTCCGGAGAGGTCACGGGCCTCGGGATGAACGCCGAAGAGTTGGCGGCGAATGCGAAGCTCTCCGAGCGCATGGTGCAGGATCTCAATCTCGACCCATGCCTGCCCTGGCCTGAGTCCCGTTTCGACGCGGCGATCTGCACCGTTTCAGTGGAATACCTCACCCGACCCGTGTCGGTGTTCCGGGAGGTGAGGCGGGTCCTGAGGCCCGGGGGGCGCTTCGTTCTGACCTTCTCCAACCGCTGGTTCCCGCCCAAGGCGATCGCGCTCTGGCCGGAGCTGCACGAGTTCGAGCGCATGGGCCTGGTGTTGGACTTCTTCCTCGCGGCAGGCGGGTTCGGGAATCTCGGGACCTGGTCCCTGCGTGGCCTGCCCCGTCCCGCGGGCGACCCGTATGCCGCGCGGCTCGCGTTCTCCGATCCGGTCTACGCCGTCTGGGGCGAGGCCGCCTGAGGCCGGACTACTGGCTGCTCTAGGGCGCGGGTTTGCGTGGCGGGCCACGGCGTCCGGCGCGCGGCCTCCCGGAGCTGTCGCCGCGCGGACCCGGACGCCCGCCAGAGGGCCTGCCGCGCTCTTCCGGGCGCCGCCGCGCCCTGGGTGGCGGCCGGTTCAACTGCGTCGGCAGCGTCTCCGGCTCGAGCATCGCGGTGGGGATGCGCTGCCCCAGATAGCTCTCGATATCGGGCAGATAGAACGCCGAGTCCTCGCAGCCGAAACTGATCGCGTCGCCCTCGGCTCCGGCCCGACCCGTGCGCCCGATCCGATGGACGTAATCCTCGCCGCTCTGGGGCAGATCGAAGTTGAATACGTGGGTCACATCGGGAATGTGCAGGCCGCGCGCGGCCACGTCGGTAGCCACCAGGAAGGCGTAGTCGCCCGATCCGAACTGGGCGAGCAGCCGCGTGCGTTTGGTCTGCGGCACGTCTCCGGAGAGCAGCGCCGCCTTCAGACCATTTGCGTTCAACCAGTCGCAGACCCGTTCCGCCCAGTGCTTCGTGTTGACGAAAACGATCGAGCGCTCCGGTTGCAGTGTCTGCGCCAGCGAGATGAGCAGCGGGATCTTCTGATCGTTGGACGGGTAGTAGATGACCTGCCGGACGCGCTCGGCGGCGACGCTCTCGGCCTCGACCTGGATCTTGACCGGGTTGTTCATGTGCTCGTACGCCAGCTCCATCACGCGCCAGGAAAGCGTGGCCGAAAAGAGCATGGACAGACGTTCCGACGGCAGGGAACACCGCCGCAACAGGAACCGGATGTCCTTGATGAACCCAAGATCGAACATGCGGTCCGCCTCGTCGAGTACCACCACCTCGGCGCGCTTGAGGCTGAACACGTGCTGCTTGTGGTAGTCGATGATCCGGCCGGGGGTGCCGATCAGCACGTCCGCTCCCGCCACCAGATCCTCGCGCTGCTGTTCGTAGCCCGTGCCTCCGTAGGCCAGCGCGAAACGCAGCCCGGTCCGGTTGCCCAGCAGCAGCGCATCCTTGTGAATCTGGATCGCCAGTTCGCGGGTGGGCGCGAGGACGAGCATGCGCACGTCATTCTTGTGACGCTCCGCATGCGGCGGGTATCGGAGCAGCCGATCGAAGGCGGCCACCAGGAAAGCGGCGGTCTTGCCGGTTCCGGTCTGGGCCTGCCCCGCGACATCGTGGCCCGCAAGGGCGACGGGCAGTGTCTGTGCCTGGATCGGTGTGCAGTATTCGAATCCCGCATCCCGGATGCCCTGCAGCACGGGTTCGAGGAGTTCGAGTCGGTCGAAGCGGGGGCGCTCTGTGTCGGCTTCGGTCATGGGTCTCCAATCGAGAGAAACGCTCAGTCAACTTGAATTCACCCGTACAATTGTCCGATAGTTACGGGTGTAGGAGGGCTTCAATCCGCGTCCTCCATTCCAGTCACAGAGGATACCGCGTGAGCGAAAACATTCATCATATCTCGGACGCCAGTTTCGAGGCGGACGTTCTCAAGTCCGACCGTCCGGTGCTGGTCGACTACTGGGCCGAGTGGTGCGGTCCATGCAAAATGATCGCGCCGATACTGGACGAGATCGCAGAAGAATACGATGGTCGGCTGAAGGTTGCCAAACTGAATATAGACGAGAACCCGGCCACGCCGCCCCGCTACGGTATCCGTGGCATTCCCACCCTGATGCTCTTCAAGAGCGGCGACGTCGAAGCGACCAAGGTGGGCGCGCTCAGCAAGTCGCAGTTGACGGCATTTCTCGATCAGCACCTCTGAGACCGGACTCGAGACCTGGTGCTCGCGCCGGGTCTCTCGTTCGCACGCTACAACCATCTCATCCGCAGATTGATAAAAGCTTGCCTGAACGCGCGGGCTCGCCTATAGTCAAGCTGCGCGCGGCCTGTTGAGGTGCGCGCCTCCCCGCCTCCTTGTCCCCCAACCGAATTTCCTCCCGGCTCTGAGTCGGTTCGCAGGAAAATCACGTTCACACTCGCGGTCAAATGAACCTTACCGAACTGAAGCAGAAGACGGCGGGCGAACTCGTCGCCATCGCCGAGACCCAGGGCATCGAAAACATGTCCCGCGCGCGCAAGCAGGACATCATCTTTGCCCTGCTCAAGGCCCACGCCAGGAATGGCGAACCGATCTACGGCGACGGCGTGCTGGAAATCCTTTCCGACGGTTTCGGATTCCTGCGCGGAGCGGACAGCTCCTATCTCGCGGGTCCGGACGATGTCTACGTGTCGCCCAGCCAGATCCGGCGTTTCGGGCTGCGCACGGGGGACACGATCTCCGGCAAGATCCGCCCGCCCAAGGACAACGAGCGTTACTTCGCGCTGCTGAAGGTCGCGGAGATCAATTTCGAGCCGCCGGAGAATGCCCGGCACAAAGTCCTGTTCGAGAACCTGACTCCGCTGCACCCGAACCAGCGCATGCGCATGGAGCGTGGCAACGGCTCGACCGAGGACATCACCGCCCGGGTGATCGACATGGTCGCGCCCTTCGGCAAGGGCCAGCGCGGCCTGATCGTGTCGCCGCCGAAGGCCGGCAAGACCCTGATGCTGCAGAACATCGCCCAGAGCATCGCGACCAACCATCCCGACAGCTACCTGATCGTGCTGCTGATCGACGAGCGCCCGGAGGAGGTCACGGAGATGACCCGGATGGTGCGTGGCGAGGTCGTGTCCAGCACCTTCGACGAGCCCGCGACCCGTCACGTGCAGGTCGCCGAGATGGTGATCGAGAAGGCCAAGCGTCTGGTCGAGCACAAGCGCGACGTCGTGATCCTGCTCGACTCCATCACCCGCCTGGCGCGTGCCTACAACACCGTGGTGCCCAGTTCCGGCAAGGTGCTGACCGGCGGCGTCGACGCCAACGCCCTGCACCGGCCCAAGCGCTTCTTCGGCGCCGCGCGCAACATCGAGGAAGGCGGCAGCCTGACCATCCTCGCCACCGCGCTGGTGGACACCGGGTCCAAGATGGACGAGGTGATCTACGAGGAATTCAAGGGCACCGGCAACATGGAGATCCACCTGGATCGCCGTATCGCGGAGAAGCGGGTCTACCCCGCGATCAACGTGAACCGCTCCGGTACCCGCCGCGAGGAACTCCTGACCGACCCCGACGAACTGCAGAAGCTTTGGATCCTGCGCAAGTTCCTGCACGGCATGGACGATACCGAGGCCATGGAGTTTCTGCTGGGCCGCATGCAGTCCTCGAAGACGAACGCCGAGTTCTTCGACATGATGCGTCGGGCCTGAGCCCCCCCCGGCGTCACTGCAGCATCAGGAAAAAGGCGCTGCTGCCGCGCTGGATGTTCAGCAACAGCGCGCCGCCACGTGTGGCCTGCGCCGCGCCGCGCAGGTCGTCGAGGCTGCGCACCTCCCTCCGGTTCAGGCCGACGAGGACATCGCCCTCGCGCAGCCCGCCTCGGGCAGCCGGCGATCGGGCTTCCAGCGAAGCCACCTGAATCCTCGGTTGTCCGTCCCGCTGCAGCACCTCCGTGAAGCGGACCCCGTCGAGCCGGGCGTCTACCGACGCGCC
Organism: Thioalkalivibrio paradoxus; assembly: GCA_011390565.1. GTDB lineage: Bacteria > Pseudomonadota > Gammaproteobacteria > Ectothiorhodospirales > Ectothiorhodospiraceae > Thioalkalivibrio > Thioalkalivibrio paradoxus_A. The sequence continues at coordinate 110,763 of JAABSC010000004.1, read as the reverse complement.
GTCGATCTCCAGCGCGACCGGGGCCGCGATACGCGCGTTCAGGGTCCGTTCCCGCCCGTCGCGCAGGATGCCGAGCCGGACCTCCGAGTCGATCCGTAGCAGGCCCAGCCGCGCGCGCAGTTCGCTGGCGTTGCGCACGGATTTTCCGTCTACCTCCAGCACCACGTCGCCCGCGCGCAGCCCAGCGCGCTCGGCCGGCGATCGCGCTTCCACCTGCGTGATCACCGCCCCCCGGGAGACCTCGAGATCGAAGGCCCGGGCGAGGTCCGGTGTCAGGTCCTGGATCGCGATTCCGAGGTGGCCCCGTTGGATCCCGCCGTCCCGAACGAGATGTTCCTGGACCTGCCGGGCCATGTTGATCGGGATCGCGAAACCGATGCCGATATTGCCACCGCCACGGGCCAGAATGGCGCTGTTGATACCGACCAGTTCGCCATTCAGATTCACGAGTGCACCGCCGGAGTTGCCCGGGTTGATCGAGGCATCGGTCTGGATGAAATCCTCGAAGCCTTCGATGCCCAACCCGCTTCGCCCGAGCGCGCTGACGATACCGCTGGTGACCGTCTGTCCCAGCCCGAACGGGTTGCCGATCGCCACCACGAAGTCACCCACCCGCAGGTGGTCGGAGTCGGCAAAGCTCAGCGCGGCAAGTCCGTCGGCGTCGATCCGGATCACCGCCATGTCGGTCTCGCGGTCGGCGCCGATGACCTCCGCGTCGTAGCGGCGCCCGTCGTGCAATGTGACGACGATTTCGTCGGCTCGCTGGATCACGTGATTGTTGGTGAGAATCAGCCCCTCATCCGCATCGACGATCACTCCGGACCCGAGGCCCTGGCGGATACGCTCGCGCTGTTGTGTCGGCAGATCGAAGAACCGTCGGAAGAAGGGATCATCGAACAGCGGGCTCACCGATTCCACGACCGTCGCCCGGGTCGACACGTTGACCACTGCCGGCACCGCTCGTTCGAGCATCGGAGCCAGCGACGGCAGCGGTTGCCCTTCGACCGCGACCGGCAGCCGGGCCTGCGACGGAAATGCGACGAGAATGATCAGCAGCGAGAGAAGAATCCTGAGCATCATGTGCCTCGTTCGGGTTCGCCCACAGTGGACCGTGCGGCAAGTTCGATGCCCGAGCGCTTCCCCGGACACCGCGGCGCTGCACGTGGCCCGTCCTGCTTCGGTGTGTGTGACCGGGTTCCACAGGCACCGAACCCCCATGGCCCGTTACGGCTGCAGTCCCTCCCGGGGCCGAAAGGAGGAATTCCGTGCCATATCTTCGTACCACTGACGCGCTTCATCGGCTGGCGGCACCTCGATCATGAGGCGCAGGAGAAGATCGCCGGGTGTCTTGCCGGGCAACCCCCGCCCCTTCAGCCGCATGATGCGGCCCGACCTGGAGTCGGGTGGAATTTTCAGGTTCACCATGCCCTGCGGCGTCGGCGCCTCGATCGTGGCCCCCAGAGCGGCTTCCCAGGGTGTGATCGGTACGTCCCGGTGCAGGTCACGGCCCTCCAGACGGTAGCGCGGATCGGGACGCACCCGGATCTCGAGGAGGAGGTCTCCAGACGTTCCCGAAGCGGGCCCGGCTTCACCCTGACCGCGTACCCGCATGCGCGTGCCATTGTGGGCGCCCGGGGGAATGCGTACGCGCCGTGATTGCCCGTTCGAGGCGTTCAGCGTCACCTCGGTGCCCTTCAGCGCCTGCTCCAGTGTGATTTCGGCGACAGCCGAACGATCCGGGCCGCGCGGCCGGAAGCCGCTTCTGGGACGGGCACGCCCCGCGCGCTGGCCGAAAAGCGATTCGAAGAAGTCGGAAAAGCCGTCGAAGTCCGGAGCGCCACCCGGTCCCGCGGGTCCGCCGGCCCACCCGGGAGGCGGCCTGAACTCCTGGCCGGAGCGCCAGCCCGGACCCAGTTGATCGTAGGACGCGCGCCGCTGTGCGTCGCCGAGGACCTCGTTCGCCTCGTTGATCTCCTTGAAGCGCGCCTCGGCGTCGGGCTCCCCGCTGACATCGGGATGGTATTTCCGGGCCAGCCGGCGATACGCCTTCTTGATCTCGTCCTGGCTGGCCGAGCGAGCCACGCCCAGGATCTGGTAGTAATCCCTGAATTCCATCGTTGGCTCAATCGTCCTCGAAGATCGGGTTCGCCTTCAATCCGGTGCATGGTACGCCCACTTGGCAGGTGGCCGCCTCCAGAATGTGATCGGACCGGGCCTCTCACCCCGAGAGACCCGGATCGCGACCGTTGCCTGCCTGTCAGCCTTCGACGGCGATCCGGCGCGGCTGCACTTTCGCGTGCTTCGGGATCCTGACCTCGAGCACGCCGTTCTGGCAGCGCGCGGAGATCCGATCGGCATCCGCGGTGTCCGGCAGCGAGAAGCTGCGGAAGAAGTTGCCGCGCACGCGCTCGATGCGTTTGTAATTCTCGCGCTCCTCCTGGCTCTCGTGCTTCCGTTCGCCGCGGATGGTCAGCACACCCTTCTCCATGTGGATTTCAATGTCCCCGGGCTCCACACCGGGAAGATCGGCTTGCAGCACGTAGCCGTCGGTCTCATCGCGGATATCCACCGCGGGGCTCCAGTCGGCCGTGAAGGCCGGTTCCTCGCGCGATTCCGAGCCCTGCAGGCGTTCGAGTTCCCGCGACAGCTGGTTCAGCAGGCCCCAGGGTTCATAGCGTGTCAGTGTCATGGCTGGTCTCCTGATCGGTCCATTTACCTGACGGTTATGCTGGGGCCGGTAAACGGGTTTTCAAGGCCGCCCGATCTCTCGACTATTCGATATTCTGGATCTGTTCGCGCATCTGCTCGGTGAGGATCTTCATCTCCATCGCGGCCCGCGTCGTGGCGAGATCGTGCGATTTGGAGCTCAGGGTGTTTGCTTCCCGGTTGAACTCCTGCATCAGGAAGTCGAGCCTCCGACCCACCGCTTCGTCACGCGTCAGGATTTCGCGCATCGCGGCCATGTGTCCGTCGAGTCGATCCAGTTCCTCGGCGACATCCAGCCGCTGGGAGATCAGGGCGACCTCCTGCTCCAGCCGCTGTGGATCCAGCTCCAGATCCAGTTCGGCCACGCGTGCAAGCAGTTTCTCACGCTGCTCCGAAAGGATCGCGGGGCGGCGAGTACGGACTTGTCCCACGAATGCGTCGAATGCATTCAGCCGTTCTTCCAGCAGCGCGCGCAGGGCGGTGCCTTCGGAACCTCGCATGGCCCGGAGATCCTCGAGTGCAGCGCGCAGGCCATCGAGAACGCTGTCGTGGAGTTCTTCCGCGTCGGGCGGAGCCTCGGTCCGCATGACCCCGGGCCAGCGGAGAATCTCCAGCGGCGATACCCGAGCACCGTTCACCATCATGTGGTCGATCTCGCCCAGGGTTCGGAGGAGCGTCTGTGCCTGTCCGGTATCCAGATGGATTGCGCCGGCATCCGCAAGGCTCTCGAGCCGGAGCTGGGCATCGACCTTTCCCCGCGCCAGTGACTGCTGCAGCAGCGCGCGCAGTTCGGGCTCGAGCACACGAAGGTGGTCGGGAACCTGGATGCGCAGATCGAGATACCGATGGTTCACGCTGCGGATCTCCCACACCAGGGACCGTCCCCCGATCTCGGTGGCGTGGCGGGCGAAGCCGGTCATGCTGGCGGTCATCGGAAGATCCTCGATGGTGGGTGTAAACCGCCATTGTAGACGCGTCCGCACGCCGGCTCCCGTATACTGGAGGCTTCCATTCGACTCCCAAGGAACGTCCATGCGCCCCAGCGGCCGTCAACCGGACCAGCTGCGCCCGGTCCGCTTTACGCGAAATTTCACCCGACATGCCGAGGGTTCGGTGCTGGTGGAATTCGGAGATACCCGTGTGCTCTGCACCGCCACCGTCGAGACGCGGGTCCCGCCGTTTCTCAAAGGCAAGGGGCGGGGCTGGGTCACCGCGGAATACGGCATGCTGCCTCGCTCGACCCATGACCGCATGGCACGCGAGGCCGCGCGCGGAAAGCTGGGCGGGCGCACGATGGAGATCCAGCGCCTGATCGGCCGCGCGCTGCGCGCCGTGGTCGATCTCGATGCCATGGGCGAGCGGCAGATCATCGTCGACTGCGACGTGCTGCAGGCCGATGGCGGCACCCGCACGGCTTCGATCAGTGGCGGTTACGTCGCCCTGCGCGACGCGGTCCGACTCTGCCTGAAGAAAGGTATTCTGAAGAAGGATCCGGTACACGGGCACCTTGCGGCCGTCTCGGTCGGGATCTACAAGGGGGTTCCGGTGCTGGACCTCGATTACGACGAAGACTCCCAGGCGGAAACCGACATGAACCTGGTGATGAACGAGGCGGGCGGCGTGATCGAGATCCAGGGCACCGCCGAGGGTCATGCCTTCCGGCGCGACGAACTGGATGCGATGCTGAGCCTCGGGGAGAAGGGCATCGCCGAGATCATTGCCCTCCAGCAGGAAATCCTGGCCGTCTGATTCGCGCCCGCGAAACCGACGAGACGTCGACCGGAATCGGGAAGAAAGCCGCTGATGACTTCAGAGCATGACATCACCCGCGTGGTGCTGGCCTCGGGCAACCCGGGCAAGATCCGTGAACTCAAGGCATTGCTCGGGCCCGCGGGTATCGAAGTCCTGCCGCAGTCCGAATGGACGGTCCCCGAATGCGACGAGACCGGCCTGACCTTTGTCGAGAACGCGATCCTGAAGGCGCGCAATGCCTCGCGACACACCGGACTCCCGGCCATTGCGGATGACTCCGGCATCGAGGTTGACGCGCTGGACGGTAGGCCCGGCATCTACTCCGCGCGCTATTCCGGTCCGGACGCCGATGACCAGAGCAACAACACCAAGCTCCTGGCTCGAATGGAGCAGGTGCCCGATGAGCGTCGGACGGCGCGATTCCGTTGCGTGATGGCCTTTCTGACCCATGCCGACGATCCTTCGCCAATCCTCGCCGAGGGCAGCTGGGAGGGCATGATCGCCCGGGCCCCGGCGGGCAGTGGAGGGTTCGGCTACGACGTCGTTTTCCAGCTGCCGGAATACGGGTGCACCTCCGCCGAGCTGCCGGCAGAGGTGAAGAACCGGATCAGTCACCGGGCCCAGGCCGTACAGGCCATGGTGGGCCGGCTGATCCGTCGTCTCGGGCGCCGCTGAGCCCGCGTCCCACCGGTCCCCGAGCGTGTCCGAACTGGGGTTGCCGCCGCTGGCGCTGTACGTGCACCTGCCCTGGTGCGTCCGCAAGTGCCCCTATTGCGATTTCAATTCCCACGAGGCCCGTGGCGGGGTTCCGGAACGGGCCTATGTGTCGGCGCTGCTGAACGATCTGGAGTCGCAAGTTCCCCGGGTCTGGGGCCGGCGCCTGGAGAGCCTCTTCATTGGCGGCGGCACCCCCAGCCTGTTTTCACCCGAGGCCATCGACGCACTCCTCTCGGGTATCCGCGCCCTTCTGCCCTGGCGGCCGGACCTCGAGGTGACCCTCGAGGCGAACCCCGGCACGGTGGAGCATGGTCTGTTCAGCGGGTATCGCGAGGCCGGGATCAACCGCCTGTCGCTCGGCATCCAGAGTTTCGACCGCGAACTGCTGGCTCGCATCGGTCGCATCCACGATGACGGGGACGCCTACAGGGCGATCGAGGAGGCTCGGGCCGGCGGTTTCGACAACCTGAACCTGGACCTCATGTTCGGCCTTCCCGGCCAGTCCCGGGAACAGGGGCTGGCAGACCTCCGGGCCGCCGTCGGGGCTCGGCCCGAGCATATCTCCTGGTACCAGCTGACGCTGGAGCCCAACACGCTGTTCGCGGCTCGGCCACCCGTCCTGCCCGCGGAGGACACCGTCGACGCACTTTTCACGGAAGGCCAGTTGCTTCTGCGGGACGAGGGCTATACTCGGTATGAAATCTCGGCGTACGCGAGGACGGGCCAGGAATGCCGGCACAACCGCAACTACTGGGAATTCGGCGATTACCTTGGGCTGGGGGCGGGCGCCCACGGCAAGCTCACCGATGTTGCACGCGGGACCATCGAGCGGCTGCTCCAGCCGCGGCAACCCGAGGCCTACCTGCGCGACCCCTGCAGCGTCCAGGTGACGCCGATCACGCCGGCCGCCCTGCCGTTCGAATTCATGCTCAATGCGCTGCGGCTGTCGCGCGGAGTCCCGGCGTCGCTGTTCGTCGAACGCACGGGGCTGCCGATGTCGGCCCTCGCCAGGACAACCGCGCGCGCGATCGATCAGGGCCTGCTGGAGCCCGATCCCGAGGTTCTGCGCGCCACCGACCTTGGCCTGCGCTTCCTGAACGATCTGCTGGAACAGTTTCTCGAAGACGATGACGCGACCGATTGAATTCGTCAGTTACCCGTGTCCGTGGTGCGGAGAGCCGGGCGAGACCAGCATCGACATGGTGAGTGGCGACCGCGAATGGGTCGAGGACTGCACTGTGTGCTGTTCACCGATCGTGTTCCGGCGCGTGGATTCGGGTTTTGGGGAAGAGCCCGAAGTCGCCGTCTGGCGGGAGGGGGAATGACCGGGGCGCCCGTCTATTCCCCGATGAGTTGCGAGCGCTACTCGCAACTGGAACTCGCAATCCTGAAGCGCCGCATGCTGCGGTTGCGCTGGGTCGGTCGTGGCCTCACGCACATCGAAGTCGTGCGACCCGAGGATCTCCGGACCCGGCGTCACGCCGAGTATCTGTTGGTGCGCGATACGCTGCAGCGGCGGCGGTTCCTGCGTCTCGACCGGATCGTGGATTTCACGGATTTCGGTTCCAGCTGAACGCGGACCCCGGTCAGGACCCGGGCGTGTTCGTCTCGACCCAGCGTTCGCTGCCGTCCACGAGCCGTTCGCGTTTCCAGAACGGCGCTTCGTGTTTCACACGTTCCAGAATTTCGGCGCAGGCATCGCGCGCGGCGATGCGGTGTGCGGACCAGACCGCCACCAGCACCAGCGTTTCCGAAGGGTTCACGGCGCCCACCCGGTGCGCGACCTCGCAGGCGTCCACCGGCCAGCGCGCTTCCGCTTCGAGCACGATCCGCTCGAGTTCCCGCTCGGTCATGCCGGGGTAATGTTCCAGGAACAGGCCCTGCACGGTCCGGTCGTCGTTGAAATCGCGCATGCGCCCCACGAATACGCTGGTCGCGCCGAGCTTCTCCAGCGGCAGTTCCCGCTCCCGCTCCCGTACCAGTGCCCAGGGATCGAAGGGCTCCGAAAACAGCCGCACGGCCATCGTTCAGCCTCCGGTCACGGGAGGGAAGAACGCGACCTCGTCACCGTCGGCGACGGGCGAATCGAGGCGGGCGTGGCGCTGGTTGATCGCGACCATCAGGCGCGGGGGGGGCGGGCTGTCATGCAGATGCCGCCAGAGATCGCCTGCGGTGTGCACGGTATCGGGCTTGGCCGTTGCATCGCCTGCGCGACCGACCTCGTCACGCAGGCGGGCAAAATACTGAATGCTGATCGTCACGGCAGGGCTCTACAAATCAACCGGGCGGTACCGCATTATACCGGCATGAACGAACTCACACATTTCGACGCCCGCGGGCAGGCGCACATGGTCGATGTCGGCGCCAAGCCTGTCGGTCACCGGGTGGCGGTGGCCGAAGGCCGGATTCACATGCGTGCCGAAACCGCCGAGCGCATCCGCGCCGGGGATCACCGCAAGGGTGACGTGCTCGGCGTTGCGCGGGTGGCCGGGATCATGGCGGCGAAACGCACCGGAGACCTGATTCCGCTGTGCCACCCCCTCGGGCTGACGCGGGTCACGCTCGAGTTCGAGACCGGCCCGGACTGGGTGCGGGCCGAGTGCACCTGCGAGGTGCATGGACAGACCGGGGTCGAAATGGAAGCCCTGACCGCGGTCAGCGTGGCGCTGCTGACCATCTATGACATGTGCAAGGCCGTCGATCGCGGCATGCGCATCGAGGCCGTTCGCCTGCTGGAGAAACATGGGGGGCGCAGCGGAAGCTGGTTCGCGGAGCCCGTCACTGGAGAACCGACATGAAAATACTGTGGCGTCTGCTGGGTCTGCTCGGGATCCTGGTGGCACTGGTGCTGATCGTTGGGGCATACCTCGTGCTCACTTTCGACCCGAACGACTACAAGGCCCGGATCGAAGCTGAATTTGAGGACATGACCGGTCGTGAACTCACGCTCGAGGGCCCGATCGAACTCACGCTGTTTCCCTCGCTGGGGCTGAGGCTCGAAGCGGTGCGCGTGGGCAACGCGCCCGGTTTCGAGGAGTTGCCCTTCGCGGAACTCCGGGTGGTGGAAGTTGCGGTGGCGGTGTTGCCGCTGCTCCGAAGCGAACTGGAGGTTCAGCGTATCGAAGTCGACGGCGGCCGCCTGCAGCTCTCCCGACTCGAGGACGGACGGAACAACTGGGATGATCTCGTGTTGCGGCTCGAGGCCGCCGGGGAAAGCGAGGAGGCCCGCGCGGGACGCATCGTATCGTTGGCGGGCGCCCCGGGGTTCGCGGATGCGGCGATTCTCAGGGCATCCGGCAATGGCGGTTCATCGCGCCGGGAGCTCCGGGACCTTCGAATCGCGGGTTTGAACCTGACCGATCTGAGCGTCGTCTGGGACGACCGTCGAGAGGGTGCTCGAATGACCCTGGCGCCGCTCAACCTGAGTCTGAGCGATTTTCGACCGGGCATCGACAGTCCGCTGAGGCTCGACGCCCGGCTGGACTTCCTGCCGGACGAGGGCGAACCGGTGCTGCTGGAACTCGACGGGGATGCGCTCCTGAACATCGACCTTTCCGCCCATCGCTACGCGCTGCGCGGCACCGAGGTGGATCTCGGCATCCGGCTTCCCGATATCGAGCCGATGCTGGAATTCCGACTCGAGACCGATCTGCTCGTGGACATGTCCGTATCGCGACTCCAGGCCGTCCCGTTCTCGGCAAGCTTCTCCGACCTGCTTCTCGAGGGCGGAATCGAGATCACGGGTCTGGCCATGGAGTACCCGCAGTTGCGCGCGGATCTCGCCAGCAACCGCTTCGATCCGCGGGCGGTGTTGACTGCGCTGGGGCTCGATGAGCCGGCCACCACGGACCCGGAGGCACTGCGCGAGATGGCGCTGAAACTTTCCGCGACCGGCGACGTTCGCGGTGTCGACATCGGTGCCCTGGAGATCGGTCTCGACGAGACGACCCTCACGGGAACGGCCGCTGTCGTGCTGTCGGAGGCACGTCCCCGGCTCGACTTCGACCTGGCGGGGGATCGCATGAACCTCGACCGCTATCTTCCCGCGGAGGTCGAAGAGGCGCGCACGGTGGAAACACCCGAACCCGCGCGGGCCGGCGCGGATCCATCCGCACCCGCGGGGTCGCAGTCCGCGCGGGATCCGGCCACCGCGGAGGAGGATGTTCCGATCCGGCTGCCGGTCGAACTGATGAACGCCCTGAATCTGGATGGCCGGCTCGCGCTCGAACACCTGACCCTGTTCGGGTTGGTGCTGGAGGATATCGATCTGGTGCTGCGCGCTCGCGACGGGGACTGGCGGGTGGAGCCCCTCAGCGGGAACGCGTACCAGGGGCGTCTCGAGAGCCGGGCGGGGGTGAACATCCGTCCGCGGACGCCCCGGTACGATCTTGCGGTCGTGCTGGACGGCATTGCGCTCGGGCGGCTGCTCGAAGATCTCCGCGACGGTGAGGCACGCCTGGACGGAAACGGCAGTTTGAGGATGACGCTCGCCGCATCCGGAGCCACTGTGGGGGCCCTGACGTCGAGCCTCAATGGCCAGGGCAGCATCGGCCTCGTCGATGGTGCGGTGCGCGGGATTCATGTCGAGCGGATCATCCGGCACGCCGATGCCCGTCTGCGTGGCGAAGCGCCGGAGGATGACGGCGAACCGACGCAGACCGAATTCGAGGAATTCGGCGGCAGTTTCGATATCGTCGACGGCGTGGTTCGGAACGACGACCTGGTCGCCCGGTCCCCGCTCTTGCTCGTACAGGGGCGGGGATCGGCCGATCTCAATCAGGAAACCATGGATTACCGTATCGACACCACCGTGGTCAGCAGCATCGAAGGCCAGAATGGCAGGACGCTGGACGAGCTGGAGGGCCTGACGCTTCCGATTCGGATTGCCGGCACCTTCGCCGAGCCGCGGTTCCGGCTGAATCTCGAGGACGTGTTGCGAGAAGGCCTGGAAGATCGGGTGCGGCGCGAAGCCGGACGTCTGCTGGAACGTTACGGGTTTGGGAGTACCCGTGAAGCCGGTCCGGACGGCGCCGAGGATTCCGCAGCCGAGCCCGAGGGGCCCGCAGGTTCTCGAAGTCTGGAACAACGACTGGAACGTTTTCTGGAACGAGGCCTGCGCTAGGCATGCGACGAGCGCTGCTGCTCCTCGTGCTGTTGGGGTGGCTGACGCCCCTGGCCGCATTGGGTGCGGACGCCGACATCCACGTTTCCTATGACGGAGTGCGCCTGGAATTCCGGTTCGACGCGCTGATCCGTGCCCCTGCAGAATCGGTGCAGGCCGTGCTGCGGGAGTACGATCGCCTGGACCGCGTCTTTCCGCTGGTCGCGGGGAGCCGCCCGTTGGCCTCCCCGCAGGAGGGTGTCGAGCGTGTTTCCACCCTGATGCGCGGATGTATCCTGTTTCTGTGCCGAGAGCTTCCGCACACCGTGGATATCCGCTACATCCCCGGCAACTGGTCCTCGGCGATCACCGTTCCGGAGTTGAGCCGCATGCGCAGAGGCCACGTGTCCTGGCGAGTCGACCCGGAGACGAGCGGCGGAGATCACGCGCGCATGCAGATGTATGGCTACCTGGAACCCGATGTCCAGGTGCCGCGTCTGCTCGGTCCGCCGCTGGTGCGTGCCTGGGTGCGGTCGGAATTTCTGGAGAACATCGAGCGCATTGAACGGGCCGCGCTCGTTCATGGTGCCGCGGACGCCGTGGTCACGCCGTAGTGGCCGGCCCGGCCCTTCTTTTTGGCGAACGGCTGCTGGCCTGGTTCGACAACTACGGTCGGCACGACCTGCCGTGGCAGCACCCACGTTCCGCCTATCGGGTCTGGATCTCCGAGATCATGCTGCAGCAGACCCGGGTCGACACGGTCATCCCCTATTTCCGGGCGTTCATCGAGCGGTTCCCCGACGTATCCGCACTGGCTCGGGCCGAGGCGGACGAAGTGCTGCACCATTGGGCTGGATTGGGCTACTACGCCCGCGCGCGCAACCTGCAGCGGGCGGCCCGGATCATCGTCGAACGGCACGGCGGGGTGCTGCCCTGCGAACACGCGGCGCTGGAATCCCTGCCGGGCATCGGCCGTTCCACGGCCGCGGCCATTCTCGCGCAGGCCTGTGGGCAGCGCGCGCCCATCCTCGACGGCAACGTGCGCCGCGTGCTGGCGCGCCACGCGGCTGTCGAGGGCTGGCCCGGCGCGCCCCGGGTTCAGGCCCGTCTCTGGGAGATCGCGGATTTGCGGATGCCGGATCTGCGGCCGGCCGACTATACGCAGGCGATCATGGATCTCGGGGCGACCGTATGCACCCGGCATGCGCCGGCGTGCGACCGCTGCCCGGTTACCGACGACTGTGCCGCGCTGGTGCAGGGACGCGTGGCGGATCTGCCGATGCCCCGGCCGTCGAAAGCGCTGCCCGTTCGTACCCGCTGGGCGGGTTTGGTGCGCTCCCCGGACGGCACCTACCTGGAGCGTCGTCCATCCTCGGGGATCTGGGGCGGGCTCTACAGTCTCCCCGAGGCTGACGATCCGGACGCGGTGCGGGCGTGGGTATCTTGTCGCTGGAGCCAGGCCCGCGAGGCGATTCCCTCGCCAGCGCGTATCGGCCACAGCTTCAGTCATTACCGGCTCGACCTGCACGTGCTTCGTTTCGACCTTCCTGCCGGGGCCTGTGGGATCATGGAAGGGGAGGGGGCGATCTGGTATAAACCCGGGCTCGCGATCCGGGTGGGCCTTCCCGCGCCGATCGAACGCTTTCTGAACGATCGAGGAAACTCCGACGATGGCACGAATGGTTAACTGCGTGTACCTGGGACGGGAGGCCGAGGGCCTCGGCTACCCCACCTACCCGGGTGAACTGGGCAAGCGGATCTACGCCAATGTCTCCAAGGAGGCGTGGCAAACCTGGCTCAAGCACCAGACCATGCTCATCAACGAGTATCGCCTGAGCCCGATGGAGCCCAAGGCGCGCAAGTTCCTGGAAGAAGAGATGGAGAAGTTTTTCTTCAAGGGCGGCGCCGAGAAGCCCGAAGGCTACGTCGACCCCAGCCAGCCCAAGTAAGCCGCGGGCTGGTCACGGTTCCCGGCCGCTTCGGCTTGACGGCCGTGTCGGCTCCGGCTTTAATACGCCCCTTCGCCGCAAAGGCGGTGCTTTACGCAAGTCCGGCCAGGTAGCTCAGTCGGTAGAGCAGGGGATTGAAAATCCCCGTGTCGGCGGTTCGATTCCGTCCCTGGCCACCATCATCCCCTGTCTGAGCCCGCGCAACGCGGGCTTTTTCGTCTGTATGGCTCTCGCGTACACCCGGATCCGGGCGTAAGAGCGCTGTGGCCTCGATTTTACGTATCGGCCTCGGGGTCGAAGGTACCGATGTGCTCACCCGCCATCTGTCGGCGCACCACGTCGACGTCCTGCGCGTCCAGCGCGAACGGGAAGCTCAGGATGTCCGCCGGGCTGGAGTCGCCGTAGGGGCGATTGCAGGCCGAGACTTCCTCATCCGATCGGCCGGGGCAGCCCGAGGTGCGGAACGGCTTGCCCGAGTCGATCAGCGCGTCGAGTTCGGGCCGGTCGAGGCCGAAATCCGTGATCCGGCCCGCGTCGTCGTAACGCATGTCCTGCGCGCGGACGCCGGCGTAGTCGATGAGGAATCGCCCGAGCTGCACGCGCCGCCAGTGGTCGCGCGGTACCGGAGCCCAGTCCTCCATCCGCGAGCCGCGCTCGGGGAAGAACGCAAACATGTGGTTGTGGCCGCCGAGATCGCGGATGCGCTGGCAGACCTCGAGCATGTCGCGCTCGGTTTCGCCCATGCCGCAGATCAGGTGCGCGCCGAATTTCTCCGGGCCGTAGATTTCGGCCGCCCATTCGATCGCCTGCCAGTACTTGTCCCAGCGGTGCGGACTCTGCACCGTCTTGCCGCGTGTGCGTTCGAAGATGTCCGGCGTGACCGCGTCCAGCGCGACGGTGAAGATGTCCGCCCCGCGCTGACGCAGGTCCTCGAGATCCGCGTACGTCATCGTGGTGGGGTTGGAGAGGATCGACACCGGGACTTCGGGCACTTCCTCGACCCAGCGGTCGAGCAGGGTGATGGTGTCGTCGCCGGACTCCGGGTGGGTGATCATCGAGATGCACATGCGCTCGAACGCGCCGTGGTCGGCTCCATGGCGGACGCGCTCGATCACGTCATCGTAGCGGACGGTGGGCCAGTCCACGCGGATGAAGTTGCGGTCCGCGTAGGCGCGTTCCTCCTCCCGGTGCCGGGCCAGCCCGCAGTAGCTGCAGTTGGCGCGGCAACCCTCGGCGTAGGTCACCAGAAGGTTCAGGCAGTGGGTGCATGCCGTCCGGTGCATCGCCCCGGGCAGAAGGCCCAGCGTGATCGCGGCCGCGGTGGACATCTGCACGAATTCGGGGGAACGCATGTCCCCGCTCCGTACGTAGTCGCCGGGACGGTAGAAATTCACCGGTTGGGATAGCGTTTCGGCGCGAGCGCTCATGTCAGGACCTCGGCGGGCTGGGGGGCGGTTTGGGTGCGATGTGGGTGCAGGCTGCGTGGGGTGGGGGCGCCGGGCATTCGACTTGGGTCGAAGTAGTCCGCGAACGCGACCCACCCTCGGCGGTGAGTGTCGTCGTCATCGGCCGCGGGGGTATGCCAGAGCGGGTAAAGCGCCTGGCGACGCTGCACCGCGCGCGTCAGCGCGACCTCGAACTGGTCGCGCAGATCTTCGTCGTAGGCGTCGAAGGCGTCTGTATCACCGTCGAGGAAATCGCCGGCGGCCCGGCCTGCGAGCTCGCCCGAGATGACCGCGGCGGCGATGCCGGCGCCGGTGATCGGGTGGGTCAGGCCGGCGGCGTCGCCGACGAACAGCGCGCGGCCGTGGTGCAGCCGTGCGCGCAGACCGCCGATCGGAATGGCGCCCCCGGTTCTCTGCCGCACTTCCGGACCCACCCGGCCGAGTGCCACCAGATCCCGGTGCAGCCGCTCGAGCGGTCCCTTCAGATCGGCCGAGAGACGCGGATCGATGCCGAGTCCGAGGTTGGCCGTCGTGCCCTTCGGGAACAGCCAGGCGTATCCGCCGGGATATTCGCCCGAGAGCCAGATCACGGTGTCGTCGAGCGGTTGGTGCAGGGGTACCGTGTACTGGCGGGTCAACAGGGTTTCCAGCGGCGGCAGGCCGAGGCGCGCGGCGGTGGTCGAATGCGGGCCGTCCGCGGCCACCAGCACGCGATAGGCGATCGGCAGATCGGAACCCTGGTGCCGAATGGTGGCCACCCGGGCGACGGGATCGAGTGCGGTCATGCGCGATGCGGTCCAGAGTTCGGCGCCGTTGCGTTCGGCCTCGCGGGCGATCGCGCGGTCGAATTCCGCGCGGTTGATCATCAGTCCGGGGAATGCGCTTGCCTGCTCGGTACCCGAGGGCAGGAGGGTCCGCATCCCGGTGATTCCCTGCTCGACGATGCCCGCCTCGCGGGCGTAGGCGCCCATCGGCGTGGGGATGAACTCCGCGCACTGCACCGGTTCGCCGAGGACCCGTCGGCGGTCCACGCCGAGTACCGAATGCCCGGCCTCGGCCGCGCGACGGGCGGCACTGGCGCCACCCGGTCCCAGGCCGACCACCAGGACATCGACGGTCTTCATGCCGGTTGGCTTCCCGACGGATTGCCGACGATGGTCGTTTTCGCCAGGGCGTTGCGGATCACGGTGAGGAAGTCCTCCGGCTGCAGCATCAGCATCTCGGCGCGGTTGCCATGGAAGAAGCGCTCGATGTTGCTCTCGAGTTCCGCGACCGGCGTGTCGCGCAGGTTGGCCTCGAGGTCGACGACGACGCGCGCCGGCTTCACGAAGAAATCGCCGGTGATCCAGACCTGCTTGATCCGGTCGCGCGCCCGATCCAGTGCCAGGGATGCGCGCATCAGGCCGCCGGGTGAGCGGTGCATGCCCTCGAGCATGCCGGCTTCCGCCGCGGGCCGGTGATGCTGCAGCACCCATTCGGGGGTGTCGATCTCGGCCAGCGCTTCCGTGAATTTCTGTTCCTCCACCGCGTTGAGGGTGCCATCCCATTCGAGGTTCACATCGAAGGCTTCGGCAAAGGAGGCGGCCAGGCGCGCCTGCACCTGTTCGAAGGAAGGCAGTTCGCCGAGCAGATCCTTGAGGTTGGCGACCCGGTCGCGCGCCGAGGCGATGGCCTTGTCGGAGAGCTTTTCCGCCGGGATGCGCAGCACGCGCAGCATGCGCTCGACGTCGAAGTCGATCAGCAGGGTGCCCTGGTAGAGAATCGAGTCGCCGTCGAAGGCGCCGCCGGTGCCGGACACCTTGCGCCCGTCGACCTCGATGTCATTGCGGGGCCGGAAGCGTGCATCGACGCCGAGTGCGCTGATGCCGCGGGCCGCAGCCTCGCAGATGCGCCGCGCGATCTCGGTCATCTCGGCCGTGCCGAGAAACCGCTTGTCCAGGTAGAGTTCCCAGCCGATCTGCGTCTCATCGAAGTAGATGGCGCCGCCGCCCGTGATGCGGCGCTGGATCTCGATGCCGTGCTCCTCGCAGTAGTCCGTGCGCAGTTCCTGCTCGACGCTCTGGTGAAACCCGAGCAGCGCGCTGGGTGTGAAGCGCAGGAAGCGCAGCGTGTGGGGTGAGGCGCCTTCCTGGTGGGCTTCGAGCAGGGCACGGTTCAGCGCCAGGTTCTCGGCCGCGCGGCGCACGCCGGTGTCGAGTACCCGGAGGGTTTTGGGATCGCGCATGATTCAGGACTCCGCGAGTTGGACGGTGGCAGGGTTGAGCGGGGCCGATACGACGGGGATGCCGATGCCCGCGTGCGGCTGGCGCGCCCGGGCCAGAATGGTTTCCAGGTCGAGGGATTCGGCGTCCGAGTCGTCGCCGAGCGCCATCACCTCATCCCCGACGACGATGGAGCAGCACGCTGGCGTGACCCGGATCCGCCGGCCGAGGCGGGCGGCCAGTTCCACCGAGCCGTCCGCGGGATGGGCGATGCCGTCCAGCCCGGCCATCACGGCGTAGGTATCGATCTGCATCTTCGCCTGACCCGGCGGGCGGGCGCAGCCGAGCAGCAGCGGGATGTCCGGCAATGCGGCCCGGGCCGACTGGAAGAAATGCCCGACCGTTTCGGAATCCGGTGTGGCGAAGGGATGCTTCACCGGGGCGTAGAAAGGCATCACCACGACCAGCACCACGGCGTCGGGCTGGTGGCGCTGGATGATTTCCAACGCTTTCCACTCGCCGAGCATTTCCCCGTAGTGCAGCCCGATCACGATATGCGGGACCACCCGCATGCGCGTCCGCACCAGGCTCTCCAGCGTGGCTTCGAAGTCATCGACGGTCCGCTTCAGGTGGTAGACGCGGGTGATGGTCTCCTGCGCGCCGATCACGTCCATCATCGCGACGTCGATGCCGGACTGTTCCATGCTGCGCGCGCCATCGTCGTCCACCAGGGCGGCGTGTGCGGCGATCCGGAAGTGCGGGAAGTTGTCCTTGATGCGCCGGATGGTGTCGTAGAACGGCGCGTACTCGACCTCGTTGCGGTGGTTCGAGCCCCCGGTCAGCAGCAGCCCGAGGGCGCCGTCGTCGACGAGTCCGTTGACGACCCGCCACAAGTCCTCGGGCGTACGCGCCGGGATCATCGGTTCGAGGATCTTCGCCTTGCAGTGGTCGCACTGCAGTTTGCAGTCGCCACCGGTGATCGACACGGCGGGCCACGCGTTCTTGCCGCAGCTGGAGAGTTCGGAGGTCTGGTAGGTCTTGAAGGTCGGCGTATAGAAGTGCACCGGCGGAATCGGTCCGTGCGCCGGATCGCGCCAGTCGCGCTCCAGCGCATGGACGAGATCGGCGTGCAACGGCACATCCTGCAGGGGCTCCACCGCCTGAACCAGTTCGCTCCACCTGGACATTGCCTGTCACCTCGCCTGCTCGTGGGGGGAGATTCGTGTCGCGCCGCGCCGAAACGCGGGCGGTCGTGCTGCTCCCGTTGCCATTGATGGTGTCACCCCCTGTTTCAGTGTTTGCTGATCCAGATCAATTGGGTCGGGTATTCGTCTTCTTAAAGTGGACACATGCAAGCCCGAGCCCAGTCGAAGAGGCACCGATGAGCGAAAATCTGCTGAACTGTCCCGTCCGCGACGACGGACTCCGCGCGGCCCAAGAGCAGGTGGCCCTGGACGACGCCCTCTGCGAAGCGGGCGCGGGCCTGCGTTTCCACCGGTACCCCACCGGCGGTTCGCTGGGCGCACACGAACGTGCGGCCATCGCCTTGCGTACCGATTACTGCGAGGAACAGGGGGTTCCGGTTCTGCGCCGGCGCACCGGTGGCGGGGCGCTGTATCTCGATCCCTCGCAGCTCTGCTGGTCCCTGGTCCTGCCCACGCGGCATCTGGGGTCCGTCGGGCTGAAGGAAATCCTGGAGCGCCACGGGTTGGCGCTGGTCGCCGCGCTGGCGCGACTCGGGATCGCCGGGCGTTTCGTGTTTCCCAACGACATCGAAGTGCAGGGGCGCAAGCTGGGCAGCGGTTTCGCGGCGCGGTTCGAAGACCGGGTCCTGATCCAGGGCAGCCTGCTGGTCTCGTCCCCGGATGCCGAGGCCATGCTGAAGATCCTGCGTGTCCCGACCGAGAAACTCTCCCACGAGGGGGTACTCAGTGCACGGCAACGTCTGATCAGCATCGAGGAGGCCGTGGCGGTTGCGCCCGGCGTCGACCGGATTCGCGATGCGCTGGCGCAGACGCTGGCCGAAGCCTTCGACCTGAATCCGGTCCCGGCGTCGGCCGCTTCAACCCCATGCGCCGCGTCGACCTCGGTCGTGATGGACGACGAAGCATCGCCCGAGGCCATGAAGGCGTTCGTGAAGACCGATGGGGGCACGGTCTACCTTGCGCTCGAAACGCTTCCGGACGGACGCGTGGCCCGTGCAGGATTCAGCGGCGCCGTGCAGTTCAGTCCGGTCGACCTGTTCACGCGGCTCGGCCAGACGCTTGCCGGCCTGCCGCCGGAGGCGTGCGCGGCCGCGCTGGAGCAGGCGTTCCATGACATTGCCTCGGCCGATCTGCTCGGTTTCGATCTGGCCGATCTGCAGCGTCTGCTGGCGCTGGTGCTGGCGCGTCGGGAACAGGCGGATCTGTTCGGCATGGACCGGGACCAGAGCAACACCCTGATCGTGCACAACCCCGGTGGCGAGAAGGCAGCCGAGATTCTGGAAAACGCAACCGTGATGCTGGTTCCGTACTGCGCGAAACTCGCGGATTGCAAGTTCCGGTTCCGCGACGGGTGTTCCGAGTGCGGCATGTGCGAGGTCGGGGATGCCTATCGCCTCGCGCGCGAGCGCGGGATGCGCGTGGTATCGATCACCAACTTCGAGCACCTGCAGGAAACGCTCGCGCAGATGAGCGCGGAGGACGTACCCGCGTACGTCGGCATGTGTTGCGAGAGTTTCTACCTGAAACGCCACTATGCCTTCCAGCAGGCCGGGATCCCGGCGGTGCTGACGGACATCAGCGGCGCGACCTGCTACGAACTGCGGGAAGAGGATCTCGCCTACGCCGGGCGCTTCCGCGCGGAAGCGCACCTGCGTCTGGACATCGTCGAAAAAGTGATGCGCTTCGTTCCGCCCCGGGACATGCCTGCGGGCCCGGCCGCAGCGGGTAACTGAACCCTCGCTTCCGCATGGCCCACTAGCCCGAGCCGGTCCCCGTGCGGGCGAGGATGCGCCCGTCGGCGAGCGCCAGGACCTCGCCGGTTCCGACCGGTTCCCAGGCCTCGGTCGTCAGTGGCACGCTGGCGATCAGCGTCACCCGCTGGTGTCCCGCGTCCAGGCCGAGCTTCAGACCCTCGATGGGTCGCGGACGGCGTTCGTCGCGCTTCGAGGGGCAGGTGCGACAAAGCGTGAACAGGCCCGGAGGTTCGATCCTTCCGGAAGTTTCCTGGGTGCGCTCGTGGCCATGCACGAACAGGTATTCGCTGTCGGAGTAGAGGAAGTTGGCGGTGCCGAACCCGCGCAGAAGCGTGGCAAACGCGCTGACCACGTCCATCCGTGCGTCGAGGGGCGGTGGGTCCGGACTCTCCCACAGGGGCGCCATCCGGGCCAGCAACACGCAGAAAGCGTGTTCCGAGTCGGTCTCGCCCAGGGGGCGGAAATGCCCCATTTCACCCGCAGTCTTCTCCTCCAGGCCGAGCAGGTCGCCGTTGTGGGCGAAGACGTGCATGCGTCCACCGAGCTCACGCGCGAACGGTTGCGTATTCGCCAGCGAGATGGCGCCCCGGGTGGCCTGGCGCACGTGGGCCAGAACGATCCGGCTGCGGAATTCCTGTTCGCGCAGGAAACGGATGCCCCCGCTCTGGCTGGCGGCGCCGGTGTCGCGCAGTCGCCGGACATCGCGGCCGGCATAGAACGCGGCACCCCAGCCGTCCTTGTGCGGGGCGCGCAGACCGCCGCGCTCGGAAAACGTCTCCAGCGCGATCGAGAGCGTGGCCGGTTCCAGGCTCGACATGGCCAGCAGTTCACACATGGCGCGCAGTATCTTTTCCGCCGGTGGGAGGGTCAAACCCGGTTTCGTCCCGAGTCATTGCCTCCGGACCTCGGTGCAGACCTTCCAGGCGCCGGGCGACGCGTGCGACCTCGTCATCGGGCAGGATCCTCGGTTCACCCAGCGCCAGGCTGAGGATGTATTGCCGGGCGAGCGTCTCAACCTCGCCGGCCAGCCACAGCGCCATGGAGAGATCCGGGCCCGTCGCGATCACCCCATGGTTCGCGAGCAGGCAGGCCCGGCGGTCGGTGAGCGCCTGCAGCGCCCGATCCGAGAGCTCGCGGGAGCCGAAGGTGGCGTAGGGCGCGCACCGGATCGTCGGCCCGCCCGCTGCCGCGACCATGTAATGCACGGCCGGAATCTCCATGCCGCGGATCGACAGCGCGGTGGCATGCGCGGAATGGGTGTGCACCACGGCGCCGACCTCGGGCCGCGCCTGCAGAATGGCCAGGTGAAAGCGCCATTCACTGGATGGCCGCTGGCCGGCGGCGGGCGTACCGTTGCCGTCGACGAAAACGATGTTCCGGGCCCGCAGGTCTTCGTAGGGGATGCCGGAGGGTGTGATCAGCATCCCGTCGTTCCAGCGTGCGCTGACATTGCCCGAGGTGCCCTGGTTGATGCCCTCGCGGTTCATTCGCAGGCAGGTGTCGATGATCTCCCTGCGCAGCGTCTTTTCCTTCCTGTTCACGTCGTTCTCCGGCAAGTTCGCGCGGCTTGAGCGAACGGTGGTTCGACCCATCGCTTGGAGTCCGGTCGATCCCGTTCCCGCCACGACCGCCTCGATGCCAGTCCGCAAGGCTTGATGCTTGTGAAGGCGTGTCCCGCGAGCCTGCTCGGGACCGCATCCGAGGCCTTGAAGTCTACTGCATCGCGAAGAAGCGACTGCGCCCCGGACGTCGGCTGCCGCGCGGCCGTCCGCAGGGTCGTGGTCGGTCCGGCCCGTCTCCCGGCACGCGATCGGCTGGTGATAGGATTGCCCCCGATGGCACCCCTCATTCACACGCTGGACCTCGCGGGCACATTCGTTTTCGCGCTGTCCGGCGGACTCGCGGCAGCCAGGATACGTCTGGACCCGTTCGGCTTCGCCGTGGTCGCCATCGTGACCGGACTCGGCGGGGGCACCCTGCGCAATCTGCTGCTGGATCTGCATCCGGTCACATGGATGGCGGACCCCTCCTATCTCCTCGTGTGTCTTGCCGCAGCCGGGATCACGTTTGCCTGGGCACGCCTGCTCGAGTCCCGGCTCCTCTGGTTGCGGATCGCCGATGCGCTCGGGCTGGGGCTTTTCGCGGTGGCCGGCACGCAGGTGGCGCTGGCAGCCGGGACGCACGGCGGGATCGCGATCATGATGGGGGTCACCACCGCAATCGTCGGCGGCATGATTCGCGACATTCTCTGCAACGAGGTGCCGCTGGTGCTGCAGAAGGAAATCTACGCGCTGGCGGCCCTGCTCGGCGCGGCCCTGTACGTGGGTCTTGATGCCCTCGGTGCCGCCACCTGGCTCGCGGCGGGGGTTGCGTTCATCGCCTGTACAGGGCTGCGCCTGGCCGCGATCCGATGGAACCTTTCCCTGCCGCCGTACCGCGCCTGACCGCCGACGTCCGTTCGCAGTGCGTTGCCGGGAGCTGCGTGGGAGAATCCCTGGATGGAATGGAAGAAACTGCAGAACGGTTCCGATATCCGCGGCGTGGCTTCGGGTGACGGCGCGACCCTGACCCCGGATGTGATGCGACGCATCGGTGGGGCCTTCGCGGTCTGGCTGGCGGATCGGCGCGGCCGCCCGTCCGAGGCTCTGACCGTGTCGGTCGGTCGCGACAGTCGCCTGACCGGGCCGGCGCTGATGTCCGCCCTGATGGATGGCATGGCGTCGGCCGGTGTCCGGGTACTCGACTTCGGCCTGGCCTCGACGCCGGCGATGTTCATGAGTACGGTCACTCCCGGCTTCGACTGCGACGGCGCGGTGATGCTCACCGCGAGTCACCTGCCCCCCGAGCGCAACGGATGCAAGTTCTTCACGGCCGGGGGTGGCCTCGACAAGGCGGACATCACCGAACTGCTCGCGGGGGCCGAGCGCCTGGCCACACCGTCGGCCACCGGGACCGGGGCCGTCGTTGCCACCGATTTCATGCATGTGTACGCGGCACAACTGGTGACCCTGATCCGCCGCGGGGTGGCGCATCCCGAGCATCCACAAGAACCCCTGCGGGGCGTGCATGTCGTGGTCGATGCCGGCAACGGCGCGGGCGGCTTTTTCGTCGACCGCGTGCTGCAGCCGCTGGGCGCGGATACCCGCGGCAGCCAGTTCCTCGAACCCGACGGGCATTTTCCGAACCATGTGCCGAACCCCGAACACCCGGATGCGATGGCGTCCCTGAGTCACGCCGTGCTGGAACACCGGGCGGACTTCGGCATCATCTTCGATCCGGATGTCGATCGTGCGGCCGCGGTCGAGGCCACCGGACGGGAGATCCATCGCAACCGTCTCGTGGCGCTGGCTGCGGCGATGGTGCTGCGCGCGCATCCCGGCACCACCGTGGTCACGGATTCGATCACGTCCGACGGCCTGAGCACGTTCATCGAGACCGATCTCGGCGGCATCCACCATCGGTTCCGCCGCGGCTACCGCAACGTGATCAATGAGGCGCTCCGCCTGAATGCCGAGGGCCAGGCGTGCTGGCTCGCGATCGAGACCTCGGGCCACGCGGCGTTGAAGGAGAACCATTTTCTCGATGACGGAGCCTTTCTGGTCGCGAAGCTGCTGATCGAACTCGCCCGCGCCCGCCGGGAAGGCCGGGATCTCGCGGACCTGATCGCCGGCTTGCGCGAACCGGTCGAGAGCCGGGAGTTCCGGGTTCCGGTGCTCGCGAGCGATTTCGCGGGTCTCGGGGCCCGGGTGATCGATGCGCTGCGCGAGCGGGCGGTGACGGAACCGGGCTGGTCGGTGGTCCCGGACACCCACGAGGGGGTGCGGGTGTCTTGCCGGGATCCCCTCGAGCAGGGCTGGTTCCTCCTGCGCCTCTCCCTGCATGACCCGGTGCTGCCGCTGAATATCGAATCCGAGGTCGAGGGCGGGGTGCACCGCATCGGGCTGCGGTTGCGTCGGTTCCTGGAGGATTTCGAGGGCCTGGATCTGGCAACCCTGCCGGACGAATCGCGTTCCTGAACGCGCGCGGATGGGTCATAGAAGGGACAGGCGGCGTCGGCGGCGCGCGGTGTGGAATTTCAATTGACGCCCCCGGCCCCGGGGGTCTAACGTACACATGGACGACACCACATCTTGTGCATGTGGTTTTCATTCCCACCATAACTAGTGGTTTTTAAAAAGAGGTGTGCCATCCATGTCGCACAGCAAGCCGCTGTCCTCGCCTGATCCCGTGGTTCGGGAGATTCCCATGCAACCCGCATCGGCCGAGATCTGGGATCAGAAGTACCGCCTGAAGGCGAAGGACGGCACCATCCTCGACCGGGACATCGACGGAACCTGGAAGCGCATCGCGCGCGCGCTGGCGGATATCGAGGCCACTCCGGAACTCCGTGAACACTGGTACGAACGCTTCCTCTGGGCGTTGCGCCAGGGTGCGATTCCGGCGGGTCGCATCATTGCCAACGCCGGCGCGCAGGAGCACAAGCCTGCGACCTCGACCATCAACTGCACGGTGTCGGGAATCGTGCAGGACTCGATGGACGGCATACTCAGCAAGCTGCACGAAGCCGGGATGACCCTCAAGTCGGGGTGCGGGATCGGGTACGAATTCAGTACGCTGAGGCCTCGCGGAGCGTACGTTTCCGGAGCCGGCGCCTATACCTCCGGGGCGCTGTCGTTCATGGACATCTACGACAAGATGTGTTTCACGATCTCCTCCGCCGGTGGTCGGCGCGGCGCGCAGATGGCGACGTTCGACATCGGTCATCCGGACGTGGTGGAGTTCATCCGCGCCAAGCGGACGGACGGCGCGCTGCGCCAGTTCAACCTGTCCCTGCTGATCACCGCGGATTTCATGAAGGCCGTGCAGAACGACGAGCGCTGGCCACTGGCGTTCCCGATCACCGACGTCGAGGTGGGGCAGGGCGGCTTCGACCTGAACGATCCGGAGCAGGTGCTCTGGCGTGACTGGCCGGTGAATCAGGGCTACCTCACCAACGACGCCGGGCAGGTGGCGTGCCGTATCTACAAGGTCATTCCGGCGCGGCGGCTCTGGGACGTGATCATGGCGTCGACCTACGATTACGCCGAGCCGGGATTCATCCTGATCGACAAGGTCAACGAAATG
The DNA here is from genome assembly GCA_011390565.1 of Thioalkalivibrio paradoxus. Taxonomy (GTDB): domain Bacteria; phylum Pseudomonadota; class Gammaproteobacteria; order Ectothiorhodospirales; family Ectothiorhodospiraceae; genus Thioalkalivibrio; species Thioalkalivibrio paradoxus_A. The sequence continues at coordinate 86,809 of JAABSC010000004.1, read as the reverse complement.
AACAACAACTGGTGGTGCGAGGAAATCCGCGCGACCAACCCCTGTGTAACAGGCGATACCTGGGTGCAAACGGATACCGGCCCGCAGCGGGTCCGCGACCTCGTGGGCCGGCCGTTTGTCGCGCGTGTTAACGGCGAAAATCATGCCAGTGCTCGCGAAGGTTTCTTCCGTACCGCCACTCGGGAGGTGCTTCGGCTGCGTACTTCCGAGGGCCCCACACTGCGTCTCACGGATAATCACCCCGTGCGCCGAGTGGTACGCCAGACGCGTTGGTCGCTGGAGACGGAATGGTGTGAGGCGGGAAGGTTGCGCGTGGGCGATCAGGTGCTCCTGAACGATCACCGGAGCGGTCCTGACTGGGCGGGTCCTCGGACCAGCGAAGAGGGATATCTCCTCGGGTTGCTGGTCGGTGACGGCACATTGAAGTCGGACGCTGCCGTGCTCTCGGTCTGGCCACAGGCCGTTGCAGCGAACGGCGGTGAGTTTCGTCCGGACTCGCTGATGGAGGAAGCGTTGAGCTGTGCGCGTACGCTGCCTCATCGTGCGGATTTCGAGGGCTGGACAGCGGTCAGCGGCCGAGGCGAATATCGAATGAAGCTTGCAGCGCTGCGCGATCTCGCATTCGAACTTGGAATGCGCCCAGGTGCGAAAGGGGTGACTCCTGCGATGGAAGAGGCCTCCAGCGCGTTCCACCGCGGCTTTCTCCGTGGGATTTTCGACGCTGACGGCTCCGTCCAGGGCTCGCTCAAAAAGGGTGTAAGCGTGCGTCTCGCTCAGTCGGACGAGGGGCGTCTCGAGGCCGTACAGCGGATGCTGCTTCGCCTCGGTATCGCTTCCCGGCTTTACCGTGATCGCCGAACCGCCGGGACTGCTCTCCTGCCTGACGGCAAAGGCGCGCGGCAATCCTGTCCGACACGCTCACAACATGAACTCGTGGTGAGTGGCGAAAGTTTGGGCGTTTTTGCCGCGCGTATAGGGTTTGCCGACCCTGCGAAGGCCATGCGTCTTGCCACGCTTCTAGGAAGCTATCGGCGACGGTTGAATCGGGAGCGCTTCCTTGTGCGGGTGGAGTCTGTGGTTCCCGACGGCGTCGAGGACGTCTTTGACGTGCAGGTGCCGGGTATCAACGCGTTCGATGCCAACGGCTTCTACGTCCACAATTGTGGCGAACAGCCGTTGCCGCCGTACGGCGCCTGCCTGCTGGGGTCGATCAATCTCACGCGCTTTGTGCAGGAGCCCTTCACGGATCGTGCGCGGTTCGACTGGGAGACCTTCCGCGAAGCCGTCGCCGTGTTCACCCGGATGCTCGACAACGTGGTCGAGATCAATGGCCTTCCGCTGCCGCAGCAGCGCGAGGAGATCCTGCGCAAGCGGCGCCACGGCATGGGCTACCTCGGGCTTGGTTCGGCCATCACCATGCTGCGCATGAAATACGGGAGCGAGTCGTCCCTGCGCTTCACCGAGGAGGTGACCCGGGAAATGGCATTGGCCGGTTGGCGTGCCGGGCTGGAGCTGGCCCGGGAGAAGGGGCCGGCGCCCATCATGGACGAGGAATTCACGGTCACCGAGAAGATGCTGCAGCGGCGCCCGGAGATGGCGCGTGACGGATTCGGGCCGGGCGATCGGGTGAAGGGCCGGACTCTGCTGGCCCGGTACAGTCGCTACATGCAGAAAGTTGCCGAGGCCGACCCGGAACTGGTGGAACGCATGGCCGAGGAGGGCTGCCGCTTCACCCACCACAGCTCGATCGCCCCGACGGGCACCATCTCGCTCTCCCTGGCGAACAACGCCAGCAACGGCATCGAGCCGAGTTTCGCGCACCACTATGCGCGTAACGTGATCCGGTCCGGAAAGAAGTCCAAGGAGAAGATGGACGTGTTCTCCTTCGAGCTTCTGGCCTACCGCGAGCTGGTGAATCCGCGGGCCCTGCCCTGGTCCGAGGCCGAGGAGGAGAAACTCCCGGATTACTTCGTGACCGCGGATGACATCATGCCCAAGGCCCACGTCGACGTGCAGGCCGCGGCCCAGAAATGGATCGATTCCTCGATTTCCAAGACGGCCAACGTGCCGACCGATTTTCCGTTCGACGCCTTCAAGGACATTTACCTCTACGCCTGGCAGCAGGGGCTCAAGGGGTGCACGACCTTCCGCTTCAATCCCGAGGCCTTCCAGGGGGTGCTGGTAAAGGAGAAGGATCTCGAGAACACCACCTACCGCTTCGCACTGGAGGACGGGACGGTGGTCGAGGTGAAGGGGAACGAGGAGATCGAGTACGACGGCGAAACCCATACCGCCGCCAATCTCTACGATGCCCTGAAGGAAGGGTATTACGGCAAGTTCTGAGCGCGGAGCGAGATCATGACAACCAAGATAGACCGGAAGATCGTGGGGTACGAAGTGGCCCGTGATGAACCCTCCGCCGCGACAGCCGAAGCCGAGGGCCCGGAAAGCAAGGTCGTGCAGATGCACGAGAAGCTCGAGCGCCCCGAGATGCTGATGGGCTCGACGTACAAGATCAAGACACCGCTGTCCGAGCACGCGCTGTACGTGACCATCAACGACCTCGTGCTGAACCCCGGTACCGAGCATGAGCTGCGCAGGCCCTTCGAGGTTTTCATCAACTCGAAGAACATGGACCATTTCCAGTGGATCGTCGCGCTCACGCGGATCATTTCCGCGGTGTTCCGCAAGGGCGGCGACGTGACCTTCCTGGTCGAGGAACTGCGCTCGGTGTTCGATCCCCGTGGCGGCTACTTCAAGAAGGGCGGCAAGTACATGCCGTCGCTGGTTGCCGAGATCGGTGACGCGATCGAGGGGCACCTGCGCCTGATCGGCCTGATCACCGACGACGGTCTGGACGAGCACCAGCGCAGGCACATCGAGGAGAAGCGGGCGCAGTTCGAGGCCAGCCGCAACCTCGCCAGAACCGAGACCGATCCCGGCGATCCGTTTCCGCCCGGCGCGCAGCTCTGCGGCAAGTGTCACACCCGTGCCGTCGTGGCGATGGACAATTGCCTCACCTGCCTGAACTGTGGTGAAAGCAAGTGCGGCTGACAACCTGAGGGAAACCCGACATGCATCCGACCGGCGCACAGTACGACGATTCCCGCACCGCCATCGAAGACCTGGCCAGGATCGCGGCGTCCGGCGAGCGTCGGTTGCAGCGGCTGGAACGGATGTTCCGCTGGACCGCGGCGCTGTTTCTGCTGACGCTGATGCTCGTGCTCTACGCACTGACCCAGGCGCTCGCTGCCGGAGGCGCCGGGGCGGAGGTTCCGCGCGGCTGGCCGCATGCGGCTCCCGAAGTGACCGCCGACGATCTCCAGGTCCGTCCGGAACCGGAAGCGGTTGGTCCCAGGGCCGAGTTTCACCAGCGGGTCGAGGATCTGCGCGCCCGCCTCGCGGAGGCCGAGGAGGAACCGAGCGCGCTTGCGGTCATTGCCGTGACCCTGCACGACATCCGCGGTGTTCTGCACGACACCCGCGCCGCGCTGGCGGCCATGCCGCAGATGGGCGAAGACATGAGTTACATGCGCGGCGACATGGACCGCATCGCCACCGTGATGGGCTCGATGGACGACAAGATGAGCGGCGTGCCGCTGATGGCGGAGGAGATGCGGCAACTGAATCTGAGCATCGACATCATGACCACCTCGATCGATTCCACCATGGGGCGCATGGGGCGGATCATGCCCTACTACTGGTGAGGGCGGCCGCCGTCGTCGCAGGGCTCGTGGCGGTGCTGCCGGCCGCGGCCGAACCGGTTCTCGCACCGATCACGGTGACCGCGCCACGTCTGGAGATACCCCTGGCGGATCTTCCCGCCGCGGTGGATGTCATTGACCGGGACGACGCCGCGCAGGCACGCCAGGGTCTGCAGCTGGACGAGGCGTTGAACCGGATTCCCGGGGTTTTCGCGCAGAACCGCTACAACTTCGCCCAGGACGTCCGTCTTTCGATCCGGGGTTTCGGTGCGCGGGCGCCGTTCGGTATCCGGGGGCTGCGCATCCTGCAGGACGGCATTCCGGAAACGACACCGGACGGTCAGTCCCAGGTGGATGCGCTCGATCTGCTCAACGTCGGTTCCATCGAGGTGCTGCGCGGACCCAACGCGGCGCTGTACGGCAACGCCACCGGCGGCGTGGTGCTGCTGCGCACACTGGACGGTCTCGATCCCCGCGGGCACGGCGGCGGGCTCATGGCGGGTGGGGATGGCTTCCAGCGGGTGGAGTTGGCCAGCGAAGCGCGGGGCGGATCCGGATCGTATTCGCTGACCGGGCACGATCTGCGCTACGACGGCTACCGGACGCAGGCACAGGCAGAGAAGCGGTTGCTGCGCCTGCATGGAACCCAGTCCTTCGATGCCGGCGATCTCCGCCTGCACCTGCGCCATCTGGACGCCCCGAAGACCGAGGACCCCGGGGCTCTGACGGCGGCCGAAGTCGCAGCGGACCGGCGCGCCGCAGCCCCGCTGGCGCTGCGACTGGACAGCGGTCAGGCCGCCGAGCAGCTGACCCTGGGGGCGCAGTGGCGCCAGCCGCTTGCGGAAGGCGTGCTGCGCGTCGGCACGTTTCTGACACAGCGCGACTACGAACAGCAACTGCCTTTCTTCGGAAGCAGCCAGGTCGCCTACGAACGCCGGTTCCACGGGGTCCATCTCGGGTACGAGCGTGACATCGGACCGACCCGGGCGCTGTTCGGACTGGACCTCGAGGAACAGCGCGACCAGCGCACCCGGAACTGCATCAACGCCGCGCTCCAGCCTTCGTGTGCGCCGCCCGGGGCACCCGTCGCGGGTCCACTGGCGCTGGATCAGCAGGAGCGCGCCCGTACCCAGGGCCTCTTCGTCCAGACCGACACCCTGCTTGGAACCGACTGGAACCTGGCGCTCGGTGTCCGGCACGACCGCATGCGCTTCGGGATCGACGACCGACTGCGATCCGGCGGTGTCGATCTCTCGGGGCAGCGTTCGTTCGACGAAACCAGTGCGACCGCGGGGCTCATCTGGCACTGGCACGGTGATCACCGGGCGTTCGTGAACGGAGCCTCCGCATTCGAGACACCGACCTTCACCGAGTTGGCGAATCCGGCCGGCACCGGTGGCTTCAATCCCGACCTGGAAGCCCAGAAAGCGCGCAGTCTTGAGGTCGGTCTCCGCGGAGACAAGGGGCTGTTGAGCTATGAAATCACCGCGTACAGCACGCGTGTCCGGGACGAACTGGTCCCTTATCAGCTGAATGCGGCAGATGGCCGGACCTATTACAGCAATGCCGGTCGCACGGCACGGGAAGGGCTGGAACTCGCCCTGGATCTGCAGCCGGATCCCCGGTGGAACCTGCGCGCTGCCCTTGCACTGAACGACTTCCGGTACCGGGAGTTCCGCGACGTGCAGGGCGTGAGCCAGGACGGCAATCGTCTGCCCGGTCTTCCTCGCCACCAGGGATTCCTGGAAGCGGCCTGGCGCGACGGCCCCTGGTTCGCGATCGCCGATATGCTGCACACCGGGCGCCGTTACGCCGACAACGCGAACACCGTCGAGGTCGAGGCACAGACGACGCTCAACCTGCGCCTGGGTCGGCATTGGAAGTACGGCCCCATGCGGGTCGAGGGCTTCGTCGCGGTGAACAATGTCCTCGATGCCGCGAACGTCGACAATATCCGGATCAACGCCAGCTTCGGCCGGTATTTCGAACCGGCGCCGGAGCGCCATTTCTTCGGGGGTCTGCGGGTTTACTTCCAGCGCTGAGCGGTGGACGCGCCGATGGCGCCGATCCCTGGTCGCCTGGGGTCCGGAGCCGGCCCGGCCATTTCGCGGAATCAGCGCCGCGCTAGCGTGAAAAACCAGCCGCGGAAGCACACGGAAAAGTGCCTGAATTCCCTTCGCGACGTGTAATGTGCGTGTTCTTGCGTGGCTCGCCCTTGCGCCGTCAGGGAGGGCGCAGCGCCGTGACAGTCAGGATGGGTTCGGCAGAACGCCAGCCTCGGCCAGCGCCTCACGCCAGCGTGCAAGCTTGGTTTCGAGATCGATACGCGCGTTGGCGGGGCTGGTCGAGGGCAGCCGCAGAGCTGGAATGCCCAGCGCCAGGATCTCCTTCATGCGGCGGGCACTCTCGGCCCCGTTGTGCGCGACGAGGCGCAGGGAGGGTGCGAGGTCCGGAAGTCGTTCGAGGTCGTTCGGGGTCGCGTCGCGAATCGAAGTGTCCAGGCTTCCCCGGCGCACGCAGCTGGCATAGATGTCCCAGAGCCCGATCCGATGTTGCCGGAGACGTTCGATCCGTGCCGCATACGGTATTTCGGCGAACGGGTGTTCGAGCAGGCGGCCCATGATCGGCCAGAATTGATTGCGCGGATGGGCGTAGTACTGCCGCGCGCGCAGCGAAGCCGCGCCTGGAAAGCTGCCCAGGATCAACAGGCGTGTATCCCGATGCAGAACCGGTGGCAGCGATTCGAGGAGGGATTCGTGCCGCGCGTCCAAGCCGGGTCTCTCTCGGGTGGCGGGAACGGTTCAGAGAGCTGGCAGTACCGCGCCGCCCCGGACAACGCAGGTTCGGCAGCATCCATGAAGTTCGACGATCTTCTTTTCGATCGAGAAGCCCTGCTGGGTGGCGGCACGGTCGAGCGCGGTACTGATCTCGGTGGGATGCAGTTCCTGGATGTTTCCGCAGGCGTCGCAGATCATCAGCAGCGTGTCGTGGATCTCGCCGGGGTGGTTGCACGCCACGAACCCGTTCAGGCTCTCGATGCGATGAATGAACCCCTGCTCCAGCAGGAAGGACAGGCTTCGGTAGACCGTCGGGGGCTTGATGTTGCGGTCGGCGGAGCTGAGCTCGTGGATCAGGTCGTAGGCCTTGATGACGCCGTCTGTTCTGAGAATCTGCTCCAGTACGCGCCTGCGCAGCGAGGTCAGTCGCACGCCACGACGCGCGCAGACCTGTTCCGCCGCATCCAAGGCCGCGTCCGTTTGCGTCACCTGCATGGGTTGCCTCGAACTCCGCTCCGTTTGTGCAAGCATACACGGATGCGCCTCGGTCGCTGACATCTGCTTCTTCCCATGATCCAAATCAATTTTCTGCGGCCATCGGACTTGTAAATTTGAATGCGGTTTCGGTGCGGGGTCCGGCTGTGCGTTGCAGCCTATTTCGCATCATGGTCCGAGTGAGCCACGCTTGCGCACCGACAGGGTTGGTGGCAAGCTCCGGCGAACATCAGAAAAGCCGAAGTCATGGCTGTATTGGAGATGCACCTTGAATAGTCCGCGTTTTTCCCGTGCCAAGGATTGCTCCGTTTGTGTGCTGACGCTGGCCGTGGTGGCCGGCGTGCCCATCCTCACATCGATGGGCGTGCTGTTCTTCTTCTGACGCGTTTCGCCTGGCAGCACCTGTCCTGATCGCCCGTCGCGGATGTGATGGGCCGCATCCTGGGTGCGTCGAACTTTGGCGTATGCATCGATTTCCTGCCTCCGAGGGTCGGGAGCCGCTCTCGCGGCCGAGCCGGGGTTTACCCTGAATTGGAAAACGACTCCCGTCATTGCGCGTCGAAAACGGGTGTCGGTGGAGGTGAACTGCCGCCCAATCGGCTATAAAGAAAGGCCGATTTCCTCGTGGGTGAATCACGTCCCATGTTGTTTCGATTGATCCTCGTCCTTGGCCTGTTGCTGGTCGTGTCCCCGGGTTGTGGCGGACAAGGGCCAGGCGCGCCCGAGGGGTTCGTGGAGCACGGCGATCTGGATGCCCTGACGGAACGCGGTGTGCTTCGCGCGGTGGTCCCGGGTACGGCGCTGGGCGAACCCGCGCTCCCGCGCCAGGGGTCCCCTGTGGCGCAACAGCGGGAGTTGGCCGCGGCGTTCGCCGAATCTCTGGAACTCGAACTGGAATTGGTGCCGGTCTTCCGCCTGGGCGAGATGCTGCCGCTGCTGGAGGAAGGCCGGGCGGACATCATCGCGGCCAATCTCACCAGCACCGAGAGCCGGCGCGAGCGCGTGGATTTCTCCCTGCCCATCGATCATGTGCACGAGGTGGTGCTCACGGCGGTGGGCAACACGGAGATCCATTCGATCGAAGATCTGGAGGGCCGCACCATCATGGTCGATCCAGCCGCCTCGTTCTGGGACAGCCTCAGCGCGCTGCGCGAGGAACACTCCGGCATTCACCTGCTCCCCGGGCTGGATTATTTCAACGATGAGGCGACGCTGGACCTGGTTGCCAGGGGTCAGGTGGATGCCACGGTCCGTGACAGCAACATCGCCGAAATGTATCTCGGTTATCGACAGGATCTGCGCGAGGCGTTTCACCTGGGCGAGCGCAAGCCCATTGCCTGGGCGGTCCGCAAGGGTACGCCTGAGCTGCAGGCGGCGCTCAACCGGTTTCTGACCACCGAGCAACTCACGCGTCCGCGCGAGGACCGTTATCTCGCCGATCTCCCCGAACTCAAGGAGCGGCGGGTTTTGCGTATCCTGCTTCCGAACAGCCCGGCGTCCTATTTCCTCTGGCGTGGCGAACTCGCCGGATTCGAATACGAGCTGGCGCGTCGGTTTGCCGAGCGGCATCGGATGCGTCTGGAAGTGGTGGTGCCGCCGACGCCTGCGCTGGCCCTGGAGTGGCTGGAGGAGGGACGTGCCGACATCGCGGGCGGTTTCCTGGAACGCAATGGCACCGGGGCGCACGCGGTGGCTTATACCGACCGGTTGCATCAGGCACGGCTGTGGGTTGTCGGTCGTCAGGATGACTCGCCCGAGCGGGTGGGATGGGAGGACCTGACCGGTGCCACGGTCGCGGCGAATTCCGGAAGCATGGTCTGGCAGGAGCTTGAGGAACACGCGCGCGAACATGGTTTCGTCCTGCTCAACCTGGCCGATGGCTCCGACGTCGAAGAGATGCTCAACCGCATGGTCGCGGGGGAATTCGACTATGCGGTCGTCGAGGAGCACCTCCTGGGTCTGGAACTGGCGGTACGCGACGATATCCGCAAGCATTTCGAGGCCGACACCCCGGTGCAGCATGCCTGGGCGGTGCGCGGCACCGATGAGGCCCTGCTGGCCGCGCTCAACGAGTTTTTCGGCGAGAAGTACCGCGGCGTGATCTACAACGTTCTGTATCGGCGCTATTTCGAGGACGAGCGTGCGATTCGTCTCCGGCAGGACGAGTCCATCGAGATCACCGGAAAGCTGTCTCCATGGGACGAAGTGGTCCAGCGCCATGCCGAAGGGCTGAACTTCGACTGGCGACTGATCGTCGCGCAGATGTACTACGAGAGCCGTTTCGACCCCAACGCGGTCTCGTCGATGGGAGCGCTGGGCCTGATGCAGGTGACGCCGCGCGCCGGCGAGCAGGTCGGCGTCACCGATCTCGAGAATCCCACGGACAACATTCGCGCAGGGATGCTCTATCTCGATTGGGTTCGCCAGCGCTTTCCGGAGGAGCTGCCCGTTGCGGACCGGATGTGGTTCTCGCTGGCCTCGTACAATGCCGGGTTCGGTCACGTGATGGATGCCCGGCGTCTCGCGGCACAGAAGGGCTGGGATCCGGATCGCTGGTTCGACAACGTCGAGCATGCCATGCTGCTCCTGTCGCAGAAGAAGTACTACACGCAAGCCCGACACGGGTATGTGCGTGGCAGCGAACCCGTCTCCTACCTCGACAGGATCAGCTCGCTGTACAAGGCCTACGTCCGGTTGACCGAGGAGCAGCTGGCCGGTATCCCGGGCGAGTGAATCTCATGAACGTTTCCTGCGGGAGAGCGGGGACGTTTTCGAACGACAATCCTGTGAGGAGAACGGAATGGTTTGGGTAATCGATCTGGCCGAGCTCACGATGGGCGACGTGGCCCAGGTGGGAGGGAAGAACGCGTCGCTGGGCGAACTGTTGGGCAATCTCGCCGAAGCGGGTGTACAGGTGCCCGGCGGGTTCGCCACGACGGCCGATGCGTTCCGCGCCCATCTCGCGCAGGACGGCCTCGATGTGCGCATCGACCAGCGTTTGAAGGGCCTGGATATCGACGACATCCAGGCCCTTCAGGCTGCCGGGCGGGAAGTACGCGACTGGATCGAGAGCATGCCCCTTCCTCGGGAACTCGAGGGCGCAGTCCGGGAGCATTACGCTGCGCTGGGCGCGGATGTCCCGGTCGCGGTTCGTTCCTCGGCGACGGCCGAGGATCTTCCGGAAGCGTCCTTTGCCGGCCAGCAGGAGACCTACCTGAACGTGCGTGGCGTCGATGCGGTGCTGACCGCACTGCGGCAGGTCTTCGCAAGCCTCTACAACGACCGCGCGATCGCCTACCGCGAGCATCAGGGTTTCGACCATCATGATGTCGCCCTTTCCGCCGGCGTGCAGCGAATGGTGCGTTCGGATATCGGTTGCAGCGGCGTGATGTTCACACTGGATACCGAAAGTGGCTTCCGTGACGCCGTGTTCATCACCGGGGCCTGGGGGCTGGGCGAGACCGTGGTGCAGGGCTCGGTCAACCCGGACGAGTTCCAGGTCTACAAGCCCGCGCTGAGTGCCGGCAAGCAGGCGATCATCGGCCGGACACTCGGCAGCAAGGCGATTCGCATGGTGCTGACCGACGGTGGCGGGACCCGGATCGAGGATACGCCCGCCGACCTGCGCTCGCGTTTCTGCCTGAACGACGATCAGGTGCATGTGCTGGGGCAGTACGCGGTGGCGATCGAGAAGCATTACGGACGACCGATGGACATCGAGTGGGCCGAGGACGGCGAGACCGGCGAACTGATGATCGTGCAGGCGCGTCCGGAGACGGTGGAGAGCCGATCTGACGCCGGGGTCAACGAGACCTATCGGCTCGCCGCGCACGACAGGACGCCATTGACCGTCGGGCGCGCGATCGGCGCCCGCATCGGCGCAGGCAAGATCCGCATCGTTGATTCGCCCGATGCGATGCATACGGTGGAACCCGGCGACGTCCTGGTGGCCGACATGACGGATCCGGACTGGGAGCCGATCATGAAGCGCGCATCCGCGATCGTGACCAACCGCGGCGGGCGCACCTGTCACGCCGCGATCATCGCCCGCGAGATGGGCATCCCGGCCGTGGTTGGTTGCGGTGATGCCACCGAGGTCTTGACCGATGGCATGGACGCCACCGTCTCCTGTGCCGAGGGTGACGACGGCTTCGTCTACGAGAGCCGGATCCCGTTCGAGATCCAGCGCACGGGTGCCGGCGATCTTCCCCCGCTGCCGGTCAAGCTGATGCTGAATGTCGCGAACCCGGGCCGAGCCTATGCCTTCTCGCGCCTGCCGCATGCCGGGATCGGTCTCGCACGGCTGGAGTTCATCATCAACAGCCATATCGGCATCCATCCGCTCGCGTTGCTCGAGTACCCCGATGTGCCCGAGGATGTGAGAAACGAGATCGCGACCCGCATTGCCGGCTTCGACGACCCGGTGGAGTTCTTCGTGCGGCGCCTGAGCGAAGGGGTGGGTACCCTGGCGGCCGCATTCGCACCGCATCCGGTGATCGTGCGGCTGTCCGATTTCAAGAGCAACGAGTACGCGCATCTCCTCGGCGGCCGGGCCTACGAGCCCGACGAGGAGAACCCGATGCTCGGCTTCCGGGGCACGGCGCGTTACCTCTCGGAGTCGTTCCGGCCGGCGTTCGCGCTCGAGTGCCGTGCGCTCAAGCGCGTGCGCGAGGACATGGGCCTGGAGAACGTGCAGGTCATGGTGCCCTTCGTGCGCACTCTGGGCGAAGCCGAGGGCGTGATCCGGGTGCTCGAGGAGGAGGGCCTGAAGCGGGGTGAGCACGGGCTCAGGATCGTGATGATGTGCGAGATTCCCTCGAACGCGTTGCTGGCCGAACGTTTCCTCGACTACTTCGACGGATTCTCCATCGGTTCCAACGATCTGACCCAGCTGACGCTGGGGGTCGACCGGGATTCGGCACTGGTTGCGTCCTGCTTCGACGAGCGCGACCCTGCGGTGAAGGCGTTGCTGTCCATGGCGATCCGCACCGCCCGCAAGAGGGGCAAATACGTGGGCATCTGTGGTCAGGGGCCCTCGGATCACCTGGACCTTGCGGAGTGGCTGGTGGCCGAGGGTATCGAGAGCATGTCGCTGAATCCCGATTCGTTGATCCCGACCTGGGAGCGTATTGCGGAGACGATGGGGCGTGGCTGATCCCACCCACCCCCAGGTCTACCTGCTTTCCGACGGCACCGGGATCACCGCGGAGACGCTGGCGCGGACCCTGCTCACGCAGTTCGACGATCTCATCCCGCGTTGGCACCTGAAGCCTTTCGTGCGCAGCCTGGAACAGATGGAGGCCCTGTTCGAACAGATGCGTACCGGTCCACAGCCTGCGTTGGTGGTCGCCACCTTCGCGGCCGCCGAACTGCGCACCATGCTCCAGAGGTGCCCGGTTCCCGTGCTGGATATCTTTTCCGATCACCTGGAACAACTGGAAGGGGTGTTCGAACGCACGGCGCATTCGGTGTCCGGCCGTGCTCATGGCATCGGTGACGTCGCGCGGTACGACCGCCGCATCGAGGCTCTGAATTTCACCCTGGCGCACGATGACGGCCTGGCCACCGGAGATATCGGACGCGCCGAGGTGGTCCTGATGGGGGTCTCTCGCTCGGGCAAGACGCCGACGTGCCTGTACCTCGCGATGAATTACGGCATGTTCGCCGCGAACTATCCGCTGATCCCCGAGGACATGACCGGCGACACCCGACTGCCGGATTCCCTGCGTGGGCTTCGCGGCCGTCTGCTCGGGCTCGTGATCTCGCCGGAACGGCTTGCCCAGATTCGGGAGGGCCGGCGTCCGGGAAGTCGCTACGCGAGCCTGGCTCAATGCCGAAGCGAATGCACGGCAATCGACGAATTCCTGTACCGGGAACGGATCCCGCGTCTGGAAGTGACCCATTTGTCGGTGGAGGAGATCGCAACGCGGGTCCGTGGTGAACTCGGCTGAGCAGTCGCCCCGAAATGGTGCGTCGTATGCCCCGGGCGTGCGCAGGACGGATGGGATCGCGTTGAACGTTCCACGCCTCCCGGGGGTGGCCGGGGAGCGGCCGGGCCCGGCGGATTGGCCCGCTTCCTGCTAATGCAACCCGTATGAATGGCTTGTCGACGACTCCTGCGGATGCGGCGCTCTTGGCACCCGACGCTTCGGTGTCCCCGCGTTCCGGCCGGGGCTGGCGAGCGCGCCTCGCACTGGGTTTCGAGATATCGGCAGGACGTACCGTGTTGCGGCATCGGCATCATCTGGGTCCGCTCACGGTGCAGCGCGGCTTTGACCCCGAGGGGGGGCCGTGCCATACGTATCTGTTGCACCCGCCGGGTGGCGTCGTCGGCGGCGATCAACTTGAACTCGATGCATCGGTCGCCAGTGGCGCGCATGCACTGATCACGACGCCGGCGGCGGGAAAGTTCTACCGCTCGGCCGGCGCCTGGGCCACGCAGAAGCAGGCATTTCGCGTGGCGCCCACAGGCACACTGGAATGGCTCCCGGCCCTCAATATCGTTCACGGCGGAGCGAAGGTGAAACTCCGCAGTCGATTCGAGCTGGACGAGGGTGCCCGCTTGCTCGCCTGGGACCACGTCGGTCTGGGTCGGCCCGGCAGTGGCGATGGCTTCGCAGATGGGTTGATCGACAGCCGGCTGGATGTGCTGCACCAGGATCGTCCTCTGCTGTCCGAAGCGATACGCCTCGATGCCGCCAGTGCGATGCGCCGTGCCGCATGGGGGCTGCAGGGTTGCGGGTACCTGGCGACCCTGCTGGCCTTCCCTGCCGGTCCGCAGGCTCGCGACGCCGTGCGCAACGCATTTGTGGATGTGCCGGGGTTGCGTTTCGGTTGTACGCTCCTTCCCGTGGGTTCACGCCGGGAATCGGCGGAGGACCGGGGGCTTCTCGTCTGTCGCTGGCTGGCCGAGACCGGCGAGCTGCTATGGGAAATGATGATTCGGGCCTGGTCGCTGCTCCGGCCGCTGGTGCTCCAGAGGGAGCCCTGCGTGCCGAGGATCTGGTCCACCTGACGATCGGAGTCTGTAATGGAACTGACCCCACGAGAGAAGGACAAGCTGCTGTTGTTCACCGCGGCCCTGGTCGCGGAGCGGCGTCTGGCGCGTGGCCTGAAGCTCAATTATCCCGAGGCGGTCGCGTTGATCTCGGCGGCCATCCTGGAGGGTGCGCGGGATGGCCGGACGGTTGCCGAGATGATGTCGCTGGGCGGGCAGGTGCTGCGCCGGGAGGACGTGATGGAGGGTGTACCCGAGATGATCCCCGAGGTACAGGTGGAAGCCACCTTTCCGGACGGGACCAAGCTGGTCACGGTGCATGATCCGATCCGCTGACCGGGGATCCCCTCCGGCATGGGGGGGAGCGGAGTCGTGCAACCCTGCCGGCGGGTGTCGGCAGCAGGGAAGCTGCCGTCAAGCCGGCAGGGACGTATTCACGGCGTCCCGCTGACAGGGGGCTCCGCTACTCGGAAGCGAGAACCGACCGGCGCGCCCCTTCGGCGCGTCGATGGCAAGGAGAGATGAAATGATTCCGGGCGAGTATAGGCTTGAGACAAGCGAGATCATCCTCAACGAGGGGCGCGCGACCGCGACCGTGGCGGTGATCAACCGCGGGGACCGCCCGATCCAGGTCGGCTCCCACTACCACTTCTACGAAGTCAACGGATCGCTGGACTTCGACCGGGATGCCACGCTGGGTTTCCGGCTGGACATCCCTGCCGGTACCGCGGTTCGCTTCGAACCGGGGCAGACACGCACCGTGCAGCTGGTCGCTTATGCCGGTGACCGCAGGGTCTTCGGCTTTCAGGGCCGGGTGATGGGTCCGCTGGATGAGGAGCGCAACGCATGAGTACCCGGATATCGAGAGTGGCGTACGCGGACATGTATGGTCCGACGGTCGGTGACCGGGTACGGCTTGCGGACACGGAGCTTTTCGTTCGGGTCGAGCGTGATTACACCGTCTATGGCGACGAGGTTAAGTTCGGCGGTGGCAAGGTGATCCGCGACGGCATGGGCCAGAGCCAGCGGCCAGGGGCCGAGGTCGTTGATACCGTGATCACCAATGCGCTGATCATCGACCACTGGGGCATCGTCAAGGCCGACGTCGGTATTCGCGGCGGTCGGATCCAGGCCATCGGCAAGGCCGGAAATCCGGATACGCAGCCGGGTGTGAACATCGTCGTGGGACCCGGCACCGAGGCCATCGCGGGTGAAGGCATGATCCTGACCGCCGGGGGGATCGACGCCCACATCCACTTCATCTGCCCGCAGCAGATCGACGAGGCATTGATGAGCGGCGTCACGACCATGCTGGGCGGCGGCACCGGGCCCGCGACGGGCACCAATGCCACCACCTGCACGCCCGGAACCTGGCACATCGAGCGCATGCTGGAATCCGCCGAGGCCTTTCCGATGAATCTCGGCTTTCTGGGCAAGGGCAATGCCAGTCTGCCGGACGCGCTGCGCGAACAGATCGAGGCGGGCGCGCTGGGCATGAAGCTGCACGAGGACTGGGGCACCACGCCGGCCGCGATCGACAACTGCCTGAACGTCGCCGAGGAGTACGACGTGCAGGTCGCGATCCACACCGACACGCTGAACGAGTCCGGATTCGTCGAGGACACGCTGGCGGCGATGAAGGGCCGCACCATCCACACCTACCATACCGAGGGCGCCGGCGGCGGCCACGCGCCGGACATCATCAAGGCCTGCGGTCAGGCGAACGTGCTGCCGTCCTCGACCAACCCCACGCGCCCGTACACCGTGAACACGGTCGACGAGCACCTGGACATGCTGATGGTCTGCCATCATCTGGATCCGGCGATCCCGGAAGACGTGGCCTTCGCCGAGTCGCGCATCCGGCGCGAGACCATTGCAGCCGAGGACATCCTGCATGACCTCGGGGCGTTCTCGATGATCGCGTCGGACTCCCAGGCGATGGGACGGGTGGGCGAGGTGATCCTCCGCACCTGGCAGACCGCGCACAAGATGAAGGTTCAGCGCGGCACGCTGCCCGGAGACGAGCCCGGATCGGACAACCTCCGCGTGCGCCGCTATATCGCGAAGTACACGATCAATCCCGCGTTGACCCACGGCATCGCCCATGAGGTCGGCAGCGTCGAGCCTGGCAAGCTGGCGGACCTGTGTCTCTGGCGGCCGGCCTTCTTCGGCGTGAAACCGGCCCTGATCATCAAGGGCGGAATGATCGCCGCGGCGCCGATGGGCGATCCGAACGCGTCGATTCCCACCCCGCAGCCGGTGCACTACCGGCCGATGTTCGGAAGCCACGGCCGCGCCGTTGGCAAGACCGCGGTGACCTTCATGTCCGCCGCGGCGCTGGCTGCGGGCGTACCGGAACGGCTTGGACTCGCGCGGCGCGCGGTCGCCGTGCAGGGTTGCCGGACAGTGCGCAAGCAGCACATGGTCCTGAACGACTGGATGCCGCGGATCGAGGTCGACCCCGAGACCTACGAGGTGCGCGCCGACGGCGAGCTGCTGATCTGTGAACCCGCCGCCGAAGTGGCGATGGGCCAACGATATTTTCTGTTCTGAACCCGATGCTGACTCTGGACCGACGCTGTCCGGCACCTGTGGAGCGCGCGCGGCGTGTGCTCAGTCTGCCGTTCGAAACCCGGCAGAAGAGCCGGTTCCGCGCCGCACTCGACGACGGGACCGAGGTTGCGGTCGTGCTGGAGCGTGGTCAGATCCTGCGTCATGGCGAGCATCTTCTCGGCCCCGATGCCGTCGTGGTCCGCGTCGAGGCCGCGCCCGAGCCGGTCAGCGAGGCGCGATCGACCGACGCGCTGCAGCGCATGCGCGCCAGCTATCATCTGGGCAACCGCCACGTGCCCCTCGAGTTGGCCGCCGATGTCCTGCGCTATCTCCACGACCATGTGCTCGATGACATGGTCCGCGGGCTGGGTCTGACGGTCACGTTCGCGCAGCTTCCGTTCGAGCCCGAGGCCGGCGCGTACGCCAGCGGGGGGCATGCACACGGACACCGTCATGGGCACTGAGCGCGCGGCTGCGGGCGCATTCCCGGATCCGAGAGCCCCTCGGCGGCGCCTCTGGCAACTGATCAGTCCGGCGCTGCCCGTCGGCGCCTACAGCTACTCCACCGGCCTTGAATACGCGGTGGAGGCCGGCTGGATTGCGGACGCGGAGACGGCGCGGGACTGGATGATGGCTCAGTTGCTGCACCTGCATGCCCGGATCGATCTTCCGGCACTGATCCGTCTCCACACGGCCTGCGATGCTGGCGACAGTGCTGCTCTCGAATACTGGAACGCCTGGCTCTGTGCCAGCCGGGAGACGGCCGAACTCCGTGCGGAGGATCTCAACCAGGGGCGGGCGCTGGCCCGGCTCCTGTCGGATCTGGGGCTGGCTGAAGCCGTACCCTGGTCAGCACGCGATGACGCCTGTTGGGCCACACTGTTTGCGCTGGCGGCGAACGCCTGGAATATCCCGCTGGACGAGGCGCTGGAGGGTTACCTCTGGTCCTGGTGCGAAAACCAGGTCGCGGCCGCGGTGAAGCTCGTGCCCCTCGGCCAGACCGACGGACAGCGCCTGCTCGGGGCGCTGGCGGACGGTTTTTCCGCGGTTGCGGAGGTGGCATGCGGCCTGGATGATGACGAGCTGGGCAGCAGCCTTCCGGGTGTGGCGCTGGCCTCGATGTTGCATGAAACCCAGTACAGCCGATTGTTCCGAAGCTGAGGCACGAGACACGCATGACGTCGCAGGCACTGAGAGTCGGGGTGGGCGGACCGGTGGGTTCGGGCAAGACCGCGCTGGTCGAGGCCCTTTGCCACCGGCTCCGGGACCGCTACGAACTCGCCGTGGTCACGAACGACATCTACACCCGCGAGGACGCCGAGTTCCTGATCCGGCGCGAGGCGCTGGACCCTGGTCGCATCGTCGGTGTCGAGACGGGCGGTTGCCCGCACACCGCCATCCGCGAAGATGCCTCGATGAACCTGGCGGCCGTGGATGACCTCGAGCAGCGCTTTCCGGGCCTGGAGCTGATCTTCGTGGAAAGCGGCGGCGACAATCTGTCCGCGACCTTCAGCCCGGAACTCTCCGACCTCACGCTGTACGTGATCGATGTCTGCGCGGGGGACAAGATTCCACGCAAGGGCGGTCCCGGGATCACCCGCTCCGACCTCCTCGTGATCAACAAGATCGATCTGGCCGATGGCGTGGGTGCATCGCTGGAGGTGATGGATCGCGACAGCCGGCGCATGCGCGGCGAACGCCCGTTCGTGTTCACCAACCTGCGCACCGGGCAGGGCCTGGACGAAGTCGTGAGCTTCATCGAGCGCGAGGGCCTGTTTCGGTGACCCGCGGCCTTTTGGATGCGGATTCGAGAGGTGCTGAGGGCGCGCTGCGGGCTTGCCGCGACCGCAATGTCACGGAAACGGTCTGGCCCACTCGGGCGGCGCCTGGACCGGTAGTCGGAATGAGTTGCTGGAGGGTGATGGGCGACCTATGATCCAAGCGACAGCCGCGTGGTGCGGCGTTGCAGTGAGCGAAGCAGGGCAACCCAGGGGAATACGGAATGGCCAGAGAACCGAAGAAAACTGTCAAGGACTCCACGGCTGCGACACCCGTCAAAAAGCCGTCGCCGCCGAAGAAACCGGTGGCTGCGAAGGCTCCGAAGCCAGCAGCCGCCAGCGCTGCGAAGGGGACTCCGGCACCGAAAAAGCCGGCGGCTCCGAAGAAGTCCGCTGCGGTTGCCAAGGCTCCGGCCAGGACCCGGGCCCGCAAGGCCTCGACGGCGTCGGTCAGCCCGGAAGTGCGGTACCGGATGATTCAGGATGCGGCGTACTTCATCGCCGAGAAGCACGGCTTCACCGGGGACAACCACGCCTACTGGCTCCAGGCCGAGCACGAGATCGACGCCAAGCTCGCGGGTTAGCGGCGGCTGGGCCGGAGGCGGGCGCCGCGTCCTTTGCGCCCATGAACCCTTCGAGGCGGCGGTGGTGCCGGTGTTGCCACGGTCGTTTTCCACGCGCCGGCCCGCGTCGTGCTGCCGCGTGTCCGTTGACAGTCGCCATCGGCAGCGATGAGCGGCGAAAACGCATTGCCCATGGAGGGCTGAGCCATGCCCTATGTGAACATCCGCGTCACCCGGGACGGGGTGACAGCGGAGCAGAAGCAGGCGTTGATCGCCGGTGCGACCCAGCTCCTGGTGGATGTCCTCGGCAAGAATCCGAATACCACGGTGGTTGTGATCGAGGAAGTCGACACCGACAACTGGGGCATCGGCGGCGAGAGTGTGACGGAACGCCGGAAGCGAGGCGAGTGACCCCTGATCCCGGGGCGGGTGCCCGCGCGGGAGGGACGGCTACGCTACGGCTTCACACGCTGAGGTGTTGCTGCACCAGATCGTCGCTCAGCGCCTCGATGGCGCCCTGAGCAACGACCGAGCCCTTCTCCATGATGTAGAAGTCGTCGGCGACCCGTCGGGCGAACGGGAGTTTCTGTTCGATCAGCAACACCGAAAGACCCATCTCGTTCTTGAGTTCTCCGATCACGTCACCGATCTGGCGGACGATGTTGGGTTGGATGCCTTCGCCGGGCTCGTCGAGGAGCAGCACCTTCGGGTCCAGCACCAGCGCACGGCCGATCGCCAGTTGCTGTTGCTGCCCCCCGGACAGGTCACCCCCCCGGCGCTTGTGCATTTCTTTCAGCACCGGGAACAGCCGGTAGATCGATTCGGGAATCTTCCTGGCACCGTCCGCGCGCGCGCTCAGCGAAACCCGGAGGTTTTCCTCGACCGTGAGTTCAGGGAAGATTTCGCGCCCCTGGGGCACGTAGCCTATGCCCGCGCGTGCCCGGGCCTCGGGCGAGAGCCGGCTGATGTCCCGGTCACCGAGCAGAATCTGTCCGTTACGGATTGGCAGCAGGCCCATGATGCATTTCAGCAGGGTCGTCTTTCCAACCCCGTTGCGTCCCATCACGCAGGTGCAGCGGCCGGGTTCCGCCTTGAGCTCGAGATCGCGCAGAATGTGGCTCTGCCGGTAATACTGGTTGACGCCGTTGACCTGGATCATGCCTCGTCTCCCAGGTACACCTCGATGACGCGCGGATCGTTCTGGATCTGGCTCATGCTGCCCTCCGCCAGCACGCTGCCCTGATGCAGCACGGTCACGCGTCGCGCGATGGAACGCACGAAGGCCATGTCGTGCTCGACGACGATGACGGTGTGCGAACCGGCCAGCGATACCAGCAGTTCCGCGGTACGCTCGGTCTCTTCGCCGGTCATGCCCGCCACCGGTTCATCGACCAGCAGGACCCTGGGGTTCTGCATCAGCAGCATGCCGATTTCCAGCCATTGCTTCTGGCCATGCGAGAGAGAGCCGGCAACGTGCTCGTGGTGCTCAAGCAGGCCGATCAGATCCAGCACTTCGTCGATGCGATCGCGCTGCTCGGGCCTGAGGCGGAAGAACAGCGTGGACCAGACACGCTTGTCGGAGGCCATCGACAGTTCGAGGTTCTCGAACACCGTCAGCGCCTCGAAAACGGTCGGTTTCTGGAACTTCCGCCCGATGCCGCCCCGAGCGATTTCGTACTCGTCCAGCCGGAGCAGGTCGACGTTCTGTCCGAAAAAGACCTTCCCCTCGTCCGGTTGGGTCTTGCCGGTGATCACGTCCATCATCGTGGTCTTGCCCGCGCCGTTGGGGCCGATGATGCAACGGAGTTCGCCTTCGTCGACGCTCAGGGTCAGCTGGTTCAGCGCCAGAAATCCGTCGAAACGCACGCTGACATCCTCGACGTACAGGATCGGCCCGTGCGAGGTGTCCACGGGCCGCGCGAAGTCGGGACTTGGTTCCAGAAAGCGGAAAACGCGGTCCCGGCGCATGGCCTCCCGGGTGTTGCGCACCATGCTCATGCGCCTTCCCCCTTGCGTTTGCGCCGGAAGATTCCCACCAGACCGCGCGGCAGGAACAGGGTCACCAGAACGAACAGCGCCCCCAGTGCGAACAGCCAGGCTTCGGGGTAGGCGGTGGTGAACCAGGTCTTGGCGCCGTTCACGGTAAAGGCTCCGATGATCGCGCCGAACAGGCTGCCGCGCCCGCCGACGGCGACCCAGAGCACGGCCTCGATCGAACGCAGTGGCGCGAACTCTCCCGGGTTGATGATGCCTACCTGCGGCACGTACAGCGCCCCGGCGATTCCCGCAAGCATGGCCGAGAAAACGAACAGCCAGAGCTTGTAGTGCTCGACGCGGTAGCCCGCGAACCGGGTGCGGCTTTCGGCGTCCCGCAGGGCGATGAGCACGCGGCCGTAACGCGAGGTGACGATGTAGCGCGAGGCGACATAGGCGAGGATCAGCACCACGGCGGACGCCACGAACAGTCCCACGCGGGTCTCGCGGGCCTGCACGGAGAAGCCCAGGATGTCCTTGAAGTCGGTCAGTCCGTTGTTGCCGCCGAAGCCCATCTCGTTGCGAAAGAACGCGAGCATGAGTGCGAACACCAGGGCCTGGGTGATGATCGCGAAATACACGCCGCCGACACGCGAGCGGAACGCCAGCCAGCCGAACACCAGCGCCAGCAGTCCCGGCACCAGCACCACCATGGCCATCGCGAACCAGAACATGTCGAAGCCCCACCAGAACCAGGGCAAGGAGTCGTAGCTCAGGAACACCATGAAGTCCGGCAGCTCGGGGTTGCCGTACACGCCCCGGTCACCGATCTGCCGGGTCAGGTACATCCCCATCGCATAGCCGCCCAGGCCGAAGAACGCGCCGTGGCCCAGCGAAAGGATGCCGGCATAGCCCCAGATCAGGTCGATCGCCAGCGCCAGCAGCGCGAAGGTCAGGAACTTGCCGATCAGCGCCACCCAGTAGGTGGAGAGGTGCCAGGGCGATTCCGGCGGCAGCGCAAGATTCGCGTAGGGCACCGCCACGGTCATTGCGAGCAGGAGCACCAGCACGGTGATGCCGCCCCAGTCACTCAGAAACAGACGTCGGGTCAGCATCGGATCAGGCCTCCGCCGCCCGGCCCTTCTTGGGGAAGAGTCCGCGCGGGCGCCGCTGGATGAACAGGATGATGAAGATCAGCACGAGGATCTTGGCGAGCACCGCACCGCTGTGCGGTTCCAGGAACTTGGTCATCATGCCCAGTCCCATCGCGCCGACGAAGGTGCCCCACAGATTGCCGACCCCGCCGAACACCACGACCATGAAGGAATCGATGATGTAGGCCTGCCCCATGTTCGGGCCGACGTTGGTCAGCTGCGAGAGCGCCACACCGGCGATGCCGGCGATGCCGGCCCCCAGGCCAAACGTCAGGGCGTCGACCCAGCCGGTCCGGACACCGAGTGCGCGGGCCATGGGCCGGTTCTGGGCGACCGCGCGCACCTTCAGTCCCAGGCTGGTTTTCTTCATCACCAGCAGGAGTGCCACGAACACCAGGATCGCGAAGACCAGGATGTAGATCCGGCTCCAGGTCAGGGCCAGGACCGGATTCACCTCGAGTGAGCCGCTGAGCCAGTCGGGCGAGGCCACCGGGCGGTTCAACGGAGAGAAGAGGCTGCGCACGGCCTGCTGGAGAATCAGACTGATCCCGAAAGTCGCGAGCAGGGTCTCCAGTGGCCGGCCATACAGGAACTGTATGACGCCACGTTCCATGGCAATGCCCACCAGACCCGCGACGACGAAGGCCGCCGGGATCGCCAGCAGGATGCTGGAGCTGAGCGCGCCGGGGATCAGGGTCTGGATGAACCAGGTGGTGTAGGCGCCGATCATGATCAGCTCGCCGTGCGCCATGTTGATCACGCCCATCACGCCGAAGGTGATCGCAAGCCCGATCGCCGCCAGCAGCAGCACCGAGCCGGCGCTCAGGCCGAAGAAGAGATTTTCGGTGAAGCGGTAGAGCTCGATGCGGGACTGGATCGAATCAAGTGCTTCCGCGGCCGCTTCGCGAACGTCCGGGTCCGCGTCGCGAGCGACCGTGGCTTCCAGGCCCACACGCACGTCGTTCAGCAGGGACCCCCTCAGTACGGCGACCGCGGCCAGCCGTTCCTCCGGGGTGTCGGCGTTCAGCCGCGCGAGGGCCCGCACGGTGAGCAGCAGGTCCATCACGCGCGGGTCGGCCTCGCGTTCGACGCGGGTGTCGAGATAGGCCAGCAGGTCGCTGTCGATGCTGCCGCGCATGAGGCGCAGGAGCGCCGATGCGCGCTGCTCGGGGTCCGGGGCGGAAATGGTGGCGACGGCGACCAGGCTGCGCAGCGCGTTGCGCAGCGGATTGTGCACCGGGATGCGCGTTCCGCCTGAGATCACGCTGGCGGGCACGTTTTCGCCGCTGATCGCGTCGCTTCCGCCCGTGCCGGTCGCGGCACGGATGAGAATTCGCGGCGGAGCGTCCGCGGTGGCGAGCAGTCGGCCCTCCGCCAGCGCGCTCAGAATGTCCGGAACGCGGGGGTCGCCGGAGGCAGCCAACTGCGTCGCCACCGCACGGCGGTCATTGAAGCTGCCTTCCGGAAGCTGCCGGATCAGGGTTTCGACATTGGGGGCGGCCGGTTCGGCATCGTCGGCCAGAGTCTCATCCAGAGTCTCGGATCCGTCGCCGGCGGCATTGCCTTCAGCCGCCGCGGGCAGTTCATCGAATTCGGCCGCCACCACAGATTCCTGGGGTTCGGGCGGAGGTACGGGATCCGGCTCCACGGCCGGGAAATCGGTTGTGGTCTCCGGCATGGACTCGGCCGGCATCGCGCCTTCCGGGGCCGGTGTCGCGGCCTCGGCTTCGGCCCATGCATGGGAAGCCGCCGTCAGCAGCAGGAGAGCCGCCAGCATGGGGCCCAGCATTCTGGACACGAGTGCGATTGAGGTCACCGGTGCGATCCTCCGGGATCGGGGTTGGGCATCAGGGGCAAAAGGGCGGCGGGGAAAGGAATCCCCCGCCGCCGGGTTCGGTCAGTAGTTCTGGCCGGAGCAGGTTTCGGTCACGGTATTGAAGTTCCCGCAGGAGATCGGCGGGGTCCAGTCAGCCACGATGTCGCGGCTGTCGGGCAGGTGGTCGGACCAGGCGTCGCCGGGAACCGGCTCGTCGGTCTGGCTCACGACCAGGAACTGGCCGTCGGCCTGGATTTCGCCGATCAGCACCGGCTTGGTGATGTGGTGGTTGACCAGCATTTCGGCCACGCCGCCGGTGAGGTTCGGTACCTGCACGCCCTTGATGGCGTCGATCACCGTGTCGACGTCGGTGGTGCCCGCTTTCTCCACGGCTTTCACCCACATGTTGAAGCCGATGTAGTGGGCTTCCATGGGGTCGTTGGTGACGCGGTTTTCATCGCCGATGAACGCATGCCACTGCTCGATGAATTCGGCGTTTTCGGGGGTATCCACGCTCATGAAGTAGTTCCATGCCGCGAGGTGGCCGACCAGCGGGCTGGTGTCCATCCCGGAGAGTTCTTCCTCGCCGACGGAGAAGGCGATGACCGGGATGTCCTGGGCGGACAGGCCCTGGTTGCCCAGTTCGCGGTAGAAGGGCACGTTGGCGTCGCCATTGATCGTGGAAATGACCGCAGTGGGCTTGCCCTGTTCGCCGAAGCGCTTGATCTCGGCCACGATGCTCTGCCAGTCGGAATGGCCGAACGGCGTGTAGTTGATCATGATGTCCTCTTCAGCGACGCCCTGGTCCTTCAGGAAGGCCTCGAGGATGCGGTTGGTGGTGCGCGGGTAGACGTAGTCGGTGCCCGCCAGGACCCAACGCTCGATGCCGTACTCGTTCATCAGGTATTCGACGGCCGGAATCGCCTGCTGGTTGGGTGCGGCGCCGGTGTAGAAGATATTGCGGGACGACTCTTCACCCTCGTACTGCACCGGGTAGAACAGAATTCCGTTCAGCTCCTCGACCACCGGAAGCACGGATTTGCGCGACACGGACGTCCAGCAGCCGAAGATCGCATCGACCTTGTCCTGTTCCAGCAGTTGGCGGGTGCGTTCCGCAAACAGCGGCCAGTCGGAGGCCGGGTCGACGACCACGGCTTCGATCGGACGACCGAGCAGGCCGCCCTTCGCGTTCTGCTCCGCGACCATCATTTCGATCGTGTCCTTCAGCGTGGTCTCCGAAATGGCCATGGTGCCGGACAGCGAGTGCAGGACACCCACCTTGATCGGATCCGCGGCCTGCGCGGTCCCGGCGCCAAAGGCGAGTGCAAGTGCAAGTCCGGGGATTCGCAGGTTTTTTAACCAGCGGGAATGGGTCATACGGGCTTCTCCTAGTTTTCGACGGAAGGGGCAATGTGCTCCGCCCAGGCCTGGGCGGTACCCGTCAGGCTAACCAGCAGAAACCGTGCCAATTGAGCGCAGGCGCGCGCCCGGTCCCGGATGACGGTTTTATGATGCGCCATCCACGATGTTGTGCAGGAGAAGGTGCGGGGCGATGCACGATCCCGGTGCCGAACCGGCTCTCGTGCACTGTTTTAGGGCGGTCCGGCCGTTTTCGGAGTGTCTTTCAGGCGGGTTCGCCGGATTCCCGAAGAGCGAGGCGTTGCAGCCATTGCTCAGGTTCACGTGCGCAGACCAGGAACTCGGGGTTCAGCACGGACTCGCGGGTGTTGTATCGGAGTTCCTGTCCCTTCAGGTCGCAGACCGTTCCACCGGCCGCGCGGACCACGGCATGCGCGGCGGCGGTATCCCACTCGCTGGTGGGGCCCAGCCGGGGATACAGATCGGCCGAGCCATCCGCAACCAGACAAAGTTTCAGGGAGCTGCCCATGGCCACAGCCTCGTGTGGTCCCAGCCGCTCCAGCGCCTGCCCGAGCCGGTCATGGCCATGCGAACGGCTGCTGACCACTGATGGCCGCTCCGGGGTCGGCCACCGGACCTCGATCTCGCGCCGCACCCCTTCGGCGGATTCGCGGAAGGCACCGATGCCCGGCAGACCCGCGTACAGGGTATCGAGTACCGGACTGAAGACCACGCCGAGGACCGGCACATGGTCCCGCACCAGCGCAATGTTCACGGTGAACTCCCCATTGCGCTTGACGAATTCCTTCGTGCCGTCGAGTGGGTCGATCAGCCAGAAAGTGGACCAGTGCCTTCGCTCCTCGAAGGGAATGCCCCGGCCTTCCTCGGACAGCAGGGGAATTTCGGGTGTCAATTCCTCGAGGCGCCGTTGAATAATCCGGTGCGATGCGAGGTCGGCCTCGGTCAGCGGCGACTGATCGGCCTTTTCCGAGGTACTGAACCGGGTGCCGTATACCTCGAGAATGGCGGCTCCGGCTTCCCGGGCAATGGCGCGGGCCGGATCCAGAAGGTCCTTGACGTCGACATTCGATGCCTTCATCGCCGTTCCGACGTGCTGGCCCCGTTGACGAGCTGCAGGGTCGATTTCAGGCGGCCTTCGAAGACCGTGTCGATTCGGATTCCCCGCTCGGTTGCGGCGATTTCAAAACCCGGTTGCGCCGGGGGCTCGGCATTGGCCAACGTGAGATCAAGATCTCCCCAGTCCACGGCGACCGTCACGCGCATCGGGTGGTATCCGTCCAGGAAACGGCGCATGAACGGTCCGTTCTCGAGCAGGTAGCTGCCATCGTCCAGAACCTGCAGGATCCGCGAGCGCGCGCGAACGCAGAGTTCGGCATCGGCCGAGACGCGGCGCAGCTGGACGCTGGCCCCCTCGACCCAGGTCTCCTCGATATTGCGGTGCGACTCGATCTCCAGATCCTCCGTGTTGGCCCCGTTGTACAGGATCTGGGCCCGCCCCACGCGATCGATGTCGCGGTGGCACTGCCGTAGTGCGACCCAGCCATCCACGAGACTGCTGGCGCCCACCGTGATTTCGTTCTGGTGATGGTGCACCGGCTCGGCGGGTGGCGTGTCCAGGAAAAGCAGTTCCCCGCGGCTGACTTCCATCCGTGGCGAGTCCCACAGGCTGTCGTCGTCCAGCGGATCGATCTCGGCGGCGGCGGTCAGCGCAAACAGAACCCCCGAAACCAGCACCATGACGCGGATTCCAAGGGCCTGCGGGTAGTTGGGCATAATGACAGCCTCCGGGTTAGCCTCCACTATAAGGCCATGGACACCGTGCAAGCGTCAAAGACTCCCCGGAAGTCGAACCGGACCCGGCCGATGCCCTGGAGCGAAATCGACACCGTGCTGTTCGACATGGACGGCACGTTGCTCGACCTGCATTTCGATAACCGCTTCTGGCGGGAATTGATTCCCAGCGAGTACGTCTCCCTGCATGCGCACGAGCCGGATATCGCCCGCCAGCGGCTGTTCGCGGAGATGGACCGCATTCGGGGCCAGTTGCAGTGGTATTGCCTGGATTACTGGACCCGCTTCACCGGCCTCGATCTCCTCGCGCTGAAGCAGCGTCTCGAGATGCATATCACCTTTCAGCCCCATGCGCTGGAGGTGCTCGATGCCCTGCGGCGACAGGGAAAGCGACTGGTGCTGGTGACCAATGCCCATCCGGAAGTATTCGCCTTCAAGCACGCGCGCACGGGGTTGGGGGACCACCTGCACCAGGTCGTTTCGGCGCACACCCTCGATTGTGCCAAGGAGGAAGACTGTTTCTGGGACCGGCTGCAGGGCGTGGAGCGTTACGAGCCCGGACGCACGCTGCTTGTGGACGACAATCTGGTGGCACTGACCGTGGCCGATGCGGCGGGCGTGCGGCACCTGCGGGGCATGCGCTATCCCGACACCCGGGGCCCGGCGATGGAATCCGCCGACTTCGAATTGCTGGAGAGCCTGGCGGACCTTCTCCCGGCCCGCTTTTTGCAGGACATCGGGGTACACGACGCGTCCTGAGCGCTTGGCGCATAAAGGGTCAGCATGCGTGAGGTTGAACTGGAAGAAGGAAAAATTGCCTCAAGGTTAGGAACATCTGAAACACGACGGTGAGGAGCTTATGCGCGAAGCGGCATTTGCAATTGGACAGATCGTCCATGCCCGCGAAGGTGACATGCGCGGGGTCGTGGTCGATGTGGACGAACATTTCCAGGCGCCGGTCGAACTGCCGGAGAAGGTTCGGGCCGAACTGCCCAACCCGGAACAGCCCTGGTATTACATTCTGGTGGATGGCACGGAGGATCGCTTTTACGTGGCGGAGGAAAGCGTGCGGGTAGACGCCGACGATTCTCCGGTCGAGCATCCCGGACTCGAGCAATTCTTCAGTCGGTTTGGTGGCGGACGTTACCATCCCCAGTATTCGCTGAACTGACGGTTCTCCCAGACGGCCCGTGAGACCGGCTTTGGCATGGTGCACAATCGCACCATGACCTCAGCCGCACCAACCTGGCCCAAACCCGTGCCCACCGGGCGCGGCCTTTTTCCGTGAGCGATCCCGGCACACTGGCAGCGGCGTTTGCCGTGGGCGTCCTTGGGGGCGTCCATTGTCTGGGCATGTGCGGCGGTATCGTGGGCGCGATCTCCCTGGGACACTCGGGTGCGCCGGGGCCGGTGTGGCCGCGCCTGCTTGCATACAACCTGGGTCGGATGGGCAGCTACGTGGTCGCGGGCGCGCTGGCGGGCCTGCTCGGGCTGGCGCTGCTCGGTGCGCTCCCTCAGGGACAGCGCATCCTCGAGTTTCTCGCGGCCGTCTTTCTGGTGCTTCTGGGACTCTATCTCGGGGGGTGGTGGCCGCTACTGGCGCGGTTGGAGCGGTTGGGCGGATGGTTCTGGAAAAGGATCGAGCCGCTGGGAAGGCATTTCATTCCCGTGCGCCACAGTGGGCAGGCACTGATGGTCGGCGCCGTGTGGGGCTGGTTGCCCTGCGGGCTGGTCTACAGTGTCCTCGTCTGGGCACTGGCGTCCGGCGGCCCCGTGGAAGGCGCATTGCTGATGGCGGCCTTCGCGCTGGGAACGCTGCCCAATCTGCTGCTGATGGGCCTTTTCGCCGCGCGGCTCGCCGGCTTCGTGCGCAACCCGTGGGTACGGCGGGGGGCGGGGGCGCTCCTGATCGCCTACGGAGCCTGGCGGCTGGTCGGCATCGCTCATTAGCACGGGAATACAGCCACGGAAGAACACACGGACCGTCCCGACAACAAAGGGAGTTCAACCCCTTTTCCGTGTGTTTCCGTGTTCCTCCGTGGCTCGCCGTTACTTCGGCCGGGGTGGCGCAGGGCGATGCTGGCTGGCGTCGGCTCAGTCGGCGAAGAAGGCCTGGCGGAAGTTCACTTCCATCGGCTCGGGCCTGCCCTCCACGGCGACGCGGATCCGGAAGTCCAGGACTTCACCGCCGCGTACCGGTACCTCGGCAAGGTGATAGATCGCGTCGCCGTCGCGGACTTCGCGGAACTGCAGCTGGCGCGCCTGCTGGTTGAGATTCACGGCCTGCCCCGTCACCGTGGCGGAGGTCGGCTGCATCCCGGAATCGCCGCGCTCCATGATCGCGACATTCGCCAGTGCCCGGGTGCTGCTGCGGCGCACGTCATAGGCACGCGCCACCTCCGGTGAGAGGAATGTCGTGTTGATCACGTTGTAGTGCACCACGTGGCTGTCGAAATCCACCTCGTTGGCCAGCGCCGCGCCGGTGACCAGCCACAGCAGAACGAACAGCATCGGCGGAAAGGTAAACGAGCGACGTGACGGATGCATCCTGATTCTCCTTGTTCACAGCAATTCGAAAGAATAGGCCACGGGTCGTGCCAGTGTTCCTGCAACCCGCGCCGTTCGCCACGAGTCTAGCCTGAATATGCCGAACCGTATGCGTCGAATCAGAGTGATTGCACCAGGATCAGCGCGACGTACAGACCGATCAGGGCGAGCATCGGGGAAAAGTCGATCGCGCCGGTATTGGGCAGGGCGCGGCGCAGCGGACCCAGTATCGGGCGGTTGACGTCGCCCACGAGACGCGCGATCGGGTGTCCTTCGCGGCCGCCACCGCCGGCCTGGATCCAGCTCAGCACGACTTCGACCACCAGGCTGATGATGAAGATCCAGATGGCCGTCGTCAGCAGATCGCGAAGGGCGGCCAGCAGCAGCGGTCCGATGCCCACGGCGACGCCAAGCAACGCCAGGCGCAGCCAGAGTTCGATCAGTTTGAGGACCAATATCAGCACCACTGCAGCCAGATCCAGGCGCCCGAACGGGGGAATGACCCGCCTGAGCAGCAGTAGGGGTGGGTTGGTGAGTTGCACGATGGTTTGCGAGATCGGGTTGTAGAAATCCGCCCGAACCAGCCCGAAAATCAGACGCAACAGGACCAGGATGATGTAGATCCCGAAAATGGTGCTGATCAGGAAATCGAGAATCTGTTCGAAAGGGCCTTGCATCAAGCACTCCGCCTTGGGGTTTCGGGCCGCGTAAATCGTAGCATGCGGCTGCGGTAGTGCCGAGGCCGGATCCGTCTTCCCGGCACCCGGGATCCCGTCAGGCGCCGAGTTCCCGGCTGCGTTCCGTTGCGGCCCGCATCGCGGCATCGACCAGGTCGGCGAAGCCCCGTTCGCCGAACACCGCGATCGCGCGCTCCGTCGTGCCACCCGGTGAGGTCACCCGCGCACGGAGCTCCGCCGCGCTTTCCGTGCTTTCCGCCGCGAGCCGTGCCGCTCCGGCCGCGGTCGCCAGCGTCAGCTGCCGAGCGGTTTCGGGTTCCAGACCCAGCCGGGTGGCGGCCTCGGTCATGGCCTCGATCATCAGGAAGATGTATGCGGGCCCGCTGCCCGAGGTGGCCGTGACCGCATGCATCTGTTCCTCGCGATCGACCCAGACCGTGGCGCCCACGGCGCCGAGCAGTCGTTCAGCCGTTTCGCGATCCGCAGGCTCCGCGTTCTTTCCCGCGAACAGCCCTGCGATTCCGGCGCCGATGAGCGCCGGTGTGTTCGGCATCGCGCGCACGATGCGCGTTTCCGGGCCCAGCCAGCCGGCGAGTTGCTCTGTGCTGATCCCGGCGGCCACCGATACCACCAGAGGTTTTGCGCCGGTTACGGCCGCGGCCAGGGTGGGTGCAAGTGTCGGCAGTTGCTGCGGCTTGACCGCGAGGACCAGAGTCTCCGCCTGCGCCGCCAGTGCCTGGGCGGGAAGGGCGACGAGGCCGCGAAACCGCTGCTGCAGCGCTGTGGCTCGAGCGCTATCGGGTTCGGCGATGCCGATCCGTTCGGGGGCCATACCGCCGTTCACGAGGCCGGCGATGAGCGCCTGCCCCATGTTGCCCGCGCCTATGAAGCCTGCTGCAAGCCTGGCCGAGTTCATGCTGAATTCCCTCCGTGGGTGCGTGGGCCGAACAACGCGGTACCGACGCGAATCAGCGTGGCGCCCTCCAGGATCGCGGCCTCGAGGTCGTCCGACATGCCCATCGACAGCGTGTCGAGCGCGTGCCCGTGCCGATTGAGTGTATCGCGCAGTTCGCGCAGATGCGCGAACGGCCGCCGTTGTTCGACCGGATCCTCGGTCGGTGCGGGTAGCGTCATCAGTCCGCGCAGCCGCAGCCCCGGCAGTCCGGCGACCGCGTCCGCGAGAGTCTGCACACCGGTCTCGAGTACTCCCGCCTTCCCTGGTTCGCGGCTCAGGTCGACCTGCAGGCAGACCTGCAGCGGGGGCATCGTGGCGGGCCGTTGCGCCGAGAGGCGCTCGGCCAGTTTCAGCCGGTCCAGGCTGTGCACCCAATGCGCCCGCTCGGCGATGGCCCGGGTCTTGTTACTCTGCAGGGCGCCGATGAAGTGCCACTCGATCGGCGGTTCGAGCGGCGGCATTGCGAGAGTATCGTGCTTGCTCGCGAACTCCTGCACGTAGTTCTCGCCGAAGCAGCGCTGCCCGAGGGCGTGCAGGGCGCGGATCGCGTCGGGGCTGCGCGTCTTGCTGACCGCGAGCAATTGCACGGAGTCCGGTGCGCGGCCAGCCTCGCGGCAGGCCCGCTCGATCCGCTCGCGCAGTTCAATCCAGCGTGTCTCTGGCGTCGTCATTGGCCTATGATATAGCTGAGGGGCAGGTGGGCCACACGCCACCGGTCGGTTCACAGGGGTTTGGGGGGACTCGATGGACATCACCCAGTTGCTTTCCTTTGCGGTGAAAAACGGCGCTTCCGACCTGCACATCTCGGCAGGGATGCCGCCGATGATTCGGATCGATGGCGACATGCGGCGGGTGAACGTGCCCGCGATGGAGCACAAGGAAGTCCAGGCGCTGATCTACGACATCATGAACGACCGCCAGCGCAAGGACTACGAGGAATTTCTCGAGACCGACTTCTCGTTCGAACTGAAGGGACTGGCACGTTTCCGCGTGAATGCCTTCAATCAGGACCGTGGCGCCGCGGCGGTATTCCGCACGATTCCCTCGAAGGTGCTGACGCTCGAGCAGCTCGGCGCCCCACGGGTGTTCGAAAAGATCTCCGATTATCCTCGTGGCATCGTGCTGGTCACGGGACCGACGGGTTCGGGCAAATCGACCACGCTTGCGGCGATGGTGAATCACAAGAACGAAACCGACTACGGACACATCCTCACGATCGAGGATCCGATCGAGTTCGTCCACGAATCCAAGAAGAGCCTGGTCAACCAGCGTGAAGTGCACCGGGATACCCACGGGTTCAGCGAGGCCCTGCGCTCGGCGCTGCGCGAGGATCCGGACACTGTCCTCGTTGGCGAACTGCGTGATCTCGAAACCATCCGGCTGGCGCTGACGGCGGCGGAGACGGGGCATCTGGTGTTCGG
This sequence comes from Thioalkalivibrio paradoxus, assembly GCA_011390565.1. Classification (GTDB taxonomy): domain Bacteria; phylum Pseudomonadota; class Gammaproteobacteria; order Ectothiorhodospirales; family Ectothiorhodospiraceae; genus Thioalkalivibrio; species Thioalkalivibrio paradoxus_A. The sequence goes on along the minus strand of JAABSC010000004.1, from coordinate 54,227 downwards.
GACGCTGCATACGAGTTCCGCCGCGAAAACCATCGACCGCGTGGTCGATGTGTTCCCCGCGGCCGAGAAGGACATGGTTCGCGCCATGCTGTCCGAATCGCTGCGGGCGGTCATTGCGCAGACGTTGCTGAAGAAGGTGGGCGGGGGGCGCATCGCCGCTCACGAGATCATGCTGGGCACGCCCGCGATCCGGAACCTGATTCGCGAGAACAAGATCGCCCAGATGTATTCCACCATTCAGACCAGTGCCGGCAGCGGCATGCAGACGCTGGACCAGTGCCTCAAGGAAATGGTGGCGCAGGGCAGCATCACGCGCGACGATGCGAAGCGCAAGGCGGCGAACCCGGATGCTTTCTGACCCGTGGATTCCCACGGACATCATTCCGGTTCGGCCACCAGGACCAGGGCCACACAGACTAGGGTAAGGGGCGTGCTTCATGGATCGTGACAACGCAATCCGTTTCATCCACGACCTGCTTCGGGTTTTGGTGGAACGCGACGGTTCCGACCTGTTCATCACCGTGGGCATGCCGCCCGCGGCCAAGATCAACGGCCGGGTGGAACGGATGACCGATCAGCCACTGACGCCGGCGCACACGCAGTTGCTGGTGCGGGGCCTGATGAACGACCGGCAGTCCGCGGAGTTCGAACGCTCCCAGGAGTGCAACTTCGCAATCAACCTCGCCGGCGTTTCCCGGTTCCGTGTCAGTGCGTTCACCCAGCAGGGCAATGCCGGCATGGTGCTGCGTACGATTCAGGGGCATATCCCGAGCTTCGAGGAGGTCAACCTGCCGCCGCAGTTGAAGGAGATCGCGATGACCCGGCGCGGTCTGGTGATCTTCGTTGGCGCGACGTCCTCGGGCAAGTCCACCTCGCTGGCCGCGATGGTCGGCTATCGCAACCAGAATTCCCCCGATCACATCATCACCATCGAGGATCCGATCGAGTTCGTGCATCCTCATGGCCGCAGCATCATCACTCAGCGCGAGGTCGGCGTGGACACCGCGAGTTACGAGGTCGCGCTGAAGAACACCCTTCGACAGGCTCCCGACGTGATCCTGATCGGCGAAATCCGTGACCGCGACACCATGGACTACGGCGTGGCCTTCGCCGAAACGGGCCATCTCTGCCTGTCCACCCTGCACGCCAACAACACCAACCAGGCACTGGACCGCATCATCAACTTCTTCCCGGAGGACCGGCGTTCACAGTTGCTGATGGATCTGTCGCTGAACCTGAAGGCCGTCGTATCCCAGCGGCTGGTTCGGACCCAGGACGGAAAGGGGCGTGTGCCGGCCGTGGAAATCATGATCAACACACCGCTGATGTCCGACCTGATTCTCAAGGGGGCGGTGCATGACATCAAGGAGCTGATCGCCCGCTCCCGTGAACTGGGCATGCAGACATTCGACCAGGCGTTGTTCGATCTCTACGAGAGCGGAAAGATCAGTTATCACGAGGCGTTGCGCAACGCGGATTCGATCAACGATATCCGGCTTCACATCAAGCTGGACAGCAAACGTGCACAGGAAGACAAAGAGGCCGACGCGATGGACGACATCTCGGGGCTCTCGGTGGACGAGAAACCCGACGAATTCAACCTGCGCTGAACCATCATGGACAATCCAAGAATCGAACCCTATCTGAAGGTCATGGCGCAACAGAGCGCCTCCGACCTTTTCTTCATCACCGGCGCTCCGGTCAGCATCAAGGTCAACGGCCGCGTGCAACCGCTGGGGCAGACACCGCTCGAGCCTGGGGAGGTCGAAAAGATCGCCCGGGAGATCATGAGCCCGGCGCAGAACGAAAGTCTCGATCGGAACCATTCCGCGAACTTCGGGGTTTCGCGCACGGGTGTGGGCCGTTTCCGGATCAACGTCTACCGGCAGCGGGGCGAGGTGGCCATGGTGCTGCGCTTCATCCGCCTCGAAATCCCGAGTATGGAGCAGCTGGGGCTGCCCCCGATCCTGCGTGATTTCGTGACGCTTCGTTATGGGCTGGTGCTGATCGTCGGCGCCACCGGTACGGGTAAATCGACCACACTCGCGACCATGGTGGATCACCGGGCGCGCACGGAGAGCGGCCACATTCTCACCGTGGAAGATCCGATCGAGTTCCTGTTCCCGCACCGCAAGGCGATCGTCGGCCAGCGCGAGGTCGGCATCGATACACCCAGTTACGACATGGCCCTGCTCGACGGGATGCGCGAGGCCCCCGATGTCATCATGGTCGGCGAGGTCCGCAGCCGGGAAACGATGCGCGCCGCGCTCAACTACGCGGATACCGGGCACCTGGTGCTCAGCACCCTGCACGCGACCAACTCCAACCAGGCGCTGGACCGGATCATCAACATGTTCCCCGAAGACGCACGCGGCCAGATCCTGGGCGATCTGTCGCTGAATCTCCGGGCGATCGTCGGCCAGCGCCTGCTGGCGACCGCGGAAGGCGGGCGCGTGGCCGCGCTCGAGATCATGGTCAACACCCCGTTCATCTCCGAGTTGATCCGGGACGGCAAGATCAGCGAGATCAAGGACGCGATGAAGAAGGGCGCGAAGGACGGCATGCAGAGCTTCGACCAGGCGCTCTACGGACTCTACAAGGCAGGCCGTGTCTCGCTCGAGGAGGCCCTGTCCAAGGCCGATTCCCGCGCCGATCTGGAGTGGCAGCTGAACTTCGGCGGCGGCGTCGATACGGAAAAGAAGATCGACGAGGACTTCAAGTTCCCGGCCTAGTGGGCCATGGCGGGCAGGGGCTTCACGGGGCGGGGAACACGGACTCTGCCGCGAATACCGGGCCGTCGACGCAGACGCGTTTCATCGCCACGCCATCCGGGGTACGCACGGCGACGGTGCAGCCCGCGCAACCACCGACCGCGCAGGCCATGAACTCCTCCAGTGAGACCTGGCAGGCGACCCCGAATTCGGCGGCCACTGCCGCACAGGCCTCGAGCATGGGATGCGGACCACAGGCATACAGCTCCACGCGGTGGCGGTCGGCGGGGCTCAGGCTCGCGAGCCAGCTGCGGGCGAGGTCGGTGACGAAGCCGTCAAACGCGCCAGGAATGCCGGCGCGCGAAGTCAGCCGACAGGCAACCCCCCAGTCCTCCAGCAGCGGCATGGTCGCAATCGCCTCGGCCGGCAGGCCCGGCCACAGGATTTCCGAGGGTCGCGGGCGGAACGGGAAGGGGACCTCGGAGCCGAGAATCGCATGCGTCTGGCCCGCATGTCCGAGCTGGCGCAGCCGGTCCGCCACGAAGATCATGGGCGGAATGCCGACCCCGCCCCCCAGCAGCAGACGCAAGGGTCGTTCTGCGTGGAACTGGAACGGTTGCCCGATTGGACCCAGCACGCTCAGCTGCTTGCCCACCGGCTGATGGCTCAGGGCCTCGGTGCCCGTGCCGATCCGCTTGTAGAGGAACTCCACCCAGCCGGCCTCCGGGTTGACCCGTTGGATCGACAGGGGCCGACGCATCGGCAGCCGGTCGTCGCACTGCAGATGCACGAACTGGCCCGGCTGGGCTGCCGCCGCGCATTGGGGCGACCGGAGTTTGAGAATCCACTGGTCACCCGGGTATGCATCGTGTTCGAGAATTTCGGCATCCTCGAGAAAAATGCTGCCGCGGTGGCTGCGTGAGGGTTCTGTACTCATGCTGCATCCTCGCCGGGGGCGGTCCATGCAGGGCGGCCCGCGACCCAGGTTTCGGTGACACGGCCGGAGAAGGTCCAGCCGAAGAATGGCGTGTTGGCGCCCGCGCTGAGCCAATTTCCGGACCGGATGTCCGTGAGCCCATCCGGGTCGAACAGGACGAAATCCGCGGGACTTCCGGGACGCAGACGCCCCGTCGCCAGCCCGAGGATGTCCGCCGGCCCCGCGGTCACCCGGCGTAACGCCTCCGGTATCGACATCAGGCCCTCTTCGGCCAGCCGCAGCGTCAGCGGCAGCAGGGTTTCCAGCGCGCTGATGCCGGGGAGGGTCTGGGCGAAGGGGCCCAGCTTGGCGTCGCTTTCGTGGGGTTGGTGATCGGAACAGATCGCGGCAATGTCTCCCCGGGCCACGGCGTCGCGCAACCCGTCTCGATCACGCTGGGTGCGCAGCGGCGGAATCACGTGGCACAGGGGGTTGAAATCGGCGGCGTCGACCTCGGTGAGGAAGAGCTGATGCGCAGCCACATCGGCCGAGACCGGCAGTCCGCCGGCGCGCGCCTCGGCGACCATTTCGGCGCCCCGGCGCGTGGAGAGGCGATTGACGTGGACGCGTGCCCCCGTCAGTTCGACGAGCGCGAGAATGGTGCCGAGCGCGGCGGTTTCCGCGGCCTCCGGAATGCCGGGCAGGCCGAGCCGGGTGGATACTGCTCCCTCGTGCATGCACCCGGAGCCGGCCAGATCGCGGTCGTGGGCCGAAACGGCCACGAGCAGGTCGAAGGTGGCGGCATATTCGAGCGCCCGCCGCAGTACCAGTGTGCTCGACAACGGCCTTTGCGCATTGCTGACGCCGACGACGCCGGCGCGTTTCAGTGCGGCGAGTTCCGCGAGTTGCTCCCCGTTCAGCGCCCGAGTCAGCGCGCCCATGGTCAAGACGCGCACACCGCAGGCCTGTTCGGCGCGGCGCAGGATCAGTTCGACTTCCGCAGGCGAGTCCACCGGTGGATCCGTGTCCGGCGTGACCACGACCGTGGTCACGCCCCCGCGCGCGGCGGCGAGGGTTTCGCTGGCGATGGTGGCCTTCTGTTCCTCCCCCGGTTCGCGCAGGTGTGCTGCGAGATCGATCAGGCCGGGGAAAAGCCAGCAACCGGCCGCGTCGATACGCCGGCGCGGTTCGAAGTTCTCGGGGATGGCGTTGAGCGCGAGGATCTCACTGCCCTGGATACAGACCGGGGCCACCGCGTCGAAGCCGCTCGCCGGATCGATGACCCGGGCATTTTCGATCAGCACGCTCATGCGCCGCCGACACCCATGACCATCGACATGACCGCCATGCGCACGGCGATGCCAAAGGTAACCTGTTGCAGGATGACCGACTGCGCCCCGTCGGCCACGGCCGAGTCGATCTCGACGCCCCGGTTGGCCGGTCCGGGGTGCATCACCAGGCAGTCGGGTTGGGCCACGTGCAAGCGCCGCCGGGTCAGCCCGAAGAGCTGGAAATATTCGTGTTCGGAGGGCAGGTGGGCATGTTCCATGCGTTCGCGCTGCAGGCGCAGCATGATCACCACGTCAACGTCGCGCAGGCCCTGCTCGAGGTCGTGAAACACCTGGACGCCGAGATCCTGCACCTGAGCCGGCAGCAGCGAATGCGGCGCCACGACCCGGACTTCTCCCGTCTGGAGAATGTTGAGGGCGTGAATCTGCGAACGTGCTACACGCGAGTGCAGGATGTCACCGACGATCGCGACCTTCAGGCGCGTGAAGTCACCCTTGAACCGGCGGATCGTGAACATGTCCAGCAGGGCCTGGGTGGGGTGCGCGTGTCGGCCGTCTCCGGCGTTCAGGATATTGATGCCGGGCTCGGCATGCCGTGCCATGAAATGGGCGGCACCGCTCTCCTGGTGGCGCACCACGAACATGTCGACGTTCATTGCCTCCAGATTCCGCAACGTGTCCAGCAGGCTCTCGCCCTTGACCGCGGAGGATGTGCTGACGTTGATGTTCAGGACATCCGCCGAGAGCCTTTTTGCGGCGAGTTCGAAGGTGGTGCGGGTGCGCGTGCTCGCCTCGAAGAAGAGGTTGACGACGGTCTTGCCGCGCAGCAGGGGGACTTTTTTCACCGCCTTCTCGTTCATGTTGGCGAAGGATTCGGCGGTATCGAGAATCTCCGTCACCAGCTCCCGGCTCAGACCCTCCACCGTCAACAGGTGGCGCAGGCGCCCTTCCGGAGTGAGTTGCAACCGGTTGGGGAGCGGGCCGGGTTGGAGGATGTCTCCGGCTGCGGTGGCCCCTGGGTTCAACGACGACCCTCCAGCTGCACGCGTTCCAGGCGCAGCGGATCGGGTCCGCGCAGCTTGATCTGTTCGTGGGGACCCAGTTCGAGGTGGGACCCGACGATCGCGGCCTCGACCGGGAGTTCGCGGCCGTCCCGCTCCACGAGGACCGCCAGCGTGACGGATGCGGGACGTCCGTAGTCGAACAATTCGTTCAGGGCGGCCCGGATCGTTCTCCCGGTGAACAGCACGTCGTCCACCAGCAGGATGTGCTGGTTGTCGAGTTCTTCGGGTAGCTCCGAGGGCCGGACCTGCGGATGCATGCCGATGCGCGAGAAGTCGTCACGATAGAAGCTGATGTCCAGACGGCCCATCGGGCGAGTGAACGCCAGCCGCTTGCGCAGCGCTTCGGCGATCCACACGCCGCCGGAATGAATTCCGACCACGATGGGTTCGTCGATGCCACGCTGCTCGAAATGAAGACGGGCCTGCTCGGCCATGCTGTCCAGGAGGGACGTGATTTCAGGCATTGTCCGCGTTCTCCATAAACCATCCTTCCAGTATCAGCGCGGCCGCATGGGCATCCAGGCCGGGGTCGTTGCCGCGTTTTCGAACCCGCTCCCGTCCAAGGTGCGACGTCAACCGCTCGTCCGCCCAGTATAGCGGCAGACCGAAATGTCGACCGAGCCGGTCGGCGAAGGATTCGATCGCGGGACCCAGCGCAGTGGGTGCGCCGTCGTCGCGGGTCGGCCAGCCGACCACCAAGGCCTCGGGGCGCCATTCCAGCATCAGGGCTTCGATCCGTTCCAGCGTGTCATCATCCCGGGTGTTCAGTGTGACCAGGCCGCGCGCACTGGCCGTGAGCCGGTCGCCGATGGCCACTCCGATCCGGCGTTGGCCATAGTCGAAGGCCATCACCCGCACGTTCAGGCGTGTCCGGTGACCTGGCTGATCAGGTTCAGGTCGATCCCCATCAGTTGCGCCGCCGCGTCCCAGCGCTGGTCCGGCTGCAGTGAGAACAGGATCGAGGGATTCGCCGGAACGACCAGCCAGGCGTTTTCTGCCAGCTCGCTCTCGAGTTGCCCGGGTCCCCAGCCCGCGTAGCCCAGTGCCACCAGGGCCTGCAGCGGTCCTCTTCCGGCCGCCATGTCCGCGAGAATGTCGCGCGAAGTGGTGAGCGCGAGGCTGCCGGCCACCGGTCGGGTCCCGGTCCAGCTGTGCTCGGACGTGTGGAGGACGAACCCGTGTTCCGGTTGCACCGGCCCACCGCGGAACACCGTCTGTTCGGGAAGATCGCTGGAAGGCTCGATCTCGAGCTGGTGCAGGAGTTTGTCCAGGGTCAGTTCGACGGGCTGGTTGATCACCAGGCCCATGGCACCCTGATCGTTATGCTCGCAGAGGTAGGTAACGGCATGGGTGAAATAACTGTCCTGAAGGCTCGGCATCGCGATCAGGAGCTGCCCCTGCAAGGTCGGGTGAGTGTCGGCATGAACCATGGTCAGAGTATCGAACGGGGCGGGCCTGCGCCGCAAGCGCACCCAGGCGTCAGCGTACCCGTTCGACCCGGTCGCGCCGGAACGCCCAGGTCCGTGTGATGACCAGTTGATCGTAGGACTCGCGCATCTCTGCGGTGAACGGCGCGAAGGGTTCCGCCAGTTCGACGATCCGAATCGCCGCCTGGTCGAGGATCGGTTCCCCGGAACTCTGGGTGATGCCCACGTCCAGCAGGCGTCCCTCCGCGTCGAGGCGGACGGAGAGGATGAGCGAGCCGGACAGGCCCCGGCGTCTTGCCTCGTCCGGATAGTTCAGGTTGCCGATCCGTTCCACCTTGCGTATCCAGGCTTCCAGGTAGGCAGCCTCTGGAGCCCCGCGTGCCGAAAGCGTATCCAGATAGCGGGTCCGGGATGCTCGCGCCAGTTGTGTTACCGCCGTTTCCGCAGGCGCTGCCCGGGCCGTCTCCAGGCCCCGTGCCATCAGCAGGGCGGCCGAGGGTGTCTCGGGTGGGGCCGGCGGCGGGGACACCTCGGGTGCGGGGTCCATCGTGGGCGGGGCGGGGGGTGGCTCCGGATCGGTGGTTACTACCGCTTCGACGGTTTCGACCGGCGGCAGCGGTTCAAGTGGCAAGGGGGCAGAATCCACGGGCGCCGGGTCGATGGGCGCTTCGCCGATCGGTTCCGGGCTGCGCGCCGTCCGGTCTTCCGGGGCCTCGCCGCCGCCCATCTGGTCTTGCGGGGCGATGCGGTCGACGCGCTCGTCGTCGGGCAGCGCCTGGGGATCGGTGACCCAGGTCACATCGAGGGTGATCGGTGCAGCACGGTCCTGGGGAACCATCTCGAAGCTGATGCCGAGAATCAGGATCAGATGCACCACCAGCGCCAGGAACAGCGCCGGTCCGAGCATGCCGGATTCATCCTGCTGGGGTGCGTGAGCGGTCGCGGACATAGGGTCGAATGCGCGGATCTGCGAGAACCGATGCGGTGAGTATACCTGTCACCAGCCCCGTGAGCAGGGCGGCCAGCAGCAGGGGCGGCAACAGCCAGGGCAGTTGCGGGTGGGGGATGATCACGGCCCAGGCGAACAGAAACTGCCCCACGGTGTGGGCCAGGGCGGCTGCGACGGCAAGCCCGACCGGACCCAAGTGGCGCGGATAGAGCCCGGCCAGGATGCCCAGGATGGACAGGGCACTGAGACCGCCTGCCAGTGACAGCCAGAAGCCCGGGCTGACGAGGGTTCCCATCAGCAGGCTGGCACCCACGATCCGGAGCAGCGTCACCGCCATCGCGGCGCGCCAGCCGAGCGCGAGTAGCGCAACCAGCGTGATCACGTTGGCCAGCCCGGGCTTGATGCCCGGCACGGGGCTCGGGATGGTCGCATCGATCAGCTGCAGGCCCATGGCGAGCGCGGCCAGTGCCGCAATACGTCGGTCGACGGAACCCGGTGTGAAGCTCACCGTGACTCAGAAGTGCATGCTGTCGAAGGGGGTGCCATCCCCCTGGAGCTGCAGCACCAGGCGGTTGGGCAGGCTGACGGCCATGTCGCCGTGGCGTTCGAGCCAGCCGGCACGCTCGCAGATGCCCTGGCTCCCGGGCGAGCGCAGGCAGCGGGCGCGCCCCTCGTGAATCTCGATCCGGGTCAGGCCCGCGGGCCCGGCGATGTCAACCGTCCGGTCTTCGTTCAGCGGGAACGTTCTGGGGCTTTCCCCCGCCTGGCTGACCACCAGTCGAAGGGCACCCGATGCCGGCGCGTAGGTCAGTGTGAAGCTGCTGGCCACCAGTGTCGCGGCGAGCATCACCACGACCACGTCTCCCCAGCGCAGGCCCAGGTTCACCGATCCTTCCCCGAGGTTGCGGACGCCACGCGCACGCTCGATTGAGTCGCCTGCTCGAACACCACCCGGGGCTCCATCGCCGGGGTCAGTTCCACGGAACCGTCCGGAAGCACGACCATGGCCCGTTCGACCCCCAGTTTGCGCGCGTGGGCCGGCCATGCCTCCGGTCCCGCGATCATCAAAGTGGTGGCCGCGGCATCGGCGAGTACGGGGTCGGTGTGCAGTACGGTGGCCGCCGCGAGCCCCTGGCTGGGACGGCCGCTGCGCGGGTCGATCACGTGGTGGATGCGTTCCCCCTCCCACGCATAGCCGCGTTCGTAGTCGCCCGAGGTGAACAGGGCCTCGCCGCCGTCGAGCTCGATACTCGCCAGCACGCCGGCCCCGTGCGGGTCACGGACCCCGATGCGCCAGGGGCGATGCCCGGGACGGCCCAGGGTCATCAGGTCCCCGCCGGCATTGACGATGGCGTGCTCGACACCCAGTTCCTGGAGCAGATCGATACTGCGAGCGACGGCGAGGCCCTTGGCGAGACCGCCGAAGTCCAGCTGCAGCTCGGGGTGATGGCCGCGCAGCCGGACGCCATTGCGCTCGATATCCGCCATGCGCGGAGGATCCGCGAGCAGGTCCGCGATCCACTCGGGGTCTGGCGGCGGACCGGCGGGTTCGTCCTGGTGAAAACCCCAGGCCGCGACCAGTCGACCCAGGGCTGGATTGAACAGGCCGTCGGTGGCGATCTCCAGTTGCTGACCGCGTTCGATCAGCGGCAGGACCGAGGGCGGAGCGCTGAATTCTCCACCGAGCACCAGCAGCTGGTTGGTGCGCCCCACTGAACCCGGCTGCCAGGCGTGCCATGACGCGTGCATGATCTCGAGATCGGCACTGAGTGCGGACTCGAGCCGCGCCAGATCGTGGGCTCCGGCCGGGTACAGCGTAATATCGATCAGCGTGCCGAAGGCATGGAAGGTCAGGCGGTCCGTGTCGGTATGGGCCGTGCACCCTGCCACCAGCAACGGGAGCAGCAGCAGCCCAAGGGCCCAGACATGGGCCCGGCGGATCCCGGCGACGGCACTCGTCATTGCACCGCGTCCTCCAGGAACCGGACGAACTGCCCGGCGATATCCAGGCCGCAGGCGGCATCCAGTTCCCGGACTCCGGTCGGGCTGGTGACATTGATCTCGGTGAGGTAATCGCCGATCACGTCCAGGCCCACGAAGTCCAGGCCACGCTCGCGCAGTTCCGGTCCGACCTGCGCGCAGATCCATCGGTCGCGTTCGCTCAGCGGCACCGCCTCGCCCCGGCCACCGGCCGCAAGGTTCGCCCGTGATTCGCCTTCCGCGGGAATGCGGGCCAACGCGTGTTCAACCGGTTCCCCGTGAATCAGGATGATGCGCTTGTCGCCCTGCCGGTATTCGGGAAGAAAGCGTTGGGCAATCACGGTCCGCCGGTCGAACTCGGTGATGGTCTCGAGGATCACCGATACGTTCGGGTCGCCCAGGTCCAGCCGGAACACCGAGGCGCCGCCCATGCCGTCCAGCGGCTTGACCACGATGCGCTCCTGCTCCGCGAGGAAAGCGCGGATCCGGGAGCGATCGCGGGTGATCAGCGTCTCCGGGCAGCACTGCGGGAAGTGCGCGGTGAATACCTTCTCGTTCACGTCGCGCAGCGACGCCGGGCGGTTCACCACGCGCACGCCGGATCGCTCCGCCATTTCCAGCATGTAGGTGGCGTAGACGTACTCCATGTCGAACGGGGGATCCTTGCGCATCAGCACCACGTCGAAACGCTGCATCGGTCCATCGACGGGATCGTCCAGCTGGTGGAAATCCGTGGCCCGGTCACGAACCGTCACGGCCCGGCTGCGAGCATGCGGGACACCGTCGGCGAGCCAGAGGTCGGAGAGCTGGATGCAGTGCGCGGCGTGGCCCCTGCGAGCCATCGCCAGCAGCATCGCGAACGTCGTGTCCTTGACCGGCTTGATGGTCTGGATCGGGTCCATCACCACGCCGACGGCGAGTGAATCAGGCATATCGTGGCCCCCCTGAAGGTGTCCCAGTATGCCATGATCGTGCGGTTTTCTGGCTCGCGGATCGGGTCACGGCCAGTGGGTGATGCGGGAAGTTCGGTGCCCATGGAGCACGGTCAGGCACGCCGGAGCAAGGCGGGCAGGTGCAGGAATGGCCGACCTGGTTCAAACTTGTCCAACGCAGCGCCGGCGTGTCTGGCGAAGCGATCTGGAAGCGAACTCTCCACATCGCTCACTGGACTTGGTGGCACAGTCCCCCCGGGCCCGAGTGACGCCCAACCGGCGTTGCCGCGAATCCGCAGGCGTGTACCGCGCCGACTACAGATGGTCGCCGAAACCGAAGATGCAGAACTCTGACGAAACCTGGGATGCCGGCGCGTTCGAGGATCTGTTCGCCTGGATCCAGCGAGCCCTGGAGCGGTATGCCGGGGACCGGAATTGCAGGCACTGTCTGCGCCTCGCTCGCGAGGGTCTCGATCAGTTGGGGACCGCTCCGGGGAACGCGCCGCGGAACGCGGCCGCCGACGTTCTCCGTGATCAGATGCGCCAGTCGTGCCGGGATCTCGAGCACGGGAATCGTGACTGGAGCCCGGAAGCCGTCGAGACGCTTCTGGACGACCTGCGGCAGCTGCGCGTCCTGCTCGAAGCCGAGGGGGCGGTGCCGGCAGTTCCGGATTCCGGAGTGATGCCGCTGGGCAGCCTGTTGCGCGGGGCTCCAACCGACCGGGGCCGCTTCCGCCCGGAGCCGCGACCCGCGCCCGGGGCCGGTCAGCCCGACTCGGGTCCGACGCTTCCCGATCCCGTACCGGAGGCGGTTGAGCGGGGAACGCTCGAAGCACTGCACCATGCTCGCCGGGCGTTTCAGCGCGTGCTGGTGGAGTTGATGTACGACCGGGATTCGTCGCGGTCATTCGGTCGCCTGGCCGAGGTGTCGGCGGGAATCGCCGCGGCGATTCCCGGGACCGGTTGTGCCAGGCTGTTTCTTGCGGTCCAGGAGCTGGGGCAGCGCCACTCGCTGGCGGCCATTCCCGTGAGTGATGACCTGAAGGCTGTGCTCGGTCGGGTCGACCGCCAGCTGGGGCACTGTCTGCGAACGTCCGGGACGGGCTCGGCGCAGACCGAACGGGAAGCGTTCGCTGTGGAGTCCGCCCTGCTCGACCCGCTGCTGCAGGCCATGCGTGAAGTATTGCCGGGTTCTCCGGATACGGCGACGCTCCATGCGCCGGGGCTTGCCGGGACCGGGTCCGGCCACCACGAGCGCATGCCGGACGATCCGTCGGACGAACATGGGGATGACTTCGAGGATGTGCCGGTCATGGACGATACCCGGCTGGAGCGGATCCGCAGCCAGGGTCAGGCCGAGATGGCCCGCCTGGCGCAGGCTTTTGCGGCGCTCGAAGGTGGAACTGCCGATGAAACCGCGGCCCCCGACTCCGCGGGCACCGATGCGGGCGCCGCGACGGATTCCGGAACCGAGGGCACGCGGGCCCGGTTGGACGAGGTCGAGCTTTGCCGCCAGCGAGCGGTCGAGGCGTTGGCGCAGGCCGCATCGGAGCTGCAGGGGCTGGAGCAATGGTTGGCGGCATGTCCTTTCGTCCCCGTGGCCCAGGCGCCGGAGGATTCTGCCGTCGCGCTGCCAACGGACCCGGAACGTCTGGAGAAGATGAGCCAGGCGGTCAGCGCGTCCGTCGGGAACGCCTCGACCGCGTTATTGCGCCAGCGCCGCGCCGTCGAGGATCTGCGCGAACTCCTGTTCGGGACGGAGTCTCAATCCAGGTCGCCGTAGAGCGTCTGCAGAATCGTCAATCCCGCGATCGTGGCGGTCTCCGTGCGCAGTACCCTCGGACCCATGGCCAGGCCACGAAACCCCGCGGCATATGCCCGGTTGCGTTCATCCGGTTCGAGCCCACCCTCCGGTCCGACCAGCAACGTGACACTCGTTCCGGGGTCGATGGACATGCTGGCCCGCCAGGCTCCGGGAGACTCCCCGGCAGCATCGGCGAGGACCCGCAGGTCGGCCGCGGGCAGGGCCGCCAGGGCTGACTCGAAATCGCGCGCGGGCTCCAGTCCGGGCAACTCGTTCCGACCGCACTGTTCGGCCGCGGATCTCAGTACGCCTTGCCAGTGTCGCAACCGGCTGTCCAGGCCCCGGTGGGCGGCGCCGGAGCGGCTGCGTACAGTGAGTACTGGCCAGATCTCGCTCACGCCGAGTTCCACCGCCTTCTGGATGGCCAGATCCATGTGCTCGCCCCGGGCCACGCCCTGCAACAGACGAAGCGGGCGTCGCGGGGTGGTGGGGGAGGCCGCGACGGGGCCCAGACGAACGAACCCCGAGCGTCGCCCGGTCAGTTCCAGGGTTGCCTGATGTTCCGAACCCCGGCCGTCGAACACGCGGCACTCGGTCCCGTCGCGCAGTCGCAGCACCGATACCGCGTGGCGGAGTACCTCGGGGGGCAGTTCGAGATGCTGGCCTTCGCCAAGGGTTTGTTCCACCAGCAGGCGTGGGCAGCGCATGGGTCAGCCTCGGTTGCCTAGACCCAGGTTGTTCCAGATGGCCTCCGAGGGGGCGGCCTGGTTCATGGAATAGAAGTGCAGGCCGGGGGCCCCCTGTTCCAGCAGGCGTTCGCAGAGGCGGCTCACCACGTCCACGCCGAAGGCCCGGATCGATGCGGTATCGTCGCCGTAGGCCTCCAGTCGCTTGCGCATGAAGCGCGGGATTTCCGCGCCACAGGCGTCGGAGAATCGGGCCAACTGGGTGTAATTGGTCACCGGCATGATGCCCGGAATGATCGGGATCGTCACGCCCATGGCCCGAACCCGGTCCAGAAAGGCCACATAGGCGTCGGCGTTGTAGAAGTACTGGGTGATCGCGGAGTCGGCGCCGGCTTCGACCTTCTGCCGGAAATGCATCAGATCCTTTTCGGCGTTCTGCGCCTGCGGGTGAAACTCCGGATAGGCCGCGACCTCGATGCTGAAGTGATCTCCGAACTGTTCCCGGATGAAGGTGACCAGTTCGGCCGCGTAGCGGAACTCGCCCAGCCCGCCACCGGCGCCGGAGGGGAGATCGCCGCGCAGCGCGACCAGGCGGCGTACGCCCTGGTCGCGATAGGTGGTGAGCAGTTCCAGCAGCTCGGCGCGCGTCGAGGAGATGCAGGAGACGTGGGGGGCCGCGTCCACCCGCCCTTCCCGCTGGATTTCCAGAACGGTTTCCAGGGTGCGGTCGCGGGTCGAGCCTCCGGCGCCGAAGGTCACCGAGAAATAGGCGGGTCCCAGTTTGGTGAGACGGGCGCGGGCTCGGCGCAGGCGTTCCGCGCCCTCCTCGTTCTTGGGTGGAAAAAACTCGAAACTGAACAAAGGCGTGCTGTCGACGACAGAATTCATCCTTGGGTCCTCAAAGGCGAAGGTGGGGTTCCGACCCGCGCACAAGCGCCCCCCGGCCGCGATCGGATTCCGCCGATGTTCGTGCGGATCCTCGCGAGCGGGGGGCGCTCCTGCAGGGTGCGGGCGGCCGTGCTCAGTACCGGTAATGTTCGGGTTTGAACGGCCCTTCCACCGGCAGCCCCAGATAGGACGCCTGTTCGTCGGTCAGTTGGGTCAGGTTGGCGCCGAGTTTCTGAAGGTGCAGGGCCGCGACCTTCTCGTCCAGATGTTTCGGCAGCACGTAGACCTTGTTCTCGTAGCGGTCGCCATGGGCGAACAGTTCGATCTGGGCCATGGTCTGGTTGGTGAAGGAGTTGGACATCACGAAGCTCGGGTGTCCGGTGCCGCAACCCAGGTTCACCAGGCGGCCCTCGGCGAGCATGATGATGCGCTTGCCGTCCGGGAAGATCACGTGGTCGACCTGCGGTTTGATGTTCTCCCACTGGTACTGGCGCAGGCTGGCGACGTCGATTTCGGAATCGAAATGGCCAATGTTGCAGACGATGGCCTGGTTCTTCATGGCCGCCATGTGGTCATGGTTGATCACGTTCATGTTGCCGGTGGCGGTGACGAAGATGTCGGCCTTGTCCGCGACGTCTTCCATGGTGACCACCCGGTAGCCTTCCATCGCCGCCTGCAGCGCGCAGATCGGGTCGATCTCGGTGACCCACACCGTGGCGCCGAGGCCGCGCAGCGACTGGGCGCTGCCCTTGCCGACATCGCCGTAGCCGCAGACCACGGCGATCTTGCCGGCGACCATCACGTCGGTCGCACGCTTGATCGCGTCCACCAGGGACTCGCGGCAGCCGTAGAGGTTGTCGAACTTGGACTTGGTGACCGAGTCGTTCACGTTGATCGCGGGGAAGGGGAGGTTCCCTTCCTTCTGCATCTGGTACAGACGGTGCACGCCGGTGGTGGTCTCCTCGGTCACGCCCTGGATGTTCTTCTTGATGCTGGAGTACCAGTTCGGGGACTCCTTCAGGCGCTTCTTGATGGAGGCAAACAGCGCGCGCTCCTCGTCGTTGCCGGGGTTGTCCAGCACCGACGGATCCTGCTCCGCCTTGGCGCCCAGGATCACCAGCAGCGTGGCATCGCCGCCGTCATCCAGGATCATGTTCGGCGTACCGCCGTCGTGCCACTCGAAGATTCGATGGGCGTAGTCCCAGTACTCGTCCAGGGTCTCGCCCTTCACGGCGAATACCGGCGTGCCGTTGGCGGCGATGGCCGCAGCCGCGTGGTCCTGGGTCGAGTAGATGTTGCAGGAGGCCCAGCGGACCTCGGCGCCCAATGCCTCGAGGGTCTCGATCAGCACCGCGGTCTGGATCGTCATGTGCAGGGAGCCGGCGATCCGGGCGCCCTTCAGCGGCTGGTCCTTCGCGAATTCCTCGCGGGTCTGCATCAGGCCGGGCATCTCGGTTTCGGCGATTGCAATTTCCTTGCGGCCGAAGTCGGCGAGATTGATGTCTCTGACGAGGTAATCGTGGTTCGTGTTGGGGTTCATCACAGCGTTCATGGTTTATAAGGCTCCGTGAGTCTGGATGAGCGCCGTTACAGATTGGAGACATCAGTCTGAGCCTGACGGGGTTGCCGCTGCAGCGCTCCTCAGCCGATGAACTACGGTTTCAGATGGTTCGGGTCTCCCTTTGGGTGGAGGTGCCGGCCCTGTCGAGAGGGCAAAATTCAGCCGACAAGCCTAACACATCGCGTTCCGGCCCCCCTCGCGGGTGCACAACGGGCTCCGGCTACGAGTGGAGTCCCGCGGCCTCGCGGAGTTCCGTGGCCCGGTCGACCCGCTCCCAGGGCAGATCGAGGTCGTCGCGGCCAAAGTGGCCGTAGGCGGCCGTCTGGCGGTACAGGGGCCGCAGCAGGTCCAGCGCCTGGATCAGTCCCCAGGGGCGGAGGTCGAAATGCGCGCGGACCAGTTCCACGATACGCGCGTCGTCGATGCGGCCGGTACCGAAGGTCTGCACGCTGATCGAGGTGGGTCGGGCCACCCCGATGGCGTAGGAGATCTGGATCTCGCACTTGTCGGCCAGGCCGGCGGCGACGATGTTCTTGGCCACGTAGCGGCCGGCGTAGGCCGCGGAGCGATCCACCTTGGAGGGATCCTTGCCGGAGAACGCGCCGCCGCCGTGGCGGGCCATGCCGCCATAGGTGTCGACGATGATCTTGCGCCCGGTCAGGCCACAGTCGCCGACCGGGCCGCCGATCACGAACTGGCCGGTCGGATTGATGTGGATCTGGTCGCGGGCGCACTGATCGAGCCACTGCGCGGGCAGGATCGGCCTGAAGATCTCCTCCATCACCGCTTCGTGAATGTCCTTCTGGGCGATCGCGGGGTCATGCTGGGTGGACAGCACCACCGCATCGAGGCCGACCGGAACGCCATCCTCATAGCGCAGTGTGACCTGACTCTTGGCATCCGGACGCAGCCACGGCAGCAGATGCTTCCTGCGCAGCTCGGCCTGGCGGCGGACCAGCTTGTGCGCGTAGTAGATGGGTGCCGGCATCAGCACGTCGGTCTCATGCGTCGCGTACCCGAACATCAGCCCCTGGTCACCCGCGCCCTGATTGGTGCGGTCGGTGACGTCGCGGTCCACGCCCATTGCGATGTCCGCGGACTGCTGACCCAGCGCATTCAGGACCGCGCAGTTGCGGCCGTCGAATCCGACATCGGAAGCATCGTAGCCAATTGCGCAGACGGTCTCGCGCACCAGCGTCTCGTAATCGATCACGGCCCGCGTCGTGACTTCGCCGGCGAGCAGCACCATGCCGGTCTTGGTCAGCGTCTCGCAGGCGATGCGCGCGTGGGGGTCCTGCGCAAGAATCGCGTCCACGACGGCGTCGGAAATCTGGTCCGCCATCTTGTCGGGATGACCCTCGGAAACCGACTCCGAAGTGAAGAGAAAACCGCTGGACATGCGCATGCTTCCTGGGTGCGGGCCCGCACATGCAGCGGGCGGGTGGGTAAAAATTCCCGGTATTGTATCGCCTCCATCGGACTATTTCTAAAAGTTGTCGTGGCGGTGCGTTGCGGACCCGGTCCGGCGCGGACTTGCCCCGGGCTGGGAAAGTCGCCAAAATGCACCGCCTTTATATAGGGCTGTACTCGGCAAAAATGTGCCGATGACCCGCCTTTCGCGTCGCGCAGGAAGCCAGAAAAACAAAAAACAAGCGGTGGTCTCCTGCGCTTCGTTGGGCACGCAGCCCCGACCCGTTTACCGACACTTCAGCCAGGAGATCCTCATGCCTTCCCGCAGAGAGCTTGCCAACGCCATACGCGCCCTGTCCATGGACGCGGTTCAGAAAGCCAATTCCGGTCACCCCGGCGCACCGATGGGCATGGCGGATATCGCGGAAGTTCTCTGGAACGATTACATGAAGCACAACCCGACCAACCCCTCATGGGCCGATCGGGACCGCTTCGTGATGTCGAACGGGCACGGTTCGATGCTGGTGTACTCCCTGCTGCATCTCTCCGGTTACGACCTTCCGGTGGACGAGCTGAAGCAGTTCCGGCAGCTGCATTCCAAGACGCCGGGCCACCCCGAGTACGGCTACACCGCCGGGGTCGAGACCACCACCGGACCGTTGGGGCAGGGCCTGACCAACGCCGTGGGCATGGCACTGGCCGAACGCGCGCTGGGCGCCTCCTTCAACCGCGATGGCCACACCATCGTGGATCATTACACCTACGTCTTCCTGGGCGACGGCTGCCTGATGGAAGGCATTTCCCACGAGGCCTCCGCGCTGGCCGGAACCCTGGGTCTGGGCAAGCTGATCGCGTTCTACGACGACAACGGCATTTCGATCGACGGCGAGGTCGAGGGCTGGTTCACCGATGACACCCCGGGGCGCTTCGAAGCCTATGGCTGGCATGTCGTGCGTGCCGTGGACGGGCACAGCGCCGATGCGGTCAAGGCCGCCGTCGAGCAGGCGCGTGCCGAGACCGGCAAGCCGACTCTGATCTGCTGCAAGACGGTGATCGGCTTCGGCTCTCCGAACAAGCAGGGCAAGGAAGAGTGCCACGGCGCGCCGCTGGGTGCCGACGAGATCGAACTGGCCCGCAAGGAACTGGGATGGACCCACGGTCCGTTCGAAATTCCTTCCGACATTCAGGCGGCCTGGGATGCCAGGGATCGCGGCAAGCAGGCCGAGTCGGACTGGAACGCCCGTTTCGAGGCCTACCGTTCCGCACACCCGGGCCTGGCCGCCGAGTTCGAGCGCCGCATGCGGGGCGACCTTCCTTCCGACTGGCAGGCCCAGGCCGACGCCTTCGTCAGCCAGGTGGTCGAGAAGGCCGAGAAGATCGCCAGCCGCAAGGCGTCGCAGAACGCCATCGGCGGGTATGCCCCGGCGCTGCCCGAATTGCTGGGTGGGTCCGCAGACCTTGCCGGGTCCAACCTGACCATGCATTCGGGTTCGAAGGGGATCAGCCGCGAAGACGCTTCCGGCAACTACGTGTTCTACGGTGTGCGCGAGTTCGGCATGGCCGCGATCATGAACGGAGTTGCGCTGCACGGTGGGTTCATCCCGTACGGCGGTACCTTCCTGATCTTCTCCGACTACGCGCGCAATGGCATCCGCATGTCCGCGTTGATGGGCCAGCGCGTGCTTTACGTGTTGACCCATGACTCCATCGGCCTCGGCGAGGACGGTCCCACGCATCAGCCGATCGAACAGACGCCCAGCCTGCGCCTGATCCCCAACCTGAATGTCTGGCGGCCCTGCGATGCGGTCGAGACCGCGGTCGCCTGGCGCGCCGGTATCGAGCGGACCGACGGTCCCTCCGCGTTCATTCTCTCCCGTCAGAATCTGGATCCGCAGGACCGTGATGCGGCGCAGATCGCGGATATCGCCAGGGGTGGTTACGTGCTGCAGGATTGCTCGGGCACGCCCGACCTGATTTTCATCGCCACCGGTTCCGAAGTCGGGATCGCCGTCGAGGCTGCGGGTACGCTGACGGGCCAGGGCCGCAAGGTGCGGGTGGTTTCCATGCCCTGCGTGGAACTGTTCGAGCAGCAGGATCCGGCTTACCGGGAGGCGGTCCTGCCTGCCGCGGTCCGTACTCGCGTGGCGGTGGAAACCGGCGCGACGGCCGGCTGGTACAAGTATGTGGGCCTCGATGGTGCCGTGGTGGGTCTCGATCGCTTCGGCGAATCGGCCCCCGGTGGCGCCCTGATGAAGTATTTCGGCTTCACCGCCGAAAACCTCGTCAGTGTGGCGGAATCCGTTCTGGCCTGAATGCCGCCCCGCCGAATCCTGGCGGGCGTTTTTCCTGAGAAAACACCCTAAAGCTGGAGACTGAGTAATGACGATCAAAGTCGGTATCAACGGTTTCGGCCGCATCGGCCGCATGGCCTTCCGGGCCATCTCGAAGGAGTTCCCCGAGCTGGAAGTGGTCGCGATCAACGACCTGCTGGACCCGGAGTACCTGGCCTATATGCTGCGCTACGACTCCGTGCACGGCCGCTTCCCCGGTGACGTGTCGGTCGACGGCAGCCACATGGTGGTCGACGGCAAGAAGATCCGCCTGACCGCCGAGCGTGACCCGTCCAACCTGAAGTGGGACGAGGTCGGCGCCGACGTGGTGATCGAGTCGACTGGCTTCTTCCTGACCGAGGAGACCTGCCAGAAGCACATCGACGCGGGTGCGAAGAAGGTCGTGCAGAGCGCGCCGTCCAAGGACGCGACCCCGATGTTCGTCTACGGCGTGAACCACAAGGACTACGCCGGCCAGGCGATCCTGTCCGCCGCCTCCTGCACCACCAACGCGCTGGCTCCGGTGGCCAAGGTGCTGCACGACAACTACGGCATCAAGCGTGGCCTGATGAGCACGGTGCACGCCGCCACCGCGACCCAGAAGACCGTCGATGGCCCGTCGCAGAAGGACTGGCGCGGCGGCCGCGGCATTCTCGAGAACATCATCCCGTCTTCCACCGGCGCCGCGAAGGCCGTTGGCAAGGTCCTTCCGGAGCTGAATGGCAAACTGACCGGCATGGCCTTCCGCGTGCCGACGTCCGACGTTTCCGTGGTCGACCTGACCGTGGAACTGGACAAGGGCGCCAGCTACGATGACATCTGCAAGGCGATGAAGGCGGCCTCCGAGGGCGAACTGAAAGGCGTGCTCGCCTACACCGAGGACAAGGTCGTGTCGACCGACTTCCGCGGCGTGAGCGCCCCGTCGATCTTCGATGCCGGGGCCGGCATCCAGCTCGACGACACCTTCGTCAAGGTCGTGGCGTGGTACGACAACGAGTACGGCTACACCTGCAACATGCTGCGCGTGGTGCAGCACGTCGGCGCCTGATCGCGGCCCGGTCGTTCGGTCCCGGTCCGGGGAGTGGGAAACTCCCCGGACCTCCGGTCCGCCCATCGCGCGCAGAAAGCGGTTCGGCAAGGCGCCCCGAGCCTTGCCCAACCCCTTTCCCCGTCCCGTCTTTACCCAAGGAGTACTGTGATGCCCGTCATCAAGATGACCGATCTCGATCTGAACGGTAAGCGTGTCTTGATCCGGCAGGATCTCAACGTGCCGGTCAAGGACGGCAAGGTCACCTCCGATGCCCGGATCCGCGCGAGTCTGCCGACCGTGCAGAAAGCGCTCGAGGCCGGTGCCCGCGTGATGTTGATGTCGCACCTGGGTCGCCCCACTGAGGGCGAATTCTCCGAGGCCGATTCCCTGGCGCCCGTGGCCGCGCACATGGGCGGCCTGCTGGGTCGTGAGGTCCGCCTGGTACGCGATTACCTCGACGGACTGGACCTGGCCGATGGTGAAGTGGTCCTGCTGGAGAACGTGCGTTTCAACAAGGGCGAGAAGAAGGACGTCGAGGAGCTGGCGCGGAAATACGCCGCGCTCTGCGACGTGTTCGTGATGGACGCCTTCGGCACCGCGCACCGCGCGCAGGCGTCCACTCACGGCGTTGCGAAATTCGCACCCACCGCCTGCGCCGGCCCGCTGCTGGCCGCTGAACTCGATGCGCTGGGCAAGGCGCTCGACAACCCGAGGCGTCCGCTGGTCGCGATCGTCGGCGGTTCGAAGGTGTCCACCAAGCTGACCGTGCTCGAGTCCCTGTCGAAGGTGGTCGATCAGCTGATCGTCGGCGGTGGCATCGCCAACACCTTCATCGCCGCACAGGGCCACCCGGTCGGCAAGTCCCTGTGCGAGAACGACCTGCTCGACGAGGCGAAGCGCCTGATGGCCGCGGCCAAGGCCAAGGGTGGCGACATCCCGGTGCCCACGGACGTCACGGTCGGCAAGGAATTCAGCGAGTCCACACCCGCAACCGTGAAGGGCGTGGCCGAGGTCTCCGACGACGACATGATCTTCGACGTGGGCCCGGATACGGCGGCCTCCTACGCGGAGCTGCTGCGCAAGGCGGGCACCATCGTCTGGAACGGCCCGGTCGGCGTGTTCGAGTTCGATCAGTTCGCGAACGGCACGCGTTCGCTGGGCGAGGCCATCGCAGACAGCGAGGCGTTCTCGATCGCCGGCGGCGGCGACACGCTGGCGGCCATCGACAAGTACGGGCTCGCGGAGCGGATCAGCTACATCTCCACCGGGGGTGGGGCTTTCCTCGAGTTCCTGGAAGGCAAGACGCTGCCGGCGGTCGCGATGCTCGAAGAGCGCGCCAAGGGTTGAACAGCACCAAGACCGAGGACATCACGACCGTGCCAAGAGACGTGCCCCGCATGAGGCGGACCAAGATCGTTGCGACGCTCGGTCCCGCGACCGACAGCGACCAGGCGCTGGAGAAGCTGGTTCGCGCGGGCGTCGACGTGGTCCGCGTGAACTTCTCGCACGGCGATCCGGACAGTCATCGGTCCCGCGTTCGCCGCATCCGTGAGGCTTCCGAGCGTGTGGGACGCTGCGTCGGGGTGTTGGGCGATCTGCAGGGACCGAAGATCCGCACCGCGCGCTTCCGCGACGGCCAGGTCGAGCTGAGCGAGGGGGACTCTTTCGCACTGGACGCGAGTTTTCCCGCGGATGCCGGCGACGCGACACAGGTGGGCCTGACCTATCCGGATCTTCCCGGGGATGTGCATCCCGACGATCTCCTGCTGCTCGACGATGGACGGCTCGTGTTGCGGGTGGTCGAGGTGAACGGCCCGCGGATCGAGACCCTGGTGGTGGTCGGCGGTACGCTGTCGAACAACAAGGGGATCAATCGACAGGGTGGAGGCCTTTCCGCCCCGGCGATCACCGAGAAGGATCGCGAGGACATCCGGCTCGCCGCCGAACTCGAGGTCGATTTCCTGGCCGTTTCCTTCCCACGCTCGGCCCAGGACATCCAGCTGGCCCGCGATCTGCTGCACGAAGCCGGTGGCGACGCCGCGATCTGCGCGAAGATCGAGCGCGCCGAGGCGCTGGAGGCGATCGACGAGATCATTTCCGCTTCCGACGTGATCATGATCGCGCGCGGCGACCTCGGTGTGGAGATCGGCGACGCCGAATTGCCCGCGGTGCAGAAGACCCTGATCACGCGCGCCCGCAAGCTGAACCGTACGGTGATCACCGCGACCCAGATGATGGAATCGATGATCCAGAATCCGATTCCGACCCGGGCCGAGGTGTTCGATGTCGCGAACGCGGTGCTGGACGGCACCGACGCGGTGATGCTCTCTGGCGAGACCGCCACGGGCCGTTATCCCGACAAGGTCGTGGGCAGCATGGGCCGTATCTGCGTGGCGGCCGAGCGGCAGCGCGCGGCCCGGCAGTCCACCCATCGCATGGACAGCTACTTCGGCCGGGTCGACGAGGCGATCGCGATGGCGGCGATGTACACGGCGAACCATCTGGACGTGTCGGCCATCGCGGCCCTGACCGAATCCGGTTCCACCGCGTTGTGGATGTCCCGGATCAGTTCGGGCATCCCCATCTTCGCACTGACGCGCCAGGCCAAGACCAGCCGTCGCCTGACCTTGTACCGGGGCGTCTATCCGGTGGTTCTGCCGGCGATTCCCGAGACGCACGAAGAAACCAACCGCGAGGCGATACGGCTGCTCCTCAAGGAAGGGGTCGTCAAGGACGGCGAGCTGGTGATCATCACCAAAGGCGATCTCAACGGCGTCCCGGGTGGCACCAACGCCCTGAAGATCGTTCGGGTTGGCGAGACCGTAACCATTCCCTGATACCATCTGCGCATCCTGAAACACGAGTTTTTCAACCGAATCCTGTAAGGAGGTACCCATGGCACTGATCTCACTTCGCCAGTTGCTGGACCACGCGGCCGAGCACGGCTACGGCATGCCCGCATACAACGCCAACAACATGGAACAGGTTCACTCCATCATGGAAGCGGCCGCCGCGGTCGATTCCCCGGTCATCATCCAGGCCTCGGCCGGTGCCCGGAAGTACGCGGGTGAGCCTTTCCTGCGCCACATCATCATCGCCGCGGTCGAGCAGTACCCCGACATCCCCGTCGTGCTGCACCAGGATCACGGTGCCGAGCCGGCGGTCTGCTTCCGTTCGATCCAGTCCGGATTCACCTCGGTGATGATGGACGGTTCGCTGATGCCCGACATGAAGACCCCGGCCACTTACGAGTACAACGTCGAGACCACCCGCAAGGTGTCCGAACTCGCGCACGCGGTCGGCGTGTCGGTGGAAGGTGAGTTGGGCTGCCTGGGTTCGCTCGAGACCGGCATGGCCGGTGAAGAGGACGGCTCCGGCGCCGAGGGCGTGCTGTCGCACGACCAGCTGCTGACCGATCCCGACGAGGCCGCCGACTTCGTGAAGAAGACCGGCGTCGACGCGCTCGCGATCGCGATCGGCACCTCGCACGGCGCCTACAAGTTCACCCGTCCGCCGACCGGGGACATCCTGGCCATCCAGCGCATCAAGGAAATCCACGCGCGCATCCCCGACACCCACCTGGTGATGCATGGTTCCTCGTCGGTACCGCAGGAGTGGCTGGCGATCATCAACCAGTACGGCGGCGACATGGGCGAGACCTACGGTGTGCCGGTCGAGGAGATCCAGGAAGGCATCAAGCACGGCGTGCGCAAGGTCAACATCGACACCGACCTGCGCATGGCCTCCACCGGCGCGATCCGCAAGTTCCTCGCGGAAAACCCGAAGGAGTTCGATCCTCGGAAATTCCTGATCGCCTCCACCAAGGCGATGAAGGGGATCTGCCAGGCCCGCTACGAGGCCTTCGGCTGCGCCGGCATGGCTTCCAAGATCAAGCCGGTGAACCTGGATACCATGGTCGCCCGTTACAAGGCGGGCGAGTTGGATCCGAAGATCAACTGATTGCGGGTAAATGTCTGCAGTTCGGAATGCCCCGGGTCGCACGGACCCGACATTCCGAACCGCGCATTGGAGGGGGCTTCGGCCCCCTTTTTGTTGTTCCGGTGCCAGACAAAGCGTCCGTGTTGTGGTCTCATGGGCGTCGCATGGGCCGGGTTCAGCCCGCATTCAGGCTGGTTCGGCCAAGGTTGGCCCGCTGTCGTACCGTTTAAGGAGTGACTCGAAATGAGATTCCGGACTGTTCTGGTGCTCTTGGTTCTGCTTGCCTTTCCCGCCCTCGCGCAGTCCCAGCTGTCCCGCGACGTCGATCCCCAGCAGGTGATCGACGATGCCCAGAGGACGCTGCGGGACATGACCGTGCACCCGGATTTCGAACCCCTCCGCGCCGAGCTGGAGACGGCGCGCGGTGTGCTGATCTTTCCGCGGGTGATTCGGGGTGGGTTCTTCGTCGGCGGGTCCGGGGGGCTGGGCGTGTTCCTGGCTTACGACGAAGAGCGGGGGGATTTCAGTCCGGTCGCGTTCTATTCGCTGGGGTCGGTGAGTGTCGGCCTGCAGTTCGGTGGCGAGGTGGCTGAAGTCGTGATGGTGGCCCGAACCCAGCGGGCCGTGGATTCCCTGTTCGCCTCGGCCTTCCGGCTGGGTGGCGATGCTTCGGTAGCGGCCGGGCCGGTCGGTGTCGGCAGGCGCGCCAGCGTCACGGCGGATTTTCTTTCGTTCGCGCGTTCCAAGGGTGCGTTCATCGGCCTGAGCCTCGATGGCTCCATGCTTCGCGTGCGCGATGACTTCAACGAGGTGTACTACGACCGTGCCGCCAGGCCGGTGGAAATCATCCAGTCCAGGATTGTGGACAACCCAGGGACACTGCCGCTGCGCGGTGATCTTCTCGGCCACCGTCTGCGTCCGGTGGACCCGGTCCCCGAACCTGCCCCCGATCCTGTGCCCTATCGCGACGCGGATCCCGTGGAGCCCGGCTCGGGTGGGCTCACCATCGAGGAGCTCCAGGTCGAGAAGCTCTGATCCACCTGCTCCTGGGGCAGTCCTTCGCGGATGCACAACACGGGCGCCGCGAGCCTCTGGAGCAGAGCCTCCCGGTTGTCCATCGCCGGGTGGGCGCTGTCCCGGCGCCGGTTCAGGACCACGCCGGCGAGGGAAAGTCCGCGCCTTTCGATGGCCTCGGCGGCGAGCAGGCAACTGCTCAGCGTCCCCAGGCGGTCCTCGGCGACCAGGATGACCGGGTCCCCGAGGGCCTCGGCCAGGTCCGCGTTCAATCCGTCCTCGCAGAGCGGCGAGTAGAAGCCGCCCGCACCCTCGGCGATGCGCCAGCTTCCCGCGGGGTGCCCGCAGGCGTCCACGAGATCCTTCAGCCGGAGCGAGGTTCCCGCGAGCCTTGCGGCGAGGTCGGGTGCCAGCGGTTCGGGGAGACGAAAACGGTTCACCTCGCCGAGGCGTTCGAACGGGATGCCCGCCGCCTCGGCCAGCCGGATACCGTCTTCCGGCCAGTATTCGCCGCCGCGGAGGATACAGCCGGACTCCACCGGCTTGCGCGGCGCAACCGTCAACCCGAGCGCGCGCCAGTTTCGCGCCAGCGCGCAGGCGACAAAGGTCTTGCCGACCCCGGTATCGGTGGCGGTGACGAATACACCACCGGTGGTTGCCTGCGCCGGCCTGGAGACCGTCATGCCGGTGCGGAGGTCAGACGCTGCAACGCTTCCCGGTAACGGGCGGCCGTTCGCGCGGCGATTTCGTCGGGGATGACCGGCCCGGGGGCGGTCTTGCCCCAATCGAGGGTTTCCAGGTAATCGCGCACGAACTGCTTGTCGAAGGATTCGGGGCTCGAACCCGGCCGGTACAGGTCCTCGGGCCAGAAGCGCGAGGAGTCCGGGGTCAGCACCTCGTCGATCAGGTGCAGTCGACCCTGGGCGTCCAGACCGAATTCGAACTTGGTGTCCGCGATCAGAATACCCCGGGCGCGCGCGTGTTCCCGCGCCATCGTGTAGATGCCGAGCGACGCCTCCCGCACCTGTTCGGCCTGTTTCCGACCCAGGATCGCCACGACCCGGTCGAAGTCGATGTTCGCGTCGTGCTCGCCCGCGGCCGCCTTGGTGCTCGGGGTGAAGATCGGTTCGGGCAACTCCGACGCCAGGATCAGGTCGTTCGGTAACGGGATGCCGCACACGGATCCCGTGCCCTGGTAGTCCTTCCAGCCCGAGCCGATGAGGTAGCCACGAACAACGGCTTCCACCGGCAGCGCATTGAGCCTTCGCACGACCAGGCTGCGGCCTTCCAGCGGGCCACGGAGCGTCGCATCGGGCACGACTTCGGCCAGATCGATGTCCGTCAACTGGTTCGGAATGCCCAGCTCGGACGCGACCTTGTGCATCCAGAACACCGTAATGGCGGTCAGGATCCGGCCCTTGTCCGGTATCGGGGTGGGCAGCACGACATCGAACGCCGAGAGGCGGTCGGTGGTGACCATCAGCAGGTGGTCGTCGTCGACTGCGTACAGGTCGCGGACCTTGCCGCGGTGGATCAGCGGCAACCCGGGTATATGGCTCTCGAACATTGCGTTTTCCATCGCCGAATCTTATCCGGAACCGGGTCGCAAGACACGCTTGCGCCACTGTCCTGGTCGGTCGAGTCGACGCAGCGAGAGGTGTGCAGACGGATGGGCTCTCGTCGGGACGCCGTGAATACATCCCTGTAGGCTTGACGGCAGCATCCATGCTGCCGACACCCGACGAGAGCCCATCCGTCTGCACACCCGGTCCCCCGGCAAAAGCGGCTCTCCTTGCCCGTATGGGCCGTGGGGGCTATCTTTGCGTCCCTATGGAAACCACGCATGCGAAGATCGGCCTGGTGATGGGCAGCCGTTCGGACTGGCCCACGATGGAGCATGCCGCGCGCATGCTGGAAGAGCTGGCCGTGCCCTACGAGGCCCGGGTCGTTTCCGCCCATCGCACGCCCGATCTGCTGTTCGAATACGCGGAAAAGGCCGCGGGCCGCGGCCTGCAGGCGATCATCGCGGGGGCGGGTGGAGCGGCGCACCTGCCCGGCATGCTCGCGGCCAAGACCACCGTGCCGGTGCTGGGGGTTCCGGTGGCCTCGCGCCACATGCAGGGCCGGGATTCCCTGCTTTCGATCGTCCAGATGCCCAAGGGCATTCCGGTCGCGACCTTTGCCATCGGTGATGCCGGAGCCGCCAACGCCGCGCTGTTCGCGGCGGCCATGCTGGCCAATACCGATGCCGCTTTGCGTGGACGGCTCGCCCGGTTCCGGGAGCACCAGCGCGATGCCGTGCTGGCCCAGGAGCTGCCGCCGGTGCAGCAGTGATTCTGCCGCCAGCCGTGCTCGGGCTGCTCGGCGGCGGGCAGCTCGGACGCTATTTCACCCTCAGCGCCCGTACCATGGGATATCGGGTCTGGGTGCTGGATCCCGATCCCCAGAGTCCCGCCGGTAGCGTTGCCGATCGCCATCTCTGCGCGGAATTCGAGGACCCCGAGGCGCTGCGCGAGCTGGCGGCGCACGCTTCGGTGGTGACCTGCGAGTTCGAGAACGTCCCAGCGGCCAGCGCGGAGTGGCTGGCGGCCCACGCGTTGCTGCGTCCGGACCCGCGGGCGCTTGCGGTTGCCCAGGACCGGATCGACGAGAAGCGCTTCCTGGAGCAGGCCGACGTCGCGGTGGCGCCCTGGCTGCCGATCGAGAATCCGGACGCGGTGCGGGATGTTTCGCCTGAATGGTCGTTTCCGGCGATCCTGAAAACCGCGCGCCTGGGCTACGACGGCAAGGGTCAGGTGTCCGTTCGATCCGCGTCGGACATTGCTCCGGCTTTTCACGCGCTCGGAGAAGTGCCCTGTGTCCTGGAGCAGCAGGTGGATCTCGAACGGGAGATTTCGGTTGTGCTGGCGCGCGATTCGGAAGGCCGCAGCCGGGCGTTCCCGGTTTCCGAGAACGTCCATCGCGGGGGGATCCTGCATCTGAGTCGGGTGCCCGCGCGGATCGACAAGGAACTTCGAACCCAGGCCGAGGCGATCGCGCAGCATGTTGCCGAACGGCTGGACTATTGTGGCGTTCTCGCGGTCGAGTTTTTCGTGACATCTAAGGGGGATCTCCTGGTCAACGAGATCGCTCCCCGCCCCCACAATTCCGGACACTACACGCTCGACGCGGTTTCGGTCTCGCAGTTCGAGCAGCAGGTCCGGGCCGTCTGCGGCCTGGCACTGGCCCCCGCCGATCTGACCGCCCCGGTTGCGATGCTGAACCTGCTCGGCGAACTCTGGCCCGAGGGCCGCTCGATGCCCGATTTTTCCACTGCGCTGAACCACGGTCGCGTGCGCCTGCATCTTTACGGCAAACCCCTGCCGCGCCCCGGTCGCAAGATGGGGCACATCAACGTCCTCGGGGCGCCGGGCGAGGGGGAAGCATCGCAACCCGTGCGTCTTGCCGAGACGCTCTGGAGCGCGTTGCGGTCCCAGGCCGGCCTGGAGGGATCATGAGCGAGCGTGACTGGAATCTGCGCTCCCGGGCGGAGCGGACCCGGCTTCGTGACGAACTCAAGGCCGACATCCGGTTTACCGACCAGGTCGCCGGCGAGCGCCTGGATTTCACGACGACGTGGGGTTTGTTCTCGCCCCGGCGCATCGACGACGGGACCCGTCTGCTACTGGATTATGTCGAAGTCGGACCGGAGGACCGTTGTCTGGACCTCGGGTGTGGCTACGGACCCATCGGTTTGGTGTTTGCCCGCAAGGCGGCGCGCGGCCACTGCACGTTGGTCGACAAGGATTTCGTGGCGGTGGAATACAGTCGGCGCAACGCCGAACGCAACGGGATAGCCAACGTGGACTGCCTTCTCAGCAACGGCTTCGATCAGATCCCGGAGCGCCGCTTCGACGTCATGGCCTCGAACCTGCCGGCCAAGGTGGGTCGGGAGTTGCTGTATACGTACCTGCTCGATGCCTGGGAGCAGTTGAACCCGGGCGGACGTCTCTATGTCGTAACGATCACGGGCCTGCGCCGGTTCATCGAGAAGGGTTTCAAGGAAGTGTTCGGGAACTACGATAAGCTCAAGCAGGGTCGCGATTACACCGTGGCCCTGGCACGCCGCGAACCGCTCTGAAGCCGGAGCGCTGCGAAACCCGCGTCCTGGACAACACCCGGATAGAGCATGCACGTCATTGCTGTCTCGTTTCCCCTCTGGTTGCAAATCTTTGCCGCGGCCGGACTCGTGTTCGTTCTCGTCTGGGTGCTGCGCGGCATGACCTGGGAGGAGCTGTTCGTTCCCGGCCGGGTGCAGCATGCCCTGATCGCGGTCGCGTTGCTCGCGGGCATCTGGAGCATGCGCGCGGAGACCGTGGACGGCCTGGCCATGCATTTCCTCGGCGCGGCGGTCACGACCCTGATCTTCGGTTGGCGCCTTGCGGTGCTGATGCTCGCGGTCGTGGTGGTCATCCTCGGGGGGCTGGGATTGGTCGAACCACTGATGATTCCGTTCACCATTCTGGTCAGCGGAGTGCTGCCGGTGCTTACGACCTGGGGCCTGCTGCGGCTCAGTGAACAGCGCCTGCCGCCCCATATGTTCATTTACCTTTACGTGGTGGGATTTCTGGGCGGGGCCCTCTCGGTTCTGGCGGCCATGGCGGCCAATGCACTGTTGTTCGGGCTTTTCACTCCGCTGGCGTGGGATCTTGTGCTCTCGGAATATCTGCGTTACACGATGCTGCTGGTGCTCCCGGAGGGGGTGCTCAATGGCATGATCATCACCGGACTGGTGATGTTCCGGCCGGAGTGGGTGGCAACCTATTCCGATGCACGCTATGTTGACGGCCGTTAATGTCCGGTTCAGGAAACGACTGCTAATCTGGCATTGGCTGGCGTAAACAGCAGAGTCGTACCAAAAAATAAACCTTCAAAGGAGGGCAGGCATGAAGAAGTGGGCAATGGCAGTAGCAACGGGGCTGGTCTTCGCGTCCGGAATGGGCGTCGCGCACGCGGGCGACGTGGAAGCGGGCAAGGCAAAATACGTCACCTGCCAGGGGTGTCATGGACCGACCGGGCAGGGGCAGGCCATCTTCCCGGGTGTGGCGGGCAAGGACGTGGAGTACCTCGCCGAGACGCTCCAGAAGTACAAGGCGGGCGAACAGGTCGGCCCGAACAGCATGATGATGATGCCGCACGCGATGAACCTGAGTGACGAAGACATCGCCGATCTGGCGGCATACATGAATTCGCTCTGAGCGTTCAGAGACGTCGATAGGGCCCTGGACCGGGTGGCGGACCAGGGCTGGTGAGAGACCGTTCCGGGGTTCCCCGGAACGGTTTTTCGTTTATCGGGCCGCCGTTCCCGCGTTCCCTGTGCTTTGCCTCCGGACGGCCCTTCCGGTAAAGTCCATCGGCTACCCTGCGCGCAGGCGCGCGCTCACTTGGCTAGACCGCGAGGTTTCACCATGGCCCTACCCGACCTGATTGCTCCGTCCATCCTTTCCGCCGACTTCGCCCGTCTCGGCGAAGAGGTGGATAACGTGTTGCGCGCCGGCGCGGACATCGTCCACTTCGACGTGATGGACAACCATTACGTGCCCAACCTGACCATTGGCCCGCTGGTCTGCGAGGCCCTGCGCAAGCACGGCGTGACGGCGCCGATCGACGTGCACCTGATGGTCAAGCCCGTGGATCGGATCATTCCCGATTTCGCCAAGGCGGGGGCCAGTTACATCACCTTTCACCCGGAGGCCTCCGAACATATCGACCGCACCCTGCAGCTGATCAAGGGCGAGGGTTGCAAGGCCGGGCTGGTGTTCAATCCCGCGACCCCGCTGTCCCATCTCGATTACGTCATGGACAAGGTCGACATGATTCTGCTGATGTCTGTGAACCCGGGTTTCGGCGGACAGAAATTCATTCCGGCGACGCTGGACAAGCTGCGTGAGGCGCGTCGCCGCATCGAAGCCTCCGGGCGCGAGATCCGGCTCGAGATCGACGGCGGCGTGAAGGCCGACAACATTCGCGAGATCAAGGCGGCGGGTGCGGATACCTTCGTGGCCGGATCGGCGATCTTCGGCGCTGCGAAGGACTCCGATCCGAACCATTACGACAGCATCGTCCAGGCGATGCGCGACGAGCTGGCAAAAGCCTGAAGCGGCGGGCCGTCGTGTCCCTGCCGCGTCCCGCGATGATCCTGATCGACCTGGACGGCACGCTGATCGACAGCGTGCCGGACCTGGCGTTCTGCGTCGACGCGATGATGACCGAGCTCGGGCTGCCGGCGCGCGGAGAGGCGGCCGTGCGCAACTGGGTGGGCAACGGGGTGGAGCGCCTGGTCCAGCGGGCGCTGTGCAACGACCTCGACGGTCAACCCGATGCGGCGCTGTTCGAGCGCGCGTTGCCGGTGTTCATGCGTCTGTACCAGGACAACACCTCGCAGCGCAGCTGCCTGTATCCCGGTGTGCGCGAGGGACTCGACCTTCTGCAGGCCCGGGCGTACCGGCTCGGCTGCGTGACCAACAAGGCCGAGCGTTTCACCCTGCCGCTGCTGCGTGACAAGGGCATTCTCGATCGCTTCGAACTGGTGGTTTCGGGCGACACGCTGGAGAAGAAGAAGCCCGATCCCATGCCGCTGCTCTACGCGGCGGAACGGTTCGGCGTCGCGCCCGCGGATTCCCTGATGGTCGGCGATTCGCGCAGCGACGTGAAGGCCGCGCGCGCAGCCGGATTCCGCATTGTCTGCATGACCTACGGCTACAATCACGGCGCGGACATCCGCGAGGAGCATCCGGATGTCGTGCTCGACCGGCTGGATCAGTTGCCGGAACTCCTCGGGACCCGGGTGGCGTGATGCCGAGGCCGTCTCGTCACGGCGACCGCCCAGGGCCGCGCCATGAATCCTGAACGGTTCGACGAACTCGTGGCGCAGGGTCACAACCGCATCCCGCTGGTGCGCGAGGTGCTGGCCGATCTTGATACGCCACTTTCGATTTTTCTGAAACTGGGCAATCGTCCGTTCACCTACCTGTTCGAGTCGGTCCAGGGCGGCGAGAAGTGGGGGCGGTATTCCTTCATCGGACTGCCCGCGCGCACGCTGGTGCGTATCCGCGGCCACCGGATCGAGGTCGAGACCGATGGCGCCGTCGTGGAAAGCCTGGAGCACGAGGATCCCTTGGCCTGGATCGAGGCATTCCAGTCCCGGTTCCGTGTGCCCGACCTCGACGGTCTGCCGCGGTTCACCGGCGGGCTGGTGGGCTACTTCGGTTTCGAAACCGTCCGCCTGATCGAGCCGCGTCTCGCCGGGAAGGACAAGCCCGACGCGCTGGATCTGCCCGACATACTCCTGATGGTTTCCGACGAGGTGGTGGTGTTCGACAACCTCGCCGGCCGCCTGTACCTCGTGGTGCATGCCGACGCCGAGCTTCCCGGCGGCCAGGCCGAAGCTTCCGCGCGGCTGGACCGCCTGGAGCAGCGCCTCCTGGAGCCGCTGGACGTTCCGCATCCCCATACGCGTCCGCACGCCGTACCGGATTACATTTCGGGATGGCATGCGGAGGATTTCAAGGCCGCGGTCGCGCGTGCGCAGCACTACATCGTGGACGGCGACGTGATGCAGGTGGTTCTGGCGCAGCGCATGAGTGTCCCGTTCAGCGCTCCGCCGCTCGATCTGTACCGCGCGCTGCGCGGCCTGAATCCCTCTCCGTACATGTACTACATGGATCTCGGCGACCACCACGTGGTGGGGGCTTCACCGGAAATTCTCGTCCGACTCGAGGATGACCGCGTGACGGTGCGTCCCATCGCCGGCACACGGCCGCGCGGGCGCAGCACGGAGGAGGATCGGGCGCTCGAAGCCGATCTCCTCGCCGACCCGAAGGAATGCGCCGAGCATCTGATGCTGATCGACCTCGGGCGCAATGACGCGGGGCGCGTGAGCCGAACCGGAACGGTGCGCGTCACGGACACCATGGTCATCGAACGCTATTCGCACGTGATGCATATCGTGTCCAACGTGGAAGGACTCCTGCGGCCGGGCCTGAGCGCGATGGACGTGTTGCGGGCGACCTTTCCCGCCGGTACCGTGAGCGGGGCCCCGAAGATCCGGGCCCTGGAGATCATCGATGAGCTGGAACCGGTGAAGCGGGGTGTCTACGCGGGCGCGGTGGGCTATCTTTCCTGGTCAGGAAACATGGATACCGCGATCGCGATCCGCACCGCGGTGCTGCGCGACGGCGTGCTGCATATCCAGGCCGGTGCCGGTGTCGTGCATGACTCCGTTCCGGAAAACGAATGGCAGGAAACGCTGAACAAGGGTCGTGCCGTGGTCAGGGCCGCCGAGATGGCGAGCGCCGGGCTGGGGCCACGGCGAAACTGAACGGCGTCCCGGGGAACGGGGAGACGATGCATCGAGCGTGGCTGTTCGTCCTGGTGGTCCTGTTGCTTCCGGTACCGGTTGCGGCCCAGGTGATGGTGCTCATTCCCGGTCATCAGGGGCAGGAGTCCCAGGCCTTCCGCGAGGCCGGCGTCACGGTTCCGCTGGCGGCGTCGGGCTGGGCGGATGGAGGGCAGATCCTGCCCTCGGTTCACGGGGTGGAATTCGAATACGCGGCGGAAACGGGACAGCGGGTCTTCTATACCCTGCTGATGCCGACCGAACGGCCGGTCTCCATGCAGGCGGAGTGGCTGAACCTGTACCTGGATGCGCTCGTGCGGCGGCATCCCGATCAACCCTTGATCCTTGTCGCCCATTCCCTCGCGGGGGTGGTCGCCCGGTACTCGCTGGTTACGCGCAAGCGGCATGAAGTGTCCGCGCTGGTCACGATCGGAACCCCGCACGTGGACAGCGCGATGGTTCAGCTCGGGGATTTTTTCTGGCAGTCGCCGCTGGGCACGTCGACACCCCTGATGACACAGGGCAATCTGCGCCGCCTGCTGGAGCTTTACGCCGGCATCAGTCCGAACCAGCCGGGAAACATCCTGCGCTGGCTGAGTCATCAGGCCCATCCGGACATCCGCTACGTCTCGGTCGTCCGGCTGGTCGACACGATGGTGGATCCCGTGCTTCAGGATCTGAACCGGGTGTCCGATCTGCGTGGGCGCGCGGAAACGATCTGGAGTCCGGCAGGCCACGCACTGGAACCTGCGGACGGGACCGTCCTGGCTGCGCTGTTTTCAGCTCGGGCCGAGCCCTGAATCCAGCCGTCTCCGGCCTCCCCATCGCTGGGGGGCCGGAGTGCCGTCTCAAGCCGCGTGGTTGAAAATGAAGTGGTGCCGCGGACGGTACTGACGGACGTCCGGCTTGCCCATCACCTTCTGGACCTGCGGGTGATTCGCGAACTGGTCGAGCGTGATGCCGTCGAGGAAATCGTGCAGTTTCTGGTCGAATTCCTGCCAGAGCTGTTCCGTCAACGGCGGCTCTTCCTCGATCTCCCCAGTGTGCTGCTTCAGGCGGTTCAGGTTCATCGTGTCGCCAAGGGCGTCGATGATATCGGCCACGCTGACGCGCTCCGGGCGACGTGCCAGGCGGTAACCGCCGCCAGGACCGCGGATTCCTTCCACCAGCCCGCCCTTGCGCAGCTTGGCGAACATCTGCTCCAGGTAGGACATGGAAATTCCCTGGCGCTCCGAAATACCGACCAGGGTGACGGGGCCGCTGCGCTCGTGGATGGCGATGTCCATCATCGCGGTGATTGCGAACCGGCCCTTCGTGGATAGCTTCATGATGAACTCCTTAGCATCGGGTGCGTGAGGCCATTAAAGCAAAGCCTGAGCAAATTAGTCAAGAATAAGACAGGCCGGATTGTGGAATCCCCCGCAACCGGTGTCCTCGCACGCATCCCTTTATGATCCCGACGCAGTCGGTTGGTTCGCGCGGCGCGCCTTAACGACGCGATCTGCGGGCGGGTATCCTCGGGATCCGAGTCCCCTGCCGATGAAAAGGCGAACCACGGAAAACACGGAAACACACGGAACGAGCCTGGATTCCTTATCGTTTCCCATAATGTCCGTGTCCTTCCGTATTTTCCGTGGCTGGTTTTTAACGTTAACCGGGCCGATTCGGTCCGGCGGTGGTTCGGCAGCGCCAATGCCCGGTATCATCAGCGCGATCGACGCGGCGTTCGTTGCCGCGTGGCCGAGACAGCGCAGCAGACCGGGGCAGCCGAAACATGATCCTGATGATCGACAATTACGACTCCTTCACCTTCAACCTCGTGCAGTACCTGGGCGAGCTGGGGGCCGAGGTGGAGGTGCACCGTAACGATCGCATCGACGTCGCCGGCGTGCGCAGCCTCGCGCCCGCGGGGATCGTCATCTCGCCCGGTCCCTGTACGCCGAATGAGGCCGGCGTCTCGCTCGAGGTCATCCGCGCGTTCGCCGGCGACATCCCGATCCTGGGGGTATGCCTGGGTCATCAGGCCATCGGGCAGGCGTTCGGCGGCAAGATCGTGCACGCGAAGGCGATCATGCACGGCAAGACGTCGATGATGTTTCACGCCAACCAGGGTGTGTTCGAGGGCCTCGACAATCCGTTTGAAGCGACCCGGTACCATTCACTGGTGATCGAGCAGCAGACCCTCCCCGAGTGCCTGGAAGTGACCGCCTGGACCCAGGACGCGTCGGGTGGCCTCGACGAGATCATGGGTGTGCGTCACAGGAGCCTGATGGTGGAGGGTGTGCAGTTTCATCCGGAGTCCATCCTGACCCGCCAGGGTCATGAGCTGCTCGGGAACTTCCTGAAGCGCCTGCCCCTCGCCGCGTGACGGGAGCGGCATTCCGCAGCCAGGTCTGGAATCGGTCCCGGCCTCCAGCAGATGACTCGTATGCCGGTGCCGCGGGCGGTAGACTGTCGGGCGCGAAAAACGCATTCCACGGACGTACAGGGGTAGGCGGGTGACCATACAGGAAGCAATCGCCGCTTTGATCGAGCGGAGGAATCTGGATGCCGGGTCGATGGTCTCGGTGATGCGCGCGGTGATGACCGGGCAGGCCACGCAGGCGCAGATCGGGGCTCTCCTGGTGGCGCTTCGGATGAAAGGGGAGACCTCGGAGGAGATCGTCGCCGCCGCCCAGGTGATGCGCGAGCTTGCGACCCGGGTCGAGGTCGCCACCGACGGCCTGGTCGATACCTGTGGCACCGGCGGCGATGCGTCCGGCACCTTCAACGTGTCCACGGCGTCCGCGCTGGTCGCGGCCGCTGCGGGCGCCCGTGTGGCCAAGCATGGCAACCGTTCGGTCTCTTCCCGCTCCGGCAGTGCGGACGTGCTCGAGAGTCTTGGCGTGCGTCTCGGTATCGCGCCGGAGGGCGTGGCCACCTGCATCGAACGGGTGGGCGTCGGCTTCCTGTTCGCGCCCTCCCATCACGGGGCCATGCGCCACGCCATCGGGCCGCGGCGCGAGCTGGGCGTGCGGACCATCTTCAACGTGCTCGGACCGCTGACGAATCCGGCCGGAGCGCCGAACCAGGTGCTGGGCGTATTCGCGCGGCAGTGGGTGCGCCCCCTCGCGGAGGCCCTGCAGAAGCTGGGCAGCCGGCACGTGCTGGTGGTGCATGCCGAGGACGGTCTGGACGAGATCAGCATCTCGGCACCGACCCACGTGGCCGAGCTCCGCGACGGTTCGATCCGCGAATA
The DNA here is from genome assembly GCA_011390565.1 of Thioalkalivibrio paradoxus. Lineage (GTDB taxonomy): Bacteria > Pseudomonadota > Gammaproteobacteria > Ectothiorhodospirales > Ectothiorhodospiraceae > Thioalkalivibrio > Thioalkalivibrio paradoxus_A. The sequence continues at coordinate 16,682 of JAABSC010000004.1, read as the reverse complement.
CACGGTGGTTCCGGAGGATCTGGGCCTCGCCCTGGCGCCGCTGGACAGTATCCGTGTCGATAGCGTGGACGCTTCGGCGGCGATGATACGAGCCGTCTTCGCGGGCGAGAACGGGGCCGCACGCGACATCGTGTTGCTGAACGCCGGCGCGGCGCTGTACGTGGGCGGCTATGCGGGCAGCCATGCCGAAGGTGTGCTTGGCGCGGCCCGGGCCATCGACAGCGGAGCGGCGGCCGACCGGCTGCGGCAACTGGTCGAACTGACGCAGGAACTCCCGCCGTGGCAGGGCTGAACGCTCCGACCGGCGGCGGTTCGGATGTCCTGCAACGGATCCTGGCCCGCAAGCGGGAAGAAGTCGCGCAGCGGCAGCGCACGCTCCCCCGGCGCGAGGTGTCGGCGCTCGCCGACATCGCCGAGCCTCCGCGTGGCTTCATGGCCGCGTTGCTTGATCGTATCGGGCAGGGCGAAGCCGCGGTCATCGCCGAGATCAAGAAAGCGAGCCCGAGCAAGGGCCTGCTGCGCCCGGAGTTCGATCCCGCGGCGATTGCGCGCAGCTACGCCGAACATGGCGCCGCCTGCCTGTCCGTGCTGACCGACGTCGATTTCTTCCAGGGCGCCGATGCCTACCTGCGCGAGGCCCGCGCCGCCTGCCCGTTGCCGGTTCTGCGTAAGGACTTCGTGATCGACCCCTACCAGGTCTACGAGGCTCGCGCCCTCGATGCCGACTGCATCCTGCTGATCGTCGCCGCACTGGACGATGCCGAGTTGTCCGAGCTTCACCGGCTGGCGTCGAGTCTCGGGATGGACGTGCTGGTCGAGGTGCATGACGGCGAAGAACTCGAGCGTGCGCTGGACCTGGACGCCGCGATGATCGGCATCAACAATCGCGACCTGCGCAGTTTCGAGACGCGTCTCGAAACCACTCTGGATCTGCGCGCGAGCGTGCCCGGGGGCGTGCTGCTGGTCACCGAGAGCGGGATCCTGGCGCCCGGCGACGTCGAACGCATGCGCGCGGCCGACGTTCACGCCTTTCTGGTTGGCGAGGCTTTCATGCGTGCCGATGACCCGGGCGCCGCGTTGACCCGCCTGTTCGCGTCCCCGGTCCCGCCGGCGGTCTCCTGAGGGCCGACGCGGCGATGGTCCCCCGCTCGTTTCCCCGTTAGAGTGTGCGCTCCACCCAACGCTGAGGACCGGGTATGCAGGCTCGAGTGAAGTGGCTGGACGGCATGGCCTTCGTCGGTGAAACCGAGACGGGGCATGCGGTCGTGATGGACGGGGCTCCGGAGTTCGGCGGACGCAATCTCGGTCCGCGGCCCATGGAAATGCTGCTGCTCGGCCTCGGTGGCTGTACCGGCTTTGATGTGATCGCGATTCTGAAGAAGGCCCGCCAGCCGGTTCTCGACTGTGAAGTGCTCATGGAGGCGGTGCGTTCGGAGAAGGTGCCGAAGGTGTTCACCGAAATCGCCGTGCACTTCAGGGTCTACGGCACCGGACTCGCCGAGAAGCAGGTCGCGCGGGCCGTGGAACTCTCCGCCACCCGCTACTGCTCGGCGTCGATGATGCTGGGCGCGAGCGCCAGTATCACGCACGACTTCGAGATCATCGAGGGTCCGGCCCCGCGCGCATCGGCGCAGACTGCGGGCGAGACCTGATCCACCTCGACCCCGGCGGCGTTGACTCCCGTGACAAGGGGTCTACAATTCGCCGCTCTTTTGGTCGGGGCTGGAGGAGAACGCCATGCTGGCTCGGCACGACAAGCGCATCAAGCTCCACGGGTTCAACAACCTGACCAAGAGCCTGAGCTTCAATATCTACGACATCTGCTACGCCGCGGGTGAACGGCATCGGAACGAGTACATCACGTACATCGACGAGGCCTACAATGCCGCGCGCCTGACCCAGATCCTGAGCGACGTCGCGCAACTGATCGGCGCCAACATCCTCGATATCTCGCGCCAGGACTACGATCCCCAGGGCGCGTCGGTGACCATGCTCATTTCCGAGGAGCCGGTGGCGACCGAGAAGATCGGCTACACGGAGGGTCCCGGACCCCTGCCGGAGACGGTACTCGCGCATCTCGACAAGAGCCACATCACCGTACACACCTATCCCGAATCGCACCCCGAGGGCGGCATCGCCACCTTCCGCGCCGACATCGACGTATCGACCTGCGGGCGCATCTCCCCGCTGCGCGCACTGAACTACCTGATCCACAGCTTCGAGTCCGACATCGTGATCATGGACTACCGCGTCCGCGGCTTCACCCGGGACATCCGCGGCAAGAAGCACTTCATCGACCACAAGATCAACTCGATCCAGGAATTCCTGTCCCGAGACACGAAGGACAAGTACCAGATGGTCGATGTGAACGTGTACCAGGAGTACCTGTTTCACACCAAGATGGTGCTGAAGGATTTCGACCTGGACAACTACATGTTCGGGCTGGGCAAGGAGGACTACCCGGCGCGCGAAGCGGCGCGCATCTCGAAGCTGCTGAAGCGGGAGATGATGGAAATCTTCTACGGCAAGAACATGACCGGCACGATCTGAGCGCCGATTACACCCAGTAGGCGGTCCGCGTCATCACGCCCGACACGGCCGGCATCAGCAGGCGACGGATCGGCCAGGGAAGCGGCGCGCCGCCCAGTTCCATCGCCTTGGCCCCGTGTTCCACCTCTTCGTGTTTCATCTGCAGCAGGATTGCCGCGGATACGTTGTCCGTCGCCGGAAGACGCTGCAGATGGTCGTCGATATGGCGTTCCACCTGGCGCTCGGTTTCGTCCACGAACCCAAGGCTGTAGCGATCCCCGGCCAGACCGGCCGCGGCACCCATCGCCAGCGAACCCAGATACCAGAAAGGTCCGAGCAGGCTCGTGTGGGTACCCATCTGGTGCAGCCGCTCCGCACACCAGTGCAGGTGGTCGCCCTCTTCGCGTGCGGACTGGTCCAGCCGTTTCCGCACCTCGGGCCGCCGCGAGGTCAGCATCTGGCCCTGGTACAGGCCCTGCGCGGCGATTTCGCCCGCATGGTTGACCCGCATCAGGCGTCCGACGCTGTCCCGTTCGTCCTGTTCCAGGAAAGGCTCCGGCAGGCCGCGTCCCGGCGACGGCCGGCCGGTGGCGCGGGCGTGTCCCGAAGTCACCTTGACGAAGGCGTCGGCCTGGCTCAGCAGTTCATCGAAAAGGGAAAGTTTGCGCATCGCAACATCCTAGGACAGGCGCCGGCCCCCTTCAACCCGGCAGACGGCGGTCCGGGCCTTGTTGCGGCACAGCCGGTGCGAGCCGCTCGCAGAGAAAGCGCGCGGGGGAGAGCAGCCGCGGGGCGCCGGGCGAGTCCTGCTGCAGCGCACGCAGATGCACGCTGCACCCGACGTTCGGGCTGACGATGACATCGGGGCGGTGAACCTGGAGCGCGTCGAGCGTTTCCCGACCCAGCGTGTCGGCGATCTCCGGCTGGGTCAGCATCGCGGTGCCGGCCGCGCCACAGCAATTGTTCGGCGGGACAGCCGCCATCACCTCCACGCCCGGGAGTCTTCGGAACAACCGCGTGATGGCGTCGGTTTCGCGGGTGACGTTGCGAAGGGTGCAGGGGAGGTGCAGCGCGATCCGTATGGGTTCTTCGCGCCAGGCAAAATCCTCCAGCGGCAACTGCGACAGGAACCCGGTCAGGCTGGTCACGCGTGCCCGAAAATCCGCGTCCGCATGCTCGCACAATTGTGCCTCGCAGCCGCTGTCCAGTGCGACAATCGGCGTGTCGGCGGCCGGGAAGGCCCGAGCGTTCTCCTGCAGCAGCGCGGTCGCCTCGGCCGGGCGCCCCAGGTGCTGGTCGAGCGCTCCGCAACAGACCTGGCCGGCGGGCAAGTCCACATCCAGACCCAGCCTCTGGAGCAGGTCGATCGCGGCCGCGGCATCCGGGCCAGTGAAGAAGGCGTCCATGCAACCGGTGAACAGGCGCACGTCCGGCGTTCTCCCGGCGTTCCCGGTGGGCCGCTCGGGTGCGGCCACCAGCGCCGGTGCCGTGTGACGCAGCATCCGACCGAGCCGCGTCGAGCGGGGCAGGAGATGACGCAGGCCCAGAGCCCGTGCCATGCGGGCCGCGAGTGCCCCGGTCCGGCGCAGCGAACGCCGACGCAGGGCCAGGTTCCGGATCGGGCCGAACAGATGCTCCCGTACCCGCGACGACCCTCCCGGTCGCTCGGCCAGGATCGCGCGTGTGCGGTCCATCAGGGCGCCGAACGGAACCCGTGCCGGGCACACGACCTCGCAGGACCGGCAGCCCAGGCATCCCTGGATGTGCCTGCGCAGCGTCGGGCTGTCCGGCTGCAATTGCCCCTGTGCGAGGCCTTGCATCAGCGTCAGGCGCCCCCGGGGCGAGTCACCTTCGACACGCTGCAATACATAAGTTGGGCACTGCGGCAGGCACATGCCGCAATGGACGCATCGATCGGCGTCTTCGAGGTCCGCGGCGTAGCGGCCCTTGCCCTTTGTCCCGGCGGGGTTCCGGAAGATGGCGGCGGCTGAGGTCGTGTCCGGGTGCATAGGGTCTCGGTTCGGGGAGGTCCTCTCACGGGGACGGGCGTTGCGCGGGACACCCGCCCGAATTCACCATCGGTGGTGCCGGCGATTGGCGCCGGTTCTGTTGTCCTCAGTATGATGGCTCCAGAACCCGGAGGCGACATGGCGTATTATCAAAGACATATCTTTTTCTGCAACAACGTCCGCGAGGACGGCAACTGCTGCGAGGATCATGGCGCCACGGAACTGCGCGCCTATGCCAAGGCCCGGGCCAAGGAGATGGGCATTCATGGCAAGGGGCAAGTGCGGGTGAACACCGCGGGTTGCCTGGACCGCTGCAACGAGGGACCCGTGGCGGTCGTGTACCCGGAAGGCGTCTGGTACACCTACCAGGACGAGCGCGACATCGACGAGATCCTGGAAGAACACCTGCGCGACGGTCGGGTCGTCGAGCGCCTTCGCATCTAGCGGTGCTCCACGGGCACCGGACTGTCCGCATGGCCCACTAGGGGTCCACGTCCGTCGGCTTGACATTGGACCACCGGGAATCGAGAATTCGCAGCCCACATGGCTACGTAGCTCAGCTGGTTAGAGCACATCACTCATAATGATGGGGTCCCCTGTTCGAATCAGGGCGTAGCCACCAACTCTCACCCGCCGCGATCCCGCCGATGAAACGTTACGGTATCCGTATCACGCTGCCCGAGGGAAGCACGCTCAGTGCGGCCCACCTGCTCGGTTCCGGCTGGGAAGCCTTTCGCTGGTATGACACCGAGGACGCTCGCGAGCGTGCGCTTGTCGACATGGCGCGCGATCTGCCCAACTACCGCAAGGGTGACCGTCTCGCGCAACTGCTGGAACGGGTCGAGCGCGACGACTGAACTCGGCCGCGTGGGACTTCAGACCCCGGTGCGCTGCACCGCGGGAAGCTCGTTCCCGGTCGGATCCAGAGGCTCCATCAGGTAGCCAAGGCAGTCCTGCGCGATCACGCGCGTATCCAGTGTGAGCATGGACGGCATCATCGGGCGGCGCAGCCGCAGGTCCCGGCCCGCCTCTTCCAGATACGCCCCGGTGACGTCCCGTCCTTCCGATGAGATGGCAGTCAGTGCCTGCAATCCGGGGCGCGCCTGGCGCACCAGTCGGGTTCCCGCCGGCAGGATCTGGAAATTCAGGTAATCGATATTCGGTTCCAGCAGCACGTCGGCCGGTTCGTCCACGCTCACATGCAGGCCCGGGCGTACGCGGAGCTGTGCGACGGTGTGAAAGATCTGGATCGAGCGCGGGTCGGGCGCGCGGGTGGGGAACCCGGACAGATGCAACGCGCTGTCGATGAATTCCTCGGCGTGGCGGATGCCGGACTCCTCGCCGGGGTGCCCGCATTCCACGGTCACGGACGGTGCGAGCGCGGCCAGGGCCATGGAAGCCACCCCACGCGGCCGGGTGAAATACACCACTGTGCGTCCGAACAACGCGGCCAGATGGAGAAACGCGTCGTCCAGGACGTTGACGCAGGCGTAATGCGGGTTGCGGCCGGTGTTGTTGTGCAGGTCGATGGCGGCGAACAGTCCGTCGGCGCGGAGGGTTTCGATGATCCGCGCGAACATCAGGGCCTCGGGCGAACCCGCCTGTTCCGTTCCGGGCCAGACCCGGTTGAAGTCCGGTTGGTCGTCGAGGTGGCGCTGGGACACGGCGGCCGCGCGCACGTTCCCAATCACCAGAGTCAGCGCACGCGGCAGGGGGCGCTCCGCATACCGGCGCAGCAGGCGTTGCACGGCCTGCAGGCCCACGGGCTCGTTACCATGCAGCATCAGCACCACGGCCAGGGCGGGCCGGCGTCTTCCGTCGAGCCGGATCACCGAGGGGCGCGGCAGACAGCGGTGCAGCTCCTCCGGCGAGACGTCGAGGAAGCCTTCCGGCAATCCGGTGTATTCGTCGAACGGCGCGGCCTGCATCACAGGCTCCAGGTGTGGACCGGGTGCCCGGTCTCCTGGCAGGCCCGGTACGCCTTCGTCAGTGCAACCATGTCGCGACCGTGCCGCTCCACCCAGCGCTGCTGCCAGTCGCTGCCGGTCTGTCCCGTTTCGACGCGGGCGGCGATGATGCCGAGGAGGTGATCGCACTCGCTGCCATCGACCTCGAGCCGCCGCAGGCCCTCGGCCGCCCGCGGCAGCAGGGTCTGTTGCAGCAGTTGTCGCGCGGGGCGATTGCTCTCGCCCGCCCAGTGCAGCCGGCTGTTGAGTCCGAACCGCGCGGCCGCGTAGAAGTTGTCGCGGGCATTCGCGAACGGGAGTTCGCCGGCGCCGTTTCCGGCCTCGGCGACCAGGCTTTCCACCAGCCCCAGCAGGAAAGCGGCATTGGCGAGCATGTCCGTGAGGGTGGGGCCGGCCGGAAGACTGCGATGCTCGATACGCAGGTTGAACGAGCCATCCGGTTCGATCCCGAGAATCGGCCGGTTCCAGCGCCAGATGGTGCCATTGTGCAGGCGCAGGTGCGGGAGCTGCGGATCATTCTCGGCGAGGCGGGCCGGGAGCAGCACCGGGAAGTGCTCGAGATTCTCGACGAAACTCTCCTGGATGCTTTCGCGCAGGTAGCCGCTGCCGAAGGTGACGCGTCGCAGGGGACCGCGCGCGGAGCCCCCGAAACCACCCACCTCCACCGCCTGTTCGAACAACGGGATTCGAGTTTCCTCCCACAGCCGTTTGCCGAACACGAACGGCGTGTTGCCCGCGCACGCCAGCACCGGCCCGGACGCGGCCAGCGCGGCGTTGTAGACCCGGTGGGCCGTGGTGGGCTCGGTTTCTATGTGAATCTGGAACGACGTGGCGGCGGCTTCCAGCATCACGCCGCAATGTTCGTGATGCAGATGTTCCTGTCCCTCGATGTCCAGGCGCAGAGGGCGTTGCCCCCGGCTCTCCAGCACCGCGGCGTTCAGGGCGCGGAAACGGGTGCGCCGCGACATGTGATGCATCCCGAGATGTTCCGGCAGCAGCGTCGGCAGGGACCCGGCGAGCAGGATATCGCCACCGACCCGATGGGCGGCGGCGCGGGCCCGGTGCAGGGTTGCGCCCAGCTCGGTCATCATCTGGTGATAGCAGTCCGGTCCGGTGTGAAACACGCTGGAGTTGAGTTCCACGTTGAACTGGGCCAATTCCACCGTCGCCATCGGGTTGTCGAAGGCTTCCAGAAAGGCCTCGTTGCGCGGTAGCGGCTGGCATTCGGGGTCGATCAGCCAGGCTTCGATCTCGAAACCCAGCCTTGGAGCCCGGGAAGGGGAGGGTTCCTGCGCGCGCAGCCAGTGCCCCAGCCGTTCGGTCTCCCCTGACAGCGCGCGACCGAAGCGCTCGTGGTCTTCGGGGGTAAAGCGTTCTTCTTCGATTTCCTGTCCCACGGGTGTCAGTCCTCGTCCCCGTCGTCGTCGCCGGATTCGCCGTAGAGACTCTCCAGCAGATCCCCCCAGCGCTGCTCGTGGCTTTCGATGAAAGCCAGAAGCTGCTGCCGGAATCCCAGGTAGGCCGCCTCGAAATCGGGAAAGTCACGGCCCTCGGCGAGCAGCTTGGCGGCGCGGTCGGCCTGCTGCAGGCTGTCGCGCAGGTTCAGGCTGGCGGCCATTGCACCCTTGACCCGCTCGCGTTCCTGCGGAATCCAGCTCCGGTCGGAAACGAGCGAACGCAGGTTCTCGCCGATCTCCAGCACCCGTTTGCGCAGGCGCGGTACGGCCCCGATCGTTCCGCTCTTGAGATCGCCCCATACCGCCCGGAACATCAGGTCTGCCCAAGCGTCCTTCAAGTGCGCAACCTGCTCCGGGTTGAAGGCAAAAGCCGCCTCGAGTTTCTCCGGGTCGAAAGCCATTGGGATTCCCTGCATGGTTCTGGGTTGGAATATCATCAAGACGACAAGCGTCTTACACCCTACAAAAACAAGCAAGATCGCGTGAACGGTCGGGCGAGGAGATAACGGATGGCGACGTGGCTCGCGCAGCGGCGTTTGCGGCAGCAGATTTGCGATATGCGACCGCAACTGTATCGGACGGCATATGCATGGTGCCACGACGCAGCGCTCGCGGATGACCTTGTCCAGGAAGCGATGATGAAGGCGTTGACCCGGCTGAAGACCCTGCAGGACCAGGCGGCACTGAAGGCGTGGGTGTTCCGGATCATGACCAACTGCTACCGGGACTGGGGTCGTCGCCAGAAAGACACGGTCGACGTCGATTCCCTCGAACTTCCCTGCGACGACTGCCCGGAGAGCCAGACCGAGCGCAACCGGATCGTGACGGAAGTGCGCCGGGCCATGATGCAGCTCAGCGAAGACCACCGTCAGGTGGTGAGCCTGGTCGATCTCGAGGGGTTCGCGTATGCCGAAGTTTCCGAGGTGCTCGATGTGCCCATTGGTACGGTGATGAGTCGGTTGAGCCGGGCCCGCGCGCACTTGCGCAAGCTTCTGCTCGAGCAGGCACCGGGCAACACGGCCCCCGTCCTCAAGCTGGTGACACCCGCGCATGACTGACGTCCGTCCCAGCGATGAGATCCTGAATGCCTTCGTGGACGGGCAATTCTCGCCCGAGGATCGTCTGTTCACGCTCAAGTCCATTGCCGGTGACGAGGGACTGAGTCGGGAAGTCTGTGACATGGTCCAGCTCAAGGAACTGGTGGCGATGGCGTATCGCCCCGAAGTCCTGCCCGGGGCCGGCCAGGAACGGCCACGATCTTCGGGCTCCTGGGTTGGCTGGTGGGGAGCGGCGGCCGGGGTGGCCGCCCTGGCACTGGCCGCGACGGTTTTTCTGGGACTCGACCGGGACCGCGTTTCCGGTACCGCGCCGATCGTTGCAGGGGACGCACTCAAGCTCGATGCCCCCCATCCCGTGGCGTCGGTATCGAGTGATCACCAGCGCGTCCTGCTGCATGTCACCGAGGTCGATATCGTCTCGGCCAGGGGACTGCTGGATGACGTGGAATTCATGTTCGAGACGGCTCTGCTGAACGGACAGGAGCTGCAGGTGCAAATGGTGGTGCACGGTATCGCCATGGATCTCGTGCGCGCCGACCTGGCCCCATTCCCGGAGCGCATGCGTGCGCTGGTGAGCACCTACCCGGGCCTGAGCATTACCGCCTGCGGCCAGTCACTGGCGCGCCGGGCCCGCGAGGAAGGTGGTGCCATCGAGTTGTTGCCCTGGGTTCAGGAGGTCGAATCCGGAGTGCAGGAAGCCGCCCGCAGGCAGGCGGAGGGCTGGACCTATATCCGGGTATGACGGCATCCGCCGTCTGCTTCGGGAAACCACCCGCCGGTACGTTCCGCGCGGGATATGACAAGGCGGACCACCGCCACCAACCGAGATGGAGAAAATGTCGATGCGCAACAAGATCTTTTTTGCGGCTGTACTGTTACTGGCCATGGCCGTTCCGGGTCTGGCGTCGGCGGCGACCGCCGACGATGTCACCCGCGTCGTGTACCACGTGAACCAGGGCGACCCCGGCGTGCACATGGGTGCGCTTCGCAATGTGCAGAACCACATCAATGCCGTGGGCGCCGATGGCATGGATATCAAGGTCGTCATGCATGGCGGCGGCATCAATCTCCTGATTGGTGCGAGCCAGAACCCCGACCTGCAGGCCGCGGTCGACAGCCTGAAACTTCAGGGCGTCGATTTCCAGGTGTGCCGGAACACCCTGGCATCCCGCAACGTTCCACTTGAGGCTCTGTATGACGCGACCGAAGCGGACGTCGTGCAGAGCGGTGTGGCCCAGCTGTCGATCCTGCAGCGTGAGGGCTACACCTACATCAAGCCCTGAAACGTTCTCCCCCGACCCTCTAGCGAGGGTGCTCTGCTGAGCATTAACCCGGCCTAGCCGGGTTTTTTTTGTGCGAGGCGTTCAGCTCCCGCAAGCGCTCGGGCGTGCCGACGTCGATCCAGACACCGTTGTGCAACTCCCCCGTGACCCGGTGAGCGGCAATGGCGTCGCGCAGCAGCGGCGCCAGAGGCCGCCGGCCACGGGGGAGATCGGCGAAGAGTTCCCGGCGGTACCAGCCGATCCCGCTGAACGTATGGCGTGGTCCGGGTTCCAGCGTCACACGACCGGCATCGAGGCCGAAGTCGCCGTCGGGGTTGTGCGCCGGATTCTCGACCAGTACGAGATGGGCGAGGGTTTCACGGGCCAGCGCGGGGGAGGTGAGCGGGTGATCGCACCAGAGGTCCGCGTTCACCACGAGGAAAGGCGCTTCGCCCAGCCAGTCCAGGGCCTCGCGGATGCCGCCTGCCGTTTCGAGAGCCCCCGGGGGCTCGGGTGAATAGCGGATCCGGACGCCCAGTCGGGAGCCGTCGCCAAGCGTGGTTTCGATCTGCTGGCCGAGGTGCCCGAGATTGATCACCAGTTCACGGTAGCCGGCGGCCTGCAGGCGGCGGATCCCGTGTTCGATCAGCGACTCGCCGCCCACCCGGAGCAGGGGCTTGGGTGTGTGGTCGGTCAGTGGGCGCATGCGTTCGCCCCGGCCGGCGGCAAGGATCATCGCCCGCACGGTTGTCCGTCCGGGTGGAAGTGACGCCGGAACCAGTCCGACACCGGCGCCAGTTCGGGGTACCGAAGCCCGCGGTCCAGCAGGCGCCAGAGCCGCGGCTGGTGGACCTGATATCCGGGCTTGCGATCCCGGCGTTCCAGCCGCGTGAAGATGCCGATGATCTTCACCGTACGCTGGGCCCCGAGCACCCGGTAATGGTGCAGGAACTCGGGTGCCGGCCACGGTCCTTCCGCGAGCACCGTATCGAGGATCCGCTCCGCGATCGGTGCCGAAACGTCGCGCCGCGCATCTTCCAGCAGCGACACCAGGTCGTAGGCGGGGCTGCCGGCCACCGCGTCCTGGAAATCCAGCAGCCCGCAGGCCGCGACACCCTCCCCACCTTGCAGCAGCATCAGGTTGTCGACATGAAAGTCGCGCAGAACCAGTGTGTCCGGGAGCGCCGGCATCGCTTCCAGCACGGAGCGCCAAGACTGCTCGAAATCCGCGCGGGTTTCCGGGGCGGCATCGGCGCCATGGACCTTTGGCCAGTACCAGTCGACGAACAGCCGGACCTCCTGCAGCAGCCGATCGGTGTCGTAGACCGGCAGGGCGGCCGCACGCGCGAGGTCGGCTTCCTGCGTGCGCCAGCGCGACTGCAGCGCGGCGAGCGTTTCGGCCGCCAGGGGGTAGAGATCGGCCTCCGGGACACCGGCGGCCAGCGCCCGGGTGAAGGTTTGGTCGCCGAGATCCTCCATCAGGATGAAGCCCTGGTCGGGATCGGCATCGAGAATACGGGGTGCGCGCAGGCCCAGAGTCTGGAGTACGGACGCGATGCGCAGGAACGGTCCGGTGTCTTCGTGCGTGGGCGGCGCATCCATCACCACGAAGGGCGTGTCGTTTCGGCGTGTACGGAAGTAGCGCCGGAAGCTGGCATCCGCGCCCAGGGGCCGCGCCCGCGCGAAGCCGGGATCGAGTTGCTGCAGCCAGCGGTTCAGCGCCTCTGCCCGCGGGTCGGCGGCGTCCGGTTCCAGTCGGGCGCTCACGGGGCCGGGACCATCGCCGTGTCGGGCACGCGTTCGATCCGCGTTTCGAATTCACCGTCCGCATGCAGGCGGATCACCCGGTATCCGGCGTCCTCGGGGTCCAGCGCGAAATCCTCCGAACCCGGCAGAAACTGTACGCAGGTGGAAGGGCAACCGAGCAGACGGACGGTACCGTGCATCGCATCGAAGTCCTGGTGGATATGGCCGAAGATACAGGCACGCACCCTGGGGTTGCGCTGCAGCACCGCCAGCAGCTCATCGCCATTGGTGAGGCCCAGCGCATCCAGCCAGCGACTGCCGACGGGAACCACGGGATGGTGCACCGCGACCAGCACCCAGCAGTCGGGATAGCGTCGGATGGCGCTCTGCAGCCGCGCGAGTTCTTCCGCAGCCAAACGCCCCGGGGTGTGTCCGGGCCACGCGGAGTTCAGGCTGACGATCAGCCAGTTTCCGATCCGCTGTTCCGCGTCGAAGTCATGTCCCGCCGCGGTGAACGTCTGCCGGGCCAGTCCGTGATCATCGTGGTTGCCCGCCAGGGCCGATACCGGCGCCGGCAGCTCCGAGAGGTAGCGGGCGAGCCGGACATACGTCACCGTCTCGGGGTCCTCGGCGAGGTCTCCCGTAACCAGCATCAGGGCCGCGTCGGGATGCCGCTTCCGGACATCCGCGAGCACGGCACGCAGCTGCGTGTCGCTATCCGGATATCCGGGCCGAATGGGCCCTGGCGTCCGTCCGAGGTGGGGATCGCTGATCTGAATCAGGGTGTGTCGGGGGTGTATGTCGGGCACGTGCTGTTTTCTCCGCATCGCGGTGGGATTGGGCGGTCCGGCGTCCGCGTCATAAGGTAGCGCCTTGGACTATACTGGTCGAATTGCAAAGTACCGTTACCCGGTTTCGCGCCTGCGGGCCGGGCGTGCGTGCAGGGGAAGCCGGCATGGAAACAGCAGCAGAGGAGTACCGTCCCTCGGACGACGAGCCGTACATGAACCCTCGTCAGCTCGAGTATTTCCGGCGCAAGCTCGAGATCTGGCGCCAGGCGCTGATTGCCGAGTCCGAGGAGACGCTGGAACACCTGCGCACCGAAAGCTGGCAGGAGCCGGATCCCAACGACCGTGCCTCGCACGAATCCGAAGCCAGCCTGGAGCTGCGTACCCGCGACCGCTACCGCAAGCTGATCGGCAAGATCGACGCGGCCCTGCGCCGGATCGACCTCGGTGAGTACGGGTATTGCGAGGAAACCGGGGACCCGATCGGCCTCGCTCGACTCGAGGCACGGCCGATCGCGACGCTCAGCGTCGAGGCACAGGAAGCCCACGAAAGCCAGGAGCGGCGCCGCTGGGATGGGTGACCGAGCCCCAGGAAGTCTGCCTGCCTGTCATTTCTGTCGGAACTGCCTCTCACCACGTTAGTTCGGCAGAAGCGCCCCCACCGCGTCATCCGGGCCGGAGTGCCCCCACCGCGTCATCCGGGCCGGAGTGCCCCCACACCGCGTCATCCCGGGCTTGACCCGGGATCCATGCAGCGCCGGGCCGACCACTTGCGTCCGTGGCTCCATCCGGCTCAGCATGGATCCCGGCTCTCCGCTGCGCTCCGGCCGGGATGACGCCTGGGTCAGGCCCGGGATGACGTCCGGGTCAAGCCTGGGATGACGTCCGGGTCAGGCCTGAGTCGACGGCATTGACGTTCGGTGTCTTCGTGATCACCGGGCTTCAGGCAAACAGCTTGCGGCGCAGGAATTCCGGCGTCGCGCCCGCGGCGCGGTGGATTGCGGCGTTGTAATACTCCGTCGGAAACGCCAGTTCTTCCGCAGCCTCCTCGCGGTGGAAGCAGACGGTGGCATCCTTCGACGCGATGCTGGCGGTCCACCAGCCGGACGGATAGCTCGCCTGTGGGAAGTGCAGCGTCATCACATCCAGGAAACCCGCACCGCGCAGGCTGTCGTGCATCGGTCGGATGATGCTGTCGGTATGCAGCAGGGGGGATTCGCTCTGCTGAACGAGCAGCCCGTCGCGGCCGAGCGCGCGCAGGCAGTCCTTGTAGAACGCGGTGGAGAACAGGCCCTCCGCCGGTCCGACGGGATCGGTGGAGTCGATGATGATCACGTCGATCGAACCGGGCTCGGCGTTCTTCACGTGCGCGATGCCGTCGTCGAACAGCAGCCGTGCCCGCGGGTCGTCGTTCGAATCGCACAGCTGCGGGAAGTATTTTTCGGAGAGGCGGGTCACGCGCTCGTCGATGTCCACCTGGGTGGCGTGCTGCACGCCGTCGTGTTTCAGCACTTCGCGCAGCGTGCCGCAGTCGCCGCCCCCGATGATCAGCACGTTCTTCGGGTCCGGGTGTGAGAACAGGACCGGGTGCGACATCATCTCGTGGTAGATGAAGTTGTCGCGGTCGGTCAGCATCACGCAGCCGTCGATCACCATCAGCTTGCCGAAACCGACGGTGTCGTAGATCTCGATCTTCTGGAACGGCGTCTGTTCCTCGTGCAGCCTGGCCTTGAGCCGCAGGGAAAAGGCCATGTCTTGGTGCGGTTCGCTGAACCAGTTCGCGTCGAGGGTCATGGTGTCCGGACTCCAGGGGCCGTTGGGGGTGGGGTGGCGGTATGATACGGGCATGGCAAACGACACGCGACACCACTGCGAGGACGCATGAGCGAGGTTGACTGGACCCTGGACGACGCCCGTCGCGCCTACGGCATCGCGCACTGGAACGGCGGTTTCTTCCAGATCAACGAAACGGGTCACGTCGTCATGCGGCGCCCCGACTGGCCCGATCATCCCGGCGTGGACCTGCACGAACTGGCGCAGCGGCTGCGCCAGGAACACATCGGGCCGCCGGTGCTGGTGCGGTTCCAGGACGTACTCGGCTCGCGGGTGCAGCGTCTGACCCAGGCCTTTGCCGACGCTGCCGACGAACTCGACTACGACGGCGGCTACACCGCGATCTACCCGATCAAGGTGAACCAGCAACGCTCGGTGGTGCAGCGCATTCTCTCGGAGCCCGCGGCGCGGGTCGGGCTGGAGGCGGGCTCGAAGCCCGAACTGATGGCGGTACTGGCGCTGGCGCCGGAAAATTCGGTGATCGTCTGCAACGGCTACAAGGACCGCGAGTACGTGCGCCTCGCCCTGATCGGCCGGCGGCTCGGGCACCGCGTGTACATCGTGGTGGAGAAGCCCTCCGAGCTGGAAGAGGTGATCCGCCAGTCGCGCGACATGGACATCCTTCCGCTGCTCGGTCTGCGGGTGCGGCTGGCTTCGATCGGCAAGGGCAAATGGCAGAACACCGGTGGCGAGAAGGCGAAGTTCGGGCTTTCCGCGGCCGATGTGCTGCACCTGCTGGCGCGGCTGCGCGAAGTGGAATGGCTCGCGAATCTGCAGCTGCTGCATTTCCACATGGGCTCGCAGATCGCGAACATCCGCGATATCCAGGCCGGCATGGGCGAGGCGGCGCATTACTTCGCGGCGCTGAACGACGCCGGAGCGCAGCTGCAGGTCGTCGACGTCGGCGGCGGGCTCGGCGTGGACTACGAGGGCACCCGCTCGCGCAACGACTGTTCGATGAACTACTCGCTCGAGGAATACGCGCTGAACATCCTGCGCCCGCTGGCCCAGATCTGTCGTGACCAGCACCGGGCGATGCCCGAGATCTTCACCGAGTCCGGGCGCGCGATGACCGCCCACCACGCCGTCCTGATCACCAACGTGATCGATTGCGAACCCGCCCCGGGGAATGCCGAGCCCGCCGCCCGGGAACCAGGCGAACCGACGGTTCTGGCCGACATGCGCGCGCTGCTCGAGGACGACCGGCGTCCGGCGTCGGAGATCTACCACGATGCGTCGTACGGCCTTTCGGAATCGCAGGCACGGTTCGCCCGCGGGTTGCTCTCGCTGGCCGACCGCGCGCGCGCCGAGGAACTCTACTTCGTGATCTGTCAGCGCCTGCTGAACCGGTCCGAGGGCATACTGCCCGGCGAGATCCAGGCGGAACTGGTGGAGAAGCTGGCCGACAAGTACTTCTGCAACTTCTCCGTATTCCAGTCGATTCCGGACGCCTGGGCGATCGATCAGATCTTCCCGGTCGTTCCCCTGCATCGCCTCGACGAAGCTCCAACCCGACGGGCGGTGGTGCAGGATCTGACCTGCGATTCCGATGGCCATGTCGACCGCTACGTCGAAGCCGAGCGCACCAGCAGCACGCTGGCGCTGCATCCGTTGCGCGAGGACGAGGATTATTTCCTGGGCATTTTCCTCGTCGGTGCGTACCAGGAGATCCTCGGCGATCTGCACAATCTGTTCGGCGACACCGACTCCATCAACGTGGAACTGACGGAGGATGGCGGCTATCGCCTGACCGATCCCGAGCGCGGCGACACCGTCGACGAACTCCTGCGCTACGTGCACTTCGAACCCGATGCACTGCGCCGCGCCTACCGCGACAAGATCTACGCCATCGGCCTGAGCGGTGCCGAAGCCGGCGCCCTGCTCGCCGAACTCGAACACGGCCTGACCGGCTACACCTACCTCGAGGATTGAGGCGGTTGTGCCGGGCCCTCACCCTGTGCAACCCGGGCATGGTTTACAGAATAGACTGGGGGCATGGTTTACACCTCGTCATGCCAGCCGTGGTTGGGTGT
>JAABSC010000041.1 GCA_011390565.1 Thioalkalivibrio paradoxus | reverse complement strand
GACCAGCGTCCCGCCCATGTCGTTCGTCTGCGCGCCGAAGACATGCTCGACCCTCCGCGCGACGGGTCTGGAACATTGACGCTGGAGATTGGCGCTGTGCGCATCATCGTGCCCCCGGCGTTCGACCCGGCCCACCTTGGCCGGGTCATCGCGGCCGTCCGAGGTGCGCCATGATCCTGCCGGGCGGACCGTACAGGATCTATGTCGCCACGCGTCCCGTCGACTTCCGCAAACAACACGCTGGCTTGTCGCTGATCGTTCAGGAGGTCCTCGGCCGGGATCCCTTCAGCGGCGCCATCTTCGTGTTCCGTTCGAAGCGCGGCGACCAGTTGAAGTGCCTGGTCTGGGATCAGACGGGGTTGGTACTGGTCTACAAGAAGCTGGAGGGCGGCGTGTTCCGGTGGCCGAAGCCGGCGGACGGGATGATCCAGCTGTCACCGGCGCAGTTCTCGGCACTGTTCGAGGGCATCGACTGGCGTGCCGTTCGGGCGGAGCGGCGGCAGCGTCCCAAGCTGGCTGGATAACCGCGACAGGATGACTCGGTGCTGCGTTTTGCGCGCCGTCCCTGTGGCCGGGGCGGTATACTCCGGCCATGGGATCCAGCGGAACGATCGATGCTGCCAAGGTGGCCGAACTCGAGCGGCAGCTTGCCGCGTCCGAGGCTGCCCGCAGCACAGCAGAGGCCCGCCTGGTGGCATCGGAAACAGCCCGTGCCCGGTCCGAGGAGGCCCTTGCACGGCTGGAGCGCATGATTGCCCAACTGCGGCGGGACAAGTTCGGATCCAAGTCCGAGAAAGCCAGCCCCGACCAGCAGCATCTACCCTTCGAGGATGTCGAGGTCGCCGAGGGGATGCTGGCGGCTGCCAGCGAAGAGGTCGAGAAGGCGCTCGGGGATCGCAGGGAAAACCCCCGCACGCACAAACGGAACAAGGGCCATCTGCCCGCCCATCTGGAGCGGATCGAGCAGGTGATCGAGCCCGACAGCACGTCGTGCCCATGCGGCTGCGGCGAGATGGTCAGGGTAGGCGAAGATCGCAGCGAGCGCCTCGATGTCATCCCGGCCCGCTTCCGCGTGCTGGTGACGGTGCGTCCGAAATACGTCTGCCGCCGTTGCGCCGGCGCGTCCCACGCCCAGGCGCCGGCTCCGGAACGGCTGGTGCCGCGTGGGCTTCCGACGGAGGAGCTGGTGGCGCATTCCATGGTCGCCAAGTTCGGAGATTACCTGCCATTCTACCGCCAGGCGGACATCTACCGCCGGCAGGGGATCGATCTCGACCGCACCATGCTGGCGAACTGGTCAGGGCGTGCGGCTCAGCTGTTGCAGCCGGTCATAGACGAGATGATCGACCAGCTCCGGCGCTCTGATCACTTGCAGATGGACGAGACGACCGTGCCGGTGCTGGCGCCTGGCACGCGAAAGGTCCGCAAGGATTACCTTTGGGCGATGCTGCGCGATCAGCGTGGATGGGGCGGCGCCGATCCACCCATCGTGGTGTTCCACCACTCCCGGACGCGCAGCGGCGAGGTCGCGCAGGGCCTCCTCAAGGGATTTGCCGCCGGCACGCTGATGGTCGATGGCCATCCCGTCTACGACGTGCTCGCCGATCCGAAGAAGACGGCGCGGCCGTGGGCGACAGCCTATTGCTGGACACACTGGCGACGCCGCTTCGTCAAGTTCGGGCAGGATACCGCGTCGCCGATCTGCGACGCGATGATCGCACGGATCGCCGAGCTCTACGCGATCGAGAAGACGATCCGGGGCAAGGCCCCCGATACGCGCAGGGCCGTCCGCCAGAAGCTGTCCCGACCGCTCGTCGAGGCCTTGCAACCATGGCTGGAGGCGCGCCTCCAGGAGGTCTCGTCGGCCAGCGAGTTGGCACGGCACATCCGCTATGGCCTGAAGCGGTGGGAGGGGCTCACCCGATTCCTCGACGACGGGCGCCTGGAGATGGACACCAATGGCGTCGAGAACGCGATCAGGCCGATTCCGCTCACGAGGAAAAACGCGTTGTTCGCCGGATCGGACGATGGTGCCAGGACCTGGGCACGCATCGCCTCGCTCATCGGAACCTGCAAGCTGAACGGTGTGAACCCGGAGGCTTACATCGCCGCCACGCTCCGGAAGATCCTCAATCAGCACATGCAGCGTGACATCGACGAACTCATGCCCTGGAACTTCGTCGAATAGTCAACCCGCGGCCCCATGGGTGGTGGGAGGGCGCTTACGGTGCGACTGCGCCCATCGCTATAGATTTGGTCGACTGCGGCCTTCATCGTCGGACCATTGGTTCGAATGGGCGCGGTTTCTTGAAGCCCGAGCCTCGCAGAGATCAGCCGTTTGATGCCGCCCGATTTGCCACCGCAGGCGAGCGCATCAAGCGTCGCGGTAAACTTCACGATCCCCATCAGTG
>JAABSC010000040.1 GCA_011390565.1 Thioalkalivibrio paradoxus | reverse complement strand
CCGACGCGTCTGGTCGCGGGGCTGCTGTATCTCCAGCATGCCTTCCGACTGTCCGATGAGGCCGTCGTGGCGCGATGGGCGGAGAACCCTTACTGGCAGCATTTCTGCGGCGAGACCTTCTTTCAGCATCGCCTGCCGATCGATCCCTCGTCGATGACCCGCTGGCGCAACCGCATCGGCGAGGAGGGTGTGAGTGCTGGACGTAATCTCCCCAAAAGCGCTGGATGAAATTTCCCCAGTTTGGCGCTGGCTCCGATGGTCCGGGGGGCATGCCCCCCGGACCATCGGCGGCGCAGAATTACCTCTGTCGATGCCAAGGGAAGGGCGCGCAGGTGGTAGAATTGAGGGAGATCGTGATGATCTTGGAATTGAAGCGGCAGGGCCTCGGCGTCAGCGCCATCGCGCGGCAGACCGGGCTCGATCGCAAGACGGTGAGGAAGTATCTCGAGCGAGGACTCGAGGCGCCGGTCTACGGACCGCGTGAGCCGGAAGAGCGGCTCGCGGAGGAATATCGCAGTTACCTGATCGACAGGCTGGCCGCCTGGCCCGGGCTCTCCGCCCGGCGGCTGCACCGCGAGATCAAGGCGATGGGGTTTGAAGGGGCCTATTCGACGCTGACGGAGTATTTGCGGCTGATCCGCCCGGCCGCGCCGCGTCGGTTCGAGCGGCGCTTCGAGACGCCCGCGGGCCATCAGGCGCAGGTGGATTTTGCCGAGTTCCAGGTCGAGTTCACCTCCGAGCCCGGGGTCACGCGCAAGGTCTGGCTGTTCAGCATGGTGCTGGGCCATAGCCGCTGGCTCTGGGGCCGGTTCTGCCCGAACCAGACACTGGAGACGGTGATGCGCTGCCACATCGCCGCCTTCGACGGGATCGGCGGGGCCTGCGCCGAGGTGCTGTATGACCGCATGAAGACGGCGGTCATCGGGGAAGATGCCGCCGGCGTCGTGACATACAACGCCTCGCTTGTGGCGCTGCTCGCGCACTACGGCTCGGCGCCACGCGCCTGCCAGCCCTATCGCGCCAAGACCAAGGGCAAGGTCGAGCGCCCCTTCCGCTACGTGCGTCAGGACTTCTTCCTCGGGCGCAGCTTCCGCGACCTCGATGACCTGAATGCCCAGTTCGAGGACTGGCGCATGACCATCGCCAATCCTCGTGTCCATGCCACCACGCAGCGGGTCGTGGATGAGCATTTTGCCGAGGAGAAGCCGCATCTCGTAGCCCTGCCATCCCAACCCTACGATGCCGTCCTGACCGTAGAACGGCGGATCAGCCAGGAGGGCATGGTGGCCGTCGGCGGCAACCAGTACAGCGTTCCGGATACGACCCGGCGCCGCATCGTCGAGGTTCAGAACCACCCGACCGAGGTGCGCATCTTCGAAGACGGGCAGCTGATCGCCTGCCATCCAGTGCTGGAAGGCAAGAACCAGAAGCGCGTCGATCCCAGCCATCGCAAGCCGGTTCCTGCCGCGCGGCGGGCCGTGATCGGCCGGCCATCCCCAGCTGACACTGCGGTCCTGCGTCGGTCACTGGCCTTCTACGAGGCTGTCGGTCAGAGGCTGGCAAGCCAGCAGGAGGGCCGCCCATGATGCCGGTCACCGAACGGATCCGCCAGAGCCTGGTCAGCCTGCACATGGCCCGTGCCCTGGAAACGCTGGACCAGATCCTGAGCCGTCTTGAAAAGGGTGAGATCACCGCGATCGAGGCAATCGACGCCCTGCTGGCCGAGGAACTGACCTTGCGCGAGGGGCGCAGGATCGGCGTCGGGCTGCGCACGGCCCGGCTCACTCCGATCAAGACGCTCGAGAGCTTCGACTTCTCCTTCCAGCCGTCGCTGGATCGGGAACGCATCATGGCGCTCGCCCAGTTGGAGTTCATCAACCGTGCCGAGGTGCTGCACTTCCTCGGGCCGCCGGGCACCGGCAAGAGCCATCTCGCGACGGCCCTCGGCGTCGCCGCGGTCAAGGCGGGCCGCAGCGTCTACCGCTGCACCTTGGCCGAGCTGATCGACGCGCTGGCACAAGCGGAACGTGAGGGGCGCCTGCCGGAGAAGATCCGCTTCCACGCCCGGGCCTCGCTGCTGATCGTCGACGAGATCGGCTATCTGCCCATCACCAGCGGTGGCGCGAACCTGTTCTTCCAGCTTGTCAACGCGCGCTACGAGAAAGGAGCGATGATCCTCACCTCGAACCGTGGCTTCGCCGAATGGGGCGAGGTCTTCGGCGACCCCGTCGTCGCCACCGCGCTTCTGGACCGGCTGCTACACCACGCGGTCGTCGTGCAGATCGAAGGCGCCAGCTATCGCCTGCGCGGCCACGCCGACCTGATGCCGGAACACACCCGCTCGCACGCCACCATCACACCGCCGCCGCCCCAGAAAAGGCGCGGCCGTCCACCCAAACATGGAGGCGCCAATCACATGCACGGCTGATCGCCGAACCCGAAAAGTGGGGAATTTCGTCCCAGCACTTTTGGGGAATTTTGATCCAGCATTTACAGCTGCAAGGGTGTGCGGGGCTTCGCGGCCGTGCTGCCCGGGCGCGCGGGTCATCCTGACCTCCCAAGTTCAACAGCTAAACGCGTAAGCAATTGATATTGTTGAAGCGGGTTATCCGCTTT
>JAABSC010000039.1 GCA_011390565.1 Thioalkalivibrio paradoxus | reverse complement strand
TGATCACCCGGGAAGTCGTAGAAGGTAAGCAACGCCTCCTTGATAGTGTCCCACGGCGTGGTGTAGGAGCGCCGACCCTCGGAGAGGTCAGGGCTTGATCAGGTGGCCACGGCGGGCAGCCTGACGGTGGGATTGTCGGTGACGCGGGCGAGGGTTTCAAGCCACATGTAGCGCCGGGCCACGGTCCATTCGTCATTGGTCTCGAGCAGTTCGCCATGAGGCCGCCATCGGTCCGAGGCCCATGGCGGACGCGCCGACGAGGCGGACGATGGCCGCGTCGTTGGGGAAGATGCCGATGACGTCCGCGCGGCGCTTCACCTCGCGGTTCACGCGTTCGAGCGGGTTGGTAACCGGTATGAGGATCTCGGTGTCGATGTTCGGCTGGGTTCTTCGGAACCCGGTATATGCTGCGAGCATCCGGGACAGAGGCACCGGGAGCACGAAGGTGCGGGCAGGCCGATGCACTCGATGAGCTGCGAGCTCGTGTTAGTAGCTGGCCGCCTCTGCGACTCGCCCGGTTGCGCCGAGAGCGCGAATCCGTAGTTGTCGTGTCGCCCGCCGCTCCTGCTTCTTTGGCACTGGCAAGGGAGGCGCGCATGCGACGCGTGATCGGCATCGATATCCACCGAACTTTCGGCGAGGTGGTGATCTGGGAGAACGGCCTAACCCGACACGAGGGCAGGGTCGAGATGACTCGCACGGCCCTGGAGGGGTTTGGCAGGCAACTTCTGAAGACGGACGAAGTGGTGATAGAGGCAACCGGCAACTGCATGGCGGTGTCGCGCGTGCTGTCGCCTCACGTGAAGCGGGTGGTCATCGCCAATCCGCTCCAGGTGAAGGCAATCGCCCATGCGCATGTGAAGACCGACAAGGTCGACGCAGGCACGCTGGCCAGCCTGCACGCCGCCGGCTATCTGCCGGAGATCTGGACGCCGGATGCGGCCACGGAGCGGATGCGCAGGCTCGTGGCGCGCCGCTACCAAGTCGTGCGACACCGCACCCGGATCAAGAATGAGGTGCATGCCATCCTGCATGCGCATCTGATCCCCAAGTGCCCCCATGCTGACCTGTTCAATCGGCGGGGTCGGGACTGGCTGGCCCGACAGCCAGTTCCCGACGATGAGCGGGCGGCGATTGCGCGCCATGTCCGCGAACTGGATCGGCTCGGTGAGGATCTTGCCGTGCTGGATCGGGACATTGCCCAGGACGCGCTGCACGACGACGCAATCCGGCGGCTGCTGACCATAACCGGAGTCAATCTGGCCGTGGCGGCCGGGCTGATGGCCGCGATCGGCAGCATCGACCGGTTCAACTCTCCGCAGAAACTGGTGAGCTACTTCGGCCTGAACCCGCGGGTCCGCCAGTCCGGCCTCGGCGCCGCCCACCACGGTCGGATCAGCAAAGCCGGCCGCAGCCACGCCCGCGCCATGCTGGTCGAGGCCGCCTGGGCGGCCGCGAAAGCGCCGGGACCGTTGCGCGCCTTCTTCATCCGTATTCGCGCCAAACGAGGCCATCAGATCGCTGCCGTCGCGGTGGCTCGCAAACTGGCCGTCCTGTGCTGGCACATGCTGACCAAGGGTGAGGACTACCGCTGGGCCCGCCCCAGCCTCGTCGCTCACAAGCACCGGTCCATGGAACTGGCTGCCGGGCAGCCGCAGAAGAAGGGCAACAAGCGGGGCGCGACCTACGCCTACAACGTGAAGGAATTGCGCCACCAGGAGATGCAGATCGCGGAGCGGGCGCAGGAGAGCTACGAACACTTCGTCGCTGCCTGGCGCTCGCATCCACCGTCCAAAGGAAAGTGTGCGGCCGCCTCAAACCGGCAGGGACTGCATGGGCTGCCCGGTAGCGCTTCCAGCCGACACGCCACGCTTCGCCACGAGGTCGACCGTACGGAACGAGAATAGCGGAAACGAGCAAGAAAGTCTTGTCGATCCCATCCGTCGAGGCGATCTGGGTCCAGTGCTCGCGCGGGAGTTCGCGCCGGTCCGCCGAAGGCGGCAAACCGTCCGGGGGACGGTTTGAGGAGGGAACGGGCGGAGCCCCCATACAGGCGAGGACATCGTCGCGGGAGGCGTCCATGAAGGTGCCGAGCTTGTCCTGTTTCTCGCGCAGTGGTGAACGGGGACCGTGGCGCCAGTGGCGCCACGCAAGCCCCGGGAACGCGACAATCTCCCACTGGGCCTGCGCGTCGGCCTTGTTCTCCTGGGCGAAGATCGTCTTCAGCATCGCCGCCACCGCCGTGCGCTGCCTGGCCGGGGCGTGCGCCAGGGCGTTGCGCATCCAGTGAACCCGGCAGCGCTGCTGGTTCGCCATTGTCGCTCGGAGTTGCCATCGATCGCGCCATCGGTTCGAGCGATGATGGCGACGGCGCGACATGGCTCACCGTTGAACACGCGGCGTGCGGCGGCCCGCAGGCCCTTGTGGTCGTCGGCGATCACCAGCTTCACGCCGCGCAGGCCGCGGTCGGCGAGGCTGCGCAGGAACTCGGTCCGGAAGGGTGAACGGGGACCGTGGCCGCGGTGCGGCCGCGAAAGCCCCGGAACGCTTCCGAGGGACCGGTGGCGACGCCCAGCACCTCGCGCTTGCCGTCCGCGTTGATGGGTGAGCTTGCGAACGCGATCATCACGGCACGGCTGATGATGCGCCCGCCCTCGCGCACC
>JAABSC010000038.1 GCA_011390565.1 Thioalkalivibrio paradoxus | reverse complement strand
GTTTCTAATGGCGCGTCTCGATGTGTATCCGAACCCGGACGGGGAGGGTTGGCTCGCAGACGTCCAGGCAGACTTGCTGAGCCACTTGAATACGCGGGTGGTCGTTCCCCTGCTTCCGGAGTCCATCGGTCCGGCGCCAGCACAGACGCTCAACCCCCGTTTCAGGATTCGCGGCGAGACGGTGGTAATGGCGACCCAGTTCATGGCGGCCGTGCCGGCCTCGATCCTTCGGGATCCGGTCGCCAGCCTGAGGCCGCATCACGATGAGATCACGGCAGCACTCGATTTTTTGATGCAGGGCTTCTGAGGGGCACTTCGGGACACCCACACCCGCTGGAATCCCACCTGAGTGCCCTGCCGCGCGCACCGCTGATGCCCTTCGATGCCACCGGCCGCATGGCGGCGGCGATTCCCTTTGCCTTCGACGACTACCTGGAACTCGTGGATACGACCGGCCGGGTGATCCGCGAGGATAAGCGCGGCTACATCCCGGGCGAGGCGCCGCGGATCCTGGACCTGTTCAGCACGGCGATCGGCACGCCGGAGCACCTCACGGCGCACTGCGTGGCGCGCAACGTCGCATTCCTGCGCGGGATGGGAGCCGCTCGGGCGCTGTTTGAGCGCAAGGCGGCCTGATACGTTTCCGGCAAAACCGGGACAGATCTATGTCCGGGGCTGATGAATCCGTGCTCTCCGCTTCGCTCCGGCCGGGATTACGAGGGCAGGGGCGCGCCGGCCATGATGCCTTGGATAGGGCGTTCCGGCCATAGAGAAAGACTCCGAACGCCTCACCCCGGATTCGATCCGGAGGCCATGGCGGCAAGCGCTATGTTGGAGTTGTTAGCGATAGACGGCGTCATGGCTCCCGATATCGAGCAGGAGAATCTCTTGCCCCTGGACCTGTAGTCGGAGGACCACGCGATTGCTGTAGTTGATACGCACAGCCTGTAGGCCTTCGAGCTTGCCAGTCAACGCGTGTAGCCGAAGTGACGGGGCAAAAGGGTCTCGCTCCAGCGAGACCAACACATCAGCCAGGCGCGGCCGGAGATCGGGATGCCGTTTGAGGAATCTTCGTGCCTGGCGATCAAATGCAGCCGTGGTCTGAATGACCCACGGCATCGGCTTCAATCCGCCAGATGCTTGAGCAAAGCCTCAACGGAGGCGTGGGATGTCACGTTGCCTGCAGCAGCGTCTTCGAGAGATGCGCGAACGCGCGCGATGGTCGCTTCTTCCTGTGCCTCGAGCAGCTCCCGATAGGCCGACTCGCTCAGTACGACATACTGCGGTTGGTTGTTCTTGACGATGTGCACGGGACCCAGCGCAAGCGCTTCGTCAACGGCGGATATTCCTCGACGCTTGATTTCTTGGGCTGGCAGCAGGGTCATCTGGTGCGCTCCAGGGTATCGAATCACGTGCTCTAAATAGTACCGACTCCGGTACCTTTTTAGCAAGTCGGGTGCCATGAGTGACTCAAGAACTCCGGACACCCACGTTTCTTGCCAACGATCTCTGTATCGCCCGTCAAGCGCGCGATCTGCGCGCGGAAATCCAGGACACCCGCCCTGGCTTGTTAGTCCTCCGTCTGCGGGTGGACTTCCGGGTCGCCGTACACCTCGCTGGTGGAGGCCTGGAAGATCTTCGCCTTCACGCGCTTGGCCAGGCCGAGCATGTTGATCGCGCCGTGCACGCTGGTCTTGGTGGTCTGCACCGGGTCGTGCTGGTAGTGGATGGGCGACGCCGGGCAGGCCAGGTTGTAGATCTCGTCCACTTCGACGTAGAGCGGGAAGGTCACGTCGTGGCGGATGAGTTCGAAGTGGGGGTTGTCGAGCAGGTGGACGATGTTGTCCTTGGTGCCGGTGAAGAAGTGTCGACGCACAGCACGTCGTCGCCGCGCTCGAGCAGCCGCTCGCACAGATGCGAACCCAGGAAGCCGGCGCCGCCGGTGACGAGGATGCGTTTTCTCAGGGCGTAGGCCATGGGGTGGTGGGCTCGCTATGGGTTCGTGGTGGCGCCGAAGGTTGGGATGGATGGCTCGCTGCGCACGGTAGCCCGACCCCGCGCTAAGTGCCAGTCAGGATAGCCTTACGCGAAGGTATCATCCCGGACTTGATCCGGGATTCATGGGGTGCCACAAAACCCCGGAGCACTGCACGGCGCATTGCGTCGCGCGCAACGTCGCCTTCCTGCGTGGCATGGGTGCCGCTCGGGCGCTGTTTGAGCGCAAGGCGGCCTGATCGCGCAGCATCGCCCACCGTACCGGTCCAAAAGGCCGACGGGAGCGGTTATCGCCGGGCAGGGATTGATGTGCGCATATCGCATGTGCAATTGTGTAGGCATTCGAAATCGGCGGGTAGGGTTTGATGATGGGCGAGTCCAGAAGAGCAGCGGTCAGGCACCGCCGCGCCACGAACGTATCGATCAGCTCCGAGCTACTGGTTGAGGCCAGAGGTCTCGGCATCAATATCTCGCGAGCCGCGGAGCGGGGACTGGCCAATGCGATCGCGGAGCAACGCGCCGTGGTGTGGCTGGAGGAAAACCGCGCGGCCCTCGAAAGTTCAAACGCCTTTGTCGAGGCGCACGGGTTGCCTCTGGCGCGGTACCGTAGTTTCTAATGGCGCGTCTCGATGTGTATCCGAACCCGGACGGGGAGGGTTGGCTCGCAGACGTCCAGGCAGACTTGC
>JAABSC010000037.1 GCA_011390565.1 Thioalkalivibrio paradoxus | reverse complement strand
GCATGAAGAACTGAGGGATGACACCCTGTTGATTTGCAACCAGAACTGACCGACCTGACCCCATGGTTTGCATCAAGACCCACCACCGACAGCGAGTAGCCCGGAGAAACGGCGTTGCGCCACTCCGGCCCAAGGCCCAAGGCCCGATGCCCAATGCCCGATGCCCGATGCCCGATGCCCGGGAGACAAGAAGGCCATGCCTCAGCCAGCAAGCCGAAACCCAGTCCCATTTCAGGCATCGGCTTCAGAGGCTTATCCCTCGCGACCACCACTTTCCACTCCATCTCGGCCAGCCGACCAGGCGATGGCCTTTGATGTCCTGCGGGTCACTGCATACCGGTCGCGCAAGGCGAACGTCAGCCGAGATGACCCGGCGCTGCCGGCGCCACGGGCAAAGATGAGCGTCGGGTCAACGAACCGGAGACCCGTCCGGACGGGTGTTCTGTGAAATACTGAGCGGCAAACGATACAGAGTGATAGACGGGATCCGCAGATGAACGATAAGGGGAACGCGACAACCGGCGCCGCCATGCTGCTCGGCGTGCTGCTGGCCTTCGGCCTCGGCCTGCTCGGCTATCAATTGACCGGCGGGCTCGAGCACTTCAGGGGCGCGACCGAGCGCGTGGTCACCGTGAAGGGACTGGCTGAACGCGAGGTGCCTGCCGACACCGCGATCTGGCCGATTCGCTTCGACGCCGCGAGCGATGACCTGGAAGCGCTCTATGCCACCCTGGAGCGCCAGAGCGGTCAGGTCGCCGCCTTCCTGCGCGAGGCCGGTTTCGGCGCCGACGCGATCAGCCAGTCGGCCCCGGCGATCACGGACCGCCGCGCGCAGGGCTATGGCAACCCCAACGCCCAGGACCTGCGCTACGCCGGCAACGCCACGGTCACGGTCTACACGCAAGATGTGGAAAAGGTGCGCGAGTCGATGCGCCGCCTGACCGAACTCGGCCGCCAGGGCATCGCCATCAGCGGCCAGGACTACGGTAGCCGTACCGAGTTCCTCTACACCGGCCTCAACGACCTCAAGCCGGCGATGATCGAGGAGGCGACCCGCAACGCACGCGAAGTCGCGGCGCGCTTCGCGGAAGACTCGGAGAGCCGCCTCGGCAAGATCCGCACCGCCAACCAGGGCCTGTTCAGCATCCAGGACCGCGACAGCAACACGCCGCACATCAAGAAGGTGCGCGTTGTCTCGACGATCGAGTACTACCTGGTCGACTGAACCGTCGCGGTCAGAATGCGCACGTCTCGGCGTCGCCCCCGGCGGCCTGATCGAGCTGGCTGAGGACACGCACCTGGTCGCTGCGCTGCAGATCACCGACGACGAGTTCCGGACCCTGGCGAGCATGGCGCTTCCGGCGAGCGTCGATCGGGCTGGGTACGTGCAGCTGCTGATGACGGCTCTGGCGATCACCAAGGCCTGTCGGTGGATGAACAGTTTCCTCTTCCTGAAAAGGGCGTTTATCCTTCTTATGCTCTCTCGGATAGCGTGTTTCGTCCTACCGCGGCGCCTGCAAGGCGAACGGTGTTTGCGGCGGTTTTTAACGAACAGAACGAGAGCAGCTTCGGTAGAGTCAACGTGCAGCAACAACGCCCACTGGACATCGACCATCTGCGTCGCCTGGCCACCCGGCTATTCACCGACGGCCAGTATTTTCATGCCGACATGTTGTTGGCAGAGCTGGCTGATCTGAACGAAGAAGATCGCGCTCAGATCGCACTTCGCCGCGCGCAGATCGGGCTACTGAGCGACCGACCAGAGGATGCCAGCGCGCAGTTGGCGATCGCGCGTGACAAGTACGGCCGCCACGTTTACTTCGTTGGGCTGGAGGCTGACGTGGCAGTCCGCAAGGGCGACCTGCCCTCGGCCGTTGCCTCGCTGCGCCAGCTGGGGCAACACGCCCGGGCCGATCACCTCGAGCGATTCGATGGTGAATGGCACCAGGTCGCGAACCTGTCGAGCGAGCCGGTTACCTGGGACGACACGCACCCTCTCCCGCTCGTCGAGGTCACCGTCAACGACCATGCAGGGCGCTTCGTTCTCGATACCGGCACCGGGGATTGCCTGCTGGACAGCGAGTTTGCGCACCGCGCTGGTGTTGAACCCGGCCCTTACGACCAGGCCAGCTTCGCCGGCGGCCATGTCGGTCACTGGCAACTCGCCAAGATCGAAAACCTGCAGATCGGTCGATCCGAGTTCAGAAAAATCCCCGGCATGATTGCGCCTCTGGGCAACGCTTTCCACCATATCGCCAATGCCCGCGTCGACGGCATCATCGGCGCAGGGCTGCTGCGTGCCGCGGGTGGCATCGACATTGAATACCGCGACGCCCGATTCACGCTTGGCTCACCCAACGTCGAAGACGGGGAAGCGCTGTGGATTGCAGGCCCGCACTACCCGCTCACCTCCTGCCGCGTCAACGGCGGACCACCATCGAGCTGGTTTATCGACAGCGGCATGAGCGGAATCGAGCTGGCATGCTCGGAGTCGGCTGCCCGCCGTCACGGCGCACGACCGCTGCAACAGGATGTCGCGGCTCATGGTGGTGGCGGATCATTGGCCGCAAAGGCTGTCCGCATCAGACACTTCCAGCACGCGGAACTCGAGTACCCCGAACTCCCCGCCGCGGCACTCAAGGAGTTCAACCTCGGACGCGAACTGGGGATCCGCATCGGCGGCATCATCGGCCACAACTGGCTCGCAAGGCACCGGGTAAAACTCGACTACCGCACGATGCAGACCCACATCAGCATTGATTGAACGGACGTCCCTTTGCTGGCATCGGTCTGGGTGACCCAGAGGAGGGCTATCGGAGCACCTCGTCCAGCGTCGATGCCGTGAGAACACGCTCGGACCAACGCAGCAACGTATCGGCATCGGCAGATTCCACTTGTGCGTGGGCGCTCTGGGGCAGAACTCCGAAGCGCAAGGTCAACTGCCGCAGCAGCATCTGCGCCTCACCCTGCCGGATACCCCGCTCCACACCCTTTTCAATGCCCTGCTCAAGACCCTGCTCGAGGCCCTTCTCAAGACCCTGTTCCAGTCCCTGCGCAATGAATCGCTCGGCGAATCCGGTCATGCGTGC
>JAABSC010000036.1 GCA_011390565.1 Thioalkalivibrio paradoxus | reverse complement strand
GACCCGAATCCAGCGTGATGCGGTCGTCCTCGGTGGCGAAGTGCTCGCCGTAGGCGGATACGGTCGCCGTGTGCCCGAATCCGGTCTCCATGGCCTGGTGCAACGCTGCGCCGAACAGGTTGGGGTCGCGAATATGCCGCTGGAAATGCGTGTAAGGCCCAAGCTCCGCATTGCGTAGCGCGATCACATAGCCGCCCGCAAACCCCCGGTCCTTCCGATGCTCCCAAAAGTCCTGAACCATGCCGTTGATGTTCGGACCCTTGTAGGCATCGACGGGGTCATCGAACCAGCCGCGGACACTTGCATGGGTATGGATCGTGAAGTGGCGGCCGACCTGGCCGGATTGGTTGGCGAGCCCGTCGGGATGACCCGCCTGCGCCGACATCAGCAATAGACGCGGAGTTTCGATGGCGTTGCCGCAGAGGACGACGAGTCCCGCTTCCTGCAGCCAGAGATTTCCCTCGGCATCCAGGTATTCGACGCCGCGCACGCGCCGGCCCGTTGCATTCGTGACCACACGGGTCGCAGCGCACCGAGAGCGAACCTCGGCGCCGCTGTGGAGAGCCTCGGCGAGGAACGTCTGGGCGGCATTGCCGATGGCGCCATGCATGCATCCGAACCAGCAGCCACCGCAGAAATTGCAACTGCCCCGACCGGGTCTTGGTCGTGAAAGGATGGCCATCGGCGCGTGTGCCGCGTGCAGCCCCAACCGGTCGCAGCCGGACTTGACACGCTGGACCGCGCAACTCATCGCGAGCGCGGGTTCGGGGTAGGGCGTCCGGGCGGGTTCGAAGGGGTTGTCGGTGGTCCCCGAAACACCGATTCGCGACTCCACGCGATCATAAAACGGAACCAGTTCCTCGTACCGGATCGGCCAGTCGACGCTGAATCCGGTCTCGCTGCGTCGGCGCCAGTCGCCGGGATGCATCCGCGTATAGAACCCTTCGAAGTGCATGGTGGAGCCGCCGATGCCCTTGAAACGGCTCACGCGGAAAGTGGGTTCGCTGTCGGGTGCATAGCTCACCCGGTCTTCACCCCGGTAGGCAGGGAAGAAGGCATTGCGGCGCAGCTCCCAGTCGGGTTGCGCAGTCGGAATCCGCTCGGGATCGGTGGCCTCGCCGATCTCGAGGACCACGACCCTGAAACCCGCGGCCGACAGTTCGGCCGCCATCACCGACCCGCTGGCTCCCGAGCCCACGATGCAGGCATCGACTGGCGCCGGTGTGTTCAAGCGGCTTTTCCTGACCGACACTGCGCATATTCCGGGTATCCCAGGTGCTGTGGCTGTCGATAGCCCAGCGCGGGCCACGATTCGGGGCGCGTGTAGTACTGTCGCGTCAATTGCCGGAAGACGTTGCGGAGCACGTTTCTGGCCTGGGTGTCGGTCTCGTCCGTCAGCACCTGTTGCAGCACGGCATCCTGCCCGGCTGCGTCGAGCGTCGAGAAGCGCTCGCTTGCAAGCCGATCGACCAGCGGAGCGAGATGCTCGCTGTGGGCCCCGTAACCGTCGACCCAGGGTCGGTGCAGCCCCAGCGCGATCGCACCGGGGTGCTCCCCCGACGCGGGCAGCAGGCGGTCGCAGACGGCCTCGATGACCAGGCGTGGATCCTGGACCGGGGCACGCCGCAAAGCGAACCAGCTGACGGCGCCCGCGGGCAGCAGGACCAGAGCTGCGAGAATCGTGCGCCGCCGGGAGGAAAATCGAGCGTCACCCAGCAGCCATCGCAGCCACTCGGGTCGTTGCCTGCGTTCACGGATCACGTTGCTGAAATCCTCATGTGTGGATCGGGCTCTGGATCAGAGGGTTGATGGAAGTGCGGTTGGCGATTGCAACCGGGATTCTTGCAGGTTTGCGCCGGGGGTGTCGACGATCGGGTTCCCGTCGGGTGGGAGCGCCCCGGTGGCGGCGTACCAGCTTTTCAGCAGATCCATCTTCGCCGCCAGTGCCGGATGCCGTTCGGCCCGTTCGCGCCAGTGCAGTCGACCCGCCATGAGGTGTTGGGCGTAGGTGTTGATGTCATCCTCCAGAGTGAGGCGACCATACCCGCAGACGAACCCCTGCTCCCAGATGTCCGGATCGCCGATCAGGTCCAGCTGGTCCGTGCGCAGGTTCGCGGCCGAGGAAGCGCCAAAGCGGTAGCGGAAGCCGTCCGGGTTGAGGCCGGCCCAGACGTCTCTGCGGAAAACCTCCGGATATCGGTGCATCAGCACGCTGCTGAACTCGTGATGCAGCCCCATCGCCTCCGGCTGGGTGCCGTCGTCTCCGAGCCACGCGGCATCAAGATAGATGCGCCCCGCACGCAGGTCGTAGGTTCCACCGTAGGGAAGGCCGTTCAGTTCCAGGGAGCGCAGGATCACGATGTCCCGGAGGTGCGATCGGACGAAGTCCGGTGGATAGCGGGAAAGGTCCAGTGCCAGCCGGTCCAGTACCGACGCCCGTTCGAATGGCAGCGTCAACCGGTACCGGGCACGCTGGGCGCGAAACGATGGCGGGAAGTCGATGTCCTGCAACAGGATGCCGATGCCGTAGGTTTCCTCGAGTTCGGCCAGCCGCGGCTGCCAGTGCGACTCGGGCCAGAAACGGACGGCGCCCGCGAAGAGGCCCGCAAGTAGCGCGGCTGCGAGAACGATGGCCACACCGACACGCAGCCCGATTCTTCGGATGCTCGAAGCGTTCGACTTCACGAGCGGGATTCCAACACGAATGACAATGAAACGCTACGCGCGCAGACTTGATCCGCGGCTCGAAGTCCACGTCCTCCTCCTGCGTGGCGGCGATTCGGCGCAACGCAGGAGGCCAGCCTCTGGTCAGCCTGTCGGGCAAACCGGATCCGGTTTGCGTCAAGGCGGTGCTGCACTGCTGGAATCTCGACCGCGCCCCGACTGGTATTCAGCGACGCTCGCCGGGTTTGATGCCCGTACCTTCATGCTTCTCCAGCCTGCTGCATTGGCTGCCAGGCCCGGTACTCCGACAATCGCAGACGATAGCGGGTCACGTTCCCCTCGTGCAGGTTGCGCAGATCGTCCATCGCCAAGGTTACGACCGCGTCCAGGTCCTCTGCTGGGACCAGGGATGCCGCTACTCTGCGTACGGCTGCCTCGCCGGGCCGCTGCT
>JAABSC010000003.1 GCA_011390565.1 Thioalkalivibrio paradoxus | reverse complement strand
GTGGGCAGATTGCGGATCCGGGGATCGCGAATCAGCCCTAGGGTCAGCAATGTCCCGACCGAAACCCAGCTGAGCAGGAACGCCGATGCGATCACGATGTCGGCACGATCGGGCCAGGGATTATCCCCGTAGACAAAAAGCCACAGGAAGCCTGCGACAGCACCGGTAACGAACAAGGCGGGCAGCAGACTGAGCAGAAAGCAGGGCACCGCAAGTAGAATCAATCTCATGCAACCCCCCCCCTCGGAACCGGGACCTTAGCTAACCATGGACAAGCAGGCAAAGGCCAAGCGCATCGGATATCAGATCGGCCTGTTGTTCGTCATTGGCGTGATCGCTTATGGCGCACAGCTGCATCGATTTTTTCCTTTCATCGGTCCGGCGATCGGGCTTCCGGTGCTGCTCGTCGCTTTTCAACTGGCCGGCCAACGTTATGGGAGATTCAATCGCCCGAAGCTCGAGGGTCTGACGGGCGACGAACTTCTCGCGCAAGAGATCAGGATTGCCAAAGTCATCCGGTGGTTTGCGCTGATCTTCGCGGTGGCTTGCATCGCGAGCTTCCATTTTCTCTGACCTTCCGAGTAGGGACCATCCGTTGGCGCCGGACTGCGCTCCGAGAGGCGTCTAGAAGCGAAGCGGTGGACCGATGGTAGGTTACGACCCTAAACGACCAGCCAGCGGGGACGGATCAGGGACTGCAACATATTTCAAAGCCGCCTCTCTCGTAGGTGTCATCGGCGTCGAGCACGATGCTTGCTCGGCCTACGAGGGCCGGGCGCGATTCATGCGCCTGCATCGAACAGCCTAAGGCGATCAAGCGTCATGGTCTGCGCTGATCAATTGTGGCTCAGGAGACGGCTGCATTCATCGCACGTGTGGCGTCCCGTTGCGCCAAGCCCCGAGTCAACCTGACGCTTTCATAGGGGGTTGGCGCCAAAACAGCAAGTACCACGCGCGGGGTGTTGCCGGCGAGGCGGGAGAGGGGCCGGGCCATCAGCGTGACACCGGAGTCCGCTCAGGGCCGATAACCGCCGCTTGACTCCACTAGATTCTGGGCGCCGTGCGGCTACATACCGCGACCCGTCCTCTCGACTCGAGAGCTTCTTGCCGGATGCATTCCGCATTTTCGCTCTACTGGCTCACTCTCTGAGCCTGCGCCCGGTTTACGCTCTGCATGGCGGCCTGCCAGGACAGGCTCTTGGACCATCTTTACGAACCGTCCAAATCGATCAAAAACAATCATTTAAATCGTGTTATGGTCGGATATGGGGCCGGTTCCCGGAGCCACTCAGAATGGGGAGAATCGTATGAATTTGTATTTGCAAAACGTTCTAGGCGCCTTGGGGATTTCGGGGGTCGTGGTTCTGTTGGTCGCCGCCTGTGGGGGTGGCGGTGACGGTGGTTCCGCGCCGAATGTCGCCGGTGACTACGTCTTCTCTGTGTCGAGCTTTACGGTCGATTGCACGGACGGTTCCAGGTTTGTGGCGGACGGATCCAGCGAGGTGGTTCGGGTGACCCAGAGCGGGAACGCCATTACGGTACAGAGCCTGACCTTCTCCGCCGATGCCCTCGCAAATCTGTTGGGTGTCGACATCCTCGATGCCAGTCAATCAGGACGCGTACGCAGTGACTCCACGTTCTCGCTCGAGGAGTCGGCCACGCTGCGCGATCGGTTCGACGGCGATATCTACGATGTCCGTGTGAATCTGGATGGGACATTCCGAGACGACGGGTGGAGTGGGCAGGGCCGGTATTCCCTTGGTTCAAGGCTGCTGAACGTGACCTGCAACGCCGTAACGCCGTTCTCCGGGGCCAAGATCGCCGCCGGCGCGGAGCTTCGTTCCGAACCGTCACTGACCGGTGCCGTTCCGTTCGATGTGTACGATTCGCCGGGGGTCGTGTTCCGGATGCTGGGCATCCAGTGAGGATGCGTTGGACGAGAATGAATGCATCCTCGAGTACCCGCGCGACGCCATTGCGCTCGTTGCGGTAACAGGGGTCCGGCCGATTGGTTTTGGTCGGAAGAGTGGCAATGTTCCAGGGAGGGATGATGGACCCAATCGGTATTCTTTTCGGCGCATACCTGGATTCCGTCGCCAACGTGACGCATCGGCACATGCAGGAATCGCTGGGGACTGAGATTCGGGCGGAGCGGATCGACTATCAGGGAACGCTCGTCGATTTTCAGTACCAGCTCTGGCAGGTTCGGCACCCAAGCGTTTGTGCGTCGAAGCGGGGCGACCTGCGGGAGTTTTCCGCGTGCACAATCGAGGCGCAGGCCATGTTCCGGGAACTCTGTGACTCTCTGGCCTCGACCGAAGCGGGTGACTGGCGTGTCGCCAAAACCCGCAACATGTACTGCAATGCAGCGGTTTCATTTCAGCCCACGCGGGCCAGCATATCTGCGGCGGAGCAGAGCGATGAGCTGGCCCGCGCCCGGCAGCGCTGCAACGTCGCGATCTCGGCGGCATTGGGGTCTGGTGATCGACAGGCGATCGCTGAGCGTGACAAGGCCTGTGCCGACCTCGCTGAGTTGCAGGCCGCTCGGAGCAGGGATTGAACCACCTTGTCGTGCGCTAGGGGCTTGCGGTGGACCTGACCGCGACGGTTCTGCAGGCCTTCTCCCAGGTTTGGTGGCTGTACGCGCTGCCTGCGGCATTGGCGTTTCTGCTTGGGTTGCTGGCCCTCCCGGCCGTGAAGGGTTTTCTGGGGGAACTGCAGGTTCGCGCGGTTGCCCGGTTGATGCTGGATCGGGAGACCTATCAGGCGCTCCACAATGTCACGCTGCGAACCCGCGACGGCACCACCCAGATCGACCACGTGATCGTGTCGCCGTACGGCGTGTTCGTGATCGAGACCAAGAACATGCGTGGCTGGATCTTCGGCGGCGAGCAGCAATCGCAGTGGACCCAGAAGATCTTTCGGAAGACGTTCCGGTTTCAGAATCCCCTGCGTCAGAATTACAAACACGCGAAAGCGGTAGAAGAGACGCTTGGCATTCCGGCCGAGACGGTGCACTCGGTCGTCGTTTTCGTGGGGGGCGCCACGCTTAAAACCGCGATGCCGGGGAACGTTACACGCGGGGTGGGCTATGTCCGGTACATACGATCCTTTCGCGAAACGGTGTTCTCGGAATACGACGTGCGTGCATTCATTTCCCTGTTGGAGTCCGGGCGGCTGGCGCCTTCGGCCCAGACGCATCGGGACCATGTCGCCCACCTGCAGAAGCGCGCGGACCCGACTGCAGATCGGATCTGTCCAGCCTGCGGCAGCGCCATGGTGATTCGCACCGTGCGCCGCGGCGGGCGTTCCGGGCAGCGCTTCTGGGGTTGCTCCAGTTACCCGAAATGCCGAGTGACGCAGGGAGTGGGGTAGTGGCTTGGGTCCGGCGCGGACTGCAGGGCAGGGTGCAACTGTTCGTGCCGATGCCAGGGCGGGCGTTGGCAGTTGCAACCGTAAAGGGTACGATTTGCGTATCCCGCCAAGGAAGGAGGGCCCCGGTGCATGACGCACGACCAGAACTTCAAGAATCTCATTCTCGACTACCCCCGCGAGGCCATAGCGCTCTTTGCGGCTGGAGAAGCGCGGGCAATCGACGCCGAGGCGCGCGTGACTCCGGTGCGCCAGGAGCAGCTGCAGGAACGGCTCGGTGAGCGCTTCCGGGAACTGGACGTTCCTCTTCTCGTGGAGTGGCCGGACGGCCGGCGCGAGGCCATTTTGTTCGTGATCGAGGAGGAAACGGAACCGGCCCGGTTCTCGATCCACCGCCTTGCGCATTACTGCCTGGATCTCTCGGAGTTGCTGGAAACGCAGCGGGTCGTTCCGGTGGTGGTGTTTCTGCACGCGGGGGACTTTCCGGAGCAACTGACGCTCGGTGGGGACAGCGCGGCGTATCTCGACTTCCGGTTCCTGGCCTATTCGCTACCGCGGATTCCGGCCCGGGAGCATTTCCAGAGCAGCAATCTGGTGGCTCGTCTGAATTTGCCGAACATGGCGTACGCTCCGGAAGAGAAGCTCGAGGTTTATGCTGCTGCGGTGCGCGGATTGGCAGACCTGGAGCCGGATCCGGAGCGGCAGCTCAAGTATCTGGATTTCATCGACATCTACGCGGCGCTGGACGAGAATGAACACATCGTCTACCGCCAGCGGTACCCGGAGGAGGTTGCACGCATGACCGGATTCGCCGAGCGATTCATTGCGCAGGGACTGGAACAGGGTCTTGAGAAGGGCCTCGAGCAGGGCATTGAGAAGGGTGTGGAGCGGGGTATCCGGCAGGGTGAAGCGCAGGTGCTGCTGCGGCTGCTGACCTTGCGCTTCGGAGTTCTGCCCCAGAGCGCCCACGCACAAGTGGAATCTGCGGATGCCGATACGTTGCTGCGTTGGTCCGAGCGTGTGCTCACCGTATCGACGCTGGACGAGGTGTTCCGATAACCGTCCTCTGGGTCACCCAGACCGATGTCAGCAACGGGACGTCCGCCGGAGCCAAGAATATGTCGGCGGTCTCTTCGGCTGCGAACCATTCGACAGCATCGTGAACGATCATATGCGTGACCTCACCGGAGGTCGTGGTGGCCAGGGCAATCCACGTGATGCTGCCACGATCGTGGTGGTACACGGTTCCGGCCAGTTCTTCCCCCACGGAAACCACGAGCCCCAGTTCTTCGAGCCACTCGCGCTGGAGAGCAACCTCCAGCGATTCTCCCGGTTCCACCTTTCCGCCTGGCAGTTCCCAATGCCCTTCCAGGTGCTGACCGGGCGCGCGACGGGCGACGGGCGAGTTCGGTCGCGGCATCGAAGGCACGTACCCGATACCCCTGCTGCAGAAAGGTGTAGCTGTCCCGCCCCGACCCGCAGCCGCCATCCAGGATGAACCCGCCCGCCGGCACCTGCGCCACGAACCGCCGGTGCAGCGCCGACAGGTCGGCCTCCACGGTGTCCGCGACATACCGCGCGGCATTCCGGTTGCAGTAGCCGACCGTATCGGTCATCCGCCGTGGCTTCCCCGTTCCCCCATCCAGTGGCTCCGCTTGCGGCCTGACCGGATCTCGCCCAGTGCATCCGCATGGATTGGATCCTGGGCT
Source organism: Thioalkalivibrio paradoxus (assembly GCA_011390565.1). Lineage (GTDB taxonomy): Bacteria > Pseudomonadota > Gammaproteobacteria > Ectothiorhodospirales > Ectothiorhodospiraceae > Thioalkalivibrio > Thioalkalivibrio paradoxus_A. The sequence goes on along the minus strand of JAABSC010000003.1, from coordinate 222,497 downwards.
GCCAGGAAGCGGGCGAGATCGAACGGCTCCGGGTTTGGGCTTGCATCGGTCGTCCTGGTCTCGTTGCCCACCTCGGTCACCCTGGTTTGTGGTGGAACATGCGCCGGATCGTACCCCGACGCATCTCCCGGAAAATAGGAGCGACTGGCGTACCTTCTTCGGGAACTCGGTCTCCCCAGTGCATGACCGGGGACTTGATCCGCTACCGTCGTCTGCGCCCGGCGCAGCAGCCGGGGGTCAGCGCTGCGGCACAGGAGAATATTCTTGTGCACACTCGGAGAGCCGAGATCGCGAAGCACGTTGGATCCGCTGAAGCAGTTCATACGATACCGCACCCAGTCGGAACTGCTCCGCGAGCCTGCGCTCCAGGAAGAGTGTCAGGTGGGCGGCCATCTCGGCATCCGCCAGCGCGCGGTGGTGGCGGCCGGTCGCAGGAAGGCGTGCGTAGGTGGCCAGCGTCCCGAGTTTGTGGTTGGGAGCTCCCGGAAGGACCCGGCGTGCGACCAGCATCGAGCAGACGAAGGTGCGCTGCGCCTGGTAGCCGATGCGCGCGAGTTCGGCCTGCCAGAACTTCCGATCGAACGACGCGTTGTGGGCAACGAGTGGGTAGTCACCGACGAAATCCGCAACCTCTGCCATGACCTGCGCGGCGGGCGGCGCTGTTCGAATCATGCTGTTGGTAATCCCCGTCAGGCTCTGAATGAAGGGAGGAATCCGCTGTCCTGCATTCATCAGGCTCTGGTAGCGATCGACAACCTGTCCGTTACGAACCAGGACGGCGGCGATTTCCGTGGCTCGTGCACCGTGATCCGGTGACAGGCCAGTGGTTTCGAAGTCGATGACGACGACCGGTTCCATCTCGGGTCCCGCGCTTCTTCCGGGTGAATCTGGAGAATAGCACCCATCGAAAAAGAGGCGGGAGGAATAAAGAGTAATCCCTCCGTCCTTTTTTTCCGCCGTCCGAACGGCTGGTGGGATGGAACGGCTGGGGCCTCGAGAGGGTCGTATTCGCGTGATCCATTGTTTCGGAGGGGTTCGATGTCCCGACATGCGAATTTGCGCCGGCGGCTGGTGCTGGGCGGAGGTGCTGCGCTGCTGTCGCTGCCGCTGGGAGCCGCCCAGCGCGTGCTGACCCCGGGGCAGGCGACCGGGCCGTTTTACCCGGTGATTCCCCCGTTGCACAAGGATAACGACCTGACCCAGGTGGACGGCCGTTCGGCACGGGCTGCGGGGCAGATCAGTGACCTCTCCGGACGCGTGACGGAGGTGGACGGGCGGCCGCTCGCCGGGGTCCGTGTGGAGATCTGGCAATGCGACGCGAACGGTCGTTACCGGCACCCTCGTGATCGCCAGGCGGCCGACGAGGATCCGAATTTCCAGGGCTTCGGGCATACGGTCACCGACGAGGAGGGCCGCTACCGCTTCCGGACCATCCGGCCGGTACCCTATCCGGGGCGCACGCCGCACATTCACGCGGCCGTGTTCCCGCCCAACGACACTCCGTTCGTCACACAGATCTACGTGGCCGGGGAGCCGCTGAACGAGGGCGACATGCTGTTCCGCCAGGTGCCCGAGCACCTGCGTCCGCTGCTGCTGGCCGAGTTCCAGCCGGTCGAGGATCCGGTCGCGGAACTGGCGGCGTCGTTCGATTTCGTGCTCTCGCCGTCGCTGGCAGGGCTGTTCGGTCCTCCGCCGGCATAGGGCATTACGCCCGGTCGTGCCGGCCAGGCGACCCGGTGACCAGCGATGGCGCCAGAAGGGGCACAGGCGCCGGAACGTCAGTCCGATTCCTTCAGTGTTCCGGAGGCGTACTGGTGAATGATCGAGCTGATCAGGGTCTGATAGGGCATGCCCTTGCGCAGCGCGATGGCCTTGATGCGTTGGATGTCATGCTCCTGGAGGCGGACGGTGATGGCCTTTTTCCTGGAGGTTTCGGCGGCTTCGGCCTGCCACTCGGCGACACGAGCTGAGGGTTCGGGATCCGGCTCGAACTCACCACGTTCTGCGGCCTGGATCACGGCACGCTCCTCGTCGTCCAGGAAGGGCGCGTCGTGGCCCGTGTGCTTGCCTTTCTTCATGTTTCTCGTCTCAACAGGTATCTTTTTTGGTAAAGGCCGCTCCGGTAGATGGTTTTCAGAAACCGCCGGTTGCCTTCTCGAACGTAGGGTGCGACACACGCGTATCCGGTGATCAATGCCATCAACGAGAGACAACGGATCTGATATTTCCCGAGCGCTGTATTGCCCACCTGGACATGGACGCCTTCTATGCATCCGTGGAACTGCTGCGTTACCCGCGACTGCGCGGGCAGCCGGTCGTGATCGGTGGTCGCCGCGTGGAAGCTCCGGTTGCGGGTGACGACGGTGCGTTGCAGTTCGCCCGGGTGCGCGACTATCGCGGGCGGGGCGTGGTGACCACCGCGACCTACGAGGCACGCGCGCTGGGCGTGCACTCCGGCATGGGGTTGATGACGGCCGGCCGGCTGGCGCCGGATGCGTTCCTGCTGCCGGCCGATTTCACCGCCTACCGTGACTACTCGGCGCGCTTCAAGCGGGCGGTGGCTGCGATTGCTCCGCAGATCGAGGACCGGGGGATCGACGAGATCTACATCGACCTGACGGCCTTCGGCACCGAACCCGCGCGGATCGCCCGAAGGATCAAGGAAGCGGTTCATTCGGCGACGGGGCTTTCCTGCTCGATCGGCCTCGCGCCGAACAAGCTGCTGGCGAAGATCGCCTCGGAACTGGACAAGCCGGATGGCCTGACGGTGGTGGCCCCTGCGGATCTGGTCGCGCGGGTCTGGCCCCTGGCAGCCGCAAAGATCAATGGGGTGGGGCCGAAGTCGGCACGGCGGCTCGAGAGCCTGGGCATTCACACCATCGGTGATCTCGCCCGGGCGGACCTCGGGCTGCTCCAGGCCCACTTCGGGCGCAACTACGCCGCCTGGCTGCACGCGGCCGCGCACGGGCGGGACGAGCGGCCGGTGGTGACGCAGGCCGAGCGCAAGTCGGTCAGCCGCGAGACGACCTTCGAGCGCGACCTGCATCCGCGCCAGGACCGTGCCGAGCTCACCGGGATCCTGGTGGCCCTGTGCGACCGGGTCGCGGCCGATCTTCAGGCGCTGGGCCTGCGCGGGCGCACGGTCGGCATCAAGCTGCGCTACGAGGACTTCCGCACGCTGACCCGGGACCACACGCTGCGCGAGCCGCTCAACGATGCCGCCGGCCTGCTGGCCGCGAGCCGGGAGTGCCTGCGCCGGGCACCGCTCGATCGCCCGCTACGACTGCTGGGCGTACGCGTGAGCGCACTGCACCCAGTCGCCGACGTCGCCGAAGACCCCGCACCCTGGACCCAACACCAACTCTCCTTCAACGACTAAACCGGGGTCAGACCCCACCCAAAACCGGGGTCAGACCCCATCGGTCCAAGCACATCAGGACGTGGATAAATACAACCAAAACAATTGGATATGGATATGAAACCGGGGTCAGACCCCACCGAAAAATGGGGTCAGACCCCGGTTTGGACCGCGGTTTTGGGTTCGTCGGCCGGCACGGGGATCAGTGCAGTGCGCCGCTGCCCTGGCTGGGTTCCACCGGTGGTGGCAACAGTGCGGCGAACCCTTCGGTGGACTCGGAGAAGAGGTGAAAGCGCGGTTCGTCGAAGGTCTTCTTCCGCTTGGAGATCCCCTTCGGCTTCACCTCGACCTGCGCGACCCAGGAGCCCTCGCGGGTTTCCAGCGCGAATGAGACGACATCGACGGCGTAGGGCGACGCCTCGATCGATCCGTATTGCTCGAGGATGGCCTTGTACTTGCCCGCCTTGTCCGGCGGCAGCCCCCAGGCTTCCATGATGGTGAAGACGAAGTCCGCGCCTTCCCGGTAGGCGGCACGCCGCACCTGCTCGGCGGACGCGTTCTGGACGTCTCCACCGGCGGTGTTGAGCACAACCACGCTGATCGATCCCTGCGCGGTCGACCCGACGAACGCGATGGGGCGCAGGCTCTCGCCTTCCTCGAGCAGGACCCGCGCCCGATCGACCAGCGGCGCGAGCATCGCCCAGTATGCCTCGGGTATTGCGCTCACGAATGCCCCCTGTGGATCTCAAGGCTCTCCGGGCGTGCGACGGGCTGAAGTTCGCGTGCTCTACGTTCGTTCATGGGAAACCGTTGCCGCAAGGACGTTCCGAAACAAGGGCCCAGAGTCTACACGATGAACCCGAAAACCGGGGTCAGACCCCACCCTAAACCGGGGTCAGACCCCATGGATTCAAGCACATTCGGACTGTTTAAAATCCCTATATAACAATTGGATAGGGGCGTCGAACCGGGGTCAGACCCCGCCGAAAAATGGGGTCTGACCCCGGTTTGGGAATGCGGTTTGGAGCCGGGTATGGTTGTTGGAATGCACGGCGGGAGGCGGTAGCCTGAAGGGGTGTTGCCGGGAACGACCGCGGTGGTCCCCGGGTATCGGGAAAACACACATGGCACGGAATCTTTTCCAGCTGCTGTTGGTGGGTGCTGCGGGCTATGCCCTGTTCGTCGCCTACCTGTACTTCACGCAGGATCGCCTCTTTTTCTTTCCGACGTCGAGTCTGGTCACGGCGCCCGACCGTCATGGCCTGGCCTACGAGGATGTCGAGCTGGTCACGGAGGATGGCGTGCGGCTGCACGGATGGTTCGTTCCAGCCCCCCGACCGCGGGCGACCCTCCTGTTTTTCCACGGCAACGGCGGGAACGTCTCCCATCGCATCGACTCGCTACGGGTCTTTCATGAACTCGGCCTGTCGGTATTCATCGTCAGCTACCGTGGCTATGGCCGCAGCGAGGGCCGACCCGGTGAAGCCGGAATCCGCCGGGATGCAGACGCGGCATGGCGTTACCTGCGCGAGGATCGAGGTGTCGCGGCGTCGCAGCTGGTCCTCTTCGGGCGCTCGCTCGGCGCCGCGGTCGCGGCGGAACTGGCGGAGCGGTACACCCCCGGCGCGGTGATCCTGGAGTCCCCGTTCACCAGCGCCGGCGATCTCGGCGCAGAGGTGTATCCCTGGCTCCCGGTTCGACGTCTGATTCGTCACGAATTCGAGGTGCTTGGCCGGGTTTCCGCGATCGACGCACCCCTCCTGGTGGTGCATAGCCGCGACGATGAGATCGTACCGTTCGAGCACGGCCGCAGGATCGCCGACGCAGCCGGCGCGCCCCTGCTGGAACTCCGCGGCGGCCACAACGACGCGTTTCTGCGCAGCCGCACGACCTATCTGCAGGGGCTCCGATCCTTCCTTGATCCGCTCTTTCCCAAGGACGACGACTAAAATCACGCAGCAGTCCCCCTAAACCGGGGTCAGACCCCATTTTCGGCTGGGGTCTGACCCCGGTTTAGCGCATGGAACCCTTTGTTTCGATTGGCGTTCACGCGTTTCCTGGGTGCGCCAGATGATGGGGTCTGACCCCGGTTTTGGGTGGGGTCTGACCCCGGTTTAGGGGCGGTTGGGGGGCCTGTGGCGGAGGAGGTGGCGGTCCAGGAGGATGAAGGCGAGCGGGGCGGCGAGCATGATCAGGGCGATGCGCAGTACGTGCAGGGTCGAGACCATGGCGGTATCGATGCCGAGCGACAGGGCGATCAGGCCCATTTCCACGAGCCCGCCGGGCACCAGGGCCAGCAGCAGTCCCATGGGATCGACACCGACCCGTTCCGCGAACAGGATCGCGGCCAGCCAGGATACGGCCATCATGATCACGGCCGAGCCCGCGCCGATCAGCAGGTACGGCCAGACGCGGCGCAGCGTCACGCCGGCGAAGCGCGCTCCGAGTGCCGCTCCGACCACCACCTGGGCGGCGGCCAGCAGCTCGAACGGGGGCGAGGCGGCGGTCCAGCCGGCCATGTGCACGCCGGCGCTGAGCAGCATCGGGCCGATCAGCGCCGCGGCCGGCAACCGCAGTAGCCGCGCGAGCGGGTAGCCGAGCACCGCGCAGCCAGCCATCAGGACCCCGTCGAACACGGGTGTGTCGAACAGGCTGGCCGCGTCGGGCGGCAGGGTGGGGACATCGATGCCGCCGACCACGCGGAAATAGAACGGGATCACGGCGACGATGACGAGAATCCGGGTGGCGTGCATCAGGGTGATGACGCGGCTGTCGGCGCCATGACTCTCGCCCGCCAGCGCCATCTCGGTAATGCCGCCCGGCGCCCCGGAAAAGTAGGCGGTGGCCCGATCCATGCCCACGCCGAAGCGAAAGAACGCCACCGCCAGCGCCATGGTCACCACCAGAAAACCGAGCAGCACCAGCACTGCACCGCTCCAGGCGGCGATGTGACCGGCGATCTCGGGCGTGAATGCGGAGCCCAGCATCACGCCGAGCACCGCGACCATCACCGTGCGCAGCGGCGATGGGATCGCCACGCGGGCGCCGGCCAGACTGGCGGCGGTGACGCTGATCAGCGCGCCCAGCATCCACGCGAGCGGAGCCCCTGCCCATGCGAACAGGGCCCCGCCGACGATGCCGATGCCGAGCCCGGCAGCGGTCCGCGCGAACGTTGGCCGCACCGGTTGGCCAACGTCATCGGTGAGGGCTGGCAATGGGCCGAAGAAAGGCGTTCTGGACATCCGTGTGCCTGTCGTTGGGTTCAGTGGTCCGGACGAGGTGGGGTCGGGATCTCGACCCGTTCCTGGCGCATCAGGGTCGGGTCGTCGGGTGGCCGAATGAAGAAGCCGATGACCTCCTCCCCGCGGATCAGGACGGCGAGCTGGTGACGCTCCAGGTCATGCGTGCGCACGCACAGCCTCGCGTCGTCCTCGTCGTCGAACCAGAGACAGGGCACGTCGGCCGCCCTGGAACGCCAGCCCTGGAGCGACGGGTAGAAATGTACCCGGAGTCGTTCGTGGGGAAGAGTGCTCATGTCATACGTCCTCGCGCCGTCGTGGCAAGTCCTTCGGAATCGGATCCATGGGGAGTGATTTTCTCAGGCATGTCAAAAAGTGTCGCTGGCAGCGAAGCGCAGGGCCGTGATCGAGTCGGCGATGGTACCGCCGACCCCGGAATCCGGGCTCAGTGGCGTCGCCGCTGGCGTTCCAGAATCACCGGTCCGATGCCGCCGAGCACGGCGGCCATCGGGAGGGTCAGCAGGAAGTTGCCGGCGGTGACACGGATCGGATCCCCCGCGCCCTTGCCGCGTGTCGAGTACACGCCGCAGGCGATCCGGGCGCCGATCATGATCCGCGCACCCACCAGCGGCGGGTCGTGCAGGCCCGGGCCGTGGGTGGAGTGGATCGGGTCAGGCGTCACTGTTCAAGCCTTCGCGGCACGCCATGCTGGAATGTGAGCCCTGACCGCTATTGTACGCAACGCGCACAGAGGGGTCCGCCCGGTTCCACCCCGCGGGGGTTCTTCGACGCCTCGAACCAGATGCCCTATATACGTCCTACGGAGTGATGACGATGTCGCAGCGACATTCCAACATTCTGAGGTCCTACGTCCGCGGGCCCCGAGTGCCGCGTCTGCGGGAGGCACGTGAGGCCGTCGACGGGCCGATCGCGATGCTGGAGAGCTCGCAGCCCCCCGGAAGTTTCGAGACCCCGGCGGTGAGCGATCTCGTGCTCAGCCAATCCGAATCCGTCGGCCGCCCGTTCCGCTATACCTGCAATCTCGGTGCCGGGCGCTTCTCCGGACAAACCCGGCCGATGGATTACGTGGCCGTTGCCCCGGATGTGGCGCCCTGGTGCGCTGTGCCGGAACCCGCACAGCTGCGTTTCATCGGGATTCCCGCCGAGTTGGCGCGAGCCTGCCTCGAACGCGATTCCGATGACCCGCTCGATTTCGGTCTCATCCACACCCGACCACGCTGCAGCCGCATCCAAGCCTGGAGCGGGCCGTGGAACGTGCCGAGCCGGCCTTCGAGACGCTGCTTGGAAGTGTCCTCGAAGGATCCTGAGCGACCGCGGAGCGGTCTCGGCTTCCCCCCAGCCCAAGCGCTCGCTATGCAGGGCTGCGGGGGAGGACGGTGACCATGTCACCAATGCGAAGGGGGCCGCCAGTGAGCACCCGTGCGGTCACGCCTCCGTGGCCGCGCATCGCGTTGTAGCCGCCGGGCCCGAGTGTGGTCTCCATGCGCGAGCAGGGTTCGCACGGACCCGTGATCTCAAGCTGGACATCATCACCGATGCGGAGTACGAGCGGGTAGTCAGCAAACAGTGACCGTGCCGCGAGCAGGTTGAGTCCGGAGATCAGCAGGTTGCGCCGGAGCGCGGCCGGGTCCACGTTCTCCTGACCGGCGAGCGCCGCGATCACTGGCAGGTGCTCGGCCTGGATCAGCGTGATCTGGCGTTTGCCGGAGTGGTTCTGGCGCGCCTTCGCGGCTGCCAGATGATCCCCGCGAAGTCCCTGACCGGCGATGGCGACGGTCTCGCTCACGGCTTTGACATCCCCGCGCTTCTCGGCGCGTAGCAGGATCTGCTCCAGGCGCCCGGGGCGTGGAAAACGGCTGCAGAGAACGCGCAGTTCGGGCATGACGGGAATGTCCGGTGGCATGGGGGTCACGATCCGGGGGCAGGGTATCGCGTCTTGCGGTCGATGTGGATGATCAGGGCTCCGTCCATTCGGGTCCTCCCGTCGGGGTCGTAATCCGCGAGGGTCACGAGGATGGCGCCTGGTGGGTATTCTTGCACCTGAAAGCCATCGTTCTGCAGAGGGGGTACCGTGTTTGGTTTGGATGAACGGTTGAAGGCCGACAGCGTGCCGGTGGGAACGCGGGATGGGTGTCTCGTTCGGCTTTTCCGGGATGCCCGCTATCCGTGGCTGCTGGTGATTCCGGCCATGGGCGCTTTCCGCGAGTGGTGGGAGCTGGCGCCCGATCAGCGCGCGGCGGTGGATGCCGTGCTTGCCGATTGTGCTCGCGTGGTGGCCGCCCTGCCGGACGTGGAGAAGACCAACCTCGCGAGCCTCGGGAACCTGGTGCCACAGCTGCATTGGCACGTGGTGGGCCGGCGAGCGGGGGATCCGGCCTGGCCGGGACCGGTCTGGGGACACGGTGTCCCGGAAGCCTACGAGCCCGGGGAGCAGGCGTCCAGAATCGCTCACTTGCGCGCCGAGCTCAGCCTCGAACCCTGAGCGCGCGATCATGCCGGCTCCAGCGAATGCCGGGTGGGGCGCGCCCGCGGCGCAGGATCCGGTCAGTTCCACTGGCATGAGTTCGCTGTCTGGGGTATTGATAAAGGCATGGTCAAGGCCGAGTCCAGAACGCTGATCCGCTGCCCCCTTCCGGCGGTGTACACGTTTGTGGTCGACGAGTTCGTGCGGAATTACCCGCGCTGGTCTCCGGAGGTTCAGAGCCTGCAACCGCTGACCGAGGGGCCGCTCTGCCCCGGCTGGACCGCCAGCCAGGTGCGAATCGACCAGGGTCGACGCACGGAGACCGATTTTCGTGTTGTGGTTCTGGAGCCCCAGCGGCGCGTGTGTTTTCGCGGCCTGCGCGACCCGTACGCGATCGAATACCGGTTCGTGGAGCAGGGTGACGATACTGGGCTCGCCTTCAGCTTCGAACTCGCCCGCCTCGGGTTCGCACTGCGACCGTTCGAGAAGCTCATTCGTCTGGCCGTTCAGGATGGTACCGAGCGAGTGGTGCGGAACCTGAAGGTGCTGATCGAGAAGGAAATCGCGTAGCCGCGTGTCCCGTGGCGCCCGCCGCGGACCCACTGTTCGGAGAAGAGCATGCTGTTCACCGCCGAGAAAGATACCGGGATCATCCCCTCCGTACTGACCCAGATTCTGGATACCTGCGTGAACGGGGTCACGCTGTCGGACCCCGATGTTGCGGACAATCCCATCGTCTATGCGAACTCGGTGTTCGAACGCATCACCGGGTATACCCAGGAGGAGATTCTGGGTCGCAACTGCCGGTTCCTCCAGGGTGAGGATCGGGACCAGCCCGGGCTGGACACGATTCGGGAGGCGCTGCGGGAGCACCGACCGACCGAGGTGACGCTGCGCAATTACCGCAAGGATGGCTCGCTCTTCCACAACCGCCTGTCGATCCAGCCGCTGCGCGATGCTTCGGGGCGCCTGATCTACTATCTCGGTATCCAGTACGACGTGACCGAACTGGTGGAAGTGCAGCAGGAGGTGGCTCGGCTCCAGTCGCAGTTGCGGGGAGACGGCTAGCGCGACAGCGGTTCGTGGTCGCCCGGGTTTCCGGCCCAGCCTTTGGGGTCAGACCCCAATATTTAACCTTTTTTTCATATACTTATCGTTCAAAAACCGGGGTCTGACCCCGGTTTCATGCGGTTCTTGCTGGCCTGCCGGGCGGTTCAGACCTTCGGGGCGCCCGTGGTCTGGTGCAGGAACGTGACGACGCCGGGGTCCAGGCGCAGGGCAGCGGCCAGATTGCGCAGGTACTCGCGCTCGCCGTCGGTGTCGATGTCGATCGCCAGCAGGGAGGCCGCGTAGACCTCCGCCGCCTGTGCGGGTGTGTTCACTGCGCGGGCAATCTCGGCGACGTCCAGCGGCTTGAGCAGTTCGTCGAGCACGAACCGTCGCTCGCTCTCGCTCACCTCGTTCGGTTTCAGCTGACCGAGGATACGGTCCATTTCGGTCGGATCCACCTGGCCGTCGGCCTTCGCGGCTGCGATCATCGCGCGCAACACCAGACGCTCGCCTTCTTCGGACGCGACGGAAGCGATCTCCTGTTGTGACGGAGCACCCGCGGCGAAGCCGGCGCCGGGCATGCCGGATCCGCCGGCACGAGCGTTCTGAAGCGCACTCAACGCAAGGGTGCCCAGAATCGCCATCGCACCGCCGCCGGCGGCACCTTTCATGGCGTCGCCTCCGCCGCCGAGCAGGGCTCCGGCGAGTGCGCCCAGGCCACCGAGCTGGGCACCGGACATGCCCCCTACGCGCGGGGATCCGAGCACGTTCTTGGCTGTGGTGGCGAGGCCGCCGAGCTGGGCACCGGACATGCCCCCTACCTGCGGGGATCCGAGCGCGTTCTTGGCTGCGGTGGCCAGGCCGCCCAGGCCGCCGCCTCCCGCCGGTGCTCCGCCTCCCAGCATGGACTGCATGGAGCCGAGGATCTGCTCCATGGCCGGGCCGCCCTGCGCGATGCTCTGCGCGCTCTGGCCGACGCGGGCCTGGGTATCGGATTGGCCCGAAAGGCCCTGTCCGAGCAGCTGTCCGATGATGTTTCCAAAGCTCATTTTCGATGGTTCCCGAGGTCGCCCAAGCCTGCTGAAGGCGCCATCATAGCGTGTCCCAATGGGGATGGAAGCTTAAAAAGTGCATGCGCCCGCACGACGGTGTGACCTCGCACGGGCGGGACCCGGCGACCTGAGTCGGAGTCTCGCAGCGACACTACAGGACCAGGAGCACCAGGTGGTAGGTGAGGCCACCGAGGATGGCGCTGATGAAGTAGAAACGGCCTACGGGGAACAGGGCGATGGGGATCGCAATGAGCATGCCGAGCATCAACCTGGGCCAGACGAGCTGCGAGGCAAGGATCGTGAGGAGTGACCATTCCTTGAATAGCATGATGACGGTCCCGCCCCCGACCGTGACCAGTGCGGACAGCATGAGCCAGCCGAAGTAGCGGACGAGGAAGATGGGGATGCCACGAACGACTCGGGTCGGGATGCTGACGGCGCGGGACATGGGCCTGTTCCTGGAACCGGTGATTGCCGGGCGGATTGTGCCACGGGGGGCGCCTGGGCGCGGCTGCAGGTAGGATTCCCGTTTTCGTTCGACGGGGACTCACCCCGCTGCCGGGGACCATGACTTCGATCCACACCGAGATCTCCTACCGCAACGTCGGTCTTCTGGCGCTGGCCCAGGCGGTGCTGATGACCGGCACGTCGTTGCTGATTACGACGTCGGCGCTGGTGGGTCGGAACCTCTCGGACGATCCGGTGTGGGCCACGATCCCGCTGGGGCTCCAGTTCCTGGCAATGACCCTCTCGACCATCCCGGCGTCGCTGTTCATGGGTCGGTACGGGCGCCGGGCCGGATTCTTGGTGGGCGTGAGTCTCGGGCTCGCGGGCACATTGCTTGCGGGCTACGCGGTGCTAACGGACAGTTTCGTACTGTTCTGTGTGGCTGCGGTGCTGCTGGGCAGCTTCAACGCCACGGGTCAGTTCTACCGCTTCGCGGCTGCGGAGGTAGCCTCGGAAGCGTTGCGCGCGCGGGCGATCGGGCTGGTGCTGGCGGGCGGGATCGTGGCTGCTTTCATGGGGCCGAATCTCGCCTCGTGGACGCGCACACTTGCCGGCCCCGAGTTCGCCGCCAGCTACCTGAGCCTGGCGGTGCTGTATCTGGTCGGGCTGGTGGCGATCCTGGCGTTGCGGATCCCGATGCCGCCGCCGGTGGCGCTGCATTCGGTGGGCCGGCCCCTGCGCGAAATCGCCGCGAGCCCGATGTTCGCGATGGCGGTGGTGGCGGCAACCGTCGGGTACGGCGTGATGAACCTGCTGATGGTGGCCACGCCGCTTGCGATGGAAGGGCACCACCACGGCTTCGCGGACGCGGCCTTCGTGATCCAGTGGCACGTGGTCGCGATGTTCCTGCCGTCGTTCGTCACCGGCGACCTGATCCGGCGCTTCGGCGTGCGGCGGATCCTCATCGCCGGCGTGCTGCTGAACCTGGCCTGCGTGGGCGTGAATTTCCACGGCCACGGCGTCGGCCACTACTGGCTTGCGCTGGTGCTGCTCGGGGTCGGCTGGAATTTCCTGTTCATCGGGGGCACCACGCTGCTGACACTGGCCCACCGGCCCGAAGAAAAGGCGAAGACCCAGGCGCTCAACGACTTCATCGTGTTCGGCACCGTGACCCTGACCGCGCTTGGCTCCGGCGCCCTGCTCGCCACCCTCGGCTGGGCCGCGGTCAACGCGCTCGTGATCCCCTTCCTCCTCGCCGTCCTCATCCTCGTCTGGCGCATCCGCTAACCGGAAAACCGGGCTCCAAAAACCGGGGTCAGACCCCAAATCCGAGTGGGGTCTGACCCCGGAACGTAGACAATAAACTTCTGTTAATAAAAGAAAATATTGCCAATACGATGCGCGTTTTTGATGGGGTCTGACCCCGGTTCAGGGTGGGGTCTGACCCCGGTTTTGGGGGGGGAGGGTGTCGAGGCGTTCGGCGGCGATCTTGCGGCCGGTTTCGATGATGGTGTCGGCGCGGTGGAATTCGTGGAACATGCAGACGTTCTTCGGGACGCTTATCACGAGGTCCGGTTGGAAGACCGCGAGGTGGTGGCGGGTGAGGGCGGTCTGCATGGTTTCGAGGGAGCGCATGAGCACTTCGGACAACGCGATTTCCTGGGCGGCGTCGGTCGCTTTTTCGCCGAGCGATTCGACGTACTCGACGACGCGGTGCAGCAGGCCGGGCTCGTCGTCGTCGGCAGTCTCGTCGTCGTGATCGTTGCCGCGGTCCAGGTCCGTCACCGGGCCGTTGACGTCCACGACAACGGTGAGATCGGTGAGCGTGCGCAGCGTGGGGGCGACCGGGACCGGGTTCAGCAGGCCCCCGTCGACCAGGGCTCGGCCCCGGTACCGGTGCGGCGCGAAGACCGCGGGGATCGCGATGGAGGCGCGGATGGCGTCGAACAGCGAGCCGTCGCTGATCCAGACTTCCCGACCCCGCTCGATGTCGACGGCCACGGCGGTGTAGGGGATCGGGAGGTCTTCGATGTCCTTCTCGCCGACCAGCTCCTTCAGCTTCCGGATGAGCTTGTCGCCGCGGATCACGCCGCCGCCGGACAGCGACCAGTCGAGCAGCCGTACCACGTCGGACTGGCTGAGGCTCCGCACCCAGTCGGTGTAGGTGTCCAGCTCGCCGAGGGCATGGATGCCGCCGACCAGGGCGCCCATCGAACTGCCCGACACGGCCGCGATCCGGTAGCCCCGGCGCTCCAGTTCCTCGATGACTCCGATGTGTGCCAGGCCGCGCGCGCCCCCGGAACCGAGCACCAGGGACACGGTTTTACCGCCTGACGAAGTTTTGTCCTTTCGGTGGATCTGATTCATGGGCTGCCTCTGATCGACGGGCGTCTCGCGTCCACGGTGCTGTTTTTTTCTCCTGCGCACTGGGGCTCAGCGGGCGGATGACTGCAGGAGGCGGTGCTCCACCTTGTGCATGATCACGTCGGCTGCCGTTTTCAGCAACACGAAAAACCACAGCGCGCCGCCGCCCAGGGGCAGTGCGAGGACGATGGTCAGGTGCATCGGAAGGATGCGCGCGTAGGGAAGAACCATCAGCGTTCCGATATTCGGGCTGTTCCTGAGGTCAGCCTCCACATGTTCGACGTGAGAAGCACGGTGGGCTTTCAGAAAGCCCCAGGCCAGCAGAACGAAAATGACGAAATCCAGCGGGTGGACGTGCCCGATATGCATCTGTGAGGTTTCGCCGGTGGATTCGTGGGTCACGGTGACGTACCCACCCGGGTCCGTGGTCAGGGTCATTGATATCAGGAACAGCAGATATCCCAGGTGAAAGAAACCGTAGTGCAATGCGAAGAAATTGGCCGTGAAGCGTTGGGTCTCGGGTGTGGGATCGACCGCACGATTGTTGATCTTGAACCCCGTGGTGGAGAACTCGTTGAGTTTGAGGATGCGCTGACGGGCGTACCAGCCGATGATCATGCTCTGCATCCAGAACGGCCACATCAACTGCAGCACGCTCCAGTCCTGCCACAGCGCGACGACCAGCGTGATCGCATTGATCAGAAGGATGCCTTTGAGAGACTGGTCCAGGTTGGCGTCGCGGGGCTTCATGGAGCCATTGTAGCGCCAAGGCTTCGCACGACTGCCGTTGGGTGGTGTTGGCGTTCGTCCCGCTTGCGGTGGCGCCATGACATACGGATATTGGCCGGGAATCAGGTACTATCCTGGCTCTCAACGGTCTGTTGCGGGTGGGGGAATCATGGAACTGCTGATCGTACTGGGCGTCATCGTCGCCCTCGTGTTCTTCGTCTTTGCGATCTACAACGGTCTGGTGTTGGCCCGGAACCAGTACAAGAACGCGTTCGCGCAGATCGACGTTCAGCTGACCCGGCGCCACGATCTGATTCCCAACCTGGTCGAGACCGCCAGGGGCTACATGGCCCACGAGCGCGGGACCCTGGAGGATGTGGTCCAGGCGCGCAACAGCGCGGTCACCGGCCTGAAGGCGGCAGCGGCGGATCCGGGCAACCCGGATGCGATGCAGCAGCTGGCCGGAGCCGAGAACCAGCTGACCCAGACCCTGGGCCGTCTGTTCGCGTTGTCCGAGTCCTACCCGGACCTGAAGGCCAACCAGAACATGATGCAGCTGTCCGAGGAACTGGCGAGCACGGAGAACCGGGTAGCCTTTGCGCGGCAGGCCTACAACGACGCGGTGATGGCCTACAACAACAAGCGCGAGGTGGTGCCGAACAACTTCATTGCGGGCATGTTCAATTTCACCGCGGCACAGCTGCTGGAGATCGAGGACAAGGCGATGCGGCAGGCGCCGAAGGTCTCCTTCGGCTGAGACGGGCACTCTGAAGCGCGGCGGAACCGGCGATGGATTTCTTCAACGAACAGCGCCGTGCAGTGGGGCAGTCGAAGCGTCTCGTGGCGCTGTTCATGGTCGCTGTCGTCCTGATCGTCGCCGTGATCACCGCCGTCGTCGCAGTAGCCTGGAGCCTGTTTTCAGCTGCCGATGCCGGACCTGGGGTTCCTCCCGCGGGCGAACTGCTTCCGGTCGCCGCCACGGCCGCGCTGGTCACGGTGGCGGTGATTGCGCTGTCCAGCTGGATCCGCACCAGCCGGCTGCGTCAGGGCGGCGGTGTGGTCGCCCGGGAGTTGGGTGGCACGCTGATTCCCCCGGATACGACCAACCCCAGTTACCGGCGCCTGCGCAACGTCGTCGAGGAAATGGCGATCGCGTCCGGGGTTCCGGTGCCCGAGATCTACGTGCTCGAGCAGGAAGCGGGCATCAACGCCTTCGCTGCCGGCTACACGCCTTCCGACGCCGCGATTGGAGTAACCCGCGGCTGCCTCGAGCAGCTGAGCCGGTCGGAGCTTCAAGGGGTGATCGCGCACGAGTTCAGCCATATTCTCAACGGTGACATGCGGCTGAATATCCGGCTGATGGGGTTGCTGTTCGGCATTCTCATGCTGTCGATCCTGGCCCGCTACGGGATGCACATGAGCCGGGGTGGACGGAACAGCCGCGGCGCCGCGCCGGTGCTGATCGTCGCCCTGGCGGTGATGATCGTGGGCTCCATCGGGGTCTTCTTCGGGCGGCTGATCAAGGCCGGGCTGTCACGGCAGCGGGAATACCTTGCCGATGCCTCCGCCGTGCAGTTCACGCGGGACAACACCGCGGTGGCCGGCGCGCTGAAGAAGATCGCGATCACCGCGCAGGGCTCGCAGCTGACGGCCACCGACGGCGAGCAGGTCAGCCATATGCTCTTTGGCGATGGCGTGGGCTATTCCCGCCTGTTCGCCACGCATCCTCCGTTGCTGGAGCGCATCGGGCGCCTCGATCCGGGTTTCCGGCCCGAGCAGCTCCCGGAACTCGCCGCGCAGTGGCAGCGGCGGCGCAAGGCGGAGCAGGAAGCTGCGGAAGCGGCGGAGCTGCGCGAGGCCCGGGACCGGTTCCCGGGCGGGCTCGACGCGCTTCCGGGCACCGAGGCACTGCCTGGTGGCGTCGTCGGCGGGGTCCTTGCGGGAGCCGTGCTGGCGGGGGGCGGTGCCGCGGGCTCCGATGCGGCTGCGGGCCCGGTGACGCGGCAGGTCGCCAATCCCGGCTTCGACCACGTTCGCTACGCCGAGCTGCTGCGCGGCGACCTGCCCGAGGCCCTTGCGGATGCGGCGCACATGCACGATCACGCGATCGACCTGGTCCTGGCGGTGCTGGTCGACGCCGCCGGTCAGGATCGTATGCGGCACCTCGAGCGGATCGAAGCGGATCGTGGGCCCGATGCACGTGCCGCGGTCGAGGCGTTGCTGCCGCATTTCGCGAAGCTGCATCCGGTCCAGCGTGCGCCGCTCCTCGCCATTGCCTTTCCCGCGCTGAAGCGTCGGCCGGCCTCCGAGCTGAAGGCGTTCCGCGATCTCATGGGTGCGCTGATTCGACTGGACGGCGAGGTCAGCCTGTTCGAATACGCACTCGGCCGTGATCTGGCCGCGCACCTGGAGGAGGCCGAAGACCCCTCGCGCGCGCAGTTGTTTGGCACGATCCACCTGCCCGAGGTGCTGTCCGAAGCCGCGACCGTGCTCGCGGTGCTGGCGATGCACGGACACGAGAACCTCGACGACGCGCGTCGCGCCTACCTCAAGGGGCTGTACGCCCTCGAACCGCAGGCATCGCATCCCTTTGCGCCGCCTCAGGACTGGATCCGGGCGCTCGATGACGCGTTGCCCAGGCTCGACCGGCTCGAGCCCGTCGCCAAGGCGCTGCTGCTCGAGGCGCTGCTGCTGACCGTGCACCACGACGGGCGGATCACGCTGCACGAAGCGGAGTTGCTACGGGCCGTCTGTGCGTCTGTGCATTGCCCGTTGCCCCCGTTCCTGCCGCAGCCGGGCGGCGGGCCCGTGGAGCAGCACAGAGCTCAGTAGATCAGCGAGCGCCGGCTGATCTCGCGCTTGCGGCGATCGTATTCTTCCTGGGTGATCTGTCCACGCCGGAAGTCCTGCTCCAGCGCGTCGAGCGCGCGCTTGTTCTGGTATTCATAGACACCCCCGATCGCGGCGCCTCCGACCACCGCGCCGCCGGCTGCGGTGCGCGGGGCACAGCCCGTCGATGTCAGGGAAGCACCCAGGACCAGTGCCAGGGCGGTGGCGGTGATGGCTTTGCGGTTCATCGTGGGATCTCCTCTGCGTCCTGTCCGCGGCAGCCCCTTCGCGGGTCTGCACACGCATGATCACCCCCGCCGGATGAATCCCCGCTGAACGCCCCACCCCCCTTCCGAACCGGGGTCAGACCCCATTTTCCTTTGGGGTCAGACCCCGTTTTTCATTGGGGTCTGACCCCAAACGGAGCCGTCGGTCCTGAGAAAATACTGTTTAAAAACAGACACAAAGGAACGACAGGTCGCTTTAACCCATGGTATCGACCCGCGGGGTCTGACCCCGTTTTACGGTGGGGTCTGACCCCGGTTTGGGGTGGGGTCTGACCCCGGTTTTGGGGTTCGGGGGTGGGGTTATTTGATGAAGGGGACGCCGGCGATGCTGTCGGGGACGATGTGTTCCATGCAGTCGGTGCGGTCGCCGGTGGCGTCCTGGCAGACGAGAATGTCGTTCAGCAGTACGCGGCCGATGTTGTCGCAGGCCAGGTTGCTGATGCCGAACACGCGGACGCTGGTCTTGCCCGCCGCCAGCGGGGCGGCGTCGACGGCCAGGCGCCGGGCGATCACGCCATCGACGTCGAACAGCACCATGTCGAGGCGCAGGCCCTCGAAGGCGATGTCGCTGGCATTCTCGAGCACGATGTAGGCGCGGCAGGCGTCCCCGTCCGCCTCCAGCTTGTTCAGCTGGACCGACAGCGCGCCGGTCTCCTCGGCCAGGGCCGCTTCGTCGGCCAGGGCCGCGGGCAGGGTCCAGGCGAACAGGCTGAGCAACAGCAGCATGATGGCGCCGGGATGGCGCTGCGGGCGGGAGGTACGGAACACGTTACGCATGGGATTCTCCTTGGCAAGTGGGGTTCGAAAGGGTTTCGGGTCCGGGGTCGCCGGTATTCTCAGCGCTCCAGCTGAAACTGCACGGGAAGGATCACCTGCATCCAGTCACGGCCCATTTCGTGGGGAATCGCGGGTAGCGGCTGCGCGCGCCGGATCATGTGTTCCACGGAATTGTCGAGGGACTGAAAGCCGGAGCTTTGCACGATGGCATGTTCGATCACCATACCGTAGCGGTTGATGGTGAAACGCAGCAACACGGTGCCCTCTTCGCCGCGCCGCTGCGCCGGGCGCGGATAGTCCTTGTAGCGCTCGAGCCGGGCCTGCAGGGCCGCGAGGTAAGCGGCTTCGATGCCGGGCCGGGCCGGCTGCTCAGGGCGTTGGGCATCCTCGGCAGAGGCGCTGGGTGGCGGGGGCGCTGCCGCCACGATCCCTTCCTCCAGGGCTTCCGCAGGTGCCGTCGACCGCGTGCCGCTCGGTGAGTCCGACACGGGTTCGGCATCGGATTCGGCGGGCTCGCGCAGGGTCTGTTCGGCCGGTCTCGGCGCCGGTTCGGGTTCGCGGGCCCGCACGATTTCCATCGGCGCCATTGCCCGGGTCTGGAGCACGTCGGGTTCCGTCGGATCGGGGGCCGGGGTTGCGAATGTCTCGACGACGTCCGGGAGGGCCGCGGGTGCCTCCGGCTCGACCGGCACTGGGGCGCTTTCGGCCGTGGCCGTCGGGAGCGGTACCGCTGCGAACGGTGCCTCCGCGACCTGCAGCGGCGCCAGGACCGGTAGTTCCGGAACCGGCCCAGGCGCGGATGGCGGCACGGACCCCGAGACCGACGACAGCGGGGGCTCGATGGGAACCGGCTCTTCGCGTGCCGCGTCGCGCGCGCGCTCCGGTATCTCGAACGCGTCGACGGTGTCGGCCACCGCCACGGATTCAGCGGCCTGGGGGACCGGGATGATCTCCGTCGGCGCGATCGGATCGGCCGCAGGCGCTTCCCCCGTGTCCAGAGGTTCGGCAGGCAGATCCGCCAACACTGTCGGTAGGGAAGTGGCCGGTGGCGCGTCGAGATCGACCGGCTCGACGGCGTCGTAGACGCGTTCCACCGGAAGCGCTTCCATGGCCTCGGGGGCCTCAAGGGCGGCTGGGGAGTCCACCGATTCGAGCGGGGTGGGCTCCACTGTGACGGCTGCCGGTGCCTCCGCAACGCGCGATGGTTCCACCGATTCGAGCGGGACGATGTCGGTCGGCACGGTTGTGGTGTCCAGTGGGACGGGTGTGGATTCGGTCCGTTCCGGTGGGGACGCGGCCGGCACCGCTTCGGCGAGTTGCGGCAGGGTCGGCTCCAGCGGCGCAAGCTCCGGGGGCACGAGCGCCGGCTCCAGCGGTGCCGCCTCGGTTCCGGTCAGGTCGGGGGTCTCGATCGAAGCCTCGCGCAGGGCCTGCTCGAATGCCGGAAACAGCGCGACCTCCATCCCCCCGGCGCCGGCTGTGGCGGGCAGGCGTGGGCGTTCCTGCCAGGAGGCGATCAGGGTCATGCCCGCCGCCGCGTGAAGCAGCAGGGCCAGCGTGAACGCGGCGAGCCACTGCCGACGCGCGGGTTCCATCACCGTTCCGGCAGCGTCAGCAGTTCCAGGCGTTCCGTTCCCGCCGCGCGCAGCCGCTCCATCACGACGACGACCTGCATGGCTTCGGCGCGCCCGTCCGCCTGCAGCCGCACGCGGAGTTCCGTATCCGCCGCATGGCGCGCACGCACGGCCGCCTCGAGATCCCCGAGGCCCAGTTCCGCGCCGTCCAGCGCCAGTCGTCCGTCCGCGGCCATGTGCACCGTGAGATTCTCGGGCTGCGGCAAGCCGGCTGCGGCGGATTCCACCGGATCGATCTCGAACGGCCCGGTGGCGCTCATGTGTCCGGCGATCATGAAGAAGATCAGCAGCAGGAACACGATGTTGATCAGGGGGAGGACCCGCGCGTCTTCGTCCTGTACCCGCCGCGGCACGCGGAAGTGGCGGCCTTCGCCCATCATGGCCGGGAGTCCCGGATTACGGAGAGGTTGACCGCGCCCACGGCGACCAGGCGGTCGAGCACCGTGACCGTCTGCTGCAGGCTCACTCCGGACGCCGGTTTGACCAGCACGGGTGTCTGGGGGACCTGCGTCAGTCGGCGTTCGGCGCGCTGGACCACCGTCTCCAGCGGCAGAAATTCGCCCGCGAAGCGCAGGCCCTCGGGGCGGATCTCGATCAGCAACGCGCCCTCGACCGGGCCGCCCGCGGCGGTCTCGCTCGGCGCGGTCAGTTCAATGGCGCGCCAGTCCAGGTAGCTGGAGGCCAGCATGAAGAACACCAGCAGGATGAACACCACGTCGATCAGTGGCGTCAGTCCGATCAACGGACGCCGCCGCGTCCGCCGGGCGAGCAGTACGGGCGTTTCAGACGCTATCGGAAGCATCGCTGGCCTTCGTCTTCGGCGCGGGCACGCTGGAGAGGTCTTCGGTGAACAGTTGCGTGACCAGGTCGTCCATGCGGTGGGCGAGCCGCTCGACGCGTCCTTCCAGCCAGTTCAGCATCGCCACGACGGGG
This sequence comes from Thioalkalivibrio paradoxus, assembly GCA_011390565.1. GTDB lineage: Bacteria > Pseudomonadota > Gammaproteobacteria > Ectothiorhodospirales > Ectothiorhodospiraceae > Thioalkalivibrio > Thioalkalivibrio paradoxus_A. The sequence goes on along the minus strand of JAABSC010000003.1, from coordinate 201,313 downwards.
ATCGCCACCGCGAGACCGACGGCCGTCGTGAGCAGCGCCTCCCAGATGCCCCGGGACAGCACCGAGGGGTCCACCTGCGTGCCCGCGAGTTCCAGCGCCTGGAAGGCCTTGATCATGCCGAGCACCGTACCGAACAGGCCCAGCAGCGGCGCCAGCGACCCGATGACCTCCAGGGACCGGAAGCCCCTGCGCAGGCTTTGCAGCGCAACGTTGCCGTAGCGCACGACTTCTTCCCGCACCTTGTGTTCCGGCAGTCCCCGCTGCACGCCGCGCAGCCCGCGGGCCAACGCCTGGGACGTCGGGCTGGAAGCGCCCGCGACGCGTGCGATGGCGTCGTCGATGCGCCCGGCGCGGTAGAGCGCGAGCGCCTTGTCGGCGCTGCGCCGTTCACCGATACGCAGGCTGGAGAAATGCATCAGCTTCGCCAGGATGACCGTTAGCGCGAACACCGACATGGCCAGGAGGATGGCCACTACCGGCCCTCCCAGCTCCAGAAAGCGCAGGACCTTGTCGGAATCCCATGCGAGGGCACCAAACTGTTCGAACATCATGGACCTCGGCCTGTCGGCGCCACGCGGCGGGCGCCTTCCCGTGAACAAGGACTGCGATTCTATCAGGACGGCTGTCGCGAATACGCGTCTGGCGCGTCTGGACCCGCGCGTTTCTTCGCACGCGGGGTATACCGGAAACCCCGCGCAAAACGCCGAGAAACGGACCGCGAGTCCGGCTTGTGGAATAGTCGGTCTCATGCGCTGGAACTTCGATAACAGTTACACCCGCCTGCCCGGGCCGTTTTTCGCCCGAGTACTGCCCACCCCTGTCCACAGTCCGGTGCTGGTGTTGCTGAACCGCGCGCTGGCCGGTGATCTGGGGTTGGACGTCGATGCCTTGCAAGGTCCGGACGGTCAGCAGATGCTGGGTGGCAACCTCCAGGGCCCGGGCAGCGAGCCCATTGCCCAGGCCTACGCGGGCCACCAGTTCGGGCATTTCACCGTGCTTGGTGACGGGCGTGCGCACCTGCTCGGGGAACACCTGGCGCCGGACGGCCGACGCGTGGACATCCAGCTGAAGGGCTCGGGGCCGACGCCGTATTCGCGCCGGGGCGACGGGCGCGCCGCGCTCGGGCCGATGCTGCGGGAGTACCTGATCAGCGAGGCGATGCACGGGCTCGGCATCCCGACGACGCGCAGCCTCGCGGTGGTGGCCACCGGCGAGCGCGTATTCCGGGAGGAAGCGCTTCCCGGAGCGGTGCTGGCCCGCGTCGCCGACAGTCACATCCGGGTCGGTACCTTTCAGTACGCCGCGGCACTGGACGCGGGAATGGGCGTACCGGGCCAGCAGGGATCATCAGCGCGTGACGCAGCGGGTGAGGCCGGCGGCGCAGACTTCACCCGGGCGCTCGCCGACTACACCCTGCGGCGCCACTACCCGGAGCTGGCCGAGGGGCCGACCCGGTACATGGACCTGCTGGAGGCCGTGATCGAACGTCAGGCAGCGCTGATCGCGAACTGGATGCGCGTCGGTTTCGTGCACGGCGTGATGAACACCGACAACATGACGCTCTCGGGTGAAACGATCGATTACGGTCCCTGCGCGTTCATGGACGACTACGACCCGGCGACGGTGTTCAGCTCCATCGACCGCCAGGGGCGCTACGCCTTCGCCAACCAGGCCCGCATCGGGCAGTGGAACCTGGCGCGCCTCGCGGAAACCCTGCTGCCGCTGCTGCATCCGGAACCGGAGACGGCCCTGGCTCAGGCCGAGGAAGCGATCGGCCGTTTCCCGGCCCGCTTCAGCGCGCACTGGCATGCAACGATGCGCGCCAAACTGGGTCTGGGCAACGAGGAGGCCGGGGACGAGGCGCTCGGCGACGCGCTGCTGGAGTGGATGCAGCGGACCGGGGCCGACTACACCAACACCTTCCGGGACCTTTCCGCTCCGGCCGCGATGACATCCCCTGCGAGCGTGAACGCGGCGTCCGGCGACCCGGAATTCGAGGCCTGGCACACCCGCTGGCGGGAGCGCCTGGGCCGCCAGCCCGGCGCCGCCGAGGATGCGCTGCAGCGCATGCGCGCCGCCAACCCGGCGGTGATTCCGCGCAATCACCGGGTGGAAGAGGCGCTTGCAGCGGCGGTGGAGACCGGTGATCTGGGGCCCGCCCGGCGTTTGCTGGACGCGCTGATCGATCCCTGTGACGAGCGTCTCGACGATTCCGAGTACCGGCAGCCGCCGGCTCCCGAACAGCGCGTGTACCAGACCTTCTGCGGTACCTGAGTCCGCTGCGCGCCGCTCGCGGTCAGTCGGATGCGGCGTTCGCGGTTTCCGAGAGCAGCCGGAACAGCGCCCGATAGGCACGTGGCGGTTTCTGCTCGGCGGCTTCCCTGCGCGCGTTGCGAATCAGCTGGCGCAGCTGCTGTACGTCACTCCCGGGGTAGGCATCCTGCCATTCCGTGACCGCGGCATCGTCCGCGAGCAGCCGTTCGCGCCAGTGTTCCAGTGCGTGGAACCGCGCCTTGGCCTGGTCGGAATCGCCGCGGAGCACGGCCAGTTGTTCGGTGATGGGCTCCGCCTCGATCGAGCGCATCAGTTTGCCGATGAACTGCATCTGCCGCCGCAGCGCCCCGTGGCTCCGGATGCGCTGGGCTTCCAGCACGGCCGCGCGCAGGGATTCCGGCAGGTCCAGGCCGCGTACGCGCTCGGCCGGCAGCTTCACCAGTTCGGCCCCGATGTCCTGCAACGCCGTGCTCTCGCGCTTGCGCTGGGATTTGCTGGGCCCGAGCGATGACGCCTCGGGTTCGATGCCTTTCGCGTCCATCAGAGGTGATGTCGGTAGGAAAGCACGAGCTGATTGACCCCGTCGTTTTCGCGGTCAAGATCGGCATTGGACATGTGCTGAATGTGGAAAAGCAGTGAATGCTCCGCGCCCAGCCGGAATCCCGCGCCCGCGTAACTCGTGAACTGCACGGTGCTGCCGAGCCGGCGTGTGCCGAAGTCCGTCTCGCTGATCAGCGTGGGGTGGATGCCGGCCTGCAGGAACCAGCCCCGTTCGGCACCGGCTTCCTGCAACACCACGTCCGGGCCGAGGCTCGCGATCGTGGCCGTTTCGCCCTGGCCGCGCAGTATGCCGACACTGAACGTGCCTCGGGGCTGGAGCTCCCAGCCACTTTCCAGCGCCACCGCGGACCCGAAGGCGCGCGAGACGGTGATCTGAGCGGAGTTGAAGTTGCCGTCATGGAACGCGCCACCGTCGCCGAGCAACAGGCCGAGCTGGACGTCCTGTGCCGGGGCCGCGAGCGGCATCATGAGGGAAAGCAGGAACGCTCCCTGGGTCCACGAACGGCGCAGGGAGGCGATCAAACCGTGCAGCGAGTGCGATTTCATCAGGCGGCTTCGTCCGGTGATTCGGCGTCAGGGCAGATTGTCGAGCAGCCCGCGCAGCATCAGGTTGAGTCGCTGTCCACTCTCGACCGTGAGCGTGGAGCCGGTGACCGGGTTGCCGACCATCGAGAACTCGACGGGGACGAGTTGACCGGACGGCAGGACCGCCAGCGCCTCGCCGCTGCGGCGGGAACTGAACAGCCAGCCATCCATGCCCACGGACCGCAATTCGAGGGTATCGTGGAAATCGCTTTGCAGGACATCGGTGAGCGCGCGCTTCACGTGCTGACCGACCAGCCACTCGGCTCCGACATACAGAGCCAGCACGACCACGATCGCACCGATCATGCCGAGCGCGCCGCCACCGGTCGTGCGGGCCCTGTGGAGAATGGATGTTCGCATGTGTGGCTTCTCAGGAAAGGTCGATGGCATGGGGTTTCAGATCCTCCAGGCGGACGATCTCGAGCGTCTTCTGATGGGTGGCGGTCAGGACCACGCGCGGTGCCGCACCGGCATCCAGCGCCTCCTTCCAGCGGGCCGCGCAGAGGCACCAGCGATCGCCGGGCTTCAGGCCGGGGAAACCGAACTGGGGTACGGGCGTACTCAGGTCGTTGCCCCGTTGTTTCGAGAACTCGAGAAACTCCGCGGTGACTCGCGCACACACGGTGTGCCGACCGAGATCATCGGGGCCGGTGGCGCAGTCGCCGTCGCGGTAGAAACCGGTCACGGGTTCGCCCTGAGAGCAGGGTGCCAGCGGCGTGCCCAGCACATTCAGGGATTGCTCCCTGCCCGGTGGTCCACCATCCATACGTTGATCCCCTCTTGGCTTGCCTCGACCCGATAGTATACTCCACCGGTTTTGGGCGCTCTTCTTTACCGATGCAGTTGAGATTCGGGAGTTTTCATGGCTACTGCTCCGACCGCGCCGCATCGCTGGCGTTTCTTCCGCCTGGGGGGATTCGACCAGGTCCGTCTCGACACCCCGGAAGATCTGCTTCACCTGGATCAGCTCGACCCGAAGCTCTGGTCGGTGCTCAGCTGCCCAACGTCCGGTCTCGAGTTCGACTCTCGGACGCTGGAACTCATCGATGCCGATCGCGATGGGCATGTCCGTGTGCCGGAAGTCCAGGCCGCGGTCGCCTGGGCCTGCGCCATGCTGCGGGATCCGTCCCGGCTGATCGAGGGTGGCGAAGCGTTGCCGCTGTCGGCGATCAACGACGGTTCGCCCGAGGGCGAAAAACTGCTGGCATCCGCGCAGCAGATTCTGATCAACCTCGGCAAGGCGGGTGAGCCTGCGATCTCGGTTGGCGATGCCTCCGACAAGTCGAAGATCTTTGGCGCCAGTTGTCTCAACGGCGATGGCATCGTGTGCCCGGCGCTGACCGACGACGCAGAGGTGGGTGCGGTGATGGAGGCGATCATCGAACGTTTCGGGGCGGAAACCGACCGCAGCGGCGAGCCGGGCGTGTCCCGCGAAAAATGCGATGCGTTCTTCGACGAGGCCCGCGCCTACGCCGAATGGTGGGTGGCCGCGCGCGCGCCCGGCGCGGTCGTGCTGCCGCTGGGCGAGGATACCCCCGCGGCAGCGGAGGTGATGGAAGCCGTTGCGGCAAAGGTCGACGATTATTTCGCGCGCTGCAGGCTGGCGGCTTTCGATCCGCGTGCCGCGGACCCGCTGAACCGGCCCGCGGAGGTCTACGCCAGCCTGGCGGACCAGGAGCTGTCGGCCACCGCGGAAGCGATCGCCGCGTTGCCCCTGGCCCATGTGGCCGCAGGGCGGGATCTGTCGCTGACCGACGGGGTGAACCCGGCGTGGATCGGACCCGTCGAGCAGCTCCGGGTTCGGGTCATCGTTCCAATGGTCGGCGAGCGGGATACGCTCAGCGCCGAGGATTGGGATGCGGTCAAGGCACGTTTCTCCCCGTACCGGGAGTGGTTGGGGAAAATGCCGGGCGAGCGGGTGGCTTCGCTCGGATACGAACGGATCGATGCGATTCTCTCCGGTGGTGCGGAACAGGCCATCCACGACCTGATCGAGCAGGACAAGGCACTGGAGGCCCATGCCGAGTCGATCGACGCGGTCGAGCGACTCGCGCGCTACCACCGGGACCTGTTCAAGCTCCTGACGAACTTCGTATCCCTGCGTGACTTCTACGCGCCGGGTCGGCAGGCCATCTTCCAGGCGGGAACCCTGTATCTCGACGGACGCAGCTGCGATCTCTGCCTGCGTGTCGACGACATGGCCCGGCACAGCGCCCTGGCCCACTTCAGCGGAACCTACCTGGCCTATTGCGACTGCGAGCGGCATGGTGAAGCACCGATGACCATCGTCGCCGGCATGACCGAGGGAGACGGGGACAACCTGATGGCGGGTCGCAACGGCGTGTTCTACGACCGTCGGGGTCTGGACTGGGATGCCACGGTGGTCAGACTCGTGGAACACCCGATCAGTATTCGCCAGGCGTTCTGGACGCCCTACAAGCGGATCGCGCGGGTGTTTCAGGAGCAGATCCAGAAGTTTGCCGCCTCCCACGACAAGGTGGCGGCAGCCGAGGCGAGCGGCGGTGCGGCGCCGATACCCTTCGATATTGCCAAATTTGCCGGTATTTTCGCCGCGATCGGCCTCGCGATCGGGGCCATCGGCACGGCGCTGGCCGCGATGGTTGCCGGTCTGCTCACGCTGGCCTGGTGGCAGCTGCCGCTGGTTGTCATCGGGGTGATGCTGGTGATCTCGGGCCCGTCGATGCTGATGGCCGGCATGAAGCTGCGCGGACGCAATCTTGCGCCCTTGCTGGATGCCAACGGCTGGGCGGTGAACACCCGAGCCCGGATCAATCTGGCCTTCGGATCCTCGCTGACCCAGGTTTCCAGGTTGCCACGCGGCTCCCGGCGCTCGCTGGACGACCCCTACGCGGACCGGAAGCGGCCATGGAAAACCCTCGTCTTTCTCGGTTTGGTGGTGTTCGTGCTGGCCTTGCTCTGGTACGAAGGGCTCCTGGTGCCCTGGATGAGTCATTTGCTGGAGATCCTGCCTTCGGCCGCTGAAAGCGGTTGACGGCTTTCACGGGCGGGTCTGATACTGCGGCGTGCGCGGTCGCATGAATCTGGCGCGTGCCGGGTTCGATTCCGGGGCGCGCCTTCCCGCCAACGAGAATCAAAGATGCCCAACAAGAAAAGTGGCGCACCGCTTCCCCCGCCGCTTCCCGAATGGTTTCCCCGGGGCGTCTCCCTGCTGCGCGACCCGGCCCTGAACAAGGGGACGGCCTTCAGCGACCGGGAACGCGACGTGCTGGGTTTGCGCGGTCTGCTGCCGCCCCACGTGTCCAGCCAGGACGAACAGGTGCACCGCGTGATGGAAAATTTCCGCGGCCTGGACTCGCCGCTCGAGCGCTACCTGATGCTCGAGGGGCTGCACGACCGCAATGAGGAACTGTTCTTTCGGGTGGTGACCGATCACCCGGATGAGATCATGCCTGTGATCTACACGCCGACGGTCGGGCTCGCCTGTCAGGAATTCGGGCACATCTACAGGAGCCCGCGGGGGTTGTACGTCTCCGCCGAGGACCGTGGGCGTGTCGCCGAGGTCCTGCGCAACTGGCCGAACCGTGACGCGCGCATCATCGTGGTCACCGACGGCGAACGCATCCTGGGACTCGGCGATCTCGGGGCCAACGGCATGGGTATCCCGATCGGAAAGCTGGCCCTGTACACGGCCTGCGCGGGTGTGCATCCGCGTCGCTGTCTGCCGGTGATGTTCGATGTCGGCACCAACAACGAGACGCTGCTCGAGGATCCGCTGTATCTCGGGCTGCGTCGGCGCCGTCTGAGCGGCGACGAGTACGACGCGTTGATGGCCGAATTCATCGAGGCCACCCAGCAGGTGTTCCCGGAAATCGTCGTCCAGTTCGAGGACTTCGCCAACCATAATGCCTTCCGCCTGCTGGAGACCTACCGGGATCGCATCTGCTGCTTCAACGACGATATCCAGGGCACGGCCGCGGTCGCGCTTTCGGGGATCCTTTCGGCCCTGCGGGTCACCGGTGGCCGGATCTCCGAGCAGACCTTCCTGTTTCTGGGGGCCGGAGAGGCCGCACGCGGCATCGCCGACCTGCTGAGCGCGGCGGTCGTGGCCGATGGGTTGGATGAGGCTGCTGCCCGCCAACGCTGCTGGATGTTCGACTCACGCGGTCTGGTGGTGCGCTCGCGCGGAGGTCTTGCCGAGCACAAGCAGGCCTTCGCGCATGAACACGAACCCGTCTCGAATTTCCGGGAAGCGGTCGAGGCCTTGCGGCCAACCGCGATCATTGGCGTTGGCGCCGTGCCGCAGGCCTTCACCTGCGACGTGATCGAGGCGATGGCGAAGTTCAACCACCGGCCGATCATCTTTGCACTTTCGAACCCGACCTCGATGGCCGAGTGCACGGCCGAGCAGGCCTATGCCCACTCCGAGGGTCGGGCCCTGTTCGCGTCGGGCAGCCCCTTTGATCCGGTCGAATTCCAGGGGCGGCGCTTCGTACCGCGCCAGGGCAACAATTCCTATATTTTTCCGGGTGTCGGGCTGGGTGCGGTCGCGGTGCAGGCCACGCGCATCACCGATCGAATGTTCATGACCGCGGCGCGAACGCTCGCCGACACGGTTCTGGAAGAGGATCTGGCACAGGGCAGCGTGTTTCCCGCGCTCGGGAGGGTGCGCGAGGTTTCTGCGGACATCGCGTTCGCAGTGGCCGAGGTCGCGTTTTCCCAGGGGGTCGCGGGGATCCAGCGACCGGACGATCTGCGGGGTTACATCCGGCAGCAGATGTACGACCCGCATTATTTCAACTTCGTGGAGTGAGGCACTCCGTCTTCTCCCGGGGTTGCCCGGGGGGAGAGCCCTACCTAAAATGCGGACCCCTGCGTGAAACTTGGTGCGAACCAAAGGCCGGTTTCACGTTCCTACGGGTGGTATCAACCATTGGAGTTTCTACATGCCCTGGAACGAACCAGGAAATAACCAGCGCGATCCCTGGAGCGGTGGTCCCCGCGGGGGTGGTGGTGGCGGCGGTCAGCGTCCCCCCGATCTCGAGGAGATGATGCGCAAGCTCTCCAGGCAGCTGAACGGAATGTTCGGCGGCGGGTCTGGCGGAGGCTCCGATGATGAATCGGGCGGCGGTGGCGGTTTCGGCATGGGGCAGAACTCCAAGGCTGTCATCAGCCTGGCGCTGATTGTTGCGCTGGTGGTGTGGCTGGCCTCGGGTTTCTACATCGTGCGTGAAGGTGATCGCGGCGTGGTGCTTCGCCTCGGTGCGTTCCAGAAGGTGTCGGTGCCGGGTCCCCATTGGCGGCTGCCGTATCCCTTCGAACGGGTGGAAATCGAGAATGTCGACAACATCCGTACGCTGCAGAACCGGTCCCTGATGCTGACCGCCGACGAGAACATCATCGACGTCGATATCGCGGTGCAGTACCGCGTGATGGATCTGGTCGACTTCAAGTTCAACGTTCGCAACCCGGATGCGACCGTGCAACAGGCGATGGAATCCGCGATTCGTGAGAGCATCGGCAAGAGCAACCTTGACTTCATTCTCGGCGAAGGCCGTGGTGAAATCCCAGCCTCCGCGCGCGCGACCCTGCAGCAGGCGCTCGATTCCTACGGCGCCGGGATCATCATTACAGCGGTTTCCATGCAGCAGGCGCAGCCGCCGGAGCCGGTCCAGGAGGCGTTTGCCGACGCGATCCGTGCCCGTGAGGACGAGGCGCGCTTCATTAACGAGGCGGAGGCCTATGCTGCCGGTTTGATCCCACGTGCCCGCGGCCAGGCGGCACGTGTTCTGGAGGAGGCGGAAGCCTACCGCGACCAGATCATCGCCAGGGCTGAAGGTGACGCCTCGCGTTTCAGTCAGCTCCTCGCCGAGTATCAGCAGGCGCCGGCCGTGACCCGCGAACGCCTGTACATCGAGATGGTCGAGGCGGTCTTCCAGCAGTCGAAAAAGTTGATGCTGGACGTCGGCGCGGGGAACAACCTGACGCTGCTGCCGCTGGACCAACTGCTACGCGGAGAGACCCCCAGCGGTCCGGCGCCCTCGGCGTCGCAGACGCTGGGAACGCCTTCCGCGGCAGGCGTGGTCGCGCCCAGCTCGCCGGCCAACCGGTTGGGCTCCAACCGACCTGATCCACGTGCGCGGGAGGTGCGCTAATGATCCGCGCAGTCGCAGTTGCAGTTGTCGTCGCCGTGGTCCTGATCGCCATGGCGACCTACACGGTGGACGAGCGCGAACGGGTGATCCTGTTCTCGCTGGGTGAAGTGCGCCAGGTCGATCTGGAACCGGGTCTGCACTTCAAGTTTCCGCTGATCAACAACGTGCTCTCCTTCGAGAAGCGCATCATGACGTTGGACGTCCCGCCGGACCGTTTCCTGACCAGCGAGGCCAAGAACGTCATCGTCGACTTCTACGCCAAGTGGCAGATTGCCGACACGGGACAGTTCTATCGCGCCACCGGGGGCGACGAGCGCAACGCCGAGGAACGCATGGCGCAGATCCTGCGGGACGGCATGCGCAACGAGTTTGCGCGCTTCAAACTGGCTGAGGTGGTATCCGGCGAGCGCACGACGATCATGGACGCCGTGCGTGACGTGGCCCGGGAGACTGCCAGCGAACTGGGCGTGAACCTCGTCGACGTTCGCATCCGTCGCATCGACCTGCCGGACGAGGTGTCCGAATCGGTGTATGATCGCATGCGCGCGGAACGCGAGCGTGTGGCCCAGGACTTCCGGGCCCGCGGCCAGGAAGAGGCCGAGCGTATCAAGTCCCGCGCCGATCGTGACCGTACCGTGATTCTGGCGAACGCATACCGGGACTCGGAAGAGATCCGGGGCGCGGGTGACGCGCAGGCCACCGGGTTGCTCGGGCTGGCGTTTGGGGCGGACGAGGATTTCTTCGGCTTCTACCGTAGCCTGCTCGCGTACCGGAGTTCGCTGACCGGTGAGGGGTCGACGTTCGTGCTCGATTCGAGTTCTGATTTCTTCCGCTACTTCAAGGATCCCGCGGGCACACGAAACCCGGCGCGACTCCCCTGACGGCGGTTTGAATGGTCTGGTCGGATTTGGCAGCAGCGTTCGCGCTGCTGCTTGTTTTTGAGGGGCTGCTCCCGTTCCTCGTGCCACGACGGTATCGGGCCTACCTGCTGGAGGTGGCTCGGCTGCCGGAGGGTACGCTGAGAATATTCGGGCTGGTCTCGGTGCTTCTCGGACTCGCGCTGCTCACCTGGGTGCGCGGCTGAGCGGGGATGCTGTTCAAACAGGGAATGAAATGGAAGATGTGAACCGGTGGCTGTTGCCGGATGGGCTGGAAGAGGCACTTCCCTCCGCGGCCCGGCGGCTGGAGACACTGCGCCGCGCGATTCTGGATCAGTTCGACGTCTGGGGCTATGACCTGGTCATGCCACCGATGGCGGAATATCTCGATTCCCTGCTGACGGGGGCCGGGCAGGAACTCGATCTGCAGACCTTCAAGCTGACCGATCAACTGACGGGAAAGCTGATGGGTGTGCGTGCCGATCTGACCCCCCAGGTCGCCCGGATCGACGCGCACCGGCTGCGTGACCCCGGCACCACCCGTCTCTGCTACGTCGGCACCGTGCTGCGTACCCGTGCCGACGAATGGTCCGGTTCGCGCAGCCCGCTGCAGGCGGGCGCCGAACTGTTCGGACACGACGGTCTCGACAGCGACGTCGAGATCATCCGGCTCATGCTCGCGACGCTCGATCTCTGCGGCGTGCGCCAGCCCAGCATCGATCTCGGTCATGTCGACATCTTCCGATCGCTGGCGCGCGTGGCCGGTCTCGATGCCCCGCGTGAGCGGTTGTTCTTCGACCTGCTGCAGCGCAAGGCCATCCCCGAGATTGAGGAAACGCTGGCCGAGTGGCAGCTCGATCCCGAGTTGGCGCAGCCTCTGAGGGTTCTGGTGGATCTGAACGGCGGCCCCGATGTGCTGGTCGAGGCGCGCGCGCGGCTGGCCGGTGCGCCGCAGCCCGTGCAGGCGGCGCTGGATCACCTCGGCGCGGTGGTGGCACGGCTGCAGGACGCATTGCCGGAACTCGATGTGCATATCGATCTTGGTGAACTGCGCGGCTATTCCTACCATACCGGGCTGGTGTTCGCGGCGTTCGTGCCGGGCTCCGGCCAGGAGATCGCGCGTGGCGGACGCTACAATGAGATCGGCCGCGTGTTCGGCCGGGCCCGGGCCGCGACCGGATTCAGCACCGACCTGAAGGCGTTGTTGCGCCTGGTGACGGCTCCGCCCGAGAATCGGCGCGAATGCGTGCTGGCGCCGGCGGAGGACGACGCCGGATTGGAGCGCGCGATCGCCGAACTGCGCACCCGGGGCGTGCGCGTGCGCCGCCTGCTGGCCGGGGAAACCATGGAAAACCAAGAAAGGGCCCAACGCCTGATCCGGCGCGGCCAGGAATGGACTGTCGAGGAGCCGTAGGCATGGGACGATTCGTAGTGGTGCTGGGGAGCCAGTGGGGCGACGAGGGGAAGGGCAAAGTCGTTGACCTGCTGACCGAGAACGCGGCCGCGGTGGTGCGTTTCCAGGGGGGGCACAATGCCGGTCACACGCTGGTGATCGGCGGGGCCAAGACCGTCCTGCATCTCATCCCCTCGGGGATCCTGCGGTCCGGGGTCGAGTGCCTGGTCGGCAACGGCGTGGTGCTCTCGCCTTCGGCGTTGATCGAGGAGATCGAGATGCTGGAGGCCAAGGGGGTTCCGGTCGCGGATCGTCTCCGCCTGTCGGAATCCTGCCAGCTGATTCTTCCGCATCACGTGGCTCTGGATCACGCCCGCGAGAAGGCGCGCGGCAAGGCTGCGATCGGGACCACCGGCCGCGGGATCGGCCCGGCGTACGAGGACAAGGTGGCCCGGCGCGGCCTGCGCCTGAGCGATCTCTGTCACCGTGAGCGCTTCGCGGCCAAGCTGGGCGAGGTGCTGGATTACCACAACTTCGTGTTGAAACATTACTTTCAGGCCGACACCGTCGACTTCCAGCAGGTGCTTGACGAGAGCCTGGCGCAGGGCGAACGCATGACCCCGCTGATTACCGACGTGGCCGGGCGCCTCCACGCACTGCGCGCGGCCGGCGCCGACGTCATGTTCGAGGGCGCGCAGGGCACCCTGCTCGACATCGACCACGGCACCTACCCGTTCGTGACGTCCTCGAACACCACCGCGGGCGGCGCCTGCACCGGTTCCGGCGTGGGGCCGCGTTCGCTCGATTACATTCTCGGGATCACCAAGGCCTATACCACGCGCGTCGGAGCCGGGCCGTTTCCGACCGAGTTGTTCGACGACATGGGCGAGCACCTGGCCCGGCGCGGCAACGAATTCGGGTCGACGACCGGGCGCCCGCGACGTTGCGGCTGGTTCGATGCCGTGGCCCTGCGCCGCGCGGTCGACATCAACAGCATCAGCGGGCTGTGCATCACCAAGCTCGACGTTCTCGATGGGCTGGAGACGCTGCAGATCTGCATCGGCTACCGCTGTGACGGCGAGGTGACGGAGATTCCCCCGGCCGGGGCCGAGGCCTACTCCGCCTGTGAACCCATCTACGAGGAAATGCCGGGCTGGCAGGAGTCGACGCTCGGGATTCAGCACTATGACCAGTTGCCGGCCAACGCACAGCGCTATCTGGAACGCCTCGGAGATATCGTCGGCGTACCGATCGACATGATTTCCACGGGCCCGGACCGCGACGAGACCATCGTGCTGCGGGATCCGTTTGCCGGCTGAAACTTCCGGCAGCGTTGCCCGGGATCGTCCGGCCCAGTGCCGGAATCCCGGCCGCGGCGTGTCCGATGCGGTGCACGGGACCACGCGGACGTGACCGCAGTCTACGCAACGGGGACAATGATTCAGGGGAGAGATGGTGCCGAGGAGAGGACTTGAACCTCCACGAGCTTACGCCCACTAGCACCTGAAGCTAGCGCGTCTACCAATTCCGCCACCTCGGCACGAGGATGGACCGCGAGGTCCGGCGCTTCAGGAAGCGCGAAATATAGAGGCCTCCGACAGGCCTGTCAATTGAAAAGAAACAGAACGGGGCCCCGAGGGGCTCTGCCAGGTACGAAAGCCGCACGGCGGCCCAGACGAGTGAGATGAATGCCCAGAAAACGCAGTAACCGAAAGCCGGTCGATCCCAACTTCGAGCGCGAGGCGCAGAAGTACGAGAACCCCATCGCAAGCCGCGAGCTGATCCTCGAGCACATGGCCGAGGCCGGCAAGCCGCTGGACTTCGAGGAGGTTGCGGAACGGGTCGGTATCGACGCCGACGACCAGCTCGAAGCGCTGCGCCGGCGGTTGCGCGCGATGGAACGGGACGGTCAGCTGCTGTTCAACCGCCGCGGGGCCTACCTGCCGGTGAACCAGGCCGACCTGATCCGGGGCCGGGTCATCGGCCACCCCGACGGGTTCGGGTTCATGGTTCCGGACGACCAGGGCGGGGATCTGTTCCTGTCACCGCGCCAGATGCGTGGCGTCCTGCATGGAGACCGGGTGCTCTGCCGCGTGATGGGCGTGGACCACCGGGGGCGCCGTGAAGGCGGTGTCATCGAGATCCTGGAGCGCGGTTCGCAACAGGTCGTCGGCCGGATCCGCGTCGCGGACGGGATCGGCATCGTGACTCCCGACAACAAGCGCATCACCCATGACATCCTGGTGCCGCCGGACGGCCTGGGCGAGGCAACCGACGACCAGATCGTCGTCGTGCGCATCCGCGAGCAGGCTTCGCGCAAGGAGCGCTTGCGCGGCGAGGTGCTGGAGGTGCTCGGCGAGCACATGGCTCCGGGAATGGAGATCGACATTGCCATCCGCGCCCACGGGCTTCCGTTCGAGTGGCCGGCCGAGGTGACCGAGGCCGCCGATGCCTTCGGTACCGAGATCCCGAAGAAGGCGACGCGAGGGCGACTGGATCTGCGCAAGAAGCCGTTGGTGACCATTGACGGAGCCGACGCCCGCGATTTCGACGATGCCCTGTTCTGCGAGGAGACCGACGGCGGCTGGCGTGTCTGGGTCGCGATCGCCGACGTCTCGCACTACGTGGAAAAGGACGGCGCGCTCGATCAGGAAGCCCGCACGCGCGGCACCTCGGTGTATTTTCCGAGCCAGGTGATTCCGATGCTGCCCGAGGTGCTGTCCAATGGTCTGTGTTCGCTCAACCCCGACGTGGACCGCCTGTGCATGGTCTGCGAGATGGAGGTCGGCCGCCGCGGCGCTCTGAAGGGCTACAAGTTCCACGAGGCGGTCATGCGTTCGCACGCGCGCCTGACCTACGCCGAAGTGGCCGCGATGCTGGTCGACGGCGATACCGCTCTGCGCAAACGCCACGCGAAGCTGCTGCCTCACCTCGAACGTCTGTACGCCGCGTTCCAGGCGCTGCATGGCGCGCGGGTGCGTCGCGGCGCGATCGATTTCGATTCCACCGAGACACGCATCGAGTTCGGTCCGGGACGCAAGATTGAGCGGATCGTGCCGGTACAGCGCACCGACGCGCATCGCCTGGTCGAGGAGTGCATGATCGCGGCCAACGTCTCGGCGGCCCGGTTCCTGAAGAAGCACAAGCTGCCGGCCCTGTACCGGCTGCACGACCGTCCCCCGGTGCAGAAGCTCGACGATCTGCGCGATTTCCTCGCGGGGGTCGGGATCACCCTGGAAGGGGGTGACGAGCCCGAGCCGGCGCACTACGCGAAGGTGTTGAAGGCCGCCTCGGGTCGGCCGGATCAGCCCCTGATCCAGACCGTGCTGCTGCGTTCGCTGAGCCAGGCGGTATACGGCCCCGAGCTGAGCGGGCATTTCGGTCTCGCGCTCGACGATTACGCGCATTTCACCTCGCCGATCCGCCGGTATCCCGATCTGCTCGTGCATCGCGGGATCCGGCACATCCTGCGCAAGGGCAAACCGACCGGCTTTCCCTATTCGCAGACCGAAATGGCGTCGCTGGGCGAGCATTGCTCGATGGCCGAGCGCCGCGCGGACGACGCGACCCGCGACGCGGTGGCCTGGCTCAAGGCCGAGTACATGCAGGACAAGGTTGGCGACGTGTTCGAGGGTGTGGTCACGGGAGTGACCGGCTTCGGGTTGTTCGTCGAGATCGTCGGTGTGTTCATCGAGGGCCTGGTGCACGTCACCAGTCTTGACAACGATTTCTACCATTTCGACCCGGTGCGGCACCGCCTGACCGGTGAACGCGGCGGCCGGGTGTTCCATATCGGGGACCGTCTGCAGGTGCAGGTGGTTCGGGTGAGCCTGGACGATCGCAAGATCGACCTGCGCCTGTTCGACGAGGAACCCGCGCAGCGCAGCGAAGGCAAGCGGCGTTCCGGATCATCGCGCAGCGCCGGAAAGTCCTCCGCGGCGCAGGGTGCCGAAAAGGCTCCCGAGGGCCGCAGTGGACGCAAGCGCGGAGGGCGGAAGCCCAAGGCCGCGGCTGCGGAGTCCGAGCCGCCGGTACGGGAACGGGCGCCCGCCCCCGCGGAGCCGGAACCCGCGCCGCGCGCGCGCAGCTCCCGGCCGTCGCGCCGCGAGCGCGACCCGGAACCTGCTGCACGGCAGGCGCCTGATGAGTCCCGTAACCCGGAGCCGCAGGATGCGGCACCCGTCGCGCCTTCGCGCCGGCGCCGACGCGGATTTCAACCCGCGGGCGAAGTGGCCATGCTGGTGCAACCTTCGGCCCGCAAGCGCACGGCCGCGGAGACTCCCGAGCCGGATCCCGAGCCGGCTTCCGGTACGAAGGATACCGATGCGGGTGCGGGCGAGGCCCCCCGGCGCAGGCCGCGCCGCCGTCGCCGCGAGGAGTCGTGAGCGAGCCGGAGATCGTAGGGGGCCTGCACGCGGTGGAGGCCTTGCTGCAGCATGCGCCGGAGCGCGTCAAGCGTCTCCAGGTCTCGGCGGACGCGGCCGATGCGCGCATGACGGCCTTGGTCGACCGGGCCGCGTCACTGAGGATTCATGTCGAACGCGTGCAGCGGGACCGATTGCAGCGCGCCGCGGAAGGTCTGCGGCACCAGGGTGTGCTGGCCTGGGTGAAGCCGCGTCCGCGGGCCACCGAGGCCGATCTTGCCGACTTGGTAGCGCAGGGCGCTGATTTGTTGCTGGCGCTCGACGGCGTCACCGACCCGCACAACCTGGGTGCCTGCCTGCGCAGCGCGGACGCCGCCGGTGCCGCCGCGGTGCTCGTTCCCCGCGACCGCAGCGCATCGCTCACGCCGGTCGCGGCGAAGGCGGCGTCGGGCGCCGCGGAGACCGTACCGGTCATCGCGGTCACCAATCTCGCCCGCACCCTGCGCGAGTTGCGCGACCAGGGCTTCTGGGTCGTGGGCCTCGCCGGCGAGACCGACACCGCGCTGTTCGACCTCGATCTGACGGTGCCGACCGTGCTGGTGCTGGGTGCCGAGGGCGAGGGCCTGCGGCGGCTGACCCGCGAGCACTGTGATCACCTGGCGGCGATCCCGATGGCCGGCACCGTGGGCAGCCTGAACGTCTCCGTGGCGGCCGGCGTGTCGCTGTTCGAGGTGCTGCGCCAGCGCCGGGCCGCCGGGCTTCGCGGCGCAGGATGAGGCGGTTCGCCCAAACGCACTGCAAGCGTCGCCTTGTGCAGGGGATGAGAATCGCCTATGCTTCGGCGCTTTTCTCGCCAGATCTGGCGACTTCTTGCCTCACCGTCGGGCGCGTGTGCCCGGGCGGGAGGCTGTTACCCGCAAGGAGCAGTTGATGCGTCATTATGAAGTGGTGTTTCTGGTTCACCCGGACCAGAGCGAGCAGGTGCCTGCGATGATCGAACGGTATCGCGGCATGATCGAAGCGCAGGAAGGTGTGGTGCACCGCCTGGAAGACTGGGGCCGGCGTCAGCTCGCCTTCCCGATCCAGAAACTGGTGAAGGCGCACTACGTGCTGATGAACGTCGAGGCGGGCGAGCAGGCCATGGAGGAAATGGTCAGCGCGTTCCGTTTCAACGATGCGGTGCTGCGTCACCTGGTGGTGCGCATGGACAAGGCCGAAACCGAGCCGTCCCCGCTCGCGAAAGGTCGCGAAGAGGAAGAGAGCGGCAAGAGCCGCCCGCGTCGTGACGACGATGACGACGACGGTGATCGCGACCGGGCCTGAGCGCCTCGTCCGACCGTGTTCAGCGAACCCACATCTTTCCAGGAGTAACCCCCATGGCCCGTTTTTCCCGTCGCCGCAAGTATTGCCGCTTCACCGCGGAAGGCATCGAATACATTGATTACAAGGATCTGAACCTGCTTCGGAACTTCATCACCGAAACCGGCAAGATCGTGCCCAGTCGTGTCACCGGCACCAGCGCGCGGTATCAGCGCCAGCTGGCCGATGCGGTGAAGCGTGCCCGGTACCTGGCACTGCTGCCGTACACCGACAACCAGTTCTAAGTCGTTTCCGGAACGCAGGGGACGCCAATGCGCGTATTGGCCGACTTTGCGATGCGGGGCCGCTGGCAGGCCGTGGGAGCGGTCGCGGTCCTCGGTTCGCTCGGTGTATTTCTGCCCCCCGTTTCGATCCTGAGCGGAGCGCTCGTTGCATTGGTGGCGCTGCGTCTCGGCATCGGACAGGCGCTGTTCGTGGCCGGTCTGGGCTCCGTGTTCCTGGGGGCGTTGTTGTTCGCCCTGATGGGTGGCGCCCCGCTGGTGGGCGTGCTGGCCGGGCTCGCGCAGTGGGTGCCGCTGGCCGCGATGGGCGAGGTGTTGCGGCGGTCGATCTCCTGGCGCGTGACCCTGTCGGCCGCGGCGGGTGCAACGGGGCTGATGGTCGTGATCGCCCGGCTGATGGTGCCCGATATCGAGTCCGCGTGGGTCTCGGTCGGAACCCAGATGCTGGAGCCGTTCGTCGAGGGCGGAGCTGCCGCATCCGAGGAGCTGCAGGCCGCGCTGGCGCAACTGGCTCCGTTTCTGACCGGGCTGCTGGCCGGGATTTTCCTGCTGAGCCTGGCGTTGAGTCTGCTGGTGGCGCGCTATTGGCAGGCCCTGTTGTACAACCCCGGCGCGTTCGGGGTCGAGTTTCGCGCGCTGCAGATGGGGCGCGAGCTCAGTGTCGCCACGGTCGGGCTGGGTCTGGCCGGACACCTGCTGGGCATGCCGCTTGCGGTCGAGCTGGCATTCATCCTCGGGGTGCTGTTCTTCCTGCAGGGGCTTGCGGTGATGCATGCGCTGACCGGAGCGCGGCAGATGAGCAGCTTCTGGCTGGTCGGAATGTATGTGCTGCTGGTGATTGCGTTGCCGCAGATGTTCCTGCTGCTCGCGGCACTGGGTGTGATCGACGGGGTGGCACGGGTACGCGAACGGTTCGGCGCGCGGCAGGGCGACTCGGATCAGGAGTGAGAAGGGCGGGAAGCAACCGCCTGGCGGGGAGTTCGCGTGTACACTTTGCGCAACCTCCGGAAATTTGTTCAACGTCTTCAGCTTTACAGGAAAACCACGATGGAAGTCATTCTGCTCGAGAAGGTCGATAATCTGGGTGCGCTGGGCGACAAGGTCCGGGTCCGTCCGGGCTATGCCCGCAATTACCTGCTGCCCCAGGGCAAGGCGAAGTTCGCCACCCCTGAGAACGTTGCCGAATTCGAGGCGCGCCGCGCCGAACTCGAGCGTCTCGCCGCCGAAGCGCTGGCCGCTGCCGAAGCCCGGAGCACCAGCCTGGAAGGCATGGTGATCGAAATCACCGCCAAGGTCGGGGGCGAGGGCAAGCTGTTCGGTTCGATCGGCGCCAGTGATATCGCCGATGCCGTCACTGCGCGCGGCGTGGAAGTCGAAAAGCGCGAAGTGCGTCTTCCGGACGGTCCGCTGCGCCAGGTCGGTGAGCACGAGATCGATCTGCACCTGCATGCTGACGTGAACGCTCAGATCCGCATCCTGGTCATCGGCGAGGAATGATGCGCCCGCGGCGCCGGCCTTGCAGGCGGGCGCCGCTCGGTGTACCGGCGTCGGGACGGGTATGAGTTCGGGCATTCGGGTTCCACCACATTCGGTCGAGGCGGAGCAGTCCGTACTCGGCGGTCTGATGCTGGACAACGACGCCTGGGACCGCATCGCCGACCGGATCCTGGCTGACGATTTCTACCGGCACGATCACCGCCTGATCTATCGCGCCGTCGCGGCCCTGGCCGAGCGCAATGCGCCGTTCGACATGGTCACGGTGGCAGAGCAGCTCCAGCAGAGCGGCGAGCTGCCGGACGCGGGCGGGCTGGCCTACCTCGGCGAACTGGCCAGCCAGACGCCCAGTGCCGCCAACATCCGCGCCTACGCCGATATCGTTCGCGACCGCTCGATCCTGCGTTCGCTGATCGGGGTCGGGACGGAGATCGCCGATTCCGCGTTTGCCCCGGAGGGGCGGGATACCCGCGAGCTGCTCGACCTCGCCGAACAGCGCGTGTTCGGCATTGCCGAGCGCGGCGCCCGGGGTACCCAGGGCTTTCGCGGCATGAAACCGCTGCTGACCGCGGCGGTGGAACAGATCGAGCACCTGTTCGAGACCAAGAGTCCCATCACCGGCATCGCGACCGGCTACCAGGATCTCGACGAGCTGACGTCGGGCCTGCACCCGGGTGACCTGATCATCGTCGCGGGTCGGCCCTCGATGGGCAAGACTTCGTTCGCGATCAACATCGCCGAGTACGTGGCGATGAAGACCTCGAAGCCCATCGCGGTGTTCAGCATGGAGATGCCCGGCGAGCAGATCGCGATGCGCCTGCTCTCGTCGATGGGCCGGATCAACCAGCAGAAGCTGCGCTCGGGCCGGCTCGACGACGCCGATTGGCCGCGTCTGACCAGCGCCGTGTCGATGCTCTCGGAGGCGCCGCTCTACATCGACGACACCCCCGCGCTCTCGCCGACCGAACTGCGCGCGCGCTCGCGCCGCCTGATGCGTGAGCACAAGGGTCTCGGCCTTATCGTGGTCGACTACCTCCAGCTGATGCAGTCGCCGGGAACCCGCGAGAACCGCGCCACCGAGATCTCCGAGATCTCGCGTTCGCTGAAGGCGTTGGCCAAGGAACTCGGGGTTCCGATGATCGCGCTCTCCCAGCTGAATCGCTCCCTTGAACAGCGCCCGAACAAGCGCCCGGTGATGTCCGATCTTCGCGAATGTGTCACCGGGGACACAATGGTGACGCTCGCGGATGGCACGCGTGCGCCGATTCGATCGCTCGTCGGAACGGCTCCGCAGGTCATGTCCGTGAGCGCCGAGGGTCGGATCCGGAGCGCCGTTTCGGACCTTGTCTGGTCCGTTGGCATGCGTCCGATCGTACGCATCGGGCTCGCCAGCGGGCGCGTCCTGCGCTGTACTTCGAATCATCGCCTGAGGGCCCTCTGGGACTGGAAAGAGGCGGGTGAATTCCGCGTGGGCGATCGTCTGGCGATCGCGCGACGAGTGCCGGAGCCTGTGCTGGCACAGACCTGGTCCGAGCACGAAGTCATCCTGCTCGCCCACCTCGTGGGTGACGGGAGCTATCTCAAGCGCCAGCCATTGCGGTACACGACGGCCAGCGAGGAGAACAGTCGCGTGGTCACGCAGGCTGCCGAGGCGTTGGGTTCGACCGTGAGACGGTATCCGGGGCGCGGTCGTTGGCACCAGTTGGTGATTGGGGGGAACGGCAATCGGTGGCATCCCAAAGGCGTTGGGAAGTGGCTGAAGGAACTCGGGATCTTCGACCAGCGCTCGCGCGAGAAGCATCTGCCGGCAGGGGTTTTCCAGCTTGGTGACCGCCAGCTTGCGCTGTTCCTGCGCCATTTGTGGGCCACGGACGGCAGTATCACCGTTGCCAAGAGTGGTCGTTCGCGCATTTACTTCGCGACCTCGAGCGAGGCACTTGTCCGGGACGTGGCCGCGCTCCTGCTACGGTTCGGTATTGTGGCCCGCATTCGGCACGTGGACCATGGCGGGAGTGAAGGGTGGTTTACCGCCGATGTGTCGGGTGGTCCACAGCAGAGGGTCTTCCTGCAGAAAATCGGCGCGTTCGGTGATCAGGCTTTCCAGGGTCGAGCCGTCGAAAAGCTCCTGGCGAACGTGGTGGACAACACCAACGTGGACACGCTGCCCGCGGAAGTCTTTGATTATGTTCGTACATGCATGCGGGAACAGGGGATCAGTCATCGCCGCATGGCTGGACTGCGCGGCACGGCCTACGGAGGCAACGCGCACTTCACGTTTGCTCCTTCGCGCCAGACGCTGCTGGATTACGCCGGGATTCTGGGTGACCCGCGCCTGGAACTCATCGCCAATGACGACCTCTTCTGGGACCGGGTGGTCTCCGTGGAGCCCGCGGGCGACGAGGAGGTCTTCGACCTGACCGTTCCCGGGGATGCCTGCTGGCTTGCAGACGGGATCGTCAGTCATAACTCGGGCGCGATTGAACAGGACGCAGATCTGATCGTGTTCGTGTATCGGGACGAGGTCTACAACGAGGAAAGCCCGGACAAGGGGACGGCCGAGATCATCGTGGCCAAGCAGCGCAATGGCCCCATCGGGACCGTTCGGCTGACGTTCCGCGGCCAGTACACGCGCTTCGAGAACTATCACCCCGACGTGTACGGGGCCGGTTCCGAGGGGTGAGGCGCGCCGCCGTCATGCATCTCGATGGCGCGGCCCTGCGCCACAACCTTTCGGTCGCGCGCGGTTCCGCCCCCGGGAGCAAGGTCTGGGCGGTGATCAAGGCGGACGGCTATGGGCACGGTATGGAGTGGACGGCCCAAAGCCTCGCGGACACGGCGGATGGCTTTGCGGTGTCCTGCCTGGAGGAAGCCGAGGTCTTGCGCGAAGCGGGTATCGGCGGGCCGCTCCTGGTGTTGCAGGGTCCGAGGCGGGAATCCGACTGGGCACGCTGCGAGGCCCTGGGGCTGCAGCCGGTGCTGCATGACGAGGCGCAGCTGCCGGCCCTGGACGCTTTCAGGGGCCGTCTGCCGGGGCTCTGGATCAAGCTCGATACCGGAATGC
Organism: Thioalkalivibrio paradoxus; assembly: GCA_011390565.1. Lineage (GTDB taxonomy): Bacteria > Pseudomonadota > Gammaproteobacteria > Ectothiorhodospirales > Ectothiorhodospiraceae > Thioalkalivibrio > Thioalkalivibrio paradoxus_A. Next base: position 178,968 of record JAABSC010000003.1, on the reverse strand, counting down.
ACCGGCTGGGGTTCGCGCCGTTGAAAGCACAGGTCCTGTTCGAGCAGTTGCGGCGGCACCCGGCCGCTGTCGGCGGCCTGCACTGGATGACGCACCTCGCCTGCGCCGACCGTCCGGAGCATCCGCAGAACCGGGCCCAGCTGGACGCGTTCAGTCATGCCGCGTGCGAACTGCCGGGGCTCTGCAGTTACGCCAATTCCGCGGCGGTGATTTCCGGTCTGGTGGCCGGCGGCGCGCCGTGTGACTGGATTCGCCCGGGCATCATGCTCTACGGCCCCAGTCCGATCGAGGCCGAGGAGGGTCCCGAGCGCGGTTTGCAGCCGGTGATGACCGTGACCGCTCCGCTGATCGCGGTGAAAACCGTACCACCGGGCGAGCACGTCGGGTACGGCGCGACCTGGACCGCCCGGCAGGCGACGCGCGCCGGCGTGGTGGCGATGGGCTACGCCGACGGCTATCCGCGCCACGCGCCCTCGGGTACGCCGGTTCGGGTGCGGGGCCAGGTCTGCCCGCTGATCGGCCGGGTGTCGATGGACATGCTGGAAGTGGACCTCACGGGGGTTCCGGAGGCACGGGTCGGCGACCCGGTCACGCTCTGGGGGAGGGATCTTCCGGTGGAACGCGTGGCGCGTGCGGCCGGGACCATTGGCTACGAACTGCTCACACGGGTCGCCGGGCGGTTGCAACGGGTGGGCGGCTGATCGCCCAAAGAAAAACCCCGCCGGGAGTGGCGGGGTTCGTCGTTGCACCGAAACAGATCCTGGATCAGGTTTTCGCGGTCGGGACGTAGCCGAGGTTGTCCTCGCCGATCCCGTGGACCACCGGTTCGTTCAGGTTGTCGATGCGGATCGTCTTCTTGTCGCGCAGGTAGTCGGCCACCACGTCCCAGATCTTCCGGCCGGTATCGCCCGCGGGCTCTTCCTGCACACTGGCCCAGCCGCCGACGACGTATTCCTTGTCGGGGTCCAGCGGCTTGCCGTCCAGTTCCATGTCGGTGATGCGCTCGCCGATCCGCTTGGTCGGATCAATGGCGTACTTCAGGCCGCCGACGCGGACCATGTCGCCACCCTGCTGATAGAAGGGATCCTCATTGAACAGGTTGTCGGCCACGTCCTCGAGGATGGTCTTGATCATGGAGCCGGGCATGACGTTGCGGGTCGCGGCGGGGTAGGTCAGGCCGGTCTGGTCCATCACGTGTTCGAACGTGATCGGCATGCCGGGGAGTACCGTGGTACCCCAGCGGAAACCTGGCGAGAACGATATCTGCGTGTCGAGTTGTTCGTTGAGTGCATCCACGATCAACTGGTCAAAGGTGCCATTGAAGTTGCCGCGGCGGAACAGCAGGCTGTCAGCCACCGCCAGTTCCTCGGACAGCTTCTCCTCCATATTGAAGGTCTGCCCGTCGAAGGTGACCTCCTGGTTGCGCATGGTGGTGATGTACTGCTGCATCTCGGGATCGGGGTCGATCAGGTTCGAGAAGACCGGCATCAGGTTGTACTTCCAGCCCTGAATCTTGCCGTCGCGGAAATCGAAGTCCATCACGCCCAGGAACTTGGCATTCGAACCGGCATTGGTCACCAGGCAGGTGCCGCCGTCCGGGGTCTGTACCGGGGTGGGCGACGGGATGCCGTCGTGGGTGTGCCCGCCAAAGATCGCGTCCAGACCGTTGACCAGGCTGGCCAGCTTCAGGTCCACGTCCATGCCGTTGTGCGACAGCGCGACGACGATCTCCGCGCCTTCGGCACGCGCGGCATCGATCTGGCGCTGCATGTCGTCCGGGCGGATGCCGAAGGACCACTGTTCGACCATGAAGCGCGGGTTCGCGATCGGCGTGTAGGGGAAGGCCTGGCCCACGATCGCGACGTTCACGCCGTTGATCTCCCGGATCACGTACGGCTTGAAGATCTGGTCGCCCCAGTCGACGTCGGTCACGTTCTGCGCGACGAAGTCGATGCCCGCCGCGGCGAAGTCGTTCTCGACGATTTCCATCACGCGGTCGGCGCCGTAGGTGAATTCCCAATGGCCCGTCATCACGTCGCTGGTGAGGATCTTCTGCGCGTCGACCATGTCCTGTGCGTTGGTCCACACGCCGGTGCCCGTGCCGCCACCCCAGGTGTCACCGCCGTCCAGCAACAGTGCGCCGGGGCGCGAGGCTTTCATTTGCTTGACCAGCGTGGACAGGTGCGCGAAGCCCCCGACACGACCGTACTCCTCCGCACCGGCCACGAAATCGAGGTAGGTGAAGGCATGCGATTTCTTGCCGCCCGGATCGATCCCGAAGTGTTGCAGGAGTGCTTCCCCGACCAGATGCGGCGGCTGGTTGCGCATGCTGCCGACCCCGATGTTGATGTTCGGCTCGCGGAAGAACACCGGGTTCAGCTGCCCATGGCAGTCGGTGTAGTGCAGCAGGCTGACATTGCCGAAGCTGGGCAGGTCGTACATCGAGCGGCCATGGCTGCCCGCCATGGCGCCGATCGGGAAGCCGGCCACACTGGCGGCGGCCAGGACCTGAAGGAATTCGCGGCGGTTCATTAACATCAGGGAGTGTCCTCCTGTTGGATGGGGGTCGGTTCCGTCAGGAACCGGTGAAATGCCTTAGCCAATTCTCTTGACGCTGCAGCCGTGTGTTTCATTCCTGCAAGGTGCCCGGTCACACGTCTCATGGCGCCTTCAGCGAGGCGGGAACAGAGTCCCCGGGCGACGCCGCTGCGGTCGGACAGGGGATCGCCATTGTGCCCTTGGCGCTGACGACGCTCGGGGGCTCTGGAGGCGCCATGTGACGTGTGACCGGGCACTAGTGGGCCATGCGGAAAGTTCGGTATCAGATCGCTGCGCCAGAAGCGCCGGCGCTGCGTTGGGTACGTTTGAAACAGGGTGGCTGTTCCGGCACTTGCCCGCCTGGCTCCGGCACTTCTGGCTGTGCTCCGTAGTGACCGAACTTTCCGCATGGCCCACTAGCGCTCGGTATCCCGCGCGACCTGTTGCGCGGTGTCACGCTTGTGTTCGATACGTTCGATGTCCCGGGTGGACGCGTCGTCCGCGATCAGTGCATCGTCGAATTGTCGCACGGCCTCGCTGTATTGTCCGCGGTGAAAGAAGTACTCGGCCATGGCCTCGCGACTCACGGCGATGCGGTCATCGGCATCTGCGGCCTCGGCTTTCAGGCGCAGCAGCGTCGGCTCGGGCGTGATCTGGTGCCGGAGCATCTGATCGACAATCCGCACCGCCTCGCGATGATCGCCAAGGGCATGGTGGGTGCGCGCCTGCAGGTGGCGCACCACGGGATGCCCCGGGTACACGGAGTCGAGTCGGTCGAGCCGGTTCAGAGCCTCGCGGTAGTTTTCCTGCCGGCGCAGCAGCGAGATTTCGGCAAGGGCTCGGGTAAGCGCAGGGGCCTCGCGTTCGGGCAGCCTGTCCAGCAAACGGGCAGCGGCATCGGTTTGCCCCAGCTCGAGATGCGCCACGAAGGCCTCGTAGATCTGCACCGGGTTGTTTCGGGTGCCGCCCTCGTATACCCGGATGCTGCGCCGCGGATCGGACAACGCCCGCACCCGCGCCTGCATCCACTCGAATTCTCCGGTGGTCTCGCGATCGAAGGTACCGGCCATCTGGTCGGCGCGGCCGCGCGCATCGCTGATGCGGCTGAGCGTAACCGGGTGGGTGCGCAGGTACTCCGGCACGGCGTCGCTGGCACCCCGCGTGAGTTCCTGCATGCGCTCGAAGAAATCGGCCATCGCGTGCGGGTCGAAGCCGGAAGACGTCAGGATCTGGATGCCGACGCGATCCGCCTCGGCTTCGTTCGCACGCGTGTAGTCGATCTGGGACTGAATTCCTGCCGCAAGGCCACCGGTGATCGCCGCCTGGGCCAGCTGCGGATCGATGCTCGCCGCGAGAATGCCGGCCAGCACGGCCAGGCCCGTGGTGAAGTTGATGTCGCGGCTGCGCGCGAACATGCGCGCGATGTGGCGTTGGGTCACGTGTGCGATTTCATGCGCGATGACCGCGGCAAGCTCGGCTTCGTCCCGGGCCTCCACGATCAATCCGTTGTGTATGCCGACGATTCCGCCGGGCATCGCGAAAGCGTTGACCTGGCTGTTGTCCACGGTGAGGAAATGGAACGGGCTGCTGGCATCGGTTGCGTTCGAGGCCAGACGGCGGCCCAGCGCCTCGATGTAGAAATTGACTTCGGGATCCTCGACGAGGGACATGACCCGCCGGACTTCACGGAGCAGGGAGCGGCCGAGTTCGAGTTCTTCGGAGGGCGTAAGTACCCCGCCCGCAGGATCACCGAGTTCGGGCAGCCGGGAGGACTGGCCCTGCGTGACGCCAACCGCGGTCAGCGTCAGGAGCAGGACGAGCAGAGTCGAAAGGGTTTTCATGCAGCGAGAATCCGTGGTGGCGGATCCTCGCCAGAGAGGATCCGGTCTTACTTGCCGAGCCCGGGTGCCGACGAGTAGGTCCGCATCGAGTCACGCGTCGCCCAGATCTGAGGTTTCAGCATGGCGTCCGGGATCATGAATCGTTTCTTGTCGAGCACCGGATGCGTGCGTACGATCCTGACCACATCATCATAGCCAAGTTTCACCAGCAAGCCGACGTCGGATCCCGAGGTGTGGCGTGCGATCATGTACGCGTCCTCGAGACGATGGACATACAGGTTGGCAGGACGCAATTTGCCTTCGCGGTTGCGCAGGGTGACGGCATAGTGGCCGTTGGTGGCGAAATCGCTCTTTTCCAAGGGGTTTCCTCCCGTTGATGGTGCAGATAACCTGCAGAAAATAGCATGGTGTCGTCGCGGTTCCGGAACGCGACGATACCGGCTGTGTGTATATTGGCATAAACTAATACTTGGCGTAGACTTGCGGGTTACGTGAAATGCAGGCATCGCCCTGCCGGAGCGTGAGCCCGCGCGGCTCGTCGTGCGGGCCGCCGGGCCTCCGCTCCCACTGCGCAGAATTTCCGGGCGCTCAAGTCCGGCAGGAGGTAGACCGTGTTCGGAGTCGCTGTTTCAGAGGTTACCCCGCAGACCCTCGAGGAGTGGGATGCTGACGACCGTGAATACCGGCTCGTGGACGTGCGTTCGATGCCGGAGACGCAACGCGGGGTGCTTCCGGGTGCGGAGTTGTTGCCGCTGCACCTGATCCCGTTGCGCAAGGACGAACTCGCGGGGGACACGCCGGTCGTGATTTACTGCCAGACCGGTGCACGCTCGGGACAGGCCTGCGCGTTTCTGGCGCAGCAGGGCATCACCAACGTACACAACCTGGTCGGCGGAATCGTGGGCTGGGCACGGGCGGGGAAGCCCATAGTCTCACCGGATTAGAACTTTCTTGTATTACGATGCAGCTTCACCTATAAGTCTGACCACCTTTTTGAGATGCTAAAGCTGTCTGGCGCACTTCGACAGTGGCCGACATCCCTTTCAGGAACGACCCAGAAACAGTGAGGAGAACCAAGAATGGCGAATTTTGACCAAGAGCTGGACGCTTCCGGACTGAACTGCCCGCTTCCGATCCTGCGCGCGAAGAAGACGCTGTCCTCGATGGACGCTGGCCAGGTACTGCATATCATCGCGACCGATCCCGGTGCCGTGAAGGACTTCCAGGCGTTCGCGAAGCAGACCGGCAACGAGCTGCTCGAGCATCGTGAGGAAGGCGGAAAATTCTTTTTCCTGATGAAGAAGGGCTGAACGTTCGACAAGCCCCCGGTGGCCGGTCCCGTGCTCGGGTCGGCCACTTTTTCAGCCCGAATACCTGACTAAAACAAACAACAAATCCGGCGGTTACCCTGTGGTAAATGGAGTCGCGGTTTAGACTTGGTCTAACCTGCGTCCGCAGGATTCCTGCATCGCCCAACAGCGAAGAGGTGCAACATGGCGACATATGCTGAGATGCAGCAAATCTTCGACGACATCCGCGGTGATTTCCGCTACGACCACGAACTGAACGGCTGTCTGAACTGCGGGATCTGCACGGCGACCTGCCCGTCGGCCCAGTTCTACGATTACTCCCCGCGCGAGATCGTGCAGCTGCTGTGGACCGAGAACGTCGAGCAGATCTACGACGCGATGCAGGAGAAGATCTGGGCCTGCGCGCAGTGCATGACCTGTGCCGCCCGGTGCCCGTTCAAGAACTCCCCCGGTGGCCTCGTCGCGATCATGCGCGAGGTCGCGATCAAGCACGAAATGCAGTCCGCCAAGGACGTGCTCCGCCCCTTCGGGCGCGTGATGCTGAAATTGATCACGACCGGCAACCAGCTGTCGCCGGACATGATCCAGCCCGACCACTTCCCCGACTGGGGCCCGAACATCCAGAAGGTGGAAGGCGATCTGCGCATCCTGCGCAAGGCGATCCCGGTGAAGACTCTGCAGACCGTGGAAACCGCCTGGGAGGTCTCCCTGAAGACCTCGGTAGAGATGTACACCATCTGGGAAATGACCGGTGTACTGAAGTCCCTCGAGCTCATGGACGAAAACCTCTTCGACGTCATCGAAGACTTCATCGACGAGAAGCGTGAAGACTACGACGACTGGCTGGAAGAGCAGGAAGACGACGACGACGATTGAGTGCGCGCCGTCCGGCCCATCCGATTGAACCCAGGAGCATATCGATGAGTGATCACACCCCAGGCAACCACAATCAGAGTGCAGAAGGCGCCGGCGCCGGCACGATGAAGCCCGGTTTCCACAACACCGATGGTCAGGGCGTTGCCGGCCACGGTTCGTTCTTCCAGGCCACCGATCTGTCCCGCGAGGATGCGATCAAGGCGACCGACTGGGTGCGCAAGCACGTCGACCGCCGCACCGTCGACCTCGGCGACCGGATGGACGACATCCGCGAGCACATGTACGAACTCGAGAAGGATGGCCAGATCATCATTCATCGCGTCGGTGATCAGCACGAGCCTGCGACGGTGAAGACGCTGTTCGGCTGGGAAAAGAAGATCCCGACCAAGCAGCTCTGGCATCACAAGTCGTGTGGCCAGTGCGGCAACATCCCGGGTTACCCGACGTCGCTGCTGTGGTTCATGAACAAGTTCGGTTTCGTGCCGGGCAAGGACTATCTCGACGAGACCGACCAGACCTCCTGCACCGCGTGGAACTACCACGGCTCCGGCATCGGCAACGTGGAATCGTTGGCGGCGGTGTTCCTGCGCAACTTCCACCAGTCCTATGTCTCGGGCAAGCAGCACGGTCACGAGCTCGGCCACTTCTTCCCGCTGGTGCACTGCGGCACCTCCTTCGGCAACTACAAGGAGATCCGCAAGTACCTGGTCGAATCCGCCGAGCTGCGCGAAAAGGTCACCAAGATCCTCGGCAAGCTGGGTCGGCTGGTCGATGGCAAGCTGGTGATCCCGGAGGAAATCATCCACTACTCCGAGTGGGTGCACGTGATGCGCAACCGCATCGCCTCCGAACTGCAGACCATCGACGTGTCGAACATCCGGACCACCGCGCACGTTGCCTGCCACTACTACAAGATGGTGCACGAGGACGCGGTTTACGATCCTGACGTACTCGGCGGCAACCGGACCGCGATCATCACCTCGACCGCGCAGGCGCTCGGCGCGCAGGTGATCGATTACTCGACCTGGTATGACTGCTGCGGCTTCGGTTTCCGGCACATCATTTCCGAGCGCGAATTCACCCGCTCATTCACCATGGACCGCAAGATCCGTGTCGCGCGCGAAGAAGCGAACGCCGACGTGATGCTCGCGAACGACACCGGCTGCGTCACCACCATGGACAAGAACCAGTGGATCGGCAAGGCGCACGAGCAGAACTTCCAGGTGCCGATCATGGCCGAAGTGCAGTTCGCGGCGCTGGCCTGCGGAGCGGATCCGTTCAAGATCGTGCAGCTGCAGTGGCACGCCTCGCCGTGTGAGGACCTCGTCGAGAAGATGGGCATCTCCTGGTCCGAGGCGAAGAACCATTTCCATGCCTACCTGAAAGAGGTCGAGGCCGGAAACATCGAATATCTCTACAACCCCGAACTCGCGTACGGAGGCAAGGCATGACGCAGGATACGGTATTGATTGTCGGCGCGGGTCCGTCCGGGCTTACGGCGGCCGCCAATGTCGCGGCCGCCGGTTACAAGGCGGTGATCGTGGAGAAGGAAGACGTGCTCGGTGGCGCGCCGATCCTCTCCGGTTATGCCAAGCTCGTGCCCTCCGGCGAATGGGCCAAGGACGCCATCGGGCGCATGGTCAGCCGTGTGGAAGACGACGACCGGGTCACCATCCACAAGGGTGTCAAGGTCGAGAAATTCGAGGGCGAGGCCGGCGACTTCACCGCCACCCTCAGTAATGGAGAAACCGTGAGCGCCGGTGCGACGGTCCTGGCGACCGGCTTCACCCACTTCGACTCCATCAACAAGCCGGAGTGGGGCTTCGGCACGTTCGAGGACGTGCTGACCACGACCCAGATGGAACAGATGGTCGCCGCCGGCAAGATTGCCTGCCCGTCCGACGGCCGTGTGCCCGAGCGTGTCTGCATCCTGCTCTGCGTCGGTTCGCGTGATCGCCAGATTGGCCGCGAGTGGTGCTCGAAGATCTGTTGCACCGTCTCCGCGAACCTCGCGATGGAGATCAAGGAACTCTCCCCGGAGACCGACGTGTTCATCTATTACATGGACATCCGGACCTACGGGCTCTATGAAGACAAGTTCTACTGGAAGTCCCAGGAAGAGTTCAAGACCAAGTTCGTGAAGGCGCGTATCGCCGAGGTTACGGCCTCCGGCGACGGCCGCCTCCTGGTCAAGGGCGAAGACACCCTGGTCAAGCGTCCCATCGTGATTCCGTTCGACATTGTGGTCCACGCGATCGGCATGGATCCGAACATGGAGAATCCGGAGATCGCGCAGGTGTTCGGCGTGGGCCTGGAAAAGCACGGGTTCATCGAGCGTGCCGAGCATTACACCAACACCTGTGGCACCACCCGCAAGGGCGTGTATTCCTGCGGTGCGGCCTACGGTCCAGAGACCATTGATGACTCCATTGCCCAGGGCGCCGCGGCGGCCGGGCGTGCCGTCGGTGACCTGCATGCGCTGGTTCAGAAAGCCAGCTGAAGCCGAGGCCCCGGGCAGCAGCCAGGTGCTGCTGCCCGAGCCGCTCCAGGTCACCTTTGACAAGGAGATCCTGGGGATGAAGCTGGCCGGGCTGCGCGCCGCCATCAGCGAGGCTGGTGGTGTCGACGGGCTGGAAACCTTCATCGAGGCCTTGCGCAGCAAGCACGAGGTGTTCGCGGCCATCGCGGCCAAGGGCTCCGCTGTGGATGCCACCGACCTGCGAACGCTGGGCGGTCTGGTATTCCCGGTCCGCCGCAAGCTGGCGGCCCTGCTCCCCGAGCGCGAGGAAGCCCTGCTGGAGGGTCTGCGCGATCTGCTCACGTCCGGGCTTTCGCTGGATGACCGGCTGCATGCCTTCGCGGCACTGGCGGGTGAGGACCGGAAGCTGCGTCGGGCGCTCTGGGATCTTGCGGCGGAGATCCTGCACTTCAGCCAGCCCGAGCAGGTTCCCCCGGGCTGCCGCTGGGTCTGGGATACCGGCACCACCACCGGCGCATTGCGCGAATTCATCCGTGGCAACGACGCCCTGCGGAGCATCCCGATCGGGGACAGTCTTGCAGCGATCGAAGGGGCACGGCAGTGGTTCTACGAGGCGCTCGCCGAAGAGGGCTTCTATCGGGATCTGGCGTTTGTGACCGATCTGGTCTGGGCCCAGGCCTACTCGGACTACGCCCGCTCGCTGTCGATGAGCATGGGCCTGATCGACGCCCAGTTCGGCGCCAAACAGGACCCGTTGGAACTGATGGTGAAGATGCTCGGCATCGATTCCCCGACCGGACGCCTGAAAGGCGTGCGCGACGCGACCATACATTGATACGTTCGAACCCTTGCAGGGTCCCGGGCACCGGACTCTTGGAGAAATGAGCTCATGGCGATACACGAGAAATCACTGATCGAAGCGGAACGCCTGCTCCAACACGATTCGCTGGTCGTGGATGGGGTGGACGTCTCGGGCCACTGGAATACGATGATCACGCCGCGCACGATCAAGGACTACGACGACGATTTCGAGGCGAAGATCCAGACCTATTCCGGTGCGGAGAACGTGCACCGTTGCTGGCAGTGCGGTTCCTGCACCAACTCCTGCACGATGTACGCGCAGAATGTGCAGTTCAACCCGCGCTACTGGATCTACCTGACGCGGCTCGGTCTGACCGATGAATTGATCAAGGACAAGGACATCATCTGGCAGTGCGTGTCCTGTAACAAGTGCACCAACATCTGTCCCAAGGACGTGAAGCCCGAGGGTGTGATGAAGGCGCTTGCGCACTGGATGGAAGAGGAGGGCATCACCGAGAAGTCGCCTTCGACGATTTTCGACGAGGAGTTCGCCGAGCAGATCTACCACTACGGGCGGATCGAAGACTCCAAGGTGATGAAGAACTTCTTCAAGAAGTCCGGGCAGCCGCTGATCCAGGGCTGGCTGGTCGAATTCACCAAGCGGATGATGAAAGGCCTGCCGATCGCGCACGGCTTCCGCATGGGCATGAACGTGATCTTCACGCCGAAGACCAAGAGCTGGGGCAAGACCGGCGAAGTGCTCCAGGCCTACGTCCGCGAACAGAAGGAGGCCGCACATGGCTAAGGTTGCCTACTACCCGGGTTGCGCGCTGGAAGGTTCCGGCGGGCCCTACGACCGTTCCACCCGGCAGCTGGTGAAATCCCTCGGCCTGGAGATGGAGAATCTGCGCGACTACAACTGCTGTGGCGCGATGGAGGTCAAGAACGTTCACCCGATGCTGCAGACGTATCTCTCCGCTCGAAATCTGGCGATTGCCTCCGAGCAGATGGGTATGGACACGGTGATGGCGCCCTGCAACGGCTGCTACCACAACCTGAAGAAGGCGGAGTTCGAAACGGCGACCTCCGAGCAGGCGATGGCGACCGTGCAGGATCTCGCACGCAAGGCCGAGGACCCCGTGTACAACGGCGACGTGCGCACGCTGCACCTGCTCGAGTGGCTGATGGAGGAACTGGGTCCCGAGGGCATCAAGGAGCGGATGACCAAGAGCCTGAACGGCATCAAGATCGCCAATTACTACGGATGCATGTACACGCGGCCGCGCCAGATCTTTCCCGAGAAGGACCAGGGGCCCGGTTCCGAGTCGAGCTACAAGCCGCATTTCATGGACGATCTGCTGGCCGCGGCCGGGGCGGTCAACGTCGACTACCCGCTGAAGACCTCGTGCTGCGGGGGCGCCCACACCCTGTCGGATTCCGACACGTCGACGCAGCTGGTGCTGAACCTGCTGCAGGCCGCCGAGGACTCCGGGGCCGAAGTGATCGCCACCGAGTGTCCTACCTGCCACTCGGGTCTCGAGATGCATCAGGTGCGTGCGGAGACCGAGTTCGGCATCAAGACGGGTGTGAAGGTGCTGTACTTCACGCAGCTTCTGGGCCTCGCCATGGGCCTTTCCCCGCGCAAGCTGGGCATTCACGAAAACGTGAGTGACTCGATCGGCCTGCTGAAAGAGAAGGGTATCATCTGAGCGACGGACCGCGCGGGGCGGAGTATGGCCGTCGGCCTGTTCCGCCCCGCGGGGCGGTAGCGTCTACATAGGGCGGACGGGCGCAGCGTCATCCGCCGTGCAGCCTGTCCGGCGTGCCGGACAGGACGTGTTGCAGGAGGCACCCAATGGATTGCAACGGCTGCGAGTTTCATTCCGAGTTGTTCTACGATGCCGAATTCCAGATCTGGGTCCGTCGGGAAGACGATGACACCCTGACGGTGGGCATGACCGACATCTCGCAGACCATCGCGGGCAAGATCATCCACGTGCGCGTGCGCCGACCCGGTACACGACGCCCTCCCGGCAAGCCTGTGGCCACGATCGAGAGCGGAAAGTGGGCGGGGCCGATCCCCAACTTCATCGATTGCACCATCGTCGAGGGCAATGCCGAGGTGCTCGACAATCCGCTGCTGCTGAATTCCGATCCCTACAACGCCTGGATTGCCCGGGTCGAGCCCGCGGACGGCACGGAAACCGCGCTGAGCGGCTTTCTGACCGGGGACGAGGCCGAAGAGGGCTACTGCCAGCGCGCGCGGGACGAGGATATCCATTGTCAGCGTCGAACACGCTGAACGAGGTGGTCATGAATCCCGAACATTATCTGGATAATGAAGAACAGACGGTCGTCATCGTGATGACCTCGGGTCCTTCCGAGCCCCATCGTTGTGCCACGCCATTTTATCTCGGTGCCGTCATGGCATCGATGGATGTCGATGTGCACATTTTTTTCACGATGGAGGGCGTGCGCCTGATGCAGAACGGGGTTGCCGAGGACATGGTGGCAATGGCCGGAGGCAAGTTGATTATTGATTTCATTCGCGATGCCAAGCGCGCCGGTGTGCGGCTCCACGTTTGCCACCCCGCCCTGCCGGGGTATAAAATTGAGGCCTCCACCGATCTCATTCCCGAGGTCGATGAAGTGAATCGGGCCAGTGAGCTCGCAGATCTCGTGTTACGCAGTGACAAGACACTGACTTTCTGATTTTCCGTAGTTTTTCCTCTGGAGGACAAAATGGGCGCAGTTCGGGGTTGTGACATTCCTGAAGACCTGCTTTACAACATTGAAAGCAACGTATGGGTGCGTAAGGAGGCGGATGGTACCGCCACCGTTGGGCTCACCTCCTACGCCTGCTCGCTGGCCGGGCAGATTGTTTCCTACACGCCCAAGAAGGTCGGAAAGAGTGTCAAGCAGGACAAGTCCTGCGCCACGGTCGAATCCGGCAAGTGGGTGGGTCCGGCGAAGACTCCGGTCGGTGGCGAAGTCGTTGCAACCAACGATGCCGTGACCGCGAAGCCGGGTCTGATCAACGAGGATCCTTACGGTGAAGGCTGGCTCGTCCGGATCAAGCCGGATGACTGGGACGGTGAGTCCGCTGACCTGAAGACGGGCGGCGACGCTCTGGCGGCTTTCGAGTCCAAGATGGACGCGGACGGTTTCGGCGGCTGCTGACCGGCACACGGTTCCACGAAAGACGAATACAGAAGGGGCTGCCGCGCTCAACCGCCGGCAGCCCCTTTTTTTCCGCGATCCACCCGGCCCTTCAGAACTCCGCGTACCAGCTGAGTCCGATGCTGCGTCCGGGCGAAAGAAGGTCCTGCACCCCATTTGCCGGATCGATGCGGTCCGCGGTCATTTCGTTCACGTGTTCACGGAAGGCCTTGTCGAACACGTTGGTCACGCTCAGGGTCAACTCGTGTTCCCGGAATCCCGCGGACGGGCCGAACCGGTAGCCGACGGAGACGTCCGCTGTGGTGAATCCGGATGTCTCGCGTTCGGTACCCCCGCTGAAGATATCGGCCGTCCGGTCCTGCTTGGATACCAGGCGCACCTGTCCGGCCCACTGCCACCCGCGCGAGCGGATCTGCTCCAGGCCGATCGAGACTTCCGGCGCGGGCATCTGGTAGAGAGGCTCGTCGAACGCGGGATCGAGGTTTTCGCCCTGAAGCCAGGTGCCCTGTGCATATGCCGCCCGTCCGTTGCCCAGATCATGGTCGAGCGTGAACTCGACACCTCGGATGCGCGCCTTTTCGAGGTTCACGGTGCGTTTCACGTTCGGGGCAATGACCTGCCCGCCGATGTAGTCGCGGATCTCGCTCTGATAAACCGCCACTGCGTAGGTGGTGGCTTCGCCAAGTGCCCCGCGTGCTCCGAGTTCGAGGGTACGGTTGCGCTCGGGGTCGAGCTGTGGATTGCTGATCCAGGTGAAGCCGTCGCTGTAGGGATAGGTCAGGAAACGCTCCAGCATGCTCGCGGACCGGTAGCCCTCGGACAGGCTGGCATAAGGCTGCACCGACGAGTTCAGGTCCCAGGTCACCCCTGCCGACCACGAAAGGTTGTAGTCGGTTTTCTCGAGCGGAGGCGGAACGCCCAGCGCGCGGTCCGCGTTGCCCGTGACCTCGTCGTAGCGCGCGCCCAGCGTGACCGTGAAGTCGTCCAGGTAGATGTCGTCCTGGAGGAAGACGCCGGTGGATTCGAGGCGGCCGTTCTCGATCAGGGGCAGCCGGAAGTTGGGCTGGAAACCGGGCGCGAAACCCACGAAGGACACCGGGGATGCTTCCAGCCGCCAGGTATCGACACCGGCGAGTACCACGTGCTGGGGGTGCGGCGAAAATTCGACCTGCACGCGCCCGCCCTCGGTATCGAAATCGGTGTCCGAGGTGCGGTAGTTCTGCGCGCGCTCTCGGTTCCAGTCGTAGTTGCCGCGCTCGAGGTTCTGCTGGTAGATCGATGCGCTCATCCGTACATCCCAGGGACCACCGAGCTCGCCTTCGTACAGACCTTCCAGCAGGTCCCGCTGCTGGTAGGGTCCGTAATGGGTGTTGAGCCCGTCCGGCTGATGCAGGCCGGTGCCCGGGGGTGGCGTGATCGGCTGTTCCAGGTAGCGGCGCGAGGCCAGGTGCCAGACGTCCTCGCGGCGGTCGCGCTGGGCCCGGAATTGCAGTTCGTGTCCGGGGGCCACCCGGACCCGGTACCGGAGATTCCCCGAGGCCTGCTCGGTGCCGCTGTCGTCCAGCCGGAAGCCGGCTCCGGTCTTGTAATCATCGGTATCGAGAAACGCACCTGACAGATCCAGCAGGTGGCGTTCATTGGACAGGGAGACTCCTGCGCTGCCGCGAACGCCGTCATCCACCGAGGTCAAGCCAAGGCGGGTCCAGCCACTGACGGAAGGCTCCTCGGTGAAGCTCCCGCCGCGGGTGATGATGTTGATCACGCCGCCCATCGCGCCGGCGCCGTAGAGGACCGAATTGGGTCCGCGGATCACTTCGATGCGTTCGATCAGATCGACATTCACGTAGGTCGACAGCGACCCGCGCGCGGGGGGCTGCAGGGCATTGATGCGTACGCCGTCGATCAGCACGAGCACCTGGTCGCGCTTCAGGCCGCGGATGATCGGATCGAGGCCGGTGGAGCCGTCCACCGCAAGGCTGATGCCGGGCTCCCCACGGAGCAGGTCGCCCAAGGTCCGGGCTTCCGTCCGACGGATCTCCTGCGCTTCAATCACGTTGATCGATCGCGCGGTGTCCGCGATGAGCGCTTCATACCCCTTGGCGGTCACGGTGACCGGGTCGAGCACGACGGTCGGGGTGTCGGCATGCACCGATGCGGCGGCTACCGCCGAGGCCAGGCTGACGAAGACGGTCGTGGACTTGCGCATGTGGAGACTCCCTATCTTTGAAGACCTTTCAGAGAACCGCGAACCAGGCGCTCTCTGCTGGAGTTCCAGGGGAGGGCGTGCGATCCGCGCGGACGATCCTGCATCTGCAACGGTTGGCCAGCGTGTGCTGTGCCAACCAGCGTTCGCGAATATATCGGAATGCCGAAACCATCGCGAGTGACCGTAACGGGTCGCCCACTTTGCCTCCGATCGACACTTTTCGGCCGGCTACGCCGGGTTCGCCGGCGTGGCGTTTCCCCCTGCAGGCGTTTTGACGCGGACGGCAAAAGGGCATAGATTCGCGACGAAGATCCCTGCAGTCCGGAAGCGCCGAGCAGAGCGGGGTGCAGTTTGACGTTCCCGGGGTGTGAGTGCGTCGCGCACGCATCGGCTGTGTTGCCGGGTTCCAGGCAGGCCGAGCCGGTCTGCGCGCGGCCCGTAGCCTTCTCGACCCCGTATCGATTGGAGAGTCCCATGCCCAGCTCAGTCCTGACCCGCGGCCTCGTGGCGCTGGCACTGTTCGTGTGTGCCAGCCTGGTCCAGGCCGAAACCCTGAAACCCTTTGTGCTCGCGTACAGCAAGGCGGGGGCCGACGTTTCCGCGGAAGTCGAGTCCGTGCGTGAAAAGCTCCAGGGCGCGGACTACCGGATTCTCGGCGAATACCCGGTGACCGATGCCGCGCGGGTGGTGATCGCGACCTCCGACGCACTGCTCGCAGCCGCGGCCAGTGCGCCGCGCGGGGCCTACATCGCCCCGTTGCGGGTGGCGGTCACGCGGGTGGATGGCAACGTCCAGGTCAGTTATCTGAACCTCGAGTATTTCCGACACGCCTATCAGATCGAAACCTCGCTTGCGGCTGCCGCAAACCTGCTCGCCGCGCGTTTGGGGGCGTCGAGCACGTTCGGCGCCGAAGGTCTGACACCCTCGACGCTGGCGCGCTACCGCTACGCCTTCGGCATGGAGCGTTTCGCTGACCCGTACCGGTTGGCCAGCCACCCGGATCGGCGGGCGGCCCTGGCGGCGCTGGACGCCAATCTCGAAGCGGGCAAGGGCGGTGTTCGCGAGATCTACCGGGTGGAGATTCCGGGGCAGGATGCGACGCTGATTGGCGTCTCGATCCGTGAGGATGCGGGGGCGGATCGGGACGCGTCGGATGCGTACAAGCTGACCACGGTGGACGTCCGGGATCCCCGCCACACGGCCTATTTCCCTTACGAGATCCTCGTCCGCGGGGGCGAGGTCGAAGCGCTGCACATGCGTTTCCGGATGGCCCTGCATTTCCCCGATCTGAGCATGATGGGGGACAACAGCTTCATGCAGCTGCGTCGGTCGCCGGCTGCGGTCGAGCAGGCCCTGAAGCACGCGGCTGGGGGGTGATTTCGATGACGTTCACGCCGTCGTCTGCAACCCGGGCGCGCTGTTTCGGGTCCAAGTGTCAGACAGCGCGTGTCGGGAGGAAATCATGACGGATATGGTGTCCAGGCTGCAGTCCATCCATCAGCGTCTCGGGGAGCTGCGCGCGTTTCTGGACGGTGCGGGTCAGCAGGAGCCGGCGGAGCGTATTCGGGAGTTGCAGGACGAAATCGATGCCCTGAAGGGTGTTGCGGAAACGGAGGCGGCTCCGGCTCCAGCGGCCGCCCAGCGACGGGTGCGTACGGCCTCAGCGGTGCAGCGCTGCCCCCGCTGCACCATCCGCAGCCTGCATCGGGTCGAGGGCAAAACCCGGCCGGCACAATCGGTTTCCGATGGGGTTGACGGTTTCTGGCGCTGCGCCAGCTGCGGGTACGAGGTCTGGATGCCTGAAGCCTGACTTCGCCGACTACCCCGTGCGATTCAGACTATTAAACGGCCGGGAGGGTGCTTTTGTATCCTCCGGGTTTTCCGGAAGCATTGGGTGCGTTCATGAAATCTCTCAAGGTCACCAACATCGGTGAGATCCGCAACGAACTCAACAAGTACAAGCGGGGCAAGAAGTTCGATATTCACCAGTTCAATCAGGTCGCACGACTGGCCTGGCTCGGTCGGGTCGTGATGCAGCCGCTGGATCCGCAGGACGCCGAGACCCGTGCCTTTCTGATCTTCATCCAGGAACCGGATGAGCTGGCCGCGCATTTTCTCAACACGGACCAGGAACTGACCGGGGCCATGCATATCGTCGACGGCGAGCAGGCCGAGGCCCTGATCCAGGTGCTGCGCGGCGGCGTCGAAGAGCGCGCCAAGCTGTACGAGGATCTCTCGCGAAGCGATTTCTACTTCCGCTATTTCTACCGCCCGGAGCCCGAAGAAGGCCCCGCGGAAACGCCTCGGGGTGGCGGCGAGGGCTGATTTCTTGAACGAGCCCGCAGCACCCGTCTGGCTGGATGCCGGAAGCGTTTCCGCCGAAACGATGCACGCCCTGTATGCGGGGATGACCGCCTGCACCCGCGAGGAAGACCCGATGCGCGTGCTGTGGGCGGCCAGCCGGCAGGCGCACGTCAGCGTCGGGGCTTCCCAGAACGCCGCGCTCGATCTCGATCTCCCCGGCTGTGCTTCCCAGGGCGTTCCCGTCGTGCGACGCCCGCTGGGCGGCGGTGCGGTCTGGATCGAGTCCGACCAGCCCTGCTTCTTCCTGGTGCTGCCGCGCCGGGCTCTGGCTCGCGGACACCGGCACCTGTTTGCGCTGGGCATGGGACTCGCCGTCGCCGTGCTTCGGCAGCTGGGTCTCGGCGCGGTCGAGATGCGCAGTCAGGATATCTGGGTTCGGGGACGCAAGATCATGGGCACCGGCGCGGCGACCCTGGAAAACGGCTGTGTGTTCGGCGCGAGCTTTCTGCGCTGTTTTCCCGCCGAGCGCTTTCTGGACTGCCTCCATGAGCCCAGCGAAGGCTACCGGGACTGGGTGCTCCCGGCGTTGCGCGAGGGCGTCACCGATTGTGCGCGGGAACTGGTGGCCGCGCCGGACAATGAGGCTTTCCGTGCGGCATTGTGGTCGGCTCTTCAGCAGCGTTTCGGCGTCGCGCCCAGGGCCGAGCCGTTGGCGCCAGACGACCAGGCGGTATGGATCGCACGGGGCCTTGAGGAAATCGAGGATCTGGAGCAGGCGGATACCCACTCCGCCGTGCCGTCCGGTATACGGATCAACCGCGCCAACCACGTTTTCGAGACCCGGTCGCGGTGCGGGCGCCTGCGCCTGCACGTGGCGGGAACCCAGATTCGCCGCATCTGGTGCGAGGAACCGCGCATCGACAGTGTGCTGCAGGAGAATGTCATCGGGCTCGCGCCGGAACGCCTGGTGCTGCGGGCGAATCTCGGGGGGCGTCTCGAGCCCGCGCTGGTCGACGAAATCAGTTGCCGAATCGACAGGCTCTACCGAGGCATCCGCACACCCTGACGCGTGGGGTTTTCCGGATTCCCCCAGCGCCGTTTTCACATCGAGGAACGTCCATGTCCGAACCCTCCATCGCCCGCCGGCTGGAACGCCGAATCATCCTGATGACCCGGGATCCGGAGATGATCCGGAACGTGGAAGCGACGCTGGAGCCGCCCTGGCAGCTGGTGACCGTGACCGATCTGGAGGACCTCGGAGCCTGGAACGAGGTGCTGTTGCACCGCTTCCTGCTGCTGGACCTCGATGAAGTCGAGGCGTTCGATCCGCTGGACGTGATCCGCATGCTGCGCATGGAATACCAGATCAATCTGCCCGTTTTCTGCTTTGGCGGCGACGAGGATATCCGGGACGAGATGCGCCTGTCCCGCGCCGACCGTTTCTTCGATCGCGACGAGATGCTTGAACGGCTTCCGGAATTCCTGCGCCAGTACGACTGGTGAACGCCCGTCGCCCGCACGGCTGGGGCGGTTCTCAATCCGACCCCGAATCCCCTTCGAGTCTTTTCAGCTTGCGCCAGAGCGAAACCCGGTCGATCCCGAGGATCTCGGCCGCCTGGGTCCGGTTGCCCTGGGTGCGCTCGAGGACCTGTCGGATATACGCGGTCTCGTGTTGTTCCAGGGTGGGCAAGGGTTCGCCCGCGGCCGGCAGGACCGCGATCGATGTGGTCCGCAGTGTCGCGGGCAGTTCCGCGAGCGCGATGCGCGAGCCGCGGGAGAGCGCGACGGCCCGTTCCACCAGGTTCGAGAGTTCCCGGACATTGCCCGGAAAATCGTAGTTGGCCAGGCGCTCCAGAACCTCCGGCTCGAAATCGTCGACCTTCTTGCCCATCGTCAGCGCGTGGCGTTTGAGAAAGTAGTACGCCAGCAGCGGGATGTCGTCCCGACGCTCGCGCAGGGGCGGCAGCGTGAGATTCACGACGTTCAGGCGGAAGTAGAGGTCGTCGCGCATCTCGCCTCTGCTGACCGCCAGATCCAGTCTCCGGTTGCTGGCCGCGATGACCCGCACGTCGATCGGGATCGTCTTGCGTCCCCCGACCCGGAGTACCTCCCTCTCCTGAAGCACGCGCAGGAGCTGCACCTGCATCGCGGGACTCGTTTCGGCAATCTCGTCCAGGAACAGCGTTCCCCCGGAGGCCGCTTCGAACAGACCCACTTTCTGCTGCGACGCACCGGTGAACGCACCGCGCTCGTGTCCGAAGAGTTCGCTGGCCAGCAGGTCGTCATGCAGCGCGCCGCAATTGATCGCCAGGAACGGCGCCTGCGCACGCGTGCTGTGGTTGTGGATCAGTCGCGCGAGCACTTCCTTGCCGGTGCCGCTCTCACCGGTGAGCACCACGTTGCAGTCCGTGGGCGCGACCTGCCGGGCCGTGTCCAGCAGCCGTTGCATCGCGGGATCCTGGGCGATCAGGGTCGGTGTTCGGCTGCTGTCCTCGACGCGTTGACGCAACACCCGGTTGTCGCGTCGCAGGCGGCTGAACTCGACGGCCTGGCGGACGACTTCGCGGACCTCGTCGATGCGGAAAGGCTTTGCGATGTAGTGAAATGCCCCCGCCTTCATGGCGTCGATCGCGGAATCCAGCGTCGCGTGACCGGTGATCATGATGACCACGGCGTCGGGGATTCGCTCCCGGGCATGGCGCAGTACGTCCATGCCGCTGATCTCGGGCATGCGCAGGTCGGTCAGGATCACGTCGAAGGGCTCGTGCTCGAGCGCTGCCAGGCCGGCGGCCCCGCTTTCGCGGATCACGACGGTATAGTCCATGTGCCTGAAGATCTGCTGCAGCTGGCGGCCGGCGATCGGCTCGTCGTCGATGACCAGCAATCGTGCCCTGTCTTCGGACCGGGCGGGCGTGGCGCCCGAATCGCGGCCACTCCCGCGAGCCGCGTTCATGCCCGGCCTCCACATTCGCAGGGGAGCCAGATCGTGAAGCAGGCGCCGCCCTTTTCCGACGGTGCCACACCAATGGCGCCACCATGTTCCTGCACGATTTCCTGGGCCACGAACAGTCCGAGCCCCGAGCCGGTACCTTGTTCACGGGCGCGGAAAAAGGGTTCGAAGACATGGTCGAGAGCGTCCGGGTTGATGCCCGGGCCATCGTCCTCGACCGCGAGGCGAATCACCGGCGCCTGTGGCCCACCCGAGGCCAGAAGCTCGCCGACGGCATGCGTTTCCGCAGAGGGACGCAACTCGGCGAGCGGTCCCCGGTGGGCCCGCACCGTGATCTGGACGCCATCTCCCCCCGCCTCGAAGGCATTGCGCAACAGGTTGACCAGTACCTGCTGCAGCCGCTCGGGTTCGACGGCCAGTTTCAGTTCCTCGGGGATGTCGAGGTCCACGCGGTCCACGGGGAGCGTCGCCCGGATCAGATCCAGGGCACCCAGCGCAATGCGCTGCAACGGCAGGCATTCCACTTTTTTCGGTCCGCGCGGCTGCTGGCGGGTGTAATGCAGCAGCCCGCGGACGATGTTCTGCGCCCGAGCGGTTTCGCTTTCGGCCTGTTGCAGGCATTCCCGCACCAGCTGGTCATCGCCGTCCGATCCCTCTTCCACGACGAGCTGTAACGAGGTCGAGATGTTCCCAAGGGGATTGTTCAGCTCGTGCGCCACCCCCGAGACGAGGACGCCGAGTGCAGCCAGCCGTTCGGATCGGCGCAGGGCGGCCTGGCGCTGATCGAGTTCTTCGAGCATCGAATTGAAGACGCGGGTGAAGGAGATCAACTCGCGATCGAGGGCCGGCGCTTCCAGCTGGGTCCGGTTCCCCGAGCCAATGGCCCGCAGTTGTTGCTCGACGGATGCGATCGGGAAAAGGATGCGACGGGAGAGCCACCACCCACCCATCAGGATCAGCAGCAGCACGGCACTGGCCGTCACGATGAGCCAGCGATGGGCTCGGCCAACCGATTCCGTGAGCGCCTGATGATCACGCTGACTGAGGATCTTGGTCTGCGAGGACACCGCATGACCGGCCTGACGGATGCGTTCAACGGCCGGTGCCCTTTCCACGTCGGAGAGGGCCGGGTAGGCCTGGAGTCCCGTCAGATACTCGCGAAGGGCTTCGCCGAGCGCGTGCAATTCGGCGGGAACCGCCATGGCTGTGAGGCTTTGGGCGTTCCGGTCGAGCCGTTCCAGCGCAATCGCGGCATGTTGCCGCGCGGCGGTCAGGTCTTCGGGGTTCTCGTCGGCGTAGAACTTCTTTTCGAAACGCCGCATCTCCAGGCTGTCCTGCAGCAACCCGGCGACGATGTCGCTCCGTTCCACGCGGTGTTCGATTCCTGCCAGCGCGAGATATTGGGCCAGTACCAGAAAGACGATCAGCAGACCGGCGGCCGCGTAGGCGAAGGCGATCTTGCCGCGGAGGCTGCTCAACATGCGTTTGTTACTCTTTGCAATAGCGGTTGTTACATACTGCAACGCTCTGGAGCGTATTTGCAAGGCATTGCGACGGATCGCGCGGCTCGGTGTTTCAGGATGCAACATAGCCCCCGGTCTGAAACGGTGTAATTCATATAAGTCCTTGAAAACTTTGGATGGCACGGAACCTGCTTCATCCCTTGTATCCAAATCTCACGATGGAGTACAGGACGATGCGACGACTCAGCCCGACACTGAAAAAAATGCTCGAGGGACTGGCCTACGCCGATCTGGGAGAGATGCTTCCGCAGAGCGCGAAGGACGAACTCCTGACGGGCCGGACTTTCGCAGAACGCACCGCCGTGCCGGTATCCGCTCCGATGGCCGACGCCCCGGCGGTGCCGTCCGGGAAGCGGGTCGGCCTCTTTCTCGGGCCGTATGCCACGCCTGCCGTGGTCGATTACGCGCTGGAGAGCTGCGCGCGAATGCAGGCCGAACTCGTGGTGTTCACCTTCATGGACGACAAGCGGGCGCAACATCTGCTGGAAGACCGGCTCCCGGCGGCATCGGGTCCCGCGCCGGCCACGCGGGTCCGACACCTTTCGGGAGATCCTGAAAAGGCGCTCGCGTCTCTGCAGGGACGGGGCGTCCGACTCGAGTTCCTCGTTTGTGACGAACAGGGGTACCTGGGGCACCGTATCCTGGCGGGCGACACCTCCCTGGATGTCCCTGTCGTGATGGTGGCACCCCCCCGCGAATCCGGGCAGTCGCGCTCGGCTGAAGTGCCTCCGTCGGCCGCTCCGGCCCGATCCTGATCCCGTTTGGGGTTAAACTTGTGTGACCCAGCGCCCGCTGCCGGGAGACCGGTGGCGGGCTGGTTCTCTTGACAGGAATTCGCCGCGATGAAGGACAGACTCGACCGCCTTTTTCCGTTTCTGAACTGGTTCCCGATGTCGGGCTCGGGGTTGCGCGCGGACATCATCGCCGGGTTGAGCGTCGCGATGATCCTGGTACCGCAGAGCATGGCCTACGCCACCCTCGCCGGTTTGCCTGTGGTGTACGGGCTGTACGCGGCAGCCTTGCCCGTCGTGATCGGTTCGCTCTGGGGTTCCTCACGCTTCCTGCACACCGGGCCGGTGGCGATGCTGTCCCTGCTGTCCGCGGCCTCGCTGGCGCCATTTGCGGTCGCGGGTACGGACTATTTCATCCAGCTGTCGATCATGCTGGCCCTGATGGTCGGGCTGATGCGCCTTTTCCTGGGCCTGTTCCGGCTCGGGATCATCATGAATTTCGTTTCGCATCCGGTGATGGTGGGCTTCACCAACGCGGCGGCGCTGATCATTGGTCTTTCCCTGCTCAACACGTTCTTCAACGTGCCGAAGCCCGACACCGGCGCGTTTCTGACCGACTTCCTGGGTGTCCTCGGACAGCTGGGATTCGCTCACTGGCCCACCGTGCTCTTCGGCGCCGGTACGCTCGTGACGCTGATCCTGCTTGGGCGTGTCCTGCCACGCGTTCCGGGCGTGTTGGTGGTCGTGGTCGTGGGCACCCTGGTCAGCGCCCTGACCGGTTTCGAGCGGAATGAAACCGTATCCCTGGATCGGATCGCTTCGGAACCGGTACGCGAGCTGTACCAGGAACTCCGACAGACCCGTGCCGCCCTGGACGAGGCCTCCACGAGCGCCGGCGAGCTGTCGCGGGCCTTGCGGAAAGCCGCGCGCGGGGATGCCGATACCGCCGAACTCGCGGTGCAGGTGGCGCGTCTGCATGTCGAGGAGGAGCAGCTGAAACGCCGGCTGAGCGACCTGCGTATCGAAGCCCATCATGCCGTCCTCACACGCCAGGAGGGGCCCGGGGACGAGGCGGTTTTCGCGGCACGCGAGGGCGGTGATCCGGGCTCCGCGTGGCGGCTGGTCAGTATCGGCGACGACGGGGTGAAACTCTCGAGCGGTGGCCGGGTCGTCGGCCATATACCTCAAGGGCTGCCCGCGATGCAGCTTCCGGTGCTGGATTGGGCGGTCATCCCCGCGTTGCTGCCCGCGGCTTTCGTCATGGCCCTGATCGGATTCATGGAAGCGACCTCGATTTCCCGGGCACTGGCTGCACAGCGCCGGGAGAAGCTGGACGCGAACCAGGAACTCGTGGGCCAGGGTCTGGCGAATATCGTCGGGAGTTTCTTCCAGTCCTATACCGTCAGCGGGTCGTTTTCACGGTCCGCGGTCGCGGCGCGCTCGGGTGCCCAGACCGGCCTGTTTGCGGTGATCAGCGCGCTCGGGGTGCTGGTCACCATGCTGTTCCTCACGCCCTATCTCTACCATCTTCCGCAGGCGGTTCTGGCGGCCATCGTGATGTCCGCGGTCTTCGGGCTGCTCGACTTCCGCACGCTGATCAAGGCCTGGAAGATCCAGCGCGCCGACGGCGCCGCGGGCCTGCTGACCTTCGCCGTCACCCTGTACATGGCGCCCGATCTCGCGATGGGGGTGATCGTCGGTGTCTTCCTGGCGACTCTGCTGTTCCTGATCGGCACCGTTCGGCCGCGTTCCGAGGTCCAGGGGTTCCGTCCCGATGGCGCGCTTGCCGGAGCGATCAGCAACGACCTGCGTCCCACGGGCGAGGATTTCGTCGTGCTCCGTTTCGACGCATCCCTGGTCTTCATGAACGTGGCCCATTTCGAGGACGCGATCATGGACGCGGTGGCGCGCAATCCCAATGCGCGCGCGGTGCTCGTGCTGGGCAACAGCATCAACCGTATCGATGCCTCGGGCGTGGACAAGGTGCGCGCGCTGATCGGCGACCTCAAGGCCGCCAACTGCACGTTGATGTTCAGCGGCTTGAAGAAGCCGGTAAGAGAAGCGATGGAGCGCGCGGGCCTGCTGGACGAACTGGGCGCAGAGAACGTGTTTCCGTCCAAGGGGCTGGCGCTCGATGTCCTGCGCGGAACGCAGGCACCTCGGGCGGCGCACGTCGGCCCCGTTTCCGACTGAGTCCCCGAACCGCCGACGGGGCCGTGCGAGCCCCGTCGGGATCGAAAACCGAACCGCGCGCGGCGCTCAACCGATCGGGGCGTGCTCCAGCACGTCGATGCGGATGGTGTCGTGGAATGCGCCTGCGGCGCCATCGATCGCGAGCACACCGACCCGGGTCCCCGCGGTATCGAAGCGGAAACGACAGTCGAAGGTGCCCGGCAGGGTGACGGTATCTTCGCACAGGGCGTTCCCGCCCACGCTGAAGCGGGCCTTGGCTTCGCCACTGCCGCTCAGCATCACCTGGAGCCGAAACTCCTCGTTGATGGATCGACGGTAGAACGCCGGATCCCGATTGGCGTTGTATTGCAGATTGTTGAGCTTGAGCAGTTTCACGAGATTCATGCAGGGTTCCCCAAACGTACGGATTCGCAGTGAAATGGTCGATATTAGCGAAAGCTGAAATGATACAGGACTTTGATCCGCGCCCGGGATTCCGTGCACGGAAATGGGGTCACCCGACCCGCAACCCCGGGGATGGGCCGATGGAGAGACGATGAAGAACCTGCTGAACCGCCTGCGCGGCGTCGAGCGCGACGTGATCGAGAATCCGGCCGAGGGTGATGCGCCGTTCTACCTGCCTCAGGGCAACGAGGTGGAGATCTTCCGCGCCGCCTGGTCGCGCCGGCTGCCGGTGATGCTGAAGGGTCCGACCGGCTGCGGGAAGACCCGGTTCCTCGAACACATGGCCCACGTGCTTGGCCGTCCGCTGGTCACCGTGGCCTGTCATGAGGATCTGACCAGCTCGGACCTCGTCGGCCGCTTCCTGCTCGAAGGCGAGGAGACGGTCTGGCAGGACGGCCCGCTGACGCGATCGGTGAAGGAGGGCGCGATCTGCTATCTCGACGAGATCGTCGAGGCGCGGACCGACACCACCGTGGTGATTCACCCGCTGACCGACCATCGCCGCCAGCTGCCGCTGGACAAGCGTGCCCGCATCGTCGACGCGCACGAGGACTTCATGCTGGTGATCTCCTATAACCCCGGGTATCAGACCGTGCTCAAGGATCTGAAGCCCTCGACCAAGCAACGCTTCGTCGGAATCCAGTTCGAATATCCGAGCGAGGCCGTGGAGCGGGAGATCGTGGCCCGTGAAGCCGGGGGGCTGGACACGGATCGGGTGGAGCGGCTCGTCGCCGCCGGGCGCCGGGCCCGGGTGCTCAAGGACCACGGGCTGGAGGAGGCGACGTCGACGCGGGCGCTGGTCTATGCGGGCGAGTTGATGCAGGCGGGCCTGTCGCCGCGGACGGCCTGTCGCGCCGCGATGATCGCGCCGATCACCGATGATCCGGAGCTGATGCAGGCGCTCGAGGAGATCATCGCCGCGCATTTCCCCGAGGCTCAGGAGGCGTCCGCGAGCGCCCATGGCTGAGGCCGACGACCTCGTCGCGATCGAAGAGGTTCTGCAGCAACTGGAGCGGATCAGTTTCGTCGCGCAACGCGATGCCCGGGCAGCCCTGCCCGCCCTGCGCGAAATCGGCGCGGCGCCGGCGCGGAACTGGATCGAGACCGCGCGCGATCTGTTCCTGCACGACCGCGAGGCCGGGAAGAGTTTCATGCGGCACTCGGTGCGGCTGGCCGAGAACCTGCAAAGCGAAGAGCCCTGGACCGGCCAGGCCCGCGAGTTTCTGCGCTGGGTGAATTCCTACCACGCGCTCGAGGGGTTCCTCGGGCAGGTGGATCAGGTCCGGGAGAGCTGGGGCGAGGCGGGCGAACGCGAGTGGTTCGAAATCGGGCTGCGCTGGTGCCACCGCAGCCTGCCGGATGCCCGCGCCTATTTCGAATCCCCGTTCGAGCATCTGGCGGGAGGACGCGGCGTGGACGGCCTGCTGGCGCTGATCACCCCGGCGGAGCATCTGTATGACGAGCGCCGGCTGACACTGGACTGCTATCTCGAGGGCGCGCCCACCGCGCGCAACCTCGTCGGCGATGCCGGTCTGACGAACTGGGCACGGCGCGGGGCAGACCTGCTGGCGGCGGGCCGCTCGCGCGGCGAAGCCTATTTCCGCATGGAGAGCGACGAGGGTCTGAAGATCCTCCTCGACGCGGTACCTGGATACCGCGGACGGCTGCACGGGCGTTTCCTGCGCCTGTTGCTGCTGGCCTGGCTGGACGCGGAGATCCCGCTGGCGGACAGTGACTGGAAGCCCGGCGAGGGCCGTCCCATGCTGGAGACTGACGGTCGCCGGCTGTATCTTCCCGCGGTATTCGGAAGCCGCGAGGAGGCGATCGTCGCGGTGCAGCACGGTGCGGGCCATCTCGCCTTCGACAGCTATGCGCGCGTGCACATCGAGGCCCTGTTCGCGCGGGCGGGCACGTCGCATCCGCCGCTGGACGATCAGGATCGCATCACGTGGCGGCCGCTGTTCGCGCCCTTCGCGGAACGCATGTTCCGCTTCCAGGTGCTGTTCGACCTGGCCGAGGACCTGCGGGTGAACGCCCGGCTTCACGCGCGGATTCCCGGCTTCCTTGCACGCCTGCTGCGGCTCGCAGAGGCCCATCCAATGCCGGACGAGCCTGCGGGCACGTACTACCGGGCGGCGCTGGCGGCGCATCGTGCGCTGCGAGGCACCGGCGAAGATGGTGTTGACGCGGCGGCTGGGACCCCACCGCGCCTGGATCCGCGCCTGAAGTCGCTGCTGCGGCCCGGTGCGACCGTCGGGGATGCCTGGGAGGTGGCGGAGCAGCTTTTCGCCGATCCCGATTTTCCGGAAATCGGGATCGAGGATCGGGCCTCGGCGTATCTGCCCGGGCTATCCCTGAACGCGGCGCGACCGGTGTATCCGCAGCCCTTGCGAGAAGGGGATCTGGGCGATTTCCGGGACACCGGAGAGGCCCACGACGAGCACCGCTTCGAGCGCGAGAAGCAGGAGGACGACACACCGGAGCAGGCGCCCGAGGGTGCCCAGAAGGATCCGGATGCGGATATCCAGCTGCCGCCGGAACGCACTTCGGGATCGGGCGGGCGCATCGGTGTCGGAATTCCTCAGCCGGCGCAGGTGGCCAAGCGTGGTGTGGCCTGGACGCCGCGGCAGGACGGCATCGCCTACCCGGAATGGGACTACCGCGAACAGCGGCTGATCAGCGACTGGGTGAACCTGAACGAACGGATCCTCGACGAGGCGGACCCGGCTGGCGCCGAGGCGATCCTCGCCGGGCATGCGGATACGCTCAAGCGCCTGACGCGCGGGCTCGAGATGCAGCGCCCGATGCGACTCGCGCCGCTGCGCCGGCAGCTGGACGGCGACGAACTCGATACCGAGGCGGTCACCGAGTTCGTCGCCGACAAGCGCGCCGGGTTGTCACCGAAGGCCTTCATCTATCGCCGGCGCGCGGTGCAGCACCGGGACACCGCGGTGCTGCTGCTGGCCGACATGTCGACTTCGATCATGGCGCGGCACCCCGGGGGCGAGGGGAAGATCGTCGAGCGGGTGCGCTCGGGCCTGATGCTGTTCGCGGAGGCGATCGACCGCATCGGGGATCCCTGCGCGATCACCGGCTTCGCGTCGAAACAGCGCGACCAGGTGCACTACTACTGGCTGAAGGATTTTGCCGACCCTCTGGATGACGGCGTACGTGCCCGGATCGCCGGCATCTCCGGACGCCTGGCTTCACGTCTGGGAGCGGCGATCCGCCATTCGACGCAGGCGATGCAGCGGGTATCGAGCCAGCACCGGCTGCTGCTGATCCTGTCCGACGGTCGCCCCGCCGACTACGACGACGGCGGTGATGCACGCTACCTGCGCGAGGACACGCGCATGGCCATGAAGGAAGCCCTGGATGCCGGCATCCATCCCTTCTGCATCACGCTGGATCCCAGCGGGGCGGAATACCTCCCGTCGATCTTCGGGCCGGGTCACTACACCATCGTCGACCGGGTCGACGAGCTGCCGCGCCGGCTACCGGAAATCTACCTCCGCCTGCGCCGCTGACCGCAAAGGCTTCGGGTGCCGACCGGCGTCCGTGGCTACCAGTGCAGGTCGTCGGGGATCGGAAACTGCGCGTAGAGCGCGTCATCCTCGGTGTTGCGCGCGTTCGACGCGTCTTCGTTCTGCACGACAGCCTCGGGGTCGCGTTGCGCGATGCGCTCGGCGATGTCCGCCGGCACCAGAACGAACGCCTGTTCCACGGCGACGAGCCTGAGGGTCCCGGCACCGAGCTGTTTCTGCAGCTCTGCGTCGATCCAGAGGGACTGGACCCGCCCATCCCGAACGAAATGGTAGCGAACGTCGGCATTTGGTGGGGGTAGAACCCGGTGTTGCTCCGCCAGCTGGCGGATCTCGGCCCGCAGGGCGCGCCGGGCTTTCTCCCGCTGGCGTTGTTCGTTCAGTTCGCGATCCTTCGCGATCTTGTCCCGGCGCGCGGCTTCGATCGCGGCCGCACGTTCCCGTTCTGCCGGGTCGGATCCGGAGCGGTTCTGCTTCTGCTCACGGCGCTTCGCCAGTTCGGCCTCCTTTGCCTGCTTCCTGCTGGCCAGGCCGGCTTTCAGCAACTGATCCTTGAGTGACCCCGCCACGTTTCTGTCCTCCCGACTTCAATCGAGCAGGAATCGTAGCACGCGGGTGTGGAGAGGCTTCCGGCCCGAACCCGGGCGCACGCCGAGGGGCGCGTACCGGTATGGATTCCTCGCTTTGCGCGGGCGGATTTTCCCTGTGCGGCCGGGGTCGCGTACGATGCCCTCTGCATATTCGAGGATTCTTATGGAGCCGTTCGAGGGACTGATTCCGGGCTACGCGAACGCCAAGGCCACGCGTGCCTACGCCGAGCAGCACCTGGCGGCAGGGCATGCCGCCGAGGGGCACTACAGCGAGTTCACCCGCGCCAAGATGCGGCTCTCGAGCCTGGGTGTGGGCACCTTCGGCGGGGCGGCGACCCCCGAGATGGACGCCCGGATCGGCGAAATCGTGGCGCGGGCGCTGGGTGCGGGGATCAACGTGATCGACACCGCCGCGCACTATCGCTACGGCCGTTCGCTTGCGGCGGTCGGAGCCGGCGTGCGCGGTGCCCTGGCCGGGGGTGTCCCGCGCGAGGCGATGTTCCTGATCAGCAAGGGCGGGTTTCTGACCCTGGACGGCGGTCCGCCCGCCGACATGAACGCCTGGTTCGAGCGCGAGATCGCCGGGCCGGGACTCGGAAGCCAAGAACAGCTTGCCAAAGGCGCGCATTTGCTGACTCCCGAATACATCGACTACCAGATCGATCTCTCGCGCAACCGAATGGGCGTCGAGACCCTGGACGCCTTCCTCGTCGACCAGCCCGAGGTGCACATTCCCGAGATCGGCAAGGAAATGACCAACCGAAGGCTCGAGCCGGTGTTCGCCCTGCTGGAGCGCGCGGTGCGGGAGAATCGCATCCGGGCCTACGGGATCAGCACATTCGAAGGGTTCCGGGTGGAGACCGACGCGCCGCAGTTCCAGTCCCTGACTTCGATGCAGGGGCTCGCGGAACGGGCGGCGCAGGAGGTTACCGGCGACGCCCACGCGCGGCATCACTTCCGACTGGCGATGCTGCCCTTCAACCAGGTGATGCTGGAGGGGTTTACCCGCTTCAATACCGCGACCGGGAAGGGCAACATAGCCTCCGCCCTGCAGGCTGCGCACCAGCTCGAGGTCTACATGATGGCCTCGCACACGCTGCTCAAGGGGCACCTGGGGCGGCAGTCCGTGGATATCGTGGCCGATCGGCTCGCCGAATACCCGAATGCGGCCCGGCGCGCACTGCAGTTCAACCGCTCGACACCGGGGCTGGGGACCTCGCTGGTGGGAATCAGCCGCCCGGAACATCTGGACGATCTGCTTGCGGTGGCAGCCCTGCCGCTGCTGGAGCGGCAGGCTTACCTCGGCATGTACCAAAAGGCCGAATGATGGACGTCGATCTCAAGGCCCTGGATTTTCCGGCCATCCAGCGGCTGCTGGAACGGCTCACCGTCACGCCCTATGGCGCTGATGCCGCACGGGCACTGGAGCCGGCCCCCAACCTGACCGTGGCGCGGTCGCTGCAGCAGGCGGTGAGCGTGGCGCGGCAGCGCATCGAATCGGCATCCCTTCCCGAACTCGGCGCCTTGCCCGACCTGCGCCCGGCCTTGCGCCAGGCCGGCAATCCGGGGGCCGCGCTCTCCGCACAGGCCATGCACAACCTGCAGGTGCTGATGCGCGAAGCCGCACGCCTGGCCCAGGCGTTGGCCGATACCCCGGCGATCTATCCGGGGGATCTCCATGAGCTCGAACCGCCGCCGGCGCTGCTGGCCCGGCTGGAGCGGAGCCTCCGCCCCGGCGGTGCGCTGCGTGAGGATGCGAGCACGGCCCTGGCCGAGGGGTATGCCGAGCGGTCCAGGTTGCGCGCCGAGGTCGAGCAGGTGGTCCGCAGGCGTCTCGACAGTCTCGGGTCTGCGGGTGCCGAACGGCGGGTGCACTGGCACCAGGAACGTGCGGTCCTGATCCTTTCCGAGTCCGCTGCGTCGGGTGTCAAGGGCGTGCGCCGTGGCGCCGCCTCCAGCGGTCGCGAGCAGATCGTCGAACCGATCGAGGCGGTACCGCTGAACAACCGTCTCGACACGGTGCTCGAGCGTATCAACCTGGAACAGCAGCGCCTGCTCCGGGAACTCACCGATACCGTGCGCGAACACCTCGAAGACCTGCAACGGCTGCTCGGCGCCCTGACCTGGATCGACCTGGCTTTTGCCGCCGGCCGCCTTTCGGAACAGATGAATGCCCATGCGCCGCGCCTGATCGAGGATGCGGGTGCTCGACTCGACGAGGCCTACCACCCGTTGCTCCTGCTGCAATTCGCGGAGGGTAGCGGTCCGCGGCCCGTGCCGTTGAGCCTGAGGCTGGATCACGATCATCGGCTGCTTCTGATCACCGGTCCGAACACCGGGGGCAAGACGGTGGCGCTGAAAACCCTGGGCCTGCTGGTCACGATGGCCTGGTGCGGACTGCACATCCCGGCCGAGGCCGACTGCGAGATCGGCCGTTTCGATCGTCTGATGGTGGACGTCGGTGATCACCAGAGTCTGCTGCATCATCTGTCCACGTTCGCCGGCCATGTCGAAGTGCTGAAACGGGTGCTCGAGCACGCGACCGGGGAGAGTCTTATTCTGCTGGACGAGCTGGGCACGGGCACCGACCCGGACGAGGGGGCGGCGCTGGCCATGGCGGTGCTGGACGAACTGCGGGCGCGGGGCGTCTTCGGGATCGTGAATACGCACCTGGCCCCGCTGAAGGATTACGCGGCCCGGCATCCGGGCATTCTCAACGCTTCGATGCAGTTCGACGCCGAGCGTCTGGCGCCCACCTACCGGCTGGTGCCCGGCGAACCCGGGGTGTCGTTCGGGCTGACCATCGCCGAGCGCAACGGCCTGCCGCGTGCGCTGGTCGCACGGGCACGCGAGCATCTGGCCGCTTTGCCCTCGGCGCAGGCCGCTCCGCGGTGAACATCGCCAGCGCCCATCGGGGTTTTCCGCCATGCAGGACCATGGAGGAACGTGTTCGCTTCGCTGGACCATCCGGCTGGGAGGCGCAAAGCTTGCGCGGCGGGATGCCCCTTGGCGGCGCTGGCTTGCGGCCGGATCATCGGATACGGGTTCAGCGCGCGCGAAAACACGTAACCGATTCAGACGGCTCCAGAATTCGTTTATGACAAACCGATGAAACTCGTTTCATTTCATATTACGATGCAAGGCTATTTTGACCTTTCGTACGCGCTCGGCACACGATCGCGATATTGACCCTTCAGGAATCGTTGCAGCCATGTCCGAGTCCCCCGCGAAGCCGACCGCCATCACCGGAGCCGAAATCTTTGTGCGCTGCCTTCAGGAGGAGGGGGTCGACATCGTATTCGGTTACCCCGGCGGCGCGGTCCTGCACATCTACGATGCGCTGTATCGGCAGGACAAGGTCGCCCATATCCTGGTTCGCCACGAGCAGGGTGCGGTGCACGCCGCGGAAGGCTACGCGAAGTCGTCGAACAAGTGCGGGGTCGCGCTGGTGACCTCCGGCCCGGGAGCGACGAACGCGGTGACGGGTATCGCCGATGCCTACATGGATTCCGTGCCCCTGGTGGTCTTCAGCGGCCAGGTGCCGACCAACATGATCGGCAACGACGCCTTCCAGGAGGTGGACACCGTGGGCATCACCCGCCCCTGCGTGAAGCACAACTTCCTGGTCAAGGACGTGGCGGATCTGGCCACGACCATCAAGAAGGCGTTTTACGTCGCGACCACGGGACGGCCCGGCCCGGTGGTGGTGGACATTCCGAAGGACGTGACGGCGCAGACCTGCGTGTTCGAGTATCCGCAGCAGATCAAGATGCGCTCCTACAACCCGACCACGCGGGGTCACGGCGGTCAGATCCGCAAGGCGCTGGAACTGATCCTGTCGGCGAAGAAGCCGATCCTCTACACCGGGGGCGGCATCATTCTGGGCCAGGCCTCCGGCGCGTTGACGGAGTTCGCGCGCAAGCTCGGGTATCCGATCACCAACACCCTGATGGGCCTGGGTGGTTTCCCTGCATCCGACCCGCAGTTCCTGGGCATGCTCGGCATGCACGGGACCTACGAAGCCAACATGGCCATGCATTACACCGACGTGCTGATCGCGATCGGTGCGCGCTTCGATGACCGGGTGACGGGCAACATCGAGAAATTCTGCCCCTACGCGAAAATCGTGCACATCGACGTCGATCCGGCTTCGATCTCGAAGAACGTGAAGGTGGATGTGCCGATCGTCGGCCAGGTCGAGCCGGTTCTGCGCGAGATGATCCGCGAGCTGGAGTCGATGAAGCAGGAGCCGGATCAGGAGGCGCTGGCGGCGTGGTGGAAGCAGATCGAGGAGTGGCGCGCGAAGGACTGCCTGAAGTTCGATCACGAGTCGCCGATCATCAAGCCCCAGATGGTGGTCCAGAAGCTCTGGGAACTCACCGGCGGTGACGCCATCGTGACTTCCGACGTGGGCCAGCACCAGATGTGGGCGGCCCAGTTCTACCGTTTCGACAAGCCCAATCGCTGGATCAACTCGGGGGGGCTCGGGACCATGGGCGTGGGACTGCCGTTCGCGATGGGCGCGCAGTTCGCCTTCCCGGATGCGACGGTCGCCTGCGTGACCGGCGAGGCGAGTATCCAGATGTGCATACAGGAGTTGTCCACCTGCCTTCAGTACCAGCTGCCCATCAAGATCGTGAACCTCAACAACCGCTACCTGGGCATGGTGCGGCAGTGGCAGGAATTCTTCTACCAGGGCCGGTACGCGATGTCCTACATGGACGCGCTGCCCGATTTCGTGAAGCTGGCCGAGAGCTACGGCCACGTCGGCATGCGTATCGAGCAGCCGGGCGATGTCGAGGGGGCGCTGCGCGAGGCGCTGGCGATGAAGGACCGGTTGGTGTTCCTGGACTTCATCACCGACCAGACCGAGAACGTGTACCCGATGATTCCGGCGGGCGCCGGCCAGAACGAAATGATCCTGGTGTAGGGATAAGGGACCAGCATGCGACACATCATCAGTCTGTTACTCGAGAACGAAGCGGGAGCGCTGTCGCGCGTTTCCGGGCTGTTCTCGGCCCGCGGCTACAACATCGAGTCGCTCACCGTCGCGCCGACCGACGATCCCAGCCTGTCGCGGATGACCATCGTCACCAACGGCTCCGAGGAGATCATCGAGCAGATCACCAAGCAGCTGAACAAGCTGATTGATGTGGTGCGCCTGATCGACCTGACCCTGCACCGGCACATCGAACGCGAGATGATGATGGTCAAGATCAAGGTCGCCGAGGCCGCGCAGCGCGAGGAGGCCAAACGTCTGACCGATATCTTTCGGGGCAATATCATCGACGTGTCGCAGGATACCTACGTGGTGGAACTCACGGGACACGGCAGCAAGCTCGATTCGTTCCTCGATGCACTGCAGGACTTCTCGGTGATGGAGGTCGTGCGCTCGGGTGTGATGGGGATTGCCCGTGGCGAGGTTGCGCTGCACCTTTGACACCCGGATTCAGCCGCGGCAGAACTCGGCACTACCTGGAAGAGCGTTCGAGTGCCGGCCGTTTTCCGTGATGTCCGTGCTCTTCCGTGGCTCGGCCATTGAATCGCCGGGGTTGCGCAGGGGCATGACCGGTCGCGTGACTCCTCCGAACGTCGCCTGACTCGGCAGCCGCGCTGGAAAACCCTATACTACCGGGTTCCGATCCGGGGCTTGACGAATTCCGCGGCCACCTGCAACGGCGGCCGCCTTCATTTTGGCGACAAGGAAACACGCATGAACCTCTACTACGACAAAGACGCCGACCTCTCCATCATCCAGGGCAAGAAGGTCGCGATCATCGGCTACGGCTCGCAGGGCCATGCCCATGCCAACAATCTCAAGGATTCCGGCGTCGACGTCACCGTCGGACTGCGTCCCGGTTCCGGCTCCCGCGCCAAGGCCGAGCAGTCGGGCCTGAAGGTCGCCGACGTGCCCGAGGCCGTGGCCGCGGCGGACCTGATCATGATCCTGACCCCGGACGAGTTTCAGTCCCGGCTGTACCGGACCGAGGTCGAGCCGAACCTGAAGCAGGGCGCGACCATGGCCTTCGCCCACGGCTTCGCGATCCACTACAACCAGATCGTGCCGCGCGCGGACCTCGACGTGATCATGATTGCGCCCAAGGCCCCCGGTCACACCGTGCGCAGCGAGTTCGTGAAGGGCGGCGGCATTCCCGACCTGATCGCCGTGTTCCAGGACGCCTCCGGGCGCGCCCGCGATACCGCGCTGTCCTACGCGTCCGCGATCGGCGGCGGCCGCACCGGCATCATCGAGACCACCTTCAAGGACGAGACCGAGACGGACCTGTTCGGCGAGCAGGCCGTGCTCTGCGGCGGTGCGGTGGAACTGGTCAAGGCCGGTTTCGAGACCCTGGTCGAGGCTGGCTACGCGCCGGAGATGGCCTACTTCGAGTGCCTGCACGAACTGAAGCTGATCGTCGACCTGATGTACGAGGGCGGCATCGCGAACATGAACTACTCGATCTCGAACAACGCGGAGTACGGCGAGTACGTGACCGGGCCCAAGATCATCAACGAGGAATCGCGCTTCGCGATGCAGGAAGCCCTGCACCGGATCCAGACCGGCGAGTACGCGAAGGCCTTCATCCAGGAGGGCGCCGCCAACTACCCGTCGATGACCGCCTACCGGCGCCTCAACGCGGCCCATCCGATTGAGCAGGTGGGCGAACGGCTGCGCGGCATGATGCCCTGGATCACCGCCAACAAGCTCGTCGACAAGAGCCGGAACTGATCCCCTCGGCCGAGGCCGTTCCAGACCTCGGCCGACGTTCCCGATCGGTCGCCCCTCCGCGCCAGTCCAATGTTCCCGCTCGCTCCCGAAGGCCGCGTTTTCGTGATCGTCACCGCCTGGATGGCGGTGATCACGTTGCTGCTCGGCCACACCGGACCCGGGGCGGCACTGGTGTTGCTGGCCGTCGCCCTGATGCTCGTGTTCCGTGATTTCGCCCGTCAGATGCCGGCCTCGGCGCTGGGGCTGCTCGCACCTGCGGACGGGGTGGTGGCGTCGGTGGAGGAAGCGATAGACCCGTTTACCCACCGGCCGGGGTACCGGGTGACGATTCGCCAACGGGGCCTCGGT
This sequence comes from Thioalkalivibrio paradoxus, assembly GCA_011390565.1. Lineage (GTDB taxonomy): Bacteria > Pseudomonadota > Gammaproteobacteria > Ectothiorhodospirales > Ectothiorhodospiraceae > Thioalkalivibrio > Thioalkalivibrio paradoxus_A. The sequence continues at coordinate 142,382 of JAABSC010000003.1, read as the reverse complement.
GAGTACAACCTCCATTCGCCGCAGGAAGGTCGGATCGTGAAGCGCGTCTGGCCGGGAAAGGAAACGGATGAACCCCTGGATCCGCAGCTCGTCGGGCAACTGGCGCTCGCTTTCGAAACGGACGAAGGCGAGGCGTTCACCGTGGCCTACGATCTCGGACACTGGCCGCGGTTCGTGCGGATCGGCGCCATCACCGGTAACCGGATCGGTCGTGGCAAGCGCCTGGGTTTTGCCGGGTTCGGCCATACTGTGACACTCTGGGTGACACGGCAGGCCAGCATCTCCGCACAGGCGGGTCAACGCGTTCGCGCCGGCGTCGATCTGATTGGCGAACTTCCGGCTCCGAATTCCAGTCCGGTCGAGGGAAGCAAGGCATGAACAACGATTCGCCGACCCCCGAATCCTCACCTCCGCGCCGTCGCGGCGTCTTCCTTCTGCCCAACCTGTTCACCACCGGAGTCCTGTTTTCGGGCTTCTTCGCCGTGGTGTCGGCGATCAATGGCGATTTCGTTACCGCCGCGATCGCCGTGTACGTGGCGATGGTGCTCGACGGACTCGACGGCCGCGTCGCACGGCTGACCAATACCCAGAGCGAGTTCGGTGCGCAGTACGATTCCCTGTCGGATCTGGTGGCGTTCGGTCTTGCCCCGGCGCTGATCGTGTATCTCTGGCAGCTGAGCGATCTGGGGAATCTCGGCTGGGTTGCGGCGTTTTTCTACGCGACGGCCACCGCACTCCGGCTGGCCCGGTTCAATAGCCGTCTGGCCGTGACTGACAAGCGGTTTTTCCAGGGGCTCCCCAGCCCGGCGAGCGCAGCCGTGGTTGTGGGAACCGTATGGGTCGTCGAGGATCTGGCCGAATTTCCCGCCGGCGAACCCGTGCTGATGGGGCTTGCGCTGACCGTGACGGTGCTCGCCGGAGTGCTGATGGTCGGCAACCTGGCCTACTTCAGTTTCAAGGACATGGATTTCCGCCATCGCGTGCCGTTCTTCGTGATGCTGGCCGTGGTCGGGGTGCTGATGCTGGCCGCGCTGGATCCGCCGAAGGTGCTGCTCGCCGCTTTCGTGCTGTATGCGCTGTCCGGCCCGATGCTGACGCTGGAGCGGTGGCGCCGGCGGCGCGCTCGCATGGCCTCCTAGCGGGCCATGCGGAAATCCACGCGGCTTCGCAACCGACGTTCCCAACGCAACGGAATACCGAGACGATGAGCAAAGACCACCTGATCATTTTCGACACGACCCTGCGCGACGGTGAGCAGAGCCCCGGCGCGTCGATGACGCGCGAGGAGAAGCTGCGGATCGCGCACCTGCTGGAGAAGCTGCGGGTGGACGTGATCGAGGCCGGGTTTCCCGCGGCCAGTCCCGGAGATTTCGAAGCCGTGCGCGCCGTCGCCCGTGCGGTGAAGGACAGCCGCGTCTGCGGACTGACACGTGCGCGCCCCGCCGACATCGACCGTGCGGCCGAGGCGCTGAAGGACGCGGCCGCGCCGCGGATCCACACCTTTATCGCGACCAGCGCCATCCACATGCAGCACAAGCTGCGCATGACCCCGGACGAAGTCGTCGAACACGCGGTGGCCGCGGTTCGGCACGCCCGCCAGTACACCGACGACGTCGAATTCTCGGCCGAGGACGCCGGACGCTCGGAGATCGACTTTCTGTGCCGCGTGATCGAGGCCGCGATCGCCGCAGGGGCCCGCACCATCAACATCCCGGACACCGTGGGCTACGCGATCCCGCAGCAATTCGGCGAAACCATCGCCACCCTGCTGGAGCGTGTGCCGAATTCCGATCAGGCCGTGTTCTCGGTGCACTGTCACAACGATCTCGGCCTTGCGGTGGCCAACTCGCTGTCGGCGGTGCTGAACGGTGCGCGCCAGGTCGAGTGCACCATCAACGCACTGGGGGAACGGGCCGGCAATGCCTCGCTGGAAGAGATCGTGATGGCGGTGAGAACGCGCCAGGACATCTTTCCCGTCGAGACGCGCATCGATGCGACCCAGATCGTCCCCTGTTCGCGACTGGTCTCCAACGTAACCGGATTCCCGGTACAGCCGAACAAGGCGATCGTCGGGATCAACGCCTTCGCACACGAGTCGGGCATTCACCAGGACGGGGTGCTGAAGCACCGGGACACCTACGAGATCATGCGCGCCGAGGACGTCGGCTGGAGCGCCAACAGGATCGTTCTGGGCAAGCTTTCCGGTCGCAATGCGCTGCGTACCCGGTTGCAGGAACTGGGGGTGTCCTTCGACAACGATCTGCTGGACGAAATCTTTGTCCGATTCAAGGATCTTGCCGACAAGAAGCAGGAAATCTTCGACGAAGACCTGCAGGCGCTGGTTTCCGAAACGGCTCCCGAGGAATCCGATCGCCACCGGTTGCGGTTTCTGCACGTCTGTTCGGAGAGCGGGACGACGCCGCATGCGCGGGTGGAGCTGGAGATCGACGGCGAAGTGCGAACCGGCGCCGCCGATGGCGGGGGTCCCGTGGACGCCTCCTTCCAGGCCGTGGAGTCGATCGTCAACAGTGGCACTGATCTCCTCTTGTACTCAGTGAACAACATCACCTCGGGTACGGATGCGCAGGGTGAGGTCACCGTGCGGCTGTCCAAGGCGGGACGTATCGTGAATGGCCAGGGCGCGGACACGGATATCGTCATCGCCTCGGTGAGGGCCTATCTCAACGCACTGAATCGCCTGGGCACGCCCGTGGCCCGGGCGCATCCGCAGCACGACGGCGTCTGAATCGCGCCATGCCGTTGAGCCGGCGCCAGCGGGAGATTCTGGGCGAGATGGGCATTCCCGTCTGGGTGCGCCGGGATGCTCCCCCGGTTTCCCTGGACCCGGTTGCAGACGCGTCGGCCGAGCGACCGGCCCCGGTCGACGTGCGCGATGTGGCCGCGTTGGGCTGGGAGGATCTGCGCGCACGCGTTGCGGTCTGTGTGGCCTGTGCGGAACTCGCCTCCCAGCGCACGCAGACGGTGTTCGGAGTCGGCGATCCGGCCGCGGACTGGCTGTTCATCGGCGAGGCGCCGGGCGCGGAGGAGGATCGTCGCGGCGAGCCCTTCGTCGGTCCGGCCGGCCAATTGTTGGACAACATGCTGACTGCACTGGCACTGCAACGCGGCACGAACGTGCATATCGCGAACATCCTGAAATGCCGGCCGCCCGGAAACCGCGATCCGAAGCCCGAGGAAGCCGAGGCCTGCCGCGGTTTCCTGGATCGCCAGATCGCGCTGATCCGTCCCCGGGTGATCGTGGCGCTGGGGCGCGTGGCGGCGCAGAGCCTGCTTGGCAGCAGCGAGCCGCTCGGTCGGCTGCGCGGGCGGGAGCACGCCTACCAGGGGACTCCGCTGGTGGTAACCTATCACCCGGCATACCTGTTGCGTTCGCCGGGCGAAAAGGCCAAGGCCTGGCAAGATCTGCTGCGGGCCCGTAGTCTGGTCGCCGGGGCCTGAAGGCGGAACTGCGGAGACGCCGGTCATTGCACGAAGCCCTTCGCCGAGATCATGACGATGAGCGCGCACATTCAAATCGAGCCGGTACTGCGCCCCATGCGCCCGGACGACGTGCCCCGGGTGATGGCGATCGAACGTGAAATCTATCCCTATCCCTGGACGGAAGGCATCTTCCTCGATTGCCTGCGCGTCGGCTACGGCTGCTGGATCCTGGAACACCATGCCGAGCTGGCGGGATACGGGGTGGTGAGTCTGGCGGCGGGCGAGGCTCATCTGCTGAATCTCTCGGTCGCCAGTGGCCACCAGGGCCGAGGGCTGGGTCGAATACTGCTGCGTCATCTGGTCGACTTCATCCGGCGGTTGGGCGGCGAAGTCATCTTCCTGGAAGTGCGGCCCTCGAATCGCCCGGCCGTCCATCTCTACGAATCGGAAGGGTTTGCACGGATCGGTACGCGCCATCGCTACTATCCCGCCGAGACGGGACGCGAGGATGCCTGGGTCTTTTCCATCTCAACGGTTGGGTGAACCGGCAGGTTCCACCTTTGCGGAGGCCCGGAATCCTCACTATGCTTGAGAGATGAAACCTCGCGGATCTCCGCGCGGACGAGAGGCGGTATACGATGAACAGAGTTTTCCCCATGGCCTTCTCCTGCCTTTTGCTGCTGGGAATCGTGGCGTCCATGCCGGTTCTGGCGCAGGCCCCCAGCGCCGAGGAACGGCAGCTGGAGCTGCTGTCCATCTGGTACGAAATCCGCGAAGGGGTGGCCGCCAAGGGGGACGTGGATGCCAAGTTCGATGTCGGCGAGGCGAACTACCATGGGCGCGGTACGGGCGAAGATTTCGCGAAAGCCGCCCATTGGTTCAGCCGGGCCGCGAACCGCGGTCATGCGCAGGCACACTATTACCTCGGGTACATGCATGCATCCGGGCGTGGCGTGCCCACCGATCCTGAAAAGAGCATTCAGCATTACCTGAAAGCAGCGGAACTGGGCCACCTGGAAGCGCAGTTTTACATGGCTGCGGCGTATGAAGGCGGTCGCGGCGTGCAAGCCGATCCCATCGCCGCCCTGCGCTGGTATCGGGCCGCTGCGGAGCAGGGCCACACGCGTGCCCAGAATCGACTCGGGGATCTCTACATTCGCGGAAACGAACCGAACCTCGAGGAAGCGTACCTGTGGTACAGCCTGGCAGGGAACGGGGAGCGGATCGCCGAGGTTCGGCAAATGCTCACCCGTTCGCAAATCGCCAGCGCTGACGGCCGCGTTCGGGCGTTCAGCCCCGCCACTTTCCAGCGCTAGTGGGCCATGCGGAAAGTTCGGCGCCAGATCGCTGCGCCGGAAGCGCCGGCGCTACGTTGGGCAAGTTTGAAATAGGTCGGCTATTCCGGCACTTGCCCGCCTTGCTCCGACACTTCTGGCTATGCTCCATAGTCACCGAACTTTCCGCATGGCCCACTAGCGGGCTGCGGTTCGGCGGCGAACGCCGGTCCCGGGACGCCGATCCGGCCCGGCGCATCGAACCGGGCGCGTCCGCCAGGACCGGCGGTCCTGTGGCATTCCCGATCCACGGCTGATCTGGAGCGTCGGGCGACGAAGCCTTCGTGGCTCGCAGCGCAGCCTTTACCCCCTCAAGTCCACGCAATTGCGGGCACCCTGTCCGGGGGCAGCCCTGTTCGTGCTGGAACCCTAGCAGCAGCCGGGTTAATTAATCTTCATAATCGAGGCTGTTTACGATTTCCCGAGTGTCAGCAGGCCATAGGGGCGGTGCGTCGTTGGGGGTGTTCCGCCAGAGATCGCATCCGACAGGCGTTCGTCTCGCCCCCGGGTGTCCGATTACGGTGGAAGGTTCGTGGATACCGGGGTCGTTCACACTCTCGGATTCCGTGCGCAGAAAGGGTCGATCCATGGATATGCGGCGTGTACAGCCTGGCGATGATGAAACGTATCGTGTGATGGCTCTGGATCCGGGGGCCTTGCAAACGCTCTGTCGCATCACACCGTATCCCCTGTTTCTCGTCGACGAGCACGGTTCGATCCGGATGGCGAACGTCCGCGCCTGCGACCTGTTCGGGTACCCCGAGGATGAATTGACCGGGCAGCTCATCGAGTTGCTTGTTCCGGAAGCACTTCGCCCGGGTCACGTGTCCCAGCGTCATGCCTATGGCGTGGCGGAGGGGCCGCGGCCCATGCAGATACGGGAGGGTCTGGATGTACTCGCTCGAAGGCGGGACGGCAGTCTGATCCCGGTCGAGGTCACGTTGGTACCTGTCGATACGGTTCAGGGTCGAGGCGTTCTGGCTTCGGTCATTGATCTGCGGCAGCGGAAAGACCTCGAAAACCAGCTTCGGGAGGAGCGCGACTTCAGCGAAGCCATCATCGACAGCTTGCCGGGCCTGTTCTACCTCTTGGACCGCGAGGGTCGTTTTCTGCGGTGGAATCGGAACGTTGAGCACGTCACCGGAGCCACCGCGGAAGAACTTTCCAAACTCCGGGCGTGGTCGCTCTTCGGTGACCCCGATGCGGAGCGAATCCGGGATGCGGTCGAAACGGTATTCCGCGAGGGCACCCACGAAATCGATGCGGAACTGAACGTCCGGCGAGGGCTTCCCGTTCCGTACCATTTCACGGGACGCCGCGTGGAATTGGCCGGACAGGAATGCCTGACGGGGGCAGGTATCGACATCTCGAACCGGAAGGCCCTGGAATCCCGTTTGCGGTATCAGGCCAATCATGATTCATTGACAGGGCTGGTCAACCGGCATCACTTCGAGGAACTCCTGACGCAGGAGTTTGCACGTTCGCAACGTTCCGGCACACCGTTCTCGGTAGTGATGATGGATATCGATCACTTCAAGAGCGTGAATGATCATTTTGGGCATCCGACCGGGGATCAAGTCCTGCGCCGCTTTGCCGAATCCCAGCAGGCCAGGACCCGAACGAGTGATATCTTCGCCCGCTGGGGCGGAGAAGAGTTCGTGTTGCTTCTGCCCGAGACCGAGCTGGCCGGCGCGGCTTTGCTGGCGGAGGCGGTCCGGGTCCGCGTTGCGGAGACCCCGGTTCCGGGTCCCGGCCGAATCACCGTGAGCCTGGCCGTCGCGGCCAACCGGGATGGGGAGTCTGCGCACGACCTGCTCCAGCGGCTCGACGAGGCCCTCTACGAAGCCAAGAATACGGGCCGGAACCGGGTCGTGATCTGCTGAGTGGATTTGGGTGCGTCGTCGCGGTTCGCTTCGGTCCGATCCGGTCGGACAGGCATCTGAACAGGTCGCTGCACTTCAGACCGCGTATCCTGCGCGCCAGCGGTTCAATCGGTAGAATGGAGCGTTTTTCCCGATCGAGTCCGAACGATGTCCTTCATTCAGGAAACCGCCCGCCGTCGCACCTTCGCGATCATTTCGCACCCGGACGCGGGCAAGACCACCATGACCGAGAAACTGCTGCTTTTCGGCGGCGCGATCCAGCTCGCCGGCACGGTGAAAGGGCGCAAGAGCGCGCGTCACGCGACTTCGGACTGGATGGAAATGGAGAAGCAGCGCGGGATCTCGGTGACTTCTTCGGTGATGCAGTTCCCTTACCGGGAACGAATCGTGAATCTGCTCGACACGCCAGGGCACGAAGATTTCTCCGAGGATACCTACCGCACCCTCACGGCCGTGGACTCGGCGCTGATGGTGATCGACGCGGCGAAGGGCGTCGAGGAACGCACCATCAAGCTGATGGATGTCTGCCGGCTGCGTGACACGCCGATCATGACGTTCATCAACAAGCTCGACCGCGAAGGTCGCGAGCCGATCGAGTTGCTGGATGAGGTCGAGGAGGTGCTGAAGATCCGGTGTGCGCCGGTGACCTGGCCGATCGGCATGGGCAAGCGCTTCAAGGGTGTCTATCACCTGGCGCGGGATGCGGTGCACCTCTATTCACCGACGCACGGCGGCAAGATCCAGCAGGGCGAGGTGATCCAGGGACTCGACAACCCGCGCCTCGACGAGGTCCTGGGGTCGCAGGCTCAGGAGATGCGCGAGGAGCTGGAACTGGTGCAGGGCGCGTCGCACGCCTTCGATCGCGAGGCCTATCTGGCGGGGCGGCTTACTCCGGTCTTCTTCGGGTCCGCGATCAACAACTTCGGTGTGCAGGAACTGCTGGACGACTTCGTCGAATACGCGCCGGCACCGCTGCCGCGGCCGACGCAGACACGGACGGTGGAGCCCTCAGAGCCTGCATTCACCGGTTTCGTGTTCAAGATCCAGGCCAACATGGACCCGAATCATCGGGACCGCATCGCCTTCCTGCGCATCTGTTCCGGGACCTTCACCAAGGGCGCGAAGCTGCGCCATGTGCGCATCGGTCGGGACGTGAAGATCCCCGACGCGCTGACCTTCATGGCCTCGGACCGGGAGCACGTGGAGACGGCCTACCCGGGTGACATCATCGGCGTCCACAACCACGGGACCATCCGCATCGGGGACACCTTCACGGAGGGTGAGGATCTCGCGTTCACCGGCATTCCCAACTTCGCGCCCGAACTGTTCCGGCGCGCGCAATTGCGCGATCCGCTGAAGATGAAGCAGCTGGCCAAGGGCCTGCAGGAGCTCTGCGAGGAGGGCGCCACCCAGCTCTATCGGCCGCTTACCAACAATGACCTCATCCTGGGCGCGGTTGGAATTCTGCAGTTCGACGTCGTCGCCGAGCGGCTGAAAACCGAATACAAGGTCGACTGCCGGTTCGAGAACGTCAACGTGCAGACCGCCCGCTGGGTGAGTTCCGAGGACGCAAAGCGCTTCGCCGAGTTCCGCGACAAGGCCGCGACCCATCTGGCCATCGATCACGGGGGTGATCTCGTCTACATCGCGCCGACCCGCGTCAACCTGCAGATGGCGATGGAGAAATGGCCCGAGGTCCGGTTTCACGCGACCCGCGAGCACGGCGTGGCGGCATGAGTTCCGGGGGTGTCGGGTCGCACGGCAGGACTGGACTCAATGTTGCATGATTTCTCGCTGTCGCATGCAGGCGATCGTGGACGCCGTGCGGGAGTGAACCATGGCGAGAGGTCGGTGGCGTTGGAAAAAGACAAAGATTCTCGTTGAAGCGGCCATCATCGGCTTGACTGTGGGTCTGCTGGTCATTCTGTTCACCGAAACCGGGGTGGACCGGCAACGCGATTCGTTGGAAGAACCGGTGGCCTGCGAGGATCGCGAGTGCTGACGGGTGGCCCGGCCGCGCCCGTCAGGAATTCCGCACATTGTCGGTGCCATCGGTCTCGTCGTGCGCAAAAAGTGTGCGCAGGACGTTCCCATTCGGGGCTGCTTTGCCTAAGCTGAGCTTGTCCTCCATCGGAGCCGGTTCACATGACGGAACGCAAATCTTCGCGCCTGGACGAGATCGTCGCGCGCGCCAACCGCGACAAGGCCGAACGGGAACTGGGGTACCGGGAACGGTCCCTGAAAATGTACCCCTGGGTCTGCGGTCGATGCGGTCGGGAGTTCAATGCGCGCAATGTGCAGGAATTGACGGTCCACCATCGCGACCACAACCACGACAACAACCCGTTGGACGGCAGCAACTGGGAACTCCTGTGCGTCTACTGCCACGACAATGAGCATCAGCGCTACGTGGATGCCACCCCCGGCAAGGACGCAGCAGCCGTCAAGGGAGCGACCCACAACCCGTTCGCGGGCCTCGCCGACCTGCTCAGGAAGGACTGATCGGCTGCTGCGGGCTCTCCGCCATTTCCGGATCGGCGGAGGCACGCTCGTGCTGGTGTTGCCAGAGACGGTGATACGTGCCTTCCCGGGCGAGCAGCTGCGCATGCGTTCCCTGCTCGATGACGCGGCCGTGTTCGAGGACCACGATGTTGTCGGCGTCCATCACCGTCGACAGCCGGTGTGCGATCACCAGTGTGGTGCGCCGGACCGCGACCTCGTTCAAGGCCGCCAGGATCGCCTTCTCCGAACCCGAGTCCAACGATGAGGTCGCCTCGTCGAAGACGAGGATCGGCGGGTCCTTGAGCAGCATCCGGGCAATCGCGATGCGTTGTTTTTCCCCGCCGGAGACCTTCAGGCCGCGCTCGCCGACCACCGTCTCCAGGCCCTGCGGCAACCGCGAGATGAAATCGTCCAGGTGGGCCAGCCGCACCGCTTCGCGGATTTCGTCCGGCGTCGCGTCCGGACGCCCGTAGGCGATGTTGTAGGCGATGCTTTCGTTGAAAAGCACGGTGTCCTGGGGCACGACGCCGATGGCCCGGCGCAGGCTGTCCTGCGTGACCTCCCGGATGTCCTGACCGTCGACGGTGATGCGTCCCTGGTCGACATCGTAGAAGCGGAACAGCAGCCGCGACAGGGTCGACTTGCCGGCCCCGCTCGCACCCACGACGGCGACCTTGTGTCCGGCGGGAATCTCCAGCGACACACCCTGCAGAATGGCCCGCTCCGGGTGGTAGCGGAAATGCACGTCCTCGAAACGCACGGCCCCCGCCGTGACCTCGAGGTCGGGAGCGCCCGGAAGATCCTGCACCTTGACCGGCTTTTCGAGCAGCCCGAACAGGCGCTCGATGTTGGCCAGCGACTGGCGGATCTCGCGGTACACGAAGCCGAGAAAGTTGAGCGGGATGAACAGCTGGATCATGTAGGCGTTGACCATCACCAGGTCGCCGACGGTCATGGTTCCGGCAGCCACCTGGGTGGCCGCCAGGATCATCATCACCGTAATGGCCGCCGCGATGATCAGCGCCTGGCCGCTGTTCAGCAGCACCAGCGACAGCACGTTCTTCATGCGGGCGGTTTCCCAGGCCGCCAGACCCTGATCGAAACGCTCGGCCTCGAAGCGTTCGTTGCCGAAATACTTCACGGTCTCGTAGTTGAGCAGGCTGTCGATCGCGCGGGTGTTCGACTCGTTGTCGCGCAGGTTGGCTTCGCGCACGAAGCGCGTGCGCCACTCGGTGATCCAGACCGAATAGGCCACGTAGACCGCGATCGCCCCGAACACCGTGAACATGAACACCGGTCCGACCGCGACCAGCAGGATCACCGCCACCAGCAGGATCTCGATCAGCGTCGGCAGGATGTTGAACACCATGAAGCGCAACAGGAAACTGATGCCCGTGGTGCCGCGCTCGATATCGCGCGAAAGGCCTCCGGTCTGGCGCGAAAGATGGAATCCCAGCTCGAGGCGGTGAAGGTGCTCGAACACCTGGAGTGCGGCCCGGCGCATCGCACGTTCGGCCACGCGCACGAATACCGCATCGCGCAATTCGCCGAACAGCGTGGCCGAAAAGCGCAGCAGGCCATAGGCCACCAGCAGGGCCAGCGGCACCGTGATCAGCACCTCCCGGGTGCCGGCGCCCTCGAAGTGGTCGACGATGAACTTCAGCGCCAGCGGTACGGTGACGTTCGCGAGCTTGGCCAGTCCCATCAGGCCCATGGCCAGGAACAGGCGTCCGCGAAACTCGGACAGGTAGGGCCACAGGCTGCTGATGATGCGCCAGTTGATGGCGCCTTCGGGGGCGTCGAAAGGCGAGGCGTGCCCGCGCATGGCAGAATCCGGAATCTGAGAGTGAATGCAGGACGGACACTCTAGGGATGGCGGCTCGCGCGGTCCAGTAGATCGGGCGCGAAGCGCGGTTTGTGGAGCGGGGTGACCGTACTTGCGGGCCCATCATCGGAACCAGGCTTCCAGGGACGGGAGAATCCAGAATGAAAGAATCGACAGATCACAGTTCGGGCAGCCACGGTCCGGTGGGGAATGCGGTCCCGGTTGGAGCGCGGGTCCCTGCGGGCGGAGCGGATCCGGCCGCGGGCTCCGAACCGGAAAGGATTCTCGGGGAGGTCTTCGGCTATCCCGGCTTTCGGGGTCACCAGCGCGGGATCATCGACTGCGTGCTCGGGGGTGGCGATGCGCTGGTCCTGATGCCCACCGGCGGTGGCAAGTCATTGTGCTACCAGATCCCGGCGCTGCTGCGGCCCGGCTGCGGCGTGGTGGTGTCGCCGTTGATCGCGCTGATGCGCGACCAGGTGATGGCGCTGCAGCAGCTCGGCGTGCGCGCGGCCGCACTGAATTCGGTGCAGTCCGCGCCCGACGTCCGGGCCACCGAGCAGGCGCTGGTCCGGGGTGAACTGGACCTGCTGTACATCGCCCCGGAGCGGCTGTTGCTGCCACGCACCCTGGAACTGCTCGAGCGCTGTCCGATCGCACTGTTCGCGATCGACGAGGCACACTGTGTTTCGCAGTGGGGCCACGATTTCCGGCCCGAATACATCCAGCTGTCTCTCCTGGCCGAACGGTTCCCCACCGTGCCCCGGCTGGCGCTCACCGCGACCGCGGACGCGCCCACCCGGCGGGAGATCCTCAGCCGGCTCGGCCTGGAGCAGGCCCGGCAGTTCGTCAGTCGTTTCGATCGGCCGAACATCCGCTACCGGATCGCGCAGTCCGACGCGGGCGGCGCACAGCCCCGGGACCGGCTGCTGCGATTCATCCGTGAACAGCATCCCGGCGAGGCGGGTATCGTCTATTGCCTGAGCCGCAAGCGGGTCGACGCGATCGCCGCCTGGTTATCCGGACAGGGGCTGCCGGCGTTGCCGTATCACGCGGGCCTGACCGCCGCCGAGCGGGAGCGGCACCAGTCCCGCTTCGTGCAGGAGGAAGGCGTGATCATGGTCGCCACCATCGCCTTCGGAATGGGCATCGACAAGCCGGATGTGCGTTTCGTCGCGCACCTCAACCTGCCGAAGAGCATCGAGGCCTACTACCAGGAAACGGGGCGCGCGGGCCGCGACGGTCTGCCCGCCGATGCCTGGATGCTGTACGGCCTGCAGGACGTGATCACGCTGCGCCAGATGCTGGAGCAGTCCGCCGCCGACGACGAGCACAAGCGGGTGGAACGGCAGAAGCTCGAGGCGATGCTGGGCCTGTGCGAGCTGACCACCTGCCGGCGCCAGGCGCTGCTTGCGTACTTCGGCGACCGTCTCCCCGAACCCTGCGGGAACTGTGACACCTGTCTCGAGCCCCCCGAGACCTGGGACGCGACGGATCCGGCGCGCAAGGCGCTTTCCTGCGTCTATCGAACCGGGGAACGGTTCGGCGTCAACCACCTGGTCGATGTCCTGCGAGGCCGCGAGAACGACCGCATCCGCAGTTTGGGCCACCATCGCTTGAGCACGTTCGGGATCGGGTCCGAACTCGAGGCCGGGGAATGGCGCGCGATCTACCGTCAGTTGATTGCGCGGGGGCTTTTGCGTGCCGATCCCGAGCGTCACGGGGGGTTGTGCCTGGATACGTCCTGTCGGCCCCTGTTGCGTGGCGAGGCGACCGTCCAGCTGCGCCGGGATCCGCGTCCCGCGCGTTCCCGCGGCGCCGAGCGGCGCACGCCGCTTGCGGTCGAGGCGCTGGATGCGGCTCAGCGGGACCTCTGGGAAGCGCTCAGGGCCTGCCGCCGACGGCTCGCGGATGCGCAGGGCGTGCCCCCGTACGTGATTTTCCATGACGCCACGCTCGCGGAAATGGCGGTGCTCGCCCCGACCGACTCCGCGGGAATGGCCACCGTGTCCGGGGTGGGTGTGGCGAAGCTCGAGCGTTACGGCGACGCCTTTCTTGCGGTCATCCGCGACCGTTTGCAGCTATAGTGCACGGGTTTCGTCGAATGACGGGTATTGAAAACGTGAACGAAAACTCCTTTCTGCGGGCCTTTCATGCGGTGCACGACGGCCATGTCCTGATTTCGCCGGATCAGGCGAGCCGGTTTGCGAAGGACATCGCCGGTGATTTCAACCCGATCCACGATGCCGATTCGCGGCGGTTCTGTGTCCCCGGTGACCTCCTTTTCGCACTGGTTCTGGCGCGCTACGGTGTCAGTGCCAGCATGCACTGCCGATTCGTCGGGATGGTCGGGGCCGGGGTGCAGCTCGTGTTTCCGGACGATCCGGGCGCAAGCTTCGCCGTGGTCGACACCCAGGGCAAACGGTACCTCGAGGTGGAGCGAAGTGGCGAGACGGTGTCCGATCCCTACACGGTGGAGGCGTTGACCCGCGCCTACGTGGCGTTCTCGGGCGAGAATTTTCCACACGTGCTGGTGCCGCTGATGGAGCGGAACGGACATATGGTCAATACCGAGCGTCCGCTCGTGATCTACGAGCGCATGTCCTTGCACCTGCGCGAACCGGTCGGCGTGCTCACGGAGACGGTGCAGGCACGGCTGAACGCGGCCGAGATGAGCGTGGACCGCAAGCGCGGGGAAGTGCGCCTGGATTACGCGCTCTGTGTGGAGGGGGATCCGTTTGCTCACGGCAGCAAGCATTTGGTGTTGAGCGGCCTGCGCGCGTTCGATCCGGTCAAGGTCGAGGAACTGGTCTCGGCATATGCGGGTTGGAAGGCCCGGCACGAATCCGGATGATGTCCGCGCGGTCGGGTAACCCGATGCCCTTCCGTGGTGCGGTTGTCCATGTTGGGGCAATGTGTTGGCGCCGCAGTGGTCGGGTCCACCCCATGGTCATGGCCACCACCGGCGAACGAGATTGGTCCGCAATTTGCAGACCTGTCATCAGTTGAGTGAACGCCGGGGAAGATGCACCATGCTGGTAGTCCGTCTGTGTGGGGACGCGGTACCGAAAAGCTGGAACCGCTGGGGACGCCCGCTGAGCGACGACTCTCACCGTATATGGGCCTTTCCGCTGCCTGCGATGATGGATCTCGCCGACCTCGTCGGGGCGCTGGTTCTGGAGACGCCCGCCGAATTGCGCTCGACCTGTCTGGCGGTCTGGATTGATCCGGACTTCGACGGCCGTCTTCCCCTCTCGGTGCTCGACGAACTCGAACCACTGAGCGTGCTGCATACCCGTTTGCACGAGCCGTGGATAATGGGGCCACTCGGGCACCTCGTGAAGACCTCGTTTCAGCCTGTTGTCACGCTCAGGGGCAAGGGCGCGCTGGTCGGCTACCAGATGCCCTGCCATCTGGAGCACCCGGAGCGCGGTTCGCTCGCGGGGGGCTCTTTCTACGCCCTCGCGCGGGACGCGCGAAGGTTGGAAGAAGTGGACCAGGCCTGCCAGATCAGCGCGCTGCTGCGCAAATCGGAGTCGCTGCCCACCGGTGTGCCGGCGTTCGTCAGCGCGCTACCGCAGTCGCTGATGTGGGGGGACCTGCGGCGCCATCCTTCCTACACCTGTCTCGACCGCATGGGGTTGGATCCTCGGGACATCATCATCGAGGTCGTACAGCGTGGCCAGGTCGATGATGTTCCGGCGCTGGTACGGCGATGCCAGGACCTTCGTGCGATGGGGTTTCGGATCGCGCTGGCGGACTTCGGCGCGGGTCTGGGCCAGGTCGGCCTTCTTTCCGGGATGGAACCCGAATTCATACGGTTCGATACCGGGTTGATCCGGGAGGCGCAGGCCACGGTCGCGGGCGCCACGCTGCTCGAGGGCCTGGTGGCCATGGCTCGCCGGCTGGGCGCATCGAGCATCGCGGACGGACTGGACGGTGAGGACGAGCTTGCGATCTGCCGCGAGATCGGCATCGATTGCGGCCAGGGCGGCCTGATCGCTCCGGTATCGCCGGTGCCGCTGGCTCCCGCTCCGCTGCCTTACCCTGCATCCGTGCGCGACTGAGCCTTCGAAACCTCAAGGCCCCTTGTAACCGTTCTCGCGCTTGCGCACCATGGCTGACATGCATGGATCCTTGGCTGAACGGCGCGCGATGATCGGGGTGTGCGATCAACGCATGCGGAGGGGGCGATCGCGGCGGGTGTGGCCCGCCAGGTTGTGGTTGCTTCTGCTCCTGGTCATGGCGACGCCGTCCCTCGCCTCCTGGTCGGCTTTGCCGGCGCCGTTGCAGCAGGCCATCCTGGCTCAGAACCTGCCCGCCGACGCGGTTGGTCTTTGGGTGCAGCGTGCGGGTGACCAGGAGGTGTTGGCCAGTCTGAACCCGGATCGGATGTTCAACCCGGCTTCGTCCATCAAACTGGCCACCACGCTGGCGGCGTTGGCGGCGCTCGGCCCGCAGCATACCTGGCAGACGGAGATCCGGACCACGCGGCCGCTGGAAGGCGATGTGTTGCGGGGAGACCTGGTTCTGCGCGGCGGCGGCGATCCCGGCATGGTCAGCGAAGAACACTGGCGCATGCTTGGCGCGATCCGGCGCACCGGGCTGCGCCGGATCGAGGGCGACGTGATCCTCGACACCGCCTTGTTCGATCTCCCGCCCGAGGACCCCGGGGCATTCGACGGTCAGCCTCTGCGGGCCTACAACCAGCCGCCGTTTGCGATGCATGTGAATGCCAACGCGCTGCGCTTTCATGTGATCCCCGATCCCGAAGGGCGCAGCATCCGGATCGAGGCGGATCCACCGTTGCCCGGACTGGAAATCGTGAACCAGCTGCGCGTGTCCCGGGGTGACTGTGGCGCCTGGCAGCGCGGCATCCGCTATGAGGCGGACGGTGATGTCACGCGACCGCGCGCCGTCTTCTCCGGGGATTACCCGATCAACTGCGGCCAGTTCGAACTGTTACGGACCGCCGTGTCCCCCGAGGTATACAACCGCGAGCTGTTCCGCCTGCACTGGAACCAGTGGGGCGGCGAACTCACCGGCGACGTGCGTGCCGGATTGCCGCCCTTTGCCGAACTCGAGCCCCTGATGGTCCATCAGTCGCGACCGCTGGGCGAGATCATCCGGATCGCCAACAAATGGAGTTCCAACGTCGTTACCCGCCAACTGGCGCTGACGCTGGGGGCTGCGCGCTTCGGGGCTCCGGCCACGATCGAGAAGGCGCGCCAGGCACTGTACGAGGTACTGGCCGAGCAAGGGGTGAACGTCGGCGGGATGGTGATCGACAACGGGTCGGGCCTCAGTCGGCATACCCGGATCACGCCGGCGCAGATGGCTGCGGTGCTGCAGGCCGGCTGGAACAGTCCCTGGCGGCCCGAGTTCGTTTCCTCGCTGGCGCTTGCAGGCCTGGACGGGACTTTGCGGCGGCGCTTCCGGGAGGCTCCCGAAACCGGACGCATGCACTTGAAGACGGGCCACCTTCGCGAGGTGTCCGCGGTTGCCGGTTATATACGCAACCGCAGCGGCGACGACATGATGGTGGTGTTGCTGGTCAACCATCCAACCGCCCACCAGGGGCCTGGGGTGAATCTGCAGGAGGCCGTGCTGCGCTGGGTTCACGCGCTCTGAGTCGGGGGCGGAATCCGCTGACTGGCAGGCCGGCTGCCGGTGTTGGCGTGAAAAACCAGCCACGGAATCACACCGAAATCACGGAAAAAGAAACGGATCAAACCCCTTGTCCGTGTCTGTCCGTGTTTTCCGTGGCTCGGCTTCTCATAGGTCAGGGTGGCCGTTGGCCATGAAAGTCAGTGCCGTTCGAGCTTGCCGAGTTCCCCCAGCAGGGACAGGACCAGGGATTCGCCCTGGGCACCCATGCCCTTGCACAGCCGGTCCGGGTCGCGCTCGCCGTCCACCAACCGCTTGGTGATGCCGCCGAGGCGGGCCAGATCGCCGCCCGCACGGGTCATCTGTTCGGCCATCTGCGAGAGCCAGTGCAGCGCCTGCGCGTCGCCGTGACTGGCGGAATGGATCATGTGGGCGAGTCCCGGTGCCGCCTGGGCCGGATCGGCGGCATCGTTCGGGTCGGGAAGGGTGGAAGGATCCCGGAGCCCGTCGAGGATGGCGGTCAGGATCACCGTGTCTTCGTCGTCCAGCCCACGCAGCAGAGCAGCGTCGCGTTCACCCTTCAGAATCCGCCGGATTCGCGGCACGAGGTCGGTCCATCCGCCCTGTTCGGCCTGTGCGAGCACCGGTTCGAGTTCGTTCCGCGCCTCGGGATTCCCGCTGGCCTGGACCACCAGCCGGATCAGTGCGGCGTGGGCGAGGCGGATCTGCTGGTCTCGGGGTGACAACGGCATGGCGGTCTCGAGGAAGGAGGCGGACCCCGAACGATAACGCAGAACGCGGCGACGGGGCGAGATGGCCGCGCCTGTACCTGGACGCCCGGGCTCGGGCACAATAGGTCAAAGAGCGTGAGCCAAGGAACGAAGCGGTGGAAGAGCAGATGACGATGGGTCTGTGGGTGCTACTGATCCTGCTGGCGGTGCTGCTGGCCGGCCTGCTTGGATTCTGGATCGGGCGCATGACCAGCCAGGATCGTCGCCTGATCCGGGAGCTGGAAACGGAACTCGACAGCCGCATGCAGGAGCTCAACCGCTATCGGGGTGCCGTCAACCATCACTTCGATCGCACCGCGACCCTCTTTGCGGGCATGGCTTCCGCCTATCGCGACCTGTACCACCACCTAGCGGACAGCTGCGAGGAGCTTGCCGACAAGCCGACTCTGGACCGTCTCGAGGACCGGGCGGGGCGCCTTCTGGCCCACGTGCCCGTGCGCGATGCGCGGGAAGGCAAGGGCCGGGAGACCGATGGAGGCGGGCGCGACGTCGATCTGCATCCACCCCGTCCGGACTGACGGTCATGGTCCTGCGTCAGCCCTGGCGATCATAAGGCGAGCCACGGAAGACACGGAAATCACGGAATTGGAAGTTTGTTCAATGTTTTATCCGTGTTCTTCCGTGTCTTCCGTGGCTGTATCTCCCTCGCCGGCCATCGGGGTGGGCCTCTGAACTGAAACCGGGAGAGGTGCAGGCGCCCTTCAGAGCAAACGAATGCGTTCCAGCTGGGCACCGAGATCGGTGCGTGCGGCACTCATCTCGGACACCCGGGCGCGTTCCTTTTCGACCACGTCCGCTGGTGCACGCGCTACGAAGCTCTCGTTGGCCAGACGCGCGCGGCTCTGTTCCAGGTTCTTGTCCAGCTTGCCGATTTCCTTTTCCAGGCGCGCGATCTCCGCGTCCTTGTCGATCAGGCCGGCGAGCGGAATCAGCAGACGCATGTCGCCGACCCTGGAGAGCGCCGACTCGGGAGCGTCCTCGCCGGCGTTGAGCCAGGTCACCGATTCGGGTTTCGCCAGGAAATCGAGCAGGGCGCGGTGACGCAGGTAGCGTTCCTGGTCCATCTCCACCCAGTTCTGCACCAGTACCGGAAGCGGCTTGCCCGGGGGAATGTCCATTTCCGCCCGGATCCGGCGCAGACCCGTGATGAAGCCCTTGACCCACTCCAGCTCGGTACCGGCCGCCGCATCGGCGGGAAATTCGTCGCTCCCGACCCAGGGCCGCTCGACCAGGAATCGCGCATCGACACCGGCGTGACCCTTGACGTCGGTCCAGATCGCTTCGGTGATGAAGGGCATCATCGGGTGGAGCAGGCGCAGCAGGGCCTCGAGTACCTGCACCAGCGTGTATCGGGTCGCGCGCTTGACCGCCGCGTCGGCATCCCCGTTCAGCACTGGCTTGGTGAGTTCCAGGTACCAGTCGCAGTAGTCGTGCCAGGCGAAGTCGTACAGCGTCTGCGCGGCCAGATCGAAACGGTACGCGGCATAGTGCGCGGTGACCGTCGTGGCGGTGGCCTGCAACCGGTCCTGGATCCAGCGGTCGGCGAGCGTGGGTTGGCGCAACTCCGGCCCGAGTCCGGTGTCCTGGTCCTCCACGTTCATCAGTACGAAACGTGCGGCGTTCCAAAGCTTGTTGCAGAAGTTGCGGTAGCCCTCGATGCGGCCCAGGTCGAACTTGATGTCGCGCCCGGTCGTGGCCATCGCCGACAGGGTGAAGCGCAACGCGTCGGTCCCGAAGGCGGGGATGCCCTCGGGGAACTGACCACGCGTGGCCTTGGCGATCTTCTTCGCCATCTGCGGCTGCATCAGACCGGTGGTGCGCTTCTCCAGCAGGGCGTCCAGCGTGATGCCGTCGATCAGGTCGATCGGGTCCAGTACGTTGCCCTTGGACTTGGACATCTTCTGGCCCTCCGCGTCGCGGATCAGGCCGGTGATGTAGATCTCGCGGAAGGGTACGTCGTCCATGAACTTGAGCCCCATCATGATCATCCGGGCGACCCAGAAGAAGATGATGTCGAAGCCGGTGACCAGCACGCTGGTCGGGTAGAAACGCTGCAGTTCCGGGGTCTCCTCCGGCCAGCCCAGCGTGGAAAACGGCCACAGGGCGGAGCTGAACCAGGTGTCGAGGACGTCTTCGTCCTGTGCGAGCGCGATCTCGGGTCCGAGCCCGTGGCGCTCGCGGACTTCCGCCTCCGAGCGCCCGACGAAAATGGTGCCCTCGTCGTCGTACCAGGCCGGGATGCGGTGTCCCCACCAGATCTGGCGCGAGATGCACCAGTCCTCGATGTTGCGCATCCACTCGAAGTAGGTCTTGGACCAGTTCTCCGGCACGAAGCGGATGCGGCCGTCCTCGACCGCCCGGATCGCGGGCTCCGCCAGCGGGCCGACCTTCACGTACCACTGGTCGGTCAGGTAGGGCTCGATCACCGCACCGCTGCGGTCTCCGCGCGGGACCATGAGCTTGTGGTCGTCGATCTTTTCGAGCAGACCCAGCGCCTCGAGGTCGGCAACGACACGTTTGCGGGCCTCGAAGCGATCCAGGCCGCGGTACGCCTCCGGCGTGTTGTCGTTCAGCCGCGCCTCGATGGTGAAGATGTTGATCAGCGGCAGGTCGTGGCGGGCGCCGACCGCGTGGTCGTTGAAGTCGTGCGCCGGGGTGATCTTCACGCAGCCGGTACCGAACTCGGGGTCGACGTAGTCGTCGGCGATCACCGGGATCGTGCGGCCGGTCAGCGGCAGTTCCACCTGCTGCCCGATCAGGTGCCGATAGCGTTCGTCCTCCGGGTGCACGGCCACCGCGGTATCGCCGAGCATGGTTTCGGGGCGGGTGGTCGCGACCACCAGGTGCCCCGAGCCGTCGGCCAGCGGGTAGCGGAAGTGCCAGAGCGAGCCCTGTTCCTCCTCGGACAGCACCTCGAGATCCGAGACCGCGGTATGCAGCACCGGGTCCCAGTTCACCAGCCGCTTGCCGCGGTAGATCAGGCCTTCTTGGTGCAGGCGGACGAACACCTCGGTGACTGCGTGTGACAGTCCCTCGTCCATGGTGAAGCGCTCGCGGGCCCAGTCGATCGAATTCCCGAGCCGGCGCATCTGGCTGGAAATCGTGCCGCCGGAGTGTTCCTTCCAGTCCCAGACCGCTTCGAGGAAGGCCTCGCGACCCAGGTCGTGGCGGCTCCTGCCCTCGGCGGCCAGGCGCCGCTCGACGACCATCTGCGTGGCGATGCCGGCGTGGTCGGTGCCGCCCTGCCAGAGCGTCGCGTCGCCGCACATGCGCCGATGGCGGATCAGCGCGTCCATCAGCGTGTGCTGGAAGGCATGCCCCATGTGCAGCGTTCCGGTCACATTCGGCGGCGGCAGCAGGATGCAGTAGGGCGGGGCGGTCCCGTCCCGGTCAGCGAAGCAGCCGCTCTCCTCCCATTGGCGGTACAGCGCCTGCTCGGTTGCGCTCGGATCGAAGCTCTTGTCCATGACGGGCCGGGGGCTGGGGATCAGCCGCCGATTATAACGGGAGTCGTCCCGCGGGTGCGGCGGGTTTCAGGAAGGACCCTGCAGATAGCGGCGCCAGGAGCCCAGGTGACTGATATCCGTGGCCTCTTCGGTGGCGAGCCCCTCGCAGAGAAAGCCGGGGACATCGGTACCGTCCTCGAGCCGGACGCGGCCGATGCCGAGCGGTGCTGGAATTCCCGCGACGAAGGAACCGAAATGCTCGGCGGGTACCGCCCAGACCTCGACCTCGATCGCCATGCCGTCCCTGCCCACCCGGACCAGTCCGGGGCGCTCGGGCGGGCCCCCGGGAAGGGCGAAGAAGCGGTACTCGGGCGCCGTCCGGGTCGCACGCAGCAGGCGCGCCCTGCGGTCCGTGAGCTGCGGATTCAGCGGAAGCCCGCTCATATGCGCACCGCAGACCGCGACCGGGATCGCGTGACGCAGATCGGGCGCGAGCGGGGGAGTCCCGGGCTGCGCCTGCCCTGTGGCGCCCAAGGGAGTGCCGGCGGCACGCTGCAGACGGTCGGCCAGGGGCAGCAGTTCCCGGTCGCGGAACGCCGGGGCGAACAGCGTGACTCCGAAGGGCAGGCCGTCGTCCCGAAACCCGGCGGGTACGGCCACCGCGCTGAAATCCAGCAGGTTCATGAAGTTGGTGTAGTGGCCGAGGTCACTGTTCACGCGCACGGGCGCGGCCTGCACGGCGGCGATCGTGGGGATCGTGCCCGCCGTGGGTGTCAGGATCAGGTCGACGCGGTCCCAGACGCGTTCGGTCCGGCGGCGCAGATCCTCGAGCCGATACTGGGCCTCGAAAGCGTCCACCGCGAGCGGTGCCCGGCCGCCGTCGATGATCTGGCGGGTGACGTCGAACATCGCATCGGGCTGATGGTCGATGAATGCCCGGATGGCGGCATAGCGTTCGGCCACCCAGGGTCCCTCGTATAAAAGCCGTGCCGCCTCGAGGAAAGGTGCGAAATCGATCTCGATCCGTTCGCCACCGATCGATTCCAGCCTCGCCACCGCCTGGTGGA
This sequence comes from Thioalkalivibrio paradoxus, assembly GCA_011390565.1. GTDB lineage: Bacteria > Pseudomonadota > Gammaproteobacteria > Ectothiorhodospirales > Ectothiorhodospiraceae > Thioalkalivibrio > Thioalkalivibrio paradoxus_A. The sequence continues at coordinate 120,486 of JAABSC010000003.1, read as the reverse complement.
ACAGCGCTTCGTAGTTCCGGTCGCCGAAGAACGCGAGCTGGTCGGCGGCAGGCACCCCGAAACGGAAACCGGTGACCGGGATCGTGGCGAGGCCGAGCGAGGGTCCACGTTCCGGGCGAGCGTAGCTGTCGTCGGGGTCGAGCACCGCCGCAACGTCCAGTATGCATGCGGCGTCGGCGGCGGCCAGCGTGAAAACGGAAACGGTATCCAGGGTCCGGCACGCCGGCACCACGCCGGCTGCACTGAGCAGCCCGCGGGTCGGCTTCACCCCGATGAGGTTGTTGAACGCCGCGGGTACGCGGCCGGAACCCGCGGTGTCGGTGCCGAGGGAAAAGCTGACCTGACCAAGGGCCACCGCGACCGCCGAACCCGAACTGGAACCGCCGGCGACGTAGGCGGGATCGAAGGCGTTGCCGCAGGGGCCGTAGGGCGACCGGGCGCCCACCAGGCCCGTGGCGAACTGGTCGAGATTCGTCTTGCCCAGCGGCACCGCTCCGGCGTCGATCAGCCGCTGCACCACGAACGCAGACCGCTCCGGAACATAGACGTAGTCCGGGCAGCCGGCGGTCGTCGGCACGCCGGCGAGGTCGATGTTGTCCTTGATCGCAAAGGGCACGCCATATAGCGGCAGCGAAGCCGGATCGAGCCCCTCCAGCCGGGCGAGGTAAGGCTCCAGCGCCGCGTCATCCAGGACGGTGATCCACACATTGCGCGAATCCTCCCCGCGAATGTCCACGATCGCCTGCGCAACCACCTCGCGCACCGAGCGCCTCCCCGCGCGGTAATCGCCCAACAAGCCCTCGATCGTCATGTCCCGCATCACTGTTTCCTCACTCGGTAATCCCCGCCGTTTCTGACTCGCGTGGGTGGGCGGAGTGGGCACTCCCATCGCCGGGACGCCGTGAATACATCCCGGGTGTCCTGAATCTCCCGTAGACATGCACTCAGCTTGGCGGTGCGGCTGGCTGGCAAGGCGCGTCGGCGCCGCAAGGGTGATTCCCTTGCCAGCCGGCGCAACGCCGCCAGGCGACCGCACCACCAAGCCCGAAGGGAGCCCCACAGACGGCCCAATTCAGCGTTGCGCCCCTTGGTAAGGGCTCTTGCCATTCCCGGCGGGGCACGCCTTGCCTTGGGCCGTCTGTGGGGCTCTGAGTGCATGTCTACGGGAGATTCAGGACACATGGCTTGACGGCCGCGTCCATGCGGCCGACACCCGGCCAAGGAAGACCCGCTCCGCCCTCGAACGCTGAGGAACCCCCAAGTATCCGACGCTCGGAGCGCCGGTGGGGGTGTACGGGGGCCGGACCGTCGGCGGCCATGGATGGCCGCCGTCGAGCGCCCAGGGACGGCTTGAGCGTGTCCGGAGGCGGCGCACCGCTGCCGACGCCGCCCCCGAGGCTGTCGCCGCTCCCTCACTCAACCCTCGGCACGAATCACCAGCAAGGCCTGGCCCGGCGTCACCGGTGCGCCTTCACGGCAGAGCACCCGGACCACGATACCGGCGGTGCGCGCGGTGACCGGAATCTCCATCTTCATCGACTCCAGCACCAGCAGTGTCTGCCCGGCCTCGACACGGTCGCCCTCGTCCACCTCCAGCGCCCACAGGCTGCCGGCGACGTGACCCGAGACCGCCTGCTCACCCTCGGCCAGTTCGAGGTCGTCGGAACCCGTGGCTGGCGCGTCGGGCTCCGCCACGTAATCCGCCTGGCCGGCCTCGGCCCAGCGCAGGCGCTCAGCCTCGAAAGCGGCACGCTGCCGGTTCTGAAAGACGTCGATGCTGTCCCGGTTGTCGTCGAGGAAGCGGTTGTACTCGGCCAGCGAGAAACGCGTTTCCTCGATGTCCAGCCGCAGTCCGCCGCGCGGGAAGGCCTCGCGCATCTCCAGCAGTTCGGCCTCGGAGACCTCGTGGAAGCGGATCTGGTCGAAGAAGCGCAGCAACCAGGGCTGTTCGAACTCGGGGGTCTTCTTGTACCGGTTCCAGATCGGCAGCGTGCGCCCGACGAACTGGTAGCCACCGGGACCCTCCATGCCGTAGATACACATGTACGCGCCGCCGATGCCGACCGCGTTCTCGGGGGTCCAGGTGCGTGCGGGGTTGTACTTGGTGGTGACCAGTCGGTGGCGCGGGTCCACCGGGGTCGCGACCGGTGCGGACAGGTACACGTCGCCCAGGCCCATCACCAGGTAGGAGGCCTCAAACACGATGCGCTTGACGGCCTCCTCACTGTCCAGCCCGTTGATGCGGCGGATGAACTCGATGTTGCGCGGGCACCAGGGTGCGTCGGGGCGCACCGACTGCATGTACTTGCGTGTGGCGAGTTGCGTCTGGCTGTCGTCCCAGGCGAGCGGCAGGTGGACGATGCGCGAGGGCATTTCGGCCTCGGAGAGATCCTTCAGCTCCGCCTCGGCTTGCTCCAGCAGGTCCAGCAGCCGCGCAAGGGGCAGCTGCCGGGGTTCGTAATGGATCTGCAGACTGCGCACGCCGGGCGTCATTTCCCGAATGCCCGGGACCTTCTGCTCGGCCAGCCAGTCCAGCAGCGCCTGCACCCGGAAACGCAGCGCGAGGTCGAGCACCATCGGACCGTACTCGACCAGCAGGTAGCGGTCTCCGGCAGGGCGATAGGCGACGCCCACGGGGTGATGGTCCACCGGACGTTCCCGGATCACCGCACTCGAGGCGGCGACGTCCGCCGGCGCCGTGATCACCGGGCCGTCGTCCGGGGAGAGCGCAGCCAGGTTCGCGACCCAGGTGTCCTGCTCCCCCGCCAGGCGGCGCGCGTCGTCGAGGTTCACGGCGTCGAAACGCACGGTATCGCCGGGCCGCAGCTGGCCCAGCTTCCAGAGGTCCGCCTCGATCACCGTCGCCGGGCAGACGAAGCCACCGAGGCTGGGGCCGTCGGGGCCGAGGATCACGGGCATGTCGCCGGTAAAGTCCACGGTACCGACCGCGTAGGCATTGTCGTGAATGTTCGAGGGATGCAGCCCGGCCTCGCCGCCGTCGGACCGGGCCCACTGCGGGCGCGGCCCGATCAGTCGCACGCCGGTGCGGCTGGAGTTGTAGTGCACCTCCCAGTCCGTCGCGAAGAAGGTCTCGATGTCCGCCGGCGTGAAGAAGTCCGGTGCGCCGTGCGGGCCGTACAGCACGCGCAGCCGCCAGTGGTGGCCGTACTCGGGCACCGCCCCCGGGGCCAGTGTTGCGGGCGGTTCCGCCGCTTCGCCGGCCAGGTGCAGCACGTCGCCGGGCCGCAGCACACGCCCGCCGTGGCCGCCGATGCGGCCGAGCGTGAAGGTCGCACGGCTGCCCATTACCCGGGGTGCTGCCAGTCCTCCGCGCACCAGCAGGTAACTGCGCACCCCCGCGCCCTGGATGTTGCCCATCTCGAGCACCTGGCCGCGCCGCACGGGAACGGCGGCCCAATGCGGCAGGGTCTCGCCGTCGAGATGTGCCGTCATCCGGGCCCCGGTCAGCGCAATCACGGTGTCGGTGTTGAAGCGCAGCGTCGGGCCGGTGACCGTCAGTTCCAGCCCGGCGGCGTGCTGCGGGTTGCCGAGGAGACGGTTCCCGAGGCGGAACGCGAGGCTGTCCATCGGACCCGAAGGGGGTACGCCGATATCCCAGTAGCCTGCGCGGCCCGGCCAGTCCTGCAGCGTCGTCTGGGTGCCGGGATCCAGCACGTCGATACTGTCGGCATGGTAGCGGAAGCTTCCGAGCGTTCGGGTGGTCTGCTCCCCGCGCAGGAATACCGGGTCCATGGCCACCTGCCGCAGGTAGCGCAGGTTGGTCTCCAGGCCCTGCAGGTCGGTGGCCGCCAATGCCGCCTGCAGGCGGGCGCAGGCGGCCTCGCGGTCGTCTGCATGCACGATCAGCTTGGCGATCATGGGATCGTAGAAGGGCGAGATCTCGCTGCCGCGCTCGACCCAGGTGTCCACCCGCACGTCGTCCGGGAACCGGGCCTCGGTCAGCAGGCCGGCGGAGGGCTGGAAGTGCTTGCCCGGATCCTCGGCATAGATCCGCGCCTGGATGGCGTGGCCCCGCGCGGGCCCCGGGCGCAGGGTCTCCAGGGGGGGCAGTTCGCCGGCCGCCGCCAGCAGCATCCACTCGACGAGATCGACGCCGGTGACCTCTTCGGTTACGCCGTGCTCGACCTGCAGCCGGGTGTTCACCTCGAGGAAATAGAATGCGCCGGTCTCGGCGTCGTAGAGGTATTCGACCGTACCCGCGCCCCGGTAGCCGACCCGTTTGCCCAGGGCCTCGGAATCGGCCAGAAGACGGGCTCGGGCGGCTTCGGGGAGGTTGGGTGCAGGCGCCTCCTCGACCACCTTCTGGTTGCGCCGTTGCAGTGAACAGTCGCGTTCGCCCAGTGCGATCACTTCGCCATGGCCGTCGCCGAAGATCTGCACCTCGATATGACGTGCGTGCTCGACGTACTTCTCCAGGAACACGCCGGCATTCGCGAAGTTGTTCTGCGCCAGGCGCAGTACCGAGTCCCAGGCCTCGCGCAGGCCGGCCTCGTCGCGGCAGAGCTGCATGCCGATGCCGCCACCGCCGGCGGTGCTCTTGAGCATGACCGGGAAGCCGATCCGGTCGGCTTCGGCAACGGCATGGTCGGGATGGTCCAGCAGCTCCGTGCCCGGCAGCATCGGCAGGCCGGCGGCGCGGGCGAGTTCGCGGGCGCGGTGTTTCAGTCCGAAGTCGCGGATCTGCTGCGGCGTCGGGCCGGCGAAGGCGATGCCGGCCGCCTCGCAGCGCTGCGCAAAGTCCGCGTTCTCGGACAGGAACCCGTATCCCGGGTGGATCGCTCCCGCGCCGGTTTCCCGCGCCACCCGCAGGATGTGTTCACCGTCGAGATAGGACTGCGCGGGAGGCGCCGGGCCGATCAGGACGGCCTCGTCCGCCTCGCGCACGTGCAGCGAGTGGCGGTCCGCCTCGGAATACACGGCCACCGAGCCGATGCCCATCCGCTTCAACGTGCGGATGATGCGGCATGCAATGGCGCCGCGGTTCGCGATCAATACCTTGTCGAACATCTCGATACTGCTCCCGGCAGGGCCTTCGGCCTCAGGGTCCGCGGGCCGTCCCGCGGTGAACACGTGCCGCCGGGGTCGTCCCCGGCGTTGCCGCCTTCGTGGCGGATGTGTCGCCCTCACGAATTCTCATGGCCAGCGACCACCCTGAAAATGAAAAGACGAGCCACGGAAAGCACGGACAGACACCGAAAAAGAGTTGAATGCGTTTTCTTCCGTGGTTTCCGTGTCCTTCCGTGGCTGTGTTTACTCCGACGGATCCCAGATGATCATCTCGACGGGCGTCGGGTTGTAGGCGTTGCAGGGGTTGTTCAGCTGCGGGCAGTTCGAGACCAGCACCAGCACGTCCATCTCGGCGCGCATCTCCACGTACTTGCCGGCATCGGAGATGCCGTCCTCGAAGGTCAGGCCGCCTTCGGGGGTCAGGGGCACGTTCATGAAGAAATTGATGTTGCTCGCCAGGTCGCGCTTGCCGAGACCATAGTCGCTGTCGGCCAGCGCGCGCAGGAAGCTGTCGCGGCAGGAGTGCATCGGCTTCTTCTCGAGGCCGTAACGCACCTGGTTCGACTCCGCCGCGCAGGCGCCTCCGAGCGTGTCGTGGCGGCCGCAGGTGTCGGCGGTGATGGTCAGCATCACGTTGCCCTCGTTCGACATCAGCTTCGTGCCCGTGGTCAGGTACACGTTGCCCTGCGCCTGCACGGTGTCGATCGCGCTGTAGCGCTCCACGGTGGGGTGTTCCAGGCTGTAAAAGAGTGTGTCCACCGCCTGGTTGCCCTCGAGATCGAGGATGCGCAGGGTCTGCCCCTTGCGCAGGGCCTTCAGCCAGGGCTCCCCGGCCGGAACGACCTCCCGGTACACGGCGTCGGCCGGGTCCAGCGGGCTTTCAACAAGATTGATTCCACTCATCTCCTCACCCCTGGCAGTTATGGATCGCGGTGTTGGCAAAGGCGCGCGCGTTCTCGGGACGGAAATTCACGCACACGTCGTCGTCGGCCACGGGCGGTGAGCGGTAGATCATCAGGTCCACGGCCCCCGGCGCGTAGGCCGGCGCCGGATCCATCGGGTGCGGCGCGGTGTTCAGCACCACCAGCGTGTCCATCTCCGCGCGCAGGTCGACGTAAGCGCCGGGTTGGCCGTGATCGGCGTCGAAGTGCAGGATCCCGTCCGCCCCGGCGTAGACCTTGCTGAAGAAGTTCAGGTTGGCGACCAGGTCGCGCTTGCCCAGGCCCCACTTGGCCAGTTCGATCAGGAACAGCTCGCGGCCGCTGCGGTAGAAGTCGTTGCGGACCTGCTGGTAGCGGTGCTCGCCGTACTTGCGCACGATGTCGGCATCGCGGGTGATGCCGCCGATGGTGTCGTGCCAGCCGGCCGTGTCCTCGACGATCGACAGCATCACGCGGCCCATGTCCGAGTACAGCATGTTGCCGCGGGTCAGCTTGGAGGTGTGCTGGCCCTTCAACGTGTCGGCCATGTTGTAGCGCTCGAGCAGGTTCTGCGGGTTGTACAGCAGCATCGAGACATTGGCCTTCCCGTCGCGGTCGACCAGGCGCAGCGTGTAGCCGCGCCGGATCACCATCGACCAGTAGCGGCCTCCGGGAACCGTGTCCCGGTGCACCACCTCCGGAGTCGTATCCGGTTGGTTCATGATCCGTTCTCCTCAGTCTTCACGAAGTCCCCGATCGCGCCGGAAACCCGGGTGCAATGGGGGGAGCGAAAAGCGTAGCGTCCACAGCAAGAAGGCCTGCCGTGCCCGGACGCTCCCGCGATGGTAATGAACTCGACGCACTTCGGGTGCGGGTTCACGCGTTCCAGCACGATGTGCCGCAGGCGATCCTGACGCTTGCACGGGTCCGGACCCGCGCCGGGCCAACGATGGTCCGCGCGGCGCGGACGGCAGGGCGCACGGGAAAGCGAAGAAAGGCATGGCGAATCGGGCTCATCAGGAATCCCCTTGTGGTTACCGGTGTCAGGCCATGGCACGGGAGAACGTCGGCTTTCGCACATCTCCCGGGCTTTTGTCCCGCCGTGTAACCCCAACCGTTGAACCCGGGGAGGTCGGCAACTCTCGGACCAGACATCCGCGACATGCGGACCGGAACCCTAGTCACCCATTGGTGCTGCAATATCTCGGTGAGGAGGAGGGATCCTCTCGGATCTCGAACCTCCCATGCCTGTCCAGAAAGGAAGCAAGACTCTTGCCATTCCCGAAGATCCCGGTATTTCAGTGGCCTGCCGTTCGCGCCGTGCAGACCTCGAACGCCGATCTCAGCGTATGCACGTTTACGAGGCGATGGAGTGCCCTGAGATGGTGCAATCGACGCCGTGGACCGAGCTTGGCGATCGGTCAGGGGGCCGGTGGCAAATGGATCTTTACAGCATGAGCGACCCGCAGGGCCTTCTCGCGCGCCCGTTCCAGCGTCTCCCCGCGGGCGAGGGCGACACCCACCCGCCGGCGGCCGTAGACCTCGGGCTTGCCGAACAGTCGCAGCGCCGTGTCGGGTTCGACGAGCGCCACGTCCAGACCGTCGAAGCCGATGTCCCGTGAGCGTCCTTCGGCGAGCAGGGCGACGGAGGCCGAAGGGCCCAGAAGCCGGATTTCGGGCACCGGAAGATCCAGGATCGCGCGCAGGTGCAGTGCGAATTCCGAAAGCTCCTGCGAAATCAGCGTGACCATGCCGGTATCGTGCGGGCGGGGCGAGACTTCGCTGAACCAGACCTGTTCGCCGCGCACGAACAGTTCCACGCCGAAAATGCCGCGGCCGCCGAGATTCCCGGTCACCGCCCGGGCGATGTCCTGAGCCCGGGCCAGCGCGGTCTCGGTCATCGGATGCGGCTGCCAGGATTCGCGGTAGTCGCCATCGACCTGACGATGCCCGATCGGGGCACAGAAGCTCGTGTGATCGCCGTGGCGCAGCGTCAACAGCGTGATCTCGTAGTCGAAATCGACGAAACCCTCGACGATGACGCGTCCCGATCCCGCGCGCCCGCCGTGCTGGGCGTCATTCCAGGCGAGCAGGATCCCGGCTTCGTCGCGCACGAGGCTCTGGCCCTTGCCGGAAGAACTCATGACGGGTTTGACCACGCAGGGGAGCCCGATCTGCGCCACGGCCTCGAGGTAGCCGGCCTCGTCATCGGCGAAGCGATAGGGCGAGGTGGGCAAGGCCAGCTCTTCCGCGGCCAGACGGCGGATCCCCTCGCGGTTCATCGTCAGGTGCGCCGCGCGGGCGGTGGGAATCACGCATCGTCCCTGACGTTCGAGTTCGACGAGTGTGGCCGTCGCGATCGCTTCGATCTCGGGCACGATCAGCGTCGGATTCTCCTGAGCGACCAGCGCGGCCAGGGCCTGCCCGTCGAGCATGTTGATCACGTGGCTGCGATGGGCCACCTGCATTGCGGGCGCGCCCGCGTAGCGATCGACGGCGATGACCTCGACGCCGAAACGCTGCGCCTCGATGGCGACTTCCTTGCCCAGTTCTCCCGAACCAAGCAGCATCAGGCGAGTGGCGCCCGGGGCGCCAGGGGATCCGAGCATCATGGGCAGAACCGGGTTGGAAGCAGGGCGCTCATCATAGCCGAACGAGATTCCGGAGCGCGGGTGGTCGGGTGCAAAGGCGAGGTCTGCGGGCGTCTCACGCCTTCAACCCGGTGCGTCCGTCGTGATCGCGATCCCACGACGCTCCTGGCGGGCTGCGGCGAAGAAGGCATCGAGAAGGTCGAACAGGGCGGCGTGCATCGGTCCGTAGGCGTTCCGCTCCGCGCGCAGCCGCGCGGCGTCCTGCATCCAGGGGCCGGGGACCAGGTAGCCGGCATCGTGCGTGCAGCAGGCGTCGACCCAGTCGGGTGTGGCTTCGAGGTGGCACTGCAGGCCGAGGCCGAAGCCGTCGTCGGTCACGAACGCCTGGTTTCGACAGGCTTCGCTCTCCGCCAGCAGGTGCGCGCCTATCGGAAGCTCGAAGGTTTCGCCATGCCAGTGGCAGGCGGGCACTTCGGTGGGCAGGGGCAAGGCCTCGCCGACGCGCCGGATGGGCCAGAAGCCCACTTCGCGTTCCGCGTTGGGCACCACGTCCGCACCCAGCGCATGTGCGAGCTGCTGGGCGCCCAGGCAGATGCCGACCACCCGCTTTCCGGCTGCCAGCGCGGTGCGGATCAGCGCGCGTTCCGGCGCAAGCCAGGCGTGCCGTTCGCCGTCGTGCACGCTCATGCCGCCGCCCAGCACGATCAGGCCGTCGAATTCGTCGGGGGCGGGCAGCGCCGGATTCGCGTACAGCGACCACGTCTCGGCGCGATGTGCCCGGGAGCGGATCCATTCGGTCAGTGCACCGGGGTCCTCGTGGGGCATGTGCTGCAGGATGGCGATCTTCATGGGGGCTCCAGGATCGGACCACGTAGCGGACGGGTCAGTCGCCGATATCGTGATGCTGCAGCGGATAGCCGCGTTCCTTGAAGAAACGGTACCGCTCCCGCCCGGCCGCCCGCTCGGCGTCGCCGGCGCCCACGACTTCCGCGATGCGCTCGAAGCGTCCGAAATATTCGGGGATCGACGGCGCCAGGTTGATCAGGACGTCACAGCGATCTTCGGGTGTATGGGACGCGTGCACGGTCACGGGACTGTCCGGGTCGTTGACGTCGGTGCCGTGGGGCAGGAAGGATGTGCCCTCGAAGGTCCACAGGAGCGCGTCGAGATCCCGCGTGGTCTCGACATCGGGTGTGTGGATGTGCACGCGGTGCCCCAGACTGAAGGCCTTGCGCGCCAGACGGCAGGCGAACAGCCGGCGCGCGCGTTCCTCGCGTGCGGCCAGCAGGTAGAAGTCGACCCGCGTCATGGGGCCGTTACTTCGCGGCCGCCTGGTCGAGCAGGTAGCGCATCAGGAGTGGAACCGGCCGCCCGGTGGCGCCTTTCTCCTTGCCGCTCTTCCAGGCCACGCCGGCGATGTCCAGGTGGGCCCAGGGATAGTTCTCGGCATAACGGGCGAGGAAGCAGGCCGCGGTGATGGTGCCCGCGGGGCGCCCGCCGATGTTGGCCATGTCGGCGAAATTGCTCTTCAGCTGTTCCTGGTATTCGTCCCAGAGGGGCAGTTCCCAGGCGCGGTCGTGGCTTGCGGTGCCGGCTTTTTTCAGCGCGTCGATCAGGTCGGCGTCGTTCCCGAGCACCGCGCTGGTCTGATGGCCCAGCGCGATGATGCAGGCGCCGGTGAGGGTGGCGATGTCGATCACCGCCCTGGGCTTGAACCGCTCGACCCAGGTCAGGGCGTCACAGAGAACCAGCCGGCCTTCGGCGTCGGTGTTCAGGATTTCGACGGTCTGGCCGGAGAGTGTCTTGATGATGTCTCCCGGGCGCGAGGCGCGCCCGTCGGGCATGTTCTCGGCACTGGTGACCACGCCGACCACGTTGAGCCGAAGCTTCAGTTCCGCCACGGCCTTCATCACGCCGAGCACGGTGGCGGCGCCGCACATGTCGTATTTCATCTCGTCCATGGCCTCGCCGGGCTTGAGCGAGATGCCGCCCGTGTCGAAGGTGATTCCCTTGCCGACCAGTACGATCGGGGCCTCGTCCTTGCCCGCGCCTCGATAGTCCAGCGCCACCAGGCGCGGCGGGCGTTCGGAACCGCGTCCGACGGCCAGGATCGCGTTCGCGCCGAGTTCCTCGAGCGCCTTTTCGTCCAGAACGGTGGCCTTGAGCTTGCGGTACTGCTTCGCCAGATCCAGTGCCGATTCGGCCAGGGCCTCCGGATACAGGTCGTTCGGCGGCGTGTTGCCGAGATCCCGCGCATGGTTCGAACCGGCCAGTATCGCCTCGGACTCGAGACAGGCCTGTCGGGCGTCCTCGAGTTGATCTTCGTTCACATGCAGGTCGATGTGCTGCAGGCGGACCGGCGGCACCTCTTCCTTGCCCTTGTAGTGGTTGAAGCGATAGGCCGCGTCGCCGAGCGCGGCTACCAGGGTGTGCACCAGCCAGCCCGGATCGTGGTCCGGGGGAACCAGTTCCGCGATCGCAAGCGCGGCCGAATCGCCCGGCCGTTCGGTCAGCACCCTGGCGATCGCCCGGCAGGCCTTGCGCGCACGCTTCGCGTTGTATTCCTTGCGTGGGCCCAGGCCCAGCAGCACGGTGCCGGGCATGCCCTTCGCAGCTGCCGGGATGAGCAGGGTACTGTCGGCATCGCCGTCGGATTCCCCCGCCTTCAGGGTGCTGGACAACGCACCGTCCAGGGCTTCGTCGAGGCTCGCGGCCGCTGCGCTGAGCTTGCGCTTGCGGAAGATCCCCACGACGCGCAATCGGGCCTTGGATTGGGAGATTGGAACGGCGGTAACCGAGAATTTCATTGGGGCCCCCGGGACGGGAAGAGAAATGATCGGTAATCTTAGCAGCGTGCATGACGAAGCCACCAAGATGACGCACCGGGGCGTGATGATTTCGCGGCGCCGACCGGGCGCATTCCGGCGACCGGCCCGATGATCCGTCCGAACGTGATCGAGCGGTTTCTCGCGCGCGAATTCGTGGTGTCCCAGGGCGCCGTCACCGCGTTGATGTTGCTGGTCATCATCGGCGGCGTACTCGGCCGTACCCTGGGCGACGTGGCCGAGGGGAAGATTCCCATCGATATCCTGCCGACGCTGGTGGCCCTGGGGTCCTTCCGGGCGTTGCTGCTGTTCTGGCCGGTGGCGCTTTTTCTCGCGTTCCTGTTCGTGCTCGGCCGTTTGCAGCGCGACAGCGAACTGATCGCGATGCAGGCGGGCGGGGTTTCCTTCGCGCGTATCTACAAGGCGATCTTCATGGTGGCGGCGCCCGCGGCGTTGCTGCTGGCCATCATGATGTCGGCGGTGGTGCCCCGCATCGAACACTGGGTGGATCAGTTGCGCGATCAGGCCGGTCAGCGCTCGGATCTGGTTGGGATCACACCGGGTCGTTTCCTGCGTTCGAGGGTGGGGCAGCAGGTTTTCTTCGCGGAGAGTTTCAGCCCGGATCGCGACATGCTCCTGAACGTGTTCATCTACGATGAGAACGGCGGGAAAGCCGAAGTGACCGTCGCTCAGCGGGGTCTCGCGGCCGTGGAGGGCGGTGAGCGCTTCCTCGTCCTGGAAGAGGGGCACCGGTATGTCGGGGTGCCTGGCGAAGGCGCCTTTCAGCTGCTCGAGTTCGAACGCCTGCGCATGTCGGTTCCGGACCCGGCTGCGGCGCCACCCCGCAGGAATCTGGACGGACTGCCGATGGCTGAGCTCTGGGCCCAGCGTCACCAGGCCCCTTTCCGCGCCGAAATCGAGTGGCGCATCGCGCTCCCGGTGTCGGTCCTCATGCTCGCCCTCGCGGTGCTGCCGCTGGGTCTCATGCCCCCGCGTAGCGGCCGTTTCGCGCGGGTTCCGGTGGCCATTCTCGTCTATGTCGCCTACGCGAACTTTCTGATCCTGGGCAAGTCCTGGCTCGCGGACGGGATTACGCCGATCTGGCTCGGTCTCTGGTGGGTGCACCTGATCCCGTTGGCGGCCTGGGCCTGGTTTTCATGGCGCCAGGCGTTGTCCAAGGATCTGGGGCGGCGGATCAGGGTGCGTTTCGCATGACCACCATTCTGGGTCGTTATGTGATCACACAGGTTGTGATCGGCACGCTTTTCGCGCTGTTGCTGCTGGTGACGCTCGACGTCGTGTTTGCCCTGATCGGGGAACTGGGCGATCTGGGTCGGGGAAGTTACGGGCTCTGGGAAGCCATGGCCTATGTCCTGCTCACGCTGCCGCGACGGGTCTATGAACTGGTGCCGACGGCGGCACTGCTCGGGGGGCTTCTCTGGCTCGGCAACCTGGCGTCGAACAGCGAGCTCACCGCGATGCGGGCCTCCGGAGTCACCCTCGTCACCTTCCTGTCCTGGGTCATGCAGGGTGGGTTGCTCGTGGTGATCATGATGGTTGCTTTGGGTGAACTCGTGGCGCCGGGCGCCGAAGCGCGAGGCCAGAATCTGAAGGCCTTCGCCTTTGACGAGCGATTGAGCGTCGGCCGCATCGGCCTGTGGGCCAGGGATGGCAACCGGATCATCCAGGCCGATGCGGTGCTCCCCGGAGACAAGCTCGGGGGCGTGCGCGTGTTCGAACTGGGTCCGGATGGCACGGTGTTCTCGGTGGCAAAAATGGCGCTTGCCGAGTACGAGGGCGACCGTTGGCGACTTCGCGAACTGAACCGCTCACATCTGTCTCCGTCCGGTGTGTTCGCGGAACAGCTGGAAGAGGAGTTCGTGTCGCAGCTCCTGGCCCCGGAATACTTCGGGGTCCTGGTCGTCGAGCCGCGGCAGATGGCCGCCAATGACCTCGCGCGCTACGTGAGGTACCTCAAGGATAATCGTTTGGAATCAGATCCCTACGAGGTAGCCTTCTGGCAACGCATTAGCATGCCTGCGAGCACCTGGGTGATGCTGCTCCTGGCGCTTCCGTTTCTGTTCGGCAGCCAGCGCGAGGGTGGCGCCGGCCGGCGGCTGTTCATCGGCCTCCTGCTCGGGGTGGGATTCGCGATCGTGATGCGCGTGCTGACGCACATGGGGATGGTCTACGGACTGCCACCCTGGTTGTCCGCCAGCGCACCGCTGTGGCTGTTCCTGATGGTCGCGGTGGTTCTGTTGCGCCGGGTGCGTGTCTGATCTCGGCCGGGGCGCTTCGCTTCGTCGGGATCACCGGCTGGCCGAGAGGGTCGCGATCGTCGGGCTTTTGAAGGATCCCCCCGGCAGCGCCGGGGGGTAGGCATCGCCATGCAGGACTCAGGGCACGATCAGTGTCGTGCCGGGCCAGACCTGATCCGGGTTCTCCAGCACGTGCCGGTTGGCCTCGAACACCCGAGGCCATTGGTTCGTATCGCCAAGGAGGCGCGCCGCGATGATGGCGAGCGTATCGCCCGTACGTACCTGATAAAGCGTGCCGCCCTGGATGCGGTTCACCAGTGACTGCGCCCGGTGGAGCTCCGTGGTGGCCTGGTCGAGCGCGGCCTGCAGGACCTCCCGGTTCGCACCCCTGCGGTTCATTGCCTGATGGGCATCGCGTAGCACCCGAGCCTGTTCTCCGGCGGCCGCGCGGGCTGCATCGAGGTCGAGCGTGCCGCCTTCGTCCGGTGGCAACATCGCACGCAAAGCCTCCAGCTCCCTTTCGCCGGCCGCCTGTATTTCATCACGATCGGCCGTCACCGCCGCCAATTCCTGTTGCATTGCCGACAGACGGGTTTGCAACTCCCGGGTTTCGCGCTCCAGCTCTGCCCGGACATCGGTCAACCGCGCGGTTGCTGCCGTGGTGTCCTCCTGAGCGGCGGCGAGTTCGCTCTGGGCAGTTTCCAGCTGCGTCTGCAGGCTGGCGGTTTCGGATTCCAGGGAGGTGACCTGTTCGGTCTTGAGGGCGGCTTCGTCACGCCATGCGGCGAGTTCGCTCTGGGCGGTTTCCAGCTGCGTCTGCAGGCTGGCGGTTTCGGATTCCAGGGAGGTGACCCGTTCGGTCTTGAGGGCGGCTTCGTCACGCCATGCGGCGAGTTCGCTCTGGGCGGTTTCCAGCTGCGTCTGCAGGCTGGCGGTTTCGGATTCCAGGGAAGCGACCTGTTCGGTCTTGAGGGCGGCTTCCTCGCGTGCCGCCGTCAGTTCAACCTTCAGCTCCTCCATCTCGGCCTGCAGCGAGCTATGCTCCTCGCGCATGGCGCGCAGCTCAGCCTCGCCATGATCGGTGGCGACCGGCGCGTCCGCCGCAGCGGATTCCTGCTGGGCCTGGATGGGTACGGCCATGGCGCAGAGCAAAGCCCCGGCCGCGACGGCCCCAAAAGCGGGTCCGATGCGTCGGATCCGACTGGTGATGTGTACGGATGGATCGTTCATCAGTAGTGGTCTCCTTGCGGCGGTTGATGGCCCGGGCGCTGGACATTGCAGCGGGTTTTTCGTGTCCATTCCACGCTGTTGCCGAATGTGAGCCGGCCAGGACCAGGCGAACTGGTTGGCATGGGGTACCGGTTCGAAGTGTAGTCGCCGCGGGGGGTGCCGGGGCAAGTATTTCTGACGGCCCAGCCTGGTTTACGGGCGGTCGTCAACCGCTGCTGCGGGGTCGGGGAGCACGGTGCACTTGCCTTTCTGGACGTTCAATGCAGCCCGTCTTAAGGTACAACCGTCCCGGAGCGACCCGAGCGCAACTCCCATGCATCGCCCTCACCTTGTACCGCTGTACCTGTTCGCCGCCATGACGCTGGCTGCCTGCAGCGATCCGCCTCGCGAGGCCGCTCATCGCGATGCACAGACGGGTCGGTGGTACACCGTGGAACAGGTCCTGCAGGGAGGATCGGTCTACGCCGAACATTGCGCCGCCTGCCACGCGGTGCGCGCCGAGGGCGCCGAGGAGTGGTTCCGGAGGCTTCCTGACGGGCGTTGGCCGCCTCCGCCGCTCAATGGCACGGCGCATGCCTGGCATCATCCCCTGTGGCAGCTGCGCCAGCAGATCCGAAGGGGGTCAGACCCGCGTCATGGCAACATGCCCGCATTCGAGGGAGTCCTGAGCGACTCCGAGATCGATGCGGTGATTGCCTGGTTTCAAAGCCATTGGCTGCCGGAGATTTACGCCGCCTGGCAGGTCTACGATGCGAACACACCCGAGGACCCCGATTCCTGACGCCTTGAATGGTATGCGCTGCCTGGAGCCGCTAAAGTAACGCCGCACCCACGCGCGTCGTCCGCTCACCGGCGGGCGAATGCGGGCCGCTTCGAGCCGTGTGTGTACGTTCACCGAGGGGAACAGGGCAAGATCGTGGCCGAGAACCTGATGCTGGATTTTGCGGACGCCGAGCGTCTGCCATTGAAGGATTTCACCGAGAAGGCGTACCTGGACTACTCCATGTACGTGATCCTCGATCGCGCGTTGCCGCACATCGGCGACGGATTGAAGCCGGTACAGCGCCGCATCATCTACGCGATGAGCGAACTGGGCCTGTCCGCGACCGCCAAGTACAAGAAGTCCGCGCGCACCGTCGGCGACGTGCTCGGCAAGTTCCACCCGCATGGGGACAGCGCCTGCTACGAGGCGATGGTGCTGATGGCGCAGCCGTTCTCCTACCGCTACCCGTTCGTGGACGGGCAGGGCAACTGGGGATCGCCCGACGATCCCAAGAGCTTTGCGGCCATGCGCTATACCGAGTCGCGCCTGTCGCGTTACGCGCAGCTGCTGCTGTCCGAACTCGAACAGGGGACTGTGGACTGGGTCCCGAATTTCGACGGTACGCTGGAGGAGCCCAAGGTTCTGCCCGCCCGTCTTCCCAACGTCCTCCTGAACGGTGCGACCGGGATCGCGGTCGGCATGGCGACGGACATCCTGCCCCACAACCTTCGTGAGGTTGCATCGGCCTGTCTGCATCTGCTGGAACATCCGGCGGCCAGCGTGGAGGAGCTCTGCGCCTTCATCCCCGGCCCGGACTTTCCCAGCGAGGCCGAAATCATCACGCCGCTGGAAGAGCTCCGGAAGCTCTATCTGCACGGATCGGGCTCGGTGCGCGCCCGGGCCCGCTTCGAACGTGAGAATGGCGACATCGTGGTGACCGCGCTGCCCTACCAGGTATCGGGTTCGCGGGTGCTGGAGCAGATCGCGGCCCAGATCAACGCCAAGAAACTGCCGATGGTGGAGGATCTGCGCGACGAGTCCGACCACGAGCATCCGACCCGGCTGGTCATCACGCCGCGCAGCCAGCGGGTCGATGTCGAATCCCTGATGGCACACCTTTTCGCCACCACCGATCTCGAGAGGAGCTACCGGGTCAACATGAACCTGATCGGCCTCGACGGCCGGCCGCGGGTCAAGGATCTGCGCACGCTGCTGGGCGAATGGCTGGTGTTCCGCGTGGCCACCGTCCGCCGGCGCCTGCAGTGGCGGCTGGAGAAGGTCCAGGCCCGCCTGCACGTGCTCGAAGGTCTGCTGATCGCCTACCTCAATATCGACGAGGTGATCCGGATCATCCGCGAGAACGACCGGCCCAAGCCGGTGTTGATGGAACGCTTTGGATTGTCCGACATCCAGGCCGAGGCCATCCTGGAACTGAAGCTGCGCCACCTCGCCCGACTGGAGGAGATGAAGATCCGCGGCGAGCAGGACGAGCTGGCGGCGGAGCGCGATGCCCTGGAAAAGACGCTGGGCTCGGAGAAGCGCCTGAAGCGGCTGGTCGGCGACGAGATCCGGGCCGACGCCGAGGCCTTCGGCGACGATCGCCGTTCACCGCTGGTCGAACGCGCCGCCGCGCAGGCCCTGGACGAATCCGCGCTGGTGCCGACCGAACCGCTGACCGTGGTCCTCTCGCGCATGGGCTGGGTTCGCGCCGCGAAGGGTCATGACGTCGATCCTGCCGCGCTCAGCTACAAGGCCGGGGACGGTTTTCTCGCGGCGTTGGCAGGGCGCAGCAACCAGCTGGTGGCCTTCCTCGATTCCACCGGGCGCAGCTACACGCTGGCAGCACACACGCTCCCGTCAGCCCGGGGTCAGGGTGAACCGCTGTCCGGCCGATTCTCCGCGGCGGACGGCGGCCATTTCGTGGGCATGGCGGCGGGCGCGCCGGAAGACCGTTGGCTGCTGGCTACGGACCATGGTTACGGCTTCGTCGTTCAGCTCGGAGATCTGTTCAGCCGGCAGAAGGGGGGGAAGACGGTGCTCAGCGTGCCCCGGGGCGCGGGAGTATTGCCGCCGCAGCGGGTACCGGACCCGAGCCGGGAGCGGATCGCGATGGTGACTTCGGAAGGACATCTGCTGATCATCGCCGCCGCGGAACTGCCGGAGATGGCGCGCGGGAAGGGCAACCGGATCATCGGGATTCCTTCCGCCCGGCTCAAGGACGGGCAGGAACGCGTGGTCGCGCTGGCGGTGCTGCCGGAAACCGGCACGCTCGTCGTGCACGCCGGGCGGCGCTTCAAGGGCATGGCGCCCGGCGAGTGGCGCGAGTACGAGGCGGAGCGCGGTCGCCGGGGCCACAAGTTGCCGCGCGGCTACCAGAAGGTGGATCGCCTCGAGGTCCAGACCTGATGTTGCAGCACCGCCAGAGTTGAATTTCCGCGTTCGTGCCCCATCTAATAGCCGGTATCAGGTTTCCCTAATGTAACTTTCGGAGAGCACATGAAGCGTATCGCTCTGTTCCTCGCTACCAACCTTGCGATCATCGTGGTGTTGAGCATCACCCTGCGCATTCTCGGGGTCGAGCGCATCCTGGACGAACAGGGTGTGGGTCTGAATCTCACCGCGTTGCTGATCTTCGCCGCCGTGTTCGGTTTCGGCGGATCGTTCATCTCGCTGGCGATCTCCAAGTGGATGGCCAAGAAGACGATGAAAGTGCACGTGATCGACAAGCCGCGCAACGCCACCGAACAGTGGCTGCTCGAGACCGTGCAGCGCCAGGCCCGCCAGGCCGGTATCGGCATGCCCGAGGTGGGCATCTACGATTCGCCGGATCCCAATGCCTTCGCCACCGGCATGAGCCGGAACAATGCCCTGGTCGCCGTCAGCACCGGGTTGATGCGGAGCATGGGTCAGGGCGAGGTCGAGGCGGTGCTGGGGCACGAGGTCGGCCACGTCGCGAACGGCGACATGGTGACCCTGGCGTTGATCCAGGGTGTGGTGAACACCTTCGTGATCTTCATCGCGCGCGTTCTCGGCCACTTCGTGGACCGGGTGGTGTTCAAGAACGAGCAGGGCCATGGCCCGGCCTTCTGGATCACCACGATCGTCGCCGAGATCCTGCTGGCGATCCTGGCCTCGATCATCGTGATGTGGTTCTCGCGCCTGCGGGAGTTCCGGGCCGACGAGGCGGGAGCCAGGCTGGCCGGCCGCGACCAGATGATCGGGGCGCTGGAGTCGCTGGCCCGCGCCTCTGGACGCCCTGTGGACATGCCCGATCAGATGGCCGCGTTCGGCATCCGCGGTGGTGTCCCCCAGGGCATCAAGCGTCTGTTCATGACGCACCCGCCCATCGAAGAGCGGATCATGGCGCTGAAGGCGATGCGCTGAGTCCCGGATTCCGGGGCCGTGTTCGGGGCCGCCCTTGGGCGGCCCTTCGTCATTTCCGGGGAAACGGGGTGGCAGGTGGCCCGTCAGGCCGGTCCGAGCACCTGGTCTCCCACGAACGGGTTATGCCGGCGTTCTGCGCCGAAGGTCGACATGGGTCCGTGCCCCGGGATGAACCGCGTATCGTCGCCCAGCGGCCAGAGTTTCGTCTGGATGGCGTGCAGCAGGTCGGCGTGATTGCCACGGGGGAAATCGGTTCGCCCGATGCTGCCGGCGAACAGGACGTCGCCGACCAGTGCCAGGTGGCTGGGGGCATGGTGAAAGATCACGTGTCCGGGCGTGTGTCCCGGACACAGGTAGACGTCGAGGATCTGTTTGCCGACCTGGACCTGTTCGCCATCGCGCAACCAGCGGTCCGGCAGAAAGGCATCGACCGGCGCGGTTCCGAACATCTGCGCCTGCTTCGGCAGCTGGTCCAGCCAGAAGCGGTCGGCTTCGGCGGGTCCGATGATCGGAACCCCGGCGAGATCCGCCAGTTCGCGGGCTCCGCCGACGTGGTCCAGATGTCCGTGGGTCAGCAGGATCTGCCGCAGATCAAGGCCTCGTTCCCCAACCGCCTCCAGCAGGCGTTCCGGGGAGCCGCCGGGGTCGACCCAGGCGGCTTCGCGTGTATCTTCACACCAGATCAGAGTGGCGTTCTGCTCGAACGCGGTCACGGGGATGCTGACGAATCCAAGCATGTCGTTTCACCGGGTAGCCGGGGGGAGGAGGACGGTCGAGGCCGCCCGTCTCAACGTGCGCCGGCATTGTGGCAAAAGCCATCTCCGGGTGCCATGTCCATGAGCCTGCGAGTGTTTTGCCGCAATGCGGAAAAAATGAGCGAAGGGGTGTTGACACGGCCGAATGAATATTAGAAGATGCTCATACGTTGATCGTTCGCCTCCCCGGCTGCGGTCAGCGTACTCCTCCATCCTCCTTTGGTGGTTTTTAGCGCGAACTTCGGTTCGCGCTTTTTTTTGGCTGCAAACCCGCGCGTTGGCTCCGCAGCGAATTGGAATCCAGCGCCCGATTCTGGTACTCCTGACCATGAATACCTGATCTCAGAAGGAATTTGACGCTCAGAATCAACAATCTGCGAAATGCCGTTCTCGTGTTCGTGCTCGCGCCCCTGCTGGGGGTGTTGCTCGGCCTGGGGCTCCTCGGGTTGTGGGAAGTCGAGCGCGAGATGGAGCGTAGGCTGCAGGATGACGTTGAACTCATCGCGCGCTCCATCCAGCTGCCGATCTCGCAGGCGATGGCCCGCAGGGACGAGGGCAGCGTGCAGCAGGCGCTGGATTCGACCTTCCAGCTCGAGCAGGTCTTCGGGGTGTATGTGTACGACTCGGGCGGCAGCCTCCTGGCCACCAGCGGCCCGCGCAGCCCTTCCCTTGATCGCCGGCGCGACGCGCGCCAGATCACCGCGACGGGCAGCCAGGGCGCCTTCGACCAGCGGCGCGGACGCGAAGTCTTCTCCTTTTTTCTGCCGTTGAGCGACGCCGGTGGCCGCATCATCGGTCTGCTGCAGGTGACGCGGGACGTTTCCCCGTTCACGGCCTATCTGGCGCGTATTCGTGGTCAGGGCGCCGCGGCCATTGCCGCGCTCGCGCTGATCTTTTTTCTGGTGGTCGTGATTGGCCATCACCGTGCGGTGGGTCGCCATGTGACCGGCATGACCACCGCGATGAAACGCATGGGCGAGGGGGTTCCCGGGCAGCGTGTCCCGGCAGAGGGGCCGCAGGAACTCCGGCTGCTGGCGGATTCCATGAATCAGATGATTGTGCGCAGGGAGCAGTTCGAACAGGCGCTCGAGGTTCAGAGGGCCCAGCAGGCCGAATTGCGGGAACGACTGCGCCAAAGCGAGAAACTGGCTGCGATCGGGCAGCTCGCGGCGGGCGTGGCGCACGAACTCGGAACGCCGCTTGGGGTGATCGGCGGGCGCGTGCAGCGTGCCCGGCGGGGGCTCGAGAGCAATGGGCGCGCGGATTCCGAACTCCAGGGCGTGCTGGGCGAGCTGGGCAGGGTGGATCACATCGTTCGGCAACTGCTCGACTTCGCGAGACAGAGTCCGCTCAACCGGTCTCCCGTGCGGGTGAGCGTTCTGGTGGGCGAGGTCGTCGACCGGGTGCGAATGGGAGTGTCCCGGCCGGCGGTGACCGTGGAGCTGGTGGCGCCGGAGACCGTTTCGCCGGACTGCGTGCACGGCGACCGGGCGCGCCTCGAGCAGGCTATCGGCAACCTCGTCGAGAACGCTCTTCACGCGGCGCGTGCACGGGTTTCGATCGTATGGACCTGGGTGCAGGAGACATCGGGAAGCGAATGGGAACTCGCGGTGACCGATGACGGCGAGGGCGTGGCGGAGGCGCAGAAGCACCGGCTGTTCGAACCCTTTTTCACCACGAAGCCCGTGGGTCTGGGTACGGGTCTCGGACTCGCCCTGGCCCATGCGGCCGTTGCGGACCATGGCGGTCGCATCTGGCTGGATCCGCATTGGAAGCAGGGCAGCCGGTTCGTGATGCGCATGCCCGTCGGCGCGGGAGAACCGGCATGAGCGGTTCCTTGCCCTCGGGATCCGCACAGACCGAGGACCGGATTCTTCTGGTCGAGGACGACCGGGGTCACCGGGAACTGCTGCACGATGAGTTGACGGACGCGGGCTATGGCGTGGTTGCGGTGACCGACGCGGCGGAAGCCCAGGCCGCGTTTCGGGAAACCACCTTTGCGGCTGTGGTCAGCGATCTACGGCTGCCCGGGAAAGATGGCTTCCATGTGCTGGAAGCTGCCCGGGCGCAGGTGCCGGTTCCGGGCTTCGTGATGCTGACGGGTTTCGGGACCATCGATCAGGCGGTCAGTGCCCTGAAGGCCGGTGCGGATGAGTTCCTCACCAAGCCCGTCGACCTGGAGCATCTTCGTCTGACGCTGCAACGCGTTCTGCAAAGCCGCCGCCTGCGGGTGGAGGTGCAGGAGTACCGGGAGATTCTCGGCGAGAAGGGCTTTCACGGCATGCTCGGGAAAAGTCCCTCCATGCTGAAGCTTTTTGACCTGGTGCGACGGGTGGCGCAGTCCGATGGCAGCGTGCTGATCACCGGCGAATCGGGCACCGGCAAGGAACTCGTCGCTCGGGCGTTGCATCGGGAGAGTCCGCGCAAGGACGGTCCATTCGTGGCGATCAACTGTGCGGGCATACCCGAGACGCTGCTCGAGTCGGAGTTGTTCGGGCACGCTGCCGGTTCGTTTACCGGCGCGCGCGGCGCTCGAAAGGGGCTTTTCCAGGAGGCCCATGGAGGCACATTGTTTCTCGACGAGATTGGCGAGATGCCCGTCAGCATGCAGACCAAGCTCCTGCGGGTGTTGCAGGACGGCAAGGTCCGTCCAGTCGGGGCCAATGAAGAAATCGACAGTGACGTTCGCGTTCTGGCCGCCACCCACCGCGATCTCGCGGAAGAGATGGGCGAGGGACGTTTTCGGCAGGATCTGTTCTTCCGTCTGGAAACCTTCCGCCTCCATGTTCCGCCGGTCCGTGAACGCGGTGCGGATATTCCGGCCCTGCTGGAATTCTTTCTCCGCCGATACGGATGGGTCCGCGGGCACGCGCCGCCGCGGTTCGAAGCGGCCGCCATGCGGCGGCTGCTGGACTACCGCTTCCCGGGGAACGTTCGGGAACTGGAGAGCCTCGTGGAACGTGCCGCGACGATGGCCCGCGACGATTGGATCCGGGTCGCGGATCTGCCGGAACGGGTTCGCGCGCAACGCGAGCCAGCCGATTCGACCGGGGTGAAGACCTCGCGGCAGCGCGACGAGGACTGGCATACGCTGGCTGAAATGGAAGCCCGTTACCTGCGCCGCGTGCTGGATTTTACCGGGGGCAACAAGCAGCGCGCGGCGCGCATCCTGGGCATTGGTCGCAGAACCCTGTATCGCCGGCTTGGCGAGGACCTGTGACGCCTCGATCCGTATCCATTTGACACATGTGCCTCAGACGGCACGGTTTCAACCGGGATGCCGGGGGGCTGGTTCAGCGCAAAAGATCCCCTAACGGATTGTTTATTTTGAATATTGCGATCCTTCGCCCCGGTTGGCACGGTTGCTGCTCCTGACTCGATCACCATTCATGCACGATCGAGGAGAATATGATGATGCGTATGACGACCCTGTCCCTGGCACTTGTCGGACTGCTGGCTTTCGCCGGCAACGCCCATGCCCAGGCGACCAGCCCCAGCGCCCCGAGCTTCGGCGAGACCACCCCTGCGAGCGCCATGCTGACCGATCAGACCGTCGACACGTTCGTCGACGCCTTCGTCGCCGTTCAGGAGGTTCGCGAGGACTTTGCCGAGCGTCTTGGCTCCGCCACGAACGAGGGTGAAGCCCAGACCATGCAGCAGCAGGCGCAGGAGGAGATGCTGCGCGCGGTCGAGCAAACGGGCATGAGCGTCCAGGAGTACAATGACGTGGCCACCGCCCTGCAGAACGATCCAGAGCTCCTGCAACAGGTGCGCCAGATGGCCGAAGAGCGCATGTAGTCGGTGCGCGACCGCATGTGTGTGCGGAGCCGGCCCCTCGGGGCCGGCCTTTTTGTTTCCACACCTTGAACACAGGGGCGCCCTTGGGTATTATGGCGCGCTTTCTAAAAAGCCCCGTTTCCGGAGCAACAGGCATGAAAACCATAAGCGCCAAGCCGGCCGAAGTCGAACGCGACTGGTATCTGGTCGACGCCAGCGGCAAGACCCTGGGTCGACTCGCCACCGAGATCGCGCGCCGTCTGCGCGGCAAGCACAAGCCCGTGTACACGCCCCACGTGGATACCGGTGACTACATCGTCGTTGTCAACGCCGAGAAGATTCACGTCTCCGGCAACAAGGCGAGCGACAAGATGTATTACCGCCACTCGGGGTATCCGGGCGGAATCAAGCAGGCCAGCTTCAACCAGATGATCGAGCGCGCGCCGGAGCGGGTGCTGGAACTCGCGGTGAAGGGGATGCTGCCGAAGAATCCGCTGGGCCGGGCGATGTTCAAGAAGCTGAAGGTGTACGCCGGCAGCGACCATCGCCACACTGCCCAGCAGCCGCAGCCGCTGGAAATCTGATTCCGCGCTGCGGACACGTCATACGGTCGAGGACAACGAATTCATGGCAATGAACCAGAACTATGGCACTGGCCGCCGCAAGACCGCCTCCGCGCGCGTCTTCCTGCGTCCCGGAAAGGGCGAGATCGTCGTCAACAACAAGGCGCTCGATGACTATTTCGGCCGCAAGACGTCACGGATGGTCGTACGTCAGCCGCTGGAAACGGCGGAGGCCGGCGACCGCTTCGACGTGATCGCGACGGTCAAGGGTGGCGGTTCCAACGGCCAGGCCGGCGCCATCCGGTTGGGCATTGCCCGCGCGCTGGTCGAATACGACGAGACGCTGCGTTCGCCGATGCGCCAGGCCGGGTTCATGACCCGCGACGCACGCGAAGTCGAGCGCAAGAAAGTCGGACTGGCGAAAGCCCGCCGCGCGAAGCAGTTCTCCAAGCGCTGAGTTCGAGGTCCGGGATGCTCCGGACCGGTCGGTGGGGGATCGTCTAGCGGTAGGACTACGGACTCTGACTCCGTCAACCCAGGTTCGAATCCTGGTCCCCCAGCCAACATGCGGAAGGCCCCCTTGTGGGGCCTTTTGCATGTTGATGAGCGCGCACCAGGGTTCGAACCTGGAAGGTTCGAGCGCGGAGCGAAGCGGAGCCAACGTCCACGCGCAGCGTGGGCGGCCCGAAGGGCGAGGCCGGAGGCCGAGTCATCCTGGTCCCCCAGCCAACATGCGGAAGGCCCCCTTGTGGGGCCTTTTGCATGTTGATGAGCGCGCGCCAGGGTTCGAACCTGGAAGGTTCGAGCGCGGAGCGAAGCGGAGCCAACGTCCACGCGCAGCGTGGGCGGCCCGACCTTCTTCTTGGAGAGCCCGGGCTGGGGGTTGCTGCAGGTGCCGGACCTGCCGTTCTGGGTCAGTGTGCTGATCACCCTTGTGATCCTCGACTTCGCAATCTGGACGCAGCACGTGATGTTCCACGCGGTGTCGGACGTCCACGGGGGTCGGAAGGGCCGGTTGCAGCGGTTGCCCACGTGGGCGTAGGGTCGCTGCACTTGGCCGTTTGAATCGGTCGACGCTGGCCCGAGACCCCGGGGATTCGGAGAAAGACCCATGAGCGACCGCCCGCCCGCCCGTATCGGGATCGTCACGGTTTCGGACCGAGCAAGCCGAGGTGAATACGAGGATCTGGGTGGTCCAGCGATTCAATCCTGGTTGAGTTCGGTCTTGATCTCGCCCTGGGAGGCGGTTCCGCGCGTGATTCCGGATGAGCGACGGGTGCTGGAATCCACCCTTTCCGCCCTGTGCGACGAAGAGGGCTGCTGCCTCGTCGTGACCACCGGGGGGACCGGCCCGGCCCGTCGCGACGTCACACCCGAGGCGACCGAGGCCGTCTGTGAGAAACTGCTGCCGGGATTCGGCGAACAAATGCGGGCCATCTCGTTGCAGCATGTGCCCACGGCGATACTGTCACGACAGACGGCGGGCATCCGGGGCTCCACCCTGATCGTGAATCTGCCCGGCAAACCTTCGGCGATTTCCGAATGCCTCGACGCGGTATTTCCAGCGATTCCCTACTGCGTCGACCTGATCGAAGGGCCTTACCTGGAAACCGATCCTGAACGGTTGATGGCATTCCGGCCCGGCCATGCCGTCCGAAAGCGCTGACGGGTCGATCGTCTCGTTCCCCGGTGTGGTATCCGAGTGGTTTCGGCGTTTGAGCGCGGAACCTGCCGTCAGGGCATGTCGGGGACGGGATTGCTGCGGAGCCAGCCGACGCCAGGCTCGTGGCGCCATTCCTGTCGATCCTGAATGACGCGTTCGACCTGACGATCCCGGTGCACATAGCTGATCCGCGCGGTGACCGTCGCGACGTCGTCAACGATGACCGGACTTCCAAGCTCCTCGTATCGGGTTACACGAAGATTCTCGAGATGGGCCGGGATTTCGGCCTCGAGCTTTCGTTCGGGTTCGAGGAAAGCGTACATGTCCGCGAGGTTGCCCCAGCGCACCGTCGTCTGGTAGGCGTTGAGGGTGTTCTGGAGCTGATTGTGCTTGCTCTTGACCTGCACGCCCCCGCAGCCGATCAGCCACATCGACAGGGCGATGATCCATATCAGCGTGAGCGTCTTGCCTGGGGACCGGGCCATGGTTCGAACTCCATTTAGGTGAAGTGCAGGATACAGAATAATGGTCCTGCTTCACCCGTTTCGACGTTTCCGGCACCGTTCAGGCAGCGTTTCACGGAGCCGACCAGCGCTCGTTTGCGAACGCGTCGTCCACCGGGGTCCGCGCGACATGGTTCGTGTAATTCGACAGCGTCTTCAGCCCGATGCCGAGAATGACGTCGAGAACCTGCTGCTCATCGAAGCCCGCCGCCTCGAAGGCCGCCAGGTCGTCGGGGTGTACCCAGCCGCGGTTCTGAAGCATGGCGAGGACAAAGTCGCGCAGCGCCTGCAGGCGCGCATCCGCGATCGGACGGTCCTCGCGCAGGGCATCCACCACCGCATCGGAAAGGCCGGTCATCCGGCCCGTCATGCTGTGCGCGGCCATGCAATAGTCGCAGCCGTGAAACCGGCTGACCGTGAGGAGCACCACGCCGCGTTCCTGCGGCGACAGTGAGCACGCTTCGAACAGGGCGGTCAGCTCCAGGTACGCCTGCGCGAGTACG
Organism: Thioalkalivibrio paradoxus; assembly: GCA_011390565.1. Lineage (GTDB taxonomy): Bacteria > Pseudomonadota > Gammaproteobacteria > Ectothiorhodospirales > Ectothiorhodospiraceae > Thioalkalivibrio > Thioalkalivibrio paradoxus_A. Next base: position 93,723 of record JAABSC010000003.1, on the reverse strand, counting down.
GGCGAGGTGGCCATTTTCCGGGTGAGATTCGGGACCATCCCGAACACGGTCTCCGCACGCTCGAAGGCGGGGGTGGCATCGGGCGCGCTCTCGCGGTCGTGCAGAGGGAATTGGGTAAGCGGCATGTCAGGTCTCCTGAGTTCGTGTCGTCGTCGCGCTGCGGTTGGGATCGGCGTCGGGATGAGTGCCCAGGAGCAGGTGCAGCGCCGGTCCCAGCCGGAGAATGGCGGCCGGGTCCTGTTCCACCTTGGCCATTACCAGGATGCCCTCCATCAGGGTCAGCCACCGCTCCGCACCGGCCCGTGGATCCGTGTCCGCGGACAGTTCACCGCGCTCGACGGCCGCCTCCAGGGCGCGCTGGAAATGGCCCTTCACCTGATCCAGATGGGCCTTGATGGCGTTGCGCAGACGGGGACTGTAGGTGGCGGTTTCGACGATCAGGTTCCCGAAGGGGCAACCCGGCAGGTGTCCCGAACTGCGCTGGATACCGGCCTCGAACGCATGAATGGCGTTCACGAAGGCATCGATGCGGTCGGTGATCGATCCAGGCCCGTCCAGGCTGGGCGAGAGTACCTCGCGTTCGAAGTCCCGCAACAGTTCGTCGAGCATCGCCAGAACCAGCTCTTCCTTGCTGCTGAAGAAGTGGTAGAGGCTGCCCTTGCGGACCCCGGCGTGCGCGCAGATCTCGGCGGTGCCGACGTTTTCGAAACTGCGCGTGAAGATCAGCTCGCGTGCGGCCCTCAGCAGCGCCGATCGGGAATCGCGGGGGAGCTTCTGGGTGTCCATGACTCGATACGGTAGTTGACCGGTCGGTAAAATTCAAACCCGTGGCCCGCGTCTCTGACCGGGATTCACCGGGTTTCAGGTACCGAGTCGCCCGGTCGTTTCAGCACCGGGCGTTCGACGGCCCAGAACGACACTGCCGCGACCACGATCGCGACGGCGAGGCCGAGCGCGACCTGCAAAGCGGGGCCGGTAACCCCGGGCAGGGCAATCCAGCCCATGCGTACGAGCCGAAGGAGCGGTTCGTGCCAGAGGAACAGGCTGTAGCTGATCATGCCAATGCCGGCCAGCGCAGGGTTGCCCAGCACGGCCTCGAGCAGCGGCATCCGACCCGGTGGCCGATGGCTCCCGAGGTGAGCGACCAGGACCAGGAAGGCGACGGAGAGCAGCAGCAGCGGCATGCCGTACAAGCGCCAGTTGGTTCCCCACAGCACGCTTGAGAACGGCACCCAGGAGAGCACGACGACCCAGACCGCCAGAAGGGCCATGGCCATGATCTCGAGTCCCGTGCCACGCGCCGGGCGGGCGGACGAGCTGCGCGCGGTTTCGATTCGGGTCGCCAGGTTGGCCGCGGCCATGCCGAGGGCGAACGCCATGAATTCTCCCGGGAGCTGCCTTTCCACGAAGAGGGCGAGCGCGCCGGGCGGATACGGCAGCATCGCGCCTGTCACCGGATCGAAATAGATCAACAGGTCGGGCTGTATGGTCTGCCCGAGCCAGGGAGCGAGCAGGGCCGGCGCCGCGGTTTTCCAGAACAGGCTGAGCGCGACCGCCACGGGCAGCGCAATCCATACGCGCCGGCCCGTGAACAAAGGCGCCAGCAGCGGCAGCAGAAGGTAGAACTGTGCCTCGATGCTCAGGCTCCAGAGCGCCATGTTGACGCCGAAGGAACTTGCACTTCCGGGGTGCAGGAAATGCAGCAGGCTGGCATGGGCTGCGAGATTGAGCAGGCCGAGACGGTCACCGAGCAGGGCGAAGCTCCCATGCAGGACCGGCAGGATCAGGCCAAACAGGACTGCGAGATGGAGGTAGAAAGCCGGCAGGATGCGCCACGCGCGCCGCCGGTAGAAGCGGCCCGGGGATGGTGCGGCGCAGCCGGCACGTTCCGCACGCATCCAGGGGAGGGCGAGCAGGAAGCCACTCAGTACGAAAAACAGCTGCACGCCGAGCAGGCCGGTGTCCGCGAGGTTGGCCAGGGTTCCCGCTTCAGCGCCGCCGAGGCCGCCGCCGAGCAACGCCCGGGCGTGGAACGCGAACACCCACAGGATGGCGAGCGCGCGCAGACCGTCGAGCGCGGCGCTGCGCGAGGCAGGAACCGAACCCGGGTGTCCGGCGCTGGTCGAGAAGCAGGGCACGGTGCGGCTCAGGGGTTGGGTTCGGGAGAAACCGTAACGGGTTCGTGTGGATCGGACTCGGTCCGCGGATCGATTTCCGCCGCAACCGGGCTGGTTCGGGTCATGGGGACGAACTCGGTCATTTCAGGTTTCGGTGTCGGTCCCTCTTTCCGCAGCTGCACCAACACGAAAAGAATGAAGAGGACCAGCAGCACAGCGAATGCAAGCGGCAGCGCCGAGGCTCCGGCCAGGTACAGGATCAGTCCCGCCAGCATGGGTCCCGTGGCCGAGCCGATCCCGTTCATCAACAGCAGACCCCGGGTCGCCTCCAGCGCCTCGGAGGCGTCCAGCCGATCGTAGGTCTGCGCAACGCTGAGGGCGTAGAGCGTGAACGCGAACCCACCCCAGAGCAGCGCCAGCACGACGATCAGCGCCGTGTTCTGCCCAATCGCGAAGAAGAGCGCGACCGATCCCACCGCGGCCAGGCCGGCGACCACGATCAGGGCCTTGCGCCGATCGCGTCGATCCGAGGCATGGCCGATCGGGTACTGCAGCATCGCGCCACCGAAGATGGCGGCGCTGAGAAAGGTGGCCACCCCGGCATCGCTCAGCCCGATCTCCCGCGCAAACACGGCGGCCAGTCCCCAGAATGCGCCCGTGACCAGCCCGGAAACACCGGCTCCCACGATGCCCACGGGCGCGCGACGGTACAGCTCGCGCAGCGGGAGGCCCTCGGTTCGAATCGGTATGGGCTGGGTCACCGGAGTCAGTGCGATCGGCACCAGCCCCAGCGCGAACAGCATCGCGACCAGCATGAAGCTCTGAATGGCGTCCGGCCCGTAGATGAGCAACAGGTATTGACCGATTCCCAGGGCCAGCAGGCTGGTCATCATGTAAACGGCGAACACCTGCCCGCGCTTCTCGACAACCTGCTCGTTGAGCCAGCTTTCGATGACCATATAGCTGCCCAGCAGGCTTATGCCGTTGATCAGGCGCAGTACCCACCATGCGACCGGATCGACCCACAGGGCGTGTACGAGCGCTGCGACCGCCGAGATCGCGGCCAGTGCGGCAAAGGTACGGATATGCCCGACCCGGGTGATCAGCGCGGGGATCAGCCACGAGCCGACGATGTAGCCCACGAAAAAGGCCGACATCACGAAACCGATCGCCAACTCGGAAAAGCCCTCCGAGACGGCACGCAGACCCAGGAGGGTGCCGATGAGTCCGGACCCCATCAGCAGTATGCTCATGCCCAGCAGCAGGCTGAACGAAGAACGGAGGCTGGAACCCATGGGCTGGAGACTCGGTCCTTTGGGGTGGGCTGGAGAGGCAGTATAGTGTACGCAGCCGTCCCGACGTGGCCCCTGCGGACGGGAACTCATGCCATCGCCTGGAATCCTTGATGCAGGAATTCGAACTCAACGACTACGCCCTCGAAACGATCGCAGTGCGCGCCGGCTACCGGCGAACCGCCGAAGGCGAGCACTCGGAGGCGATCTTTCCGACGTCCAGCTTTGTCTTTGCCAGCGCGGGCGAGGCGGCCGCGCGTTTTGGTGGTGAGTCTCCCGGCAACATCTACTCGCGGTTCACCAATCCGACCGTGCGCGCCTTCGAGCGGCGGCTCGCGGCGATGGAGGGCGGCGAAGCCTGCGTCGCGACCGCGTCGGGCATGGCCGCAATCCTGGCGATGCTCATGGGCCTGCTGCGCAGCGGCGACCACCTGGTCTGCTCCCACTCCGTGTTCGGGACGACCACGGTGCTGCTGAACACCTACATGGTGCGGTTCGGGGTGGAGGTCAGCTACGTATCCCTGTCCGATCTCGGTGCCTGGAAGGCGGCGACCCGACCGAATACCCGCTTGTATTTCTGCGAGACGCCTTCCAATCCATTGGGCGAACTCGTCGACATTGCCGCACTGGCCCGGATCGCGCACGAACACGATGTCCTCCTCGCGGTCGACAATTGCCTGTGCACGCCGGCGCTGCAGCGGCCGTTGGCCCACGGCGCCGACTTGGTGATTCACTCGGCAACCAAATTCCTGGACGGGCAGGGTCGCTGTCTCGGTGGCGCGGTGGTGGGCGATGCGGAGCGTGTCGGCAAGGAGGTGTATGGCTTTCTGCGCAGCGCCGGACCCACGATGTCGCCGTTCAACGCCTGGGTGTTTCTCAAGGGCCTGGAGACCTTGCATCTGCGTATGCGCGAGCACAGCACGAATGCCCTGGCGCTGGCGCGCTGGTTGCGGGCGCATCCGGCCGTGACCACGGTCCACTATCCCGGGCTCGAAGAGCATCCCCAGCACGCCCTGGCAGACGCCCAGCAGTCCGGCTACGGTGGGGTGCTCAGTTTCGAGGTGCACGGGGGGCGTTCCGCGGCCTGGTCGGTGATCGACCAGACCCGTCTGCTTTCGATTACCGCCAACCTCGGTGACACCAAGACGACGATCACGCATCCGGCCACGACGACGCACGGCCGGCTGACCCCGGAACAGCGCCAGGCACAGGGGATTACCGAAGGTCTGGTGCGGGTGGCGGTGGGCCTGGAGGCGATCGGCGACATCCAGCGGGACCTCGCGCGGGGTCTGGACCTTCTGCAGTGAAACGCCCGACCCTGCTGCAGGGTGCGTACGATGCGGCGCTGGCTGCGGTGCACGGGCGCCGTGTGGTTCGCAACGCGCTGCAGGACGAGCCACCACCGCGTGTGGTCCACGTTCTTGCGCTGGGCAAGGCCGCCGAGTCCATGCTGGAAGGTGCTGCCGAAGCGTGGTCCGGTGCGATCGTGCGGGCGCTAGTGGTGGCGCCGGTGCGCAGGGGTTGGCGCGGGCGACCGCAGGCGTTTCCCGTCTCGCGGGCACCCGGTGATCACCCGGTGCCCGGTTCGCGCAGTCTTGCCGCCGGCCAGGCCGTGGCCGATTTTCTGGGCACCGTGGCGGAGCAGGACACCCTGCTCGTGCTGCTGTCCGGAGGTGCCTCCAGCCTTGCGGAACTCCCGTGTCCGGGCGTTGACCCCGAATGGCTTCAGATGTTGAACGACCGGTTGCTCGGCATCGGGTGGGATATCCGAAACACGAATGCCCTGCGCGCCCGGCTGTCGCGTCTGAAAGGTGGCAGCGCTCTGCTGTTCTGCGGCGCGGATGATATCCGCGTGCTGGTGCTCAGCGACGTGCCCGGGGACGCGTTGGAGAGCGTTGGCTCCGGACCGTTCTGGCCGCGGGACATGTCCTCGGCTCCGCCGCTGGACGAACTGGGATTTCCGGAATTGCGCGGGCTGCTGGATCGCTGTCCGGCCCCTCCCTTCGTGGCACGACCGCCTCACCGCATCGTTGGGGGTAACGCCGACGCACGCAAGGCCGTTGTGGCCCAGGTCCGGAGTGATGGCGTCCCCGGTTTCGATCACGGCCTGTTCCCGGCGACGTCCGTGCTTGAGACCGCGGTGCGTGTGACCCGCTATCTGCGTTTCGCTCGCGATGGCGTTCATGTCTGGGGTGGCGAGGCACCCGTGCGCCTTCCGGCCGAGCCGGGTCGCGGCGGGCGTGCTCAACACCTTGCAGGACTGATTCTGCTGCTCTGGAATGCGCGTGGCTGGCCGCGGCCGCTCGAGGTGCTCTGTGCGGCCACCGACGGAGTGGATGGCAGCAGCGGCGCAGCGGGCGCCTGGTTCGATGCGATGCAAGGGCCGCTGGACAACGCGACGCGGGACGCCCTGCGCATGGCGCTGCGGCACGCCGATACCGCGACGTTCTGGGAGTCGCTGGGGCAGCGTCTGCCCAGTGCCGAAACCGGGACCAATGTAATGGATCTACTGATCGTCCGGTTGAGTCGATGAATGCGCCCGGCGGACAGGCGTCCGGGGCCGGGGTGCACGCTTCAGCGCTGCACGCCCTCAGGGTGTGCGATCCGTCGCTCAAGTGCGTTTCCGTGGCGCGGCTTCTGGAAGCATGGCGGGCTGGCGGCCTGGGGGTCCATGCCGACGATCCCGAGCCGGTTCGGATCGAGGTGCCGGGTCGCCCGGAATGGCCTGTTCTGGTCGGCCCCCAGGATCTTCCGCGCCGCGGGCTGCACACGGAGGAGGGCCGCAAGGCGCTGTTGCACGCGATCGCCCATATCGAGTTCAACGCGATCAACCTGGCGCTGGATGCGGTCTACCGATTCCGGCAGTTGCCGCCGGAATACATCAGTGACTGGTTGCAGGTGGCCGCCGAGGAGGCGCGGCATTTCGGTTTGCTCGCCGGCCGGCTCGCGGAACTGGGCGCCGGCTACGGGGACTTCCCGGCACACAATGGCCTGTGGGAAATGGCCCTGAAAACGGACGCCGATCCGATGGAACGCATGGCGCTGGTGCCGCGTGTCCTCGAGGCGCGCGGACTGGATGTGACCCCGGGGATGATCCGGCGCCTCGAGACAGCCGGGGATCACGCCAGCGTGGCGGTGCTGCAGGTGATCCAGCGTGAGGAAGTGGGGCACGTGGCCATCGGTTCGCGTTGGTTCCGGTTCCTGGCCCGGGGACGCGGACTGGATCCCGAGACGACGTTCCTGAATCTGTTGGAGCAGCACATGCCGGGTGGGGTGCGTCCACCGTTCGCCCTCGAGGCACGCATGGCAGCGGGGTTCAGCCGTGGGGAAATGTCCGCCCTGGAGAGACGCGCGGCGGCTCAGGCGCGCCCGGATACGGTGGGATAGTCCGCGCCTTCGAGCGTGAGCAGACGCGGTCCCCCGGTCGTGAGCTCGAGGTATCCGGGTAACCGATCCCAGGCGGGCAGCACGCAGCGCAGGCAGGCCCGGCCGTCGACGTCCAGCGCGTGGATGGCGGGCCGATGGGTGTGTCCGTGGATCAGCAGCGAGAGACCATGTCTGCGCAGGACGTCCGCGACCGCTTCCGGATGCACATCGGTGATCTCGTTGGCCTTCATGCGCCCCGCGTCCTCGCTCATGGCCCGCAGCCGTTCCGCTTCCTCCACGCGCTCGGCCAGGGTTCGGGAGAGAAACTGCCGCTGCCAGGAAGGATCGCGCACCAGGGCTCGAAAGCGGAGGTAGTCGACGTCCGCGGTGCACAGGGTGTCCCCGTGCAGGAACAGGGCAGGACCCGCGGGGAGGTCCACCCGGAGCTCTTCCGGAGCGATTTCCATGCATGCCCGCTGGGCATAGTCCGGACCGAGCAGAAAGTCCCGGTTTCCGTGTTGAAAGATGGTGGGAATCCGCAGAGCGCAGAGGGCTGTTGCCACCGACCCTGCCGCGGTGGAACCGGCGTCATCGCCGATCCAGTACTCGAAGAGGTCTCCGAGGATATAGAGCGCCGAGGCCTGCCGGGCCGGTCCTTCGAGAAATTGGAGGAACCGGTCCAGCGTGGCGTCGGTTTCCCGGTCCAGGTGCAGGTCGGAGACCACGAGGACCGGGCTTTCGGCGGGCATGGCTACTGCACGCGCTGCACGCTCTTCATCACCACGGACTCCAGCGGGACGTCCTGGTGCATGCCGACACGACCGGTCTTGACCTTCTCGATCTCGGTGACCACGCTCATGCCCTCGATCACGTTGCCGAATACCGTGTAACCCCAGCCCTGGGGGGTCTTGGAGCCGTGGTCCAGAAAGCCGTTGTCGGAAACGTTGATGAAAAACTGCGCCGTCGCGGAATGCGGGTCCTGGGTCCGGGCCATGGCGATGGTCCCCGCCGTGTTCTTCAGGCCATTGTCCGCCTCGTTCTGGATCGGCGCTCCCGTCGTCTTCTGACGCATGTCGGGATCGAAGCCACCGCCCTGGATCATGAAGCCGGGAATCACGCGGTGAAAGATGGTGTTGTCGAAGAAACCATCGTCCACGTACTGAAGGAAGTTGGCGACCGTCTCCGGCGCAGCGTCCGGATTGAGTTGCAGCACGATCCGGCCGTGGTTGGTGTCGATCGCGACCTTCGGATGGTCATCAGCCATGAGAACTCCTGGAATGGTGGCTGCTATCAGCAGCAACGGGATGAAGGAACGAAACATCTGGACTCTCCGTGAATCCGTGGGCCGGCGATGGTACCGCCTGGTTCGAACGCAGGCCAGTTTCCGGTTGTGCTTCGGAGGTTCGGCCCCGGTACGGCGTCACCGCGAGGGTTCGTTCTCGCCGAACGCGCGGGCCTTGAGTGTGTTGTCGAGGAGCATGGCGACTGTCATCGGACCCACCCCACCGGGAACCGGGGTGATCCAGTCCGCGCGTTCGGAGGCCGCTTCGAAATCCACGTCTCCGATCAGCGTACCGTTCTCGAGGCGATTGATGCCGACATCGATCACCGTCGCGCCGCGCTTGATCCAGTCGCCACCGACCAGTCCCGGTTTGCCGGCGGCGGCAATGACCACATCCGCCTCGCGCACCAGCGCCGCGCTGTCGCGGGTGAAACGGTGGCAAACCATGACCGTGGCGCCGGCAAGCAGCAGTTCCAGCGCCATTGGCCGACCCACGATGTTCGACGCGCCGATCACGCAGGCGCTGCGGCCCTTGAACGGTTCATCGATGGCGCGCAGCAGCTGGATGACACCCCAGGGCGTGCACGGGCGCAGGCGTGGCACGCGCACGGCCAGACGGCCCACGTTGTAGGGATGGAAACCATCCACGTCCTTGGCGGGGTCGATGGCCTCGATCACGGTTTCCGGATCAATGTGCGGCGGCAGTGGCAATTGCACCAGAATGCCGTCGATGGCGCGGTCCCGGTTCAGGCGATCGATCAGGGCCAGCAGGTCCGCCTGCGGTGTGGTATCCGGCAGGTCATAGGAATGAGACTCGATGCCCACCTGCGCGCAGGCCTTGCGCTTGTTGCGCACGTAGACCTCGGAAGCCGGGTTGTCGCCGACGAGCACGACCGCGAGTCCGGGTGGACGCAGGCCGGCGTCGCGCATGCTGGTGACTTCGGCGGCAATGCGTTCGCGATGCGTGGCTGCGATGGCGCGGCCGTCGATGATCCTGGCAGTCATGGCATTACCCCTGGGAGAGGGCCGGAATGATCCCATGATGGCGAACGCCTCTCAAGGACCACCGGTCCGCGATCTCCCCCGAGGCTTTTCCTTGCCCTGCGGCCGCGCAGGCGCTATGATTTCCCGCTCGCTGTACTGGGCTTCATGCGGTTTGGCTCTTCGGGGTATAGCGCAGTCTGGTAGCGCGCCTGCTTTGGGAGCAGGATGTCGGGGGTTCGAATCCCTCTACCCCGACCACTGCTCCATGCCACGCGCTCGTAGCTCAACCGGATAGAGCATCGGCCTTCTAAGCCGACGGTTGCAGGTTCGAGTCCTGCCGGGCGCGCCACCGCCCGGGGTAGTCCAGGAGTACGGCGATACGGTGGTGACCGTAGCTCAGTTGGTAGAGTCCCGGATTGTGGCTCCGGTTGTCGTGGGTTCGAGTCCCATCGGTCACCCCACCCTTTCTCCGCACGGGCCGTTAGCTCAATTGGTAGAGCAGTAGACTCTTAATCTATTGGTTGTAGGTTCGATTCCTACACGGCCCACCATCCTTCCTAACGGGTCCGTACGTGACCGATTCGGGAATGGCTGCCGCACGTTTCCCTCGCGCCTGGTCTATATAACGGCGTTCCCCGGGCATTCCGTTTTCGGTCAGTCAGCGTCGGCCCGCGGTGGGGCGCCCAACGCAGTCCCGCAGTCACCGAAAAGGGAGCAATCAGATGGCAAAGGCAGACATTGGCCTGATCGGGCTGGCAGTCATGGGACAGAATCTCGTCCTGAACATGGCCGACCACGGCTACCGTGTCGCGGTCTACAACCGCACCACCGAACGGGTGGACGCGTTTCTGGAGGGCCCCGCCGCAGGATTGCCGATCATCGGCTGTCACAGTCTCGAGGAACTCGTCGCGAGCCTGGAGCGGCCGCGCCGGGTGATGCTGATGGTCAAGGCGGGCGCGGTGGTCGACCAGTTCATCGCGAAGCTCGTCCCGCTGCTGGAGCCGGGCGATGTCATTATCGACGGCGGCAATTCGCACTATCCGGACTCGACACGGCGCACCCATGAGCTGCGCGAATCGGGATTGCGGTTCATCGGGGCCGGAATCTCGGGAGGCGAGGAAGGCGCCCGCCACGGACCGTCGATCATGCCTGGCGGTGACCCCGAAGCGTGGCCCCTGGTTCGCGACATCTTTCAGGCGATCGCCGCGCAGGTGGATGGTGAACCCTGCTGTCGCTGGGTGGGGCCTGACGGCGCCGGGCATTTCGTGAAAATGGTGCACAACGGCATCGAGTACGGCGACATGCAGCTGATCGCCGAAGCCTACGCGCTGATGGACCGGGCTCTGGGCATGGATCACGACGCGATGGCCGCGGTGTTCGCGGACTGGAACCGTGGGGTGCTGGATTCCTATCTGATCGAGATCACCGCGGAAATCCTCGCGACCCGCGACACCGACGGCGTCCCTCTGGTCACCCGGATCCTCGACACGGCGGGCCAGAAGGGAACCGGCAAGTGGACGGGGATCAGCGCCTTGGAACTGGGAGTGCCGCTGACGCTGATCGGCGAGGCGGTGTTCGCCCGCATCCTGTCTTCCCTGAAGGATGAGCGCATGCTGGCGGCCGACATTCTGGGCAGCCCCGAGCGGCCGCCGGCCGACGCGGCTCCGGAAGAATCCCTGAAAGCGCTTCACGACGCGTTGTACGCTTCGAAGATCATTTCCTATGCTCAGGGCTTCATGCTGATGCGAGAGGCCGCGCGGGCAGAGGGCTGGGAACTCGATTACGGGAGCATCGCGCTCATCTGGCGCGGAGGCTGCATCATCCGCAGCGCGTTTCTGAACGACATTTCCGCCGCGTACGGCAAGGCGCCCCAGCTGCAGAATCTGCTGCTGGACGGTTTTTTCGTCGATGCGCTGAAGCACGCCGAGTCCGGCTGGCGTCGCGCGGTGACGCTGGCCGTGACCCACGCCGTGCCGGCCCCCGCCTTCGCCTCGGCATTGGCGTACTTCGACGGGTATCGAAGCGCGCGCCTGCCCGCGAACCTGTTGCAAGCCCAGCGCGATTATTTCGGCGCGCATAGCTACGAGCGTGTGGATCACGCACGGGGCATCTTCTTCCATACGGACTGGACCGGACGCGGCGGCGACGTGGCTTCATCCACCTATGAGATCTGAGCCATGAATGCGCGCATTGCACCCTGCACCCTGATCATTTTCGGCTCCACCGGGGATCTTTCCCGGGTCAAGCTGATGCCCGCGCTGTACCACCTGGAAGCCGCCGGTCGACTGCCCGAGGGCTGCCGCATCGTCGCCACCGGGCGCCGGCCCTGGGACCGCGGGCGTTGGCTCGAGGAGATGCGGGGCATGCTGCGCGGCCAGGTCCGGGGCGACGTCGACCCCGATGTGCTGCAGCGACTGGAGGCGCGTCAGGACTATTTCGAGGGTGACATCACCCGGCCTGATATGTACGGCGAGCTCGCCGAATGGCTGAATCAGCGCAGGGATCTGCCATCCAATCTAGCCGTTTACCTCGCGATCCGTCCGGCGGAGTTCGGCGTGGTGACCGAGAACCTGAGTCGCACGGGTTTGCTGACCGAGGATGATCACTGGCGACGTGTGGTGATCGAGAAGCCCTTCGGCTACGACCTGGAGAGTGCCCAGTCGCTGCAGCGGCGCCTCACCCGTTTTCTGAACGAGGAGCAGATCTACCGCATCGATCATTACCTCGGCAAGGAGATGGTGCGCAACCTGCTGGTTTTCCGGTTCGCCAACCTGATGCTGGAACCCCTGTGGAATCGCAATTTCATCGACCACGTGCAGATCACCCAGGCCGAGACCCTCGGCGTCGGTAGCCGCGCCCCCTATTACGACGGCGCGGGCGCGCTGCGCGACATGCTGCAAAGTCATCTCATGCAACTGTTCACACTGGTGGCCATGGAGCCACCGGCCTCGATGGCCGCGGAGGATCTGCGCGACGAGAAGGTGAAGGTCCTCAAGTCCGTTCGGCCGATCACCCCCGGCGCGGTGCGGGCCCAGTCTTTCCGGGCCCAGTATGGTGCCGGCACCGTCAATGGCGAGAGGGTCCGGGGCTACCTGGAAGAGGAGGGCGTGCCCCAGGACAGCGTGACCGAGACCTACGCGGCGATGAAGCTATACGTGGACAACTGGCGTTGGCGTGGTGTCCCGTTCTATCTGCGTACCGGCAAACGCATGGCGGAGGGGGCCTCGCACATCATGATCCGCTTCCGGCAGCCGCCCCTGCAGCTGTTTCGCGGCACGCAGATGCACAACATACAACGCAACTGGCTCGCGATCGGGGTGCAGCCAAAGGAACGGATCAGCCTTCAACTCACGGCCAAGCAGCCGGGGCTGGAAATGAAAACCCAGCAGGTCCGTCTCGATACCGGACTGGCGGTCCCGGCAGAGGCGGCCACGGGCGCCTACGAGGGGCTGCTCCTGGACATCATGGAAGGTGATCGTTCGCTGTTCCTGCGCTACGACGAGGTGGAATATTCCTGGCGAATCGTCGATGCGGTCTTGAAAACCTGGTCGGTGGAAAGGGACTTCATCCACACCTACCCGGCGGGCAGCTGGGGGCCCCGGGAGAGTCGCCGCCTGTTCGACGAAGAGATCGACGAATGGCGGCAGCACATCGAATTCGAAGACATCTAGTGAGCCATGCGGAAAGTTCGGTATCCGATCGCTGCGCCGGACACGCGGGAGCTGCGTAGGGCACGTTTGCAATAGGTCGGCTATTCCTGCACATGCCCGCCTTGCTCCGGCGCGCAGGGCCCCGAACGTCCCGGATGGTCCACTAGCGCGGTACCCGAGCCGCGGCTGCGGCGTCGACGTGCCACTCGACCGTCCCGGACTCGGGTCGCACCAGAGAGGCGGGGCGTTCCCGGTCGGGCCCCCCGCCCAATACTCCGGTCAGTGCGTGCGCCTTGTTCGAGCCCGTGACCAGGAACAGGACATGGCGTGCGGTATTGAGTACCGGCAGCGTCAGGCTCATCCGCCAGGAATCCTTTTCGGGGACGAACACGGAAGCGACCGGACGGGTTTCATCGAGGATGGAGGTCCCCGGGAACAGGGACGCCGTGTGCGCATCGTCGCCCATGCCCAGGAGGATCAGGTCGAACCGCGGGATGCCGGATGCATGCTCGGGCACTTCGCGAGCGAGGCAGTCCCGATAGCGGGCCGCCGCCTCTTCGCGGTCGTGGCCGTTGCAGACCATCGGGTGGAACGCGGGAGGATGCGGCAGGCGTGCCAGCAGCGATTCGTCGACCATGCGCTGGTTACTGTCGGGGTGATCGGCCGGAACGCAGCGCTCATCCCCGAGGAACAGACGTACCTGTTCCCAGGGAATCGCACGATCGTGCGGTTCGGCCGACAACAGGCGGTAGACCTGGCGCGGCGTGCTGCCTCCGGCCAACGCCATCGTGGCCACACCGCGCGCCGCAACCGCCTCGGTGAGCAGCTGGGCAATCCGCTCCGCCGCCGCGACCATCACTGATTCCGGGTCCGCGGCGATGCGAAGCGGACCGACGCGTTCCATGGCAGCACGGGCAGATTCGGGTTTCGGGGACATGCAGGGTTTCCCGGAATCGGTTCGGTGCATGCTACAACACCGGAGCACGGGCGAACGTGCGTCTGGCACATCCTGCGGCGTTTCGGCGAGAATCGGCGGCATGGACACAGGCTTCTGGAACCGGATGGCCCACGCGATCCGCAACACGCGGGCCGCGATCGCAGCGATCGGGATGCTGGTGGTCCTGGGTGCGCTGCTGTATGTCCGCTGGTCCACGCCGGAGGTGCTCAGCCGCGACGTGGTCCGTGTCCCGGTGGTCGCGGTCGAGCGGGAAAATGAAGACGCACGTTGGTTTCGGGTTTCCGTGGAGACCCCGGATGAGGGTGTGATCCGGCTGCTCTGGATGGCCACCGGCCAGCCATTCACGCCCGGCTCGCAAGCCGATCTGATGATCGTCGATTACGCGGACGGCACTCGGGACTATCGGTTGATACAGCGCCCCTGAGGCGCTCGCGGGGCGCTCCCGTTTCCGGATCCGAGGTGGCACCGTCACTTCGCCCTGCACCACCCTGACGACGAAAAGGCGAGCCACGGAAAACACGGAAGAACACGGACATACCGGAAAACGAAGCGAATTCAGGCTCTTTTCCGTTTCTTCCGTGTTTTCCGTGGCTGGTTTTTCACGTTAATCCGGGGCTCCGTGTCGCGGCGGCTGGCGGCCATGGCTGATGACCATGGCGTGCGTATAATGCCCGGATCCGCTCGACAGGACCCCAGCGCAAAACCTCCATCATGAATAATCCGGAAACCTCCCCCACAAGCAACTTCATTCGCCAGATCATCGACGAGGATCTGCGCGATGGCAGAAACGGGGGTCGCGTCGCCACGCGCTTTCCGCCGGAGCCCAACGGCTACCTGCACCTGGGGCACGCCAAGTCGATCTGTCTGAACTTCGGTATCGCGCAGGATTACCACGGCACCTGCAATCTGCGTTTCGACGACACCAATCCCGAAAAGGAGAATGTCGAGTACATCGAGTCGATCCAGCAGGACGTGCAGTGGTTGGGGTATCGCTGGAGCGAGCTGTTTTTCGCGTCTGACTACTTTGACCGGCTCTACGGTTTTGCCGAGGACCTCATCCGCGCCGGCAAGGCCTACGTCTGCGATCTCGACGCCGAACAGATGCGCGAATACCGCGGCACATTGACCGAGGCCGGTCGCGACAGCCCGTATCGCGAGCGCTCGGTGGACGAGAACCTGGACCTGTTCCGGCGCATGCGCGCGGGTGAGTTCGAGGATGGTGCGCGCGTGCTCCGTGCCAGGATCGACATGGCTTCACCCAACATCAACCTGCGCGATCCCACGCTGTACCGGATTCGTCGCGGCGCGGTGCATCACCAGACCGGCGAAGCCTGGCCGATCTACCCGATGTACGACTACACGCACACGCTCTCGGACGCGCTGGAAGGGATCACGCATTCGCTCTGCACGCTGGAATTCGAGGACCATCGTCCGCTGTACAACTGGTTCCTCGACAATCTCGACGTGCCGGCGCATCCGCGCCAGTACGAGTTCGGCCGGTTGAATCTCGAATACACCGTACTCAGCAAGCGCAAGCTCACCGAGCTGGTGGCCGAGGGTCATGTGCACGGCTGGGATGACCCGCGCATGCCCACCATCGCGGGGATCCGCAGGCGCGGCTATCCGCCCGAGGCCATCCGCGATTTCTGCGACCGGATCGGCGTCACCAAGTCCGACGGCATGGTCGAGATGGCGCTGCTCGAGAACTCGGTGCGCGAGGCACTGGATGCTTCGGCGCCGCGCGCGATGGCGGTCCTGAACCCGCTCAGGGTCGTGATCGAGGACTACCCGGAAGATCGGGTCGAGTCGATGGTGGCGTCCAATCACCCCAAGGACGACTCCATGGGCACCCGCGGCATCCCGTTCACCCGTGAGGTGTACATCGACCGGGCCGACTTCATGGAAGTGGCGCCGAACGCGAAGTACAAGCGGCTGACCCTGGGCGGAGAAGTGCGTCTGCGCAATGCCTACGTGATCCGCTGTGACCGCGTGGTGCGCGATGACGCCGGCGCCATCGTCGAACTGCGTTGCAGCCACGACCCGGCGACGCTGGGGGCCAATCCGGAAGGGCGCAAGGTCAAGGGCGTGATTCACTGGGTCTCGGCCCGGCTCGGCGTTCCCGCCGAGGTGCGCCTCTACGACCGCCTGTTCCAGGTCCCCAATCCCGGCGCCGCGAAGGATCGCGACTGGCGTGAGGATCTGAACCCGGAATCGCTCGTGACGTTGCAGGCCGTGGTGGAACCCATGCTGGCCGAGGCGCCTGCCGGGAGCCGCTTCCAGTTCGAGCGCGAGGGATATTTCTGCATCGACACCCGGGACAGCGCGCCGGGTCACCTGGTGTGCAACCGGACCATCACCCTGCGCGATACCTGGGCCAAACTTTCCGCGCAGTCCTGGTGAGCATGGCCTGCTGCAGGCGGCTGCCGGTGCTCAGAGGAATCGCGCGAGCAGGAAGACGCCGAGCATCGTGACCCCCAGCGCAACCTTCGCGGCCGTGCCGAGCACGAGCCCGATCGTGGCGCCCCAGCCCGCGCGACCGGCGGCCACGAGGCCCCGGCGCGCGGAGAGTTCGCCGAGCAGGGCGCCGATGAACGGTCCCAGCAGCAGCCCGGGAAGACCGAAGAACAGGCCGACCACGGCTCCCAGTGCGGCCCCGGTGACGGAGCGGCCCGAGGCGCCGTAGCGCCGCGCGCCGAAAGCCCCGGCGACGAAGTCCGCCAACGTGGCCACTGCCGCCAGAATCCCGAGAAAAATCAGCGTCGCGGTGCCGACGTACAGGTAACCCTCGGCCCATGCCGCCAGCCAGAGGCCGGCAAACAGCAACAGCGGGCCAGGCAGTGCGGGAAACACGAGCCCGACGATCCCGGCAACGACCAGGACCAGCGCGAGGGTCCACAGCAAAATCGTCATCTGCGTACGATACAACGCGGTACGGGTGGTTTTCGCGCCCGGCGTCGCGACACCCGGGCGGACTCCAGTACGACGCGCGGAGGTGTTAACCTCGACTTCGCCAACGAAGGCCCGCGTCCTTCTGTTTCGCCAGTGCGACCGGGTTCCGGATGAACGCGGGATTCCGGCGGTGTCGATTCGGGCATCACGCGCGGGTCGATACACGGCACCCGACCCATAGCCTTTCGAGCGCAGGACACCGGGCTACGCATGGTTTTCAGTTCCAATCTTTTCCTGTTCTACTTCCTGCCGCTGGCCCTGCTGTTGTACTACGCCCTGCCGCGACGGGCGAAGCATCTCGGGCTGACCGCGCTCAGCTATGCCTTCTACGGCTGGGCCAATCCGCTGTTCATGCTGATCCTGCTGGCGTCGACCGTCGTCGATTATTTCTGCGGTCTGGCGATGGCCGGACGCCGGTTTTTCCGCGATCCCGAAGCGATCGAAGCGCTTGAACCCGGCGGGCCGCGCTCCCGCCGGCAGAAACTGGCCCTCGCGATCTCGATCGTCAGCAACCTGTCGCTGCTGGGCTTCTTCAAGTACTTCAACTTCGCGGTGGAGAACTACGATGCCCTGTTGGCCTGGATGGGCCTCGAGACGTTGCAGCTGGACACGGCTCTTCGGATCGCGCTGCCCCTGGGGATCAGCTTCTACACCTTTCAGTCGATGAGTTATTCGATCGATGTCTACCGTGGTCAGGCCAGGGCCCAGCGGAATTTCATCGATTTCGCCTGCTACGTATCGATGTTTCCGCAACTGGTCGCGGGTCCCATCATTCGTTTCCGGGAAGTGGCCAGCCAACTCGTGCAGCGCACGCATACGATCGAGAAGTTCGCTCGCGGAGCGGCTTTCATCAGTCTCGGTCTGGCCAAGAAAATACTGCTCGCCAACCCCTGTGGAAAAATTGCCGACAGCGTCTTCGAGGCCGGTTCCATCACCATGGTTCAGGCCTGGTACGGCGCTTCGGCCTACGCGTTCCAGATCTACTTCGACTTCAGCGCGTATACGGACATGGCCATCGGGCTTGGGCTGATGCTCGGTTTCGTCTTTCCGAAGAACTTCGATTCGCCGTATCACGCCCGTTCGATCACCGACTTCTGGCGCCGATGGCATATCTCGCTCTCGACCTGGCTTCGCGACTATCTCTACATCCCCCTCGGCGGGAACCGCAGGGGGCCCACGCGCACCGCGATCAACCTCGGTCTGGTCATGCTGCTCGGCGGTCTCTGGCACGGGGCCTCGTGGAATTTCGTGCTCTGGGGCGCAATGCACGGGTTTCTCCTCGGCCTGGAACGGATCCGGGGGCGGGCGAGCCTGTACCACTGGCTGCCGGTACCCATGCAGGTCGCGCTGACGTTCGTACTTCTGCTGATCACCTGGGTTTTCTTCCGTAGCAGCGATCTGCCGTCCGCGCTTGCCTATCTCGGGACGATGTTCGGGCTCGTTCAGGCTCGTCCGGAGGCCGCGATCCTGGACGGGATCATTTACCAACCGTATTACCTGGGCACATTCATCGCGGCGGCCCTCGTGACCTGGCTGTTCCCGCAGACCTGGGACTGGACGCGAAGCATCGGTCCGCTCAAGGCGCTGCTGCTTCTTCTTCTGCTCCTGCTCTCGGTGGCCGTTCTGGTTACGCAGGCGTACAACCCATTCATTTATTTCATATTCTGATCATGGCTGACTTCGATCTTCAGGCACACCGGGAAAAGCAGGCGCGCGATCAGGTGGGCGTGACCCGGATCTCGCGTACGACGGCGTGGTTCGTCGCCCTGGCCTTTGTCCTGCTGATCGGACTGATGCCGCTGGGTCAGAAAGTCGATGACCTGCGCGCTTTCGTCGAAGGGGAGCGTCCCACGTGGATACCCCGCGTGCTGGATCTGCTATCGGCCATACCCGAGGTCCGGAACGAATTTCAGAACGCCGAAGGACCGTGGTTCGCGCGGATTCTGGTGGCCAATCGCACATTGTTGCGCGAGATGGATCGTTTCGAGGACGACCTCGAGGATGCCTCGGCGCTGGGTCAGAGGGTGCGCCCGTGGATGCAGCAGGCGCTCGCGCGGTTGGGTGCGGGCAACGAACAGGCGCTCGTCGGGCGGGACGGCTGGCTGTTCTTCCGTCCGGGTCTCGAATATCTGACCGGTCCCGGATTTCTGGAATCAGGGCCGCTTGCTCGTCGCGCCGTCGCGGCGGAATCCTGGCGGCCCTCTCCGCAGCCGGACCCCCGTGTGGCCATCCTGGATTTCAATCGTCAGCTCGCGTCCCGCGACATCCAGCTCGTACTGGTGCCGACTCCGGTCAAGGCCACGATTCACCCGGAGCAGTTCTCTGCAGCACTGGACCCGATGGCGCCACTCAACAACGCTTCGTTCGGGAGGTTCATCGACGATCTGGAGGACGGTGGGGTGCTCGTTTTCGACCCCATTCCGTTCCTCATGCAGGCGAAGGAGGAGACCGGCGCCTTCCAGTATCTCGCCACCGATACCCACTGGCGACCCGAGTCCATGGAGCGGGTCTCGGTCGCTCTGGCGGCGTTTCTTCTCGAACACGGCCTGGAACCCCGGGCGCGTCCGGCCGGCTACGAGGCCGTCGAGGAGCAGGTGCTCAACGTCGGCGACATCACCCGGATGCTGGATCTTCCTGCCGGACAGCGCGTTTTCCCGGAAGAGTCGGTGGTCGTGCGGCAGGTGCGGGACCGCCGGGGCGACTTGTGGCGAGCGGATCCGGATGCCGACGTTCTGTTGCTTGGGGACAGTTTCAGCAATATCTTTTCCCTGGAGGCGATGGGCTGGGGTGAGGCGGCCGGCTTTGCGGAGCATCTCGGCCTTGCCTTGCAGCGGCCCGTGGACCGCATCGCGCGCAACGACCAGGCCGCCTTCGCGACGCGCGAAGCGCTGGCCCGAGAGTTGGCCAGGGGGCGGGACCGGCTCGACGGCAAGCGGGTCGTGATCTACCAGTTCGCGTCCCGGGAACTGGCGGTCGGCGACTGGAAAGTCATCGATCTCACGCTGGGCGAGCCGCTGCCCGCGCGGTTTCTCGCGCCGGAAACAGGGCAGACCCTCATGGTGAAGGGAGTGGTGGCCGCGGTCTCGCCCGTCCCGCGTCCCGGCACGGTGCCGTATGCCGATCAGGTCATGAGTCTGCACCTGGTCGAACTCGAGAGCGACGGCGCACCCCTGGAGGACCCGCAGGCGGTCGTGTACACCTGGGGCATGCGTGAGAATGTCTGGACACCCGCGGCGCGACTGCGCATCGGCGACGAGGTCACCCTCAGGCTTCGGTCGTGGGATGCGGTCGCGGACGCCTATGAAGGCATCAACCGGAGCGAACTCGACGACTTCGAACTGCAATTGGTGGAACCTGTCTGGGGTGAATGGGGCCTGTAGTAGGGACAGGGTGCGGATGAACGTCCCGGCCGACGGTCGGATCCGGTGGGGTTCAGTACAAACTGTCGGCTTCTGGCCGGAAGCTGCGATGGCCGATCACCGAGGAGGACACGTTGCACACAAGGGGAAGCGCGAGGAGACAGACGGGGTTTCGGACGCGGGGCCTGGCGCTGCGCGCGATGCTGGTCCTGATCGCCGTTTGCGTCGGAGCCGCCGCGAATGCCGGGGAGCCGCAGGTTCAGCAACTGCGGACACTGGCTGCGGATCTGGCGGAATCGGCCCAGAACCGGGGCGGGATGACCGTGCCCGGAACCGACGGCTGGCTGTTTTTCGACCAGGAGCTGGCGCACGTCGCCGCCGGGACGTTCTGGGGAGCCGAGGCGGCGGGCGCGAGCCGGGCGCGCAACCTCGAGTTCGCCGATCCGCTGCCGGCGATCCTCGATTTTCATGCGCAGCTGGAAGCGGCGGGTGTCGATCTGTTGCTGGTGCCCGTTCCGCCGAAGGCCATCGTTTATCCGGACCGGCTGGATGCGGATTCCGGTTTCGGAGATCCACCGCAAAGGCTGGATGCCGCCCACCGCGAGTTCTACGATCGGCTGCGGGCCGAGGGGCTGAGCGTTCTTGATCTGACGGATGTATTCCTGAGCCAGCGCGAGAGCGAGCGGGGGCCGATGTACTGCCGGCAGGACACGCACTGGTGCGGACCGGGTATCGTGGTTGCGGCGGACGCCATCTCGGGGATCGTCAGGGACATGCCCTGGTACGATCCGTCCACCACCGAAGCGTACGCGTCGGAGTGGCGCACGCGGCAGATCAGCGGCGACCTGTGGACCGCGCTCGACGACGCGGGAGTCGAGCGCGAGACGGTATCTTTGCGCCACGTGGAGCAGCCGGGGCCGGGCAGGGCCGAACCGGTCCAGCCGGACCCCGAGAGTCCCCTGATTCTGCTCGGGGACAGCCACAACCTGGTCTTCCAGGCGGGTGGCGACATGCACGCCCAGGGCGCCGGGCTGGCGGACCAGCTGGCTCTGGAACTGGGTTTTCCGGTGGATCTCGTCGCGGTCCGCGGTTCCGGGGCTACACCGGCACGCATCAATCTTCTGCGGCGGGCTCAGCGCAACCCGGAATACTGGGGCGGGAAGAAGCTGGTCGTCTGGGTTTTCACGGCCCGGGAATTCACGCACAGCGATGGCTGGCGAGTCGTTCCGATCTCGCCCTGAAGCCGAAGCAACGACACTGATTTCTGGAGCAGCAAATGGTCATGGCATGGTCTGGATGGTCCCGACTCGCATTCGTCCTCTTCATCAGTCTGGGTGCAATGGGCTGCGTAGGCGAGCGGCTGGGACCGGCGCCCACGACCCTGGGGCAGGAGATCGAGCGGTTGACCGAAGCCCCGACGCGGATCGTCTGGGTTCAGGACATCGGAGATCAGCGCGACTTTCTTGCTCACGGCACCGACCTGCGCCTGATGGGGCTCGATTCCCGCGAAGAGGGCGGGGCACGGGTGCTCCTGGATACCCCGCGCAGCAAGGCGAAACCGATGTTCACGGCCAACGGGGACTGGGTCGTCTTTTCGGATCGCAACGAAGAACGGATGTACGCCATCCAGTGGGACGGCCAGAGAATTCTCGACCTGGGCCCGGGATTTGCGATGGCGACCTGGAGGGATGCCGGTACGGGGACCGAGTGGCTTTATTTCGCGCGCGAGCCTCGGGAGCACGGGATGCCGACACACAACACACTCTGGCGGTATCCGCTGATGGATCCGGGCGAGCAGGATCCTCGGGAATATTCGACGGCTCTCGAGGCTCGCGAGGAGCTGGTGTGGGATCAGACTCCCGTCAGCGAGGACAGCTTCCAGATTTCAGCCGACGGTCGCTTTGCCAGCGCGGCTTTCCCCTGGCCGCATGTCGGCGTACTGGATTTCGAAACCGGCCGCTGGGAACGCCTTGCGCGCGGCTGCTGGGTCGCGATGTCTCCCGACAACGAGAATCTGTTCTGGGTCTTCGACAGTCCTCACCGGAACGTCAGCATGTTCCGGCATGGCTCGGGTGAACAATGGGTCGTGAACGTGAACAACGCGCCGGGCGTTGATGATCACGAGGTCTATCACCCGCGCTGGTCCAACCATCCGGACATCGTCACGATCACGGGTCCGTACCGGGAGGGTGGGGGTGCTCGCCGCATCACCCGCGGCGGCAAGGCAGTCAAGGTTCATCTGGGCCGCTTGAACGAAGCGCGGACGGAGGTGACCGACTGGGTGGTCGTGACCGATGACACCTACGCGGACTTCTATCCGGATGTCTGGGTCCAGACGTCCACCGCACCGCGCCGCGCGGAAACCCGTGAATCGAGGGATGCGGAGGTCCCTGCGGCCACCACGTGGCCGGTCGCGGCGGACGAACTCCGCTACGTCTGGGAAAACGCCGTCGGGCTCAGCGAAACGTTCGACCCGGAAACCCGCACCCAGCGGCTGTTTCAACCGGAGCCGCAGTTCCGGGCACGCTTCGATCGACACCATGGAATGCTGCTGGACGGTGGTCTCTTTCGCGATGACAACGCCGGCGATCTGATCGCCGAGCCGGGACCGATCGATGCGTTCATGGTCGAACTCATGGTCACGCCCACGGGCCCGCAGCCGGATGGCGAAACCTGGGTTTTTGCCGTGCAGCGTGACGCAGAAGCCCTGCTGGTCCTCTCGGAGAAAGCAGGCGAGTGGAGGCTGCGCACCGGGGACAGAGAAATCACGCTGGGGCGTGTCACGCGGAATCGGCCCACGCATCTCGCGCTGAGTCTTTCGCCGGAACGGTTGCAGGTATTCGTGAACGGTCAGCAGTCCGTCTCCGAACCCTTGGCGGTTGCCCTCGACTGGGCGGGTGCGGCGTTCCTGTTCGGGGGCGACGCGGCCGGGGGACGGGACTGGAGCGGGACGCTGGACCATTTTGCGATGTACGCACGGAACCTCCAGCCGGCTGAAATCCGTTCCAACGTGCAGCTCGCGAGAAGCATTCATGAAGCAAGACCGGAGCCCGAACCGCTTGCGGTTCGTGCCCGCGTGACCGAGGTCTCCGGTATCCCGACCCCTGAGGAAATGGCCCCCTACCGAAGGGCACTGGTCGTGAACGAATACGAGGTGCTGGAAGTGATGTCCGGCGAACTCGACGGCGATCGGTTCCTCGCGGCTCACTGGGCGATCCTCGATGCAACTTCGCTGGACACGGCGGAGCGCCCCGTGGGGTCGGAACATGTCCTGATGCTGGAACCGTTCGAACAACGAGCCGAACTGGCGGGCGAACGCCTTGTGCAGGATACCGAAGACTTCCTGCTGGACCTCTACTTCGACACCCGTCTCTGATCCCGGCGCGGACAGGGTAGGCGTCCGTGATGGAACCCCTGATCACGCTGCGCGAGTCCGATCCGGCGACCCTGCACGCGGCCCGGCGGCTTGGATTGCCGCCGATCGTGACGCAGGTACTGGCCCATCGGGCCAGCGCCGCCGGTGTGGCCCCGGAGTGGCTGCTCGACTTCTCGCTGCATTCGCTGGATCCGCCGGAGGGCTTGCCCGACATCGAGTTGGCGGCGGAGCGGATCGCGCAGGCCGTGGTCGCGGGCGAGGTCATCGCGCTGGCGACGGATGCCGACTCCGACGGTGTCAATGCCAGCACGGTGCTGACGCGCGCCCTGACGGAGCATTTCGGCCATCCCGCGGAGCGGGTTCAGCACTACATCGGCCTGAAGCTTACCGAGGGTTACGGCGTGTCCGACTCGGTCTGCAACCGCATACTGGCCGCCGATCCGCGGCCCGGTCTCGTGGTGACGGCGGACATCGGCTCATCGGACGGACCACGCATCGAGCGGCTGGCGGCCGCTGGCATCGATGTCATCGTCACGGACCACCACGGGATTCCACGCGAGGGCGGTCCCGACGCGGCCCTCGCCTTCGTGAATCCCCAACGCCCGGGCAGCCGGTATCCGGATCCTCTGATCGCCGGCGTTATGGTGGCCTGGCTGGTGCTCTGGGCCGTTCGCCGGCGGCTCATTGCGCGGGGTTTCCTGCGTTCCGATAGCCCCAGTCTGCGTGCGTTGCTGGGCTGGGTCGCGACCGGGACCGTCGCCGACGTGGTCTCGCTCGCGCGCAGCCGCAACAATCGGATCGTGGTGCACCAGGGTATCCGACAGATCGAGGCGGGGACGCATGCCTGCTGGCGGGCACTGCGGCCGCATCTCGGAGATCCCGCGAAGCCGCTGGCGGCGTCGGATCTGGCGTTCGGGATCGGCCCCCGTCTGAACGCGGCCGGCCGGCTGCACGACGCGATGGCCGGCGTGCGATTCCTCCTGGACAACGACGATGCCTCGGCCCGACACGGGGCCGCGTTGCTGGACCGGACCAACGAGGCGCGCCGGGTCATCGAGAAGCGCCTCACCTCCGAGGCGCTGAGCGTCGCGGCACGGCTGGTGGAGGACGGGCGTTCCGCGCTGGTCGTCTCGCTCACGGACGGTCATGCGGGTGTGCACGGCATTGTCGCATCCCGCGTGATGAGCACCTTCGCGCGCCCGGCGGTATGCCTTTCGGCCAGTACCGAGCTGCCCGGCGCACTGACCGGTTCCTGCCGCAGCATCGACGGGCTGCACATGCTGGAGGTACTCCAGGTGCTGGAACAGGAAACCCCCGGGCTCTTCCTGAAATACGGCGGTCACCAGGGTGCGGCGGGTCTGAGCCTGGACGAGGGCAGGCTGCCCCTGTTCGAGCTCGCCTTCGAGCGCGAAGTGGCCCGTCGTCTGGACGGGGTGAGCCTGCGCCCACGCATCGATGTCGATGCGGACCTGGAACCGGGTGCATTGACCTGGAACCTGGTCGACGGTCTCGCCCAAATCGGGCCCTACGGCCGGGAATTCTCGGAGCCCACGCTGCGTTCGGTGTTCACCGTGCGCGAGGCCCGTGAGGTGGGTGCGGACGGGGGGCATTGGAAACTGGCCCTGGCGCATGGGGGTGAACGGGTGGATGCGATCTGGTTCAACGTCGGCAGCGACTGTCCCGCGATCCCCGGTTCCTGCGTGCGCCTGGTCTTCACCCCGGAAGCCAACTGGTGGCGCGGGCAGCGACGCTTGCAGATTCGGATTCAGGCCCGGGCGGATTGAGAACCGCGGAGGATCGCGCATGGCGGAGACGCGGTCGGATCGGGCATGATGACACCCCCGCCGGGGCCCGGTTCAGCGCTCCGGAACGGCACACAAGAAACCGCGGACCCCGATAACCGGGCGCCCGCGGCTCATCCGGAGAGAAGACATCATGGTGGCAGGTCTGGACGAAAAGCTCGAACCCATTTACCAGGACGTTCTGCGTCGCAACCCCGGCGAAACGGAGTTTCACCAGGCGGTGCGCGAGGTACTGGAATCGCTGGGGCCGGTTCTGGTTCGGTACCCGGAGTTTGCCGAGCACAAGATCATCCAGCGTATCTGCGAACCCGAGAGGCAGATCATCTTCCGCGTCCCCTGGCAGGATGACCAGGGCCATACGCACATCAACCGCGCTTTCCGGGTGGAGTTCAACAGTGCGTTGGGTCCGTACAAGGGCGGGATGCGGTTTCACCCCTCGGTCTATCTCGGGATCATCAAGTTCCTGGGCTTCGAGCAGATTTTCAAGAACGCGCTGACCGGGCTGCCGATCGGCGGTGGCAAGGGCGGCAGCGACTTCGATCCCAAGGGGCGTTCCGACGCCGAGATCATGCGCTTCTGCCAGAGCCTGATGACGGAGCTCTACCGCTATCTCGGCGAACACACGGACGTTCCCGCGGGCGATATCGGGGTCGGTCAGCGCGAAATCGGTTATCTGTTCGGGCAGTACAAGCGCATCACCAACCGCTACGAGTCAGGCGTGTTGACCGGAAAGGGGCTGGACTGGGGTGGCAGCCGGGCGCGCACAGAGGCCACCGGCTACGGCACGGTCTTCTTTCTCGAGGAGATGCTGAAGGCCCGTTCCAAATCCCTGGTCGGCAAGACCTGCGTCGTTTCCGGCTCGGGCAACGTGGCCATCTACGCCATCGAGAAGATCCGGGAACTCGGAGGCAAGGTCATCGCCTGTTCCGATTCGAACGGCGTGATCCTCGACGAAAAGGGCATCGACCTTGAACTGCTGAAGGAGATCAAGGAGATCGAACGGCGGCGGGTTAAAGTCTATGTGGAGCGCCGCCCAGGCAGCACCTATGTCGAAGACGGCGTGATCTGGGACATCCCCTGCGACGTCGCGCTACCCTGCGCGACACAGAACGAACTCACCGGCAAGGATGCCAGAACGCTCGTCGCCAACGGCTGCATCGCGGTGGCCGAGGGCGCCAACATGCCGACCACGCCCGAGGGTGTCCGAATCTTCCTCGACGCGGGAGTGGCCTTCGGACCGGGCAAGGCCGCGAACGCCGGTGGGGTCTCGACCAGCGCGCTGGAAATGCAGCAGAACGCGAGCCGGGATTCCTGGTCCTTCGAGCACACCGAGGAACGGCTGCGCGAGATCATGGTGAACATTCACCGCACGTGCTACGAAACCGCGGATGAATTCGGCCAGCCCGGGAACTATGTGGTCGGGGCCAATACGGCCGGCTTCCTGAAGGTCGGTCGCGCGATGGTCGCGATGGGGTTGATCTGAGCGGCGCTTTTTCCGGATCAGTCGGGTTCGGGTTGATAGCACAGAAGACGCTGGAGTACGACATCGGCGCTGAGGCGCAGGCCGGTGGCACGGACATCGAATGCGGTCACGGTCGCGGCCACCTCGGGGTCGGATGCTTCCTCGGCGTCCGATGCGATGCGCGCACTCGATGGCAGCGCGTCGAGCCACGCCGGGTGATAGCGGTTGCCCGGCTGCCGCGGAAACAGCGCTACGTAGGCGATGCCGGACTCGACGAGATCCTGGAAAAAGTGCGAGCCGAACGAGAGGTCGGGTGTCAT
Organism: Thioalkalivibrio paradoxus; assembly: GCA_011390565.1. Taxonomy (GTDB): domain Bacteria; phylum Pseudomonadota; class Gammaproteobacteria; order Ectothiorhodospirales; family Ectothiorhodospiraceae; genus Thioalkalivibrio; species Thioalkalivibrio paradoxus_A. The sequence continues at coordinate 66,806 of JAABSC010000003.1, read as the reverse complement.
CTGCTCGCCGATTTCCGCGACTTCCGCGATCACCGCGCTCCGATTGATGTCGGCGAAGCGGATGGGCACCCCCAACTCCGGGGTGCTGGTGCCCCAGCGGCCGGGGCCGATCAGCAGGGTGGGGCAGTCCTCACGCTGGGCGATGCCGCGGTTGAACCGGCCCACGAGACGAGCGACGGCGTACTTCTGGCTCTGCGACAGCGCGCCGTAGCGGCGGCCGTCCACCCGGATCACCCGGCTGATCGGCTGGTCGATGTTGCCGCCCATGAAATGTCCCGTCGTGGCGAAAAGCACGCGACGGTCGGGGACGCCCGAGGGGATTTCCACGCGTTGTCCCGGACCCACGGTCTGCAGCGGGCGGCATTGCACCAGATTCAGGGTCGGCGTCCCGTCCGGCGCGAGCTGGGCGGTGAACTCGATGTCGACCGGGTACGCGTATGCGGCCTCGAGCGTCTGCAGCATGCGCCGCAACAGCGGGCCGAACGCGGTTCGATCGAGCAGGGGAGCGAAAGTCACTCGCCAGACCGGTGTTCCCTTGCGCGCCCGCGATCGTTCGGTCGCCTCCCGGTCGAGTTCGGCGCACCAGTGCAGGGGCAGGTCGGGGGCGGCTGCGGCGAGTTCCCGCAACGGTAATGTCCTCAGACGGTTCTCGCTGACGTCCAGCACATCGATGTCGTGCTGGGAGAATCGTCCGGCGTCGTTGATATCTCCGAACGGCAGACGGTGGGGTTGGTCCAGCGCCACCACCCGGGCGTGGTCGCCCTGGATCCGATCCACGGCCCGTGTTCCGAGACCCACCACCAGTCGCAGCATGCCGGCTGCCGGATCGAGGCTGGGGTCCCACACGAAGGTGTTGCGCGACACACCGACACCTGCGCAGTCCGGCAGGTAGTGGCGACCGTGGTAGCGTCCGTTGACCCGCTGCAGCAGCAGCGCCATCGGTTCTTCCATCTGCTCCAGCCCGCGTTGGCGGCGGTAGACCAGCGCATCGTTGCTCATGGTGCTGGCGAACACCCGGCGGATCGCGTCCTCGAGTTCCGCCAGGCGCTGCTGCGGCGAGCCCTGGTTCACGCAGAACACACTCTCGTACTTGCCCGCAAAGGCGTTGCCGAAGCCGTCCTCCAGCAGGCTGCTCGAACGCACGAGGATCGGGTACTGCCCGAAATGATCGAGCATCCGTTCGAGATCCAGCCGGACCTCCTCGGGGAGTTCCCCCTCCAGCATGTCCGCATGGAGGCTCCTGGCCTCGCTGAAGAAACCGTCCGGAGTGCGTTGGCGCATCACCCGGCTCCACCACCCGTTGTGAACGAGGTAGGAGTAATAGACATCGGAGCCCAGGTAGAAGGAGTCGTGCGGGTCGAGGTGGGGCTCCCAGAAATCCGGATCCTGCCGTTCCAGGATCCGGCGTGCGAGGAGCATGCCGACCGCCTTGCCCCCGATGAAGCCGCTGCCGATCATCCGGCCCCGGATCGCGACCAGGTCCTGCAGATCGAGATGACGCCGCGCCAGTTCGAGCACACGCTCGTCGCGCCCGATCAGGACCCGGAACAGCCGATCCAGAACCTCCGTTCGACCTTTCTCCGGGGCTTCCAGTGCGGCCAGATCCGAGGCCTCCAGAAACAGCCGGTCCCAGTAGTCCATCTGGCAGACGCTTTCGCTGTCGCGGCGCAGAAGCGCGGCCTGCAGCCGTGTGGCGGTGCTGCTGTCCACGACCGGTTCGAAGCGGCCGTCTCGATGGGTGTGGGGCAGAAACATGGTCGGGGATTGCCGACGCCAGACCTTCACCGGTTGCAGGTACTGTTCGTCGCCGGCGTGGCGCACGTCGATCAGGACCTGGGTCGTCTCCCGGATCCGCGCCATGGTGCGGTGCGAATGCGCCTGGGACAGCAGTCCGAAGTAGGCGACGGTATCGAGTTCGTACAGGTAGGGGCAGACCACCCGGAACAGGTTGCCGACCATCAGGTCGGTCGCCCAGGCGGCCAGGAGATCGGAAAGACAGTCGAAGACGTAGAACGCGCCGCGTCCATGATCGGTGATGAGCTGGTGCACGTGGCGCGTAAAGGCCTCGAACCCCTGCAGCGCATCGACACGAACGATCTGTACCTGCGGCCCCGGGGCCACCAGGGGTGCGTGGCGCCCGAAGCGGAGGTAGATGATCGAACGCCCCTGCGCGGCGGCGGCCGCGACGAAAGGGGGCACGAAGTGGCGGTAGTCCTCGATGTCGTCCACCCGCCAGACGACATTGTCGCCGATGCGCAGGCCATCGAGGACGCGGTCCAGGTCCGCGAGGCCGGTGGATACGGAGCCACCGGAATGCCGTGCTCCGATCATGTCAGACCGCCTTCGGGAAGACGGAAGCCGCATGGCCCACTGGAGAAGGGTTCACACCGGCGGGCGGGTATCGACCTCGCGTTTGTGTTCGCGGCGGATCAACCGGACCAGGTCGGTCAGTTCGCCGGCCAGGAACTGCAGCAGGTCGTCCATCGCCAGGATGCCGGTAAGGCCGCCCTCGGCGGTGACCACCGGCATGCGGCGAACACCCATCGCGCGCATGCGCAGGATCGTTTCCCAGACACCATCCGTCTCGCGGCCGGTCAGCAGTTCGGGCCCCATCAGGTCGCCGGCCAGCAAGGCTTCCTCGGATGCCTCCCTGGCCATGATCTCGACGACCAGGTCCCGGTCGGTCACGATTCCCAATGGCCGTGTCGGGGTCACCGAGGTCGCATCGACGACGATCAGGCTTCCGACGTGGTGATCGCGCATCAAGCGGGCCGCCTCGTAGACGGAAGCCTTGCGGTCGATCGTCACTACGTCCCGGTTGCAGATTTCCCCTATCTCGCCCACAGACATGCAAAACTCCTTCGATCGTTGTTGTTCACGTGAACCCGTACGGGCCCGAAACTGCTTCCGCCCGGCGCAACGCGCGTCGTCGTCGGCTTCGAGCGGAGCCTGCCCTGATTGTACGCTTTAACCTCCGCGCAGAGGGGGTTGAAGCAGGCGCCCCGCGGCCGGGATCGGCCTTTCGGCAGGGGTGGATCGGGCAAAAAAAAGCCGCCCGGAGGCGGCTGATGACCAGCATGTGCCCTTGATTACTGCTTGGCCCAGGCGCTGTATCCGTCGGTCTTGCCCGCCAGCCCATCGTTGTAACCGGCATCGTAGGCCTCGGTGACACGCTGCTCTTCCAGCTTCGGGTTGTGCAGGTAGCCGCTCTGCCAGCCCAGTACGTAGGCAGCATCGACGCCGGCGCTTTCCATCTTCGTGGACGTTTCGTAAAGGGTCTTCTTATCCATGCCGTCTTCCTCCAAAAGTGGGATCCGCGACCGGGGGAGGCTTCACGGCCCGGGCCCCGGCTCGTCATATAAACGCGGTGCAGTATAGGGCTACCGGTCGGGTCGACGTATATCCCCATCGAGAGGGTTAACGTAGGGAGTGGGTTGCTGCACCATGCACGGTCCCAGAATCGGGCCCGCGCGATCGTTGGGACGTGGACCCGCTGGCCAACCCATGGACCTCCGGATCGATCATGCAACTGTCTGACGACGACCTGATGAGCCTCGAGAGCGGCATTTCGGCTTTCGAGTCCAAGCACTTCTCGCAATCCATGCAGGCGCTCTACCCGCTCGCCGAGGCGGGCCACGCGGAAGCCCAGTACCGGGTGGCGATCATGTGCCAGAACGGCCTGGGCGTCGTACCCAAGCCGGAGGAGGCCGCCCGGATGATGCGTGCCGCGGCCGAGCAGGGTCACGCGATGGCGCAGCACGGTCTCGGGTTCATGTACATGGAAGGCGACTGCGTGGAGAAGGAACCCGCGCAGGCGGTGCACTGGTTCGAGAAGGCCGCCGAGCAGGGGCTGGCGGGCTCGAAGACCACGCTGGCCCTGATGTACGCGCAGGGGCAGGGCGTGGAACGCGATCTCGAGGCGGCGCGGCGCTGGTACATCTCGGCCGGGTTCGACCCCGCCGAGATCGAGTCGCTGTACCGCTGAGTTCGGTCGCCGCTGCGCTCGCCGTCATGAGCCGTGTACGCCTGTACCGCATCGAGACCTGCCCCTACTGCGACCGGGCGGAGGCCCTGCTGAAGCGCAGGGGCGTTGCCGAGCGCCTGGACATCATCCGCATCGACGATTCCCGCAAGGGCTTCGCCGAGATGGCTCGCCTGACCGGTCAGCGTACCGTGCCCCAGATCTTCGTCGGGGACCGTCACGTGGGCGGCTTCGACGATCTGGTCGAACTCGACATGGATGGTGAACTGGACGATCTGCTGGAAACCGTCCGCAACCCCTGAGGAAGCCCTCAACAACGGAATTCGGAATCATGGATTACTACCCGATGTTCATGAAACTCACCGACCGGCCCTGTCTCGTGGTCGGCGGTGGCAACGTCGCGATGCGCAAGGTGACCCTGCTGCGCAAGGCGGGCGCGCGGGTGACCGTGATCGCACCGGAGCTCTGCCCGGAACTGGTCGCGCTGCGTGACGCCGGGGCCATCGAGTACGTCGAGCGCCGGTTCGAGGATGCCGACGTGGAGAACCGGGTGCTGGTCGTCGCGTCCACCGACGACGAGGATGTGAACCGGCACATCTCCGAGGTTGCGACGGAGCGGTTCGTGCCGGTGAACGTGGTGGACCGTCCGGAACTCTGCACCTTCATCACCCCGTCGATGATCGACCGCGCGCCGCTTCAGGTCGCGATCTCGACCGGTGGAGCGTCCCCGGTGCTCGCCCGGCTGATCCGTTCCCGCATCGAGAGCTTCCTGCCGGCAAGCTACGGTCGTCTGGCGGGGATGCTCGAGGGTTTCCGGGACCGGGCCAAGGCCGTCCTGCCCAATCCCGAGCTGCGGCGCCGCTTCTGGGAGCGGCTGCTCGAGGGTCCGGTGACGGAACTCGTGCTCTCGGGTCGTGATGACGCCGCCCACAGGATCATCGACGAGGCGCTGCAGGAGGGCCTTGATCGTCGCGACGGTGGCGGCGAGGTCTTCCTGGTCGGTGCGGGGCCGGGTGATCCGGACCTGCTGACCTTCCGCGCGCTGCGCCTGATGCAGCTCGCCGACGTCGTCGTCTACGACAACCTCGTGTCCCCGGGTATCCTCGAGCTGGTGCGCCGCGATGCCGAGATGATCTACGCGGGGAAACGTCGCAACGACCACACCCTGCCGCAGGAAGACATCAACCGGTTGCTCGTGAAACTGGCGAAGGAGGGCAACCGGGTCCTGCGTCTGAAGGGCGGCGACCCGTTCATCTTCGGTCGCGGGGGCGAGGAAATCGACACGCTGATGCAGGAGGGTATCCCGTTCCAGGTGGTACCCGGCGTCACCGCCGCCGCCGGCTGCGCCTCGTTTGCGGGGATTCCGCTCACGCATCGCGATTACGCCCAGTCCCTGGTGTTTGCCACCGGCCATCTGAAGAATGGCACCATCGAACTGAACTGGACCATGCTGGCGCAGCCGGCCCAGACCGTGGTGTTCTACATGGGGCTCCTCGGGCTGCCGATCATCTGCCGCGAGCTGAAGGCGCACGGACGTCCGGGCTCGACGCCGGCGGCGCTGGTCGAGCAGGGCACCACGCAGAATCAGCGGGTGATCGTGGGAACCCTCGATACCCTTCCGGACCAGGTGCAGGAGTACGACGTGCAGCCACCGACCCTGATCATCGTCGGCGAAGTCGTGGCGCTCCATGAGCGTCTGAAGTGGTTCCAGCCGGGTTCCGACCATACAGCGCACAGTCTGTTCAGCAGCCACGGGCATGCGCAGCCTGCAGAAGCGGCACTTCAGGAGTGAAGGCGATGGCTACCGATGACAGCATGGATCTCGACATGGGCATGGAGTCCTCTGGCTGCGCGGCCAGCGAACCGTTCGCCCTGCGCGTGCTGGGTGACAGCATGGCGCCCGAATTCGAGCACGGCGTAATCATCATCGTGGACCCATCCGGGACCGGCGAGGATGGCAGTTATGTCGTCGCGCAGATCGATGGCGAATATCTGTTCCGCCAGCTGAAGATCGAGGATGGGCGCCATTTCCTGGTCGCGCTGCAGGACGACCAGCGGCCCCTGGAAATCTCGGGGCGGCAGGCCATCGTCGGGGTGGTCACCCAGCGGGCGGGAACCCGCCGGTCGCAGCACAAGCACTACGCCTGACGTCTCGCCGCGGCGGGTTCCGGTTCAGGCGTCGCCGCTGGACGGATCGGTCGGTCGAGGGAGGCTGCTACCGATGTTGTGCTGTACGGCAAGCACGGCCGCTTCGACCCGTGAGTGGACGCCGAGCTTGCGCAGGATCGCCTTCACGTGCAGTTTGACCGTCCCGTCCGAAATGCCCAGGTTGCGAGCGATCACCTTGTTGCTCTGGCCTTCGGCGAGCAGGCTCAGGATCTCGCCTTCGCGTGGCGTCAGGGCGTCGAACGGGCCTGGTTCGTTCGCGCTGGGTTCGGGTTGGCCCTGGACCACGCGGACCAGCAGTTGCGCCAAATGGGGGGCGACGACGGTCTTGCCCTGAATGATCTCTTCCAGCGCGTCGACCAGATCGGCCGGTTCCATTTCCTTGAGCAGGTAGCCCTGCGCACCGTTGCGCAGACACTCGATCAGGTCGCTTTCCTCGGTACTCGTGGTCAGCATCACGATGGGCATGCGCAACCCTGCCTGGCGCAGTCGGCGCAGGACGTCGAGGCCATTCATGCCGGGCATGCGCATGTCGAGCAGGATCACGTCCGGGAGCAGTTCCCGGGCCAGGCGGATGCCCGCCTCCCCGTCGCCCACGGCCCCCACCGTTTCGATGTTCCGGCGGGTCAGCAATTCCTGAAGTCCCTCGCGGAAGAGGGTGTGGTCGTCGATCAGCAGAACCCGTTGGGTCATTGGACCGCCTGCAGCCGCGGCTGAAACTCCACCGCCTGCGGCTTGGGATACCGAAAGTTCAGCGTGACGCGGGTGCCTTCGCCCTGCTCGGTCTCGATCCGCAGTTCGCCACCCAGGCGGGCGGCCCGCTCCTGCATCACGTTCAGGCCGATGTGCTCGCCGGGACCACCGTCCGTGCCGGCGTCGTCCTGGATGCCCCTTCCGTCATCCTCGACCATGACCAGGAACTGGCTCTGGTTGTCGACGCGCAGGAGAACACGGACATGCTGTGCCCCGGCGTGCTTCTTCACGTTGCACAACGCCTCCTGCACGATGCGCAATACCTCGGTTTCCATTTCGATCGGCAGTTTCCTGGATTTCCATTCCTGTTGCAGGAAGATGCTGATGCCCTCCTCCTTGCGGAATTCCTCGACGACCTTCTCGATCGCGGTGATCAGGCCCTCGCGGTGCGCCGGCGCGCGGAACTGACCGATCAGTTCCCGCAGTTCGGTGTTCGCACGCGCCAGGTTTTCCTTGATCAGGGTCATTTCCCGCGGTATGCCGCCTTCCCGGCCTGCGAGCGATTCCTCGAGCGCGCCGACGCGGAAACCCAGACTGGCGAGGGTCTGCGCGAGCGAATCATGGAGTTCATGCGCAATGTGCGTCCGTTCCTCCATGATGGTCAAGCGTTGCGCTTCTTCATCCAGGCGCGCCTTTTCGATGGCCATGCCCAGATGCCGGCCGATGCTCGTCAGCAGATTGTCCATGTCTTCGTTCAGGTTCTGCGGCCAGTCATCGAGAAACAGGCTGTAGACTCCCAGCGTGCGCCCCTGGTGCTGCAGCGGAACCGCCAGCATTGCCGGCTCCTCGTCGGTCTGTTCGTCGCAGACGCGGCCGCATTCGTGCACATCGGCCTTCCAGAGCATTTCGCTGCCGCCGACGACCTTGCCGCATACGCAGCGTCCGACCGGCAAAACGTCGCGGCAATGGCGGTTGTTGGCATCGAATCCCAGATTCGCCACGAGCCGCATCTGGCCATCCGGAGTCAGCAGGCGCGCGGTGGCGGCGCGCGCCCCCAGCGTGCGTTTCAGGCTGAAAAGGAAACGCGTGAGCAGATCGTCGAGATCCCGAGACATGTTGATGCTGGCGGCCACGTCGTACAGGACCTCCAGGGTATGGGACTTCTCCTGCAGCCGTCGGGTCTGGACGCCGACCTCTTCGCGCATCTCGCGCGTCAGGCGCTGCAACTGCTCGGTCAGTGCATTGACGTCCTGCACCAGTTCACCGAACTCCCCTGTACGGGGCACGGGAATACGGGCCGCGAGGTTGCCACCCTGGACCCGCTGCGCCCAGTGACGCAAGTGGAACAGTGGCGCCACCAGATGATGGTAGATCACCACCGGAACCGCGAGCGTGGCGAGAAAGGCCACCCAGAGCACGAAGGAATGCACCACCAAATACGGGATCGAGTTCCAGGTGGTGAAGATGATCCAGGCATTCATGCCGAGCGCGATCAGGAGCATGGTGCCGATCACGGCGAGCGGGAGGAACATGTGGTTTTTCATCATGCCCCGTGCCTTGTGATGCCAGCCTTTTGCCGGACGGATCAGCCAGTTGGCCACGCCGGAGGCGCGGGAAGACGGCTGCGGTCTTGGGTGCAGTTTCATGGGCAACGCCTCCTCCGGCCGATCGCGGTGCTGCAGGGTTGTCCGGCTTGGCCCGCTCCCGACCGCAGGGGGATGGCCTTTCGCGGTGGGAGTCGAGTGCGCCGGCTGCAGCCCGGATCTGCAGGTCCGGTCCCGGGGAACGATAACCCGGGTCTGTCGGTTTTCCACCCAGTATATGCAAGTCCCGGAATTTTAGAATAATCCTCGGGATTCAGATCGAAAGACGCCGCAACTCCAGCGCTTCGCTACTGACGGCCCACTCTGCCTCGTAGTCCTCCGCAGCCGAGTGGGTGCCCGGCGGGTCGTCATCCTCCGAACGCAGGCCCACCTGGCCCTGGTGCTGGATCAGGTAGAGCCAGGAGTGCCGGTCCACGACCAATAGCAGAGTGCCGGGCGTCTCCTGTTCCGGCGCGTAACAGCGCACCGAAATCGATGAGCTGAGGCGGGAGGCCGTCTGGACCAGCCGCGGCTGGGTTCTTTTCAACTCGAGATCGTCGTCGATCAGAATCCGGAGGTCGGGGTGCCGTGTCCTTCGCGCTACCCGGGACAGGTGCTGCGCGAGATGGAACTCGGGCAGGCTGTTGAGTACCCGACAACGCGTCTGCAGCCAGACCCTGCGCCGGGCCGAGGACAATAACGTCTCCATTTGCTCGGCAGCGGCTTCAAGCGTTTCGAGGGGGTGTGATGCGGATTCGGACACGCGGTCTTCCTTGCTGGACGTCCTACACGGCCATCGCGACAGGCCGGCGCAGCCGACGCAACATCCGCTGGTGCGGCATCCCGGCATCCTCGAAGATATCACTGATCACGATGAATCCATGCGCCGCATAAAAACTCCTGCGCGCATACTGGGCGTTGAGCCAGACCTCGTCCCAGCCATGTCCTTCGGCCGCTGCGATGGCATGCCGCAACAAGCGTGACGCGATGCCATGCCCTCGGTAGGCGGGCAATACCGCCATGCGACCGATCTGGCCGGTGGGCAACAGGCGCAGGGTACCCACGGGCTGCTGCTCGTTGAACGCAAGCCAATGCAACGCGGCCGCATCCAATCCGTCGAACTCGAGGGCCCGGGGTACACCCTGTTCACGGATGAAAACGGCACTGCGCACGGCTTCCAGGCTGGTACGGTCGGCAGGCCAACTGGCTTCGCGGATCCGGATTCGGCTCATTCCTGTCAACTCTCGGCAGGGGATGACGGAGCGCGCCGTCATCGCGATGTAGTCGGGACCGGGCAGATTGTGACGACCCTGCTGCAGAATTCCCTCTACCCAGGAGTGTAGTGCCTGCCGTCGTGATCTGCCCGCATTCCGCCGTCCCGGGCGCCACTGCGCCAACGGGGGGCGGAAGCCTCTCGAGGTGCCCATCATGGCGCGAGTATCCACGCGGGCAATGAAGATGACCAGCCACGGAAAAGACGGAAACCGATCGAGAAGAGGTTGAGAGCCCCCTGGGACCGTGCGGGCCGTACCCTTCCCTGACTGTCCTTTCAGGCTAACAGATCATTGCGAAAGCTTGATGACAGCGGCTGCTGCGGGTCGAGCCAGATTCCGAAATAGGCGCGGGCGAAATCGAGTCCCGGAACGCGTACCAGTTCCTCGTCGTTCTTCAGCAGTCGAGTGCCGGATTCGGGATGATACTCGAGTGCGTAGCGGTCCCCCTCCCGGACGTCCTGATAGGCGGCGTTGAAGGTCTCGAGCCGGTCGGCGAGCGCGATCAGGTCCGCGGGGCTCTGCTGCTTTTCCAGGAAGGCGAGTCCGCTCTTGCGGAAATCGTCGGCGCTGATGTCGAGCAGATAGTGCAGCTCGAGTCGTTTCGGCACATCCGCCCCCAGAATGTCTTCCCCGGCGATTTCGGAGGGAGCGTACAGGGCACCCGCGTACACCCGGAATACCACCGCGTAGCGGAACAGGCCGCCCCCTCGAAGCGGGATCTGGGCCTCGCCAACGTTGACGGTGGGGACGAAATCGATGCCCGAGATCCGGATATTGGCCGTGGCCGGAAGACTGAGCAGCAGCGACATGCAGCATACGGCGAACAGGCGGGCCGCGGAGCGAACGGCGGTCGTTTTCATGGATGATCTCCGGTAGGTGAAGGTTGGATGGCACCGTATTCGGCACGCGCCTCGATGCGTGTGCGCAGTTGCCGTTGCGCGGTTTCATCAATCGGGAAACGCCAGATCAGGGCCATCGCCGCCAACTTGAATACGACGGGCAGCGCGGCGTAGGTCAGTGCCAGGACCAGCAGTGCGCCTGCCGTGTTGTCCCCCTCGGTGGAGAAGCCGACCAGCCCGAGCAGCGGGAAGCTGATGCCGACAGCCAGGGCGAGCGCAAGCTTGGTCGCCATGCCCCAGAGTCCGAAGAACAGCCCGGCGCGCTCGCCGCCCCCGTCCGCGGTGTCCTGATCGATCACATCGGCCTGCATCGCCGCGGGAAGTGCGAGGTCCACGCCGAGGCTGAGTCCGGTGAGCACGGTGATCACGTAGAACCAGAAGACGTCACCCGGACCCAGAAACGGAACCCAGACGAAGAAGCTGCTGGCGAGGATCATCGACAGGGTCCAGACACGGTGTTTGCCGAGCCGGCGGGCGAGGAGCAACCAGGCGGGAAGCGCAGCGATGCCGACTCCGAAGTACACCAGCAGCAGCGGACCCGCGTGCTCGGGAGCCTGGAGTACGTGGGTGATGAACAACAGGAACAGCGTGGCCGGAATCGCGTTCGCGGTGCCGTTGCAAACCCAGGCCAGCACCAGGCGGCGAAACGGCCGGTTGCTGCGCAGCAATGTCAGTCCATGGCGCCAGGCGACGGGTGCGAGCTGTCCCGGGCGCTCGGGCACGAACAGCAACAGCAGCAGCAACCCGATGGGCAGGAGCCACCAGAACAGGGTGGCGAGTGCGCCGAGACTCGCACCGGCATCGTTCTGCAGGTTCAGGACCGCGGGCAGCGAGGCGGCGATCACGGTGCCGGCCACCACGAATCCTTCACGCCAGGCACTGATGCGCGAGCGCTCGTGGTAATCGGACGAGAGTTCCGCGCCCCAGGCGAAATAGGGCAGGGCGAAGAAGGTCCACCCCAGGTACACCAGCGCGCTGAACACGAACAGGTAGACCGCGCCGACCCCTTCGCCCGGGCGAAACAGCATCTCGACCGAGAGCAGCAGAATCGGGGCCCCGAGCAGCATCAGGCTGCGCCGGCGGAAGCGACCGCGGATACGATCCGAAGCGTAGCCGACCAACGGGTCGGTGATCACGTCGAACAGCCGGGCGCCCAGCAGGATGAAGCCCACCATCGCCAGGCCGATGCCGGTGTGCTCCGCGTAGAACGTGGGCAGGAACACGAACAGGGGCAGGCCCAGAATGGCCATGGGCAGGCCCGGCGCACCGTACGCGGCAAGGCGGCCGAGGGGCAGTCTGCTCATTTCAGGACGGGCGCTCGAGGATGGTCTGCATCAGATCGACGCGCCCGCTGCGGAATCCGACTTCGCAATAGGCCAGGTAGTAGCGCCACATGCGCAGGAAGGATTCGCTGTAACCCAGCGCCTCGATGATGCCCGCGGATCGCCGGACTTCCTCGAACCACCGGCGCAGCGTGATCGCATAATCCTCGCCGAAGAAGGCATCCTCCTTCAGCTGCAGTCCGGCGGTCGCTGCCAGTTCGCGAAAACGAGGGACGGGTGGAAGCATGCCCCCGGGGAAAATGTAGAGCTGGATGAAATCGGGGTTGTCCCGGTAGCGCTCGAAGGCCTGTTCGTCGATGGTGATGACCTGAAGCGCGGCGCGCCCGCCGGGGCGCAGGCACTGGTTGACCTTGGCGAAGTACGTGGGCCACCACTCCTCGCCGACGGCTTCGAACATTTCGATCGAAACGATGTGGTCATACTGTTGGTCGAGATCGCGGTAATCCTGCAGCCGCAGCTCGACCCGGTCGGAAAGGCCCGCCCGTTCGATGCGGTCCCGCGCGTAGACGAGCTGCTCCTCCGACAGGGTGATACCCGTGACCCGGTAGCCCTGTCGCGCGGCGGTTTCGGCGAAGCCTCCCCAGCCGCAGCCGATTTCCAGGATGTGCGCGCCCTCGTGCGGATTCAGGCGTTCCAAAAGGCGGAGGTACTTGCGCTGTTGCGCCGTTTCCAGCGCCTCGTCCCCCTTGCTGAACAATGCCGAGGAGTACGACATCGTCGGGTCCAGCCAATGCCGATAGAAGTCGTTGCCCAGATCGTAATGGAAGCGGATGTTGGCCCGGCTGCCGCGGCGGCTGTTGCGCCGCAGGCGATGCCGGATGTGGTCGAAGCGTCGTTGCCAGGCGGGGCGGTCCGCGAGGCGTGTGAGAGCCTCCTCGTTGTCCATCGTGAACTGCAGGAGTCCCTGCAGATCCGGAGTGGTCCAGTCGCCGGCGATATAGCCCTCGGCGAATCCGATTTCTCCCCGGCGCAGCACTCGCATCAGGGCGCGCCACGGGCGCCGGAAACGCCAGACGGCTTCCGTCCCCGGGGTTCGGGCTTCCAGCGTCACGCGCTGGCCCGCCGGATCGATCAGGGTCAGGTGGCCTTGCTGGATACGGGCCAGTGCCCGGGCCAGCCAGCGCAGCGGGAGGGTCGCCGCTCCGGCATCGGGAGTCTCGAGGGTGGCAAGGGAGCCGGGTTCGGCTGGCATCAGCTGACCTCCTGTGCGGGTGGTTCGGGTTTGCGATGGAACTTGCCGCCGCGTACCCAGATCTTGAGGGCCTGCCAGTGAATCAGGAACAGAATCCTGGCCGTGGCCCAGGGCATGGTGAAGAGGATGTGCAGAAGCGCGCGGTCATTGAAGTCACGGGCGTGGCCGGATTGACTCGCCACCAGCATCCGCTCTTCATCCTCGTACTCGTCGATGCTGAGACGCAGGATGGATCCGGGTGCATCGATTCGGAAAACGTAGCGCGGTTTCATGTCGATGAAAGGCGACACGTGAAACTGCTTGTGCTTTTCGGCGCGTACCGGCCACTGCAGCGGGCCACCACCGTCGTGGAGGAGGTAATGATGGTGTTCACCGAAGGTGTTCCGCACCTCCAGCAGCACCGCGCGCAGGGTGCCGTCCCGATGCTCGCAGTACCAGACGCTGAGTGGGTTGAACGCGTGCCCGAGAAACCGGGGCATGGTCAGCAGGCGAATGCGGCCTCCGTCGAGATCGATACCCTGCTCGGCAAGCGTCGCCTCGATCCAGGGACGCCAGGGGCTGCCGTCGCGTCGCGCGTGGTCGCGCGTCCGCAGGCTGAACAGGTTGAACCGGTCCACCGAGAACCATCGGTTGCGTGTCGCGAGCTCCTCGAGGCAATCGATGTCGAAGAGCATGCTGTACACGCGGTAACGGAACCGGTAGGCCACGGGGAAGAAGCGCTGATGCATGACCTGACACGCATAAATCGTTGCGGCAGTCATCACGCAGCCCGCGCGGTATCCGCCGCAGCCGGGAATTCCGTGCCCACAGCCGTGGTTGTGACCACGGTGCGTTCCCAGGGCGGTACCACACCGAGCATCCGTGCCACCGCTACGGCCGAACGCATGCCGTCTTCGTGGAACCCGTAGCCGGTCCAGGCTCCCGCGATGTAGACGCCGTTCTGTCCCTGCACGGTAGCGAGGCGCGCCTGTGCGCCCGCCGCATGCGTGTCCAGGATGGGGTGACGCCAGTGGTATTCGCCCAGCAGCGTGGTTGGATGGGGTTCGGTCCAGGGATTGAGGCTGATGATGTAGTCCGTACGTCGGTCGAAGCCGTGCAGACGGTTCATGTAATACGAGACCGAGACGCGCTGATCGTCCACGCCCTGGCGTCGGGTCAGATAGTTCCAGGACGACCAGACCCGCCGGGAAGCCGGCAGCAGCCGGGTGTCCGTGTGCAGCAACGCACGATTATCCTGAAAGCGGCAGGCGGACAGGACCGAAGCCTGCTCGGCGGTCGGGGTGGCCAGCATCGCGAGCGCTTCATCCGCATGGCAGGCGAAAACGACCGCGTCGAAGGCTTCGGCACCCTGGGCGGTCTCCACACGCCACTGCCGGTCTGTTCGGGAGACCCGCAGGGCCGCCTCGTGACGGACGCCATTCGATGGCAGCTCCGCCGCGAGACGCTGGACGTAAGCCTGACTCCCGCCGACGACCGTACGCCACTGGGGTCGGTCCTCGATGTTGAGCAGCCCGTGATTGCGAAAGAACTCGAGGAAGCTGCGGGCCGGAAACTGCCGCATCGTCGCGGTGGGACAGGACCAGATCGCCGCGGCCATCGGCAGGAGGTAATCCTCGATGAAGCCCGGTCCGAAGCGGTATTCGTCGAGAAGGGTACCCAGGGATTCGTCGCCCAGGCGGGCTTCCGACAGCAACCGCTTGCCGAGCCGGTTGAAACGCAGCACGTCGGCCACCATCCGCATGAACCGCGGACGGAGCAGGTTCCGGCGCTGTGCGAAAAGCGTGTTCAGATCGCTGCCTGCGTACTCGATACCCCGCGGCTGCAGCGAGTAGGCGAACGACATCTCGGTCGGCTGGGTCTCGACACCCAGGGTCGAAAACAGCTGCGTGAGCAATGGGTAGTTGAGTTCGTTGTAGACCACGAATCCGGTGTCGATGGCGACCGTGCCCTGCGGGTCGGCAATCTTCACGGTGTGGGCGTGCCCCCCGAGAACTGCTTCGCGCTCGAACAGTCGTACCGTATGGCGTTGGCCCAAAAGCCAGGCGGTGGCCAGACCCGAGACTCCTCCGCCGATGACGGCGATACGCTGGCTTTCCATCGAGACCCCTGTGAAGGTGTGAGTTTGGAAATATTTATACATGACTTGTACAATCCTTGTAAATGGTACACCGGAGGCGAGCCATGCGAGTCCTGCAATCGATCGTGATCCTGACGTCTGTTCTGCTCGGTGGCGCGCTCCACGCGGCGTCGTGCCCAGCCAGCCTCGATTTTGCCATGCGGCCGTTGGCCGGGTCGGAACCCGTGCGGCTTTGCGATGAGCACCGCGGCCAGGTTCTGCTGGTCGTGAACACCGCGAGCAAATGCGGTTTCACGCCCCAGTACGAGGGCCTGGAGGATCTCGATGCCGAGCTTCGGGATCGTGATTTCCACGTGATCGGGTTTCCCTCGGGCGATTTCCTCAACCAGGAATATGAGGAAGAGGAGCAGATCGCCGAATTCTGCCGGTCCAATTACGGCATCCAGTTTCCGATGTACGAGAAGGTCCACGCCTCGCGCCGCCACGCGCAGCCGGGCACCCTGTATCACCATCTCGGCAATGCCGCCGGCCAATTCCCGCGCTGGAATTTCCACAAGTACCTGATCGGCCGCGACGGCGAGGTGCTCGCCTCCTTCGGGACCCGTGTTCGCCCGGATGACCCGGCTCTGCGCGCGGCGATCGAGGCGGCGCTGCAGTGAGCGATTGGCCCGACGACATCGCTGCGGAACTGCGGCGTCACGAGGTGGTGGCCATCACCTCGGGGATCACCGATCTGCGCGAGGCGGCCGAACTTCTCGACCGCGCGCTGCCGGGCCGTTGGACACGCATCGAGTGGGGCATGGGTTCGGCTCTGAATCGCTCCCGGTTCCACGACATGCAGCAGCGCTCGGGCTTTCACATGCTCCCCATGTTCGTGACCCGCGATGCGGTCATTGGCGGCACCACCGAGTTGCGGCGCTATCTCGACAAGGACCGCGAACAGCCCCCTGCGGCAGCGCCCGGCGCCGCCTCCGAATCGGCACTGATCCCCTGGCTCGGTTACGCCGGTCTCATTCCGTTCCTTTTTTTCGGTGTCTCGGCCTGGATTCCACAGGAAGCCTGGAAGGACTTTGCGCTCCACGCGCTGGGTGTCTACGGAGCGGTGATCCTGTCCTTCCTCGGCGCGGTTCACTGGGGGCTGTATCTGGCGGATCGGGGGCATCGGGCCGCGCGCCTGCCCGGGCCGGCCTGGGCGGTCATTCCGGCGGTGGCCGCCTGGGGAGCGCTGCTGCTGCCCCCGCCCATGGCATTGGCGCTGCTCGCCCTGATGTTTCCGCTGGTGCTGCTCGTCGATCGCAACAGCCTGCCCGGGCACCGGATACCCGCCAGGTACATGGCCATGCGCGGTTTCTTGACGCTTGGCGCAACGCTGACCCTAATCGCTGGCACCCTGGCCAGCCTGAGTATGTCGTGACGGCACCGTCCGTTACACTGCCGTCCCAAGAGGAGAACGCAATGACCGCTGTTTCCCGACCCGTCAAGATCCAAAGCACCGAGGTCCAATCCATGAACACCCCCCCCGTCAGCCTGGAGGCGTTGTCCACACACTATCGTGAAATCCTCCGCGGTCTGGGGGAGGATCCCCAACGCGAGGGGTTGGTCGACACCCCGAAGCGCGCGATGAAGGCGATGCAGTACCTCACGCGGGGCTATCATCAGAGCCTCGACGAGATCGTGAACAATGCGATGTTCTCTTCGGACAACGATGAGATGGTCCTGCTGAAGGACATCGAGTTGTACTCGCTGTGCGAGCACCACGTGCTGCCGATCATCGGCAAGGCGCACGTCGCGTATCTGCCCAACGGCCGCGTGATCGGTCTTTCCAAGATGGCTCGGATCGTCGACATGTTCGCCGCCCGGCTGCAGATTCAGGAAAACATGACCCGCCAGATCGCCGAGGCGATCATGCAGGTCACGCAGGCGCGCGGCGTTGCCGTGGTCGTCGAGGCGCGGCACATGTGCATGACCATGCGCGGCATCGAGAAGCAGAATTCGTCGATGACGACATCCGTCATGCTCGGCGCGTTCCGCGAGGATCCGCGCACACGTGAGGAATTTCTGGATCTGATTCGGCGCTGATCGTCGCGCTCTCATACGGGGTGTCGGGTGCGCCCCGGGGAGCCGTGCCCCATCCAGCCTGAATGCGTCCGCGTGCAGGGCGGCGACAACGCCAGTCCCGGTGCGCGTTCGGCCTCACGGGTTGGACGCAGTGATGCCGGCATCGCTGCAAGACGCATCCATCCCTGCCTCAACCGGCTGAAGGACAACGCTGGATGATGCCGGACCGTATGCCGCAACCTCTCGCTTCGGAGTGTATGCTTTTTACTCGGAACGAAGGTTGCGCGCAGGCGGGCTGAACGCTCGTGTGTCGCCTCCGGCGCCAGTATCGGCTGAGCGTCCTTTCGGCTTCTGGAGCGGGACAGGATGGAAGAAACCAGGTTACAGGATCGCGAAGCCGACATCTGGCATGGCCTTGAGCCGCAGGTGGTCGAGCAGAAGATGGGCGGCGGGGAAGAGGGCCTCGACGAAGAGGAAGTCGCCAAGCGTCGCGAGCGGTACGGACCCAACCGCCTGCCGGCACCCGAAGTGCGCGGACCCCTGCGTCGGTTCCTCGCGCAGTTCAACAACCTCCTGATCTACGTGCTCATCGGCGCTGCCGCGGTGACCGCGCTGCTGCAGCACTGGATCGACACCGGCGTGATCCTCGCGGTGGTGTTGCTCAATTCCATCATCGGATTCATCCAGGAAGGCAAGGCGGAAAAGGCCCTGGAGGCGATCCGCGACATGCTCTCGCCGAACGCGTCGGTGATCCGGGGCGGGGAACGCAGGACCATTCCCGCCGAGCAACTGGTGCCCGGCGATCGGGTGCTGCTCGAGGCCGGCGACAAGATTCCCGCAGACCTGCGTCTGGTCCGCGCGAAAAGCCTCCAGGTGCAGGAGGCCGCGCTGACCGGCGAGTCCGTGCCGGTGGAAAAGCGGGTGGAGGCCGTGGCCGAGGATGCCGATCTCGGGGACCGTTTCTCGATGGCCTATTCCGGCACCCTGGTGACCAGCGGGCGGGGCACTGGCGTGGTCGTGGCGATCGGTGCGGACACGCAGATCGGGCGCATCAGCACGATGCTCTCGGAGGTCCAGACCCTGACCACGCCGCTGCTCAAGGCGATGAACGTCTTCGCCCGGTGGCTGACGATGGCCATCATCGGTTTTGCGACGCTGGTGTTCTTCTTCGCCTTCGTGCTGCGCGACTTCGGTGCCGTCGACAGCTTCATGGCCTCGGTGGCCCTGGCGGTGGCCGCGATCCCCGAGGGCCTGCCCGCGATCCTGACCGTAACCCTGGCGATCGGCGTGCAGCGCATGGCGGGACGCAACGCCATCATCCGGCGGCTGCCGGCTGTGGAGACCCTGGGTTCGGTATCGATCATCTGTTCCGACAAGACCGGTACGCTGACCCGCAACGAGATGACGGTGCGTTCCATTGCCCTGTACGAGCGCGATTACGCGCTGAGCGGAGTGGGCTACGACCCCCGCGGCGCCTTCGAGCGTGACGGTGGGGAGGTGGAGGCGGACGCGGATCCGCTGCTGATGGAGGCGCTGCGCGCGATGGTCCTGTGCAACGACGCCACCCTGCGCGAAGAAGACGGCGAGTGGGTGGTGGACGGGGACCCGATGGAAGGCGCCCTGCTCACCGCGGGTCGGAAAGGTGATATCGACCCATCCTTCGAGAACCAGTCCTGGACCCGCACCGATGTGATCCCGTTCGAATCCGAACACCAGTTCATGGCCACGCTGAATCATGATCACGAGGGTCATGGCCGGATCTATGTGAAGGGTGCTCCGGAGCGCCTGCTCGAGATGTGCGAGTCCGTGCGTACCGCCGAGGGGACGACGAAGGCGCTGGATCGGGACCCATGGCTGGAGCGGGTGAATGACCTGGCCGCCCAGGGGGAGCGCGTGCTGGCGGTGGCCTATCGCTCGACCGATAGTGACAAGGGCGACCTGCGCTTCGACGACGTCGGCACCGATCTGGTTCTGCTCGGTCTGTTCGGCCTGATCGATCCGCCGCGTGACGAGGCGATCAAGGCGGTGGCCGACTGCCAGTCGGCCGGCATCACCGTGAAGATGATCACCGGCGATCATGCCGGTACCGCGCAGGCGATCGGGAAACAGCTCGGACTGGAACGTGCCGACACGGTCCTGACCGGTCGCGATCTCGAGGCCATGGACGACGCCGAGATGAAGAAGCGGGTGGTCGAGGTCGACGTGTTCGCGCGCACCACGCCGGAACACAAGCTGCGGCTGGTGCAGGCCCTGCAGTCCCACGGGTACGTGGTCGCGATGACCGGCGACGGCGTCAACGATGCCCCGGCGCTGAAACAGGCCGACGTCGGTGTGGCGATGGGGCAGAACGGCACCGAGACCTCGAAGGAGGCCGCCGAAATGGTGCTGGCGGACGACAACTTCGCGTCGATCGCCAATGCCGTGCGCGAGGGGCGCACCGTTTACGACAATCTGAAGAAGGCCATCACCTTCCTCCTGCCCATCAATGGCGGTGAATCAGGTTCGATCATCGCGGCAATCCTGCTGGGGCTCGCGCTCCCGATCACGCCCGTCCAGGTTCTGTGGGTCAACATGGTGAGTTCGGTCGGGCTGGCGATGGCCCTGGCCTTCGAACCCGCGGAGAAGGACATCATGCAGCGTCCGCCACGACCCCCCGGCGAGCCGATCCTTTCCGCCTTCGTGATCTGGCGCATCGTGTTCGTCTCCATCCTGTTCCTGATCGGCATCTTCGGGATGTACACCTGGTCGATCAATCAGGGTTTCAGCATCGAGGTGGCACGCACCCACGCGGTGAACACGCTGGTGGTGATGGAGGTGTTCTATCTGTTCAGCGTGCGTTCGTTACGCGGCCGGACCCTGACCGTGACCGGTATCATCGGCACACGGGCCGTGGCGGTCGCGGTGCTGGTGGTCGTGTCTCTGCAGCTGATCTTCACCTACGCGCCGTTCATGCAGTTCTTCTTCGACAGCCGTCCGATGGGGCTGCGCGAGGCCGGGATCATCCTGGGCGTTGGCATCTCGGTGTTTGCGTTGCTGGAGTTCGAAAAGGCTGTCCGCAACCGGTACGCCGCCTACCGCGACCGAGAGCAGCCGGCGCACTGAGGGCGGCGGACATCGTCCGTGCCGCGGGCGCCCCGGGATACCGGGGCAGGCCTGGCCGGCTCAGCGATCCGCGCCTTCCGGATCCAGCCATTCCAGCAGGTAGTAGAGATACTGACCCTCGGAGGACTTGGAGGGGCCGAGCACCCGGGCGGCGAACTGGTTGCCTGCCGGATCCGACTGCGCGAGGGCCTGTTCGCGGTCCTCGACGATCTGCACGCACCCGGCCGGGAAACGCCTGCGGGTGCGGCCGGGCATGTAGACCACGGCGAAGTTGGGCGTCGAGACGCCGGTTTCCGGATCGGGGGGTACGAGGCCGCGCATTGGAGCAGGATAGCAGCCCCTCATGCGCACGCAACCGCGACCGGGAGGCATGCCGGGCAGTATCATCCGTGACTTCGATACCGGTTGAATCTCCGCCTTGGACGCCTACCTGCTCAACGAAATCCTGATCGCGCTGCTGGTGGTGGCCTTTGCCGGCGCTGTCCACGGCACCTTTGGCCTCGGTTTTCCGATGGTGGCCACGCCGGTCCTGGCCCTGCTGACGGACGTGCAGACCGCGATCCTGCTGACCCTGGCCCCGAACATCGCGGTGAACCTGTGGAGCATGCTGCGTGGCGGCAACCTGCGCGAGAGCGTGGGGCGCTTCTGGCCCGTGGCGGTGTGGATGCTGGTCGGCTCGGCGATCGGGACCCTGATCCTGGTGGCGGTGGATCCGAACCCCTTTCGCCTCCTCCTCGCGGCGGTGATCGTGCTCTACCTGATGGGCGACCGCCTGAAGCGGCTGGACTGGAGCTGGATTGCGCGTCATCCCCACGCCAGCGGAACGGGTGCGGGGTTTCTGGGCGGCCTGCTCGGGGGCACGGTGAACGTGGGCGGCCCCGCGTTGATGATCTACTTTCTGGAGATGCGGGTGTCGCCGCTGGTGATGGTGCAGGCCATCAACCTGGCCTTCCTGCTCGGGAAGAGCACGCAGGCGGCCACCTTCGGCGCCCTGGGCGTCCTGACGCCGGCACTTCTGCTGCTGTCGCTGCCGCTCGGGGTGATGGCCCTGATCGGGCTTCGCTCCGGCATGTGGCTGCGCGACCGTTTCTCCGCGGATGCCTACCGCGGCTGGCTGCGCGGTCTACTGTGGTTCCTTGGAGCCCTGCTGGTGCTGCAGTTCTTCCGGGATCTCTAGTGTTGGCGTGAAATACAGCCACGGAAAACACGGAAAAACACGGAACAGAGTTTAAATGTCCTTTAGTTTCCGTGATTCCGTGTTTTCCGTGGCTCGTCTCGTCTTTTCATCTTTCAGGGTGGCCCCTGGCCTTGAGAACCCATTCCCCGAAACGCTTCAACAGCGCCTGGCTCTCGGGCGCCGGACGGATCGCGGTCAACAAATCCTCGGTGGAGCGGCCCTCTTCAGCCAGGATTTCTCGGTAATACCGTACGAAGTGGGCGATGATCCGTTCGTCGAACTCCGGGTGAAACTGGACGCCCCAGGCGCAGGGACCGAAGGCGAAACCCTGGTGCGGCTCCATCTCGCTGGCGCCAAGCAAGGTGGCCCCGGGTGGCAGAGCGCGCACCGACTGGCGGTGACTCAGCTGTGCCCACAGGCGCTTCGGCAGGACCGAGAAAAGGGGATCGACTGCGGCGGCATCGGCCAGGGTGACCTCGACCGTGCCGACTTCGACGCCGCGCGGGTTGTAATCCACCTCCCCACCCAGCGCGTAGGCGAGCAGCTGGTGACCGAAGCAGATCCCGAGCACCGGAACCTCCCGGCGCACCGCGTCGGCGAGCCACTCCGCCGTACGCAGCATCCAGTCCGCTCGTTCGGTCACCATGGAGCCCGATCCGGTGATCGCAATGCCCGCGACGGAATCCAGCGGGGGAAGCGCCTCACCGTTCCCCGGATCGATCACCCGGACCACATCCGGCTCCCAGCCCATGCCGGCCGCGATCCAGTCCTCGTAATCACCGGCGATTGCGTCGAGCGAAGGGATCTTGCGGCCGGTTTTCAGGATCACCAGCGGTTTGTGTGTGCTCATCCCCGAAAGGCCCCCTTCGATGCGAGCCATTCCAGTTCCTCCCCGCTGCTCTCTCGCCCGAGCGCCGCATTGCGGTGCGGAAAGCGCCCGAAGCGCTGGATGATCTCCCGATGGTGCTCCGCCCAGCGCAGGTTGTCGACGAGATCGGCATCCCGGAACAGGCGCACCGATCGCTCCTGATCATCGAGTGCCTCGCTGTGCATGAACGGCAGGTACAGGAAAGCCTTTCCGGCATCGTCCAGATCCCGGTCCCAGCCGCGGTCGATGGCCTTGCGCGCGACTCCGCGTGAAAGCGCTTCGGTCGAGAAGCTCTCGGCCTGGCCACGAAACATGTTCAGCGGAAACTGGTCGAGGACGATCACGAGCGCCAGCGCACCCTCGGGCGTGGCGTTCCAGTCTTCCAGTTCGCCTCGCGCGGCGGCCTGCCACACGTCCAGAAACTCCTCACGCAGACGCGCATCGAATTCGGGGGTGGCACGAAACCAGAGCGGTCGCGTGTCGGCCGAAAACCAGAAATCGAGAACCTTCGCGGGATCGGCAGACATGGCGGTACATCCTCTCGGTGGCTGATTGTCCGAGCCGTCATTCTGCTCGGGTAACGTCAGCAACAGAAGTCCCGTTCAAGGTGTCGTCCGTGTGTTTCCGCGGCGCGTACGCTTGTCCTCAGGGGTTGCGCAGGGCCACGACAGTACGCTCGAGTTGACAGCCGCGAGCCCCTCTCGCTCGTCAAAACCCGAGGGAACATGAAGGTTCCGGATTGGGCTGAAAGCATACCGGAAGGGGATGGGCCGCGGTGTTTCCCCTTCCCAATTAATTTCTTGGAATACGTTTCTTTTCTAATTCATACCGCGTATGCTGCATCGCATCGAACGCCCCGCCCGTCAGCGTCCGTTCATCCGATCTCACCGATCCCCACGATATTCGTCTACCTCGATGGGCGCCTCTCCCCAGTGGAGCGGCTGGACGGCGTTGGAGTTGTTCATGGCTTCCGTTTCCAAGTTTGCCGGCCTCGGGCTGGTCGATCCGCTTTTGCGCGCACTGGCCGAAGTCGGCTACGACGCGCCGACCCCGATTCAATCCCAGGCCGTTCCCGAGGTCCTGAAGGGCCGTGACCTGCTGGCGGCCGCTCAGACCGGTACCGGCAAGACCGCCGGCTTCGTGCTGCCGATCCTGCAGCTGCTTGCTTCCCGCCCGGCCGCGAAGCCCGGAAACGGTCGTCCGCGCTGCCTGGTACTGACCCCCACCCGCGAACTTGCGGCGCAGGTGCATGCCTCCGTGGTCACGTACGGCCGTTACATGGACCTGACGTCGACGGTCATCTTCGGGGGCGTGAACATCAATCCGCAGACCAAGGCGCTGCGCGGGCGTATCGACATCGTTGTCGCAACGCCCGGACGTCTGCTCGACCACGTGGGTCAGAAGAACGTCGATCTTTCCGGTGTCGAGGTCCTGGTGCTGGACGAAGCCGACCGCATGCTGGACATGGGGTTCATCCATGACATCCGCCGCATCCTGAAGCTGCTGCCCGCCCGGCGCCAGAACCTGCTGTTTTCCGCGACCTTCTCGGAAGACATCCGTCGGCTCTCCGACGGCATCCTGACCAACCCCGTCAGCGTTGAAGTCGCAGCCCGCAATACCGCCTCCGAACTCGTGCACCAGTCCGTTCACCTGGTGGAGACGCACCAGAAGCGGGATCTGCTGAGCCACCTGATCCGTACCCATCGCTGGGAACAGGTCCTGGTGTTCACCCGGACCAAGCACGGCGCCAACCGGCTGGCGGAAAAGCTCTCCAGCGACGGTATTCCCGCCGCGGCGATTCATGGCAACAAGAGCCAGGCCGCGCGCACCAAGGCGCTCGACCAGTTCAAGAACCGCCGCATCGGCGTTCTCGTGGCCACCGACATCGCCGCGAGAGGCCTGGATATCGACCAGTTGCCGCAGGTGGTGAATTTCGAACTGCCGAACGTACCCGAGGACTATGTCCACCGCATCGGGCGTACCGGCCGGGCCGGCAGCGTGGGTGCCGCGCTGTCTTTGGTGGATGGGGAGGAAATGCGCCTGTTGACCGGCATCGAGCGGCTGATCCGCCGCCCGATCGACCGGATTCAGACCGAGGGGTTCGAGGCGCCGAAACCCTCACGCGCCGGTGTGTCAGCCCCCGGTGGTTCGGCGCGTCCCGGTCGGCCCGGCCCGGGCTCGGCACCGCGTGGCGCCCGTGCGGGAGGTCCCCGTTCGGGTGGCCCCGGCAATCGCCGTCCGCCGCAGGGCAACAGCCGTGGCGGTCCCTCCCGGGGCAGCAGCCGGGCGCGCTGATCCTTTCGGGGTCGCAGCCGCTTCAGGGGCCTTCCCTGAAGCGGTTTGTCACCCGCCTCTCGGGGTAATCCGTCCCTCGGCCGTGTCCCGATCGATCTCGAGGTCGACCTCGCAGTATTCGGCGTTGCGGTCGACCGGCGTGGGATCATCCGCGCAGGCGCAGCCCGAAACGATGCTGGTGAAGAAGAGACCGAGGTGAAGGTCGAGGCGCCCGGGTGACTCGCCAACGTGCAGAATCATCACGGTCAGATCGTCCTCCAGCGCGATACTGCCGGTCCGCAGGGCCTGTTGCAGCCCCAGGGCATCCATTCCGGCTTCCGCAAGTTCACGTTGCAACGTGGCTTTGAAGTCCTGATGCCCGTAAGCGCGAAGACTCTGGCGCAATTCCATCATTCGTGTTCCTGATTCGGACATCGTGTCTTCGGCGCCCTGGCTCCGGGATCCCCCGATCTCGCGGGTCCCGTGGGAGCAACCGGACGATGGGCGCTGGCGTGGTTTCGGATTCCGCATGAGCGGATCCATGGCCCGGAGTGTAGCAACACCCGGTCGGGTGCGCGGACGGGCGCGACGACCGTGAACTCCTGCGTGAAAAAGCGCACCAAAGCGTTACCTGAATCGAAAAGCGCGGTGGGCCATGCAGGAACCGGAATTGTTTGAGGGGCGCACCACGGTCCTGTTCGACGGTGGCTGCCCCATGTGCCGGCGGGAAATCGCCCACTACCGGAAGCTCGACAGGTCGAACCGCGTCCAATGGCTCGACATCCACCGTGATCCGGATTCGGTCGCGGTGGCCGGTGTTTCCTGGGACGCGGCGATGCAACGCCTGCACGTGCTCCAGCCCGACGGTGCGCTCCGCACGGGCGTATACGCGTTCGTCGCGATCTGGCGCGAGTTGCCGGGCTACCGATGGCTCGCCCGCGTCGTGTCGGCGGTGCCGGGACTGGTCTTCCTGCTGGATCGGGCCTACGGGCGCTTTGCCCGCTGGCGCTGGCGACGGCGCTGCCGGGACGGGGTCTGCGCTTCGTGAGTCGCGTCTTTGTGCGCCCCCAGGTGGTGTGGTTCAAGCGAGACCTGCGGGTGCAGGATCACCAACCGCTCGCGCGCGCGGTGGAGCAGGGCCCGGTCATCCCGCTGTACGTGATCGAGCCTGGACTCTGGACGGAGCCGGATTCCGCCTGGAGGCACTGGGCTTTCGTCCGCGACTGTCTGGTTACCCTGGATCGCGATCTGACCCGCCTGGGTCAGCCTCTGGTGCTGCGCAGGGGCGACGCGGTCGACGTCCTGGAGGCTCTTCGGCGGGAAACGGGTTTCCGGGCATTGTGGTCGCATGAGGAAACGGGGAATCGCTGGACGTACGATCGGGATGTGCGTGTGGCGGCCTGGGCGCGCGAGCGCGGCGTGCTCTGGACCGAGCTGCCGCAGAATGGCGTGATCCGGGGACTGCGCAACCGCGACGGTTGGGCACGCCACTGGGAGCGCCGGATGTCCGAGACGCTGAGCGCGTCCCCGGGGTCGCTGTGCCCCGTGACGGTTCGGTCCGAGCCCCTGCCACGCGAACCCGTGAACACGCTGCAGCCGGAACCCTCGGTACAGCCGCAAACGGGCGGCAGGGACCACGCGGTGCGAACACTGGCCGGGTTTCTGGAAACGCGCGGGATCGCCTACCAGCGCGGCATGTCCAGCCCGTTGACCGCCTGGGAGTCCTGTTCCCACCTGAGTCCGCATCTCGCGTGGGGCAGTCTGTCGTTGCGGGAGGTGGTGCAGGCCACGCGGGAGCGGTCCGCGGGCCTCAAGGATGATACCTGCGTGGAAGCCAGGGTCTGGAGACGCTCGCTGCGCGCCTTCGAGGAGCGGCTGCACTGGCATTGCCACTTCATGCAGAAACTGGAATCACGCCCCTCGATCGAATTCCGGAATCTGATGTCTGCGTGTGACGGGCTGCGGGAATCGGAATTCGATCCCGTCCGTTTCCAGGCGTGGAGCCGGGGCGAAACCGGTTTTCCGCTGGTCGATGCCTGCATGCGTTCCCTGCGCGCCACCGGGTGGCTGAACTTCCGGATGCGCGCGATGCTCACGGCCTTTGCCGCGTACCATCTCTGGTTGCACTGGCGCGAGCCGGCGCTGCATCTGGCGCGCCTGTTCACGGATTACGAGCCTGGCATCCACTACAACCAGATCCAGATGCAGTCGGGGACCACCGGGATCAACGCATTGCGGATCTACAACCCGGTCAAGCAGTCGCTCGAGCAGGACACTGAAGGGCACTTCATCCGCCGCTGGGTTCCTGAACTCGGGCCCGTGCCGAACGGCTTCATCCACGAACCGTGGCAGATGCCGATCGCGGTGCAGCGGTCCCTGGGCGTTCGCATCGGGCAGGATTATCCGGCGCCGATCGTGGATCATCTCGCGAGCGCCCGTGCCGCGCGCCAGCGCGTGATCGCGGTACGCCGACAGCCGGAAAGCAAGGTCGAGAGCCGCACCATTCAGAAAACCATGGGCAGTCGGCGCGGCGCGCGCCGGCGCCGATCGACCGTGAGCCCGCAGATCGAACTGGAGTTCTGAACCATGTATCGGATACGAACGATTCTGGGCACGCTGGCCTTGTGCGCCGTTTTATTCGTCGGGGGCCTGATGCCGTCGGCGCACGCGCAGGCGTTGCTGGAGTCGTTGCGGGAGCCGGGCACCGTGCTCTTGCTGCGGCACGCGCTGGCGCCTGGAACCGGCGATCCCGCGGGGTTTCGGGTCGAGGACTGCGCGACGCAGCGCAACCTGTCCGACGCCGGCCGCGAACAGGCCCGCGCGCTGGGGGCCCGACTGAAAGCCTCGGGCATCGATGCGGCGCGTGTCTATTCGAGTCACTGGTGCCGATGCCTCGAAACGGCCCGGCTGCTCGATATCGGCGCCGTCCAACCGCACCCGGCATTCGACTCCTTCTTCCAGCGTCCAGGCGAGCGCGATGCGAGAACCCGCGCTGCCCGTGACTTCCTGCGTACCCTGCCATCGGGTCCGCCGGTGGTGATCGTGACGCACCAGTTCAACATCCGCGCCCTCACCGGAGAGTCGACCGGGTCGGGGGCCGGCTGGCTGGTCCGCGTGACCGAGGATGGAGATCTGGAGACGTTGGGCGAGCTGAGGTAAAACGCCGGCGCGCCCGATCAGCCGCGTTTCCGGGCCAGCTTTGCGACCGGTAGACGCGCGGCCTTCCATTCCGGAAAGCCGTTCTCAAGACGTCGTGCGTTGAACCCGTGCTGCCGCAGGGCCTCGACGGCCTCGAATGCGAGCACGCAATAGGGACCGCGGCAGTACGCGATGATATCCCGGTCTCTCGGGAGCTTCACGAGGTGCTGGTCCAGCTCCTCGAGCGGAATGTTGATCGCACCCTTCACATGGCCGGCGCGGTATTCGTGCGCGGGCCGCACGTCGATGACCGTGACTTCCCCCTTGCGCGCGAGTTTCAGCAGCTCCCGGGGTTCCACCGGCGTGATGTTGTCCCGGCTGTCGAAGGCCTGCCGCACGATACGATCCACCTCGGCGAGCTGTGCCTCGGCGACGCGGCGTATTCCCGAGATGACTGCGGTGATTTCGGTTTCGTCGCTGAGGGAATAGATCACCTGAACCCCCTCGCGTCGCGATCGGACCAGGCCGCCATCGCGCAGTACCTGAAGGTGGTGGGAGGTGTTGGCCATCGGGAAGCCGGTCGCATGCGCCAGCTCGTCCACGCCGCGTTCACCCTGAGCCAGCGCCTCCAGCAATTCCAGGCGTACGGGGCTGGCCAGTGCCTTGGCCACCCGTGCGAAGTGGGTCAGCAGCTGTTGTTTGGCCGGTGCTGCGTGGGCGTTCATCAGCGTTTGGGTCGTGTCGGGGGACTACCTGGATAACGCGGTCATTGTATACGATTCAAACGGGTGGCGGCCTCATCGCCCCGGGAGCTGCGTCCGCAGCCTGGGCTCCCGCGGCGGGGGGCTCAGTCACGGTCCCGTCGGGGAGGATTTCTTCACGACGCTGAACGCATCGAGCGCGGCCTGACGGCTCTGCTGCAGATCGACCACGGGGTCCGGGTAATCGGGGTAGAGTTCCCGGTCCACGCGTTTGCCACCCTGGCCCCAGGGCGAATGAATGGCCGCATCGGGCACGCGTTGCAATTCGGGGACGTGGCGTCGGACGTATCGGCCCTCGGGATCGAAGCGCCTGCCCTGGAGGACCGGGTTGAAAATGCGGAAATAGGGGGCGGCATCGGCACCTGAGCCCGCGGCCCATTGCCAGCCGAGAGTATTGGCGGCGAGGTCGGCATCGACCAGCGTGTCCCAGAACCAGCGCGCCCCGTGCAGCCAGTGCATGCGCAGGTTCTTCGTCAGCAGCGAGGCCACGATCATGCGGGACCGGTTGTGCATCCATCCGGTCCGCCACAGTTCGCGCATGGCGGCGTCGACGATCGGGATGCCGGTCCGGCCCCGCTGCCATGCGCGCAGATCGTCAGCCGATTCGCGCCAGGGGAAGGCCGCAAATCTCGGGTTCAGCGGCTCCTCGGTGGTGTTGGGGAAATGGAAGAGCAGATGGTGCGCGAATTCGCGCCAGCCCACTTCCCGCACGAAATGTTCCGCGCCACCGGATTCCGGATCATGCCCGGCCTCGTGCAGTGCATGCACGATCTGGCGCGGTGAGATCTCGCCGAAATGCAGGTGTGGCGAGAGGCGGGACGTCCCGGGCTGCGCGGGGATTTCGCGCATGTCCCCGTAATGGTGGATCGGATCGCCCAGGAACGCCTCGAGCCGTTGCAGGGCGCCAGCTTCCCCGGGGCTCCAGCTGCTGGCCAGGCCGGCGTCCCAGGGCTTTTCGGGCAGCAGTTCGAGAGAGGCCAGGCGCTCGGTCCCGGGCCAGGCGCCCGGACTGCGGAGATCGGTCGGCCGGGGCAGGACCGGCGCATCGATTCCGATCCGCTTGCTGGCCTTCCAGAACGGCGAAAACACCTTGTAGGGATCGCCGGACGCGGACCGGACGCACCAGGGCTCGTTCAGGAGGGCCGCATTGAAACTCGAGACGATACATCCCTCGGCACGCAAAACCTTCTTGAGTTCCTGGTCGCGCCGTATCACCGCGGGCTCGTAGAGGCGGTTCCAGAAAATCGCGTCGGCCCCGGTTTCCCGCACCAGTTGCCGCAAACGCTCGAGGGAAGGACCGCGGCGAAGGATCAGTTGGCTGCCCAGAGTCTCCAGCTGGGACCGGAAGTGGTTGAGACTGTGATGCAGCCACCAGTTGGATGCGGACCCGGGCTGCCAGGGCGCTTCTTCCTCCGGGGCGTGGATGTAGACCGGGATGACTGGCTGTCCGCGTTCCACCGCGGCGTGCAACGCGGGCTGGTCCGCAAGCCGCAGGTCCCGGCGCAGCCAGACCAGGGTGGCCCCCATCAGCGTGCGCGCACCATCGGTCGGACGGCGGTGAAGCCCCCATCGACCGGGAGGATCTGTCCCGTGATCCAGCTGGCCGCATCGGAAAGCAGCCAGGCCGCCGCGCGCGCCTGGTCCCCGGGTGCTCCGTAGCGGCCGAGCGGATACTGGGCGTTGATCTGTTCCTCGGCACCCTTGGCGCCGAAGAGCCTTTCGGTGGCCCCGGTCCGGGTCAGGCCCGGTGCGATCCCATTGACGCGGATGCCCTGCGAGGCGTACGTGGCCGCAGCCGCGGGTACCAGGCTGCCAATGGCGCCCTTGGCCGCGGCGATCGCTTCGTGATTGCTGACTCCGATCTCGGAGACCACCGACGCGAACAGCACGGCCGAGCCGGCCGTCGTTTCCGCTTTCAGGCGTGCCTGGACCCAGGCACGCAGCGTGAAGAACGCGCTGTCGAGGTTTGCGGCGATGCAGTCCCTGTACTGCGCGTCGGTGGTGCGGTGCAGCGGCGCAAGGAGCGTGGTGCCGACGCAATGAGCCAGTTGATCCGGCGCGACGCCGAGCAGGGTTGTCGCTTCGTCCACGGCGGCCTGCGCGCCATCGGGGTGGCTGACGTCCGCCTCGATCACAAGGGTTTCCAGAGCGTCTGGAGCCTGCGCCTGCGCACGTTTAAGGCGGTCCATGTCGCGCCCGACCAGAACCACGCGGCAGGTCGAGGCGTCGATGGCTTCCAGCAGCGCGCGGCCTACACCGCCTCCCGCTCCCGTGATCATGAGAGCGTGTCGGTTCATGTTCGATTCCGTTCCAGAACCTGCCGGGTAAGTGCATCCGCCGCCTTCAGCGGCGCGAGGGGCAGGGTGGTGAGCGCGCGCGGACTCTCCAGCGCCGCCCATGCGCGTGCGCCTGCGCCGACGAGAAAACAGGGCACACCGGGCGCCATCAGGAGCGAGCGTATCCGTTCCGAGTCGCCTGCGGCCTGGGATGGGGTGCGCACGTGCAGCACGATCGCCGGAGCGTCCAGATGCGTCGAGAGCCGCTCCATCGCGGGCGGCGAGATCGGGTCGGGTAAGGGCAGGACCCGCAGGCCCTGGCGGGCGGTGGCCAGCAGAAACAGCTGCCCGGCGAGACGGCGATGTCCGTGACCCTCGATGAGCGCGGGACAGGTCGGCCCTTCACAGAGCAGAAGCGCTGAACGAAGCTGCTCCGCAAAGGTGGACGTGGCCCAGGATGCGAAGACGGCGAGCCTCGCCTCGGCAGCTGGATCGTGTCGGGCCTGTTCGAGCAGCACCGAGTAGGCATGGAGGAAGGCCTGTTCATGAACACCCTCCCAGCCATGGCGCATCACCAGGCGCGCATAGGTGCGCTCAAGGTGCACCGGAGTCAGGGATTGCGATGCCTCGAGCAGTGCGTCAGAGACGGGATCGGGAACATAGGGGGGAATCCCGCCAGCCGGTTCGGTCACCGATAGGGCCGGGGTGTCGGATCCGGGATCCCGAGCCGCTGCCCGGCCTGTTTCCGGTGGGGGTTCGCGTTCGAGGACGCGTCCCACCTGCGACACCGCCACCCCTTCGTCCAGGAATGCGAGGATCTTTCGAATGCGCTCGATGTCAAGGGCGCTGTAGAGACGATGCCCCTTCGGCGTCCGCAACGGTCGGATCAGACCGTACCGTCGCTCCCAGGCGCGAAGCGTGACGGGGTTGATGCCCGTCTCCGCGCACACGTGTCGGATGGGAAACAGACCGTGGCCCGGCGGAATGTCGGAAGCGGGTGGTAATGACATGAAAGGATTGTACAACATTTGTACATAAATTCCAGCGCCACCCGAAAGCGCACGGCCCGCGGATCTCTCAGCACGATCGCCGCCGCTGCGCGCAGAGCCGGGGAATTTTTCCGGCGCGGGGGAATCCTCTGAATATCCCCCCGAGGATTCCGCCATGCTCAATGACCGCCCCCCGGCCTGCTTTCGCGCGACCACCGCCGCATTTCTGGTCCTGTGGTGCCTGCTTGCCATTCCCGGGATGGCGGCGAACGCATCCGGGCTCTCGGCGCTGGAGAACAGCGTTTCGCCCTATCTGCGTTTGCATGCCGATGACCCGGTAGCGTGGCGGGAATGGAATCCGTCGCTGCTCGAGGAGGCGCGGCAGACGGGGCGCCCGCTGTTCGTGTCCAGCGGCTACTTTGCCTGTCACTGGTGCCACGTGATGCAGGAGGAGAGCTTCAGCGATCCCGGCATCGCCGAGCGCCTGAACCGCGATTACATTCCCGTGAAGATCGACCGTGATCTGCACGGCGCGCTGGACGGCTATCTTCTCGAGTTTCTGCGGGCGACGCGCGGCAGCGCGGGATGGCCGTTGAACGTGGTCATCCTGCCCACCGGCGATGCATTGACCGGGCTCGTCTATGCGCCTCGCGATGATTTCGCGGCGTTTCTCGACCGGGTCACACGCGGCCTGAACGACGAAGGGGAGGCGTGGACCGCACTGGCCCGCGAAGGGCGTCTGGAGTTGCAGGCGCGTCTGCTCGCGGGCGAGGAGCTGCTGTCCGAAACACGCGCCTCGCGGTTGCCGGCGACACTCTGGCAGGCGATGGAGCGCGAGACGGATCTGCTCGCCGGCGGGTTCGGCGACCAGTCCAAGTTCCCGCGCGTGCCGGCGCTCGACGCGTTGCTGCTGGGGCATGTCCAGGGCATTGCCCCGGGTTGGGCCGAGGAGTTCCTGCAGATCACGCTGGACGAAATGGCGGGAGCGGGACTCCGGGACGTGATCGGCGGCGGGTTCTTCCGGTATTCGGAGACCCCCGACTGGGGTACCCCGCATTTCGAGGTGATGCTGGAGGATCAGGCGCAGCTGGCGCGCCTGTATCTTCGTGCCGGGCGCCTGCTGGATCGCCCCGACTGGAGTGTCATCGGCCTGGACACCCTGCGTTTCGTCCTCAGGGACATGGCGCTCGCGCCGGAGGCCGGCTATGCCGCGGCGCTTTCCGCGCTGGACGGGCAGGGCCGGGAGGGCGGGAGCTATCTCTGGAACGAGGGCCAGATCACGACCGCACTGGAGGATCATCCCCTACCCGAAATCGTCCGTGACCATTTCGGGCTCGTCGGGGTGCCGACATTTGAGCTTGGCTACCTCCCCAAACAGCGAGTGGGCATTGAAACCCTGGCCGAGCGCCACGGGTTGACCGTTGCGGCGGCGACCGAACATGTGGCCCGGGGGCGCGCGCTGCTGCTCGATGCGCGCCGGACGCGGGAAACGCCGAGAGACGAGAAGGCGATGACCGGTCTGCATGGGCTGCTGCTCTCGGCGTTTGCGGAAGCGGCGGAGGAACCGGACATCCATGGGGCGGGTACCGCGCTGGCGGATCTCCTGCGCGAGACCGCTTCGCAGCCAGCCGAGCTGTCGCTCCTGCTGGGTGTGCCCGCGAGCGTCGCCGGCGCGGCCGAACTCGCGGACATCGCCGATCTCGCGCAGGGCCTGCACGACTGGGCTCGGGTGCAGGGCGAAGCATTCGACCCCGCCGTGGTTCGCCTCCTCGAAACCGCGTGGCTGCGATTCGCCGATGTCCAGGGCTGGCGCGCCTCGCTGGATCTGCCGCTGCCCGGGATGATCGCGGTGCGGTTTCACCCGGAGACGCACCGTTTCTCGCCGGTCACACGGCTGCTCGCCCTGAGCCAGGAGTATCGGGACGCCAGTGCGTTGATCGCGTCGCGCCTCACGGAATTCGATCTGCGCCCGGGACGGAACATCGAAGCCGCGCCCATTGCACATGCGGGGTTGATCCTGTTCCTGGCGGCGGACTGATGCGCTTTGCCCTCCCGATGCGCAATACTGTCAGGCCCCTGGGATTTTAGGAGTGTGTGTTGACGCAGGCGCCCGCATCCACGAGTGGCTCGGAGTTTCTCCGGCGGTTCGAGGGCGGTTCCACCGGTATCCTGCATTGGAGCGCCCTCGACGAACTTTTCGACCGGCTGCGCGCCCGGGCCGATGCGTCCTGGTACGTCTACGCCGTCGGAGAAACGCCCCCGGTGGCTCCGGTGGACGCCGCGCATCTGGACCACTTCCTGACGGAAATCGGCAGGTTGCTGCGAGCCGAACACGAGCACGATTATTGCGGTGTGGTCTATGTCGACTCCCCGGAGCGGCCGCGCCTCGTCAAGATCTTCGATCCGAACAACCTCGGGTCGAGTTGCGGCTCATCGGGCCTGCGTGTGTTACCGGGTTGGGTCCTGTCGCTGGATCCGCCGGTGAATCTCCAGAATGCCATGCCGCAGACGGGAAGCCGCAAACGCTGGTGGCAGCAGGTCTTTTCCCGCTGACCCGGTCAATGGCCCCCCGCTTCGGGCCGGAGACGCAGCCGACGTCTTCACGTGGAATCTTGAAGAACCTCAGAAAATCCTTTTAAAAAAAGGCGCTATGCGAATTTCCTAAGGTCGTTTATCGACTCTGCCGGGGCGGTCACGCCGGGTCGATCCGGCGCAGGCAGTCGAGATAGGCCTGCTCGTCGGGCATGCGCCCCGATCGCTGCGCTTCCCAGAGCGCACTGCCCAGGCATTCCAGCATCTGGTGTTCCGCCTCCAGTGCCCCCATCCGCAGACTGAGCCGGCGGTGGAGGTCCCGTATGCCGGGTGGTCGATCGGTCGCCGCCTGTTCGCGCAGGCTGAGATGCATGGCCATGTGCAGGAAAGGATTGCCCTGGCCGCCTTCGGGCGAAAAGTCTGCAGTCAGCGCCCGCTCCCGATCAGCGAGGAGGCCGTGGTATTCCGGATGCTCGGTGATCACGGCTGCCAGCTGTGCCTCGAGGCCGTCGAGCGCCTGGCCGGTGCGTGCCTTTTCCCAGGCGTCGATGAACTGCGCGCGCAGTTGGTCGCGGTCACCGAACATGGTTCGTCGCCGGCGTGCTGGAGGGTCTGGATGTCTTGTGCCGGTAGTCGCAGAGATCGGCGATCGGACATTCGGGGCAACGGGGGCTGCGCGCACGGCAGACATAGCGCCCATGGAGGATCAACCAGTGATGGGCGTCCTTGCGAAATTCCCCGGGCGTGGAGCGCAGGAGCCTGCGCTCCACCTCGAGGGGGGTTTTCCCCGGGGCCAGTCCGGTGCGGTTCGATACCCGGAAGATGTGGGTGTCCACCGCGATGGTGGGTTCGCCGAACGCGGTGTTCAGGATGACGTTGGCGGTCTTGCGTCCCACGCCGGGCAGGGCCTCGAGTGCGGAGCGGTCCCTGGGAACCTGACTGCCGTGTTCCCGTACGAGGATCTCGCAGGTCTTGAGGATGTTGGCCGCCTTGCTGTTGAACAGGCCGATGGTGCGGATCCGGGATTTCAGTCCATCGAGCCCGAGGCCGAGGATCGCCTCAGGGGTGTCGGCTGCCGCGAACAGGCCGCGCGTCGCACGGTTGACGCCGACGTCGGTGGCCTGCGCGGACAGGATGACGGCGACGAGCAGTTCGAACGGGGTACGGTACTCGAGTTCGGTCGTCGGGGCGGGATCAAGTGCCCGCAGACGCTCGAAGATCATTCGACGTTTCGCCGCGTTCATCGCGTTGCCCGGACCTGTGCCCCGAAGCCCGCTATGGCGTCGCGGGACGGGGGGTCGGCTCAGACGTGCCGGAAAAGACCGACATCCGGCGCCGGCTGACGGGGATTGTTCTTCGCTTCCTCGCGGAGTCCATCCAGCAGCGCCTTGTGGTCCTCTTCCAGCTTGTGCATCGCATCGGTGTCGAGCTTCGGAAGGATCACGTTCGCGACGAACGATCCGAGCTCATCCATGGCGACGGGCCAGAACTTGTCGTTCAGATGAAACGAGTGTCGGGCGTGGGTACCCATGGGATAGCTGTGAAAGCGCACGCCCATGGTCGCGGAGAGATCGGGATCTCCGGTCACGAAGTCCTTCGCAAACGCGTACCACCATTCGTAATATTTTTCCTGCATTTCATTGTTGAAGCCATTGTTTTCAAAGAATGCAGAAAGGGTTCCGCGTGGCGCCAACCCATAGCGTGTCCCACGTTTTCCGGCAAAAGGGAAGTGTCCGGCCATGCCTGTCTCCTGTGCTTGGAATCGGTGCGGACGCAGCCGCATCGGAATATCGAAAGATCCTTATCTTAAGGCCGCACGGCCGGATCCGCAGCCATGACCCCATGGTCCGTTGGGAAGCCCCGGGACACAGGGCGCGGGATCAGGACGAAGCGGGCTGAGGTTCGGCGATCGGAGCGGGCACTTTTCGCTGTTCGGTCCGGGCGTCGATGAGGTTCTTGATGGCGATCAGCAAACCCATCGCCATGAAAGCCCCGGGGGGCAACAGCGCCAGGAGAAACCCGTATTCCTGCGGGAACAGTTCGATGCGCAGGTCCCGACCCCACTCCCCGAAGAGCAGATGGGCGTTGTCGAACAGGCTCCCTTGCCCGACCACCTCGCGGAGAGCCCCGATAGCGACCAGCACCCCGGTGAACCCCACTCCCATCGCCAGTCCGTCCAGTGCGGCGCGCGGGACCGTATTGCGGGAAGCGAACGCCTCGGCGCGCCCGATGATCGCGCAGTTGGTCACGATCAGGGGGATGAAGATGCCCAGCACGAGATAGAGGCCATGGAACCACGCATGCATCACCAGTTCGATCATGGTGACCACCGAGGCGATGATGAGCACGTAGACCGGAATGCGGATCTCCGGGCGCACGTGCTCCCGCAACAGCGACACCAGCGAATTCGACAGCACCAGCGTGGCGATGGTGGCCAGCCCCAGCCCGAGCGCATTGACGACGGTGCCGGAAATGGCGAGCAGCGGACAGAGTCCGAGCAATTGCACCAATCCCGGGTTGTTGGTCCAGAGGCCTTCGCGAAGGATGTCGGCATAGCTCTCGTTCATGGTTCCACCTCGACCGCAATGGGGGGCTCCGGCGCTTCCGGGTTCGACGGGACCGCTCCGGGAACGGCGCCCCGCGGAGTAACGAACTCGCTTTGCACGGGCGGAAGCGGCTGGATCCCGGCAGTCTCGCGGGACTCCGGCGGCGGGGTCGCCAGCAGCTCATCCGCATGGTCACGAAAATATACCAGGGCGTTGGCGACAGCCTGAACAACCGCGCGCGGCGTGACGGTCGCGCCAGTGAACTGATCGAAGATCCCGCCATCCCTTCGGACCCGCCACAGTTCGATCGGCGGGTTCCCCAGGGAACGTCCCCGGAAACCCAGGATCCAGTCGGAACGATCGGCTTCGATGTCGTCGCCCAGTCCCGGCGTTTCCCGATGCCGGGTCACCCGCACACCAAGCACATTGCCGGCACGGTCGACCCCGACCAGCAGGTGAATGCTGCCGCTGTAGCCGTTGGGCGCGATCGCGGAGAGGACGACTCCGGTGATGTCGTCTCCGCGGCGCGCGAACCAGACCGGAAGATCCTGCCCACCGAGGCGGGCGTGTCCCACCGTGGTGTGATCCGTCACCGGGTCGTTCCCGTAGTCCAGCCCCTCGAGCAGCTCGGATACGCGTGCACGGGTCATCGCCAGCTGGTTTTCCACGATCTTCGCTTTCGTGGCCAGGTGCACCGAGGCCACCAGGCCGGTCCCGACGGCCGCGAACAGTCCCAGCAGCAGGGTGGTGATGATCACGTCGCGCGCCAGCACCCTAGCCATGCCGGTTGTCCGAGTGGCCGAAGATCCGTGGTCGCGTGTAGTGGTCCAGCGTGGGCGCCACCATGTTCATCAGCAGGACCGCGAACGCGACACCATCCGGATAGCCGCCCCAGGTCCGGATCACGTACGTGAGCAGCCCGATGCCGGCCCCGTAGAGGACACGCCCGAGCGGAGTCGTCGCGGCCGAGACCGGGTCGGTGGCAATGAAGAAGGCCCCGATGATCGCGGCTCCGCTGAACACATGAAACGCCGGGGAAGCGAATTGCCCAGGATCGATCACCCAGAACACGCCGGCCACGGTCGCGAGGGTCAGCAGCATCGAAACCGGGATATGCCAGCTGATCACCCGCCGGTAGAGCAACCAGAGACCGCCGAGCAGGAACAGGTTGCCGGTCCACTCCCAACCGGTTTCCGAGAAGGAGCCGAAGATCGGATTGCGGGTGATCTCATCCACGGTCTGCCCCGCGACCAGGCCGTCGCGCATCAGGTCCAGGGGGGACGCACGCGTGATCGCGTCCCACTCGACCCCGTCCGGAAGGCGCCCGGAG
The DNA here is from genome assembly GCA_011390565.1 of Thioalkalivibrio paradoxus. Lineage (GTDB taxonomy): Bacteria > Pseudomonadota > Gammaproteobacteria > Ectothiorhodospirales > Ectothiorhodospiraceae > Thioalkalivibrio > Thioalkalivibrio paradoxus_A. The sequence goes on along the minus strand of JAABSC010000003.1, from coordinate 28,546 downwards.
AGTGAAATCTGCAGCGTCTGCAGCAGGCTCAGGGAATCGCTGTCGAGAATCGACTGGGGAGCGGGCCAGAGCGAGATCTCGCGTGGGAACGAGACCAGTACCACCACATAGCCGACCATCGCGGGGTTGAAGGGGTTGTAGCCCAGCCCGCCGTACAGGTGTTTGGCCACGACAATGGCGAACATCACGCCGACCAGCAACACCCAGAACGGGGCCAGCGGAGGGATCGCCAATGCGAACAGCCAGCCCGCAAGGATGGCGCTGGAGTCGCTGAGCGTGTCCAGGACGGGCCGCCGCCGCAGGGCTACCATCAGCGCTTCGAACCCTGCCGCGAACAGAATCGCGAGCGTTACGTTCACGAGCACGCCCCAGCCGAAGAACCACACCATCGCCAGCGTGCCGGGTATCAGCGCATAGAGAACCTGGCGCATGACGCCGCCGACGCTGTGGCCGGGAACGAGGTGGGGCGAGGTCCGCGTCGGAAAGCGCATCAGCGATCCGCGGCGTCTGGGGAATCGATCGGGGTCTCGGAGGCCTGTGCGGCCTTCCTGGCGCGTGCCCGATCCAGCGCGGCTTCGATCGCGGCTTTCTTCTCGCCCGCGGGCGCCGGCTTCTCGAGAGCCGCTTTCTTGCGGGCGAGCCGGGCGGCCTTTTCGGCTTCCTCCTGTTCCTGCCGCAGTTTCCGGTATTCGAAGCGCTCGCGTGCGAGGTCGGCCTTCTGGCGGTCCTTTTCCCGTGCCCAGATCTCGTTCTTCGCAAAGCGGTAGTACTGCACCAGCGGGATGTTGCTGGGGCAGACCAGCGCGCAGCAGCCGCACTCGATGCAGTCGAACAGCCCATAGTCCTGGATGGCATCGAAATTCCGGGCTTTCGCAAACCAGTACATCTGCTGCGGGAGCAGATTGGCCGGGCAGACGCGGGTGCACTCGCCGCACCGGATGCAGGGCATCAACGGACCCGGCGACGGCGTGTCCTGCGGCCGGGTCGCGAGCAGGCAGTTGGTGCCCTTGATCACCGGGACCGCGTCGTCGGCGATCGCAAACCCCATCATCGGACCGCCCATCACCAGGCGATCGACGCCAGGCGCGTAACCGCCGGCGGCGGTCGCGAGATCGGCAAACGGGGTTCCGATGAGAGCCTCGACATTGCGCGGTTCCTGCACGCCCGGGCCGGTCACGGTCACGATTCGCGATATCAGCGGGCGGCCCCGCACCACCGCGTCGCGCACGGCCTTGAGGGTGCCGGGGTTCTGGCACACGATGCCCAGATCCGCGGGAAGCCCGCTGCTGGGAACCTCGAGTCCGGTCAGCACCCGGATCAGCTGGCGTTCGCCACCGGTGGGATAGACGCTCGGAATCGATACCAGCTGGATGAATGCCCGCTCGTCGTCGGGCAGGGCTTCCGTGAGGGCCTGGAACGCCGCGGGCTTGTTGTCCTCCACGGCGAACAGCACGCGCTCGGCATTCAGGAGGTGGGCGACGATCCGCACGCCTTCCAGCACGGCCTCCGGATAGTGCTGCATCAACGTGTCATCGCAGCTGATGTACGGCTCGCATTCGGCACCGTTCACCACCAGCGTGTGGATGCGCCTGCCGGGGCGCGGGTTGAGCTTGACCGCGGTGGGGAACGCGGCGCCGCCCATCCCCACGATCCCCGCATCGCGCACCCGCTCGCGGAGTTCCCGGGCGTCGCGCTGACGCCAGTCGGTCCAGGGCTCCAGGCCGTGGTCGGTCCACTGGTCGTGGCCATCCGGCTCCAGAACAATGCAGAGTGCGTTCAGTCCGGACGGATGCGGCACCGGGTGCTCGGCGATTTCCACCACTCGGCCGGAGGTCGGGGCGTGCACGTGGGCACCGATGTAATCCTCGGCCTGAGCAATGCGCTGGCCTTTCCGCACGGAGTCGCCGGGCGCGCAGAGCGGCACGGCTGGCGCACCGATGTGCTGAGCCAGCGGCACATGGAGGCGGTGCGGGATTCCCAGGGGCAGCAGCGGCCGCCCGGTACTTTCCGCCTTGTGGCCCGGGAGCTCGAGGCCACCGTGGAATCGATGCAGATGCATGGTTGCGATTTTACGGGAACCGCGCCGCTCAGGCGGATTCCCGATCCCGTTTCGCCAGCTGTTTTCGGCCAGCCAGCGGAGTTTCGATCGGAGAGGGAGCGGGTTGGGTCCAGCGCCATTCGGAGATTCCCTCGTGCACGGGAACCATGTCGATGCAGTCGACGGGGCAGGGCTCCAGACACAGCTCACAGCCGGTGCACTCGCTCTCGATCACCGTGTGCATCTGCTTCGCCGCGCCCAGGATCGCGTCCACCGGGCACGCCTGTATGCAGAGGGTGCAGCCGATACAGGTGTTCTCGTCGATGACTGCGACGGCCTTTTCCCGAACCTCGGCCTCCAGCGGCTTGGGGTCGCGACCGAGCAGGTCGGCGAGTGCGAGCACGGTGCCCTCGCCGCCCGGCGGGCAGAGGTTGATGTCGGCATCGCCGGCAGCAATGGCTTCCGAATACGGCCGGCAACCCGGGTAGCCGCACTGGCCGCATTGGGTCTGCGGCAGCAGGGAATCGATCTGGTCCGCAATCGGATCACCCTCGACCCGGAAGCGTTGCGCCGAATAGCCCAGGATCAACCCGAAGGTCACCGCGAGTCCGGCAATGGCGAGAATGGCGTTGAGCATGGTTACAGTCGCACCAGGCCGTAGAAGCCCATGAAGCCCAGAGACATCAACCCCGCAGTGATCATCGCGATGGCGCTGCCGCGAAACGGAACCGGGACGTCGGCAGCCGCGATACGCTCGCGGATGGCCGAAAACAGAATCAGCACGATCGAGAATCCGATGGCCGCGCCGAAGCCGTACAGCGCCGATTCGACGAAGCCGTGTGCTTCCTGCACGTTCAGCAGTGCCACGCCCAGCACCGCGCAGTTGGTCGTGATCAGCGGCAGGAAGATGCCCAGTACGTTGTAGAGCAGGGGGCTGGTCTTGTGCACGACCATTTCGGTGAACTGGACAACCGCGGCGATCACCAGGATGAACGCAATGGTGCGCAGGTACTCGAGTCCGAGCGGGAGCAGCAGGTATTCGTTGATCAGGTAGCTGCTGACGGCCGAAAGTGTCAGCACGAAGGTCGTCGCAAGGCCCATCCCCGTGGCTGTCTCCACCTTGCGGGAGACGCCCATGAACGGGCACAGGCCGAGAAATTTCACGAGTACGAAATTGTTGACCAGAATCGTGCTGACCAGAATCAGAGCATATTCCACGGCAATCCCGAGTGTTGCGGCAAACCACCATGTTCGAAGGGCCGGTTGCTCAGGCCCGGTTGTGGACGCGGCGAACGGAAAGAAGCCCCCCCTCACGGGGCGCGGACCCGCCGTGCCACGCCGTTCCGGGTAACGATAGCACTCCACAGCGGGATTGGCGTGCCTCTCCACAGCAAGCGCATGGACACGCGGTTCGGAGGATGCGGCAGGGGCCGCCGTGGCTCTACGCAGGGTGCCCTATCCGATGGATGCCGGCCTCGCCGCGGTCAGCCAGCGGTCGCGGACGTGGTCCCGGCGACGGGTTCGGCTCCCGTGGCCCGCGGGCGTCAACCGGGGTGCGGGGTCAGCGTCGTGAAATCCGGTACGGTCCGATGACTGCCAAAAGGGCCGTGCACGCCCTCGCGCAGCACCGCGGCCGTGGCCATCCGCGCCTGAGCCGCGGCGTCGAGTTCCTCCGGGCGGTCCGACAGGAACAGGATCCGTTCGGGCGGTACCCCGATCTCCACGGCAATGCGCCGGTAGCTCGCGGCGTCCTTCTTGCCGCCTATGCGCGTGTCGAAATGACCGCTGAACAGCGGGGTCAGGTCGCCGTCCGGCGTATGGGCGAACAACAGTTTCTGAGCGTGTTCGGAACCCGAGGAGAATACGTAGAGCTGCAAGCCAGCCTCGTGCCAGAGGCGCAGGGCCGGGGCGACATCGGGGTAGATGTGGCCGTGGAAGTCCCCGCGCGCGTATCCGTCTCTCCAGATCAGTCCCTGCAATGCCTTGAGGGGGGTGATCTTCTGATCGGCCGCGATCCATGCCAGCAGGCGCTGGATCAGCGTTTCGTCATCGAGATCCCCTCCCGCGTACACCCGTGCATCGGCGAGCAGTCGGGCCACTTCCGGGTCGTCGCGATGCGTGCGCACGAAATCGGCGAGGTGAGCAGCGGCGTAGGGGAACAGCGTGTCGTGGACGAAGGACAGGCTGGTGGTCGTTCCCTCGACGTCCAGCAACACGGCGGACGTCATGATGCGGGCCCTGGAAGCTCGTCCAGCATCGGGAAACGACGGGCAATGCCGTCGCCGGTGAACCGGGCGACCCAACCTTCGGTGTTGGTGAACAGCCGAATCGCGGCGAAGAACGGCGCGGGACCCATGTCGAACCAGTGCCGGGTTCCCGCGGGGACCGCGATCAGGTCTCCCGCCTCGGCATGCAGGCCCAGAACCTCGTTGCCGATATGCAGGCAGAACAGGCCGCTGCCCTCGACGAAGAAGCGGACCTCGTCCTCGCTGTGCGTGTGTTCGTCGAGAAATTTCTCGCGGAATTCCGCGCGCTGCGGATGATCCGGGGAGAGGCGCACGACGTCGGCGGTGGTGAAGCCGCGTTCGCGCTGGAGACGCGCCACGTCGTCCGCATAGGCGGCCAGGATGGTCTCCTGATCGGCGCCGGCCGGAAGCTCCCGGCTGGCGTCCCAGCGTTCAAAGGCGATGCCGGCGTTCGCGAGCCGGGCGGCGATCTCGGCGTCGTCTTCGATGCGCGTTGCCTGGCCGGGGTCGGTGTCCGGATACACGTACAGCGTGGTCATGGCAGAAGCCTCCGCGAAAGAAGTTCACACTCGAACAGGAATTCGAACGCTTCGATGTGCTGCACCGCGGCCTCCACCGTTCGGCCCCAGGTATACAGCCCGTGGCTGCCGATCAGGTAACCGGACAGCTGCGGGTGGCGGTTCATGTAATCGTCGACCTGCGCGGCCAACTGGGGAATGTCCTGGGTGTTCTCGAATACGGGCACGGCCAGCGACGTTTCGTGCGTGGTGATGGCCGGGAACGCCTTCAGCACTTCGTACGCGTCCAGCGTCAGCCCGGCCGGGAACAGGCGGGAAAGCACCGTCGCGTTGACCGAATGGGTATGCAGCACCGCCCCGATCGCCGGGTCGCGCCGGTACATCACGATGTGCAGGAAGGTTTCGGCCGAGGGCTTCCTGCCCGGGGAAAGAATGTTGCCGTCCAGGTCCACGACCATGAAGCCGCTCTCGTCCAGCTTGCCCTTGTGCCGGCCGGAGACCGTGATCACGATCTGGTGGTCGTTCAGGCGCGCGGAAAAGTTGCCCGCGGTCGCGGGGACCCAGCCGCGCTCGGCGAACAGCCGTCCCGCGTCCGCGAGAAGCCGCGTCTGCGCCTTGTATTCGAGGGTTTCTTCGATCATGCCAGTGCCGGAAAAAGTGCGGAAGCTTACGCCAGCCCGGAGTGGAATGAAACCGGGGACCGCGGCCCTGGCCGCACCCCCCCAACTCTACTTGATGCGCATACCGGGTTGGGCACCCTCATCCGGTGTGAGGATGAACAGATCCTGCCCCCCGGGGCCGGCCGCGAGCACCATGCCCTCGGAGACGCCGAAACGCATCTTGCGGGGCGCCAGATTCGCGACCATCACGGTCAGCCGGCCGGCCAGGTCCTCCGGGGCGTAGGCGGAACGGATCCCCGCGAAGACCTGGCGTTGTTCGCCCCCGAGATCGAGTGTCAGGCGCAGGAGCTTGTCCGCGCCCTCGACGTACTCGGCCGCGGCGATCCGGGCGACGCGAAGATCGATCCGGGAGAAGGTTTCATAGTCGATGGTTTCCGCGATGGGATCCATGGCTGGCATTCCTGCGTTGGATTCCGTGGGAGAGGGCGTCGTCGGTTCCAGATCCTGCCGCGACGCCTCGATCAACGCCTCGACCGAAGCGGGTTCGACGCGGGTCATCAGGGGCACATAAGCGTTGATGCGGCCGCCGGTCAGCGGCTGCAGGCGGCCATCCCAGCTGATGTCCTCCTGGTTCAGGAAGGCGGCGGCATGGCCGGCAAGCCGCGGTAGCACGGGTGCGAGATAGACGATCAGGATGCGGAACAGATCGAGACCCTGAGTGCAGATGGCCTGGACCTCGCCGCTGCGCTCGGGATCCTTGGCCAGTACCCAGGGCCGCGCCTCGTCGATGTACTGGTTGGCCTGGTCCGCGAGCGCCATGATCTGGCGCATCGCCAGGCTGTACTCGCGGTTTTCATACGCGGCGGCGATGGCATCGCCGGCGGCCACGAAGTGCGCGTGCATGTCCGGGCGGGGCAGGGTATCCGCGAGTTTTCCGTCAAAGCGCTTGGTGAGGAAGCCCGCGCACCGGCTGGCGATGTTCACGACCTTCCCGACCAGATCCGCGTTCACGCGCTGCACGAAGTCGTCGAGGCTCAGATCGATGTCGTCCACGCCCGAGCCCAGCTTCGCGGCGAAGTAGTAGCGCAGCGCCTCCGGATTCAGGTGATCGAGAAAGTCACGGGCCCGGATGAAGGTGCCGCGCGACTTGGACATCTTCTGCCCGTTCACCGTCAGGAAGCCGTGGCAGAACACGGCGGTCGGGGTGCGGAACCCCGCTCCTTGCAGCATCGCCGGCCAGAACAGGGTGTGGAAATAGGCGATGTCCTTGCCGATGAAATGGTACATCTCGGGTTCCGCGCCGGAACCCCACCAGGCATCGAAATCCAGGCCATTCGCTTCCGCGTAGGCCTTGAAGCTCGCCATGTAGCCGATGGGCGCGTCGAGCCAGACGTAGAAGAACTTGCCCGGCGCGTCGGGAATCTCGAAGCCGAAATAGGGCGCATCGCGCGAGATGTCCCAGTCGGCGAGGCCGGCCTCGAACCACTCGTTCAGCTTGTTGCGGATCGCGCTCTGCAGCCGGCCGGATCCGGTCCAGTCCCGCAGGAAGGCTTCGAAGTCGGCGAGCCTGAAGAAATAGTGCTCGGAGTCCCGCGCGACCGGGCGGGCGCCGCTGATCGCCGAAACCGGATCGATCAGGTCGGTGGGGCTGTAGGTCGCGCCGCAGGCCTCGCAGGAGTCCCCATACTGGTCGGCAGCGCCGCATTTGGGGCAGGTCCCCTTGATGAAGCGGTCCGGCAGGAACATCCCGGCCTCGGGATCGTAGGCCTGCTGGATGGTGCGCACGGCAATGTGCCCGGCGGCCCGCAGCCCCTCGTAGATGCGGGTCGCGCAGTAGCGGTTTTCCTCGGAGTGGGTGCTGTGATAATGATTGAACTCCACCAGGAAACCGGCGAAATCCGCCTCGTGTTCCTTCCGCACCCGCGTGATCAGTTCCTCGGGCTCGATGCCCTCGGCGCGGGCTTTCAGCATGATCGGCGTGCCGTGGGCGTCGTCCGCGCAGACGTAGATCGCCTCGTGTCCGCGGGCGCGCTGAAACCGGGCCCAGATATCCGTCTGGATGTACTCGACGAGGTGCCCCAGGTGGATCGGGCCGTTGGCGTAGGGCAGCGCGCTGGTGATCAGCATCCGGCGCGGCGTTTCGGACGGTCGGGAATTCATCGCGGCTGGCGGTTCTCGTTGAACAATCCCGCATTCTCTAGGCTGTAGCCGGTCTTGTCGAGGCGAAGGCCTGGGGCTCCGGCCGCGCGCACTTTGAACGCCACGCGTGGCCCCGCTATAAAGAGGGAGGGCCGGTGGAAGATCCGGTACACCCGAGCGAGGGCTGGCGGTGCAGCACTCGAGACGTGAATGGAGGAGACGGAAATGAGCGATCGTGATGTCTATGTCGAGAAGGTCAAGGCCAAGATCGACGAGTGGAACGCGGATCTTGCCAAGCTGCAGGCGCAGTCACGGGAAGCCTCGGCGGACATGCAGCTGAAATACGAACAGCAGATTCGGGAGCTGCGCGAGCAGCGCAACGAGGTCGAAGAGCGCCTGCGCGAACTCCAGCGCGCGAGTGACGAGTCCTGGAAGCGGCTGCGCGAGGGCATGGAGACGGCCTGGGATGACATGGCCAAGGCCTTTCGGGAGGCGGCCGACCGTTTCCGGTAGGCCATCCGGGACTCTCCGTGGGCGAGGGGCTCGGACGAGCCGCTTATTGTGCCCCCGGGCGTGCGTGATTTGGCGGCACCCGTGCCGCCCGGTACTATGCGCCTCCTAGGCAAACACAGGGAATAAGTCAACCATGTCCGAGCTATCGCGTCTGCAGATCGAAACGGCCCTGAAAACGGTACAGGACAAGTACATCGAGAAGGATCTCGTGGCCGCCGGGGAGGTCAAGGACATCGAGATCGAAGGCGCCCGAGCGAGGATCATGATCGAGCTGGGTTACGCCGCTTCGGGTTACTTCGACGAACTGCGGTCCGAGATCGACAAGGCGCTGGCCACGGTTCGCGGGCTCGATGGCGCGGAGGTCGACATTTCGAGCCGGGTGGCTTCGCACGCGGTGCAGAAGAGCCTGAAGCCGATGCCGGGCATCAAGAACATCATCGCGGTCGCGTCCGGCAAGGGCGGCGTCGGCAAATCCACCACCGCGGTCAATCTGGCGCTTGCGCTGGTCGCCGAGGGCGCGAAGGTCGGTGTTCTGGACGCGGACATCTACGGCCCGAGCCAGCCGCGCATGCTGGGCATCAAGGACAAGCCGGAATCCAAGGACGGCAAGACCATGGAGCCGCTGCGCAATTTCGGCATGCAGGCCATGTCGATCGGCTTCCTGATTGAGGAAGACACCCCGATGATCTGGCGCGGCCCGATGGTCACCCAGGCGCTGGAACAGCTGCTGCGCGAAACCAACTGGCAGGATCTCGACTACCTGATCGTCGACCTGCCCCCGGGCACCGGCGACGTTCAGCTCACGCTGTCACAGAAAATCCCGGTCAGTGGCGCCGTGATCGTGACCACGCCTCAGGACATTGCGCTGCTCGACGCCCGCAAGGGTCTGAAGATGTTCGAGAAGGTCGATGTTCCGGTGCTGGGTATCGTCGAGAACATGAGCATCCACATCTGTTCCAACTGTGGCCACGAGGAGTTCATCTTCGGGCAGGGCGGTGGCGCGCAGATGGCCGAGGATTTCAACGTGGATCTGCTGGGCGCGCTGCCGCTGGACATCAGCATCCGCGAGCAGGCGGATGGGGGCGAGCCCACCGTGGTGCGCGATCCCGACAGCCGCATCGCCCAGATCTACCGGGATATCGCCCGTCGCACCGGGGCCAAGCTCGCCGAGCAGAGCAAGGACTACAGCGGTCGATTCCCGAACATCGTGATCAAGAACACCTGACCGATGGCCATCAAGTCCGATCGGTGGATCCGGCGCATGGCCGAATCCACCGGCATGATCGAGCCGTTCGAACCGGGTCAGATCCGCGAACGCGAGGGGCACCGCATCGTGTCCTTCGGCACGTCGAGCTACGGCTACGACGTGCGCTGTGCCGACGACTTCAAGATCTTCACCAATATCAACAGCTCGGTGGTCGATCCCAAGGCCTTCGATGAGCGCAGTTTCGTCGACGTCAAGGCCGACGTCTGCATCATTCCCCCGAACTCGTTCGCGCTGGCGCGGACCGTGGAATATTTCCGCATCCCGCGCAGCGTGCTCACGATATGCCTGGGCAAGTCCACCTACGCCCGTTGCGGCATCATCGTGAACGTGACGCCGCTGGAACCGGAGTGGGAAGGGCACGTGACGCTGGAATTTTCCAACACGACGCCGTTGCCGGCGAAGATCTACGCGAACGAGGGCGTCGCCCAGATGCTTTTTCTCGAATCGGACGAGGTCTGCGAAACGTCCTACCGGGATCGCGGCGGGAAGTACCAGGGGCAGCGCGGCGTTACCCTGCCGAGGACCTGAACCCCAGCGCAGGCCCCGGTGTGCTGCGGGCCGGGTCCTGTTCCTCCCCCCGGAGCGGGCTGGGCGTCATCCGGGGCCGGATCCGGGATCCACGAAGCGTTCGCTTCAGCCGAACGCCGGATTCGATCCCGATCGCTCGAGAGAGCAGCGGCGACAGCGGGTCGGGTCAGAAATTTTCCGTGGAAGTGAACAATCCAACGCGCAGATCCTTGGCCACATAGATCTCGCGGCCATCGACGCTGACGCTGCCGTCCCCGATTCCCAGCACCAGCTTGCGCGAGATGACCCGTTTCATGTCGATCTGATAGGTGACCTTGCTCGCCGTGGGCAGCACCTGGCCGGTGAATTTCACCTCGCCGACGCCCAGTGCACGTCCGCGTCCCGGGTTGCCGAGCCACGCCAGATAGAAACCCACGAGCTGCCACATTGCGTCCAGTCCGAGGCAGCCCGGCATCACCGGGTCGCCGGGAAAATGGCAGGCAAAGAACCAGAGGTCGGGGTTGATATCGAGTTCGGCGCGCATTTCGCCCTTGCCGAAGACACCGCCGTCACTGTTGATTTCCAGCACACGGTCCATCATCAGCATGTTGGGTACCGGCAACTGGGCATTGCCCGGGCCAAACATCTTGCCGTAGCCGCAGGCCAGCAGTTCGTCGCGGTCGTATTGGTTTTTCTGCATGAAGGGTTCCCGAGTAAACCCGCCTATTGGACAGAAACGGCACGCCAAAAGCAATCGCAGCAGGCGGCCGGCGGTCGCGAACCGGAAACGGGACGACCGAAGGAGCCACTTTTCGCGCCGATGGCTGATAAACTTACGCGCTCGTTACGGTCGCACTACGAATTCCAGAGAGAGGCGCTATGAGGTCCACGCGTTTGCAGATGTTGATTGTCTCGATCCTGTTGGTGCTCTTCAGTGCGCAGGCTCTTGCCCAGGAAGCCACGCGCTACATCAGCGAGGAGCTGGAGGTCGGAGTGCGCACGGGGAAGACGCTGCAGAACCGGATCATCCGAACCGCGCGTGGCGGCGAGCAGGTGACCGTGGTCCAGCAGGACAATGACGGCTACTCGCTGGTGCGCTTTGCCAATGGCACCGAGGGCTGGATCCTGACCCGTTATCTGCAGAGCCAGCCGCATTCCCGCGACCGTCTGGCCGAGGTGGAAGCGGAACTGGCCGAGATTCGATCCGGCTCCGACGACCAGGCGAGCCGTGTGGCGCAGTTGCTCGATGAGCGGCGCGTTCTGGAATCCGAACGGGATTCGCTGCAGTCGCGCATCGAGATACTGGAAACGGAATTGACCGAACTGCGTGATGTGGCGTCGCGTCCCCAGGAAATACGCGCGCAGAACGCGCAGCTGCGCGAGGCCCTGCTGGAGGCGCAGAACTCGGCGGACGATTTTCGGCGCCAGGTAGAGGTGCTCCGGGGCGACAGCCAGCGCAAGTGGTTCATGACCGGTGCGTTGGTCACGGTGGGATCGCTGATTTTCGGGATTCTGCTGACCCGCCTGCCGCGTCGCCGTCGCCGCGACGAGTGGTGACATGGGTAGGAAGACCGTGGTTGTTTGCGCCAAGGGTGTCGGGCCGCTAGCCTTCGTCCGCCTGCATTCGTGTCGCTGACGCGCTGCGGCGGCGCTTTGACCAAGGATCCCGATAGGGGCGTGGCACCGATCGCGTGCGCCCTCCCTAAGCTGAAGGAGCCCTGACCGGATGCTGTACGCGATTTTGTCGACCTTCGTGCTGGCGGCCCTTGCGCCCTGGGTGCACCAGCAGGCAGGACGTCACAGCGGCTGGGTGCTCGCGCTGCTTCCCGCCGGCCTGTTCCTTTACTTCGCCAGATTTCTCCCCGCCATCAATGCCGGCGAGGTGGTGGTGCTGGTCACGCCCTGGATGCCCGGGCTGGACATCCAGCTGTCGTTTCTGGTCGACGGGTTGTCCCTGCTGTTCGCGTTACTGATCTCCGGGATCGGTTTCTTCATCGTCAGCTACGCCGGGCGGTATCTCGAGAAGAGCCGGGACCTGGGGCGCTTCTACGTGCTCATCCTGTCGTTCATGGGTTCGATGCTCGGCCTGGTACTGGCCGACAACCTGGTGGCGATGTTCGTGTTCTGGGAGTTGACCAGTGTCACCTCCTATCTCCTGATCGGGTACAACCATGAGGACCTGAAGGCGCGCAAGGCCGCCCTGCAGGGCCTGATCGTGACCGTCGCCGGGGGGCTGGCCCTGCTGGCGGGCATCGTGATGCTGGCCATCGCCGGCGGCAGCTACGAGTTGTCGGAGATCCTGAACTCCGGCGACGCGGTGCGCGAGCATGCGCTGTACCTGCCGCTGCTGATCCTGATCCTGCTCGGCGCCTTCACCAAGTCGGCGCAGGTGCCGTTCCACTTCTGGCTGCCGAACGCGATGGCGGCGCCGACCCCGGTCTCCGCCTACCTGCACTCCGCGACCATGGTCAAGGCGGGCGTGTACCTGCTGGCCCGCCTGAATCCGTCGCTGGGCGGTACCGAGGTCTGGTTCACGGTGCTGGCCCTGTTCGGCGCGGCGACCATGTTCACCGGGGTGTTCCTGGCCTTCCGTAGCACCGGCATCAAGAGCGTGCTGGCCTACTCCACCGTGATGGCGCTGGGTACGCTGACCATGCTGATCGGCATCGGCACGGAGACGGCGCTGCTCGCGGCGATGGCTTTCCTGCTCGCGCATTCGCTGTACAAGGGAGCGCTGTTCCTCGTGGCCGGGATTCTCGACCACGAGGCCGGGGCGAAGGACTTTCTGCAGACGGGCGGCCTGCGGGCCGCGCTTCCGGTGACATCGGCGTTCGCGATCCTCGCGGCCCTGTCCCTGGGCGGGATCGTGCCCCTGTTCGGATTCGTCGCCAAGGAACTGATGCTGGAGTCGGTGCTCGGGGCGCCGGGCTGGGTGCCGCTTCTGGCCCTGCTGGCGATTGCCTCCGCGATTCTGGGCGTGGCGGTGGCGGCGATCGTGGGTATTCGTCCGTGGTTCGGCAAGCGGGTCGAGATGCCGAAGCAGCCGCACGAGGCGCCCCCGGCCCTGATCGCCGGCCCCGCGGTGCTCGCGAGCCTCGGGCTCATCTTCGGCCTGGGGCCCGGGCTCGCGGAGGGCGGTATCCTGGCCGCCGCCGCGCGCGCCGTGAACGGCGGCGAACCGGTCGACGCCTACCTGTCGCTGTGGCACGGGCTGAACTGGCCACTTGCGATCAGTACAGTGGCGCTGGTGCTCGGCCTGCTGCTCTACCGTCACTGGGACCGCGCGCGGGCGGCCCTGGCCTGGATGGAGACAGCGGCCAAGTACGGCCCCGAGCGCGCCTACGACTGGATGATGGACGGCGTCGTGCGCGTCTCCGAGTGGCAGACCCGGCTGCTGCAGAGCGGCTACCTGCGCTACTACATCATGTTCATCATCCTGACGACGGCGGCAATGGTCGGCATGACCGCGCGTATTCATGGCGTTTCGGTGGGTCCGTTGCACCTGGATGATCTGCGCTTCTACGAACTGACCATTGTCTCCGTGATGGTGGCCTCCGCGCTGTTCGCGGTACTGAGCCGCTCGCGGCTGGCCGCGGTCGCGGCACTCGGCTCCTTCGGTTTCACGGTCGCGCTGATGTTCGTGATGTTCAGTGCCGCGGACGTGGGCATCACCCAGATCCTGGTGGAGACGCTCACCGTGATCCTCCTGGTGCTGGTGCTGTTCCGGCTTCCGGGTTTCCTGGGCCTGTCGTCGCGTTGGATCAAGCTTCGGGATGCCTCGGTCGCGCTGGCGGCCGGCGGCATGATCACGCTGCTGCTGATCAGCACGCACAACGCGCGTGGCTTCGATTCCATCGCCTGGTACTTCATCGAGGAGTCGGTGCCCTCCGGGTATGGACGCAACATCGTCAACGTGATCCTCGTCGACTTCCGGGCGCTGGATACCCTGGGTGAGATCTTCGTCCTCGCGCTGGCGGCCGTCGGCGTCTACGCGATGATCCGCTTCCGCGCCGAGGACAAGAAGTCATGAACATGCAATCGCTGATTCTGCGCACGGCCGGGCATTTCCTGCTGCCGCTGCTGCTGCTGTTCTCGCTCTTCCTGCTGTTCCGGGGGCACAACGAGCCGGGTGGAGGATTCATCGCGGGGCTGGTCGCCGCCGCCGCGGTCGTGCTGTATCTCTTTTCCATGGACATTGACGCCGCGCGCCGGGTGCTGCGCGTGGATCCGCGCAGTCTCCTCGGCAGCGGCATGTTGCTGGCGGTGCTGAGCGGGGTGCCCGGGATCTTCCGGGGTCAGCCGTTCTTCACCGCACAATGGTGGGAGATCACGGTGCCCGGTCTCGGCATGGTGAAGCTGAGTTCCGTCCTGCTGTTCGACATCGGGGTCTATCTGGTGGTCATCGGCGCGGTCCTGACCATCATGCTGACCCTGGCCGAGGCGGAGGACTGACGGTGGAGATCGTGATGGCCTTCGTGGTCGGCGGCCTGTATGCGGCTGCGATCTACATGATGCTCCGGCGTTCCATCGTGAAGCTGGTGATCGGACTGGTGCTGCTTTCCAATGCCGCGAACCTGCTGATCTTCACCGCCTCCGGCCTGACCCGCGGGGCACCACCGCTGATCAACGCGGGTGATGTGCTGCCGCCGGGTATCAGCGCGGATCCGCTGGCCCAGGCCCTCATTCTGACCGCGATCGTGATCGGCTTCGGTGTGCTCGCCTTCGCCGTGGTGCTCATCCACCGGGCCTTCGAGGTGGTGGGCGTCGACGACATGGACAAGATGAAGGATACCGATACATGAACGTATCCGTGGACGTGCTGGTCGCGTTGCCGATCGTTCTTCCGCTGCTTGCCGGGGCGTTGTCGCTGGTGTTCTGGCGTTCGCATGCCGCGCAGCGGATGCTCGGCGTCTTCGGATCGCTCGGGCTCCTCGTGGTGTCGGTTCTGCTCCTGTTCGCCACCTGGGATCACGGCCATCTGGTCATGGAGATGGGCGACTGGCCCGCGCCCTTCGGCATCGTGCTGGTCTCCGACATGCTGGCCGCGATCATGGTGGTGCTGACCGGGATCATCGGTCTTGCCACCGCCGTGTATTCACTGTCCGGCGTCAGCGTGCGCCACGAGCGCTACGGGTACTACCCGCTGTTCCACCTGCTGCTCGCCGGGGTCAACGGGGCCTTCCTGACCGGCGACATCTTCAACCTGTACGTGTGGTTCGAAGTCATGCTGGTCGCCTCGTTCGCGCTGCTGATCCTGGGCGGCGAGCGCGCGCAGATGGAGGGGGCGATCAAGTACGTGACCCTGAACCTCCTTTCCTCCGCGCTGTTCCTGAGCGCGATCGGCCTGCTCTACGGGCTCACCGGTACGCTCAACATGGCCGATATCGCCGTGAAGCTCGCGGAGGTCGAGGACACCGGGCTGGTCACGGTCATCGCGATGCTGTTCATGGTCGCCTTCGGCATCAAGGCGGCGGCGTTCCCGTTCTTCTTCTGGCTGCCGGCCTCCTATCACACGCCGAAGGTCGCGGTGTCCGCGCTGTTCGCGGGTCTCCTGACCAAGGTGGGTGTCTACGCACTGTTCCGCGTCTTCACGCTGATCTTCAACCACGATGTCGGCTACACGCACGAGATCCTGCTCTGGATCGCGATGCTGACGATGCTCACGGGCGTGCTCGGTGCGGCCGCGCAGTTCGAGTTCCGTCGGATCCTGTCGTTCCATATCGTGAGCCAGATCGGCTACATGATCCTCGGGCTGGCGCTGTTCACACCCCTTGCCATCGTGGGGGGGGTCTTCTACATCATGCATCACATTATCGTGAAGGCGAATCTGTTCCTGATCAGTGGTTTGACATATCAATTGAAGGGGTCGCATGAGCTGAAGCAGCTGGGTGGGCTCTATCGATCAAATCCCATGCTTGCGGTGTTTTTCATGGTGCCCGCGCTGTCGCTTGCGGGCCTGCCGCCACTTTCGGGTTTCTTCGCCAAGTTCATCATCATCCGCGCCGGCATCGAGGCCGAGGCCTGGCTGGCGGTCGCGGTGGCGCTCGTCGTCGGTCTGCTGACGCTGTATTCCATGGTGAAGATCTGGAACGAGGTGTTCTGGAAGGCACAGCCCGAGGGCGTGGCACACGCGCAACCCGCGTCGGGTCCCCTGATCTGGATGTGGCTTCCGATCATCGGACTGGCGTTGATGACGGTGATGATCGGCCTTTACGGTCAGCCGATCTTCGAGATGGCGGAGAGATCGGCCGAGCAGCTGCTGGATACCTCCGGCTACATCGAGGCCGTGCTGGGGGCGGGGTACGTCGAAGCCCTGCAGGAGAGCCGTCGATGATTGCCCTGATCTGGAACATCGCCCTGATGCTGATCTGGGTGGCGCTGACCGGCTCCTTCACCGCGCCGAACCTGCTGCTGGGCTTTGTCCTGGGTTACCTGATTCTCGGGCTGGCCCTGCGCGATACGCCCGAATTTGCCAAGTACGTGGGAAAGGTTCCCAAGTTCATCGGGTTCATCGGCTTCTTCTTCTGGGAATTGCTGCTGTCCAACCTGAAGGTGGCCTACGACGTGCTCACGCCGACCCACCACATGTGCCCGGGCGTGATCGCGATGCCGCTGGACGCGAAGACCGACGGCGAGATCACCATCGTGGCCAACCTGATCTCCCTGACGCCGGGCACGCTGAGCCTCGACGTCTCGTCGGACCGGAAGGTGCTGTATCTCCACGTGATGTATCTGGTCGACCGGGACGCGGTGATCCGCAGCATCAAGGCCCTGGAGGCCCGGGTCCTCGAGGTTTTGCGCTAAGGTATCCGTCATGCTGCATTACGCGATCATCGTGTCCTATCTCCTCCTCAGCCTGGCGCTGGTCCTGGGGTTCATTCGCCTGGTCCGGGGTCCCTCGCTGGCCGATCGTGTGGTTGCGCTCGAGCTGCTGGCTTCGCTGACGGTGGGGTTCATTGGCGTATCCGTGATCTACAGCGGCCGTGCGCCGTTCCTCGACGTGGCCATGGTGCTGGCGCTGACCGCGTTCCTGGCCGCGGTCGCGTTTGCGCGCTACCTGGAGAAGGGAGGGCAGCGAAGTGATCATTGAGTGGCTGACCGGATTCACGATCGTGGTCGGGTCGGGGTTCATGCTCGTGGCCGCGCTCGGCGTGCTGCGGATGCCGGACCTGCTGACCCGCATGCACGCGACGACCAAGGCCGGGGTGCTGGGAGCCGGACTCATCATGATCGGCGTGGCGCTGCATTTCGCCAGCGGCCCGGTGCTGGCGAAGGCCGTGGCCATCATCGCCTTTCTGATCCTGACGGCGCCGGTGGCGGCGCATGTGATCGGCCGCGCCGGATACTTCATGGGCCTCTCGCTGTGGGACAAGACGACCGTGGACGAACTGAAGGGGCGCTACGATGAGGCGACCCATACCCTGACCTCCCCCCCCGACACGGATACGCCCCCGGACGGTCAGGGGCGCGCCTGAGCCCGAACCACCAGGCGGGTCAGAGGTAATACAGGAGCAGGGACCCCGCGAGGATCACCGCGACCCACAGCACCATGCTGCCGGTGGGCCAGGTGCGCGCAAGGATGCCCTGTGGCCCGTGGTGGCGCATGAGCGTCACGACCGCGCCCTCGAGCGAGCGCTGCAGCGTCCGCACAACACCCGTCCAGGCGGCCCCGCCCACGCGGCGGACCCACCCGACGATGCGCGGCAGTGCCCGCCGATAAATCCAGTCGGTATCCAGGCTGATCTTGGCGTCGCCGCCCACGTACTTGAGCAGCAGGAAGAAGCCCAGGCCCGTGAACAGCAGCAGCTGCAGCTCCCAGAGGACGTGCCCGACCGTGTAGGCGTTGTAGTCCACGGGCGAGGGCAGGAAGTTGTACAGCCAGTTCGGGTACACCCCGATGAAGACGCAGAAGAACGCCGCGATGCCCATCGCCAGCAGCATGTTCCAGGGCGCCTCCTTCGGCCGCAGGCCGGAATCCTTGCCCATGAACGTAAAGTAGGGCAGCTTCAGGCCCGTGTGCAGGAAGGTCCCGGCCGAGGCCATGGTCAGCATCAGCCAGATCCAGGCACGATAGTCCACCGCCGC
This sequence comes from Thioalkalivibrio paradoxus, assembly GCA_011390565.1. Taxonomy (GTDB): domain Bacteria; phylum Pseudomonadota; class Gammaproteobacteria; order Ectothiorhodospirales; family Ectothiorhodospiraceae; genus Thioalkalivibrio; species Thioalkalivibrio paradoxus_A. Next base: position 10,613 of record JAABSC010000003.1, on the reverse strand, counting down.
GGCCTCGACCACCATCGTCTTGCTGACGAAGCCACTGAACAGCGGAAAGGCCGAGATCGAGAAGGCGCCGATCATGTACAGCAGGAAGGTCATGGGCATGTAGCGGTAGATGCCGCCCAGCTCCGTCAGCTTGGACTTGCCGGTCATGTGGATGACCGCCCCCGCGCCCATGAACAGCACGGCCTTGTACAGGATATGGGTGAAGGCATGGGACGCGGTGCCGTTCAGCGCGATGGCGGTGCCCATGCCGACCCCGGCCACCATGTACCCGACCTGGCTGATGATGTGATAGGCGAGCAGGCGCCGGATGTCGTTCGCCAGCACCGCGTAGACCACGCCCCACAGGGCCATGATCGCGCCCAGCCAGACCAGCAGCTCGGTGCCCGGAAAGCCGCGAAGCAGCACGTAAACGGCGGTCTTGGTGGTGAAGGCGCTGAGAAAGATCGCCCCGGTGATGGTCGCCTCGGGGTAGGCATCGGTGAGCCAGGCGTGCAGCGGCGGCACCGCCGCGTTGATCATGAACCCGACCAGGATCAGGTAGAAGGCCGGGCCGGTGATGTCCATCTGGTTGAAGGCGATGCTGCCGGTCTGCGTGTAATACAGCACGATGCCGGCCAGCAGCAGCACGCCGCTGACCGCGTGCACCAGCAGGTAACGGAACCCGGCCGCATACGATTCCGGGGTGCGCCGCCGCCAGATCAGCCAGACGGAGGCGAGCATCATCAGTTCCCAGAACACGTACAGCGTGACCAGATCGCCGGCAAAGACCACGCCCACGGCGGCGGCGGCGTAGATGTAGGCGGTCACGTGCTGGACGTTGTCCTTCACGTGCAGCGAATAGATCGTGCCGATCACCGTAATCAGCGCGAAGACATAGGCGAACACCAGGCTGAGCTTGTCCGCCCGCCCGGGCACCAGGTCCAGTCCCAGGAAGCCGAAGGCGGCGTGGATGCCGGGCACGGTCTGCCAGACGGCCCACAGGAACGCGAGCGACAGCAGGATCCTGTAGCCCTGCTGCATCCGGTCACGCAGCAGCGGGATCAGCAGCGCGCCGAGGATCAGCAGCAGCGAGGGGTGCAGCCAGCCCCCGGAGACGAGTGCGCCCGGCTCAGTCATTGCGCCCCTCCGGCGTTTGCCCGGGCTCGTTGGCAGACTCGTCGCGCGGCAGCGCGTCGTCGTAATAGTCTTCGGGGCGGTACAGCAGCGCGTACCCGAGCAGCTTGGACACCACGATGATCAGGACGCAGGACACGAACCCGTAGAAGGCGCCGAAGCCACCGATCGTATCCCAGGGGAATCGCCCGTAACCGGTCGGGATCAGCACGTCCGCGATCACCAGTCCCGCCATCAAGGCGAGCATCACCCAGGTCAGCGTGCGGGCGTTGCGCACCAGCATTTCGAGGAATTTACCCATGTGAATCACCTGTCCTCCCAGCCAACACCGCGGGGGTTCCGTTTGCCGTCACCGCGAGGGCCGCAGGCCGGCGGCAATGCCGGCAGCGCGTGGGCTGCGCCTGACGGGGGCGGTTCTCGCCGGTCATGCCGGGAACATCCCGGACAGAAGTCCGCGCAGCGGGCCGGCGAGGAAGAACAGCGCGAAGGCACCCAGCGCGGTGAAGGTCAGCGGCGCCACGCAGAGCAGCGGGGCCTCCCGGATACCGCCGGTATAGCCATCCTTCGGCGGCCGCAGGAAGGCCCGCAGTACCGGCGGGATCAGGTAGGCGATATTGAGCAGGGTGCTGACCAGGAACACGCCGATCATCAGCAGCTGGCCGGTGTCGGCGGCACCGAGGATCAGGTGCCACTTGCTCCACAGCCCGCCCATCGGCGGCGCGCCGATCACGCACAGCGCCCCGAGCAGGAAGGCCCCCATGGTGAACGGCATGCGCCGCCCGAGCCCGTCCATCTGGCTGATCTCGGTCTTCTTGGTCGCCACGTAGATCGCGCCCGCGCAGAAGAACAGCGTGATCTTGCCGAAGGCGTGCATCACGATGTGCATGCCGCCGCCGATCGCGGACAGCTGGCTGACCAGCATCGCCCCCAGCACGATGTAGGAGAGCTGGCTGACCGTGGAGTAGGCCAGCCGCGCCTTCAGGTTGTCCTGCTGGATCGCCACCAGCGACGCCGCGATCATGGTGAAGGCGGCGACGTACATGATCCAGTCGGTGGTGACCAGCTCCTTCATGTAGTCGAGGCCGAACAGGTAGATGCTGACCTTGAGCACCGTGAACACCCCGGCCTTCACGACCGCCACCGCGTGCAGCAGCGCGCTGACCGGCGTCGGCGCGACCATCGCCGACGGCAGCCAGCGGTGGAAGGGCATCAGCGCCGCCTTGCCGATCCCGAACATGTACAGCACCAGCAGCACCGCTCCCATGCCGTGGCCGACGTGGCCCGCCATGATGCCGCCATCGGTGAAGTCCAGGGTGCCGGTGAGCCACCAGGTGCCGACGATCGCCAGGAGCATGAAACCGATGGAGGTGCCGAGCAGCAGGCCGATGTACACGCGCGCACCGCGCTTGGCCGCCTCGTTCCCCTTGTGCGCGACCAGGGGATAGGTGGACAGCGACAGGATCTCGTAGAACACGAACAGGGTGAACATGTTCTGCGCGAAGGCGATGCCCAGAGCGCTGAACAAGGCGATCGCGAAGAAGGCGTAGAAGCGGGTCTGGTTCTTCTCCTTCGCGCCGCGCATGTAGCCGATCGCGTACAGCGACGTCACGATCCACAGCCCGGAGGCGACCATCGCGAAGACCATGCCCAGCGGCTCCACCTCGAAGGCGATGGACAGGCCGGGCATCAGCTCGAACAGATGCAGGCTCGGGCGCTCGCCCGCCGCCACCCTGGGCAGGAGTTGCAGCACGGTGGTGAACATTCCGGCCGCGGTCAGCACCATCACGGTATCGCGCAGGTTCGGCCAGCGGCCGAACAGCAGCATCAGGGCCATCCCGAACAGCGGAATGGTCAATCCAAGCGCGATCGCCATCTCGGCACTCATGCCGCACCGGCCCTGGCGGCTGCATCGCCCATCAGTACCCTCCCATCAGGATCGTGGCGGCGCGGCTGGCGGCGCCCACCGGCAGGGCGGTGTAGATGCCGAACAGGATGCTGGCCAGGGCCAGTGTCCAGGTCGGGAGCAGCAGGGCCAGCGGCGCCTCGCTCACCACCGGGGCGTCGGCGGGCCGCTCGCGGAAGTACGCCACCTCGACCACCCGCCAGATGTAGATCACCGCGAGCAGCGAGGTCGCCAGCAGGAATACCGCGATCGGCCAGTAGCCGCTGTCCAGGGCCGCCAGCAGCAGGTACCACTTGGTGATGAAGCCGGCGGTCAGCGGCACGCCGATCAGGCTCAGGCCGCCGATCACGAACGCCGCCATGGTCCAGGGCATGTCCCGCGCGATGCCCGCCATGCGGGTCAGCTGGGTGCCGCCGATCTGGTAGACGATCGCGCCCAGGGCCATGAAGAGTGCCGCCTTGGTGATGGCATGGTTGAACAGGTGCAGCATCGACGCCGTCAGGCCCAGCGTGGTGGCGAAGCTGATGCCGAGGATGATGTAGCCGACCTGCGCGACGCTGGAGTAGGCGAGCATGCGCTTCACGTCGTCCTGGAAGATCGCGACGATCGAGGGCAGCAGGATGCCGAGCAGGGCGAGCGGCATCAGCACGTGGTCCATGGGCAGTTCGCCGAACGAGAACTCGGCGCCGAACACGGAATAGAAGAACCGCAGCAGCACGTAGATGGCCACCTTGGTCGCCGTGGCCGACAGGAACACCGTGACCATCGACGGCGCGTAGGTGTACGCATTGGGCAGCCACAGGTGCAGCGGGAACAGGGCCAGCTTCAGCGAGACTCCGACCGCGATGAAGGCGAAGGCCGCGCGGATCGTCGTGGTGTCGCGCACCTCGGGCAGACGCTCGGCGAGGTCGGCGAGGTTCAGCGTGCCCGTCATCATGTACATGAAGCCGATGCCGATCAGCAGGAAGGTCGTGCCGATGGTGCCCATGATCAGGTAGTTGAACGACGACAGCAGGGCGCGGCGGTCCCGGCCCATCGCGATCAAGGCATACGAGGCGATGGCCGAGATCTCGAAGAACACGAAGATGTTGAAGGCGTCGCCGGTGATCGCGATGCCGAGCAGCCCGGCGTTGGCCAGCAGGAAGGCGCTGTAGAACCAGGCGATGCGGTTCGAATCGACCTCCTGTTCGACGCTGTCCCGGGCGAACGGCATCACGATGGCGCTGATGCCGGCGATGATCAGCAGAACGAAGGCATTGACCGTATCCACCCGGTACTCGATGCCAAAGGGGGGTTCCCAGCCGCCGTGGGCATAGCTGATAACCGCGCCGCCCCAGACCTGTTCGAGGAGCAGGGCGGCGACGAAGAAGGTCGCCCAGGCGACGGCCGTCGTGAATGCCCAGGCCAGCGTCGGCCAGCGCACCATGAACAGAAGCAGGGGCGCGGCCAGCAGCGGCAGGACGACCTGCAGCGCGGGAAGGTGGTCGATCATGTGTTCCGCGCGTCCTCTTCGTCCTGGGCCTGGATCTCGTCCTCCTCGATGGAGCCGTACGCCTCGTGGATGCGCACGGCGAGCGCGAGGCCGACCGCGGTCAGCGCGACCCCGACGACGATCGCGGTCAGGATCAGCACGTGGGGGAGGGGGTTGCTGTAGGCGGTGATGCCCTCGACGTAGATCGGCGCGGTGCCCCCTTCAAGCTTGGACAGGCTGATGTAGAAGATGAAGACCGAGGTCTGAAAGATGTTCAGACCGACGATCTTCTTGATCAGGTTGCCCTGCGCGATGACGACGTAAAACCCGGTCATCATCAGTACGACCACGACCCAGTAGTTGAAGAGCCCGAGCCATTCCACGGATCAGTTCTCCTGTTCCCGCGTGCGCCCGGCGAACGAATAGAAGAGGCTGATCACCACCGCGCCGACGGTGATCCCCACGCCCAGTTCGATCAGGATGATGCCCATGGTTTCGCCCAGGTGCGGGTCGGCGGCCAGCACCTTGTACTCGAGGAAGTTGCCGCCGGCGAACATGGCCCAGACGCCCACGCCGATGTACAGCAGGGCGCCAACCGCGCTGAGCAGGTGCACCGCCACCGGCGGCACCGCCCGCTGCACCGCGTCGAGACCGAAGATCAGCGTGTAGAGCACGAGCGCGGCGGCAAAGATGATCCCGGCCTGGAACCCGCCACCCGGGCTGTATTCGCCATGGAACTGGATATACAGCGCAAACAGCAGAATCACCGGGATGAGCACTTTCGCGCCGACCCGCAGGACGATGTGTGGGCTCATTTCGTTCGCTTCCTGGGCGGGCGGGGCCGCCGGCGATAGGTCCCGGCGCCAAGCAGGAGCAGGACGGCGACGCCGGCGGAGAAGATCACCAGCACCTCACCCAGCGTATCGAGTCCGCGATAGCTTGCGAGTACCGAGGTCACCATGTTCGGGATGCCGATCTCGTCGACCGAGTCCTGCACGTAGCGCGGCGCCACGTGCTGGTGCGCGGGCGCCTGGGGATCGGCGAAGTTCGGCATGTCCATCGTGCCGTAGATCAGGGCACCGCCGGTGATGAGCACGACGACCAGGGCCAGCAGGTTGTGCTTCGCGTCGTGCACCTTTTCCTCGCTGGTGGTCAGCACCAGCGCGCCCAGCATCAGGATGATCGACACCCCGGCGCCCACTGCGGCCTCGGTCAGCGCCACGTCAACCGCGTCCAGGAGTACGTACAGCGATGCCGCGAGCAGGCTGAAGATGCCCATCAGCATGGTGGCCGCGAAGAGGTTGCGGATCCAGACGGTCGCCAGGGCGACCGCGACCAGGAAGGTCAGGAGCAGGATGTCGATCAGGGCGGCGATGATCCACCTCCATCCCCCGGTCGCCAGGGATCGACCCGGCTGTGCCGTGCCGCCTTGGCGAGCGCCAGCGAGGCGAGCGGCGCGGTGAACAGCAGGAAGCCGAGCGTGAACAGCAGTTTCACGGCGGTCGGCAGCGCGTCGGCCTGCAGGGTCAGGCCCAGCAGGATGGTGATCGAACAGACGGTGTCCGTGATGCCGGCGGCCTGAAGCCGCGAATAGAAGTCGGGAAAGCGCAGCAGACCGATGCCGCCGATCAGCAGGAAGGCGGAGCCGATCAGCAGCAGCGCCCAGCTGAGGAGGTCGAGCAGCAGGGCCATCAACGCGGCTCCTCGGGCTGCTTGTCCTCGCGGCCGAGGTCCTGCGAACCCGAGCCGAAACTGCCGTATTCGAAGAACTTCAGGATCGCGACGATGCCGATGAAGTTGATCAGCGCGTACACGATCGCGATATCGATGAATTCGGGGCGTCCGACCAGGAAGCCGATGACGGCGATGATCAGCACCGTCTTGGTCCCGAAGACGTTGGTCGCAAGGATGCGGTCGTAGAGCGTGGGTCCGGCCATCACCCGCGCCAGCGCCATGCCCATGGTCAGGAGGATCGCAATACCGGCCACCACGTACATCATGGCTTGTTTCCCTCGAACCGGCGTACCCGGCGATCCATTTCACCGGAGAGGGTGCCCTGGGCGCTGTCCTCGTCGAGCGCGTAGAACCAGATCTCGTTCTTGCGCACGTGGATCGACGTCGTGCCCGGCGTCAGCGTGATGGAATTGGCCAGCGTCGCGCGGCCGAGGTCGGTCTGCTGGGTGATCGGAAGCCGCAGGATGCGCGGTTTGATCCTGAGCGTCGGCGACAGGACGTGGCGCGCGACGTGGGTGCTGGACTGGAGAATCTGGAGCAGCAGCCACGGCCAGTAGCGCAGCGCGGCCCCCAGACGGCTCAACGGGTGCTCGAGGCGGTCGACGATGCCCAGGCGGCGGCTCAGCCAGACGCTCACGACGACGGAGGCGGCACCCAGCGGGACGATGATGGGATGGGTCCAGAGACCGGAGAACAGGAGCCAGATGATGGCAAGGACGAGTGCCAGGCTGAGATCGGATTTCCGCACCCTAGAAGCTCCCGGACAATCTGTAGCGCTTTACGCCTGGCTCCTGCGCGCTGCAGGATCGGCGGCATGCGCTGCATCTGCGGGCCGTTGCGGCAGTGAGCCGGACGGCACCCGTGGTTGGCGACAGGGGGGGAGTATACGGAAGACCACGCCGTTGGGGGAGGCCCATTCCGTATGGGCCTCCCCCAACGGGTTACGCTGCACTCGCTCTGATGGCGTGATCGCCATTCCCCGCAAGCGGGGGAGAGAAGGGGTGGGGGCGGCGCGGATCCCGGCCCTCACCCCCGGCCCCTCTCCCCAAGCGGGAGAGGGGAGGTTTCATGCGGGCCGCGCGCGATGTTCACGCGAACCCGGTTGGCTCAGGCTGCGAATCGGGCCTTCGCGTCGCGCGCCGCCTGGGCCTCGGCCTTCGAGTAGGCCGCGCCGGACCAGAGCATCTCGTAGGCGATCTCTTCGTTGCCGTTCTCGCAGAGTTCGAGCACTTCGCGGAACAGCGGCTGGAAGGTCTCGCTGCGGTGCGACGCCTCGTGTTCCTCGAAGGACTTCCAGAACGTGATGATCAGGGCCTCGCGGTCCTTCAGCGGACTGTCCACCGGTTGGCCGATGGTCGAGCCCTCGTTGGATACGGCGCCGGAGTTCATCGCGACGAACCCACCGACAAAACCCGTGTCGGAGTGGTAGGTCTTCACGTTCTCGCAAAGCATCGCAACGCGCTCCTGCAGGTCATCGACCGTGTATTCCGGCTTGATGATCACGCGGTTGAGGGTCACAACACCATCGGGCGGGAAGTTGCTGATGAGCTGACTCATGACTGCCTCCTCTTGGGTAACTGGCCCCTGGGGCCGGTTTAGTATTTCGTTGAGTACTAATGTATATGACCGAGTAAATTAGTCAAGTATTCCCCTGCGGCATGCGGACCTTTACACTTCCGGTCATGGATATCCACGATTCCGATCCACTGCGCCGCCTGCGCGCGATCATGGCGCGGCTGCGCGACCCGGATGGCGGCTGCCCCTGGGACCAGGCGCAGACGCCGGCATCGATCGTCCCGTACACGCTGGAAGAGGCCTACGAGGTGGGCGAGGCCATCGCCAGCGGAGAGCCCGACGCCATCCAGGGCGAACTCGGCGACCTGCTGTTCCAGGTCGTCTTCCAGGCGCGCCTGGCCGAGGAGAACGGGGACTTCGACTTCGACGACATCGCGCGGGTGATCGGCGACAAGCTGCTGCGCCGGCATCCGCACGTATTCGCGGATGCCGAGTACACGCACGACCAGGAACGGGAGGCGGCCTGGGAATCGGCGAAGGAAGACGAGCGCCGCGCGCGCGATCGGCACGGCGCGCTGGATGACATCCCGCTGGCGATGCCCGCGCTTGCGCGCGCCCAGAAGCTGCAGCGCCGGGCGCGACGGGTCGGTTTCGACTGGGACGAAGCGGCCGCGGTCCTCGGCAAGATCCGCGAGGAGATCGCCGAGGTTCAGGCCGAGTTCGAGCAGGGCGGCGCGCCCGAGCGTGTCGCCGACGAGGTGGGTGACGTACTGTTCGCCGTGGTGAACTGGGCGCGGCACTTGAACGTCGACGCGGAGACCGCGCTGCGGGGCAGCAACCGCAAGTTCGAGCGGCGCTTCCGGGAAATGGAAACCCTGGCCGAAACCGATGGTCGAGGGTTGAGTGAGCTGAGCATGGACGAACTCGAAGCCCTCTGGGCCGAGGCGAAGCGCTCGGAAGAAAAGGACCCTCTCGGGCCACCTCTGACGGAAGGATTCCCCATGTCGCACGTATTGGAAGTACCCGACCATTTCATGCCGGCCCGGATCGAACACATCGAGTCAGTCACACCGCTGATCAAGGTCTTCAACCTGGTCGCGGATCCGGCACGGTTTCGGGCGCGGGCGGGTCAGTGGATCGATCTCGCGATCCCGAGCGCCGGCGAGCCGCTCATCGGCGGGTATTCCGTGGTCTCCGCGCCCAGCGCCGACGGTCGTCTGCAACTGGCGATCAAGTACGCCGACCATCACGACGCCACCCACCACCTGCACACCTTCAGTGCCCCCGGTGACGAGGTGTTCATCACCGCGGGTCAGGGGTCCTTCTATTTCGAGCGGGGGATGAGCCGCGAGGTGGTGTTGCTTGGCGCGGGCATCGGCGTGACGCCACTGATGAGCATCCTGCGCTACATCGATGCGGAAGCGCCGGACGTTCACGTGCACCTCGTCTACAGCGTGGCCAGCCGCCGCGAGGTCCTGTTTGCCAATGAACTGGCGGAGCGTGCCCGCTCGGCGCGGGTCGACGTGACGCTGACGGTCACCCGGGAAGCGGAAGACTGGCTCGGTCACACGGGGCGGATCAGCCATCCGCTGCTCGAGTCGCTGCAGCTCTCCCGCGAGGCACTCTATTACTACTGCGGCTCGCGCGACTTCATCGACGACATGACGGAACTGCTGCGCGAGTGGGGGCTGCCGGAATCCCAGCTGCGCTACGAGAAGTGGTGGTAGGTTCCGTTCAGACCAGTCGCAGCGAGAAGTCCACGGCCCGCAGGTTCTTCGTCAGGCCGCCGACCGACACATAGTCGACACCGGTGGCCGCGAGCCCGGGCAGCGTTTCCTCGGTCACGTTCCCGGAAGCCTCCGAGATCGCGCGGCCCCGAATGCGTCCGACCGCGGTTTTCAGGTCTTCCAGCCCGAAATTGTCCAGCATGATCACGTCGGCGCCGGCATCCAGCGCCTGATCGACCTCGTCCAGATTCTCGGTCTCCACCTCGACCCACCGGCCCTTGCCCATCGCCTTGGCCCGCTCGACGGCAGTCGCGATCGAACCGCAGGCCTGGATGTGGTTTTCCTTGATCAGCACCGCGTCCCAGAGCCCAAGCCGGTGGTTGTAGCCACCGCCGCAGCGGACCGCATACTTCTGGGCGCTGCGCAGCCCGGGCAGCGTCTTGCGGGTGTCCAGGAGCCGCGTGTGGCTTCCCCCCAGCAGAGCCACCAGGTGCGCGGTTTCGGTGGCGGTTCCGGAAAGCGTCTGCAGCAGGTTCAGCGCACTGCGTTCCGCCGACAGGATCGCGCGCGCGGGTCCGTATATTTCGGCGACGACCGAGGCGGCCTGGGCGCGGTCCCCTTCCGGGAGCATCCACTGGATGGTGATTCGGGGTTCCAGTGCCCGGAAGCAGGCATCGAACCACGCCTGACCGCAGAGGATTGCGGTTTCGCGCAGCAGGAGCCGGGCGCTCGCTCGCAGATCGGCGGGTACCAGCGCCGCCGAGAGGTCCCCGGAACCGAGATCCTCACGCAGAGTGGCCTGCACCAGTTGCTGGATTTCCTCGCCATCGGGCGGCCCGATGTCTTCGGCGAAGGGATCCCGTAGCGCGCGGTGCGGGCGCGGGTCGCTCATCGTGGGTGTTCCCCGGCGTGTGCAGTCGTATCCGAGCGCAGCACGGTATTGGGCAGATCGGCGGTGCCTGCGTAGAACACGATGATCTCGGCCGTTTCGTCACCGTCGTTCCGGCCGTAGTGCCATTGTTCCACCACCTCGACGATGGCCTCACCGGCCTCGAGGCGCAGCTGCTTGCCGGTCTCCGTGATCACGGTCAGTTCGCCCGCAAGCAGGACCCCCGCGTTGATCACCGGATGTTTGTGCACGGGCAGCTCC
>JAABSC010000035.1 GCA_011390565.1 Thioalkalivibrio paradoxus | reverse complement strand
CGGCGAACTCGGGCTGCTGCACCTTCTCGACGTAGTGGCGCATGCCTTCCCCCGCCGCATAGGCGTGGGCGAGATCGAACATGTTGAACCACATGCTGTGGATGCCGGCGAGCGTGATGAACTGGTACTTGTAGCCAAGCTCGGACAGGTCGTCCTGGAAACGTGCGATCTGGGCATCACTCAGGTTCTTCTTCCAGTTGAACGAGGGCGAGCAGTTGTACGCCAGCAGCTTGTTCGGGTTTTCCGTCAGCACCGCCTGCGCGAACTCGCGCGCGAAGCCCAGATCCGGCGTGCCGGTCTCGCACCAGACGAGGTCGGCATACGGCGCATAGGCGACGCCGCGGCTGATCGCCTGTTCGAGCCCGTTCCGGACCCGGAAGAAGCCTTCGGCCGTGCGCTCGCCGCTGACGAACGGGCGATCGTTGTCGTCCACGTCGCTGGTCAGCAGGTTGGCGGCCTCGGCATCGGTGCGCGCGAGCAACAGGGTGGGAACGCCCATCACATCGGCCGCGAGCCTCGCCGCGACCAGCTTCTGCACGGCCTCCTGCGTCGGGACGAGTACCTTGCCCCCCATGTGCCCGCATTTTTTCACCGCCGCCAGCTGGTCCTCGAAGTGCACGCCCGCGGCGCCGGCGGCGATCATGTTTTTCATCAGTTCGAAGGCATTGAGCACGCCGCCGAAGCCGGCTTCGGCATCCGCCACGATGGGCAGGAAGTAATCGACATAACCGTCGTCGCCGGGTCCGATGCCCCGCGACCACTGGATCTCGTCGCCGCGCTGGAAGCTGTTGTTGATGCGCCGGACCATCGTCGGCACCGAGTCGTAGGCATACAGCGACTGGTCCGGGTACATGGTCTCGGAGGTGTTGCCGTCGGCCGCGACCTGCCAGCCCGAGAGGTAGATCGCCTCGACACCCGCCCGCGCCTGCTGCAGGGCCTGCCCACCGGTGAGGGTGCCCAGGGCGTTCACGTAGCCCTTGCGCGCCTTGCCGTGCAGCAGCTCCCAGAGCTTTTCCGCGCCCATCCGGGCGTAGCTGTGCTCGGGGCGCACCGAACCGCGCAGACGGACGACATCTGCGGCCGAATATCCGCGGCGCACGTCGCGCCAGCGCGGGTTCTCCGACCAGTCCTGTTCCAGGGTCCGAATCTGCTGCTCGCGGCTCGGGGTCTCGCTCATGTCGTATCCTCCATCAGGCCTCGGGGCCTTTTGCTGTTCTCGTCGGGGATGCCCAGGCACCGTGCGCGCGCATCATGCGCCGCACAAAACTTGTGCATCGCAGCAAAATAGTCTAGATCTGGAGTTTCGTAAAGTGGGAAGCGATAAACCGATGGCAAGCGCCCGAGGACATCTGGCCACCTGCCCGGAGCCGGAGGACACCGACGCCCCCGCCATCAGCGCGCTGCACTTTCGCGCCGCACAGCTGGCCCGGGCCATCCTGACCGGCTTCGAGCGCCATTATTCCTTCTTCGCCGAGGTCACCAGTGACGCCCGCCAGCGCTTCGAACGCGCCGACTGGCAGGCGGTGCAGAAGGCCTCGGCCGAACGCATCAGCTTCTACGACGCCCGCGTCCGCGAAACCATCGCCAAGCTGCACAGCACCTTCGAAATCCAGTGCCTGGACGAGCGCCTGTGGCAGGAGGTCAAGCGCCTGTATACCGGCCTGTTGCGGCACCACAGCCGCCCCGAGCTGGCCGAAACCTTCTTCAACTCGGTGTTCTGCCAGCTGTTCGAGCGCAAGTACTACCACAACGATCACATTTTCGTGGACTCGACCGTGGACCGCGAGGAACTCGCCGCCCGCTACCGCGTGTTCATGTCCTTCCACCCCCGCGCCGCGGGGTTGGAGCACTGCATATGGGAAATCCTCTCGGCGTTCTACTTCAGCATCCCCTTCGAGGATCTCGACCGGGACGTCAGCCGCATCGCCGAGGCCTTCCGCGAGCGCGAACCGCGGGCGGCGGCCGCAAGCGGGGAACTGCGCATCGACGTGCTGGAATCCCCCTTCTACCGCAACAAGGCCTGCTACCTGTTGGGGCGCGTGGTCTGGGGCGACGATGTGCAGCCCTTCGTGATCCCCCTGATCAACAACGAGCAGGGTGCGATCTACGCCGACACGTTGCTCACGACACGTGAACAGATGGAGGCCGTGTTCAACTTCGCCCGCGCCTACTTCATGGCGAAGACCCCGGTGCCCGCGGCCACGGTCGCGTTCCTGCAGACCCTGATGCCCGACAAGCCGATGGCCGAGCTGTACATGAGCATCGGTTTCCAGAAACAGGCCAAGAACGAGTTCTACCGAGACTTCCTCGCCCACCTGGAACAGAGCACGGATTCCTTCCAGCTGGCGGCCGGCACCCCGGGCATGGTGATGCTGGTGTTCACGCTGCCCTCCTACGGCTACGTCTTCAAGGTGATCCGGGACCATTTCCCGCCGCCCAAGGACGTCACGCACGAGCAGGTGAGGGAACGCTACCAGCAGGTGAAACTGCACGATCGCGTGGGCCGGATGGCCGATACCCTGGAGTTCTCGGACGTGGGGTTCCCGCTCGACCGGTTTCCTGCGGACCTCGTGGCCGAACTCGAGGCCGAGGTCCCGTCCCTGCTCGAGATCGACGGCGACGTGCTGGTGATCCGGCACCTCTACATCGAGCGACGCATGCTGCCGCTGAATCTGTTCCTGGACGAGGCCGACGCCGAAGAAGCACAGATGGCACTCGAAGACTGGGGGCTCGCGATCCAGCAGCTCATGGGCGTCAACATCTTCCCCGGCGACCTGCTGTTCAAGAACTTCGGCGTGAACTGCCTGGGCAAGATCGTGTTCTACGACTATGACGAAATCGCCTACCTCACCGACTGCAATTTCCGGCCCATCCCGCGCGCGATGAATCCGGAGGACGAGCTGAGCGCCGAACCCTGGTTCTCGGTCGGCCCGCACGACATCTTCCCCGAGGAATTCCCGACTTTCCTGTGCCCGGATCCCGAAACCCGCAAGATCCTGGTGGACGCCCACCCGGAGCTGTTCGACTACCGCTACTGGCGCGCGCGCCAGCAGGACATCCGCAACGGCATCCAGGGCAACGTGTTCCCGTATTCCAAGCGCATCTGTTTTCCGCGGCCCGTGGCCGAATCACCGGCTGAGCCGGCAACGGGTTAACGTGAAAATCGCTCTCTCCCCTCTCCCGCTTGCGGGAGAGGGGTCGGGGGGGTACAGACCGGTAGCATCGTTTACAGGGTAGACCGGGAGGATGGTTTACAGGTTAGCGTGCATCGACGAGGAGGAG
>JAABSC010000034.1 GCA_011390565.1 Thioalkalivibrio paradoxus | reverse complement strand
GATGACTCGCTACGCTCGCCCTTCGGGCCAGCCTGCGGCTGTTCAACGCGCTGCGCGCGTTAGTCCGGCTCTCCGCTTCGCTCCGGCCGGGATGACGGGACTGGGTGCGCTCCGGCCGGGATGACGGGGTGGGGGCGCGTCGGGAATGCGCTGAGAATCGGTCCTGTTCAGCGGGGAGGATCGATGAGCCGGGCGAGTTCGGTGACGTGGTGGTCGACTGCGGCGGGGTCGCCGCGGGTTTCGACGTTGAGGCGCAGCAGGGGCTCGGTGTTGGAGGCGCGCAGGTTGAAGCGCCAGTCGGGGAATTCGAGGCTGATGCCGTCGGTGCGGTCGATCACAGGCTGCGCGGGGGCGAAATGGTCCAGCACCCGCTCGAGCACCGGCGCCACCGCGGGTACGCGGTAGTTGATCTCGCCGCTGCAGGGATAGGCGGCCATGCGCGCATCGACCAGGTCGGCCAGCGAGCGGCCGCTGCGGCTGATGAGTTCGGCCACCAGCAGCCAGGGGATCATGCCGCTGTCGCAGTACGCGAAGTCGCGGAAATAGTGATGCGCGCTCATCTCACCGCCGTAGACGGCATCCTCGCTGCGCAATCGTTCCTTCATGAACGCATGCCCGGTCTTCGACTGCACCGGGACCCCGCCCGCCGCGCGCACCTGATCAATCGTGTTCCACGTGAGCCGCGGGTCGTGCAGGATCTTCGCACCGGGATGCTTTGCCAGCATCACCTCGGCCAGCAGCCCGACCAGGTAATAGCCCTCGATGAAGCGCCCGTCCCCGTCGAACAGGAAGCAGCGGTCGAAGTCGCCGTCCCAGGCGATGCCGAAGTCCGCGCCGTGCTCGCGCACCGCGGCGGCGGTGGCCGCACGCCGCTCCCGCAGCAGCGGGTTGGGCACGCCGTTCGGGAAATTCCCGTCCGGGGTCTCGTGGATGACGACGAATTCCAGCGGGGACAGCTGCTCCGCGAGCAGGCGCAGGACCGGACCGGCGCCGCCGTTCCCGGGATCGGCGACGATCTTCAGCGGACGCAGCGCCGTGCGTTCGATGTAGCCCAGCAGGTGCTGGACGTACGCGGTCTTGTCCGTCTCCACGCGCACCGAACCCTGGACGTTGCCGGCAAGCCCCCCCGCGATGTCCGCCGGTACCGCCTGTTTGACTGCGCCCCGAGCCGGGTTGACCGCTGGCGAACGACCAGCCGCAGTGCCAGACGATGCCGGGCCTGCCCTTTCGCCGGCATCGTCCAGATCTGGGCGCGCCGTTGACGCGATTGCGCCGGGGTCGTGGCTGGATGCGACCGAGCCGGTCATCCGGTCGCGGATCGCAAACAAACCGGTGTCGCCACTGATCGGCTGGGCGCCGGCGCGCACCAGTTTCATGCCGTTGTAGCCCTTCGGGTTGTGACTGGCGGTGACCATGATGCCGCCGTCCGCGCCGTGGTGAACGGTGGCGAAGTAGACCTCCTCGGTCCCGCACAGGCCGATGTCGATCACGTCGGCGCCGCCGGCGGTGAGCCCCTCGATCAGCGCCGCCGCGAGCATCGGGCTCTCCAGCCGCACGTCGCGCCCGAGCACCACATGCCGCGCGCCCAGTTCCGCAACGAAGGCACGCCCGAGGTCACGGGCGAATGCGGCGTCGATCTGCTCCGGGATCCGGCCCCGGATGTCGTAGGCCAGGAAGCAGGACAGGTCGGTCACCTACCCACGCCGTAGTAGGCGAAGCCCTCGAGTTCGGAGCTGTCGGGCGGGTACTGGTTGCGGCCGTCGAAGATCGCCGGGTCGGCGCGCATCATGCGCCGCATGGCCGAGAAATCCGGGTGGCGGAACGGCTTCCACTCGGTCACCAGCGCCAGTGCGTCGGCATCCTGAAGCGCCTCGTACTGCTGGTTGACCAGTGTCAGGCGGCCGCTGTCGAGCCACTCGGCCGGCAGTTCCTCGCGCGCGACTTCCATCGCCACCGGGTCGTAGGCGCGCACGGTCGCGCCCGCGTCGAGCAGCTGCTGCAGCAGCACCTTCGAGGGCGCCTCGCGCATGTCGTCGGTGCCCGGCTTGAATGCGAGCCCCCACAGGCCGAACACGCGGCCTTCCAGGCTGGACCCGTAGTGCGCAGCGATCTTGCCGAACAGGTAGCCCTTCTGCTCGTCGTTGCGCGCCTCGACGGCCTCGAGCACGCGCGGGTAGAAATCGTACTGCGCGGCCATGCGGATCAGCGCTTTCACGTCCTTCGGGAAGCACGAGCCGCCGTAGCCGCAGCCCGGGTAGATGAAGGAATATCCGATGCGGCTGTCCGAGCCGATCCCGGTGCGCACGTGCTCGACGTCGACGCCCATGCGGTCGCAGAGGTTCGCGACTTCGTTCATGAACGAGATCTTGGTCGCGAGCATCGCGTTGGCGACGTACTTGGTCATCTCCGCGTCGCGGATGCCCATCACCAGCAGGCGGTCGTGGCTGCGGGTGAAGTCCGCGTAGAGTTCGCGCATCAGTTCGATCGCGCGGCTGCCCTCGGCGCCGACGACGATGCGGTCGGGCTTCATGAAGTCGTTGATCGCCGCGCCTTCCTTCAGGAATTCCGGGTTGGAGACCACGTCGAAGTCGATCTGCACGCCGCGCTTCCCGAGTTCCTCGTCGATCACCGCGCGGACCTTGTCGGCGGTGCCCACCGGCACCGTGGACTTGTCGATCACCACGCCGTAGCGCTTGAGGTGCGCGCCGATTTCGCGCGCCACCGCGAGCACATACTGCAGGTCCGCGGAGCCGTCCTCGCCCGGTGGCGTCCCCACGGCGATGAAGAAAATATCGGAGTCCTGCATCGCCTCGGGCAGCGAGGTGGTGAAGCGCAGACGACCGTCGCGGTAGTTGTTCGCGACCATCGCGTCCAGTCCCGGCTCGTAAATCGGGAGGATGCCGTTCTTCAGATTCTCGATCTTGCGGTTGTCCACGTCCACGCAGGTGACGTTATGGCCCATTTCCGCGAAGCAGGTGCCGGTGACGAGGCCCACATATCCGGTGCCGACGACGGTGAGGTTCATGACGGAAGTCCCAAGGTTGAAAAAAACGGGCGTGCCGGCGCAGGGCCGGCTCGAAACGCCTCGTTTTATACCAGATTTGGATGACCCCGCGTCAGCGCAAAGGCGCCCAAACGCCACAGCTCCACCAATAGAAACGCCCTCCCCCGCTTGCGGGGGAGGGTTGGGGAGGGGGCCCGGCGCGGCAACGGCCTTCGGCTCCGGCCCTCAACTCCGGCCCTCACCCTGTGCAACCCGGGCATGGTTTACAGAATAGACTGGGGGCATGGTTTACACCTCGTCATGCCAGCCGTGGTTGGGTGT
>JAABSC010000033.1 GCA_011390565.1 Thioalkalivibrio paradoxus | reverse complement strand
AGAGATCGACGAGATCGATTTCGTCCTGCCGAGGATCGTAGCGCTCGGAGTTCGGCGCCAACGCAGGGTCATTACGGCTTTTGTGGTCGGTTTCGCTCATCCGGATTCCTTCCGTCGAATGTCGTGATCATGAACGGGCGCGGGCTCAGCTACGTTCTTCGCCGAGTTCCTGGCGCAGGCGTGCGATTTCCTGCTGCAGTGCTTCGTGCTCGGCCTGCTTGCGCTCGAGGAAGGCACGGGTCGCCCGGACCTTTTCTGCCAGACCCGTCGGGGTGAGAAAGTAGGCGTACCGGCGCCGGTTCGAGCTGTGCCGGAAGTTGTCCGCTTTGACCAGTCCCGTGCGGATCAGCGCGCGCAGGCAATAGTGGGCCGAGCCCAGGCTGATCCCCAGCGCTTCGGCCAGTTCGCGCTGGGTCAGTTCCGGGTTGTCCGCGAGCAGACGCATGATCTGCAGGCGGGTGGCCTCGTCGATGGAATTCATGTCGTGAATCGCCCCTGAAAGGCGCAAATTCGAGCTGTTATCGAGCAACAGACACGCTACCGCCCTACCCTGCGGAGCGGGCAAACCACATGCATGTTCAGGGAATGAACAACCTCGGGTCAAGCCGGGGCGTGCTTCAGGCGACCGATGTGTTTCGCGAAATAGCGCGCCATGCTGGCCGCATGCCAGGACATGTAGCGGAAATTGCGTCGGCTCAGGCGCTGCGCGTCGTGGATCACGCTCACTTCGGGGTGGACCTGTACCTTCCAGCCGGCTTTCCACGCACGGGCGCAGAAGTCGACATCCTCGTAGTAGAGGTGGAACCCTTCGTCGAACCCGCCCAGCGCCTGGAACGCCTCGGCTCGGATGAGCAGGAACATGCCGGCCACCCAATCCACCGACGTCGGCCCCGTCATCTTCTGCGCATAGCGCCCGTCGTCGAGGCCGCGCGCCTTGCGCACGAGGCTCCAGGGAGTCGGGAAGTGCCGAGCGTTGTCCTCCGGCCGGTGCCGCGGATCGAGCACCTTCGGCGCGATCAGCGCGATCGAAGGGTCACGTTCCATCGCCTCGAGTAACGCGGGAAAAGGGTTCTGTTCGAGCCGGATATCCGGGTTGGCGACACAGAAGAACGGTCGCTCGCAGGCCGCGAAGGCCCGATTGTGATTGGCCGCAAAGCCCAGGGGACGCGGATTGCGCCGATGCAGAAAATCCACGGATTCGGGGGCCATGATCCCAGCCTCCGGCACATTGCTCGTGACCACCAGCCGATCGGTCTGCGCCACCGCGCCACTCATGGACAGATCCGCCAGAAAATGATTGAGCAGACCCGTTTGCTCGTGGCTGACGACCGACAGGCAGAGGGCGCTCATTCGGAAACGGTCCGCATCTCGGCTGTGGCGGGCGCCCTCACCCGAAGTACGCGGCCACCACCTCGTCCACGGGGCCGTCCATGCGGATGTGGCCGTGCTCCAGCCAGATGACGCGGTTGCAGGTACTCTCGATGAGTTCCCGGGTGTGACTCGCTAGCACGAGGATCTCGGTCGCGTGCACGACTTCGTTCATCCGCTTTTCCGCGCGTTCGCGGAAGTCCTCGTCGCCGGTCGACAACCACTCGTCCATCACGAGGATCTGCGGCCGTATCGACGTCGACACCGCGAACGCGAGGCGCAGCTGCATGCCCGAGGAGTAGGTCCGGAACGGCATCTCGATGAAATCGCCGAGCCCCGAGAACTCGATGATCTCGTCGAGACGGGCATTCACGGCGGCCGGTGTCATGCCCATCATCGCCCCGCGCAGGCGGATGTTTTCCCGGCCCGTCGCTTCCGGGTCGATGCCCAGGCTGATGTTGATCAGCGATACACAGTCGCCCCGGATATCCACAGTTCCCTGAGTCGGGAAGTAGATACCGGAAAGCACCCGCAGCAGCGTCGTCTTGCCGGAACCGTTATGCCCAACCAGCCCCACTCGCTCGCCCGCCTGGATCTCGAGGTTGATATCCGCGAGCCCCCGAACCACGATCGCGCCGTCATGCTGACGGTCGATCCGCCCGCCGGTCATCGCGCTCAGCACGCGGTTCTTCAGCGACAGGCTGGCCGCATTGAAGACCGGGAAGTCGACGCCGACCCCCTCAAGAAGCATGCGCGCGGGTTCACTCATAGCCAGTACGGTACCCGCTTGCGGTACTTGCCGAAGAATGGAATCGCGAGCGCCCAGCCGACCACCGCCAGGCCGATCACTACGGCCCAGTTGATCAAAGTGACTTCATGACCGAGCAACGGAGCGCGGACCACGTTGATGAGGTGGTAGAACGGGTTGATCTGCAGCCAGGCCACACCGACACGGTCGGGCAGCAACGCGACGCTCCAGATGATCGGAGTCAGGTAGAACAGCACCTGCATGGCGTTCTGCACGATCTGTGTCATGTCGCGATACCGTGCGCAGATGACCGCGAGGATCAGCATCATCCACCCGAGATTCAGCAAGACCAGCGCGAAGCCGGGGATCGCCCAGAGAGCGTCCAGCGGCACCGGTCGCAGGAACGCCAGGAAAACCAGCGGGATGATCACCAGATTGTGCCCGAGGATGATCAGGTTGCGGTAGAGGATCAGGCCCACGTGGGTGGAGAGCGGCATGCGCACCTGCAGGATGGTTTCGCTTGCGGCGATGAAGCCGCTGCAACCCTCTCCAATGCACGCGGCGAAGAACATCCACAGGATCAGGCCCGTGGCCAGATAGGGAATGAACTCATCCGTCGGAACCTGGAACAGCGTACCGAACACCAGGCTCAGGACGCCGATCAGCACACCCATGTTGATCGTCAGCCACAACGCCCCGACACGGGAACGCCGGTAGCGTGTCGCCACTTCCTGCCAGCCGAGCGTGGTGGTCAGGTGATGGTTGCTGACGGCCGCGCGCAGGTCCTTCCAACCATCGGCAGCGGCTTCACGGACGGGAAACATGGTTCTCCTGGGACTCTCTCGAGAGGGTGTGGCCCGATCCAGGGCACCCTGAACATCCGGAACAAGCGCGGGATGATCGCATCTACCGAGACTCCCGCACAACCTGCGCCAGGGCGAAATCCTCGCGCGCCTGCGTCAGGTTGACGTTGTAATACGGATCGCCCTGCAGCCGCCCCCCCCAGCGCGCGACCATCGCCGCCTCCTCGCGGGCCAGGCGCGCGGCGTTTTCTTCGGAGCGGTCGTGTCCGCGGGTGACCGACTCGTGGTGAATGAACTCCGCAAACGGGGTCCAGAGGTTCCGGTAACCCGCGGCCAGTGCCTTCAGGCACAGATCGACGTCATTGAAGGCCACCACCAGGCCTTCTTCATCCATGCCGCCGAGCTCCTGGTACAGCGCCTTGCGGATGAACAGTGCAGCCCCGGTCACCGCGCTGACGTTGTGCACCATCTGCAGGCGCCCGAAATAGCCCGGACTGCGGCCCTCGGCGTGGCGAAGCGGATGCCCGGCAACGCCCCCCATCCCCAGCACGATGCCGGCATGCTGGACGTTGCCGTCCGGGTAGAGCAGCTTCACCCCAACGCAGCCGATACCGGGCCGGCTCACCTGCCCGAGGACCTCCTCGAGCCAGTCTGGGTGGGTGGCTTCCACGTCATCGTTGAGAAAACCCAGAACCTCGCCCGTGGCTTCCCGCGCAGCCATGTTGTTGATCGCGGAAAAGTTGAAGGGGCGATCGTAGCGAAGCACGCGTATCGACGGCCCGTTCGCGCGGTTCGTGTCGGCGCCGATCCGTTTGAGGTACGTGAGGGTTTCGGGGCAGGTGGACTGGTTGTCCACCACCAGGATTTCGAAGTCCCGCCCGTTCGTATACGAACGCGTATACGAACGCAGGGATTCGATACACCGCCACAGGTGCTCGCGGCCATCCCGCGTGGGCACGATCAGGCTGACCATCGGTCGGGGCTCGGGCAGGGGCCAGACGATCCTCGCGCAGCCCTCGGCGGTACGCAGCAGTCGCGCACTGGTGTTTTCCCGGCGGACGAGCGTCTCGATGTTCAGCAGATCGCGCGTGGAACGCCGGTCCAGCAGGGGCGAATCGTCCTGCGTTCCGTCGCGCTGCCGGTGATACAGGAT
>JAABSC010000032.1 GCA_011390565.1 Thioalkalivibrio paradoxus | reverse complement strand
CTCGCGTGGACGCTCACCGGCCTCGGCGGCACCCGCCCCTGGGTGACCCTGGCGATGCTCTACCTGACCACAGTGTTGTTCACCGCACTGATCACCAACAACGCCGCCGCCGTGCTCATGTTCCCCGTGGCCGTCGCCGCTGCCGGCGACCTCGGCGTCAGCGTGCTGCCCTTCGCCATCGCCATAATGTTCGCCGCCTCGGCGAGCTTCGCGACCCCCTTCGGCTACCAGACCAACCTCATGGTCTACGGCCCCGGCGGCTACCGCTTCGGCGACTACCTCCGCGCCGGAATCCCCCTCACCCTCATCACCGCCCTCGTCGCCCTCGCCCTCATCCCCACCCTCTGGCACTGGTAAGAAACTTTGGCCAAAGCTCGGAGACAGACCGCGCTGGTCATGATTTGAAGGATTTGTGAATCGATTTGAGCGAGCGGACCTTCGCGTCGGTCAGCAAGTGGGTAGGACTTATGTGGGCAATGGAAAATACCCCACTATTTACCCCACCTCGTCACCGGCTACGAACGTAAGCAACCACAAGTGATTTGGAGGTTATCGACCTAGCGAATTGATTTCATTGGCACAGGAGGGACGTCCTGAGCCCAGTGAAACGAGTAATGGAGGCTGGGGTCGGAATCGAACCGGCGTACACGGCTTTGCAGGCCGCTGCATAACCACTCTGCCACCCAGCCGGGTGTGGTGTCGAACGGACGCGGAGGAGAGCCGCGCCGGAAACAGAAAACCCCGGTGGCCCGGGGTTCCAGATGATTTGGAGCGGGAAACGAGACTCGAACTCGCGACCCCAACCTTGGCAAGGTTGTGCTCTACCAACTGAGCTATTCCCGCCCAACAAGCCGGTAATGATAGCGTTTGACAGGAATCTGTCAAGCGCCGCGACGGGCCGCGAGCATGTACTGGATCATCGAAAAGAGGGTCAGCGCCGCGGCGAGGTAGAGCAGCCACTCGCCCAGCGCGAACATCGGAATCGGCCCCAGCGGGATGGCCCAGAGCAGCAGGAAGATCGCCACCATCTGCGCGGTGGTCTTGACCTTGCCGACCCAGGACACCGCCACCGACGTGCGCTGGCCGATCTCGGCCATCCACTCGCGCAGCGCGGAGATGGCGATCTCGCGGCCGATGATGACGATGGCCGCGACCGCGATGCCGATGCCGGCGTCGGCGTGCACCACCAGCACGAGCGCCGCGGCGACGATGAGTTTGTCCGCGACCGGGTCGAGGAAGGCCCCGAACCGGGACTCGACTTCGAGGCGACGCGCGAGGTAGCCGTCCAGCCAGTCGGTGAGGCCCGCGAGCGCGAAGATCAGCGCCGCGACGATGCCGCCCCACGGCGCGGAGAGCGCGTAGAAGAGTAGGACCATCAGCGGGATCATCGCGATCCGCGACCAGGTCAGCCAGGTGGGTAGCTTGCGTAGCATCCGAATGTCCTGTCTTACGCCTGATGGCGCTTTCAGCGAGGCGAGAAGCGGCCCGATGCGAGGGCACTGGACCGCATTGGGGATGTCAGTCTACCTCAAGGGCTGGTAACGCCACAGATGGCCGTTCCTGCCGTTCCTCGCGACCGGAGTTTTCCTAATTCTCGTGAAAGCCTTCGTAGATCGCCTGTGCAAGGCTGCGGCTGATTCCCGGTACCTTGGCGAGTTCCTCCACCCCGGCGCGCGCGATGCCCTGCAGCCCCCCGAACTGGCGCAGCAGCGCCCCCCGCCGCTTCGGACCCAGCCCCGGGATCCGCTCGAGCTGCGACTCGCGTCGAGCCTTCGCGCGGCGCGCGCGGTGCCCGGTGATCGCGAACCGGTGCGCTTCGTCGCGGATCTGCTGGATCAGGTGCAGGGCGCCGGACTGTGGAGGCAGTATCGAAGGTCCCTCCACCCCGCTCAGCACCAGGGTTTCCAGGCCCGGGCGGCGACCGGCGCCCTTCGCCACCCCGATCACCCGCAGGCCTTCCAAACCATGGCTGCGCAGGACGTCGAGCGCCTGGTTCACCTGACCCTTGCCGCCGTCGATGAACAGCAGGTCGGGCACCTGCCCTTCGCCCTTCTTCAGGCGCGCGAAACGGCGGTCCAGTGCCTGGTGCATCGCAGCGTAGTCGTCGCCGGGTTCGATGCCGGCGATGTTGAAGCGCCGGTAGTCGGATTTCAGCGGACCTTCCGGGCCGAACACCACGCAGGACGCGACGGTGCCCTCGCCCTGGGTGTGCGAGATGTCGAAGCACTCCATGCGCCGGGGCGGTTCGGGCAGGCCCAGCACCTCGGTGAGTCCATCCAGACGCGCCTGCTGGCCCGCCTCCCCGGCCAGCTTCGTGCGCAGCGCGAGTTCGGCGTTGCGGGCGGCCATCTCGATCCAGCGAGCGCGATCGCCGCGCGGCGACCACACGAGCCGGACCGCGCTGCCGCGGCGCGTCTCCAGCAACGCCGAGAGTCCCTCGGCCTCGGCCGGACGATGCGAGACGAGCACCAAGCGTGGCGGCTCGCGTTCCGCGTAGTACTGGGCCAGGATCGCGGCCATGATCTCGGCGTTGTCGGCTTCCGCGGGCAGCTTCGGGTAGCGCACCGAGTTGCCCAGGTTCTGGCCGCCGCGGACGAAGAAGATCTGCACGGCCGCGGTGTCGCCTTCCCGCGCCAGGGCGAAGATGTCCGCATCGCCGTCACCGCCGGAAACGTACTGCTGCTCGGAGATCTGGCGCAGGGTGGCGATCTGGTCGCGCAGGCGCGCGGCGTGTTCGAAACGCAGGGCCTCGGCCGCCGCCTCCATGCGTTTCACGAGATCGCCGATGACGGCCTCGCTGCGGCCTTCGAGGAACGAGACGGTGGCGCGCACGTCGGCCGCGTATTCGTCGGCATCGACCAGCCCCACGCAGGGTCCGGTGCAGCGGCCGATCTGGTACTGCAGGCAGGGCCGGCTGCGGTGCGCATAGACGCTGTCCTCGCACTGGCGGACCAGGAACAGCTTCTGCAGCAGGTTCAGGGTGTCGCGCACCGCCACCGACGAGGGATAGGGGCCGAAGTAGCGCACGCCCTTGCGGCGCGCCCCGCGGTGAAAGCCGAGGCGCGGGAATTCATGATTGGAAACATAGATATAGGGATAACTCTTGTCATCCCGCAGGAGGATGTTGTAGCGCGGCCGGTGGCGCTTGATCAGGTTCGCCTCGAGCAGCAGCGCCTCGGCCTCGGTGTGGGTGGCGGCGACGCGGATGTCCGCGATCTGGGCCACCATCGCTCGGGTCTTGGGGCTGCGCTCGCCGGCGGTCCGGAAGTAGCTCGAGACGCGCTTGCGCAGGTTACGGGCCTTGCCGACGTAGATCACCGTGCCGTCGCCGGCCAGCATCTGGTAGACGCCCGGGGACGCCGTGCAGCTTTTCAGGAAGGCCCGGTGATCGAACGCCGGGGCCGGCGCAGGCTCGTTCATGCGCTCAGGATAACCGCGCGCGGATCCCCTGAAACAGTTCCTCGAACATCGCGGGGGTCAGGCGGCGGGTCTGGGTGTTGTAGCGCGAGCAGTGGTAGGAGTCGATCAGGCGGCGACCGGCGCCGAGATCGTGTTCCGCCGCGTGGGCGAAAGGGTGGTCCGCGAGGCGCAGGCCGAGGGCGCGCAGCACGGCCTCGTGGGCGATGCGGCCGAGCGCGAGGATGATCTCGGGCGCTACCGCCGCGATCTCGGCGGCGAGGAAGCCGTTGCAGCTGCGGATTTCCGCGGGCGTCGGCTTGTTCTGCGGGGGCAGGCATTTCACGGCGTTGGTGATGCGGCAGTCGCGCAGCTCGAGTCCGTCGTCGCGCGCGACCGCCTGCGGCTGGTTGGAGAAGCCGTGCGCGTGCAGGGTCGCGTACAGCAGGATGCCGGCATGATCCCCGGTGAACGGGCGGCCGGTGGCGTTGGCGCCGTGCATGCCCGGGGCCAGGCCGACGACGAGCAGGCGCGCGTGCTCGGGGCCGAACGGAGCCACAGGGGCGGCGTGATAGGCGGGGAATTTCGCGCGCACGTCGTCGAGGTGCCCCGCGAGTCGCGGGCACTGGCGGCAGTGCGGGTCGTAGGCGGCGGTCGGGTTCACCAGCGTGTGTAGGGGTGTCGAGCGAGTTCGGTATTGTAGTAGCGGGGATCGTCCGAGACCTCCTCGCCGAGCCAGTCGGGACGGGCGAAGGCTTCGTCGGCATCCGCGAGTTCGACTTCGGCGACGATCAGACCCTGGTTGGCGCCGACGAACTCGTCGATCTCCCAGACGTGATCCCCGTGGGGCACCTCGTGCCGGGTTTTTTCGACGACCTCGCCGGCCAGCTCCGCGAGCAGCACCCCAGCCTCGTCCAGCGGAATCGCGTACTCGAACTCCAGTCGCTCCACCCCCAGCGTGGCACTCTTCACGTTCAGATTGGCGCGTTCGCCATCGACACGCACGCGCACCGAAGCCCTCGGGTTCCCGCAGAGATACCCCTGCCGGATCGCCCTCGCCTCCCGCACGGAATCCCGCCACGCATCGCTCGCCACCAAAAACTTCCGCTCGATCTCCCGCCCCATCGCCACCTCCAAAACCGGGGTCA
>JAABSC010000031.1 GCA_011390565.1 Thioalkalivibrio paradoxus | reverse complement strand
ACGGTCGCCGGCACGACGAGATCGAGCGCGTCATGCGCGAACACGACATCGATTTCGTGCAACTGACCTACAGCATCACCCACCGCCGCGTCGAAGACCGCCTGCTGCCGCTGGCGCAGGAAAAGGGCATTGCCGTGATCGCCAATCGCCCGTACGACGGCGGGCGCCTGATCAAGAGCATCCAGCGCCGGCATGAAGTCCCTGAATGGGCCGCTGAAGAATTCGATTGCCGCAACTGGGCCGACTTCCTGCTCAAGTTCATTGTCAGCCATCCGGCGCTGACCTGCGCCATCCCGGCGACGACCCGCGTCGAGCACGTCATCGAGAACATGCGCGCCGGCCTCGAACCGATGCCGACGCAAGCCACGCGGGAACGCATGATCCGGCACATCGCGTCGCTGTAATCGCGCAATGAACGACTGGCAGACCTACCGCCTCGAGGACTTCATCCCGTTCACCCCGGATGTCTACTGGCGGCTGCTGGAACGCATCAACGAAGCCTTCTGGCCACTGCACGTTTTGGCCCTTGCCATCGGCCTGACGGCCCTGCTGCTCGCCCTTCGCGGCAATCAACGGATGGCCCTGGCCCTGCTCGCCCCCGCCTGGCTGACGAGCGGACTCATCTTCCACTGGACCTATTACGCCGAACTGAACTGGGCCGCCTCGTGGTTTGGCTGGGGCTTTGTCGCCCAGGCTGCCCTGTTGCTCGCGCTCGCATTGTTCGCCGGATCAAGCAGGACGCACGAACCTTCCAAAGGGCTTTCGACCTGGATCGGCGCGACCGTCGCGTTGGTGTCTCTGCTTGCCTATCCGCTGATCGCCGCAACCATCGGCCCGGGCCTGAGCCATGCCGAGACCTACGGCCTGCATCCCGACCCGACGGCAATCGCGACGCTCGGCGTGCTGCTGATCATCCTGCGCGGCCCCACCCTCTGGCTCGCCTTGCTCATTCCCATCCTATGGTGCGTGATCGGCTCGCTGACCCTGATGGCGATCGACGCAACCGGGGCAATGATCCCGCTGGCCGCGGTGATCATCATTGCCGGGACTTCGATCGCAACCCGACTGATGGTTACTCAAAGGTCCGGGGCCGGAGCGTATCGGGTTTGAGGAACCCCTTTTCACCGGTGTTGGCGTGGTCACCCAGCAGGTGGCCGTCGCTCTCCCGTTTCTGGCCGTACATTGAGTGGCGGTGGAAGGTGGGGCCGTACCTTTCGAGTGTATCGGCGACATCACCTGTGTAGCGAGGGTCCTGCGGTCGCTCCTGGCTGCTGATGTAGTACGCGATATCCCATGCCTCCTGGTCGCTCAGGGAGTTGGGCTGGCCCAGAGGCATGTTGTTTTTGATAAAGCCCGCCGCGGTAAACACTCGGACAATACCGGCCCCCCAGTTGTTGGAAAGGTCGCCCCAGGTGGCCGGGAAGATGGTTTTGCCGTCTCGCTGCAGGCCGCTGCCGTCGGCGCCATGACAAATCGCGCAGTTTTGTTCAAAGGCGTCTTTGCCACGCGCATAGCTGAGTTCCTTGGGACGTTCCGGTGCCGGATAACCACGGCCATAGATGGGCTGTTTGGGGTACATGGGTACACCGGAGGCCATCCATCGGTGGTAGGCGGTCAGCGCCAGCATGTCGTCGCTGCCGTACTCCGGCGGCTTGCCGTTCATCGAGAAGCTGAAGCAACCGGCGATACGCTCTTCCAGGCTGTTGACATGGCCGTTTTTGCCTCGGAAGTCCGGCAGAGTGACTGCGGCGGGCCAGGTCGGTGCGCTGAAAGGCATGCGACCGTCGCCAAGGTGGCAGCTTGAGCACTGCATGCCGTTGAAGACATTTTTTCCGCGTAGTTGCTGGGTGTTGATGAACAGGTCGTGTCCGCGGCGGATCACCCGCTTGAGCTCAGGGTGTATCTCCGCCTCCTCCAGCTTGTCGATGCCGGGCGGGATGTGTACCAGTTCGTTAGCCTTGGGTGCCGGGAAGCCCAACTCGGTCAGGGACTGGATAAATTGTTCGGTTCGCTCATCGGCGTGCGCCATCGCGGAACAGCCAATCGCCGCTGTCAGGGCAAGGTATGAGAGCTTGCGCATCATTGTGACAACTCCTGCTGCTTCGCCGCGGGGGGCTGATTGGCCAGCCATGCGGCTACGGCGCGAACGTCTTCATCGCTCATTCTCCGCGCCACCGAGCCCATCAGGTCCTGAGGATCGTTGTTTCGCGTTCGGCCCTTCCAGGCCTGAAGTTGGCTTTCGATATAACCCGCATGTTGACCGGCAATGCCGGGAAAGACCGTTCCGGCGCCCTGATTGTCCGGCCCGTGGCAGCTTTTGCAGGAGACCAGGTAGGCCGACCAGTCGCCATGCAGCGCGATCGTCTCGCCACGCTGCAGCAGCACTTCATCAACCTCTTCTCCACCCTGGCCGGGTGTTGGCGGCAGCTGGCTGTAGTAGGCGGCCACATCGGCAATCTGCTGTTCATTCAGCATGGACGCGAACGGCTCCATGCTTGCATTGCTGCGGGCGCCGGATTTGAAGTCGTGCAGCTGGTTGGCGATGTAGGTGGCGTTTAGCCCGGCGAGTCGCGGCCAGGACTCTCCGCCCTCGATATGTTTGCCACCACCATCGGCCTGGTGGCAGGCGATGCAGAGGGCTGCGGCCTGGGCCCCGCGTTTGGCATCACCTTGCATCTCGCCCTGTACCGAGGCGGAGAGCACGCTCAGCCCGGCCATGGCGAGTGCTATGGAAATATGTTTCACAACCTTGACTCCTCGGGTGTCCCTGTCTTTAAGGGCAGTAGGGTCAGCATACCGGCGGAACCAAGTTGCCGTCTGCCAAGGGCGTGACGGCGTCTCCGCACAACTTGCCTTACAGGCTGCCAATGGCTTGGGAGCGCGATTCCGGGAAAGGCTACAGGTTGCGCAGGTCGATGAAGCGGCCGGTGGGAATCGCGCGAACCCGTTCCAGGCTGTCCAGGATCATCTGCGCGGCGGTGTCGTTGTCGGGCATCGCATCCGTGCCGCGTGCCTCCTGCAGGCGTTTCAGGGCCGGGAAGCGTTCGACGTCGACCTCTTGCGAGATGAATTCCTGCATCGCGGTATCGACCAGCCCTGGAGCCAGGCTGTGCATCGGTGTCTCTGGGAATTCGTGGGCGTACAACTGCACGAACATGTTCAGGGCCGCCTTCGAAATCGAGTAGCCGCTCCAGCCGAAGTTGCCGGACACGGCGGCGCCGGACGAGATGGCGATGATCTGCCCCACTTCGATGCCCCTGGCCAGGAGATGGTCCAGGATGGGTTTGTTGGCCCACACGTTCACGTCCATCAACTGCCGGACTTCGGCGATGTCCGCCTCCTGCATGCTCTGGATCTGCCCCAGCAGACCCGCGTTCAGCACCACCAGGTCCAGGCGTTCAACGCCGTCCAGCAATTGCACCATTGCCGGGGCAATGCCTGCGTAATCGGCCAGATCCACGCGGATGTCTCCGGCAGTCTCCTCGGGACAGCCGCTGCGGCTGAGCCCATACACCGCGGCGCCCTGGTCCTTCAGCATGCGGGTCAACCCGAGACCCAGCCCGCTGGAATTGCCGGTCACCAGGGCGGTACGAATTAGCTTGCCAGGCATCGAGCTTCCTCCTGCGTTTTATTCCGGGGACAGTACACCTATATCACTTTCGTCCCCCGGTTGACGCGCTCCGGGGCAGATTGCGAGCCGCCTCGACTGAACACCCGTCAGCCCGGCCATCGACTCACGCAATGGGAGTACTGTCCCCGGAATAGAGGGCTACTCCAACACCATGCCGATGGTGAGCATTACGATGAAGCCGAGCAGAACCCCGAAGGTGGCCTTCCCTTCGTGCCCTCGGCGGTGGGATTCGGGAATGATCTCGTGACTGATCACGAACAGCATCGCCCCGGCCGCAAAGGCCAGCCCCCACGGCAGCAGCATCTCCATCAGCGTCACGGCCCCGGCACCGAGCAGCCCGCCGAACGGCTGCACCAGGCCCGTGAGCAGCGTGACCCCGAAGGCCGCCATCCGGCTGTAGCCCAGGGACATCATGGCGACCGCGACCACCAGACCCTCGGGGATGTTCTGCAGGCCGATCCCGATCGCGAGCGCGACCCCGTCGCTCAGATCCTCGCCGCCGAAGCCGACGCCCACGGCCAGTCCTTCCGGCAGGTTGTGCAGGGCGATCGCGAACACGAACAGCCAGACCCGCCGGATCTTCTTCGGGTCGGCGCCGCTCTGCGGCCCGGTCACGAAATGTTCGTGCGGCAGCAGCCGGTGCAGCGCCAGCAGGAAGCCGCCGCCCAGGGCCATGCCAGTACTGACGACCAGCGCCGCCAGCCAGGGATTGCCGAAGTCCACCTCTGCGATCGCGGCCGCCGGCAGCACCAGCTCAAATGCTGTCGCGGCGAGCATCACCCCGGCGCCGAACCCCATCAGGGAGTCCTCGACCTGGCGCGAGATGCGGCGCATGAAGAAGATGGGGATCGCCCCGACCGCAGTGAACATGCCGGCAACGAAACTCGCGAGCACGCCCAGCTGCAGCGTATTCAGATCGGCGAGCCAAACCTGCAGAGCAGGCCAGATCGCCCCCGTCGCGGCCACAACTGCCGCCAATGCGAGAACCGCAAGGAACATGCCGGCACTCAACATTCCCTTGGGGGTCGGATGATCGGGGCTCACGGCAATACCTCCATAGGCACCATTCCGGGGACAGTACACCTATATCGCTTTCCGCCAGCGATTGCAGCGCGGCGGCACAGGATGCGCGGTCCCCAGGGCATACGAGTGCTCCTGGCGCTGGCGGTGATCCATCGGTAGCCGCGAACCCTGCCACCCGCGCGTCGCAGGCGAACCGATGCACTGCCCCCGGAACGAACCGTCAGGACGGCCCGCAGCGAAATGGGTG
>JAABSC010000030.1 GCA_011390565.1 Thioalkalivibrio paradoxus | reverse complement strand
AGCAGGAACACCCTGATCTACGTACTGCCGGGAAGTACCCGCTCCCTGACCGTGCCCGTAAACGGGGGCTTGACATCCGGCAGCAGCGTGGATGTCGAGACGCGCAACGGACAGCATACGCGAACGTTCCAAGTCAGCGTCGACTGAACCCAGGGGTCCTCGACCTGGGCCCCTCATCTTCATGACAGCCAATCCCGCCAACCGAGGCTCATTCCCCGGACCGTCGAACGCATTGCGGCCGACGAGGACCGCTACGCAACCATGCGATGCAGAACAATCCATTGGGGGTTTTCTTGAAACGCCCGTACCGCGGCGCAGCGGCCGTGCCCGCGCGAGTGCCTGCCTGGGCGGTGTCATCCTCGCGTTCGTGGCCGCCTGCGCATCCGCCGGCGAAGCGGACCGCGACGTGCTCTCTACGACGCCTGCGGCACCCGATACGACATCACGGCAAGAGTCCGCGTCAACGTTGGACCCCGTGCCGCGGATGGAGGAGCTTTTCCTGGAGATCGAGCTCAACGGTCGCCCTACGAATGAAACGGTGCTGGTGCTGCGTGATCCGGCCGGCGGCGTATTACTGGAGGCCGCGGACTTCGAGGCACTGGGCCTGCGCCGCCCGGATGTCGGGTCGGTGATGCATGGCGGCACCGCCTTCCACGCTCTCGGCGGCCTGGAGGGTGTGACCTGCGATATCGACATGCGCGCGCTGGCCCTGTCGATAAATGCGCCCGCGGCGGTGATGCAAGGCCACCGGCTGTCGGGCCAACAGGGGACGTACGTCCCGCCGGACGAACCTGCCGGCGGCGTGTCACTGAGCCACGACCTGCTCGTGCAGGTCGACGATGCGGAAACCCGCGCGAGCGGCGTCGTGGAGGCTGCGGCCTTCGGCCGCTTCGGTTCGCTGCGCAGCACCCAGGTCTTCCGGGAACTCGGCGGCGACCTGGAGGCGGTCCGGCTCGAGACGACCTGGCGCAAGGATTTCCCGGCATCCATGCGGACACTGCGCGCCGGCGACACGGTCGGCGCCGCCGGGGCCTGGGGTCGACCCATACGCTTCGGCGGCATTCAATGGGGCACCAACTTCGCCACCCGCCCCGACTTCGTGACCTTTCCACTGCCTAGCCTGGCGGGTGAGACGGCACTGCCGTCCACCGTCGATATCTATATCAACAATTCGCGGCGTCTCTCGCGTGAAATCCCGGCCGGCCCGTTCACCATCGACGACATCCCGGCGGTGACCGGCAGCGGCGACATCGAGCTGGTGGTCCGCGATATCCTGGGCCGCGAGACCACCATTGTGCAGCCGTACTATGCCTCCTCCAGCCTTCTGCGCGATGGCCTGTACGAGTATTCCTACGAACTTGGCGTCGAGCGCGAGAAGTTCGGCCGGGAAAGCACGGAGTACGGCAGGGTTTTCGGGGCTACCACCCACCGGCTGGGACTGAGCGACTTCGTTACCGGTGAACTGCGCGTCGAGGCTGTCGAGGACGATCAGCAGACCGCGGGGCTGGCGCTGTCCGCGCTGTGGCCGGCGACCGGGGTTTGGTCCCTGGCGCTGGCCGGCAGCCGCCGAGGCGACGAATCCGGCGGCCTGCTGAGCGCGGGGTTCGAGCGACAGGGGCGGCACTTCGGTCTCGGCACGCGCCTCGAATACACCGACGCGGCTTTCAGCCAGATCGGCCTGGCGCCGGACGCCAGCGCTCCCGGCCGCACAGCCCTGGTGTTCGCCAGCTCGCGGCTCGGCACGAGCGGGTCCGTGGCCGTCTCCTACGTCGATCGTTCCAACCGGGACGAGGATGACGATGCGCGGATCGCCCAGTCGACGGTGTCCTGGGGTCTCGGCCAGCATGGTTCGCTGCGCGCCTCCGTGCTTTATCCCCTGAATGGCGACAACGATACGACGTTCGCGCTGAGCTACTCCCGGCCGCTCGGCGGCCGCCGCAGCCTGCACAGTCAGGCCACCACGGGTGACGGCCGGACGATCGGCGAACTCGCGGTGCAGAGAAATGCGCCCCCGGGGCCCGGCACCGGCTATTCCCTGACCGCGACGGCAGGCGAGCGCGAGCGCCTGAACGGACGGTTCGTCCAGAACGCTGGCCACGGCGCCTACACCGTGGAGGCGGAATCGATGGACGGTGAGGCAGCGCTGCGCGCTGGAATGGCGGGCTCGCTGGTCTGGGTCGGCGGTCGGCCGATGATGGCGCGTGATCTCGGCGATGCTTTTGCGGTGGTGGAGATCCCGGGGCAGGCCGGCATCGATGTCTATCGAAGCCACCAGGTCATCGGCCGAACCGGCTCCGATGGCCGGGCGATCGTTCATGGGCTGCTTCCTTACGATCGAAACTCGATCCGCATCGATGCGACCCAGCTGCCACTGGATGTGCGGCCGGGCGCCACGGAGTGGCGGATCGTGCCCAGCCATGGCGGCGCGGTGCGGGTCCACGCCGGGGCGGAGCGCAGCCATGGTGCGGTGTTCCGAATCCTTGCCGAGCACGGCGAGCCGCTCCCGCCTGGAACGGTCATCACCGTCATCGCCACGGGGCAGCCGTTCCCGGTCGGCTACGACGGACTGGCCTACGTGACAGGCCTCGAGGACACCACACCACTCCGTGCACGGTGGGACGATCGCACCTGCACCTTCGAATTAGCGTATCCGACCGGCACAGATGAACCGCTACCCGATCTGGGCGACGTGGTGTGCCGGCGCGAGGAATCCCAATGAATGCCCCGATCTCTACACCGATGGTGGACTTCTCCAATCCCTCCCGGCGCCATGCGGCCGCATGCATCCGCGGCATTGCACTGATCGCTCTGTTCCCGTTCAGCGCATTGGCCTGCTCGGTAAGCGCCACCGGGGCTAGCTTCGGTACGTTCGATCCCCTGGAGAATGTGGCGGTGGACACCACGGGCATGGTCACCGTGACCTGTTCGCCATCGGCCAGTTACACCATCGAATTGAGTGCGGGTCATGGCGGGACGTATTCGCCGCGCAAAATGACCGGACCTGGCGGCCGCACGCTGGACTACAACCTCTTTCGGGATGCGTCCCGAACCACCGTGTGGGGCGACGGCGTTGGCGGTACGTCCAGGGTTGGCGGGAGCGACGACGGCAGCGGCAGCTCGCATACCCTGTACGGAAGAATCCCCGCGGGCCAGAATCCGTACGTGGGCAGCTACTCGGATTCGATCCAGGTCACCGTCGTGTTCTAGCCGGCTTCGAGGCTCGACCCACCACCGGTCCTGCGTTGGGGCGGCGCCTATCGTTCTTCGGTCGGCACGAACAGCGATCCGAGCAAGGCGTTCCAGGCGGCCCGATTTTCCTGAAAGAGCGACTCTGTTGCGTCGCCGCGAGGGCTGATCAAGGTGACCGCATAGTGGGTCTCTTCGCGATGAAACAGCAGCAGATGGATTTCCTGGGAAAGCTCGGTTTCCTCGATGACGGCGCGCATGCCGAGGAGCGTACCAGTCGAAAACCCCTTGGCCATCGAACCGCCCATGGGGATTTCATCGCGGCGCCAAAGCGGCTCGACGATCTCGAACCCCATCTCGTTCCAGATGGCCAGTTCCAGGTCCGCCATCCCGGCCTGCGCCTGATCCACGGCTACATCGGGACTCGTAGTGACGGACATCAGTCGCTGTATACCCAGAAGTTCCCCATGCTCATCGTGGCGGGTCAGTACGCAGCCGGCCATGGTATCCGGCATGTCCACCATGGGTTGGCTGGACCAGCCCTGCGGCGCATGCGCCGCAAGGCCTATGAGTTCACACCGGGTTGATGACGCTTCGGCAGAGAGAGCGGCACCGAGCAGGATGAGACCAGACCACAACCTGATGATCGACGAAATCGGCATGGCATCACTCCCTGTTTTCTGCGTCACGACCCACGTCCGGGCGGCGGCAGGTTTCCCAACAATCAGACGGGTTCGACTCGCGTGTCAAGACCGCGACCGATAAGACAACGCGCTGGAGGTGGTGAGAGGGATGTGGCCACGGCATTCAGACCACTACAGGGGAGGGCGGTGGGGCGCCAGCGCTACGGGTCGGCGGCATCTGTGATACATATCAATAAGCCGCATCGCCGCGGCGGGAAGAATGGATTCACATTCCATCGAGGCCCGAATACATGCTGGACGTCAGCGATATCATGACACCGAGGCAGGCCCTGGTGGTCATTCACCCCGAGTCGACGGTCGATGAAGTCCGGCACGCGATGGCCACGAACAAGATCCGGCACCTACCGGTCCTCGATGAGGCCGGGGCACTGGTGGGGCTTGTTTCCCAGACCGATATCCTGGTGGCAGGCAATGACAGCTCGCGTCTCGTGGGCGAGATCATGGTGCGCGACCCCGATACGGTGGACGAACGGGACAACGTTCGCCATGCCGCGCTGTTGATGTTCCGCCGCAAGCGCAGTTGCCTGCCGGTCACCCGTGACGGAGAGCTTCGCGGAATCGTGACCGACTCCGACTTCCTCGGTGTGGTGATCACCCTGATGGAACAGTTCGAGTCGGCCGAACCCGAACCCGACGACCTCGAAAACCCGGAAGACCTGTAGACCGCTTCGCTCCGGCGCCAGACCTCGCCCTCAGAGGCAAGGGGTGCCGCCCTCCGCTGCGCTGAAGGCTCCCGCCCGCGAAGATCGGCGTGCCCACTTCGAATCATCACCTGTGTCAAGGAGCCGGTCGTCATTCAGACGACCCTCGGTCACCTGAAGACAAAAGAGGAAACCTGCGAACCCTTCCCGTTACCCGAAAGCCGGTTGCCGCCTGGAGCGCTGTTCGGCGGATGCCAGCGTCCTCATTCAACCCCGGAGGCTGTGCCCTGGAGGCATAGGGCAGGATACCGGCGCCACCCGCCTGAAATGGCCCGGATATGGCGCTGGGGGGAGGCTAAGGCGACGGGCAATGAGCAAATTCAGCGGGATTTCCGGCGGGAGGGGTCACTCGTTTCCACCTCCATCGGAATCAGTTGCCCCTACCTGACAAGTGCGTTTATCCCTCCTGTACGTCTAAATACGGCGGGATGGAAGCGGCCGATGTGCGCCGGTTGAAGGAGCTGGAGGACGAGAACAGTCGGCTCAAGCGCATGTACGCGGAGCTGGCGCTGGAGAATACGGCGCTGAAGGACGTGATCACAAAAAAGCTCTGAGCCCGGACGCGAAGCGCCGTGTGGTGACTGCCTTGATGCAGGACCATGGGCTGAGTCAGCGCCGGGCGTGCCAAGCGGCCGGAGTAGCCAGGTCGGTGATCCGATATCGGAAGACCCCAGACCAGGACGCTTTGGTGATTTCGACTCTGCAGGAGCTGGTCGAGAGCTACCCGGAGCGCGGCTTCGGCAAGCTGTTCAAGCTGATCCGGCGCCGCGGACTGGCTTGGAACCACAAGCGGGTCTGGCGTGTTTACTGCGCGCTGAAGCTGAACCTGCGGCGCAAAGGCAAGCGGCGCTTGCCGCCGCGAGAGCCCAAGCCACTGGCCTCGACCGAGGCCCCGAACGTGTGCTGGTCGGCGGACTTCATGTCCGACGCGCTCTGGGACGGGCGGCGCTTTCGGACCTTCAACGTCGTTGACGACTTCAACCGCGAGGCCCTGGCGGTGGAGATCGACCTGAACCTGCCCGCCGCGCGGGTCATCCGGGTGCTGGAGCGGATCGTAGCTTGGCGGGGTTATCCGCAGCAGCTCCGTCTGGATAACGGTCCGGAGTTTGTCTCGGCGGCGATCGCCGAATGGGCCGAACAGCGCGGTGTGGAACTGTGCTTCATCCAGCCTGGCAAACCGATCCAGAGCGGCTTCATCGAGCGGTTCAACGGCAGCTATCGCCGCGGCGTCCTGAATCTGTACGTGTTCCGCACACTGACGGAAGTCCGGGAGCACACGGAACGATGGCTGCACGACTACAACCAAACCATCCCCCACGACGCGCTGGGGGATCTCACGCCGGTCGAATACCGGCAGCTACACACCCCGGAAACGCTAGTTATGCGTGGACCTAACCCGGGGAGGTTGACACACCAACCCAAACTGCTGCGCCTCGACAAACAAAGCCGCTCTCACTGTTCCTTACCGCACAGACAGTCCTCGCCAAATCAACCAATCT
>JAABSC010000029.1 GCA_011390565.1 Thioalkalivibrio paradoxus | reverse complement strand
CATAAAGTTTTTTCGGCATGACTCCCCTGAGCATTGGCGCGAATAGGGTATTCACGCCAATAAAATACCCTGTAATGGCGCGATATGTCTATTTGCGCGCCACTTGTTTTGGCGCGATCCATGCCAAACACCGGCCGTTGTTCAGGGCCACTATCTCGATCCACTGTCTGTTGAAGAAGCCCCCTGCATGGCATTCAGGGCGCGCCAGCGATATAGATCGGTGGTCGACGCGCATCGGATATCCCACCGGGACTTGCCTGCCGGCTGGCGGGATTCGCTCGGCCAAGTCGGGGGGGTAGGCATCTGGGGCGGGTGACTATCCAGGGCGGGCTGGTGACTCTTCGGCCCCATTGAGCCGATCGCGGTCAGCGGTTCCGCCTGGGCCGCATCTTGTTGCGCCATTCATGGCCACATGCTGTGCACTTGCACTCAGGCCCATCAGGGTCGATGCAACAACCACCGAGAACGATCTCGTCACGCTCTGCCATCGCGCCTGCTTCCGGCTCCGGCATCCCGTAGAAGATGTCCACGCCGGTTTTCTGACCGCAACGTGGGCATTGGTATTTTCGCCTGGTCATGGCAGCCAGCTACCCCCTGTCATGTCGTCACCCGCGTAGCTGCCGGTGGCCTGGGGTAAATTGTAATGCGGGCGGCGAAGCGGAGAGTGATCCAGTCGCGCACCCGCAGCTTCTACCGCTTCCGGGGCTCTCGTTTCCGGTAGTGCCAGGTCAGGAATGTTTCGTGGGCAGTGCTTTCTGTCCGCGATGGTTCTGCGGATTGTATTCTGCACGCCGAAAAGGTGAGGGGAGGTGTAGCCGCACCTCGCGGCGGTCAACCCGGGAATGCTTGGGTTGCTCTCTGACACGGTACGGTCGCTGTCCGCAGCGACCGGTCGGGATCGGAAGGTTCCCTTTCCGATCAAGTGTTTGGAGCCGGCGACAGGATTTGAACCCGCGACCCTCTGATTACAAATCAGATGCTCTACCAGCTGAGCTACGCCGGCCCGGGATGCTCCAGGGCTCGTTGGTCCACCCATTGCGGGTGTCGTTCGGTGGTGCCGGGAGCGAGAATCGAACTCGCACTCTGTTGCCAGAACCGGATTTTGAGTCCGGCGCGTCTACCAGTTCCGCCATCCCGGCGCGGTCGCCTAGTGTAGCGCAGAACCCCGTTCAGGCAAGCGCGCGGAGTGGGGTTGCGTGGTAGGATCGCGCGCCATGCGTGTCGCCGATTTCGAGTATTCGCTCCCTCCGGAACTGATTGCCCAGCAGCCGCTGCCGGAGCGTTCGGCCGCGCGGCTGCTGGCGCTGGAAGGCCCGCACCCCGACGATTCCAGCGTACGCGAGATGGGCCGTTTTCTTCGCCCGGGCGATCTGCTGGTGCTCAACGACACCCGGGTGATTCCGGCACGGCTCCGTGGGCGCAAGGCGACCGGGGGGCAGGTCGAGGTTCTGATCGAACGCATCGAGTCCTCCGATACCGCTTTGGCGATGGTGCGCGCCAGCAAGTCGCCGCCGACCGGGTCGCGTATGACGCTTGAGGAGGCCGTCGAGGTGGAGGTGCTGGGACGGGAAGGCATGTTCTTTCGCCTGCGCCTGCTGAACCAGCCGGACTTTCTCGCGGCGCTGAAAGCGCATGGGCATGTTCCGCTGCCGCCGTACATCGAGCGGCCGGACAGCGCCGAAGACCAGGAACGCTACCAGACCGTTTATGCCGCCCGCGAGGGCGCGGTGGCGGCACCGACCGCGGGCCTGCACTTCGATCGTGGGCTCCTGGACGCGTTTGGCGAGCAGGGCGTGGACATCACCACCGTCACGCTGCACGTCGGCGCGGGAACCTTTCAGCCGGTCAAGGTGGACGATACCTCCGCGCACGAGATGCACTCGGAATATGCCGAGATCGGCCCCGAGGCCTGCGCCGCGGTCGAGGCCTGTCGGCAACGGGGTGGGCGCGTCGTCGCGGTGGGCACGACGGCCGTGCGCACGCTGGAATCGGCGGCGGCCGGGGGCGGCCTGGTTCCCTTTGCCGCCGAGACCCGGCTGTTCATCACGCCGGGCTACCGGTTCCGGGTCGTGGACCGCATGTTCACCAACTTCCATCTGCCGCAGAGCACCCTGCTGATGCTGGTCACGGCCTTCGGCGGGTACCGCCGGGTGCTGGAAGCCTACCGGCACGCGGTTCGGGAGCGCTATCGCTTCTTCAGTTACGGCGATGCGATGTGGATCGCGCCGGGTGACCCCGATGATCTGCCGCCGAGCCTGCACGAGGGACGCCGTGGAATTTGAGTTGCGGGGAACGGATGGCCGGGCCCGCCGGGGGCAACTCCGGTTCCCGCGCGGGGTGGTGGAGACGCCGGCGTTCATGCCGGTGGGAACCTACGGCACGGTCAAGGGGATGACGCCCGAGGAGCTGCGCGATACCGGTGCGCAGATGATCCTCGGAAACACGTTTCACCTGATGCTGCGCCCCGGGACCGATGTCATCCAGGCGCACGGCGATCTGCACGATTTCATGCACTGGGACGGCCCGATTCTCACCGACTCGGGCGGTTTCCAGGTGTTTTCCCTCGCCAAGCTGCGCAAGATCACCGAGGAAGGGGTGCGCTTCCAGTCGCCCGTCGACGGCAGCCCGATCCTGCTCACCCCGGAGACGTCGATGGAGGTGCAGCGGGACCTCGGCTCGGACGTGGTGATGATCTTCGACGAGTGCACGCCGTATCCCGCCACCGAAGCACAGGCGCGGGATTCGATGGAGCTGTCCCTGCGCTGGGCGCAGAGGTCCCGGGAGGCGCATGGGGACAGCCCGGCAGCCCTGTTCGGCATCGTGCAGGGGGGCATGTACCCTCATCTGCGCGCCCGTTCGGCCGGGGGGCTCCAGGAAATCGGCTTCGATGGCTACGCGATCGGCGGGCTCTCGGTGGGCGAGCCCGAAGCGGAACGCCTGTCGACCCTCGACACGACACTCCCGTTGCTGCCCGCCGATCGGCCGCGTTACCTGATGGGCGTGGGTCGGCCGGAAGACATCGTGGAGGCGGTCCGCCGCGGCGTCGATCTGTTCGACTGCGTGATGCCGACCCGGAACGCCCGCAACGGTTTCCTGTACACCCGCGAGGGCATTCTGCGCATCCGCAACGCGCGCTATCGCGACGACACGGCGCCGCTGGATGCCGAATGCGGCTGCTACACCTGCCGGAACTACTCCCGCGCCTATCTGAAGCACCTGCAGAAATGCAATGAAATCCTGGGCGCGCGGCTCGCGACCATCCACAACCTGCATTACTACCAGGATCTGATGCGGGGGTTGCGAGCGGCCATTGCGGAGGGCGGTCTCGATGCTTTCGTCGCCCGCTTCTACGCCGCGCGCGGCATGGCGATGCCTGCTATGGCATAATCGGCGCCGCTTTTGAACCGCCGCCGGGGCCCCCAGGGGTCCGGTGCCGGGGTCACGGAGTGCGTAACGGCCGGACCGGATCGGTCCGTCACGTTCGGGCTCCGCGACCGCGGTCGAATCGGCGGCACGAAACCACGATTTTGCCAAACGGAGCAACCCGATGGATTTCCTGATTTCTTCAGCCCACGCACAGCAGGGTGGCGCCGCCGGTGGCGGCATGATCGAGTTCCTGATCATGATCGCCATCTTCTTCGCGATCATGTACTTCCTGATCATCCGTCCGCAGAGCAAGCGCGCGAAGGAACACCGCGCCATGGTCGAGGCCCTGTCCAAGGGCGACGAAGTCGTGACCAACGGCGGCCTGCTGGGCAAGGTGACCGACGTCGGCGAGAATTTCATGCGCGTCGAACTCGCCGATGGCGTGGTCGTGATCGTCCAGCGGCAAGCGGTGTCCGCTGTCATGCCGAAAGGCACCATGAAGGACTTGTAAGAACAGCCTGATGCGAAACGCCTATCCCGTCTGGGTTTATGCCCTGATCGTCCTCGTCATCCTCGGGGGCGGCCTCTATGCGCTGCCCAATGTGTTCCCGGAGGACCCCGCCGTTCAGGTCCAGAATTCACGGACCGGCGCGGTCGATGATTCCGTGACGTCGATCATCGGCGTGATCCTCGATGCACAGGGTCTGGCACCCAGGCAGGTGGATGAACGCGAGGGGCAGCTGCTGCTTCGGTTCGACAGCGCCGATCACCAGTTGCGCGCGGCGGATGTGCTGCGGGGGTCGCTCGACGATGACCACGTCGTGGCCCTGAACCTGGCCCCGGCGACTCCGGAATGGCTGCGCGCCCTGAACGGTCGGCCGATGTCGCTGGGTCTCGATCTGCGTGGCGGCGTGCACTTCCTGATGGAGGTGGATCTCAACGCGGTGATCGGCACCTCGATGGAACGCTACGTGAACGAGTTCCGTGGGCGTCTGCGCGAGGAGCGCATTGCGTTCGAGGATGTCGAGCGGGGCGCGCGGAACCTGACCCTCCGGTTCGCGACGGAGGCCGATCGCGAAGTGGCGCTGGACTGGCTGCGCAGCGAGTATCGCGGCGAACTCGAGTTCGCCGAGCGGGGACTGGGCGCGGAAAGCGTTCTGGAAGCGACGCTCAACGAAGATTACCTGACCGAACTGCGCCGGCTTGCGCTGCAGCAGAACATCAGCACGCTGCGCAAGCGGGTGGACGAACTGGGCGTTGCCGAGCCGATCATCGCCCAGCAGGGCGAGAGCCGGATCGTGGTGCAGCTCCCCGGGGTCCAGGACACTGCCCGGGCCAAGGAGATCCTCGGGGCCACGGCGACCCTCGAGTTCCGCATGGTGGCGGAAGGGCTGGACGCGCAGGAAGCCGCCGCCTCGGGGCGTGCGCCTGCGGGAACACGCCTGTACCGCGAACGCGACGGTGCTCCCGTACTGCTGCAGCGCCGGGTGATGCTCACGGGTGATTACATCACCGGTGCGTCGTCCGGAATCGCGCAGGACACGGGAGGACCCGCCGCGTTCATCAATCTGGACGGGCAGGGTGCGCGGATCTTCTCCCGCGTGACGGCCGAAAACGTCGGGCGGCTGATGGCCACGGTCTTCATCGAGACCAAGACCGAGTCGGTGGAAGAGGGCGGGGAACTCGTGCGCCGTACGACACGGACCGAGGAAGTCATCAACGTCGCCCGAATCAACGAACCGCTGGGTCGACGTTTCCAGATCACCGGCCTCGAAAGCACGCGCGAGGCGCACAATCTGGCGCTGCTGCTCCGCGCCGGTGCGCTGGCGGCGCCGATGTCCATCGTCGAGGAGCGGACGGTGGGACCGAGCCTCGGTCAGGAAAACATCGATCGCGGCATGCAGTCGGTGATCATCGGCTTCGTGGCGGTGATGCTGTTCATGATTCTCTACTATCGCGTGTTCGGCCTGATCGCAAACTTCGCGCTGGCCCTGAACCTGGTACTGATCATATCGATCCTGTCCATGCTCCAGGCCACGCTGACGCTCCCCGGCATCGCCGGTATCGTGCTGGTGGTGGGGATCGCGGTGGACGCGAACGTGCTGATCTTCGAGCGTATTCGCGAAGAGCTGCGGAATGGACTTTCGCCTCAGGCGGCCATCTCCGCGGGATACGACCGCGCGTTCTCGACGATTGCCGATGCGAACGTGACCACACTGATCGCCGCGCTCGTGCTGTTCCTGTTCGGTACCGGTCCGATCAAGGGGTTTGCGATCACCCTTTCGATTGGCGTCGTGGTGTCCATGTTCACGGCAATCGTGGTGACGCGCGCGATCGTCAACCTGACCTATGGCCGGCGCCGGCGTATCGCCCGGCTTGCCATCTAGCCCCGGAATCCGCGACATGCTGCCGCATCTGAACTTTCATGAAGCCAACATCAACTTTCTCGGGCACCGGCGTATCGTGGTGGCCATCTCGGTGGTGCTGGTACTCATCGCGCTGGTTCTGCTTTTTGCCCGCGGTCTGAATTTCGGCGTCGACTTCACTGGGGGTACGCTGGTCGAGGTGGGCTACCCGGAGGCGGTTGAACTCGATCCGATTCGCGAACAGCTGGAGACCAACGGTTTCGAGCGTGCGACGGTGCAGTACTTCGGGACTTCGCGCGATGTCCTCATCCGCCTGCCGCCCCGAGCGGACGATCCGGAACAGGCTGCGTTGTCGAACGAGGTGTTTCGGGCCCTGTCTGCCGATGGGCCGTCGGGCGTGGAGCTGCGGCGCGTGGAGTTCGTCGGGCCTGCCGTTGGCGAGGAGCTGCGTGAGCAGGGCGGGCTGGCGATGATCTACGCGCTGTTCGGCATCCTGATCTACATCGCCGTGCGTTTCGAGTGGCGTTTCGCCGTGGGCGCGGTACTGGCGCTGGTGCACGACGTGGTGCTGACGCTGGGCTTTTTCGCGCTGACGCAGATCGAGTTCGATCTTGCGGTGCTGGCCGCG
>JAABSC010000002.1 GCA_011390565.1 Thioalkalivibrio paradoxus | reverse complement strand
CCCTCGCGGCCCCTTTTTCATGCTTGATGGCGCTGGATTCGAACCCACGGGATCGACACGATGGTTCGACCGCGAAGCCGTGGCGAGCGCAGCGAGCCCATCCCACCCTCTCCGCCAAGCATGGAAATGGGGCCCTCGTGGCCCCTTTTTCATGCTTGATGGCGCTGGATTCGAACCCACGGGATCGACACGATGGTTCGACCGCGAAGTGGCCCCTTTTTCATGCTAACGGCGACGCCAGCCCGCAATCCGGCCGGCAACCCGTCCTGGCCAGTTGTCCCGACACAGGCTGACACGGCCATCGGCACAGTCCAGATCCACCGCAAGGAGACCGATCCGTGGCGGTTTCCCCGTGGGGCCGGACCTCCTGTTGCGCATGGCGTGCACTGGGATCGTTCCCCTATGGGATGCCAATTGCACCCGCAATTCGGTTTTCGGACGCAGAAATGCGAAAGCCGCCTCGATTTCGTCCAGTGACCATTCGTCCGCCACGAGAGTCAGGGTCTTCGGGCTGGTGCTGGATTCACTCCCGCCACTTGCCTGCACGCGCGGCTCGATCGTTCCCGCGCAGAACTCCGGCACGATCTCTGTCGCCAGATGCGCCACGATCGCACCCACGGTTTCCAGACAGCGCGTGACGGTCGTGTACTCGGCAGGCGCCATGGGTATCTGCGCAATCAGGTCACCCGCGTCGAACCGCTGCGTCATGACATGTGCGGAGACGCCGCCGTATTCGTGGGTGGCCCGATCGGCGATCATCGCTCGAACCGGATTCGAACCCCGGTAATGAGGGAGCAGCGACGGATGGAAGTTGATGCCGCCGAACCGGTGCTTCTGCAGCATGAACCGCGGAATCTTCTGCATGAACGAGTAGGAGAGGAGTACGTCCGGTTGCCTGGCATGAACGTGAAGCGCGCGGAGAATTCGTGCCCAGTCGGCCGGATAGGGGGCTCCGATGACGACCACGCCCCGTTCCGCCAGATGACGCCAGCGTTCCAAACCAAGCGGGTCGAAATGCCCCACCACCACCACCGAAACGGAATGCCCTCGATCGAGCCACGCGTTCACCAGACCGGCGCCTACGGGCCCATGACTGCAGAAGATGCTCGCGCACAGAAGCTCGCTTTCCCGCATCTGCGACCGCTCATTT
Organism: Thioalkalivibrio paradoxus; assembly: GCA_011390565.1. GTDB lineage: Bacteria > Pseudomonadota > Gammaproteobacteria > Ectothiorhodospirales > Ectothiorhodospiraceae > Thioalkalivibrio > Thioalkalivibrio paradoxus_A. Next base: position 321,818 of record JAABSC010000002.1, on the reverse strand, counting down.
ATCGTGACAAAGGCTGCTTGGCAACAAGCCCCGGATAGACCGGGGCTTGAGACGAGGGAAGTGACGATGTCCTCTATAACCTATGCCGAGACCGAACCGACTTCGCTGAACTCGATCCCCAACAAACCGTATTTCACGGCTTTCATCCCGTCCGGTCGGGTGACCACGGCTTCAGGGAACAGGGGCTCAACCTCGTCCGCCATCACTCCCCGATAACGCACACCGGGTTTGTCAATGTAACTGAATTCATACAGTGACAGACCGGTACGGTCATCACGACCCACACGGGCAATGTTCTCTTTCAATCTGCGATCGGATCCGTCAATCTTGTCTATCTTTTCTGTGGGCTGGGGCTCAACCTTTTCAAGTCCGGTAGCTTGGGCGTGAGCGGGCGTAACGATCTTCTCGGCCACCGGCTTGATCCATTTTTCGGGCATCAGAACCGCCGCACCGCCGCCCGCGACCAACGCCCCCAGCAGCCGGCGACGGCCCCGGTTTTCCGGCACGTTGTGCACTTGTTCCTTCACGGGCTTCGTGGTTTTGTCTTCCATCGTTTTCTCCGGTTGTCCGTTCGGTGTGATGCACCCTACCTTGCAGTTTGCTACCACAACCCAGGGTGTGACGTCAAAAAACGGATTGCCACCGCGCGGCCCGCACGCAGGGTCGCCCCTCTCCAAAGGTGTGGGTCGCTCACAAATCCCCTATACTTATCAGGCGTACACACCGCGAGGCCGCGGACTTTCTTCCCAACCCAGTGGAGCCAAACGCCATGACGGAAGGTAAGGACTTCGATCGGAAAAGCGATCCCCACGATACCCCCCACTCCTCCAGTCGCCGACGCATCCTGACGGCGCTCGCCGCTGGTACTGGCGCCGCCGTGCTGCTGCCGGAAAAATGGGTGAAGCCCGTCGTCGACAAGGTGATGACCCCGGCACACGCCCAGGCGACGGTCGCGTGCAGTGCGCCAGCGGGGTGTTACAACACCCTCGATCCCGCGGGCGGACCTGTCAGTTTTTTCTGGGAAGGTGGACAAGGACCAGTACCCGTCGATGTCCTCTCTGGTAGTGGTTGTGAAGGAGAACCCACGGGGATCGTGATCCTCGTCGTGGTTGCAGCCAGCGAGGCCGAGGCCTCCAGCCTTCTGGGAACAGGAACCGTCAGACTGGCGACGATCACCAGCGGGCCCTCTCTGCCTGCGGGCTGCAATTTCTACGACGGGGGTGAAGTAAATGAGTCTGACCGCCGGCTCAAGGAAAACGTCGAGAGGGTCGGTTACGATCCACGAACGAAGCTTGCGCTGTACGAATTCAACTACATCGGGCAACCTGACGCACGGTACCGTGGCGTAATGGCGGACGAGGTTGAGCCGCGGTTCCCCCAAGCGGTAATCACCCGCCCGGATGGCATGAAGGCCGTGAAGTACGGTGTGCTGGGTATTCCATTCGAGAAGGTTGGATCGCTCCACTAGTCCGAAGCGGTTTTCTCATCTCGCCTGCCCCGCCCCGTGCGGGGCTTTTCTTGTGCAAGCAGCCCTTTGGGTTGTCATTTGGCAAGGCCGCCAGCACATATTCGTCTCCACCAGTTGACGCTAATCCCTGAAGAGTGGTACCACACGGTCACATTCACAATGGGCTTCTCCAGGGGGTGATTCAGTGACCGACCGAAAAGATACCGAGATTTCCGAAGACCGCGTCGACGCAACACAAGAACAAACCGAAGCCACGGCGTCCCCGGCACGGCGCAGGCTCCTGCGGGTTCTGGCCGGGGCCGGCGGCGTGGTGGCGACGGGGGCGCTGTTGCCTGAGAAATGGACGCAGCCGCTCGTGAACCGGGTCCTGGTGCCGGCGCACGCGCAGGCGACCGCGATGTCCTACTCCGGCGGCAGTTCTGGTCCCGGCCCAGCGCCGCGCGAGGGACTCGGCCATCGCATTCTGAACGCGGTGATCCCGCCAGCGAATGCCGGTGAACCTATTAATGGCGATCAACCGATAATTGACCCCTGGCAATCTCCCATCAACGTTTGCATCGACGGCGCGGGCGGAACGCGCACCGTCCGGATTTTTTCATGTTGCGATGGTGGGAGTGGCCAGTCCGGCACATTGGATGTGCAAGACAACAGAATGAATGGCCCCGTCGGCGACTGCACTGTGGACGCCGAGTTCACCGGTGGAGTTTGGGTGGTCGAGGTCAGTTCGTTTAATCCCTGTCCCGGCGGCATCTTCAAAGTGGGTCCGTCTTATACCTGGGACATCACCTGTGGTCCCAGCTCTTGCCTTGGGACACCAACGGATTGCCTGCTTTAGGGAACTTCGCGTTCCCACACGCGACGAACCAGGGCCCGCGGATTCGCGGGCTTTTTTTCACAGGGTGACGGGCACAAAGCATCCGGCATGCGGTCGCTCCCTGGCCGGATTGGCTCCAGCCCGTTTCCAGAGTCCAGCCGACGGTCCGAAATCCACCGGAAGGTCTGATACTCTTCTTGCCGGATCATGCTGGAGTGGGACGACTCACGATGCCGGCGGACGAAAGGATGAGTCCCATGACGATTGGCAGGCTTCTCGGCGTCGCCTGCAACCCGATGCCTTCGGAGAAGCAGGAACGCCTGCTCGGAGAGGCGATTCGTGACATGCCCGACTGGGACGGGCTCGAACCCGCCCTTTCGGTGCATCGGCTCGGACCGCTGCTGCACTGGCAGATCCGGCACTATGGGATTGACTGTCCGGCGCCCGTGCGGCGCGTGCTCGCAGGCATGTATGCGCGGGAAAAGGCGATCACCGAGGTCAAGACCGGCTTTCTGCTGAAGCTGGTCGAACGGCTGGATGACCAGGGCATCGAGTCGGTGATTCTCAAGGGCGGTGCGCTTGCCTATCTCGCCTATCCGGAACCCCACCTGCGTCCGCGCGAGGATCTCGACATCCTGGTCGCCGAAGCGCATCTCGCGTCGGTGACCGATACCCTGGAGCAGTGCGGACTGCGCGCGGAACCGCCGAAGAATCGCTACGAGCGGCTGTCGCACCAGTGGCCGATCGCATCGGGCCTGGTCGCAGGCGTCCCGATCCACGTCGAGGCCCACCGCTGGGTGCTCAACGCCCGGCTCGGCGGCTATGCGGGGCTCACCGGATTGCGTCGACCGCTGCTGGCCTACACCGTCGACGGGCGCGAACTGAAAAGCCTGCACCCCGAGGAAATGCTGGTCACCCAGCTCCGGCGCTTCCGTCACCTGAGCGATCCGTTCCGGGCGATCTCGCTGGCCGACCTGGTCGGCTGGGCCGAATACCAGGGGCACGGCATCGACTGGCCCACCCTGTGTCGAAAGCACCCCTCGGTGCGTGCCGCCTATCGCGCGTTGCAGCAGGTGACCCCCCTCGGCGACGACGTATGCGAACGGCTCGGCCTCGATCCCGACACACCCACGGGCGGGGTGGATCCGACCCGAGAGCATTACAGGGGCTGGCCGCTGAACTGTTTCGGCGCCCACGCGCGGGCGCGCCCGACCAAGGGAACGCTGATCCGAGAAACCCTCCTGCCCTCGACGTGGTGGATCCGCCTCGCCTACGGGGCAGCACCGGGCTTGGGGACCTGGGTCGCACGCGTGGTTCATCATCCCGCGAATCTCGTGGCACAATCCGCACGGCGGGCCTACATGGGCCGGGCCTCGGAACATCGATTCTTTGGGCGAGCATAGTCATCAGGAGCGCACCGCAATGAGCGAGCACGGCAACACGCTGGAGATTCAGGACGTGGTTTCCCCCGTAACGGGCATCGTTGCCGAGGAAGCGGGGGAAGAACTCGTGTTGTACCGTGGCGGTACGGAGACCACGGTGTATCTGAATCCCAGCGCCGCGGTGATCTGGCGCCTGCTGGACGGCACACGCAGCGGCGAGGCGATTCTCGACCTGCTGCGCGAAGCCTACGGCGAGGACGAAGGTCCCACCGCCGATGACATCACCGGAACGCTGGAGGAGTTCATTGAACTCGGAATTGCCGAACAGCGCTGATCTCCCGCACCGCTACGAGATCCGCTTCGCCGGACAGCGCGTCCGGCTGGGCACGGACTCGTCGACCCTGGCGCGGGATGTGTGCCGGCTGTACGGGGAACATTGCGGTGCAGCCTCGGGAACCGAACCCCTCGACCTCGCGTTCGTCCGGACGGAATCCGGCGAGGAAGAGACGTTCCAGATGCGGCTTCGCAAAGACGACACGACGGCACCCACCCGCCCGATCACGCGGCCGCACGCGATGGCCCTGGTTCGTGAGCGGGTCCAGTACGATCTCGTCGATGAACACAGCGAACGCCTGCTGTTCCACAGCGCGGCGGCGGCACGCAACGGCCGCTGCGTATTGTTCCCCGCCTCTTCCGGTTCGGGAAAAACCACCCTCGCGGGTTGGATCCAGGGGCAAGGTTACCAACTCCTCTCCGACGAACTGCTCGCGATCGATGCCTCCGGTATCGTCACCGGGTTTCCGCAGGCACTGAACGTGAAGCACCACGGCATGGATGTCCTGCGCGGATTCCCCTGGCTCTCGTCCCGTTTCGACGAGGCCATCCCCACGTCGACCGGCTGCCTGCTTCCCTGGACAGGGGTACCCGAGAATCACGGGACCCCGCTTGCGCTCGTCGTGTTTCCGCGCTTCGCGGAAGGCGAGGAATTCTCGGTGACCCCGCTTTCGCTGGGACTGACCGTCTCCGGACTTTTGGAAACACTGCTCAACGCCCGCAATCTCCCGAACATGGGCGTGCCGATGGTCAGTTCCGTCTGCCGGGGAGTACCGGGTTTTCGGGTCCGTTACGGCAATCTTGATGCGCTTGGCGCCTGGCTCGATGATTTTCTCGATCAGCCTTCGCTGGCGCCAGCAGCCAACGGCGGGTGAACACAACGGTCAGGCGCTAGAACCCCGAACAGCGATCGCGTCCGGAAGCGTTTCGAACGCTGGTCAAACCGCTGCCGGTTGTGCAGACTTCTTCTCCGACTGCGGTGTCACCCTGCCGCAAACCGTTTCTCCCTGGAGACCGCACCATGAATCAAGGGCTTCTGGATGACCTGGGCAAGCTGATCTTCCGGTTCGGCTTCGGTGTCCTGTTTCTGCTTCACGGCATCGACAAGCTGACCAACCATCCCGGTTCGCTCGAGTGGATCACCGGCCGGCTGGTCGAGTTGGGCCTGCCGGGCGTGCTTGCCTGGGGCGTGTACGCCGGCGAGTTGCTCGCGCCGATCCTGATCATCTTCGGGTTCTACGCGCGCATCGGGGCCTTGCTCACCACGATCACGATGATCTTCGCCATCTACCTCGCGCATGCCCACGAGTTGCTGGACATGACCGAGCACGGCGGCTGGGCCCTGGAACTTCAGGGGATGTTCCTGCTGGCCAGCCTGCTCATCCTGTTCAGCGGCCCCGGCCGGCTGAGTGCCAATGGCCGGTGATTGGCGGTCGGCCCCGTGTGCATGGGGTGTCGATGTCTGACTACCGGATTCTGTCCGGGCAGTGGGTGCTGCCGATGGTGCCGCGCGGTGCCGCCCTGGCGGATCACGCGGTGGTCATTCGGGACGGGCGCATCGTCGAGGTGCTGCCGCTGACGTTGGCGGTGGATCGCCATCCCGGTGCGGAACACCAGTCGTTCCCGCGCCATGCGCTGCTGCCCGGATTCGTCAACGCGCATACGCACGCCGCGATGACCCTGCTGCGCGGCGTCGGCGGCGACCTGCCGCTGATGGATTGGCTCCAGCATCACGTCTGGCCAGCCGAAGCCCGGCTGCTCTCGCCCGAGTTCGTGCGCGACGGTTCGCTGCTCGCCGTCGCGGAGATGCTGCGCGGGGGTACCACCTGTTTCAGCGACATGTATCTGTTTCCGGAAGAAACCGCCAAGGTCGTGGACACGAGCGGAATCCGCGCGGTCCTGGGCCTCACGGTGATCGATTTTCCGACTCCCTGGGCGCAGACGCCCGACGCGTATTTCGAAAAGGGGGAGCGCCTGGCAGGGCACTGGCAGGGACACGAACGGATCACGTTCACCGTAGCGCCGCATGCCCCGTACACCGTGGGCGACGACAGCCTGCGGCGCATCGTGCAACGCGCCGAGGCCATGAACGTCCCGGTACACATGCACGTGCACGAGACCGCGCACGAGGTCGACACCTCCATGCGTGAGCACGGATGCCGCCCGTTCGATCGCCTCGCGAATCTCGGGCTTCTCGAGCACGCGTTCGCGGCGGTCCACATGACCCAGATCGACGAGGCCGAACACGAGCGGTTGCCGCAGACGCTCGTCTCGGTGGTGCACTGCCCGGAGTCGAACCTCAAACTCGCCTCGGGTTTCTGCCCGGTGGCACGGCTACAGAAGAACGGTGTCAACGTGGCGCTGGGCACCGACGGCGTCGCCTCCAACAACGACCTCGACATGCTCGGTGAGATGCGGACCGCAGCGCTGCTGGCGAAAGGCGTGGCCGGCGACGCGACCGCCGTCAGCGCCGCGCAGGCGCTGGAAATGGCCACGCTGAACGGAGCCAGGGCTCTGGGTATCGGCGATCGCGTGGGTTCCCTGGAACCAGGCAAGCAGGCGGATATCATCGCCCTCGACCTCGGACACCTCGAGTTCCAGCCGGCACACGATCCGCATGCACAGATCGTGTACGCAGCCACCCGCGAGGCCGTGACGGATGTCTTCGTGGCGGGCCGGCCATTGCTGCGGAATCGTGAACTGCTTACGCTGGACCTGGAAGAGGTCACGACCATGGCCCGCGCCTGGCGCGAACGCGCGCAGGCCATTTGAACACCGGAGTCCGACCGATGAACGTACCCGACGTCCCCACGCAGGACACCCCCAACGTCGACGAGGCCGAGGTCGCCAAGTTCACCGCCCAGGCCGAGGAGTGGTGGGATCCCACGGGTCCCCTGGCCACCCTGCATGCGATCAACCCGTTGCGCCTGAACTGGATTGACGAGCGCGCCGGTCTGCGCGGCAAGCGTGTGCTCGACGTCGGCTGCGGGGCGGGTCTGCTGACGGAGGCGATGGCGCTGCGCGGGGCGCAGGTCACCGGGATCGATGCCGGGGAAGAACAGATCGAGATCGCACGAACCCACGCCGGGGAAACCGGGGTCGACGTCGACTATCACGCGACCACGGCGGAAGCCTTTGCCGAGCAACACGCCGGCGCGTTCGACGTCGTGGTCTGCATGGAAATGCTGGAACACGTTCCCGATCCGGATGCGGTCGTCGCCGCGTTGACCCGGCTTGCCGCGCCCGGCGGCCAACTGTTCCTCTCCACGATCAACCGCACACCCCGGGCCTTTGCCGAGGCAATCGTCGGTGCCGAGTACCTGTTGCGGCTGCTGCCCGCAGGCACCCACGAGTACGCACGGTTCATCCGGCCTTCGGAACTGGCGGGAAGCCTGCGCACCCACGGCTTCGACGTGTGTGCGATGACCGGCCTCACGTACTCGCCCCTGACGCGTCAGTACCGTCTGGTTCCCTCCACGGCCGTGAACTACATGCTCCTGGCGCAACGGGGCGCGGACCGCGCGCCCGAATCGCCATGAAACACGCGCCGTTGCGCGGGGTCCTGTTCGACCTCGATGGCACCCTGCTCGACACCGCACCGGACATGCACGCGGCCCTCGACCGCCTCCTGCTGGAGCAGGGTCGCGAACCCCTGCCCTTTGCCGACGTGCGCAACCACGTGTCGCATGGATCCCGTGCCCTCGTCCGCCTGGGCTTTCCCGACCTGGACGAGGCGCTGCACGAACCGCTGAAGCAACGCTACCTGGAACTGTACGCAGCGGATCTCTGCGCCGGCACGGCGCTGTTCCCCGGAATCGGCGATCTGCTGGACGAACTCGAACGCCGGGGCATGTGCGCCGGCGTGGTCACCAACAAGCCGGCCTGGCTCACCGATCCGCTGCTCCAGTCCCTCGGGTTGACGCCGCGCCTGGCTACCATCATCAGCGGGGACACGCTCCCGCACCGTAAGCCGGCTCCCGAGCCCATGTGGCTTGCCGCAGAGCAGGCGGCGGTCGACCCCGCCCAACTGGTCTACGTCGGGGATGCCGAACGGGACATTGCCGCGGGTCGTGCCGCCGGCATGCGCACTCTCGTGGCCGACTGGGGATATATCGACGCCACCGAGGATCCGAACGCCTGGCTGGCCGATGCCCGACTCCCCGCTCCCGGAGATTTCTGGGGCTGGCTGGACGGATTGGCCGAAGAGCGCCAATGCCTGGCGAGCTGAGCACGATCCCCGGAATCTACTGGGCCTTCGGGGCTGCATTGCTGGTGCTCGGCATCGGCATTGGCCATGCCTGGGCAGCCGGACGACTGAACGCGCGCATACAGGTCCTGATGGCCGAGAACGCCCGGCTCGAGGCCGAACGGGACTATGCCGAACTGCGTCGCGAGGATCTGCAGGCCAGTTTCGAGACCGCGCGGGACCAACTGGGCAATGCCTTCTCGGCGCTCGCCGGCAACGCGCTGCGCGCCAACAACACGCAGTTCCTGCGCCTTGCACAGTCGGTGCTGAACCAGCAGCTGCTGCGCGGACAGCACGAATTGAACCGAAGCGAAACGCGGTTCGAGGATCTGGTTCGCCCAATACAGGAAACACTCGCGAAGACCGAGTCCGAAATTCAGACCATGGAGCGCTCGCGGGATTCGGCTTTCGCCAGCCTGAACGAGCAACTTCGCCGGCTGAACGCGGACCATGCCGCCCTGCAGAAGGAAACGCGCGCCCTGGTCCAGGCCCTGTCCCGCCCCGGCGTTCGCGGACGCTGGGGCGAACTCACGCTGCGCCGCGCGGTGGAACTCGCCGGGATGAGTGCGCACTGCGATTTCACCGAACAGGCTGAACTGAAAGGCGAAAACGGCCGGCAACGGCCCGACATGGTCGTCCACATGCCCGGCCAGCGCTCGCTGGTGGTCGACGCGAAAACGCCGCTCGACGCCTACCTCTCCGCGATCGACGCCGACGAACCGGAAACGCGCGACGCCGCCATGAAGCGTCATGCGCAGCAACTCCGCGCACGGATCATCGAACTCTCGGGCAAGCGCTACTGGGCCGGGCTCGCGCACACGCCGGAGTTCAGCGTGCTGTTCCTGCCCGGGGATCAATTCCTGTCGAGCGCGCTGGAGCAGGATCCGTCCCTGCTGGAACAGGCACTGGAGCGTCAGGTCCTCCTGGCGACCCCGAGCACCCTGATCGCGCTGTTGCGCGCCGTCGAATACGGCTGGCAACAAGCGCGGCTCACCGCTCACGCGCTGGAGATCCGCGATCTGGGGTCCGAGCTGATGACCCGTCTGGGCAGTTTCACCGACCACCTGTCCCGCCTCGGCCGCGCGCTGGAACAAGGGAGCGAAGCCTTCAACGCGACGGTCGGCAATCTTGAACGCCAGGTGATGCCCAGCGCCCGACGCTTCGAGGAACTCGGTATCCGAGCGCGCCGCCAGCCCGAGGTTCCGGAGGCGGTGCAGACCCCGTTGCGCAAACCCGCCACCGAGAGGCCCGCGCCGTCGGATAACGGGACACCGGGCGAGCCCACGTGACCCTGCCCGCGGATCCTTCGCTGGCCGATGCCTATCGGCACTGTCTTCAGCGTGCGCGCGGCCACTACGAGAACTTTCCGGTGGCTTCGCGGCTGCTGCCCTACCCCCTGCGCGGCCCCGTCGCGGCCGTGTACTGCTTCGCCCGTGATGCGGATGACCTGGCGGACGAGGATCCCCGACCCGTCCCGGAGCGTCGCGCCGACCTTCAGCGCATGCAGGCCCGGGTGCGGGCGCTCGGCGATCCCGCCGCCGAACCCGAGCCGGAGTGGCGCGCTCTGGCCGACACGGTGCGCCGCCACGACCTCCCTCGCGAGCCTTTCGTCGATCTTGCCGATGCCTTTCTGCAGGATCTCGAGAAAACCCGCTACGCGGACTTTGGCGAAGTCATGGCCTACTGCCGGCGTTCGGCGAATCCCGTGGGCCGGCTGCTGCTGCATCTGATCGGCCAGGCGACCCCGGAGAACGTGGCCCGGTCCGACGCGATCTGTTCGGCACTGCAACTGATCAACTTCCACCAGGATCTGGCACAGGATTACCAGGAGCACGGCCGCATCTACCTCCCCGCGGACGAGATGCTCCGGCATGGGGTCACCGAAGATCACCTGCGCGACCAGACCAACGATTTCCGCATGCGAGCACTGATGCTGTCCCAGTATCAGCGCGCGGACCGCCTGCTGCGCTCGGGGGCCCCTCTGGGCCGTCGACTGAGCGGTCCGATGGGCCTCGAAATACGCGCCATCGTCAACGGCGGCGCGCGGATCCTGTGGAAACTCACGCGGCAGGAAAACGTGTTTTCCCGACCGCGACTGGGCGCCGCGGACTGGGCCGTGATCCTGCGTCAAAGCCTTTTTCCGCGCGGCCCCTGAGTTTTGCGGGCGCCCGATTCCCCTGCGCGGACCGGGAGATCCGCCCGGGTTCCGCCCTGTGCTATGGTGGCCGCATCCTCGCCAGTGCCCACATTCAATCCCATGTCTCCTGACGAATACTGCCAGCAGAAGGCGGCGCGAAGCGGTTCCAGCTTCTATTACGCCTTCCGGTTTCTCGAGCCCGATCGCCGCCGGGCGATCACCGCCCTGTATGCGTTCTGCCGCGAAGTCGACGATATTGTCGACGACTGCCGTGAGCCGGCGGTGGCACGCACCAAGCTGGACTGGTGGCGCGAAGAGATCGCGCGCCTGTTCGACGGCGACCCGCGCCACCCCATCACCCGCGCTCTCGCGCCGCACCTGGCGCCTTTCGATCTTTCCCGCGAATACTTCGAGGAAATCATCGATGGCATGCAGATGGATCTGGACTACGACGCCTATCCCGACTTCGCGACGCTCTCGCTGTATTGCTACCGGGTCGCCAGCGTCGTCGGGCTGCTCTCGGCGCGGATCTTCGGATATACCGACCGGCGGACGTTGAAGTACGCGCATGATCTCGGCATGGCGCTCCAGCTCACCAACATTCTGCGGGATGTGCATGAAGACGCCGTCCGGGGACGCGTATACATTCCGCTCGACGAACTGGAGCGATTCGGGGTGAAGGCCGAGGAGTTTCGCAGCAACGTCACCCGGGAGGCGCACCAGGCACTGTTTGCCTTTCAGGCCCAGCGGGCGCGCGACTACTACGCAAAGGCCGAGGCCCAGCTGCCCGAACAGGACCGCTATGCCCAACGCCCGGGCCTGATCATGGCCGCGATCTACCGCGCCCTGCTGGACGAAATCGAACGCGACGGATTCCGCATCCTGGAGCACCGGGTCCATCTCACACCCCTGCGCAAGCTCTGGATCGCCTGGCGGGCTGCCCGCGCGGTGCGAAAGGGCCGGTGAACCAACCATCCGTGGCGGTAATCGGCGCCGGCTGGGCCGGCCTCAGCGCCGCGCTGCAGCTCGCCGAGGCCGGCCAAGCCGTTGTCCTGTTCGAAAGCCATGCGCAACCGGGCGGCCGGGCCAGAAGCCTGGATCTGCATGGAGCCCGGCTCGATAACGGACAGCACATTCTGGTCGGTGCATGCAGGCAGGTGCAGGGACAGATGCGCCGGGTAGGCGTCGATCCAGAGGAGGCGCTGCTCTCGTTGCCGTTCGGGCTCACCCTGCACGAGGCCGGGTCCGCGCCCGTCTCCATCGCGCCCCGCTCCACACGAATGCTGCCGATGGCCCAGGCGCTTTTTCGCACCGTTGGGCGGGAATCGCTGCCGGTGCGGATCCGAACTCTGCTTGGGGCCGCGCGGATGCTCCATCGATCCACCATCGGCGATCCAACGGTACGGCAATGGCTTCGTTCCTGCGCTCAGCCGGAAAGCCTGATCCGGACACTTTGGGAACCCTTGTGTCTGGCCGTGATGAACACGCCCCCCGACTCGGCATCGGCAACCATCTTTCAGAACGTGCTGCGTCAGACGCTGCTCGGCGAACCCGAAGACGCACACTTGCTCATTCCCCGGGTTCCGCTCGGACGACTGTTCCCGGAGCCGGCGCTGGCCCGGCTGAAAGAGCTCGGTGTGGAAATCCACATGCAAAGCCGCGTGAGGGCCATCACAAAGGCAGCCGACGGGCGGTTCCATCTCGGGCTGCGCGACGGCGCCGCACAGGTGACCGTGGATCAGGTCATCCTCGCCGTGGCCCCGCGGGCCGCGCGCAGGTTGTTGCCGGAAGGGCTCGAGACCGCTGACACATGTCGACGCCTCGAAGGTCTGGGGAAACGATCGATCTGCACCGTCTACCTGCGTTACCCACGTCGTCCTGACCACCTGCCACCACTGACCGGTCTCCTCGGCCAACACGGTCAATGGCTGCTGCCACGTTCCGTCAGTGGCGAGCCGGACTGGACTGCGGTGGTGATCTCCGCAGCAGACCAACCGTCCGGCGGCGTTCACTCCGTCCACTGGGAAACGGTGTCGCGGGAACTGGCCGAGACTTTTCCCGAACTGGGTCCCGCAGAGGAGGGTCATGCCATCTGCGAGCGTGAAGCGACCCTCGATGCTCGCAGTGGTACCGACGCGCGGCGTCCCGGTCCCGAGTCCGGGATTCCCGGATTGTTCCTCGCCGGGGATTACACCGCCGGGGGTTTGCCATCCACCCTGGAAGCCGCCGTGCGCGGGGGACTGGAGGCGTCGACGATCGCCCTTGGCCACTCCAGCCGCCTCCCGGCGTCACCGGGTTTTCGGCCCGTTGCCGGCCTCCCGCCTTGAAACCCGGGCCTGGGTGTTGGACTCTGGTGAACCGGTGATTCGCCATCGGATACACTCATGAACCAGGATGCATCGAGGCAGAGCGTGACTGAAATGGACCTTCCCTCCCTGATCGCCTATCGACCCGGCAACCAGACGCTGGCCGGCCGCGTGATTCTCGTCACGGGAGCCGCGGCTGGAATCGGCCGGGCCGTCAGCGAGGCGGCGGCGGCCGCGGGTGCCACCATGGTCCTGCTGGATCGCGACATCAAGGGTCTCAAGAAGACGTATGACCGCATTGAAGCGGCTGGGCACCCCCAGCCCGCGATCTATCCGCTCAATCTGGAAGGCGCGACCGTCAAGGATTACGCCGACCTTGCCGCCACGGTGCAGGACTCGCTCGGCCGACTGGACGGACTCGTCCTGAACGCGGGATGGGCGGGTACGCTGACCCCGCTGAAATACTACGATCCGGAGGTCTGGACCCAGGTGCTCCAGGGTAATCTCACGGGCCCCACCTTTCTTACGCAGGCAGTACTACCGATGCTGGAGGCCAGTAGCGACGGGGCGATCGTGGTTTCCACCCAGAACGCACGCAAGGCCTTCTGGGGTGCGTTCGGCGCCGCCAAGGCCGGCCAGGACGCACTGATCGATATCCTGGCGCGGGAGCATTCCGGAGAACCCGGTTTCATCCGGGTCAATGGTGTCGACAGCGGACCGGTACGCACACGGTTTCGGGCGCTCCATTACCCGGGTGAAAATGCCGACCTCTTGCCGCCGCCTGAGCAGGTGGTGGGGCCCTACCTGTATTTCCTCGGACCGGATGCCGGTCGCACTTCGGGGCAGCATGTCGCGCTCGAGGGCCATGTGCCCGGCGCGGCGTCTGCTGACCACGTCCCGAGCTGATCCGGCTTCGCTCTCTCCGGGCCGGGGCCGCGGAGGGCCAACGCCGGCCATGGCGTCAACGTGTGCCGCGCTGGGCTTGTGACTGGATCTCCTGAAGACGCTCCATCATCTGATCGGTCTGGGGCTCGGCCTTGCGCATGGCCGCCATCATGTCGTCCTCCAGCGCCTTCCGCGCTGCCTGGACTTCCGGGTCCTGCGCGACCTTCTGCTGCGCTTCCTGCAGGGTTCTCCGGGCTTCCTGCACCTCCGGACTCTGCATGATCTCACGCCGCCGGGCGTCGGAAATCCCGGGCTCCTGCATCATGCCCTGAGCCGCCAACAGCGTTTCCATGAGGTTGCCTGGATCGTACCCCGCGTCGCGCATCTTCTGCGTCACGAGGTCCTCAATCGCATCCATCTGATCCTGAAGCGACGGATCGATCTCGAGGGCCGCCTTTTGCGCGTCGGCCAGTCGCTGCTGAAGATTCATGTATTCACGCTCGAGCGGACCCGGCTGCCCGGGAGCCTGCTGCCCCATTTGAGCGGCACTCTGGGCGACAATGAACATCGAGAGCATCCCCAGCAGACACGCCAGGGCGATTCGGGTCGGGTTCTGGTACCACATAGCGCTGTTTCCTCCATCCAGACGGCTGGGTCGCCGTCGTGATTGCCCAGCTTATCAGCCCTGCACGAAGCGATGTCAAAGCCGCCAGGCGGGCACGCTCGACAAAAGGGTATACACGGGGAACGCGTTCATTTTCTCGCCAGATCAGGTATCCCCTATACTGCGTTCTCATACGGGATCGCACGCGGTCGCCACCGGGTGTCCGACCGAACATGCTGTCCACCATTGGCGTCCGACAGGACATCCAACGCCGCTTTGCGAGAACCTCATGATCCTGCGTCAATTCACTCGAAGGCTCTGGCCGGTGCTCATCGTGGCATTGGCTGTGGCAGGGTTCATCGTCCTGCGCGCCACGGGTCCGAGCGCCCCGCCCCCGGAAACAAGCGAACGCATCTGGCAGGTCCGTGGCATGACCGTCGAACCCGGCACGCACCAACCCGCATTGGAGCTTTACGGGCGCACCGGTTCCGCGCAGATGGCAGTGCTGCGGGCGGCCACCGAAGGTGAAATCGAAACCGTGCCGGTACGCGCGGGTCAACGGGTCGCGGCGGACACGCTGCTGCTCCGGATCGATCCGGCCGAGGCCAGGATAGCGGTGGCCCAGCGAGAGGCCGATCTGCGGGAGGCCGACGCGGCGCTTGAGAGCGAACGCTTGCGTGCCGAAAGCGACCAACGAACGCTTGGACGGGAACAGGAACTGCTGCGGATTGCCCAACGCGGGTTGGATCGGGCGCAGGACCTGAAGGCACGGAACCTGGGTTCCGATGCCGATCTCGATGCCGCCCAACGCACGCTGGAACAGGCACGCGTCACCGTGGACGCCCGGAACCGGGCCATTGCCGATGCACCGGCCCGCCAGGCCCAGGCGGAGGCGAGGCGGGCTCGGGCCGAAGCCACGCTCGAACGAGCCCGACTGGATCTGGCTCGCACGGAAATCCACGCGCGCACCGCCAGCCGGGTGATCGAGGTCCACGCAAACCCGGGCGAGCGGGTGCGCGTAGGTGACCCCCTGATCCGCCTGTATCCGGTGGACGACCTCGAAATCCACGCCAGCCTGCCGGAAAAAGTAGTCCCCCAGATCCAGACCCTGCTCCGCGAAAAGCAGGCGCTCACTGCGAGTGCCGTGGTCGACGGACAGCACATTAGCGCCGACCTCGTCCGTCTGGCGGGGGAAACCCGAAGCGGGGAAGCCGGTATCCAGGCCATTTTCCAGGTTCGAGCGGACGCCGGTCCCCTGCCCCTCAATCGCTTCGTGAACCTGCGTCTGCACCTTCCCGAACAGCAGGACAGCGTGGCCGTGCCCTTCGAAGCCCTTTACGGGACCGACCGCATCTACCGGGTCGTCGATCAACGTCTGCAAGGGCTCCAGGTGGAGCGTTTGGGTGAATTCCAGGATGACGCGGATCGGACCCTGGCCCTGATCCGGCACCCGGATCTTCGTGCGGGTGACATTCTCGTCGTGACCCGTCTACCTCACGCTGTCGACGGGCTTTCCGTCGAAGTGACGATGGCTGCGGACGTCCCGACCCCGTGAACGAACCGGCATCGAACAACGCTGCAGCCCCAGCGCCGCTGGCGGCCGGACATGGCCTGATCCAGCTTTTTCTGGATCACCGCCTCGCCGCCAACCTTCTGGTGGCCCTGATGATCCTGGGCGGCGTCTTTGCGCTGCAGAAACTGAACACACAGTTCTTTCCGAACTTCGAACTCGATCTTGTCTCCGTGCGTGTGGTCTGGTCCGGAGCCACCGCCGAAGACGTGGAACGCGGAATCACGGACCCGCTGGAGCAGGATCTGCGCACCGTCGATGGCTTGCGCAACATGACGTCCACCTCAGCCCTGGGCGTCGCGTCCATTACGCTCGAGTTCGAAGCCGGAGCGGACATGACGCTGGCGATCGAACAGGTCAAGGATCGAGTCGACCAGCAGCGCAATCTTCCCGAGGCGGCGGAGACCCCGATCGTCACCCGGGTGGTGCGGTACGAGCCCGTGGCGCGCCTGCTGATCACCGGTCTCGAGGACGCGAACGAATTGCGCGTGCTGGGTCGTCGTTTCGAACGCGAACTGCTGGATCGCGGGATCGCGCGCGTGGAGTTCACCGGGTTACCCGAGGAAGAGGTCGCGATCCAGATACCCGCGATTCAGCTCTACGGCAACGACCTCGCCATCGGAGACGTTGCGCAGCGCATCAACGAGATCAGCCGCGACATCCCCGCCGGAAGCGCCGGACGCGCCGACACGGCGCGCCAGATCCGAAGCCTGGACCAGCGGCGTCAGTCCTACGCCTTCGAGGACATTCCCCTGCGATCGGATCCGGAACTCGGTCTGCTGCGCCTGGGCCAGATCGCCGAGATCGAGCGGCGCCCGCGCGATGGCCAGGTCAGCGTCAGTGTCGACGGTCAGCCGGCCCTCGAGATGCAGTTGATGCGCACGGAGACCGGCGATTCGCTCGACTCGGCCCGGATACTCGAGGAGTGGTTGGCGCAGACGCGCCCCACGCTCCCGCCGGGCGTTCAGTTGGAAGTGATCGATGCGTTTTGGGAGCTACTGCTCGAACGCATCCTGCTGCTTCTGAAGAACGGTGCCGGGGGCCTGTTCCTGGTGCTCGGGATCCTGTTCCTGTTCCTCAACCGGCACGTGGCGCTGCGCGTGGCGCTCGGCATCCCCATCGCTTTCACCGCGGCGCTGGTCGTGCTCTGGCTGGTCGGCGGGTCGATCAACATGATCTCGCTGTTCGGCTTCATCATGTCGCTCGGGATCATCGTCGATAACGCCATCGTGGTCTCCGAGCACGCGTACACCCTGCACCAACAGGGGCAATCCCCCGCGGACGCGGCGGCCAACGGGGCACGCAGGATGCTCGCCCCGGTATTCTCCGCATCCCTCACCACCGTCGCCGCCTTTTTGCCGCTGATGCTGATCGGCGGGATCATCGGCAACATCCTGTTCGACATCCCACTGGTGGTGATCTGCGTGATCAGCGCCACACTGGTCATCGCCTTCCTGATCTTGCCCGCACATCTGAAAGGGGTGCTGTCGCGGCTGAAGCCACCGCCACCGGGAAGCCTGCGGGCGCGCTTCGACTCCGGTTTCGAACGGGTACGCGATGGTCATTTCCGCAGCACGGTCGCGCGTGCCGTGGACCACGCCGGGATCACGCTGGCCCTTGCCATCGCGGCGCTGATCCTTGCGGTGGGTCTCGCGGCCAGCGGACGCATCGGATTCACCTTCTTTCCCGCACCCGAAGGCACGGTCCTCAATGCCGGAGTCAATTTCGTCGCGGGGACCCCACCCGAGCGCGTCACGGAGTTCCTCACGGCAGCGGAGCAGGCGCTGCACGACGCCGATCAGGACCTCGGGGGCGGGTTGATCCGGGCCATGGTCGTGCGCCGCGGGCTCGGAATCGATCCCGGCGACGGTTCGGCACCCCGCGGGGAGCAGTTCGGGAACATCCAGGTGGAACTGGTCTCGCCCGAGGCGCGTGAAGCACGCAATCGGGACATCATTGTCGCCTGGGAGGAGCGCATACAACTGACGCCGGGGATCGAGAACTTCAACATCAGCGAGCGCCAGGGTGGTCCACCCGGGCGCGACCTCGACATCCGGCTGACCGGGGACAATCCCGATGACCTCAAGGCGGCTGCCCTGGATCTCGCTGAACTCTTCGCCGACTTCGCGGGTGCCTACGCGATCAACGATGACACGCCGTTCGGACGCGAGCAGCTGATCTACTCGATCCGACCCGAGGGATTGGCCGTGGGCCTGACCACCGAAAGCGTGGGCACCCAGTTGCGCGACGCCTTCGACGGGCGGTTGGCGCAGATCTTTCAGGACGGGCTCGAGGAGGTCGAGGTTCGCGTTCGTCTGCCCGACCGCGAACGGCATCATACGGAAACGCTCGACCGTCTCTCGCTGCGTTTGCCGTCGGGTGCGCTCAGCCCCCTGGACAGCGTGGTACGCATCGACTCGCGCCAGGGTTTCGAGACCCTGCGCCATGCGGACACCCGCCTCGCGATCCACGTCTCTGCCGAGGTGGATCGCAGCGTGAACAACGCGGCCCGCATTCGCGCCGCGCTGGAAGCGGGCCCGCTGGACGAACTCGCGAACCGCCACGGTGTGAGCTACTCGTTCGAGGGCCGCGCCGCGGATCAGGCCGAGACTTTCGCGGACATGCGCGTGGGTCTCGTGCTGGCCCTGGGGCTGATGTATCTGACGCTGGCCTGGGTGTTCGCTTCCTGGGGTTGGCCGCTGATCGTGATGGCGATCATCCCCTTCGGCATTCTCGGAGCCCTGCTCGGGCACTGGCTGATGGGCGTGGAGCTGACGATCCTCTCGATGTTCGGACTCTTCGGCCTGACCGGAATCGTGGTCAATAACTCGATCATTCTGGTGAGCTTCTACCAGGGATTGCGCGACCAGGGGATGGCATTGCGCGCGGCCATCATCGAAGCCTCCTGCCAGCGCCTTCGGGCGGTGATCCTGACCTCCGCCACGACCATTGCCGGCCTGACCCCTCTGCTGTTCGAACGCTCGCTGCAGGCCCAGTTTCTGGTGCCGATGGCCATTTCGATCGTATTTGGCCTCGGGGTCGCCACCGTTCTCGTGCTGCTGGTCATCCCCGCGCTTCTCCGGATCTATGAGGAGCGGTTCGATCGGGGCGCGCTCGGGTCCGCTGCGGTCTCCTGATCACGCGTCGAGTCCGTGATCACGTTGCGAGCGCTCGCGTGCGCTGTCGGAACGCTCTTGCTTTCATTGCCTTGCGCGCCACTATGGTGGACCATAAAGAAGGATTGACGCGTTCTAGGGGGCGATGATGGGCCACTCCTGGTTGTTTACCTCGGAATCGGTATCGGACGGGCATCCGGACAAGCTGGCCGATCGAATCTCGGACACCGTCCTCGATCGCTGTCTTGCACTGGACGCGAATTCCCGGGTCGCCTGTGAAACCCTGCTGGCCAATGACCTCGTGCTCATCGCGGGGGAATTCCGGATCCCACGCGAAAACGGCTTCGAACAGATCCGAGACGAACTCGACGGACTCGTGCGCAAATTGCTTCGCGACACCGGGTATCACGCCGGCTTTCCGGGTATCGACCCCGAGACCTGCGAAGTCATGACACGGATTCACGGACAAAGCGAGCAGATCGCGAAGGGTGTGGATCGTATGGACGGCGCGCTGGGTGCCGGCGACCAGGGGCTGATGTTCGGCTACGCCTGCGACGAGACGCCTGAACTGATGCCGCTTCCGATTCAGCTGGCGCATCGGATGATGCGCCGTCAACGCGACCTCCGTCGGGAACCCAAATTCGACTGGCTGCGGCCCGATGCCAAGGCACAGGTCACGGTACGCTATACCGGTGGCCGTCCCGAAATGGTGGACACGGTCGTGATCTCGACCCAGGTGCAGGGGGACATCAGCGACGCAGAGATCGAACGTCAGGTCATTCGCCACATCATCGAGTGGGTCATTCCCGAAAAGATGCGTGCGCCCCGCATGCGCTGTCTCGTGAATCCCGCGGGTCGCTTCGAAACCGGCGGGCCCAACGGCGATGCCGGTCTGACCGGGCGCAAGATCATCGTGGACACGTATGGTGGAAGTTGCCCCCATGGCGGCGGCGCATTCTCTGGCAAGGACCCGTCCAAGGTCGATCGGTCCGCGGCCTACGCCGCCCGTTGGGTCGCCAAGCACCTGGTGGCCGTGGGCGTCGCAAGCAAGTGCACCGTGCAACTCGCCTACGCGATCGGCCGTCCCGAGCCGGTCTCGATCCGGGTGGATACCCATGGCACCGGCAAGATGGACGAGACCCGTCTGGAGCAGATCGTGCCCGCCGTATTCGACCTGACGCCGGCGGGAATCATCCGAGACCTGGGACTGTACCGGCCGATCTACGCCCGCACCGCCGCATTCGGGCATTTTGGCCGGGAAGAACCGGGATTTCCCTGGGAATCACTGAATCGGCAACACGCCCTCGAGGAAGTCCTCTGGCCGGGGCGTTGAACGCCCGGCATCCGCAAAACGTTCAGTCGATCGAGAAGCTTTCTCCGCAGCCACACTCGGCGGTCACGTTGGGATTGTTGAAGACCAGGTGGCGGGTCAGCCCTTCCGATACGAAATCGATCTCGGTTCCGTGCACGAAACCAAAGCTCTTCGGATCCACGAAGATGTCCAGCCCGTCGGCAACGGTGAAGACCAGATCGTCATCGCGCGACTCGCGGACCAGATCGACCACATACATCCAACCCGAACAACCGGTGCGCTTGACCTCCAGGCGAAAACCGATGGCCGAAGGATCGGTTTCCATCTGTTTCAGAATATGGTTCACCGCCTTGGGTGTCGCCTTGACGCGGTCGGTCGCGACCACGTCGGCGGTATTGTCCCTGCTTGCGATCACGGTGGAATTCATCGTCGGTATCTCCTTCCAGAACAGTTCGGCTAGGCCGGAAAATTGGGCATGACCGGGATCGCTGTCAATCCCAGCGATCGTCACGTACCTGTACCCTGCCCTCGTGGATACGCACCGGGAATGTACTGATCGGTTCATAGGCCGGCGCCGTGAGTGCCGCGCCCGTGCGCAGGCAGAACTCCGCGCCGTGTTTCGGGCAGGTGATCCGGTCGCCTTTCACTTCACCGTCGGCGAGCGCGTATTCCTCGTGGGAACAGAGGTCCTCGATTGCAAGGAAGCTGCCGTCGATATTGAACACGGCGATGGGCACGTCGTCCACATCGACCAGACGGTGTTGCCCAAGTTCGATTTCCCCGGGTGCCGCGACGTCGGTCCATTCGCTCATCAGAACATCCCCGTCTGCAGTCGGGCGGCCTCCGACATGCGCGATGCATTCCAGGGTGGATCGAATACGACCTCGACGTTGGCCTCTTCCACCGTCGGGACTTCCATGACCCGGTCCCGAACATCACTGGCGATCACATTCCCCATGCCGCAACCCGGTGCCGTCAGGGTCATGTCGATCCACACCGTGCGTCCGCCGTCGGCATTGCGCTCGATCTCACAACGGTAGATCAGCCCGAGTTCGACGATGTTGATCGGAATCTCGGGATCGTAGCAGCTGCGCATCTGATCCCAGACCAGCTTTTCGACTTCTTCGTCGGTGGCGTTCTCGGGCAGTTGCGGCGGCGGCACCGCCTCCTTGCCCAATGCGTCGCCGTCTTTCCCGTCGACGCGAAACAGCCGGCTCTGCGCCATGACGGTGAACGAGCCACCCAGGGATTGCACCAGGCCGACCTCTCCGCCCTCACCCAGCATCACCCGCTGCCCACTGGGCACGGCGACAGCCGGACAGTCCCGACTGAGTTTGATGGTCTCCTCAACGTGCATGGTCTGTTTACTCCAGAGTCGAATAATGGGCCGGGGAATCGATACCACCGGCGGCCGAAGCGGCGAACCCGGCGGCCCGTCGCGTGGGCCGGGAAGCGTTCAGGCGCCGGTCTCGAATGCCTGCCCACCCGGAAGGCGCGCAGCGAGCCGGGCCTCGATGCTTTCGCGCACGGGCGGAAGATCCATGCGTTCCAGTACCTCATCGGCAAACGCGAACACCAGCATTTCCCGGGCTTCCTGTTCGCCGATGCCACGGCTGCGCAGGTAGTACAGGGAAGTCGTGTCCAACTGCCCGACCGTCGCACCGTGGGCGCATTTCACGTCGTCCGCGTAGATCTCGAGTTCCGGCTTGGTATCGATTTCCGCGTTCGGCGACAAGAGCAGGTTGGCGCTGTGCTGCTGGGCGTCGGTTTTCTGTGCACCCCGTTCCACCAGGACGCGACCCTTGAACACGCCCCGACCATGCCCCTGGCCGATTCCACGGTAGCGCTCGCGGCTGGTCGTGTTCGGCGAGGAGTGATGCACGCGGGTGTGGGTGTCCACATGCTGCCGACCGCCGGCCAGGAACAGTCCGTCGAGCACGATTTCAGCACCCGGCTCGGTCAGGTCCACGTTCAGGTCGTGGCGTACCAGACGCCCGCCAAGATTGACGTTGTGGGAGATCACCCTGCTGTCCCGGCGTTGCTGGATGAACACGCTGCCCACATGGTAGGCCCCATCGGCGTGATCCTGGAGCAGATAATGCCGGACCTGCGCCCCGGCTTCCGCCCGCAGTTCGGTAACGGTGTTGGTGAAGCCCTGCGCACCGGCGATGTCGGCATAGTGTTCGATGACCGTGGCTTCGGCGCCTTCACCCGCGTGGATCAGTATCCGGGGGTGACTCCAGGACGCGGCGTTTCCGGCCGTCCCGATCATCAGCAGATGCACCGGCCGATCCAGGCGCACGTTCCGGGCGAGGCGAACGAGCGCGCCGTCGTTCATGAACGCCATGTTCAACGCGGTGAAGCTGGAAAAGCGATCGTGGGCAAGCGTCCCCAGAATCGGCTCGAGGGGAGCGGGATCATGGCTGATCGCATCGCCGAGCCCCTGCACGGTCGCCCCATCGGGCAGGCCGTTCAGATCGGAGAGATCGGTGCGCAGCCTGCCGTTCACGAACACCATGCGATAGGCATCGAGCCCCTGGAAGCCCAGTGCGCTCACGTCCGCGGCCGAGACTCCGGTGTCCACCGGCGCTTCGCCGAAGGGCTTGGTGGCGATCGGCCGGACGTTGGTGTATTTCCATTCCTCCATGCGCGGATCCGGGAAGCCGGCGTCGGCAAACCGACGCGCAGCCCCGTCCCGACGCCCCGCCAGCCAGTCCGGAAGGGAGCCCGGCAGGCTCTGCTGAAGGTGCTGCACCTGTTCGGCGTAGTGCTGGCTCAGTGCATTCGCGCTCATGCCGCCTCCTCGATGATCCCGTGGTACCCGTTGCGCTCGAGCTCGTGAGCCAGTGTCTTGTCACCCGACTTGATGATCCGGCCATCCGAGAGCACATGTACGAAGTCAGGCTCGATGTGGCTCAGCAGGCGCTGGTAGTGGGTGACGAGGACGATGGCACGGTCCGGCGAACGCAGCTTGTTCACGCCTTCGGATACGACCTTCAGCGCATCGATGTCGAGACCGGAGTCGGTTTCGTCGAGCAGCGCCAGCCTCGGTTCCAGCACCAGCATCTGAAGGATCTCGTTGCGTTTCTTCTCGCCGCCCGAGAAGCCGACGTTCACCGCGCGGTGGAGGAAGCTCTCGTCCATCTGCATCGTGTTCAGCTTTTCCCGCACGAGCTTCAGAAACTGGAAGGTATCCGCTTCGGGCTCTCCACGGTGCTTGCGCTGGGCGTTGTAGGCTTCCTTGAGCAGGTAGATGTTCTTGACGCCGGGAATTTCCACCGGGTACTGAAAACCCAGCAGCAGGCCCTCACGGGCGCGCTCCTCGGTCTCGAGTTCGAACAGATCCTGGCCCAGGTAGTCGACGCTGCCGCCGGTGACTTCGTAGCCGTCACGGCCGCCCAGGACCTGACAGAGTGTGCTCTTGCCCGAGCCGTTCGGACCCATGATCGCGTGGACTTCGCCCGCCTTCACCTCGAGATCGATACCCTTGAGGATCTGGGTGCCGTTCTCCACCCGGGCCTGCAGATTCTGAATCTTCAACATTGCATTTTCTCCTGGAAAGCTTCTTTTTTCGTGTTGTGCGGGTTGCGCGGCAGCCCACAGGAAATCGGTTCGGGGGTCAGGCGGTCGCCGCGTGTTCCACGGCCAGCTGCCGGACCCGGAACATCAAGGCCTCCATTCCGGCTCTCCGGCTCGGACTGAGCGCGGATTCCAGACCCAGAGGTCCAAACAGCTCTTCGGGATCCGTGGCCAGCACCTCCTCCGGTGTCTTGTCCCGGAACGGCAGCAGCATCAGCGCCATCAGGCCGCGTACCGTCGCCGTCTCGGCGTCGGCTTCGAAAACCATCTTCGGCGGCTGATCGTCACTGAGGTGCGCGATGAGCCAGGCCTGGGTGTTGCAGTCCTTGATCCGGTTGTCCTCGGTCAACTGATCGTCGGGCAGATCGGGCAGATCGCGCCCGATCTCCTCGATCAGCTTGTACCGATCCTCCCAGTCGGGAAGCATCTGGAAGGCCTCCATCAGTTCCTGCACATTCATCTGCGCCTCCTTGAAACCTGAAATCCAGCACCGCGGGTACGAGCCATCCCCTCTCCCGCTTGCGGGAGAGGGGCCGGGGGTGAGGGCCAGGGCCTTTGCGCACCCACCATGACCGTTCACCGTGCGGCGGGTCGTCAGCCCACGGCGCCTTCCAGCGACACGGCGAGCAGGGCCTGGGCCTCGACGGCAAACTCCATCGGCAGCTCGCCAAACACTTCCTTGCAGAAGCCGTTCACGATCATGTTCACCGCGTCTTCCTCGGAGATGCCCCGTTGTTTCAGGTAGAAGATCTGGTCATCGCCGATCTTCGATGTCGTCGCTTCGTGTTCCACCTGGGCGCTGGGATTCTTCACCTCGATGTAGGGGTAGGTATGCGCCCCGCAGCGATCACCCAGCAGCAGCGAATCGCACTGGGTGTAGTTGCGCGCACCATCGGCACCGCCGGTCACTTTCACCAGGCCCCGGTAGGCATTGTTCGCGCGACCCGCTGAGATTCCCTTGGAGATGATCGTACTGTGCGTATTCTTGCCGACGTGGATCATCTTCGTGCCGCTGTCGATCTGCTGCATGTTGTTGCCCACCGCAACGGAGTAGAACTCGCCCACGGAGTTGTCGCCCAACAGGATGCAGCTCGGGTATTTCCAGGTGATCGCCGAACCGGCCTCGACCTGGGTCCACGAGATCTTGCTGTTGCGGCCGCGGCACTCGCCGCGCTTGGTCACGAAGTTGTAGATGCCGCCCTTGCCTTCCTCGTCGCCCGGATACCAGTTCTGCACGGTCGAGTACTTGATCTCGGCGTCATCCAGCGCGATCAGTTCCACCACCGCCGCGTGCAGCTGGTTGCGGTCGCGCTGCGGCGCGGTGCAGCCCTCGAGGTAGCTCACGTGAGAGCCTTCCTCGGCGATGATCAGGGTCCGCTCGAACTGTCCGGTGTCCATCGCGTTGATGCGGAAGTAGGTGGACAGTTCCATCGGGCAGCGCACACCCTTCGGGATATACACGAAGGAGCCATCGGAAAAGACCGCGGCATTGAGCGCGGCGAAGTAGTTGTCACCCGCTGGAACCACGGTCCCAAGATACTTCTGCACCAGCTCCGGGTGGTTGTGCACCGCCTCGGAAAAGGAACAGAAGATCACGCCGGCCTCGCCGAGTTTCTCCTTGAAGGTCGTCGTCACCGACACGCTGTCGAACACCGCGTCCACCGCGACACCGGCGAGCCGCGCGCGCTCGTGCAGCGGGATGCCCAGCTTCTCGTAGGTCTCGAGCAGTTTCGGGTCGACCTCGTCCAGGCTCTTCGGCGCGTCTTCCTTCGACTTGGGGGCCGCGTAGTACGACACGGCCTGATAGTCGATCTTCGGGTAGTGCACATGGGCCCAGCTCGGCTCTTTCATGGTCAGCCAGTGGCGGTACGCCTCGAGCCGCCAGTTCAGCATGAACTCGGGCTCGCCCTTCTTCGCCGAGATGGCGCGGATGACGTCCTCATTCAGGCCAGGAGGCAGAATCTCCTGATCGATATCGGTGCTGAACCCATACTTGTACTCACGCTTGATGAGTTGCTCGACGTCGTGCGGTTGTGTGGACATTCTTCTCGCCTCGGTTGGGTCTGTGTGGTGCTTCAGAGGGCTGGAGCCCGGTCCCCGTTCCAGGAAACCCGCACGGGCATCGTGCCGCGCGTCAGATCGTTCAGGTTGACGACGGACAGGGCTTGCCGGAACGCGGCATTGATATGCACCCAGTGCGCCTTGGTGTTGCAGTTGTGGTGGATCTGGCAGTCCAGTTCCTCATTCATGCATTCAGTCAGTGCGATCGGCCCTTCCACCGCCTCGATGATCACCGCGAGGTTCGTGTCAGAGGGCCGATGGGCCAGACGGTAGCCGCCGTTACGGCCCTGTATGGACAGCAGAACGCCGTGATCCTTGAGCAATTTCAACAGCTTCACGACGGTGGGCAGCGCGATGTGAGTGCTCGCGGCCAGGTGCCGTGCGGTCACGCCCTGGCCGCCCTGCTCCCGAGCGATCTCGGAGAGAAGGACGATGGCGTAGTCGCTGAGCTTGCTGATCCGCAACATGGTTTCCTACACTCTCGCCAATACAGGACTGAATTGGTCCCATTTTACCTGAAAAAGGCGGGGCGACAACGCCCCGGTTCCAGATCCAACGTCAAAGTACGGGGTCGAGTATGTATAAACCTACTGAATTACTCAAGTAATCACCCCCGCAAAACAGGGAAAACGACTCCGCCAACTCCAGCTTCGCTGCCTCCGATCCGGGTCGGCTCGGGTATACTGGCGCGCCCGCCACACCCGGAAACAGTGCGGGCCCAATGCCTTGCGCGGAACCTTCGCCGATGAACCCCAACCTGGACCGGCTGCAACCCTATCCCTTCCAGCGCCTGCAGACGCTGTTCGCCGACCTCCCGGCCAGGACCGACCCGGCGCCCATCGCGCTTTCCATCGGCGAGCCCCGGCATCCCATGCCCGCTTTCGTGGCCGGGATGCTGAACGCCGAACTGGGGGGATTCAACCGGTACCCGACCACCCGGGGCGAACCCGCGCTCCGGGAGACCGTTGCCGCCTGGCTGCAACGTCGTTTTGAACTCGGCCGCGTGGACCCCGCAACCCAGGTGTTGCCGGTCAACGGTACGCGTGAGGCGTTGTTCGCCCTCGCCCAGGCCGTCGTCGATCCACGCCCCGGCGCCGCCGTCCTGATGCCGAACCCCTTCTATCAGATCTACGAAGGCGCGGCGCTGCTCGCGGGTGCGGAACCCGTCTTCTACAACCTCAACGCGACCCATCGCTACCACCCGGATTTCGACGCCGTACCCGCAGCCGTCTGGGACCGCGTGCAACTCGTGTACATCTGCAACCCGGGCAACCCGGCGGGTTCCGTGATCTCCGAAGCCGAACTCGGCCGCCTGATCGAACGCGCGGAACGCCACGATTTCATCATTGCATCCGACGAATGTTACTCGGAGATCTACCGCCCCGGAGACACGCCGCCGCCCGGTCTCCTCGGCGCCGCGGAGCGCTTGGGCAACACGGATTTCGCCCGGTGCGTGGTGTTTCACAGTCTGTCCAAGCGGTCGAATCTTCCCGGGCTGCGCTCGGGCTTTGTCGCGGGCGATGCCAGGCTGCTGGACCGGTTCGCGCTGTACCGCACGTACCACGGCTGCACATTGCCGGGGCCTCTCCAGGCTGTCAGCCAGGCCGCATGGGCAGACGAAGCCCACGTGCACGAGAATCGCGAGCTCTATGCCGCCAAGTTCGCTGCGGTCGTGCCGCTGCTGGAATCCGTGCTGGAAGCAAACCTGCCCGAGGCCGGGTTCTACCTCTGGCCCAAGGTGCCGGACGGCGATGACGAGGGCTTCGCCCGGAGGCTGCGCGAACACGCGAACGTAATCGTACTCCCGGGACGCTATCTTTCCCGGCCCACGCCCGAGGGCGATCCGGGTGCCGGGCATGTGCGCATGGCTCTCGTGGCCGAGCCATCGGCCTGTATCGAGGCGGCACACCGTATCCGGGACCTATTGAATTGAAATCACGCTCCAGACCCTTTATCCAGAAACCACTACAAGGAAGCTGTTTAAATGTCCGATTTGCAGAATATTATTGAAGCCGCTTTTGAACGTCGCGCCGAGATCACCCCGCGCAATGTGGAAACCACCGTCAAGGACGCCGTACGCGAGACCCTGGATCAACTCGACCGCGGAGCGCTCCGGGTCGCCGAAAAGCACAACGGCGAGTGGCAGGTTCACGAGTGGCTCAAGAAGGCGGTCCTGCTGTCGTTCCGCATCGAGGAGAACCAGTTCATAAAGGGCGGTTTCACCAACTACTACGACAAGGTGCCGTCCAAGTTCGCCGATACCAGCAGCCGGGATTTCCGTGCCGGCGGTGTGCGCGTGGTGCCCCCGGCCACCGCGCGCCGCGGATCCTACATCGCCCCGAACGTCGTGCTGATGCCCTCCTACGTGAACATCGGTGCCTACGTGGACGAGGGCACCATGGTGGATACATGGGCCACGGTCGGTTCCTGCGCGCAGATCGGCAAGAACGTGCACCTCTCGGGCGGCGTGGGCATCGGTGGCGTACTGGAGCCCCTGCAGGCAGCCCCCACGATCATCGAGGACAACTGCTTCATCGGTGCGCGCTCGGAGATCGTCGAGGGCGTGATCGTCGAGGAAGGCGCGGTGATCTCGATGGGCGTGTATATCGGCCAGAGCACGCGAATCTACGACCGGGAACGCGACGAGATCACGTACGGCCGTGTCCCCGCCGGTGCCGTGGTGGTGTCGGGCAACCTGCCCTCGAAAGACGGCAAGTACTCGCTGTACTGCGCTGTGATCGTGAAGCGTGTCGACGAAAAGACCAAGGCCAAGGTCGGTCTGAACGCACTGTTGCGGGACATACAGGGCTGAACGGGCATGGCCCGTCTCACCCTGTACGGGATCCCGAACTGCGACACCGTGCGCCGCGCCCGCCGCGAACTCGACGCGGCTGGCCTCGCGCACGAGTTCCATGACTTTCGCAGGCAGGGGCTGGATTCCGCTCTGCTCGATCGATGGATCGCCGCGGTGGGCTGGGAGCGTCTGCTGAACCGCAGGGGGACCACCTGGAGGCGTCTTCCGGAAGAACAGCGTACAGGGCTCGATGCCGCCCACGCCCGCGACCTGATGCTGGCCGAACCCACCCTGGTCCGTCGCCCCGTGATCGAACGGGACGGGGCGATTCACGTCGGCTGGGACGGCGGCGTGGAGGCCCTGCTCGGCTAGAGCCGAGGCGGCGGCGTCGATCAGCCTTCCTCTGCGAGGCGGCGCTCCTCTTCGTCCAGCTGCTGGACGTGGATATGTACGGGAACGTTGCCGTGCATGGCCTGGTGCACCGGGCAGTGGTTCATCATCCGGTCGAGGATGTGCCGCTCCTCTTCCGAAAGCACCGCCAAAAGCCGCAGCGTGAGATCCATCCGGGAAATGCGGCAGTGCCGGCCGTCGAGTTGCCAGTCCAGCGTCGCGATCAACGTTTGCGGGAGGTTGCGCCGTTCGAGGAAGCGCCGGGCAAACTCGGTCATGCAGCAGCCGAGCGCAATCGCGAGATGCTGCACCGGGTTGTACCCCAGGGGCTTGCTGTTGCTGTCGACACCCTCGCTCGGTTCCGCACTGCAGGGGCTCAGGATACGCACCTGTCCCCTCGTGCTGCGGCACAGGGTCAGGCTCGGGGCATCATGGCCGCTATCCGTCATCGCAGGGGTTCCGTTGCACTCGTGACAAAAGGCCCGACCGTTTCCCGCGCCGGGCCTTTTCGATTACACCATAACTTAAAAGGAAATCCAGCCCCGGCGCGATATCTCCTTTGGGCAACCCCTGAAACGGCGCGCAGCCAAGGGATCGCCGGTCAGCCCTCAGGTATGCAGTAGCGCGCCAGAATCGTCGAATCATCGTAGGCATGTCCCTGCTCCAGCGCCCTGGACAGCGCCGCGCGTACGCGTTCGACTCCCATCAGATCGAGGTCCAGATGGGCGGCCGTATTGGCCACGATACCCATGTCCTTGGCATGCAGGTGCGCCATGAATCCGGGAACGAAGTTGTCGTCGAGCAGGCGCTGGCCATGCATCTCCAGCACCCGCGACCCGGCGAACCCGCCCAGAAGCGCTTCCCGGACCCGCGCTGGATCGACGCCGGCCGCCTCCGCCAGGGCGAAGGCCTCGCCAACCGCGACGAGGGCCTCGCCGATGATCAGCTGGTTGCACGCCTTCGCGATCTGTCCGGCGCCGCTGTCGCCGACGCGGGTCAGGGTTTTTCCCAGCAACTGCAGAAGCGGGCGGATCCGCTCGATGTCGTCTTCTGAACCACCCAACATCAGGGTCAGGGTCCCGTCGATCGCGCCCCGCTCGCCTCCCGAGACCGGGGCATCCACGAAACCCACTCCAGCCTCCCGCGCCCGTTCGGCAATGACCCGCGCGCGCAGGGGATCAATGGTGCTGTGATCCACCACGATCAGCCCCGGACGGGCGTGTTCGAGGATACCGCCCTCACCGAGCATCAGGTTCTCGACGTCCGGCGTGTCCGAAACATTCAGGAACAGGACGCGAACCTCGGAGACCAATGCCGCCAGGCTCTCGGCCGCAACGGCACCGTCGCCGACCAGCTTCTGGGCCTGCTCGAGCCGACGCGCCCAGACCCGCACCGCGACACCGCCATGCAGAAGATTGCGCACCATCGGCGCACCCATGATTCCCAGACCGATGAACCCGACGGGTTGAAGGTCGTTCGATACTGCGTTGGCCGTCATTCGATTTGCTCCCTGGCATGGTTGACAGCCCCCCCGAGGCACCCGAACATCAGGGCTTCAGCTAACCCACATTCCCGCGGGGGCTCATTCATGATGATAGACATCCGGAAAACTCTGGGCGCAACCGCCCTGCTTGCGCTGGCGGCCTGCTCGCCTGCGGAACAACCGGTGGTGCATGTCTACAACTGGTCGGATTACATTTCCGATGCAGTAATCGAGCGCTTCGAGGAGCAGACCGGCATCAAGGTCGTGTATGACGTCTACGATGCCAACGAAATCCTCGAGGCCAAGCTTCTGGCGGGCCGCAGCGGGTACGACGTGATCTTCCCGACGGCCCACCCCTTCGCGGAACGGCATATCGAGGCAGGACTCTACCTGCCCCTGGATCTCGCCCAACTTCCGAGCCACCGCAATCTCGATCCGATCCTGATGCAGAAACTGCAGTCGGTCGATCCCGGCAACCGGCACACGGTCCCCTACATGTGGGGCACCACGGGGATCGGCTACAACGTCGAAGCCGTTACCGCGATCCTGGGCGAAGAAGCCGAACTCGACAGCTGGTCGCTGCTGTTCGACCCGGAAACCGCCGAGTCCCTTTCCGGCTGCGGCATCGCGGTCCTGGATGACGAAGGTGAGGCCCTCGCGGCAGCGCTCCTCTATCTCGGGCTCGACCCGAACACGACCGACCCGGACGCCATCCAGGCGGCGACCGACCTGTTCATGAGCGTTCGGCCCTTCATCCGTTATTTTCATGCGTCCAAGTACATCAACGATCTGGCCAACGGCGACATCTGCGTGGCGCACGGGTATTCCGGTGACGTGCTCCAGGCGCGGGATCGTGCCGAAGAGGCCGGGCGCGGCGTCGAAGTCGCCTACGCAATCCCGCAGGAGGGCGCGGTACTCTGGGTGGACCTGATGGCGGTTCCGGCCGACGCGCCGAATCCCGAGCAGGCGCACGCGTTCATCGATTTCCTGATGGTTCCGGAGAACATCGCCGAGATCACCGATGAAGTCGCGTATGCGAACGCGAACCGGGCCGCCACGGAGTTCGTCGACGCGGAGATCCGCAATGATCCCGGCGTCTATCCGACCGACGATCTTCGGGAACGCCTGGTCACGCTCGATCCGCTCCCCGACGACGTGCAGCGCGCGCGCGTACGCGCCTGGACCCAGATCAAGACGGGACGCTGAGACCCGACGCGACGCCCTCGCGGCGGCGGCCCCGTGCCGCTGAGCCACGCGGGCTTCCGCAGCGTGCGTTGCCGCCAACGGCCCTTTCCCTGCACCTGAGTCCAGCGCATGCCCCAACCTCGGCGTGATCCCGCAAGCCTGGAATCCTGGCAAGATCCGGACGCCCGGCCCTTTCTGGAGATTCGGGGCGTCACCAAGGTGTTCGACGGCGCGACCTATGCCGTCGATGACGTGTCGCTGAAGATCTTCCGCGGCGAATTCTTCTCGCTGCTGGGCGCCTCCGGCTGTGGCAAGAGCACCCTGCTGCGCATGCTCGCGGGCCTCGAACGCTGCACCCAGGGCCATATCCTGATCGAGGACGAGGACATCACGGACCTGCCGCCCTTCGAACGGCCGGTGAACATGATGTTCCAGTCCTACGCGCTGTTCCCGCACATGACGGTCGAACAGAACGTGGCGTTCGGGCTGCGCCAGGAAAAGCTGTCGCGCCAGGAGATCCGAACACGGGTCGGGGAAATGCTCGAACTCGTGCGCATGACCGGATTCGCCCGCCGCAAGCCGGATCAGCTCTCCGGCGGCCAGCGCCAGCGCGTGGCGCTGGCACGCTCGCTCGCCAAACAGCCCAAGCTCCTGCTGCTCGACGAGCCCCTCGGGGCCCTGGATCGAAAACTGAGGGAAAGCACCCAGTTCGAACTGGTGAACATCCAGGAACGGGTCGGTACGACCTTCATCATGGTGACCCACGACCAGGAAGAAGCGATGACCATGTCCACGCGCCTCGCCGTGATGGACGCCGGACGCATCCTGCAGGTCGGCACGCCATCCGAGGTCTACGAATACCCCGCAAACCGCTTCGTCGCCGAATTCATCGGCGCGGCCAATCTGTTCGATGGGCGGGTCGCGAGCGCCGACGGCGACCGGGTCACCATCCAGAGCGAAGGCGCACCCAGCGACATCGTGATGCACCACCCCCAGCCGCTCGCGATCGGAACCCCGGTGACGGTGGCCCTGCGCCCGGAAAAGATCCGCCTGCTCGACGAGCCCCCGCCGGAGGACGTCAACTGGATCCGCGGAACCGTGCGTGAGATCGGCTACCTGGGCGATGTGTCGATCTACCACGTGGGGACCGAGGGGGGGCTGACCGTGCAGGTGCAGGTCACCAACCGTGGCCGGCGAACCTCGGGCCCCCTGACCTGGGACGACGTCGTCTGCCTGGGCTGGGATGCGGACGCCGGGGTGGTACTCCCGGCATGACCGCCGCACGCGAGCCGGTTCTGACCTCCGGACGGGCCAGCCTCCGACGCCGGATCGATCACGGGGTAAAAAGCCTCGCGCAGGGGCGACTCGGACGCACGCTGGTCATCGCCTTGCCCTATGCCTGGCTGCTGCTCTTCCTGCTGTTGCCGATCCTGATCGTGCTGAAGATCAGCTTTTCCGAGATGGCTCTGGCCAGCCCGCCGTACACACCGATGCTGCAATGGGTGGAACAACGCACGCTCTCGCTGAGCCTGCACCTCGGGAACTATGCCTTTCTCTGGCAGGACCCGCTCTACATGGCCGCGTACCTGAATTCACTCAAAATCGCCGCGGTCTCGACAGTGCTGTGCCTGCTGATCGGCTACCCGATGGCCTATGCCATTGCACGTGCACCCTCCGGCTGGCGCATCGTACTGCTGATGCTGGTGATCCTGCCTTTCTGGACCAGCTTCCTGATTCGCGTCTACGCCTGGATCGGCCTGCTGCAGGGCAACGGGCTGATCAACCACCTGCTGCTGTCCCTGGGCCTGATCGACCAGCCGCTGGTCCTGCTGCACTCCAATTTTGCCGTGTATCTCGGCATCGTCTATTCCTACCTGCCGTTCATGATCCTGCCGCTGTACGCCACACTGGTGCGCATGGACCTGACCCTGCTGGAAGCTGCCGCCGATCTGGGCTCGCCGCCGTGGAAGTCCTTCCTGACGGTCACCCTGCCCCTGTCGCTGCCCGGCGTCATCGCCGGTTCCCTGCTGGTGTTCATCCCGGCCGTGGGCGAGTTCGTGATCCCCGACCTGCTGGGTGGACCGGATTCATTGATGATCGGCAAGGTGCTCTGGACCGAGTTCTTCTCCAATCGCGACTGGCCGGTGGCCTCCGCCGTGGCAATCGCGATGCTGCTGGTCATTCTGGTGCCGCTACTGCTGTTCCAGCGGGTCGAGGAACGTGAGACCACGGACCCCACGCGATGACCGGCCGCCGACCGTTCTGGCTGTTCACCGCGCTCGCATTCGGCTACGCGTTCCTCTACCTGCCCATCGTTACGCTGATCGTCTACTCCTTCAACGATTCGCGCCTGGTCACGGTCTGGGGCGGCTTTTCCACCCGCTGGTACGGCGAGCTTCTGCGCAACGAACAGATCCTCGCGGCGCTCTGGCTTTCCGTGCGCATCGCGGCCATGAACGCAACGTTCGCCACGGTGCTGGGGACACTCGCCGCCCTCACGCTGGTGCGCTTCGCGCGCTTCCGGACGCGCATGCTCTTCGCCGGGATGGTCGCGGCCCCGCTGGTCATGCCCGAGGTCATCCTCGGGCTCTCGGCCCTGCTGATGTTCGTGACTCTGGAACAAATGGTGGGGTGGCCCGCCGGGCGCGGGATGACGACCATCACCATCGCGCACATCACCTTCACCACGGCGTTCGTGGCGGTGGTGGTTCAGTCCCGGCTGTCGCAGCTCGACGGTAGCCTCGAGGAGGCCGCCATGGATCTTGGCGCGCGCCCCTGGAAAGTCTTCCTGGTGATCATCCTGCCGATCATCTCGCCGGCGCTGATTGCAGGATGGCTGCTCGGCTTCACGCTCTCGATGGACGACCTGGTCATTGCGAGTTTCGTCTCGGGACCCGGTGCCACCACGTTGCCGATGGTCATCTACTCCAGCGTTCGCATGGGCGTGAGCCCACAGGTCAACGCGCTGGCCACCATCATCGTGGTGGTCGTCAGCACGGGTGTCGTCGTCGCCGGATGGCTGCTGCACCGGCAAGGCCGTCGACGCCAGTCCTGAACGCGTCGCCGCGGATTCCCGACGGCAAGACTCAGCGCACCGACCCGGATGAGCCGAACGGGCCTTTCGTCTGAGAAGCGCAGGATCTCGCCCCCCGATCCTGTCATAAACAAATTCGATATGCCCGTATAGACAACAGGCTAAATTTTCGAATCTTGAGGCGCCTTAGACGACCATAATTTTCTAATATTTGATTCCTATGGTGATTTTTATTGATCCATATCAAATTTATGAACGCATTTTCTTATAGACCCTGGATTCCTTGACATAAGTCACAATTATCAAGCAACACCAAGAGCGCAATGACGGGCACCATCGACGCAGAAGCGAGGACCCAGCGCATGCCATCGCTATTTGACACCAAAGTCAGCCGCAGGGCCTTCCTGGCCGGGAGCGGCACACTCGGGGTACTGACCGCCTTCCAGCTCAACCCGATCACCCAGGGCCTTGTACGAGCCGGCCTCGCACACGCCGCGGAACCGATCCCGATCCCGGGTTCAGGCGAGTGGGTTCCGACGGTCTGCCAGGGGTGCACCACGTGGTGCATGAAGGAAGCCTACGTGCAGGACGGTCGCGTCTTCCACGTACGCGGCAACCAGCACTCCAAGATCACCGGCAAGTCCGGCTGCGTGCGTCAGAGCATGGCGCTGACCGAGCTGTACGACCCCGATCGCGTTCGTTATCCGATGAAGCGAACCAATCCGAAGAAAGGCCGCGGCGAGGATCCTGGCTTCGTACGCATCACCTGGGAAGAGGCGATGGACACCTTCGCCGAGAAGCTCCTCGATCTGCGTGAGCGCGGGGTACCGGAACGCTACATGACCACGCGCGGGCGCTACGGCGGTTTCAACGGCGTAATGCTCTCGGAGATCACGAAAATCATCGGCTCGCCCAACAACATTTCGCATTCGGCGATCTGCGCCGAAGCCGACAAGTTCGGCCCGTACTACATGGAAGGCTTCTGGGGCTACCGCCAGTACGACATCAAGGCGAGCCGCTATCAGCTGACGTTCGGCACCGACCCGATCGCGGCCAACCGGCAGGTCTCCTTCGCCGCGCGCGAGTGGGGCAACATGCTCGATCAGGCCAAGGTGGCAGTGGCCGATCCCCGCTTCTCCTCGAGTGCGCAGAAGGCCGACGAGTGGCTGCCGCTCAAGCCTGGAACGGACTCTGCCCTGGCGCTCGCGCTGGCGCATGTCATTCTGACCGAGGGCCTCTGGTACAAGCCGTTCGTCGGCGACTTCTTCGACGGACAGAACCGCTTCGTCTCGGGCCAGACGGTGGAAATGGAAACCATGGCGGACGGCACGGCGAATGCGGCCAGTGATGGAGAATCGGCTGAGGATTTGACGGCAGAAACCGAAGCGTCGGCGCCGACCGCCGTGGCCACCTTCAACGAGCTCTATACCCATGGGCTCGTGCAATGGTGGAACCTTGAACTCAAGGACCGTACCCCCGAGTGGGCGGCCGAGATCACTGACCTGCCGGTCGATCAGATCGTCCGCGTCGCCCGCGACCTCGGCGCGGCCGCCCCGCGAGTCGGGGTCTGGATGTCGCGCGGCATGCACATGACCCCGCGTGGGTCCTATGCCTCGATGTGCGGCCATGCGCTGGTCGGTCTGCTCGGCGCGGCCGACAACGAGGGCGGAAGCATGCGCTTTTCCTCTCGTCCCGTCGGCAAGCTGGCCAAAAGCAGCGACTACATGGACGAGTTGGCCAAAACCCACAGCAAGATGGAGAAGATCGACCGGCGCGGGCGGCTGGAACACCCCGCGCTCAAGGAAGGCAAGTCCGGTGGTGGTGTAGTCACGGGCCAGATCGCGGAATCCATCCTTGAGGAAGATCCGTATCCGATCGAAGTCATTTACGCCAGCTGGAACAACTTTGCCTACTCCAACACCGGGGCCAAACAGTTCGAGGAAGCGTTTGCCAAGGTGCCGTTCATGGTCATCTCGACCCTGAACCTGGCCGAAACAA
Organism: Thioalkalivibrio paradoxus; assembly: GCA_011390565.1. Lineage (GTDB taxonomy): Bacteria > Pseudomonadota > Gammaproteobacteria > Ectothiorhodospirales > Ectothiorhodospiraceae > Thioalkalivibrio > Thioalkalivibrio paradoxus_A. The sequence goes on along the minus strand of JAABSC010000002.1, from coordinate 285,121 downwards.
CGATGCTGGCCGATATCGTCCTGCCCTCAGCACACAGCATGTTCGAGCGCTGGAACGTGGTCGCGAACTCCGGCAACGGCTACGGCGTCGTCGGCATCCAGCAGCCAATGGTCAAGGTCGGCGATATCAGGCAGGACGAGTCGGAAATTCCCTGGCTGCTCGCTGAGGCCCTTGACCGCAAGGGGTTCAGTGCACCCCTGGAATACCTGAGAAACGAGTTCAAGGATCCGGAAACGGGTGTTCAGCCGACCAACGGTGATGAACTCGGTCTGTACATGGCCAAAATCATGACCAGGCCATTCTGGGATCCGGAGTCGACGGTCGGCGGCAGCAAGGTCGGCAGTTGGGACGAGTTCCGCAAGGTCGGCATGTGGACCAGCGATCGCTATCCGTTCCGATCACGCTGGGGCAATTTCGGCACCAAGACCGGGAACTTCGAGTTCTACAGTGAAGGCCTGAAGGAAGCGTTGGGCAAGCATGCCGAAAAGCACGACGTCAGCATTGACCGTGTACTGGAAGTCTGCAACTACGAGGCGCGCGGAGAACTGGCCTTCATTCCGCACTACGAAAACCCGGTCCGCAAGGGCAGCGAGTCGGAGTACCCGATGCTGTTCATCGACGCCAAGCACAAGCTCAACCGCGAGGGCCGCGGGTGCAACCACTACTGGTATGCCGGCGAGCGCGACGTCGAGCCCGGCGATCTCAAGTTCGAGGATGCCGCCAAGATCAACCCGGTGGATGCGGAACGCCTCGGCCTCAAGACCGGCGACGACATCCGTCTCGTCTCGCCGGCCGGCTCGATCACCTGCAAGGCGAGTGTCTGGGAAGGCGTGCGGCCCGGGTGCGTGGTGAAGTCCTTCGGGATGGGCCACTGGGCCTACGGTCGGCATACGTCCGTAGAGTTCGGCAAGACCGCCATTGGCGGCAACAACAACGAACTGATTCCGCTCGATTTCGATCGACTCTCGGGTTCGACGGTGTTTGCCGGCCAGAACGGCGTCCGCATCGAGAAGGTTTGAAGCCGACAACTGCCAGGAGATTCGTCATGGGTTATGGAATGGTGATTGACCAGCAGCTGTGCGTCGGCTGCGCCGCTTGCACCATCGCGTGCAAGATCGAAAACAACACGCCGGTCGGCTTCAACTGGTGCGACAAGATCACGCGCACCAGCGGGAAGTTCCCGGCCGTCCGCTACGAGTACATCTCAACCATGTGCAACCACTGCGAAAACGCACCCTGCGTCGCCGGTTGCCCAACGCAGGCCATGTACAAGGACGCGAGCACGGGGCTGACCCTGCACGACCCGAAGAAGTGCATCGGCTGCAAGGCCTGCATCGTCAACTGCCCGTACGGCGTGATCAGTTTCAACTGGGAGCGCCCGCATCAGAGCTGGACAGAGAATAACCGTCTGGCAGAGGGGTGCTTCTCGCCCAGGGAGATGGTCGAGGAATCCGGCGGTGAAGGCTCACCACACGGGAACCCGGAACGCGGGACGACCTACCCGGTCGTTCGGGCCCGCGGCACCGTGGAGAAGTGCACGTTCTGCGACCACCGACTGGCCAAGGGACTCGCGCCCGCATGCGTCGATGCATGTCCCTCGGGCGCTCGACAGTTCGGCGACATCGACGATCCGAGCAGCGAAGTGAGCCGGCTGATTGCCAAGCACGGTGGCAAGGGGCTGCGCGAAGAACTGGGAACCCGACCGCGGGTCATTTACATCCGCGACTACAAACCCCAGCGCCGTTTCGAACCCGCTCGCCCCGCCGGCGAAAATCAAGGAGCGTAACCCATGAACTCCAATGTGAGTCTTAAGGACTTCCTGACACCCACATGGCTACTGATCGCCGTCGGACTCGTCGTGGGCGGCGCCGTAGGTATCCACGAGATGTTTATCGGCCACTGGTTCGCGACCAACAGTTCGCTGGTATGGACGCTGCCGCTGGTGACCTACATCTTCCTCGCCCTGATGAGTACCGGGGTTTCGCTGGTGCTGGCCTACGGTCTGATCATGCACGACGAGACCATCACACGGCACACGCGGGCCCTGCTCATCATGGCCATCGGGATGCTTCTGGGCGCGTTTACGGCTTTGGCCACGGAACTCGGCTCGCTGCTCAACATGGTCTGGATCCTGCTGTCGCCCAACCCCAGTTCACCGATCTGGTGGATGGGCACGCTGTACTCCATCGAACTGGTGCTGCTGATCGTGAAGCTGATCATGGACCTCAGGGGCCGCCACGGAGTCTTCGACCTGCCACTGGCCTGGGGCACGTTGATCGTCGCGGGTGCCGCTGCGATCACCATCGGCGCGGTGTTCGGCACGGTCATCGGACGTCCCGACTATCACGGGGCCTTCCTGTCGGTCGTGACCCTCGTCTCCGCGCTGGTCAGCGGAGCGGCCGCGATCGTGCTGCTGCGGCCACAGAGCGCACTCACGGAGACCGCGGGACGGGTCTTCCGGCAGACGGCACTCATGTTCGCGGCGCTGGTGCTGATCCGCGTTGTGTACGAGGCCCACAGCAGCGTCGTCGGCATGCTGGGCTGGGCCAGTGTGTGGATGCTGGTACCTTTCGTACTCGCTCTGCTCCTTCTGCAATTCGCGCCGAGAGTCCTGGCCCTGGTTGGCATTCTGGGCGTGCTGTGGGTGCAGTACAGCTTCATCATCACGGGGCAGCTCGTCTCGCTTGGACAGACCGCTCACTGGTACGGAGCGGTGCAGTCCTACCAGCCGAACATCCCCGAAGCACTGATCCTGGTACTCGGCATCGCTGTTGCCGCCGCACTGATCAAGCTCGGTGAGCAGTACCTGATGAGCAATCAGCGGCAGGACGCGACCTGACATCAGGACGCCCCTTCCCTTCCCCCACAAGCGGGGGAAGGGTTTCGCTCTGCTCCATCTCCTCGGGTTATATTTTCGCAACCGGGGCCGTGTCGGCCCCGCATCGAATCTGACACCCCGCAGTCCGTGCTTGATGCCGAGGGCACGGGGGCAACCCGAGTCCACGACGAAACATGAAACGCAAGCTCCTGTTCCTCGCACCGATTCTGATCCTGGCCCCTCTGGCGATCTGGTTTGCCGTAGGCCTTCTGCCCACCCCGCCGTATGAACCCCTCGACAACGCAAACCTGAAACGGATGGTGGACGAGGGCGCACTGGTGATCGACATCCGCCGTCCGGAAGAGTGGCGCCAGACCGGCGTGATCGAGGGCAGCCGCCTGATTACGGCCTTCGATTCACAGGGACGCATGACCGATGAGTTTCCCGCACTCTTCGGCCAGCTGACCCATCCGGAACAGCCCGTAGTGCTGATCTGCCGCACGGGAAACCGGACCGATGTTCTCGCGCGCATGCTGATGGAGCAGGCTGGCTACCAACGGGTCTACAACGTCTCGGATGGCATCACCTCCTGGATCTCCGGCGGCGGGACCGTACAACCCTGCACCGCACGCGGACCCGACCTGCGCTGCTGAACTCCGAACGCGGCCGGATTTTCCGGCGGGACTCGGAGCGATCAGCGCAGGAACTGCAGCCAGCCGGAGAGGCCCAGCAGCGTCACCAGCAGCACCGGTGGGGTGATGACGATGCCGATCAGGAAATACTGCTTCCACGTGATCACGATGCCCTTGCGTGCGAGCACGTGCAGCCAGAGAAGCGTGGCCAGGCTGCCGATCGGCGTGATCTTCGGGCCCAGGTCGGAGCCGATCACGTTGGCGTAGATCATCGCTTCCTTGACCAGTCCGGTCACGTTCGCATCGTCGATGGACAGCGCGACCACCATCACTGCCGGCATGTTGTTCATCACCGACGAGAGAAAGGCGGCGATGAAGCCGGTTGCCAGTGCCGCCGCCGTCACGCCGTAGCCGCCGACCCAGTCCAGGATGCGAGCGATGTCCGCGGTCAGCCCCGCGTTGCGCAGGCCATACACCACCAGATACATGCCGATCGAGAAGATCACGATCTGCCAGGGGGCGGTCCTGATCACGCGCTTCGTCGAGATCACGTGCCCGCGCGCAGCGACGACGAGCAAAATGGCCGCCCCCATCCCGACGATCGCAGAGATGGGCACCCCCTGCGGCTCAATCACCAGGAAGCTGAACAGCAGCAGCCCGAGCACCCACCAGCCGGCCCGGAACACCGCGGGATCCCTGATCACCTCGTGCGGTAGGCGCAGCTGGGTGTAGTCGTAACGCAGTGGGATCTGCCTGCGGAAGAACAGCATCAGCACCAGCAGCGAAGCGGCCACCGAAACCACGTTCACCACCACCATCACGGTTGCGTATTCGACGAAACCGATCCCGAAGAAGTCCGCCGAAACGATGTTCACCAGGTTGGAGATCACCAGCGGCAGGCTCGCGGTGTCCGCGATGAACCCTGCCGCCACCACGAAGGCCACCGCCGCCACGGGGCTGAAGCCCAGCGCACGCACGATCTCCAGCACGATCGGGGTCAACATCAGCGCCGCACCATCGTTGGCAAACATCGCCGCGACCGCCGCGCCCAGCAATACGATGAAGGCGTAGAGCCGAAGTCCGTTGCCGCGCCCCCAGCGCGCCACGTGCAAGGCCGCCCATTCGAAGAACCCGGCTTCGTCGAGCAGCAGCGAGATGATGATGATGAACACGAAGGTCAGCGTCGCGTTCCAGACGATGTCGACCACGATCGGCACGTCCGAGAAGCCGACCACACCGGTGGCCAGCGCGACCGCGGCGCCGCCCATGGCCGACCACCCGATTCCAAGCCCCTTCGGCTGCCAGATCACGAGGGTGATGGTGAGGATGAAGATCGTCAGGGCGGTGAGGAGCATGGGATGTACCGGGATCAGTCAGTTTGCAGGCACTGTTCGCTGTGCCTGGTCCTGGAGGGCTTCGGGAACCGCGCCGTGGCTTCCGCCCAGACGGTTTCAGACTTCACACGTCGGGTCGCTTCGGTACTATGATAAACCCTGTTTCCAAGCTCGGACGTTCCGGATTCACACCTTCAACCGGGGAGTCGCACCTTGACGGCATCGCACTGGCCGCAGCCCTTTCTGCAGCTTATTCTGGCGTTCATCCTCGCGTTTGCCAGCGCCCCGGCATTGAGTGCGGAAGACGGCGCCGCCCCTGCGGAGATGCATGTCTTCTGGGGAATCGGTTGTCCTCACTGCGACAACCAGAAGCCTTTCCTGCGGGAGCTCGAAGAGCGCTACCCCGACCTGCGTATCCGCGAGTACGAGGTGATGCGCGAACGTACGCACCATCCCCTGTTCATCGCCCTCGCCAATGCGCACGGAATCGAGGCCGGGTCGGTGCCCACGACGTTCATCGGCGGCCAGGCCTGGGTCGGTGACAGCCCGCAGATTCGCCGGGAGATCGAGTCAGCGGTGGTGGAACGCCTGGCCCAGGGCCGGCTCGAAACTCCCCACATCGCTGGTTGGGCCCCGGACGAGCCTGCGACACGCCCAGGTATCGCGCCGGTCGGTGCTCCCGAGGATTTCGCCCTCCCCCTGATCGGGCGCGTGGACCTCGGGGTACAGCCCATTGTCGTGACCACCCTTCTGATCGCGTTCGTCGATGGCCTCAACCCCTGTTCGCTCTGGGTCCTGACGCTGCTGCTCGGGCTCGTGATCCACTCGGGCTCGCGCGGACGCATCGCGTTGGTCGGGATCACCTTTCTGACCACCACCGCGCTCGTGTACGGCGCCTTCATCGCCGGGGTCTTCGGTGTTCTGAATTTCGTGCTTTACCTCAACTGGGTGCAATGGCTGGTGGCCTTGTTCGCATTGACCTTTGGACTGGTGAACATCAAGGACTACTTCTGGTTCAAGACCGGGCCGTCCTTCACGATTGCCGACAGTCAGAAACCGGGAATCTACCGGGGCATGCGCGGACTGATGGACCGGCGGCTCACCGGGCTCGGGTTGCTTTTCGCGACCGTTGTCATGGCCGCCGGAATCGCCCTCGTGGAACTGCCCTGCACTGCCGGATTCCCGGTCGTCTGGAGCGGTATCGTGGCGGACCGTGAGATCGGGGGAATGGCTTTTGTCCTGCTGCTCGGCCTTTACCTGCTCATCTACCTGCTGATCGAACTCACGGTCTTCGTCGTCGCCCTGGTCACGCTCCGCATGGGTCGGTTCGAGGAGACGCACGGGCGCGTGCTGAAATTGGTCGGCGGGATGATCATGGTCGCCCTCGCGCTGGTGCTGATCGTCGACCCGGAACTGATGAACGATATCGGTTCAACGCTGCTGGTATTCACCGGGGCGATTCTGCTGGCACTGACGATCATGCTGATTCACCGGCGCAACGTGCCGGCCAGGTCCCGAATCGATCGGGATTCATGAGTTCGGGAAGGAATCGCAGGCCTGAAACGTCCAGAACATGCACGTGGAACCGCGGAGGAAAAGCCGCGTGTCTGCAAGATGACCCCCAAGGAGTTCCCGTAGATGAAATACGCCCCACGGACCATTCTGTTACAAGCGCTGTTCCTGGCATTGATCCTGCTGAGCTTTTCCACATTGGCCAAGGCCGAGCGTCCGGATTTCCTGGTGGATTCGAATTGGCTCGAGGATCACATCGATGATCCTTCCCTCGTGCTGCTCGAGGTACGGTACTACCCGAGCCGGTATTTCAGTGTAGGACACATCCCGGGAGCCCGGCAGGTCATGCGCTTCAAGGACCTCGGGGAGAATCATGGCGTGCCGATCATGCGGTTCCCTTCGCGGGAGGCGTTCCAGGAGACGCTTCGTTCCTGGGGCGTGAACGACGACTCCCTGATCGTCGTCTACGACGACTCCCGAACCGCGCTCGCGTCCAGGATGTATTTCCTGCTGGATCTCTACGGCTTCGACATGAGCCGCGTGAAACTGATGGACGGAGGCACGACCGACTGGGAGGCGTTCAATGATCTCTCGACGGAGGCCCCCGAAGTCACCCTGGGTAACGTCACACTGAAACCCGCGCGTCCGGAGATCGCCATCGAATGGACCGATATCTACCAGGATGTCTACGCGCTCCGTGATCCAGGCGTTTTCCTGCTCGACGCCCGTCCAGAGGTCCAGTACACGGGCGAGGTCATGAATGGCGCGGTGCGCGCCGGACACATTCCCGGCGCCGTAAACATCGAGGGCCTGCAGGCGACCGACGGACAGAAGTGGATGTCCCTCGAACGCCTCGAAGAAATGTACGCCGACGTCCCGAGGGACAGCAGAATCTACGTCTATTGTCACGACGGATTCCGCGCCACCCTGGCCTACATGCAACTGAAGGCTCTAGGCTATGACGATGTTCGGCTGTATAACGGCGGGTGGTCGCATTGGGGGAATGAACTCTCCCTGCCCGTGGTCATGGGCTCCGAGCCCTGGGATGCCGCCCACGCGCTGTGATTTTTGCTGACTGACAACCGGGATCTTCCCGAACCCAGGAGGAAGTGATGAAGAAGTTGATCGTGATTGCCGCCGGCGTCCTGGTGGCCGCCGGAGCCGTCCAGGTGCAGGCTGCGGACCTCGAGGCCGGCAAGGCCAAGTACCAGGTGTGCATGAGCTGCCATGGTCCCGAGGGCAAGGGCCAGGCGATTTTCCCTGGTATCGCCGGCCAGGATGCCGACTACATCGCTGGAAAGCTGAACCAGTACCGCGCGGGCGAACAGGTCGGGCCGAACACGGCTCTGATGGCTCCGCACGCGGCCGCGCTGAGCGATGACGATATCGCCAACGTCTCTGCGTATATCGCGTCTGAGTTCAAGTAAGTCCGGCAACCCGAAAAGCGGGCCGGGCGCGTTTCTGGCGTCCGGCCCGCTTTTCATTGGTCAGGCCATTTCCGCGTCGCGCTGAAACCTTCAGGGCGACGGGATCATTCCGAGTACGGCAAAGCTGCCCATCCCCTCGGGGACCACGACGACCATATCCCCCGGCTCGGTCTGCTGGAACGTAATCGTGTTGATGTTGCTTCGGTGGGTCATCATCACGAGGACACCTTCCCCTTCGAAATCGCCAATCCGCTCGCGCACATCCTCCATCAGGAACTCGGCATCATCCGCAGGCAGGGACTCGACGAGATTCAACGGGCCCCAGGCCTCGAATTCTCCGAACGCCAACTCTGCAGTCTCGCGAGCGCGGCAGAACTCGCTGGTCAACACCTCTGAAACCGCAACCCCGCGTTCCTGGAAAAGTGCTCCCAGCGCACGCGCCTGATCCCGCCCCGCATCCGTCAGGTTCTGTTCCGCGCTGCAATCTCCGTCACTGTCGAGGTTCATGGAGACTTCGCCCGACGCCTCCTCGGTGGCCGCATGGCGAATCATCACCACCTTGCCGCCCTCGGCCAATGCACTCCAGAAACCCTCGGTCTCCCCGGCAAGCGCGGTATGCGAGGCCGCGAACAGCGCGCCCGCGAACAATGCCCAACCCAATCCGATTCCTTTGAATTCCTCTCTCACTTCCTGACTCCTCTAACCCGAACATCAGCCACGGAAACACACGGAAAACGAAGTTCGTTCAATACCTTGTCCGTGTTCTTCCGTGGTTCGTTTTTTTCATTACCCAAGGTGGCGAAGGGCCATGCAAGCGGGCCCATTTCCGAAACATCCGTTCCTGTGCTGCACCAGCCCATCAGGCCAGCCACTTCTCGACCAGAGACCGCGCGGGAACGCCTCCCATGTACACCACCTCACCATCAAGGACGACTCCGGGGGTCGACATAATCCCGTGGCGCGCGATATCCGCGATGTCCTCGACCTTCTCCAGTTGAATCTCCACGCCTTTGGCGCGCGCGGTTTCCTCGATCAGCGTGTACGCCCGTTTGCAGTTGGCACAGCCTGGGCCCAGAACCTTGATATGTTTCATGACGATCAACTCCGTGTGTTCATGGAAAAAACGGGAACGATTCCACCCGGATCCGCTCGGGATTCACGGCCCGGGCTGTACGGCCAGGTAAGGGCCAAGCGCATTGAACAGCCACCCCACCAGAATGAAGGACACGGCCAGGATTCCCACGAAACGGATCAGGGCCGGCCAGCGGATCACCTTGCGCAGGATCAACAGCTCCGGAAGCGACAGGGCAGCCACACTCATCATGAAAGCCAGCGTCGTTCCCAGGGGAACGCCCTTGATGAGCATCGCCTCAGCCACCGGCACTACGCCGATCGCGTTCGAATACATCGGCACACCGATCAGCACCGCCGCGGGTACCGCCAGCCAGTGATCTCCCAGGTTTTCCACCCAGTGCTGCGGAATGTACCCGTAGAAAAAGGCCCCCACCCCCACTCCGATGAAGATCCACTTCCAGATCCGGCGCACGATTTCCGTCACCTCGCCCCAGGCATAGCGGTGGCGCCCCAGAAGACTCGAATCGCGCGCGGGCAGCTGAACCTGTCCCATCTGGATCTTCCAGACGTAATCCTCGACCCAGCGCTCCGGCTTGAACCGCTCCATGATCATGCCGCCGACGAACGCGACGGTGAGCCCTGCGAGAACGTACAACAGGGCGACCTTCCAGCCCAGGATCCCGGCCAGCAGCACGACGGCCACCTCGTTGATCATCGGGCTGGCAATCAGGAACGAGAACGTCACCCCAAGCGGGATACCCGCTTCGACGAAACCGATGAACAGGGGTACCGAGGAACAGGAGCAGAAAGGGGTGACCGCGCCGAGTCCGACCGCGGTGGATCGGGCGGCGATCTTCGATCGGCCCTGCACATACCGGCGCACCTGCTCGGGACTCACGAACGCCCGGAGCCAACCCATGATGTAGATCACCACCACGAGCAGGAAGAAAATCTTCGGGACGTCCATCACGAAGAAATTCAACGCCGCGCCGAAACGGCTTTCCTCGGAAAGCCCAAGCGTTCCGTAGACGAGCCAGTCGGCAAACCACTGAAAGGGATCGATCATCGTCGCCGACCGACAGAATTGGCCAGCGATACGCAACGCAATTTCATGGCCATGACCTTGAAGGGTATCGGTAACCTGCGTAGTGCGCCAGAGAACGTGCCATGATCCGCGAAGCTGCGACGCGACTGAACAACGCCCTCCACTTCAGGACCGACCCTACGGGGACGGAGAGGAAAGGATAGGGCACCGCGATGCGGGTGGCGTCCTCCGGTGCCGAGACAACCGGCTTTTGCGCCGCCCGAACCCTGGTGGTGGCGTTCCCCGGAATACCGTGGCCAGGCGAAACGTCCTGTTGGGATAATCAACCAAAGGAGATTTCATGAGCCAGGCCGTCCAGTGGGTGCGACCAAGCCTTCTTGCCGCCGCAGTCCTTATGCCCTTCGCAACCCTTTATGCCGAGACGGATCGGGCGATCGAGGAAATCCTCCAACCAATCCAGCTGACCGAGAACGTCTACTACTTCTACGGCTCGATCGAGGGCCGAGCCCCCGTCAACCTCGGCATGAACAACAACGTCGGGTTCGTCGTCACGGACACGGGCGTGGTGATGGTCGACAGCGGCCCCGGCTACACGGTCGCGGAAATGATTGCCGAAGCGGTGGCGTCCGTCACCGATCAACCGATCACCCACGTGATCAACCTGGGCAGTCAGGATCACCGGTGGCTGGGCAATGGCTGGTTCCACGAACACGGGGCGGAAATCGTGGCCCTGCAGCGGACCACCGACACCCAGACCCAATTCGGAGCCTCGCATCTGGCGCGTTCCATTCGCACGCTCGGTGAGGAAACGATGGACGGGACCGAACCGGTCACGGCGCCCAGCCCCATTGACGCGGACGAGCACCGGATGGAGATCGGCGGCGTCGAGTTCGAACTCCTCTATGTCGCCGATTCCCATTTCAAGGGCGACACGATGCTCCATCTCCCGGGCGAAAGCGTCGTATTCACCGGTGATTTCGTCTACACCGAGCGCATGATCGGCATCCAGCCGGAGAGCGACCCCGTGGGCAAACTGGCCAACTTCCGCAAGCTCGAGGAACTGAACCCGAAGATCGTGGTACCGGGACACGGCGCGGCGACCGACATGGCGACCGCGAAGCGCGACACCGGCGACTACCTCGAGCTACTCAATACTGAAGTCAGCGCCGGCATCGAGAACTGGGAGACCCTGGATGAGACCGTCGAGCGTTTGGCGGATCTGCCGCAGTTCCAGCATCTGCTGCACTACGACTCCTGGCACCGCATGAACGTGAACCGGACCTACCTGTACCTAGAATCCCAGTAAGCGCGCACGTCGCCCCCTTTTGTCGGGACGACGTCGCCCTCAGGGATCGTCATTGGACGGTGTATCGGGGACGAGGTGTGCCTCCTCTGCCCAGGCGAGCACTTCGCCCACGATGTCGTTCATCGTCACCAGACCCACGAGCTGGCCGCTTTCCAGCACCACCACCCTGCGCTGGAACTGGGCGATCATCATCCGGGCCACATACTTCACATCCATCATCTGCGGAACGATCAATGCGGGCTTGATGCACACGTCATAGACGTTGATCAGGTCGATGTCGCCCTCTTCCGATACGATGGTGCGCAGGATGGCGGAGTACGTAATCATGCCGTAGGCATCGTGTTCGTCGCGCCGCTCTACGACCAGCGACTTCACCTTGTGACGGCGCATCTTCGCCATCGCCTCGCGCAGCGTTGCCAGCGGCGGGATGGTGATGACCTCGGTCTGCATGATGTCCTTGACCAGCATGTTGCCTCCAGGGAATTGAATCGATACCGAAAGGGGGATCCGAACGAACAAGGTCCGGTCCGGCGGCGGGCGCCGCCACCGGAAGCCGAAGTCAGATTTCGTCCCTGATCCGCTCCTCGAAACTCTGAAGCTGCCGGATGTCGATGCCGGCGATGTGATCCAACGGTACGGTGAAGACCACGCCCTTTGAGTGCTCCGCCAGTTGGAGCTCCACCGTAAGCGCCTTCATCACCCCCAACGAAAGCTTCTTCTCCAGTACGCAGATCAACACGCTCTGGGAACCCTCGTAGGTGAGTCCGAAAAAGGTCTTCTTTTCCTTCGCGCCGATGCCGCGGGCATCCAGCAGGGTCACGCCACCGGCACCCGCCTTCTTGGCGACGTCGATAGCCTTCTCCTCCAGGTCATCCGCCAGAATGGCGACGAGTAATGCAAATTTCATGGCTCAGTCCCTCTCCATCGGTTGGCAAACTCCACCGCGATGGCGTAAAGCATCACGGATATTATCGGAAAGATTGAAGCGAACGCGATCAGACCGAAGCCGTCGATCATCACGTTGCGACCCTCTATGTGGGTGGCCAGGCCGATCCCCAGCGCGGTCACCAGCGGCACGGTCACCTCGGAGGTGGTCACGCCGCCGAGATCGTAGGCCAGGGCCACGATGTATTTCGGCGACAGGAAGGTCAGCAGGATCACTACCGCGTAGCCGGCCATGATGTAGTAATGAATCGAATCACCGACGATGATTCGGTGCACGCCGATGGTGATCCCAACCGCCACACCGATCGCGACGAGGATACGGATCACGTTACCGTTCAACCGCCCCTTCGCCGCATCCTCCGCCTTCTGCCCGATCGCGATCAGGGCCGGCTCCGCCATCGTCGTCGCGAAACCGATCGCGAAGGCGAACAGGTAGACAAAGATCCAGCGATCCAGACCGATCAACTGCTCGGCCATACTCTGGCCAATCGGGAACAGACCCAGTTTCAGACCCACCACGAAGGCATACAGGCCAACGATTACCAGCAGGAAACCGCCCATCACCTTGTGCAGGTGAGCGATGTGCTTGCGGATCACCAGATACTGGAAGATCAGCACGACCGCAATGATCGGCAACACGTCCCGGAACATGATCATCAGGTCGCGTAGCATGCCCAGAAGCACGCTGCCGGCGACTTCCTGGACCACATCGGTCACTTCCGGATCCACCGCCTCCGCGATGCTCTGAGCGACCTCACGGGCTTCACCGAAGCTGTACACGATGATCCCGTAGATCTGCACCGAGATCATCGGCACCATCACCGCAAGACCCACGAGTCCGAAGCCGTGAATCAGCGGATTGCGTCCACGGATCGACATGGCCAGGCCGATCCCGAGCGCCGCGATCAGCGGAACCGTGACGATATTCGTGGTCACGCCGCCGGAGTCGTAGGCGAGCCCGACGATTTCCTCCGGCGCGAAGAAGGTCACGATCACCACCACGATGTAACCGATGATCATGTACCAGTGCAGGCTGTGGCCAAGCAGGATACGCACTACACCCAGCGCGACCACGAGACCGACGGACACCGCGACCAGCATCCTCAGCGTCAGTGCGTTGATCCGCCCTTCACTGATGATCTCGGCCTGACTCGCCACCGCGATCAGTGCGGGTTCCGCAATCACCGCCGCGAAGCCCAGGCAGAATCCGAAAATCATCAGCAGCGGCAGTGAGCCCTTGCGCGCGAACTCGTTCGACAGGTTCTTGCCGATCGGGAAGATCCCTAGCTCGAGGCCCTGCAGGAAAAGGGCGACCCCCAGCACGACGACGAGGAGACCGACCGCCATCGGCAGCCACGCGTCGGGAACCTGCCGGATCACCAGGAACTGGAAAACTCCAACCACCAGAATGATCGGCAGCAGGTTGCGGAACGCATGGTTCAGCAGCCGCAGGAACTCCCGCACCCCGTTCACGGGCGGTGCGCCTTTTTGTCGCGATCTCGATCCAAGCGTGCCTTCATCCGGTTCCGCCCCCCGGCCTCTCCGCCGGGTCTTTCTCCACGTTGTGCCGGTCCAAGACCTCGCTGTCGAAGCCACCGGAGCCATCCGGAGACAGGTCGAGTACCAAAAGGCTCGCCAGCCTCAGAGACCCCCTTTCGCGGTTGATGCCGGACACGGCAAGCCTAGGACTCGAGATCCTGCGGGGAAATCGCATGCCCCCAGTTCTGTTTGGCCAGCAGGTAGCGCTTGTTCCACTCGTCCACGCCGGCAACGTGCTTCACACGCCGCACGTTCACGAGCCCATGGGCGGCGAGATCCTGGATCTTCTTGGGGTTGTTCGTGAGCAGACGGAAGGGCTTCTCACCCAGAAGCCACTTGAGGACGGACGCGGCATCGGAAAAGTCCCGGGAGTCGTCGGGAAGGCCGAGGCTGCGGTTGGCCTGGTAGGTGTTCTCGCCGGCATCCTGCAACAGGTAGGTGGCGGCCTTGGCCCAGAGCCCGATGCCGCGGCCCTCGTGCCCGGCCATGTAGACGAGGTACCCACCGGCCGGATCACCCTGGATCTGACGCATTGCGGCCGCAAGCTGCGGGCCACAGTCACAGCGCTTGGAGCCGAACACGTCCCCGGTCAGGCAGTTCGAATGCACACGCACCAGAGGCTCCCGGTCCGGATCCGGCTCACCGATCACCAGCAGACTGTTGACAGCCATCGACGAGGTGAGGGATGCAAACAGGTGTTGGCCGCCCTGTTCGCGCAGTTCCGCCGCCAGTTCGTCGACCCGTGCCAGTTCGGTGCGCCGGACGAAGACATACCACTGCACCGTGAGCGGTTCCTCGGTCAGCGACACCGGCATCGGGATCGGACCCAGGATTTCGAGTGCCGGTTGTGAGGGCACCACCCCTGCCGAACTCGCGTCGAGCGCAACCCCGTCGGCATTGATGCGGGTGAGCTTCCCCTGTGCCAGAAGACGGGTTCGTACGGTCGGGTCGATATAGGTGAACATGCGTGGTTTGGTCTCGTCGGAAAACATTCAGGCTCGGTTCTTTTGTTACAATATAACACTCAAGGTCCCGCGCTCGGGCTCTCGAAGGCTGCACTATAGCGAACCTCCACGCACACCACGGAACACCGGGGTAACGGGATGGGGTTCGGGAGATCGCAACACCCTGCCCCTCGGGTCGGCCACCCGCATTCAAAGCAGCTTGAGTCCGACTCGGGTGATGCGCGCGCCGCTCATTTCTCGCACCACGAAGCGCAGGCGATCGAGTTCGATCGCGTCGCCGACCACGGGCTCCGCGACGAGCCGCTTGCGGAGGAATGCCTCGAGCGTCTGCGCCGCTTCTTCCTCCGGAACGGATGCCCCGTAGGCCAGGGCCACCGCACCGACCTGGGCGTTGCCATTGAGTGTGAACTCCCCGAACACGCTCCGTTCGCTCAGGCGTTCCGGCACCTCGGTCGCCAGGAACAGCCGGTCCAGATCCGGAAGCTCCCCCGGCTCGATCATGAAATACAGGTGGTCCCCGGCGCGCAGATCGAGGATCTCAAGGGCCTCCAGAAGCCTGCCCGCACGAAGGTGGGCCACGAACCGGGCACTGGATGGCAGCCGGAAACTGGACCAGGCCTCCTGCACGACCGGCGTGTTTTCGGCAAGCGTGTAGCCAACCAGCTCCATTTCCAGCTGCCCGGGGATATCCAGTTCCGTGCGCTGCACCCGGGTCGCCGCTGGTGGCAGTTCAAGCCTGAGCCAGCGCGCGAACAGCGTGATGGTGGATCCCTGTACCAGGAGCGAGATCAGCACCACGAAGAACACGACGTGGAAGAAATAACCGGCGAGTTCAAGGCCCGCCAGCAGCGGGAACAACGCCAGGATGATAGGCACCGCGCCCCGCAGGCCGACCCAGCCGACAAACACCTGCTCGCGCCAGGGAAAATGGAATGGCAGCAGGCACAGCGCGACGGCAAGCGGCCGCGCGACGAGGATCAACACACCCGCGAGCAGCGCGGCATCCAGCGCCACGGGAAGCAGTTCCGAGGGCGTGACGATCACGCCCAGCATCAGGAACATCCCGATCTGGGACAGCGACGCGATGCCGTCATGAAAGCGCTTGATGTTCTGTCCGGACTCCAGCGGCCGATTTCCCAGCACCAGACCCGCGAGGTACACCGCGAGGAAGCCGCTGCCGCCGATGAGGCCGGTCAGTCCGAACAGGAGCATCGCTCCCGCCAGCGCCGCCAGCGGGTAGAACCCGGGCGTCAGCGGCAGGCGATTGATCAGGCGCAGCAACGCAAAACCACCGACAAGTCCGAGAATCGCCCCCAGTCCGATCTGCCGGACGAATTCGAACGCGAAGACCAGGCCGTAGGTCGCCTCGGGCCGAAGAATCATTTCGATCAGGACGATCGTCAGAAAGATGGCCATCGGATCGTTGCTGCCCGACTCGATCTCCAGGGTCGCCCCCACCCGGCTTTTCAGCTGCAGTCCCCGCGAATGCAGCAGGGAGAACACGGCGGCCGCGTCGGTCGACCCCACGATCGCGCCGAGCAGAAGCGATTCCAGCCAGGATAGCTGCAGCCACCAGTAGGCAAACAGGCCGGTCAATCCGGACGTGACGACCACACCCAGCGTGGCCAGTCCCAGCGCCGGCTTGAGCGCGATCCGGAAATTGCGGATCGGGGTCCGCATGCCGCCGTCGAACAGGATCACGCCCAGCGCCGCCGAACCGATGAGGTGCGCCAACGGAATATTTTCAAAGACGATGCCACCGGGGCCTTCCGCACCCAACAGCATGCCGATCCCCAGAAACACCAGCAGCAGGGGAACGCCGAGGCGTGACGTCACCACGCTGGACAGGATGCTGCCCAGGATCACCAATGCGCCGAAGAAGATGACCTGATGGGTCCAGTCCATGCTCCGGATCATACCGGATCATGCCCCGGTGTCCGATCCGCTCGGGACACCCCGGCCGCAGGCCCTCAGGCGCTGTAAACGCGCGGCAGGATCGACGATGGCCGCCTGCCCCTCCGGATCGCGTTGCTGCGCGGGTTCAGCGGCGCCAGAAGGCCGGCGAGAGCAGCACCAGCACCGTGAAGATCTCCAGCCGTCCAAGAAGCATCGAAAACACCAGGACCCATTTGCTGAAATCGTTGATGCCGGCGAAGTTGGGACCGACGTCTCCCAACCCCGGGCCCAGGTTGTTCAGCGTCGCGGCCACCGACGAGAACGCGGTGACCTGATCCAGACCGGATGCCATCAGCAGTAGCGTCATGACCGCAAACGCCAGCACGTAGGCCGCCATGAACCCCCAGACCGCCTCGACCACTCGGTCCGGCATGACGCGGCCATTGACCTTGACGGCGATGTGCGCGTGCGGATGGATCAGGCGCTGAATCTCGCGCAGGCCCTGTTTGCCCAGCAACAGAACCCGGATCACCTTCATGCCTCCCCCGGTCGAGGCGGTGCATCCGCCGACGAAGGACAGGAACACCAGCATCACCGGCAGGAAGCCGGGCCAGAGGTAGAATTCAGTCGTCGCATAGCCGGTGGTCGTACCAATCGACACCGCGTGGAAGATACCCTTGCGCAGCGCGTCCGAAAGCCCCCCGGCGACCCCCGAATACAGAAGATAGGCGGCCGCGATCGCCGCTCCGATCCCGAGCAGGATCAGGTAGAAACGGACTTCCTCATCGTTCAGATAGGTGCGGAAATTCGCGCGGCTGAAGGCAAGAAAATGCAACGCGAAATTCATGCCCCCCAGCAACATGAAAATGATCGCGACCGACTCGATCGCGGCGCTGTCGAAGTGCCCGATACTGGCGTCATAGGTGGAAAACCCCCCGATGGCGACCGTCGTGAACGAATGGGCGATGGCATCGAACGTGTCCATGCCCGCGGCCCAGTAGGCAAGCGCGCACGCAACGGTGAGCCCCACGTACACGAGCCACAGGTTGCGCGCGGTCTCGGCGATGCGTGGCGCCAGCTTGTTGTCCTTGAGCGGGCCCGGCATCTCCGCCCGGAAGAGCTGCATGCCGCCGATCCCCAGCAGGGGAAGAATGGCGACCGCCAGCACGATGATGCCCATCCCGCCGAGCCACTGCAGCTGCTGCCGGTACCAGAGAATCGCCCGTGGCAGGTCATCGAGACCGACAATGACCGTCGAGCCGGTCGTGGTGAGCCCCGACATCGACTCGAATACCGCGTCGGTGACGGAGATGTGGAGCAGGGGGTCCAGGTACAGGGGCAACGCGCCGAACAGTCCCAGCACAAGCCAGAACATCACCACCACCACGAATCCGTCGCGTATCTGCAGATCGCCGCGCGCCCGGGCAAACGGCGCCCAGATCAACACCCCGATCCCGAACAGGATGCCGAAAGCCTGCAGAAACACCCATTGGCTCTGTTCCCCGTAGATCAGCCCGACCACGGCGGGAGGCAGCATCGTCAGGCTGAACAGCGCGACCAGGATGCCGAGCAGGCGGAGCGTGGTCGCTAGCTGGAACATCGTTCGCCTGCGTTCGTCATCGGGTCAGAAAAACAGCGGGCTGGGCTGGAACAGGCGCTGGACTTCGGACACGCGCGAACGATCGGTGAGAAACAGGATCGCGTGATCCCCGGCGTTCACGACCGTGTCATGGTGAGGAATGATGACCTCTTCGCCGCGCACCAGTGCTCCCATGGTCGTCCCGTGGGGCAAGTGCAGTTCGTCGATGCGACGATTGACCACCTGTGAGGTCATTGCGTCTCCGTGCACCACCGTTTCGATCGCCTCGGCCGCCCCTCGGCGCAGCGTATGCACGGTCGCCGTTCCCCCTTCGCGTACCTTGGCCAGAAGCTCGGCCACGGTCGCCAGCTGAGGAGAGATCGCGATATCGATCGAGCCGCTTTGCACAAGATCCACATAGCTCGGCCGGTTGATGAGGCTGATGACCTTGCGTACCCCACGGCGCTTGGCCAGCATTCCCGAAACGATATTCGCCTGGTCGTCGTCGGTGACCGCGCAGAAGACGTCGGCGTGATCCGTATCCACCTCCTCGAGAAAACGGTCATCCGCCGCGCTCCCCTCGAGCACCAGCACATCGTTCGGCAACTCGCTGGCAAGAAGCTGCGCGCGGCGTGGATCCCGCTCCAGGATCTTTACCCGGTAATCCTCCGCCAGGGTCTCGGCCAGGCGGCGTCCGATATTTCCGCCGCCGGCAATGATCACGCGGTGGTACGGGCGCTCGAGGTGCCGCAGTTCGCCCGTCACCGCGCGTATGTTCTTCTTCGACGCGACGAAGAACACCTCGTCGTCCACCTCGATCACGGTGTCGCCGTCGGGGTCTAGCGGCCGATCGCGTCTGAAGATGGCCGCCACGCGCGTCTGGATCCCGGGCCGGGATCCCCGTAGCGCACGCAGTTCACGCCCCACCAGCGGACCCCCGTGGTAGGCGCGTACCGCAACCAGCGACACCCGTCCATCCGCGAAATCCAGCACCTGCAACGCGCCCGGGTGCTCGATCAGGCGGTGGATCTGGCTCGTGACCGTTTCTTCCGGAGAAATCAGGAGGTCCACCGGCACGGCATCGCGCGCGAACAGCCTGGGAAACCGGTGGTAATCGCGGGCCCGGGCACGCGCGATGCGGGTACCGACGTTGAACAGGGTGGTCGCCACCTGACAGGCCATCATGTTCACTTCGTCCGAATCGGTCACCGCGATCAGCATTTCGGCATCGGGAGCGCCCGCTTTCCTGAGCACCGGCGGATGCGCGGCAAAACCCTGCACGGTCGCCACATTGAGTTCCGCACGCAGGGCCTGAAGCCGTCCAGCATCCAGATCGACCACGGTGATGGCGTGACCATCCGCGCTCAGTGCGTCGGCCAGGGTGTGCCCGACCTGCCCCGCTCCGAGAATGATGATTCGTTTCATGTATGCGAACTACCCACGGCCGCCACGCCTCCAATGCTCTCCGGCGGCGTGCGTGCCGCCGGTGGGCCAGTCCCGTATGCTACTGCGTGACCGCTCCGGCAACCAAACGATCCTCCTCACGGATGTACCAATGCTGCTCCTTGCCCGCTCGACCCATGATTCCTGAACCCGCCGAGAACGTATTGAAGGCCATCGCAATCCGCGGTCTGCGCAAGTTCTACGATCACCATGCCGTGGTGGACGGAATCGATCTGACGATCCCCGCCGGCGAATTCTTCGGCTTGCTGGGCCCCAACGGCGCAGGCAAGACCACGACACTGCGCATGCTGCTCGGTCTCACACCGATCGATGCGGGGACCGTGCACGTCCTCGGGCGCCCGATGCCCGAATGCGAACGGGAGATCTCGTCGCGGCTCGGTGTCGTGCCTCAGTTCGACACCCTGGATCCCGATTTCACCGTCGAGGAGAATCTACTGACCTACGCTTCCTATTTCGGGTTGAGCCGCGCGGCGCTGGGGAACCGTATCGACGAACTGCTCGAACAGGCGAACCTGGAAAACCGGCGCGGATCCCGGATCAGTGCACTGTCCGGCGGCATGAAGCGCCGGCTCACCCTGGCGCGGGCCCTGATCAACGAACCGGAGCTGGTGATCCTGGACGAGCCCACCACCGGTCTCGATCCGCAGGCACGGCACCATCTCTGGCGGCAGCTGCGGGCACTGCGCAAACGCGGCGTGACCCTGGTCCTGACCACGCATTACATGGAAGAGGCGGAAGAACTCTGCGACCGCGTAGCCATCATCGACGCCGGCCGCATCATTGCCTGTGCTTCCCCGGCGGAGCTGATCGCCGCCCATGTCGAACCCTGGGTAATCTCGCTCAATGCCGCATCGGCTCGTCGCTTCATCGCCGATCCCGCCACGCTGCCCGCACGCATGCTCGAAATCGCGGACACCTGGCTGATCTACACGCACGAGCCGGGCGCCGTGCGCGCGGAACTCGACACGGCCGGCCTGCCACACGCGACCCGGGCCAGCAATCTCGAGGACGTGTTCCTGAAACTCACCGGCCACGACCTGCGGGATTGATCATGAACCCCAACCACGCATTCTGGCCCCGTCCGACGCTGCGTTTCGTCGCGGTATGGCGCCGTAACCTCCGCGTATGGCGCAAGCTGATGATGCCCTCGCTGCTGGGCAACTTCGGGGAACCCGTGCTCTATCTGCTGGCTTTCGGCTACGGTTTCGGGCGCCTGGTCGGCGATCTGGACGGCATGAGCTACATGGTCTTCATCGCTTCCGGAATCATCTGCTCCAGCGCGATGTTCACGGCCAGCTTCGAGGGCATGTACTCCGCCTATACGCGCATGGCGGAACAGAACACCTGGCTGGCGATGCTGGCGACACCGCTGACGCTGGACGACATCGTGTTCGCGGAGGCGATCTGGGCCGCCACCAAGGGGCTGATCAGCGCGGGCGCGATCCTGATCGTCGCCAGCCTGCTCGGGCTGGTGAGCGATCTGCGCGCGCTGCTGGCGCTGCCGGTGGTCTTCCTGGCCGCTTTCACCTTCGGGTCGCTGGCGCTGGTGATCACCGCCTTCTCGCGCAGCTACGATTTCTTTCTCTATTACTTCACGTTAGCCGTAACTCCCATGCTGTTGCTTTCCGGTGTATTTTTTCCACTGAACGAGTTGCCGGAATGGGTGCAGGCGATGGCACTGGCGTTGCCGCTCGCACATGTCGTGGAAGTCGTGCGTCCCCTGATGACCGGGGCCTGGCCCACCCAGGTCGGGTGGCATCTCGGTGTCGTCGCGGTCTACGGTATCCTTGCTCTCATCGCCGCGACCTTCCTGATCCGGCGCCGCCTGATCCAGTAGCCTTCGGACTTGCGGCGGGGAAACCGGCCGGAGTACTGTATTAAAATACAGTACATCCGCGAGGGTACCCCATGAAGCTCACCACACGGCAGCAGGAAATCCTCGCTTTCATCCGCGGGCAGATCGAGGAACGGGGTTCGGCCCCGACCCGGGAAGAAATCTGCCAGGCCTTCGGTTTTCGATCCCCCTACGCAGCGGAATGCCACCTGCGTGCCCTCGCGCGCAAGGGCGCGATCGACCTGGTCGGCGGCAGCGCGCGCGGGATCCGGCTGCCCGGCGGCGCCGGACCCGCGGAAGAGCTTCCCCTGGTCGGTCGCGTCGCGGCCGGTGTACCGATCCTGGCCATCGAACACGTCGAAAATCACTACCGCATCGATCCCCGGATGTTCCATCCACGCCCGGATTACCTGCTTCGGGTACACGGCGACAGCATGCGCGATGCCGGTATCCTCGATGGCGATCTGCTCGCGGTACGGCAGAACCCCGAGGCCCGTAACGGTCAGATCGTCGTCGCCCGCATCGAAGACGAAGTCACGGTGAAGACGTTCCAGCGCGAAGGCGACCGTATACGCCTGCTGCCCGCAAACCCCGATTTCAAGCCGATCGAGATCGACACCCGTCGCCAGGAACTCGTGATCGAGGGAATCGGTGTCGGCGTGGTGCGGGCACTGAGTGAGTAGAGCACGGATACCGGGAACCTCGTCCCATGGGCGCACTTGAGCAACTGCTGAACCATCCCGGGCTCTGGCGCGGGCGCGGGATCGGCACTCAGGAGAACATATCGGTCCGGCCCAGCGGATTTGCGCCTTTGGACGAGGCCCTGCGCGGAGGCTGGCCGCGTGGGCGGCTGATCGAACTGATCGGCGGCCCCTTCGGCTGCGGCGAAACCCGGATCCTGCTACCCATGCTGGCCGACTGCGCCGCGGAAAATCTCCGGGTCGTGCTGGTGAGTCCACCCGCCGTGCCCTGGATTCCCGGTTGGCAGCAGTTGGGCGTACCCCCGGAACAGATCCTGCTGATCCGCACCGAACACGTCGACGACGCGGTCTGGAGCTGCGAGCAGGTTCTCCGTCACCCGGGCATCGGGGCCGTTCTGGTCTGGCTGCAACAGCCTGGCATCGCTTCCTTGCGGCGTCTGCGTCTGGCCGCGGTGGCCGGAGAGTCCTGTGCTTTTCTCTTCCGCCCATCGGCGGCGGCGGCACAACCTTCCCCGGCGCACCTGCGCATCCGTTGGCAGGGTGCGCAGAATCACCTGCGCCTGGAAATTTTCAAGAACACCGGCGGCTGGCCTGCACGGAACACCCCGGTTCACATACCTGTCGAGTTCGGGATACGCCATGCACCCCCGCGATGAACCAACGAAACCGATCCGTGTACGCCGACATTCCGGCGGCTTCGGAACCGGAAACTCCGGACAACTTGCGCTGCTGCCCGCACCTGAGCAGCAGCCCTCCGGAGACCCGGAACCGGTCTCCGGCCGGGCCTTGTGGATGGCGGTATGGCTGCCTCACCTGGCGCTGGATGCACTGGCCCA
This sequence comes from Thioalkalivibrio paradoxus, assembly GCA_011390565.1. Classification (GTDB taxonomy): domain Bacteria; phylum Pseudomonadota; class Gammaproteobacteria; order Ectothiorhodospirales; family Ectothiorhodospiraceae; genus Thioalkalivibrio; species Thioalkalivibrio paradoxus_A. Next base: position 262,214 of record JAABSC010000002.1, on the reverse strand, counting down.
GACGGGATCCTCCCGGACCGAACCGCTGATCGTCGTCGAGGATGACTCTCGGCCACGGGTACACGATGGCAATCGCGCAGCACGCCGGGCTGGCGTCGGTCCAGGCATGGCGCTGGCCGACGCCCTGGCCGTGCTCAATGCCCCTGCTGTGTTCGACTACCGCCCGGAACTCATGCACAGCCACCTGGAAACGCTGTCCACCATACTGCTGCAGTTCAGCGATCACGTATGTCCGGAACCGGAACAGCATCGCATCTTGCTCGAAATCGGGCGTAGCCTACGGCTGTTTCGGGGGCTGGAAGCACTTTGTCGCCAGGTTCGGGAAACCCTGAGACGTCTCGGCTACAGCCCGTGCATCGGCGTGGCCGGAACGCCTGCCGCGGCACGGCTGCTGGCCGGGTTGCGGAATTCACCGCGCCCCGTGGATCACCATGCATTGCGGCAGATGCTATCGCCTCTGCCATTGACCACCCTGCCCCTGTCGGAAATCGCAATCGACGCACTGCGGGACGTTGGCCTGAACCGGATCGGCGATCTTCTGCGCTTTCCCCGCGCCGACCTGGCCCTGCGCTACGGAAGCGCGTTGCCAAAGCTGCTCGACCGCCTGTTGGGCCACGCCCCGGAAACCCTGCCTCGATTCCAGCCACCAGAGCATCCGTCCTTTCGGTTGGAGTTCGACCAGGAGGTCGCTTCTTCCGAAGCCCTGCGTTTTCCATTGCGGCGCCTGTTGCTGCAGATGGAACAGGCGCTGTATGCACGACATCGCACCGTGCAGCACCTGGAACTGCTGCTGACGCACCGCGAGGACCGAACGGCGATGACCCTGGAACGATCCCACCCGGGCCACCGTGCGGAGGCGTGGCTGGAGCTGTGGAGTATCCGTCTTTCCCGTCAGGTGCTGCCGGCGCCGGTACGCAGCATGCGCCTGACCGCGACACGGCTGCTGCCGGTCAGGGAAACCGCAGCCGATCTCTTCGGCAGTAGCCGCGACGCGACGGAAAGAAACGGATTCCTGGCCCGAATCCGGGCCCGGCTCGGCAACAATGCCGTGCTACGGTTCGAGCCGACCCTGCATCCCCTGCCTGAATGGGCGCAGATCGAGCAGCCAATGGAAGCAACGGGGCCGGATGCGGCACCGGTGGTCACCCCTGCCCAACGCGCCCCCGGAACAGCGCTGTGGATCCATCCGCCAAAGCCCTGTCCACCCCCTGCCTCACCCGAGTGGCTGGGGCGCCTGGAGGGCGGCTGGTGGTTGGACGGGAACGATCAGCGCCGTGACTACGCACATGCGCATGATCGCCGGGGACGACTCCGCTGGATTTTCAAGGATCTACGCAGCGGTCAATGGCACATACAGGGGTTCTGGGGCTGAATTCGGGCCCGCTCCAGGTGCAGCCGTCCCAGGCCCTGCTGTTTCGCTTGACCCTGCTGGTCAGCCGCCACGATACTTCCCTGTAAACATCAGGATTCGTCCATTCAGCCCCGGATCCATTTCGCGATCGTGACTGGAATCTTCGGCCCTCAACCGTTCGATAGAGGCGTTACGCATGGCGATAGAACAAGCGACCGGAACCTGTGAGCAACGACCGGAACTCCTGCTGCACCTGAGTCAGTGCTATCCGTTTTCACGATTGTCAGGAAATCGTATTTCCGAGGCGCTGGATGCGCTGCGCACCTACACCCTGGACCCCGGCGAACAGCTCGTATTGCGCGCAGGCACCGATTCCGCTTACCTCTACGTCATCGAAGGGACAGCCGAAGTCTCGCAGCCCGACAAGGATCCCCTGCGCCTGGATTTCGATACCGCACGCGTGGGCCCCTACCGTCTGTATCCCGATTCCGAAGCGGTCACCATCACCGCCCGGGATGCTGTTCAACTCTGCCGGGCGGATGCCGAACTTCTGGATTATCTCCTGAGCTGGGAAACCCTCGCCGCGGGCCTCAGTGGCAAGGATAACGGCGCACATGAACGCGTCGCAGCGGTACGCCGCTCGCGTGCCCTGCGCTGTCTGCCCCTGGAAAGCGTCGAGGAAGCTTTCCAGCGCATGCGTCCGATACCCGTTCAGGCCGGTCAGGACGTGGTCCGCCAGGGCGAAGCGGGGGACGCGTTCTATCTCATCGAGGACGGCCGGGCCGAAGTCTGGCAAACGGGCATTTATGACGATGAACCGCAGCTGGTCGGCGTTCTTGGACCTGGCGATCCCTTCGGCGAGGAAGCGTTGATCATCAAGGGTTCACGCAACGCCACTGTGCGCATGGTCGAGGACGGCGTACTGCTCGTGTTGAACCAGGACGATTTCGACGAACTCATCCAGCGGAACCTGATCCAGCGCGTCCAGCCCCCGGTAGCCCACGCACTGCTGGAGAGCGGCCACATTCCGCTCGACGTGCGCTACGAGGAGGAATTCGAAGACGGTCATATGCCCGGCTGCGTCCTCGTCCCGCTGCATGACCTCCGGCGCCGGGTAAACGAACTGGACAAGAGCCAGAAATACCTCGTCTACTGCAAGAGCGGCGGCCGCAGTGCCGTGGGGACGCTGCTGTTGCGCCAACGCGGATTCGACGCCGTCAGTCTCGACGGTGGACTTCGTGACTGGCCCTACGACACCGTCACGGAGTGACCTCGCCTCATGTCCCGAGCCCCATGACCCAGAAAGCAGACGGAGACCGAATGTGACGACTCAATCCGTAAGGATCGACTACTACACGGATGTGCTGTGCATCTGGGCGTACATCGCCCAAATCAAGGTCGACCAGATCCGACAGGATTTCGGCGAATCCGTGGATATCCATTATCGCTACCTCTCCCTTTTCGGAAACAACACCGCACGCATCGGCGACGGCTGGAAGGACGGTGGCTTTGCCGGCTATGGTCGCCATGTCTGCAACGTGGCGAGTCCCTGCGATTACGTCGAGGTGAATCCGGACGTGTGGAGCCGCAATGCGCCCTCGACCTCGTTGCCTGCGCACCTCTACCTGAATGCCGTTGAGATTCTGGCAGCGGCCGGCACGATTGCGGCCGCCCCAAGTGAGGCCTACCAGGGCCGAACCGAGGCGCAGGAACTCGCCTGGCGCATTCGGCAGGCTTTCTTCCGCGATCTGCGTGACGTCTCGAACCTGAGCGTATTGCGGGAAATCGCAGAGAGCCAGGGGCTTCCCGTCGACGCGATCGAGCGCGAAATCCACTCTGGCGCCGCCTTTGCGCGGCTGTCCCTCGATATCGACGACAAGGAGCGACTCCGGCTGGAAGGCAGTCCGACGTTCATCCTCAACGAGGGCCGCCAGAAGCTCTATGGCAATGTCGGCTACGACCTCATTGCCACCAACATCCGCGCCCTGCAGGAGCGCGCTTCCGACCAGCCGGTCTGGCGCTAGCACCAGTGGATCACGCAGGCCGTTCGGTCACCATGGCGCAGCCATCTGATACCGAGCTTTCCGTATGACCCGCTAGCTCAACTCCTCCCGCACCCTCTCCTGCTCCTCACGCGCATCGCGGAGCAGGCTGAACGCGAAGTAATACTTGGCGATATTGCTGACGTAGACCACCGTCTCACGCCCGATCACCTTCGCGGCCGCCAGTTCCACGTGACCAAACCACTGGTTGGGATCGAGTCCCATTTCGACCGCACGCTTGCGCATCTTGTTCAGGTTTCCCGGACCCGCGTTGTACGCGGCGAAAGCCAGCAGCGTCCGATTCAGGTTGTCGATTTCGGGGTCATTCAGATACCGATCCTGCAGTACACGAAGGTACTTCACACCCGCATGGATGTTGTTCTCCGGGGTGCTGATATCCGGAATTCCCACGACCGTGTCAGCAGCCGTCGTGGGCAACAGCTGCATGATTCCCAGTGCGCCGGCAGGGCTGCGGGCGCTCTGATCGATGCGCGACTCCTGGTAGCCCTGCGCCGCGACCATCAGCCAGTCGAAACCGTATTGCTCTCCGTACTCCTGAAAAATCTCCGCGACTGCCTCGAAACGCTTGCGATCCTCGCTGGCACCGGGATTCTTCACCCAGCGGTTGTCACGCAGGTACCGCTTCAACAGTGTGTTTCCGGAAGCGCTGCCCATCCGCATTTCAGGAACGAACGCATTCACCATCGCCGCAAGCTCCGGCGTTCCCTTGCGCATCGCCCAGGCGATCTCGGCCCCCTCGCGCAGAACCAGATCTTCCCGAACGGTCAGCCCATCGATCACTTCGGCCCAGAACGCCGCCTTGTGCGTATCCACGATCGCATAGGGCAGGATCCCGGCCGCAACCATTTCGAGGAGGTCCTCGTCTTCAAGGTGGTCGTCGACCGCATGCAGGCGGACCGGCTTTTTACGCGCGTCCTTCAAACTCTTGTTCAGCGCTTCCACGCTGGCCCAGTAGCTGCTGGACTCACGCAGGTAGGCGGTAGTCCCCGAGAGGTCGGCCAGCACGTCGACCGGTGGCGCCGCCGGCCCCAGAACCACCACCTCGGACACGTTGCGGCCCAAGGGATCCGAGAATGCCACCGTTTCCAGCCGCTCGGGCGTAATGGTGAGATTGGCCACGACCAGATCCAGATGACCGTCGACCAGCGCGGGCAGCAGTTCGTCGCGCGGCAACGGCACGATCAACACGCGCATAGGCAGGGATTTCGGCGTATCCAGTTTCTTGTTCAGAAAGGCCTCGAATTGCACCAGCGCATCGTGGGCAAGCCCGCGCTGTGTCAACCCATCGAGAAAATAGTGCGTCCGGCTGAACGCGGTTCCCACCCGGATCAACCGGCGTTCGCGCATCCCGTCGAGGTCGCCGCTCCAGGCCGCTGGCAATTCGAAACTCGGTTCCAGGAGTGACGATTCCTGCGCTCCGGCCGGAACCGCCATGAGGATGATCAGGGCGGCCATCCATCCGCCCAACGAACGCCGCCAGAAATCGTAACGAGAAACTGAGTCCATCATTGTTTTCATCATGCCTCTTGCGATTACCCAGATCGAGTTCCGTAGCCGGAATCCCGATCCAGTCCATAGATTTGGAATGTTACTTACACAAGCCTGCAAAGCGTTAGCGGACAGAATCTAGCCGCACCGACGGGTGCTTTTTCGGCGACGCCTCATCCCAACACAGAGCGGCGCACAGCGGTTTCCCCCCGGACGTGCTCCGGGTCAGCCGTCACCCAATTGCCGAAGCACCTCCTTGACTTGTGCATCCCCAGGCCTGAGCCGCTGCAACTGCCGCGCGTAGGTCCGCGCCGCGTCGTTGTTGCCCGACTCCAGGTTCATGCTCACCAGCGCCCGCAGCACATTCTGGTCTGTTTCGCGAATGATATGCGCGCGCTCCAGATGCGCGATCGCCTCGTCGCGTCGACCCTCGCTGTTGAGCCCAATCGCATAGACGTAGATGAAACGGGGGTCCCCCGGAGCCAGTTCCACGGCCCTGGCCAGTGAGATCAGCGCGCCCGTCCGGTCGCCCGCTCGGACCTGGTATAGGCCCAGCGCATGATGCAGCGTGGCGCTGCCCGGCACTGCATCAAGGCCCCGCGCCAGAATTTCACCCGCAGCCACGTCGTCCCCCTGACGGAACCGGAGATCCGCAAGATTTCCGAATGCGGGTTCGAAAGTGGGATCCAGCACGAGCGCAGCGCGATACTGTTCTTCCGCGAGGGCGGGATCGCCCGCCTCGGCATACAGATTACCGAGATTCAGTCGCGCCGAAGGCCGGTCCAGGCTCGCCTGCTGCGCATCGACGTACTCACCCATCGCCTCGATGAGATGTCTGAGCTCGACCGGCTCCAGCGCCCGGGGATCGACACCCGCCAGCATCCGGGCCGCCTCGATCCGCACGGCCCGAACCGGGTCGGTCCACCGGTCTTTCAACAGCGCCACTCGATCTGAAATTGGTGCCGCCTCCACCGTCCCCAGAGCCGCAAGACGCACGGCGGGGTCCGGATCCACGAGGGAAGCCGCCGCGAGCTGGAGGGTCTCCGGTCCCGGATAGCGGCTCAGGAGATCGAGCGCGGTCGCCCGAACGATGGCGGGTTGCTCATGGTCTGCGGCGATTCGCCGCAGCGGATCGGCCGCCTGGATCCTTCCCGCCCGCCCCGCCGCAAAGGCGTGCGCGAAATCCTGCAGGCCGAGGGCGTCCCGCCCGAGCCATTCACGAACCGCGGCAGCACTCCATGCATCCGGTCGATCGGCGTGGCAGGCTGCGCAGGCATTGGTCACACCCAGTTCCGCCGCGAGATCGGGCCGTGGCACCCGGAAGCTGTGGTCGCGGCGGGGATCGACCACCATGTAGTTGCGCACCGGCATATGACAGTCGCGACAGCCGGGGGCACCCGGACCGGGCTCGTGGTGCGAATGACTCACGTCCTGGTAGTGACCGGGAAGGTGACACTGGGCGCAGACCGCATCGCCTTCGGCGCGCAGTTGCAGACTGTGCGGTTCGTGGCAATCCGTGCACACGACACCGGCGGCGTACATGCGGCTCTGCCGGAAGGATCCGTATTCGAAGACCTCGTCCAGGATCTGCCCGTCGGCAAAGTACAGCGATTCGGTCAGCAGCGCGGGCAGATAGGAGTCCAGCAGCGGCGCACCGTGCCGGTACTCGTCAGCGATCGGCGCGCGCCGCGCGTGGCAGCGACCGCAGGCTTCGACCTGCAGCGCTCCGTCGTCGCCGCCCACAATCGACATCGTGGTGGCGCCCTCGTGCAGGACGCGCTCACGCCCGGGCTGCGCGAACGACAGCGGAAAACCGTGCCCCTCGGCCAGACGTTCGTCTCTGGCCCGCGCGACATGCGTGGAACCCGGACCGTGGCAGGCCTCGCAGGCCACGTTCACGTCGGTCCAGGTCGAGGCGAAGCGGTCGGACTCCGGATCGTAGTTCTTCCGGTAGCCGGTCGAGTGACAGTCCGCGCACATGTAGTTCCAGTTCTGCGCGGGCATGGTCCAGTGCAGTTCATCGCCCGCCGGAATGATCTCGTCGCCATAGACATGGAACCAGCGTTGCCCACCCGCAGCCGGCGTGCGTGCATCCCAGGCAACGCCCAGCGCCTGCAGCCGGCCGTCGGGGAACTCGACCAGGTACTGCTGGAGCGGGTCCCAGCCAAAGGTCCACTTCAGCTCGAATTCCGCGAGCTTGCCATCGGAACCCTCCGTGATGACGAAGAAGCCTCCGTCACGCCGGAAGAATCGGGACTCGACACCGCCATGGTTGAAGACCGTGTCGTTGAAATCGCCGAGCACGGTCGTCTCGACTGCCCTTGCCATTGCGAGGTCGTGGTGGGAGCCGGTCCAGGCGGCGGTCTCGGTCGCGTGGCATTCCGCGCAGACGGCCATGCCCACATAGGAAGAATTCGCCGGCTCATCCATGGCCATGCTGGGAGGAGGCAGGTGGCTGGCGTCAGGAGCGTCACCGCGACCGCACCCCGCCAGGACCACGGCCGAAAGCGCGAGCGCATGCAGCCACGTCGGTAAATGCGAAGCGCGTGCCATGAGATTGGCGCCGACCGGATCCGTTACTTGGAAGACTCGAAGCCATAGATTCGGCCCCAGTCTTCCTTCATGTCAATCACGACCCAGCCACGCTGCGCGGCCTCGTCCAGCGCCTGGTCCAGCCGCCCGACGTGAGACTCCCGATCATACGCCCACTCGCGCTCGGCATCCGTGTGCCGAACGATCACACCGAGGCGGCGGCCATCACCGGCCGTCGTCCACTGCAGCATCTGCGAATCGCCATCCGAATTGCCGAAGGCGGCGATGGGGCGACGGCCGATGTGCTGGTTGATCGCGACCGGCTTGCCTTCCTTGTCGTCGATGAAGTTCATCTCAGGAAGCCGAACCAGCACGGGTTCGCCGCCGCGCCATTCGAAGCGGGTCCTGATACTGCTGCCAATCACCTGCTCGGGCGGCACACCGTAGACTCCGAATACCCACGGCCGCATGAACTCGATGCCACCTCCGGACACGATCCAGGTCTGGAAGCCGTTGTCGCGCAGGTAGTTCAACAGTTCCAGCATGGGCTGGAACACCAGTTCGGTGAACGGTCGGTCGAAGCGTGGATGCCGGGCCGAGGCCACCCATTCCCCCACGACGGCGGCGAACTACTCGGTGGTCATTCCGGCGTGGCTCGCCATCAGCAATTCCAGCAGCCCCGGTTTGCCCGCGGCGACCAACGCCTCCATGTTGCCTTCGAGCGCCGCCTTGAAGGGTTGCGTGGTCTCCCACTCCGGGTTGTCGTCGGCCAGCGCGCGTACCCGGTCGATTGCAAACAAGAGCTGGAAATAGACCGGCTGTTCGGACCAGAGCGTACCGTCGTTGTCGAACACGGCGATGCGTTCGGGCTCCGGAACGAAATCCGGCGACCCGGGATCGGTCACGGCAGCGACGAAGGAAACGATCTGGTCGCGGCTCTCAGAGGCGTTCCACGACGGCAAGGGCTCGGCCTTGGCGGCGGCGAGGCACACGAACAACAGGGTTCCGGCGAAAAGCCGAAATGCCACATTCTTGGTCTTGAAACCCATTCACATTTCTCCAATAGAACGGGGGGTGAAGGAAGACCCTCACCCCCCGCCGATTCATGCCTCTGGCATCTGCAGGCTGAGCAGGCGCCCGCCGTTCGTTGCCGCAACACCTCGGTACGGTCGAGTTACTGGTTCGATCCCGCCATGACCGTTTCCATCACGCGGTCGAGATTGAAGCTTCCGGGCTTCTGGCGCGGCGGAAACTCCCTGAAGCTATCCAGCCACCTAGCCACGTACGCAGCCGCTGGCGCGATCATGAACATGTGCTCCACGTACCAGCGGCCGTAGTCCATGCCGATTTCGTGCGCGAGTTCGAAGGGGTCCATGCGCAGGTTGGTCAGCAGCGGCGCACGAAGCTCAACGAAGGGCTCGAGCCAGACGTTCAGGCCATGTGCGCGTTGAACGAGGAAGGTCGCTTTCCAGTTCCCGTAGCGCAACGCGGCCACGCTGCCGTCGTCCGTCCAGTAGATGAAGTCCTTGCGCGGCCATTCCGCTTCGCCGCGAAGGGCGGGTCCGAGATCGTAGCCGTCGAGGTGGACCTTGTAGTCACGGCCGCCGATCGTGGTGCCCTGGAGGAGATCCTCCTTCACGTTCTCCGCACCGGCCGCGTTGACCAGGGTGAGGAACATGTCCTCGTGGGCGCCGATGTCGTTGACGATCGTGCCCGGCTCGATGACCTCGGGCCACCGGATGGCCGTCGGAACACGGTATCCGCCTTCCCAGTTGGTGTTCTTCTCGCCCCGGAACATCGTGGTCCCGCCGTCCGGCCAGGAGAAGGATTCCGCCCCGTTGTCGGTCGAATACATGATGATGGTGTTGTCCACGATCCCGAGTTCGTCGAGCTTGGCCAACAGCACCCCGATCTGGCGGTCATGGTCGACCATGCCATCGGCAAAGACACCCAGCCCGGTCTGGCCGGTCGCGGATTCGTCGAGGTGCGTGAAGATGTGCATCTTCGTGGAGTTCCACCAGACGAAGAACGGCTTGCCTTCCGCATGAGCGCGCTCGATGAAGTCGATCGCCTTGTCATTGACCTCCTCGTCGATGGTTTCCATGCGCTTGCGGGTCAGCGGCCCCGTGTCCTCGATCCGTCCGTCGGCGAAGCTGTGGATCACGCCGCGCGGGCCAAACGCCTCCTGGAAGGTCCGACCATCCGCCAGCTTCAGATCACGCGGATAGTCGGCATGCTCGGGCTCTTCTTCGGCGTTGAGGTGGTACAGATTGCCGAAGAATTCATCAAAGCCGTGGTTGGTCGGCAGCATCTCGTCACGGTCGCCGAGGTGGTTCTTGCCGAACTGGCCGGTCGTGTACCCCTGCGCCTTGAGGAAGACGGCGATCGTGGGATCCTCCACCCGCATGCCTTCGGGGGTACCCGGCAGTCCGACCTTCGTCAGGCCGGTGCGAATCGGAGACTGCCCGGTAATGAAGGCGGCACGACCGGCGGTACAGGACTGCTGTCCGTACCAGTCGGTGAACAAGGCGCCTTCCTTGGCGATGCGATCGATGTTGGGGGTCTGATATCCCATCATCCCCTGGTTATAGGCGCTGATGTTGAACTGGCCGATATCGTCGCCCCAGATCACCAGGATGTTCGGCTTGGAATCGTCGGCGAACGTGGTTGCCGCCGTAACCAGCAGCATGAGTCCTGCGCAGGCGCGCAGAAAGGCGGACATCGAAGCATTCATGTACGAAGGTTCTCCTGGGGTTCCTGCCTGCGCGCGGGTGTGCGAGCTCAGACGAATACGCTAGTGGCGCGCCTGGTGATTTGTCCAATGCATTTTTTCTTGGCTTCCTATAATCTAGGCGCATGAGGCTTCAGTTGCGCCACGTCCAGCATGCCGTCGCGCTCGCGGAGGAAGGCAGTTACACCGCGGCCGCCCGACGTCTCAATCTGAGCCAGCCGGCCCTGTCCCGAAGTATCCAGACCCTCGAGGAACTTCTTGGCGCTCCCCTCTTCGACCGGACGTCTGCCGGGATCGTGCCGACCCCCATCGGATCGATCGTGCTTGAGCGCGGCCGCCTGCTGCTCCAGGACGCGAAGAGCGTGGAGCGCGAGGTGCGGCTGGCCCTTGGGCTCGAGACCGGTTCCCTGACCATCGGTGCTGGCCCTTATCCTGCGAATATCTCGGTGGGGCAGGCATGCGGCCTGCTGCTTCTGGATCACCCGCGTCTCCGGGTGGATATCCGCGTCACCGACTGGCAATCCCTGCTAGAGGCCGTACTCGATGGCACGCTCGACCTCGCGGTTGCCGAGATCAGCACGGTCGCGAACGATTCCCGCTTCGAGACCGAGACCCTTCCAAGACACCAGGGATATTTCATCTGCAACCCGCGACACCCCCTCGCGCGCGAAGCCGCGCTCACGCTGGAGCGGATACGTGCCTTTCCGATCGTCAGTTCATCCTTGCCTGCCCGTTTGGGCAGCATAGATGCCACGATCCGGGTGGACACTTTTCGCCTGCTGCGGGACATCGTCATCCACAGCAACACCATTGGTCTCGCCACGGCCAGCCAGGTTCGAGCGGATGAAGAAGCCGGACTGCTGACGCGCCTGCCCCTGGAATTGCCCTGGATGCACAGCCAGTACGGGTTCATCCGGCTTCGAAACCGCACACCCTCGCCGGCTGCCCTCGCCTTTACGAGCAAGCTCCGCGAAGTCGAGGCCACACTCGCCGCGGAAGCCAGGAACCCTCCGTCGCTCAGCCAGTAGCGGCGGCGCTTAGCAGCACCACGGCCTGCGCCGCAATCCCCTCGCCCCGCCCGGTGAATCCGAGACGCTCGGTGGTGGTCGCCTTCACGTTCACCGCCGTGACCGGGATTCCGCAGTCGCGGGCGATGTTTTCGCGCATCTCCGGGATGTGGGGCGCCATCTTCGGCGTCTGCGCGATGATGACGCTGTCGATGTTCACCGGCTGCCAGCCCGCCTGCCTGACGAGGACCAGGACTTCGGTCAGCAGTTGACGGCTGTCAGCGCCGCGGTAGGCGGGATCGTTGTCCGGAAAATGCTGCCCGATGTCGCCCAGCGCAGCCGCACCAAGCAACGCGTCGCAGAGGGCGTGCAACAGGACGTCACCATCGGAGTGGGCGAGGAAACCGTGATCGTGGGGTACACGAACCCCGCCGAGAACCAGGTACTGGCCCGGACCGAAGGCATGCACGTCGAATCCCTGCCCGATCCGAAAGTCAGCCGCCATCGCGTGCCCGAGCCTCGCGCTGGCGGACGTGTCGAATCAAGCCGTCGACCAACACGAACAGCAGTCCAGCGACGAGCAAGTGCCACAACCAATGAGTACCGACCACCGCCCAGTCACAAAGCAGGAGATCGAGTGCTCGCACCACCAGTGCGAGGATGAAGATCGCAGCGGCCAGAAGCAGATCGCGCCCCAGGCGCCGGTCGACCCGAAAGGCCAGGCCCATCCCGACCAGCAACAGCACCAACAGTGGCAGGTACGAGAAGGTTCCGGCGAACGCCCCCAAGGGCACGATGGCGAGGAGACCCGTGAGCCCCGCGGCGGTGATCGCCCATGCCACGAGAATACCGAGGGTCTTCAGGCGTTGAATGCGTGCCAGGAAAACACTCCAGTACACGGCTGCAAACGTTGCGATCGCCACCGCATCGAACCACTGTGTCCATGCCATTGCGCTCGCATGCCAGAGGATGCTGGCAAGGCCCACCAGCGCGATCAATCCGGACAGGAGATGAAGATCCCACTGCTCGCGCCAGCGTTCGGTGTCCAGCTGTTTCCACGCCTGCCAGGCCGAGATGAAAAAAGCCAGCCCGGACGCCATGTTCAACGGTTCCATGAACCATCCGGGGCCATCGCGCTCGCAGTAGACGCGAATCACGACGGCGGGGCCCGAAACGAACAGAATCCGGCGCCCACGAGAACCCCATTATTCATGGTGCATGCCCTGCATCATCGAACTCAGGAAATCCTGCGCCTCGACGCCCGGAATATCCAGTTCCAGGGCAGTCATCTCGCGCGCGATGTGGTCCTGCAGTATTGCGGCATCGGATTCGGAACTTGCCGGCAACACGGCCCCACGCAGTCTTGCCGCGAGCTGCTCGACGCCATCCGCCGGCAACACCGTGAAATCGCCCGAGAACTCGACATCCTCCAGGATACCGTCGCGCGTCAGCATCCGGCTGCGCACGAGGCCGCCACGGGCCTTGTGCACACCTTCCAACAGATAGGTGCCGGCGGCGATCTTCACACCACTGGCTACCAGGCGGCGTCCCTGCTGCAGCGTCCAGCCCGGATCACCCAACTGATCCCGAACGCTGACCAGTGTCGCCGTTTCCACCGTGGTCATCTCCGAGGACTCCGGCTGGAGACCGAGATGGGTCTGGATCGCTTCGAGAAACAGGCCCTTGACCTTCTCGCGTTCAGGGGCCTGCCCCAGCTCCCGGGTCAGCGTGGTCATGTAGTCCTGCATCCCCTGTCGCAGCTTGTCCCGAAACTTCTCCGAGCTGACTTTCAGACACTGGGCCATCGTGTCCATGTCGAAATCGAACATGAAGCTGCCGACCATCACGGTTGCATCGTTGATGCGCGCGGAGCCCGTGCCGCCGATCTTGCGGCCGTTCACGTGAATGTCGTTGACCGGCCGAAACACCGCAGGAACACCGAGGGCCTGGTAGGTCGCCAGAACCGGAGCCATGAAGTGGGCGTAGATCGCTTCCACACGGATCGGTGCCTTGCGGTAGGGATACACGAAGTGAAAGAACATCTGGTCGCGGTTGAGGTAGACCGCGCCGCCGCCAACATCGCGGCGGATGACTCTCAGGTCGTGCTGCTGGCAATACTCCAGATCGACCTCCTGCTGGACATCCTGGTGCAGGCCGACGGAAACGAACGGATGCGTCGGATTCACCAAGGTCACGACCGGATCGTCATCGGCCTTCATGTTTTCGGCGATCGCGTGAAAGATGGCCATCGAATCCAGCGGTGATACGTATCCAGCGTCGATTACTCGAATGCGATTCATGATTCCCCTAGTCGATTCTGCTTCTGAAGATACATCCGGGCGGCATCGAGGTCCTCGATCCGCGTGATCTTGATGTTCATCGGACTCCCTTCCACCAACCGTGGACGAAAGCCCTGGCGTTCCATCGCACTGGCCTCATCGGTAACGGAGACACCTTCGGCAAGCGCTGCGTTCAACGCTTCGCGCAACAGGCCCAGACGAAACATCTGCGGTGTCAGAGCACGCCAGACGCGATTCCGATCAAGTGTTTCAATGACCCGGCCCTCGGCATCGGACCATTTCAGAGTGTCCGTGCTGCGTGCGGCCAGGATACCTCCGACGGGATCTTCCATCAGCGTCTGGATCAGCCGATCCAGATCCTCGACCGGCAGGCAGGGGCGCGCGGCATCGTGAACCAGCACCCAATCCAGAGGATTGCCCCGACGCGCCAGAAATTCCAGTCCGTTGCGTACCGAGTCCGCACGTTCCGCACCACCGGGTACCTCGAAGAGCCGGTCCCGGTCGCGCAGGGTAGCCAGCCCGGGCACGTCGACACCGGCACCGAGAACAAGCGCGACACCTCGAACGGCGGGATGCTCGAGAAAGATGGACAGCGTGTGCTCGAGAACGGTGCGAGGGCCCAGGCGCAGAAACTGCTTGGGCAACTCGGTACCCATGCGTCGACCGATCCCCGCTGCGGGAATCAGGATCCAGAGCGCGGGCCGCAAGGCTTCATTCATTGCCGCGCCGGGCCCCATCGTCCGGCTGAATCAGGAAAAAGAACACTTCGTCCTCTCGGATCATTCCCAGGTCTCGACGGGCGCGCTCCTCAACCGCCTCGGTACCCGAGCGCAGATCTTCCACTTCGGCTTCCAGTGCCCGGTTTCGCATCTGCAGACGCTCGTTCTCCTGCTCCTGCTGCTCGCGGATCTCCCGCAATTCCCGCACATCCCTCCAACTGCCTTCACCAAACCAGAGAGGCCATTGCAACGCCAGCAGGACCGCAAACAGGACCCCGGCAACCCAACGTGTCACACGGCACCCGGGGCTTCGAAGAGCGTCTCAACCACCCGCGCAGACAAATGCATCGGGGCTGTTCAACCATCCAAGTGACCCGCTCCGCCTCACTGGGTACCCCTGCCGCCGAACGCGGCCATGCCCGGGTATCGGGCGGCGGTGCCCAGCATCTCCTCGATCCGGATCAACTGGTTGTACTTGGCCACCCGATCGGAACGCGACAGCGATCCCGTCTTGATCTGCCCGGCCCCGGTCGCCACCGCGAGATCGGCAATGGTCACGTCCTCCGTTTCGCCCGACCGGTGCGAAATCACCGAGGTATAGCCCGCCGCTCGCGCCATGCCGATGGCTTCCAGCGTCTCGGTCAGCGTACCGATCTGGTTGACCTTGATGAGGATGGAATTGGCGACGCCCTGATCGATCCCCTGCTCCAGAATCGCCGTATTGGTGACGAAGAGATCATCGCCCACAAGCTGGACGCGGTTGCCGAGACGGTCGGTCAGCGTTTTCCAACCCGCCCAGTCGTCTTCGGCCATCGCATCCTCGATGGTCAGGATGGGGTATTGATCGACCCAGCCGGCCAGGTACTCCGTGAAATCGTCCGCCGTGAACTGTCGACCTTCGGAAGCCAGATGGTAGCGGCCGTCGCGATAGAACTCCGAACTCGCGCAATCGAGTCCGATCCAGATGTCCTCACCCGCCGTGAAGCCGGCTTTCCCGATCGCCTCGAGAATCACCTCGACGGCCGCGGCGTTGGAAGGCAGATCCGGAGCAAAGCCGCCTTCATCCCCCACCGCGGTACCTAGACCTCGGCCATCCAGGATCTTCTTCAGCGCGTGGAACACCTCGGCACCGTAACGCACGGCCTCGGTGAGACTGCCGGCACCGACGGGCACGATCATGAATTCCTGCATGTCCACGCTGTTGTTGGCGTGGGCGCCGCCGTTGATGATGTTCATCATCGGGACCGGCAGCAGGTGCGCGTCCGCGCCGCCCAGGCTCTGGAACAGGGGCAGACCGGCCTCGGCTGCGCGGGCATGGGCGAGCGCCAAAGAAACCGAAAGCAGCGCGTTCGCCCCGAGACGGTCCTTGTTCACGGTCCCGTCGAGTTCGATCATTCGGCGATCCACGGCTTCCTGGTCGGGTGCCATCCCCCGCAACGCATCGCGGATCTCGCCATTGACATTCGCCACTGCGCCCAGAACACCCTTGCCACCGTAGCGGGCATCACCGTCCCGCAGTTCGATTGCCTCCCGCGTCCCCGTCGATGCACCCGAGGGCACGGCCGCACGGCCACGGGCGCCGGAATCGAGCACCACGTCGGCTTCGACAGTCGGGTTGCCGCGGGAATCAACAATCTCCCGGGCATGAATTTCGGCAATCTGCGACATCAATCTCTCCTTGAGTGGACAATCCCCGAAACCGGCCGGGGGACAACGGAATTCCGCAGGAATCGCGCCTCAACCCAGCCCAAACGCCGCTTCCGCGAATGGGGCGGACTTGACCGCACGATCCAGGTTCACGAGCGTTTCGAGCAGATCCTTCATCATCCCCAGCGGCCAGGCATTGGGACCATCGGAAAGGGCCACGTCCGGATCCGGGTGCGTTTCCATGAACAGGCCCGCCACGCCCGCGGCGACCGCGGCGCGAGCCAGCACCGGGACGAACTCACGCTGACCACCGGAGACCGCTCCCTGACCACCGGGCTGCTGTACAGAGTGGGTGGCATCGAACACGACCGGGCATCCGGTCCTGCGCATCACGGCCAGACCCCGCATATCCGAGATCAGGGTGTTGTAGCCGAATGAAACACCCCGCTCACAAACCATGATCCGGTCATTTCCAGCCTCGCGGGCCTTGGCCACCACGTTGTCCATGTCCCAGGGCGCAAGAAACTGACCCTTCTTGATATTCACCGGGAGGCCCTGGCGGGCGACATTCTGGATGAAGTTGGTCTGGCGGCAGAGAAACGCGGGGGTCTGCAGCACATCGACGACACTGGCAACCTCCTCCAGTGGGGTGTCTTCGTGCACGTCGGTCAACACCGGTACGTCGAGCTGTGTCTTCACGTGCTCCAGGATCTGCAGGCCCTTCTCGAGTCCCAAACCGCGAAAACTGCCGGTGGAGGATCGGTTGGCCTTATCGAACGAAGATTTGTAGATGAAGGGGATACCGAGACTCGCCGCCATCTCCTTCAGGGCTCCGGCCGTGTCCAGAGCGAGCTGCTCGGACTCGATGACACAAGGCCCGGAGATCAGGAAGAACGGCTGTTCGAGGCCGATTTCAAAGCCACAGAGATGCATCGCTTTACTCATTCCGAGGGCCGCTTGGCCCGGGCAGTCTTCGCTTCCTGATAGCGTCTTCCGGCGGCCACGAAACCCGTGAAGAGCGGGTGCCCACCGCGCGGCGTCGATGTGAACTCAGGGTGGAACTGACACCCGATGAACCAGGGGTGATCGCGCAGCTCCACGGCCTCGACCAGGCTGCCGTCTTCGGAACGTCCACACAACACCATCCCCGCATCCTGCAGACGTTCGGCGTAGGCGTTGTTGAACTCATAGCGGTGGCGGTGGCGCTCCTCGATGGATGAGCGAGCGTAGGTCCGTTTCATCAGCGAGCCATCCTCCAGCACAGCTGTCTGCGCCCCCAGCCGCATGGTTCCTCCGAGATCGCTGGTCGCATCGCGACGTTCGATCCGACCCTCGCGGTCCTGCCACTCCGTGATCAGCGCGATCACCGGATGCGGGGTATCCGGGTCGAACTCCGTGCTGTGCGCTCCACCCAGGCCGGCCACGTGCCGGGCAAACTCGATCACGGCCACCTGCATGCCCAGACAGATGCCCAGATACGGGATCCCCTCTTCGCGCGCATGACGTACCGCGCGGATCTTGCCCTCCACGCCCCGGGCACCGAAACCGCCCGGAACCAGAATCGCATCCAGTCCCTCCAGTTCCGGCACGGCCCCGGCGTCGGTGCTCTCAAGTTTTTCCGAGTCGATGTAGCGGATACGCACCCGCGTTCCGTTCTGGACCCCGGCATGGGTCAGCGCTTCGTTCACGGACTTATAGGACTCGGTGAGATCGACATACTTGCCGATCATGCCGACCGTGATCTCCGATTCCGGAAACTCCATCGCGGTCACGACGTGCTTCCAGTCGGACAGGTCGGCCTGTGGCGCCTCGATGTTCAGTTTCCGCAGGACGATCTCGTCGAGTTTCTGCGAGTGCAGCCACAACGGGATCTTGTAGATGTTGTCCACGTCCACGGCCGAGATGACGGCCTTCTCCTCGACGTTCGTGAACAGCGCAATCTTGCGGCGTTCGCCTTCCGGCAACGGCTGCAGCGATCGGCAAAGCAGAATATCCGGCTGGATCCCGATGGAACGCAGCTCCTTGACCGAATGCTGGGTCGGCTTGGTCTTGATTTCACCCGCGGCCGCAATGTAGGGAACCAGGGTCAGATGGATGAACAGCGCGTTCTCCCGGCCCAGTTCGACACCCATCTGCCGGATGGCTTCGAGGAACGGCAACGACTCGATGTCACCCACCGTCCCGCCGATCTCGACCAGCGCGATGTCGGCATCCGCCGCCCCGGCACGAATCGAGGCCTTGATCTCGTCGGTGATGTGCGGAATCACCTGAACGGTTCCGCCCAGATAGTCGCCGCGCCGCTCCTTGCGGATCACGTTCTCGTAGATCTGGCCCGTGGTGAAATTGTTGCGCCGGCCCGTGCGGATACGCACGAAGCGTTCGTAGTGACCGAGATCGAGATCGGTCTCCGCCCCATCGTGTGTGACGAACACCTCACCGTGCTGGAACGGGCTCATCGTGCCCGGATCCACGTTGCTGTAGGGATCGAGTTTGAGCAGGGTGACCGTCAGGCCCCGCGCCTCGAGGATCGCACCGAGGGAGGCCGATGCAATGCCCTTGCCCAGAGACGACACCACGCCTCCGGTGATGAATACGAAACGCGTCATGCGGGAACCCGTGGGTCTACGACCGGCGAGCGGCCGGAACGCTGCAGGAGAGTACCAAAACCGCCGGCTTCACTCAATCACCGAACAACCGCTTTTCGTCGGACAGCCGCCGTTTCCGTCATCCCCGAAAGCCGACGACCCCACGACCGCCTCGACGACCCGCGACCACCCCACTCCGAAGCCGACGGCCCACGACCGCATCAACGGCCCGCGAGCACGCCACTCCGAAACCGACGGCCCACGACCGCGTCAACGGCCCGCGACCACGCCACTCCGACACCGGTGGCCCACGACCGCGTCAACGGCCCACGAGCACGCCTTTTTGAAGCCGGTGGCCCACGACCGCGTCATCCCGGAAAGCCGCAGGCTTATCCGGGATCCAGACGGCGCAAGGAGAAGCCCAACGCATTGTCGACCCACCCAGCGCCACATGGATCCCGGATCAAGTCCGGGATGACGAGGTGGGCGTCGCGGATCAAGTCCGGGATGACGAGGTGGGCGTCACGGATCAAGCCCGGGATAACGCGGTGGGCATCCCGGATCAAGCCCGGGATGACGCGGTGGGCGTCCCGGATCAAGTCCGGGGTGACGAGGTGGGTGACGCGGTGAAGGTCGCGGATCAAGCACCGTGTCACCGGTCCCAAAGCACCGCCACGAGTTCCTCGCCCACCTGTACCAGCGGCAGGCGCGCACGACGCCAACGGGGAATGTCCCGCTCCTGCATCATCTTCTTGAGGCTCTTCCTGCCCGACGGGGTATTCACCCTCTCCCCTCCCGCACGAAAGCGGATCCGCACCGGCTGCCCGGGATCGACGCCCGCGGATTCGAGTTCCTCCCGGGTCAGGCGTCGCCCGTCCGGCAGATCCAGCGCGGCGGCGGTCGCGGGCCAATCGATGGCCGAGGGCCCATCGGCCTGCGCCCCGGCCGTTTCCGCTGCGACGATGTGCACCTGGCGCCGATGGCACCGCAGACTGATTCCAGCCCAGTGCAGCTCCGGTTGCGCCGACTCCCCGCCCTGTCGCAACTGGCGCAGGAATTCCAGCAGCGGGCCGCGGCGTGGCGCGGAAAAACCCGCACGTTGCACGAATCGCCGCAACAGCCAGCCATGCAACTCGGACGGCTGTTCCAGGAGGGCCGCGACGTCCAGGGTTCGGCTGTCGGGGTCCGTCCCGGCCAGATCCTGCAGCTGGCGGTCCAGGAGTAGATCCAGCGCCCTGGTGGCCTCCCCCTGCAGATCCGCGGCGGCACTCAAGCGAAGCGCTGCGGGGAAACGGGTCGAAAGTGCCGGCATGATTTCCCGACGGAGAAAATTCCGGTCGAAACGGGTATCCGAGTTGCTGGGATCCTCGACCCATGAGAGGTTGTGGCGGACCGCGTAGGCGGCGATGTCCGCGTTCGAACACGCCAGGAGAGGTCGGCCGAGCCAACCGGCGCCCAAGGACCGCAGCCGGGGCATGCCGGACAGTCCGGCCGGCCCGCTGCCCTTCAACGCCGCGAGCAGAAACGTTTCCGCCTGATCCAGCGCGTGATGAGCCGTAAGCACACAGCCGTCACGGGGAAGCCCGTGCATCAGGGCTTCGTAGCGAAGTCGCCGGGCACTGGCCTCCAGCCCTTCCGGTGGAGCGAGCGGAACGTCGATTCTGCGCTCTTCGCAGTGCAGGCCCAGGCGCTGCGCGAATTCGCGGCAGTGGTGCGACTGGCCGTCCGCATCCGGATGCAGACCGTGATGCACGTGCACGACCTGCAGCGCATGACCCGGCAGCCCGGTCTTGAGCGCATGGAGAAGCACCGTCGAATCGCGCCCGCCGCTGAACGCGACCACGGAACTGCGAATCCCCGGATGGTCGGTAAAAAAATCGCTGACCGCGGATTCGACCGGGTCAGGACCCGGTGTCCTGGAACGCGCCATAGTCCATCAGCCGACGGTAGCGCCGATCGAGCCGCTGCGACGCATCCAATGCATCCAGCCCCTTCAGGGTTTCGAGCAGCGCATCCTTGAGCGCCGAAGCCATTCCCTCCGGCGCCCGGTGCGCACCCCCGAGCGGCTCCTCGACGACCCGGTCGACCAAGCCCAGTTCCAGCAACCTTGACGAGGTGATACCGAGCGCTTCCGCGGCCTCGGGCGCCTTGTCCGCGCTCTTCCAGAGAATCGAGGCGCAGCCCTCCGGGGAAATGACCGAATAGGTCGAGTACTGCAGCATCAGGGTCGCATCGCCTACACCGATCGCCAGCGCCCCGCCGGAACCCCCTTCGCCGATCACCGTGCAGACGATCGGAACATCCAGTCGGGACATCACCATCAGATTGCGCGCGATGGCTTCGCTTTGGCCGCGCTCCTCGGCACCCACCCCGGGATAGGCGCCTGGCGTATCGATGAAGGTCAGCACCGGCATGCGGAAGCGTTCGGCCAGCTCCATCAGACGCAGAGCTTTCCGGTAGCCTTCAGGACGCGGCATGCCGAAGTTGCGCTGGATCTTTTCCTTCGTCTGACGGCCCTTTTGATGCCCGATCACCATCACCGGCCGGCCTTCCAGACGGGCCGGGCCGCCGATGATCGCCTGGTCATCGGCAAAACTGCGGTCACCCCGGAGTTCGGTGAACTCCGTAAACATCAGGGGGATGTAATCCAGCGTGTAGGGTCGGCGGGGATGCCGCGACATCTGCGCCATCTGCCAGGGCGTGAGCTTCGAGAAAATACTCTCCGTCAGGTTGACGCATTTCTCCTCGAGCTTCTTGATCTCCTCATGCAGGTTGACCTCGGCGTCGTCACCGACGTAGCGCAAGTCCCGAATCTTGGCTTCGAGCTCTGCGATAGGCTGTTCGAAATCGAGAAAATCGGGGTTCATCCGGAGTTCCGTTGGGGTGGCTGCACCACCCGGATTGTAACCAATACGCCCGGCTTTCGCCCTGCCCGCATCCTTCAGGCGGTCGCGTAGAGCAACGCCACCCGGCTCTCCGGACTCAGAATCTCATGCAGCCGCCGCAGCAATTGTTCATTCGGTTGAACCTGCCACTGCTCCGGCAGCCGCAGTTCGGCAACGGTGGTGCCGCGGCGGTACCGGATGCGCAAACGGCACGATCCCGTATCCTGCTCGGCAATCGCACGGTGCAGCGACTGGATATGCTCCGGTCGCACGCCCTCAAGGCTGAGATCCAGGACACGCCCCCACTCGCAACGCGCCTCGTCCAGGGTCAGCACCCGCTGCGCCCGCATACGGATTCCCCCCGCGTAGTCGTCCAGAGCAGCAGTGCCCTCCACAACCAGAAGGGCATCGGGAACCAGCCGTTCCTGGTGCTCGCGAAAGCCCTCACTGAACAGAACGATCTCCGCCCGACCCGTCTGGTCGTCCAGGGTCACGATCGCCATGCGACCGTTCTGACTGTTGCGCTGTCGGACGCCGACCACAAGCCCGGCGATTCGGACCGACTCCGGCCGAATGCGGCGCACGTTCCGGTCCGGACGGCTTTCCAGCGTCGCCTCGAGCTGTTGCAACGTGCTTCCGGTCAGGCGTTTCAGTTCTTCCCGGTACCGGGCCACCGGGTGCCCGGTGAGATAGAGACCGAGGGTTTCCTTCTCCCCGCGCAGACGATCGTCGTCATCGAGTTCCGGGAGGGTCTCGAATTCGGGCAGCACGGCACTTGCCGGCTCGCCGAAAAGATCGACGACGCCCAGGGCGGCGTTACGCCCGGACTGCTCGGCGGCCGCGACCGCCAAGGGAAACGAACCCAGCAGAGTCGCACGGTTCGGCCCAAGGCTGTCCATCGCGCCCGCGCGAATCAGCGTGTCCAGCACCCGTTTGTTGAGCCTGGACAGGTCCACCCGCTGGCAGAGATCGACCAGACTATGAAATTCGGACCCTTCGCCGCGGGCATGCAGCAGCGCATCGATCGCAGACTCACCCGCGCCCTTGATGGCCCCAAGCCCGTAGACGATGGTCTTTTCGTCCAGCGCCGTGAACCGGTAGGACGAGCGATTCACGTCGGGTGGCACCACTTTCAGCCCAAGACTGCGGCATTCCTCGATCAGCCCCACGACCTTGTCGGTGTTGTCCATGTCCGCCGACAGCACCGCGGCCATGAATGCTGCCGGATGGTGAGCTTTCAACCACGCCGTCTGGTAGGCAAGCAGCGCGTACGCCGCGGAGTGCGACTTGTTGAAGCCGTAACCCGCGAACTTTTCCATCAAATCGAAGATATACGTCGCCGTCTGTTCCTTGACGTCGCGTGCCAGGGCCCCCGCGAGGAAGATCTCGCGCTGCTTGGCCATCTCCTCGGGTTTCTTCTTGCCCATGGCCCGACGCAGCAGGTCGGCGCCACCCAGCGTGTAGTTCGCCAGCACCTGCGCGATCTGCATCACCTGTTCCTGGTACAGGATGACCCCGTAGGTCGGCTTCAGGATCGGTTCGAGGTCGGGATGGGGATATTCAACCCGGGAACGGCCGTGTTTGCGGTCGATGAAATCGTCGACCATGCCGGACTGCAGCGGCCCCGGGCGGTAGAGCGCCACCAGCGCGATGATGTCCTCGAAACTGTCGGGTTTCAGGCGGCGGATGAGATCCTTCATACCGCCCGACTCGAGCTGGAATACGGCCGTCGTCTGGTGCGCCTGGAGCAGCCGGAAGGTCTCGGGATCGTCGAGCGCAATGGCGTCGAGATCCAGGCTGTCGTGGCCCTCACGCTGGCGGATCGCCTCCAGCGCCCAGTCGATGATGGTCAGCGTACGCAGACCCAGAAAGTCGAACTTGACCAGACCGACCGCCTCGACGTCGTCCTTGTCGAAGTGCGTGACCAGGCTGCCACCACCGGCTTCGCAGTACAGCGGTGAGAAATCGGTCAGCGCCGAGGGCGCGATCACCACGCCCCCCGCGTGCTTGCCGGCATTGCGCGTGAGTCCCTCGAGCTTGAGGGCAAGGTCGACGATGCCCCGGACTTCCTCATCCTCGTCATAGAGGGCTTTCAGATCCTCGCTTTCTTCCAGCGCACGGGTCAGCGTCATGCCCAGCTCGAAAGGAATGAGTTTCGCCACCCGGTCGACGAAGCCGTAGCCGTGCCCCAACACGCGGCCACAGTCGCGCACCACCGCCTTCGCTGCCATCGTCCCGTGGGTGATGATCTGGGAAACCCGGTCGCGGCCATAGCGATCCGCCACGTAGTCGATGACGCGGTCGCGGCGGTCCATGCAGAAATCGATGTCGAAATCCGGCATCGAGACCCGCTCCGGATTAAGAAATCGCTCGAACAGAAGATCGTAGCGTATTGGATCCAGATCGGTTATCTGCAGCGAATAGGCCACGAGCGAGCCCGCGCCCGAACCGCGTCCGGGCCCGACCGGGATCCGGTTTTCCCGCGCCCAGCGGATGAAATCCGCCACGATCAGGAAATAGCCCGGAAATCCCATCTGGCAGATCACGTCGAGTTCGCGTTCCAGACGTTCCCGATATTCGGATTCCTCGGCAAAACGAAACCGCTCCAGGCGTGCTCGCAGCCCCGCCCGCGCGGTGACCCTGAGGTGTTCCTCCACCGATAGGCCGTCGGGAACGGGGAATTCAGGGAGCACGGACTGGCCCAGCGTGAGGCGCACACTGCAGCGACGCGCAATCGCCACCGAATTGGCCAATGCCTCCGGAATGTCGGCGAACAGCGCCGCCATCTCGGTCGGACTGCGCAGGTACTGCTGTTCGCTATACCGTCGCGGGCGGCGCGGATCCGCCAGCACCACACCGTCGTGAATGCAGACGCGGGCCTCGTGCGCATCGAAATCGCTGCTCTGAAGGAAGCGCACGTCGTTGGTGGCCACGACCGGAAGTTCGAAAGCGACTGCGGCCGCCATCGCGGCTCGGATCCAGGCCTCCTCACCCGCTCTCCCCGTGCGGGTGAGTTCCAGGTAGAAACGGTCCGGAAACCAGCGTTTCCAGGGCGCGATGACTTCGGCCGTGATCTCAACCGGGGCACCGGACCCCTGAACGAACACACCATCCACCGTCCCCGACAGCGCGATCAGACCCTCGGTAGCGTCGTCGAGCCAGGCAAGATCGATCCGGGGCACGCCCTTTTCCTGACCCTCCTGCCAGGCGCGACTGATCAGACGGGTCAGATGACGGTAGCCGATCGCGTTCTGCGCCAGCAGGGTGAGCCGGGCAGGAGAGCCGTCGGAACGCGCGTCACGCAGCAGAACGTCCGAACCCACGATCGGCTGGATGCCCGCCGCGATCGCGGCCTTGTAGAATTTCACCAGCCCGAAAAGATTGCAGTGATCGGTCACGGCCACGGCCGGCATCCCGGTAGCCGCAATCCGCGCGACCAGTGGCTTCAGTCGCACCAGGCCGTCGACCAGCGAATATTCCGAGTGAACGCGCAGATGAACGAATTCGCTCACAGGGTTTCCGTCTCCGCAACCTGCGCCAGAAACATCCGCGCAACCGGCGCAAAGCTGCGCCGGTGTTCGGGGCACGGGCCATGTACCGCTAGCGCAGCCAGGTGCGCGGGGGTCGGGTACCCCGCGTGACGGTCGAAACCGTATACCGGGAAATGTTCGTGCAGTTCACACATCAAGGCGTCGCGCGCCACCTTGGCCAGGATCGATGCCGCGCTGATCGCCGGCACCAGGCCATCCCCCCCCACAATGGCCTCGGCGGTCCAGTTCCCCGCAGGGGCGAACCTGCCATCGACCAAAAGGTGCTGGGGCAGCTCCGGAAGCGACTCCACTGCACGCTGCATGGCCAACAAGGTCGCATGATGGATGTTCAGGGCATCGATTTCGGCTGCGCTGGCACTTCCCAGCGCCCACGCCTCGACCTCCTCCCGAAGCACCTCCGCCAACTGAGTCCGACGACGCGCGGAGAGTCGCTTGGAGTCGGTCAGCCCCCTCAACGCATAACCAGCCGGCAGGATCACGGCCGCCGCGAACACCGGCCCCGCCAACGGACCCCGACCGACCTCATCGACCCCCGCACAGCGGACGGATCCGCCGATCCCGTGCGCCACACCGACCCGCATTCCGGCACGTTCTTCCGCCATCTGCAAACCCTATCCGGTTCTGTTTTTGAGTCGACAGGCCGGGTGCAACCCGAACGGTTTCCCGACCACCGTTTCGAGGCTCCCGGGATTTCCGGGGCCCCCTGAACCGGCGCGATACACTACCATAGCAGTCATCGAGAACCTCCCGGAAACTCTCATGCCCAACGATCCCCTGCGCTGCGCCGTGATCGGCGTTGGTCACCTCGGAAAATGGCACGCTGCCAAATATGCACAGCTCGCCGAAGCGCAACTGGTTGCGGTGGCGGACAGCAATCCGACCCACGCGCAGGAGGTCGCGTCGAGGCACGGCTGCCGCGCCGTGATGGATCATCGTGAACTTCTGGGCCAGGTCGACGCCGTGAGCATCGCGGCGCCCACCACCCTGCACTACTCAATTGCCCGCGATTTTCTCGACACCGGCTGCCATGTATTGCTGGAAAAGCCGATCACGACCACTGTCGAAGAGGCCGAGGAACTCAACCAGATGGCCGAGCAGCACGGACTGGTCCTCCAGGTGGGGCATCTTGAGCGCTTCAACGCCGCACTTCGACGCCTGCTGGAAAACCCGCTGAATCCGCTGTTCATCGAGTCGACCCGACTCGCGCCGTTCAAACCCCGAGCGACCGATGTCTCGGTCGTGCTCGATCTGATGATCCACGACATCGATATCATCCTGGAACTGGTGCCGTCACCGCTCACCGACGTGCGCGCGTCGGGCGCGCGGATCCTGACCCGTGATATCGATATTGCCAATGCCCGTCTCGAATTCGCGAACGGCTGTGTCGCCAACGTCACATCGAGCCGGGTCAGCACCAAGTCGGAACGGCGCATGCGCATCTTCCAGCCAAACGGGTATGCCGCGGTCGACTATCAGAACCGGGTCCTCTCGCTGCATCACATCGGGGAAACCGACCCGGACACCGGGTTGCCGGAGATCCTCGGAGAAGACCTCGTATTCGACGATGCTGACGCGCTGCTGGCCGAAATCCGGGCGTTCCTGGCCGCGATCCGCGGCGAACAACCGGTGGTGGCCACCGGACGCGCCGGGCAGCGCGCGCTCGAGACGGCCACCCGCATCACCAACCTTGTCTACTCGAACCTGGCTGTAATGACCACCCAGGACACCCTCATCGAGGAAGGAGCCACACGATGATCCCGATGGTCGATCTGCAACGTCAGTACCACGAGATGCGCGAGGAAATCGATCGCGCCATTGCGGAAGTGCTGGAGAGCACCCGGTTCATCCTGGGGCCCAATGTGCAGGCTCTGGAATCGGAACTCGCGGAATACCTGGGCGTAACCCACGCGGTCACCTGTGCATCGGGCACCGATGCCCTGCACCTCGCGCTACGCGCGGCGGATCTCGGTGCGGGCGATGAAATCATCACGACGCCCTTTACGTTCATTGCCACCGCCGAAGCGATCCGCTACGTGGGTGCGGAACCGGTTTTCGTCGACATCGACCCGCGCACCTTCAACCTCGATCCCGATGCCGTCGCCGCGGCCATCACGCCCCGGACCCGGGCGATCATCCCGGTGCACCTGTTCGGCCAGCCGGCCGACATGCCAAGCCTTACGCGTATCGCCGAGGATCACCACCTTTTGCTGATCGAGGATTGCGCCCAGTCGTTCGGAGCCCACGTCGACGGAGTTCAGACAGGCAGTGCCAGCGCGTTCGGTTGTTTCAGCTTTTTCCCGAGCAAGAATCTCGGCGCCTATGGCGATGGCGGCCTGGTCACGACCAATTGCGCTCCGGCAGCGGAACGCCTCCTGAAGCTCCGCAACCATGGCTCGAAGGTCCGCTATCACCACGACGAAATCGGCTACAACAGCCGACTCGACGAGATCCAGGCGGCCATTCTCCGGGTCAAGCTGAAACACATCGACGCGTTCAACGCCGGCCGTCGCAGGGTGGCCGCGCGCTACGCCGAGGTGTTCTCCGACCTGGATCTGAAGACACCGCACGAAGACGGCATCGGCCTCCACGTATACCATCAGTACACGATCCTGACCGATCACCGTGACGCGATCATGGCCGCGCTCCAGGCAGCCGAGATCGCGCACGCGATCTACTATCCGATCCCCCTTCACCAGCAGGCGGCGTTTCAGGATCGGGAAAAGCCGCCCCCGAGCCTGCCCGTGACCGAATCGGTCGCCTCGCGTTGCCTGTCCCTGCCCGTCTTCCCCGAACTCGAGGACACCCAGATCGACGTCATCGGTGACTGCGTACGCGCGGCCCTGCGTTGAGCCCGGATCCACCGTCCGTGAAGCCGAACGACCCAGCACCCCTCCCGGCTGAAAACCCGGCCCACATCGTGGTCTGTGCCGGGGAAACGTCCGGCGATCACCTCGGCGCAGGCCTCGTGCGCGCGATCCGGGAACTTCGGCCGCGCACCACCTTTTCGGGCATGGGCGGCGAGGCCATGCGCGGCGCGGGCGTGGACACGCTCGTGGATGTCTCGGAACTCGCCGTCGTCGGGCTGTGGGAGGTCCTGGTTCAATATCCGCGTCTGCGCGGCCTGCTGCGGCGTATGCAGCGTCACCTGGACGCCAGCCGACCACAACTTCTGGTCCTCGTGGATTACGTTGAATTCAACCTGCGTCTCGCCGCCCATGCGCGTGCGCTCGGCATACGCGTGCTGTTTTACGTGAGCCCGCAGGTCTGGGCGTGGCGCCAGGGCCGCATCCACCGGATCAAACGCAGCGTGGACGCAATGGCCGTGCTGTTTCCCTTCGAAGAAGCGTTGTACCGCGAACACGGCATCCCCGTGCGCTACGTCGGCAACCCGCTCGTGGACCGAGTCCGGAAGCCTGCCCACGATCTGCGCGCAGAACTCGCGCTTGCGCCGGAGACGCCGCTCATCGGACTGTTGCCGGGCTCGCGCAAAGGCGAACTCCATCGTCATTGGCCCCTGCTGGTCGACACCGCCCGGTGCCTTCTGGACAAACGACCCGCACTGCGGTTCGCGGTACCCCTGGCTCCTGGCATTTCATCGGACATGTTGGCCGAGATCGCCGCGTGGGAGGGTCTCCCGATCACACTGGTTCAGAAACCCGAAGGCGCACAGGAAGTGATGGCCGCCAGCGACCTGCTGCTCATCAGTTCCGGAACCGCAACCCTCGAGGCCGCCCTGCTCGAGGCCCCGATGATCGTGATCTACCGAATGGCGGCCCTGAGCCACGCTGTGTTCTCGCGACTCATCCGCGTCCCGCACATCGCCCTGGTCAATATCGTGGCGGGTGCGGAAGTAGTGCCGGAAAGACTGCAGCAGGCCGCCAATCCAGCGGCGCTCTGCCGGGAGGCGCTTGAATGGCTCGATCATCCGGAAAAGCTCGAGGACGTCCGGGTGCGGCTGCGCGAAATCCGCGAGCGTCTTGGGGCAGGCGGTGCCGACCACCGGGTCGCGGCGGCCGCTCTGGAAGTGCTGGATACCGGCACACTTGCGGATCCCCAATAGTCGACCGATTTCAGTCCTGGCGACCCTGCCCGCTTCTCCTGCGCAGCGAGTAGCGGCTGATGGCCCCCACGATCTCGCCGAAGGGAATCCGTTCGACCGTGCCATACACTTTCTCGGCCCTTTGCAACAGCGCGTCGACATCGTCCGGGGCCGAAGCCTCGAGCAGCCCGGCGAGCGCGCCAAGCCCGCCGCACTCGACCTTCATTTCCTTCCCGTGCGGAAGCCGCTGCTCGCTGTGGCTAAGCCCCAGCGCGAACAGCGCTTTTTCGCGCAGCAGGGGAAGAATCGTGCCGCAGCGCTCATGCCCGGCGCGGGACAGGCAGCTGATCGCCTCGCGTTCGGCGATCAGAACCCGCTGCGAGCGCGCGCACCCGGCACAACGGGTCAGGATCGCCTTCGCGAAATGGCAGCGTTGAGGGTCGTAATTCCCATAGATGTCCTTGAATGCGTCCTCGTCCATCGCGTGCCACCCGACCCCCGTTGCATTCGGCAACTACCGCCACATTCTCGCACAGGGCCGTGCGCGCACGGATGCCTGCCACGTATCAGCTAGACTTCAAGGTTCAGTAACCGTCCCCGGAGATGGTCCCGTGCCCAGGTGGTTCCGAACACCGCTCGTCCTGAAGTATCTGCTGGCCGTCACCCTCGTGCAGGGCATGACGGTGCTATTGATTTTCGCCTGGTGGCACACTGGCTCCACCGACGTTGCACTGACCCTTGCGGCGCTCGGACTGGCCGCCGGATTCTTCGCCGCCCTCTGGCTCGCCTCGCTTGCCCGGGGCGACCGCCGGGAGGCACTCCATCGCGCCGAGACCGACCTGATACGGGAACGGGAGCGCAATCGTTACCGGACCGAACGGGAACGCTCGAAGGCGGCCGAAAACACGCACCGCCAGATCCAGCGGGAAACGCGAAAGATCAAGAACCGTTCGACCGTTCGGCTCGGGGCTGCCGTCGCGGGCATTGCAGGCCTCGGGATGCTGCTGCTCCTGACGCAGTTCCTCTCGCTGGGCGTGCTGCTGATCAGCTCCTCCGGTGGCGCGCTCGCCGGATATCTGCTCAGGATGCGGCAGGAATTCCGCCGGATCAGCTCGGGCGCTGCGCAGGCCCTGCCCCGCCAGGTCGAAGGGGCACGCCTGTCGCATCCGACGACCCGGAAGCAGGACCGCGATCTTGACCCCTGATGGCCCAGGCGCAAACCGTTTCCGGACCGTATCCCCGACGCCTCACATCGCGAAATCGATTCGATCCTGAACCGAGTCCAGCGCGGCCTCGGCACACTGCTCATCGAGATGACCGCCCGGGGCTCCGGACACACCCACGGCGCCCACCATGCTCCCCGCGACCACCACCGGCAGACCACCATCGAGTACCAGGATACCGTCGACGTGATTCATCTCCATCCGGATGTCATCGCGGTTCGCCCGAAAGGCAGAGGAAGCGACATTTGACAGAATCACCGCCCGGGCCTTGTCATGGGCGATCTGAATGGTGAAGGGGGCTGCCAGCGAATCCCGAAGGATCGCCTGGGGATGCCCGCCCCGATCCACCACTACCGCGCTGGTCTGGTAGCCCATCTCGCGGCAGGCGTCCACCGTCGCCTGCGCGATATCGCGGGCCATCTCCATGCTCATCACACGCTGCGTGAGAAAATCGCTCGCCAGCAGGCTCGGGGCGAACACGGTCAGCAGCAGGGCGGCAACACTCTGGGTCATCCTTCGAGGCAAGACATGGACGCGCATCGAAATCCTCCTTGGGGGTTGGAACGCATTCTTCGCGGACTCGGCATTCCAGACGCTGATGGGCGACGCGAGATTCCCTGCACCGTTCCGCGGGCAGCGCAACCGGCACACGAGAAGGCGCCCTGCTATGTCTCGGTGGGCGCGATCCGCGGGGCAATGAATTCCTGATCGCGCGTTTCCCAGTAATCCTTCAAGGCCCAGTGCATGGAGGGGAACGCCAGTTGATCCCTCGGAATATCCTCGAAGCGGAACAGGCCGACCTCCAGAGACTCCGGACCCGGTGCGATGTTGGGGGTCTTCAGGCGTGCCCTGTAGATCATCTGCACCTGGCTGATGCGTGGGATCGAATACACCGCAAGAAGCTGGTCGATCTCGAGTTCGGCCCGGGCCTCTTCCCAGGCCTCCCGAAGGGTGCCCTCCTCGGTGCTTTCGCCAAGTTCAAGATAACCGGCAGGGAGGGTCCAGAAGCCGTAGCGAGGATCGATCGCCCGACGGCAGAGAAGAATGCGATCCTCCCAGGTGGCGACAGCGCCAACGACGATCTTGGGATTCTCGTAATGAATGAATCCACAGGAATCGCAGACCCGGCGCGTGCGATCGTCCCCGTCCGGGACCCGATCACTGAAGCGCCAGGATTCCTCTTTCTTTTCGTCAGACATGTTCTTTGGCACCTGAAACTACCGTGGGGAGCATACAGCGCAAGCGCACGCGGTTCTTTTTTCCACCACTGGGCGCAGGATACCGGCTGCGGTTCGCGCGTCAGTCCGACAGCTCTCGTACCAGCTGCCGCTGAAAATCCAGGCCGGCTTGAACCTGGTCGAGGGAGATGAACTCGTCGGGTTGATGGGCCTGATCGATGGACCCCGGTCCGCAGAGGACCGTGTGCAAACCCGCACGTTGGAAAAGGCCCGCTTCCGCGGCAAACGCAACGCTCGCCACCGCGTCGTGACCGCACAGCCGGCGCGCGAGATCCAGCGCCGGGTTGCGATCCTCATGGGCCAGGGGCGGCGCCTCCACGAGCACCTCCGAATGAATTCCGGTCGCTTTGGCCACTGCGTGCATCCCCGGTTCGACATGATCCCTGCAGTAGGCTTCGAAGTCGGCGAGTATGGCCTCGGCCGGGTCGCCGGGTACCGAACGGATGTCCCACTCGAACCCGCACTCGCGGGCGATGATGTTCACGGCAGTGCCGCCATGAACGCAGCCCACGTGGATGGTGCTGTGAGGCGGCTCGAAGCCGGGCGCGAAGGGTCCATTCCGGGCGCGTTCCCGGGCCATGTCATCCAGGTAGGTGATCAGACGCGCAGCCACCGACACGGCACTCACTCCCCGCTGCGTCTGACTGGAATGGGCCTCGTGCCCGCGTACCGTCGTACGCGCCACCGTAATCCCCTTGTGCGCCGAAACCACCTGCATTTCCGTGGGCTCCCCGACAATCACCGCCATCGGCTGGGGCAGTTCCCGAACCAGGCGGTCGATCATCCGGGGAGCGCCCCGGCAGCCAATCTCCTCGTCGTAACTGAAGGCCAGATGGATCGGGCGCCGGAGCCGGCTCATCTCCGGCACCAGCGCAAGCGCGATGGCGAGGAACGTCTTCATGTCGCTGGTGCCCCGTCCATAAAGACGACCGTCCCTTTCCACCACCCGAAACGGGTCGCTGCTCCAGGGCTGCCCGTCCACGGGAACCACATCGGTGTGGCCCGACAGGACGATCCCTCCAGGAACCCGGGGACCGATCGTCGCGAACAGGTTGGCCTTCGTGCCGTCGTCGCTTTCGACATACTCCGACGCGACGCCGTATCGGGACAAATACCCGTGAACGAAATCGATGAGGTCCAGATTGGAGTTGCGCGAGACCGAATCGAAGCCCACCAGGCGGTCGATCAGCGCACGGACGTTTTCCAGGGTAACGGTCAAGCTCGGCCTCGGGGGACAGTCCACGAACGCAGAGTCTACGCCTCAGGCGTCTTCTGTGCCCCCGGAGGGTTTCCGCCGTGGAATCAGCGCGGTACCAACCACGACCTCGAGGCGGCGGGCGGCATAGAAGAAGCTTTCACCCGTGACCGTCCCCAGATACTGCACGTTCGTCACCACCTCCGCATCCGGGGGCACATCGCGGCGAAAGCTCTCGAAAATCGTGCTGCCGCTGTATCCCCCTTTCATGAATACGCCGCGCAATTCGTAATCGCTCAGCCTCGCCCCGACCGAATCGCAGTATTCCCGGGCGGAAGCATTGATCATCTCGCCTGCAAAAAGCTTTTTTTCGACCATGCGCGAATGTTAGCTCCAAATTCGACGTTGTGTGCGCCGTTCGATTTTTTTTGATGATCCCGCCGGAGTGCCCTGCGAAACCGCAATCATCCGCCATCCGAGGCTTCCCCAAGACCACGCAATCGACATGGGGGTCTGCTACTCTCAGGCATGGTGGCGAACACGGGGCAGAGCCCTCCGATACCGGTGCCGTCCGCGCTCTTCGGACACGACCGCGCGGAGTATCGTCTACAGCACGCGCCAGTTTCACGAACCCCGTGGCACCATGCGGGTAAACCCCATCACGATCGAGGAACGGAGACCGACACCAGCATGCTCGAGATCAGGATTCACGGACGCGGGGGCCAAGGCAACGTGGTTGCCGCGTACCTTCTGGCCTCCGCCGCCATCGATGGCGGGAGCTACGCGCAGGCGTTTCCCGCATTCGGGGCCGAACGGCGCGGCGCCCCCGTGGCGGCTTTCGTGCGCATAGACGACCAGCCCATCCGTCGGCGCTGCCAGGTGCGCGAGCCCGATTTCCTGATCGTGCAGGATCCGGCACTCATGGACGTTCCCGAGACCCTCAGCGGTTTGCGCGCGCGGGGGACCATACTCGTCGACGGGACAGCGCTCGAGATCGACGGGTCGGGAGACAACGAGATCATGACGATTCCGGCCACGCGGCTAGCGATGGAACATATCGGCCGTCCGGTACCCAACACCGCGCTGCTGGCTGCTTTCATCACCCTGACGCAACTGATGCCCGTGTCGGCATTGATCGACGCGCTCGCGGAACGCTTCAAGGGGCCGATCCTGGAAAAGAATCAACGCCTGGTGGAAGCGGCTGCGGCGACTGTCGAAGCCGGACGTTGGCAGGAGGTGGCCCATGCCGTTAGCGCTTGAAGGTTCCCAGGCTCTGGCCCGGGCCATCGCGCTGTGTCGGCCCCAGGTCGTGGCGGCCTACCCCATCACGCCGCAGACCCATATCGTCGAAGGCATCGCCAAGCTGGTGGCCGATGGACAGCTCGACTGCGAAATGGTCAGCGTGGAGAGCGAACATTCCGCGGCGTCGGTTGCACTGGGTGCCGCGGTCGCCGGTTCCCGAGCCTATACCGCCAGCGCCTCGCAGGGGATTCTGCTGATGGCCGAGGTTCTTTTCGACATCGCCGGCCTGCGCGTGCCACTCGTGATGACCTGCGCCAATCGCGCTCTGTCGGGACCTCTCAACATCTGGAACGACCAGCAGGACTCCATGGCCATGCGCGACTCGGGCTGGATCCAGCTCTACTGCGCCACCAACCAGGAGGCCATCGACACCACGGTGCAGGCGTTCCGGATCGCCGAACGCTGCGAACTCCCGGTCATGGTCTGCGTCGACGGTTTCACCCTGACCCACACCCTCGAACCCCTGGAAATGCCGACTCAGGAGCAGGTCGATGGCTTTCTGCCGCCCTACTTCTTCCGGCACGGACTCCATCCGGACGAACCCCGCAGTCTGGGTACGCTCGTCGGACCCGAGCATTTCAGCGAGGTGCGACATGCCCATCACCACGCTCTTCTGCGCGCGCAGGATGAAATCGTGCAGGCCGATGCCGACTGGGGCGAAGTCGTCGGACGTCAATACGGAGGGCTGCTCGAAGTCCGCGGTGAACCGGAAGCCACGCTGGGCATTCTGACGCTGGGCTCGGTGCTGGGAACGCTCGAAGATGCGATGGAAGAGAACCCCGATCTTCCCAGAGCACGCTTCATCAAGCTGCGCAGCTTTCGACCGTTTCCCGCGCAGGCCCTGCGCGAAGCCTGCGCCGGGCTCGAGCACCTCATCGTTCTGGAACGCGCCCTTTCCCCCGGCTACGGCGGGATCGTAGGCCCCGAAGTCCAGGCCGTACTTGCAGGTCAATCCTCGCCCCCGAAGATCTATAACGTTGCGGCGGGACTCGGGGGGCGCGACATGTCGCTTGAACTCTATGGCCGGCTCGTCGACCTCATCGCTTCCGGGCGAGAACCGGAGCCTTTCTGCATCATCGATGCCGATCCTATGCTGCTGCCGGAGGAAGACCGTTGAACGCGAACCCGTCCAAAGGAAGCACCCTGGCCGAGATTCCCATCAGTATCGAAACGTTGCGCTCGCGCCAACCCCGTTTTCGCGGCCTGGAATCCGGACATCGCGCGTGTCAGGGCTGCGGCGAAGCGCTCGCCGCCCGCCTGACCACGGAGGCGGCAGGTCCCGACGTGGTGGTGGCCAACGCGACCGGTTGCCTGGAGGTATTCACGACGCCCTGGCCCCAGTCCGCCTGGCGCCTGCCATGGATCCACTCGGTGTTCGGCAACGTCGCGGCGGTGGCCGCCGGCATGGAAGCCGCCCTGAAGCAACAGGGGCGGGCGACCCAGGTTCTGGCGTTCGCCGGGGATGGCGGCACCTTCGATATCGGCTTCCAGGCGTTGTCCGGGATGATGGAACGCGGTCACAACGTGATGTTCGTGTGCTTCGACAACGAGGCGTACATGAACACCGGCGTACAGCGCTCCGGGTCCACACCTCATGCCGCAATGACCACGACCTCGCCGCCCGGCCGGGAGCGCATGGGCAAACGCCACATGAAAAAGGACATCCTGTCCATCATCGCCGCCCACCACATTCCCTACGCCGCCACGGCTTCGGTGGCCTTCCCTTCGGACCTGCGCAAGAAAGTCCGCCGGGCCATGGACACCGAGGGCGCCAGCTTCCTCCAGATCCATTCGCCCTGCCCGCTGGGCTGGGGGCACGACGGCGCCAAGACCATCGAAGTGGCCCGCCTCGCGGTTCAGACAGGGCTCTTCCCGATCATCGAGATGGAACGGGGGGAGCTGATCGGCACGCTGCCCATACGCAATCCGCGCCCGGTATCGGACTACCTGAAGCTGCAGAACCGCTTCCGTCACCTGTTCGCCGACGACTTTCGCGCGCGCAAGGAGCTGGAACACCTGCAGGCCATTGCCGACCGCAACATCGAGCGGTACGAACTGCGCGGCGTGCGGGCCGAAAGTTATGACACCGAGGGCGCGGACACCGTCCACCGTGGTGGCGACCGCTGGGCCTGAACCGGGCCGTTCCCCCGCATCCGCCTACCAACGCCCCGTCCACCGATGCAAGCGAGTCGAACATGACCCTGATCCCTCCCGGCGCCTTTGCCCGACCCGGTACCTCGCTCGATTTCAAGACCGGCACCTGGCGTGTCGAAAAGCCCATCCACCAGCGCCGGGCGGCTCCCTGCCACGCTGCCTGCCCCGCGGGCGAGGATGCCCAGGCCTACCTCGCCCAGGTCGAGATGGGCAACCTGCGCGGTGCCTGGGAAACACTGGTCTCCGCCAACCCCCTGCCCGCGATCACCGGCCGCGTCTGCCACCACCCCTGCGAGTCCGCATGCAACCGCAAGGACTATGACGAGGCCATCACGATTCACGGGGTCG
Source organism: Thioalkalivibrio paradoxus (assembly GCA_011390565.1). Classification (GTDB taxonomy): domain Bacteria; phylum Pseudomonadota; class Gammaproteobacteria; order Ectothiorhodospirales; family Ectothiorhodospiraceae; genus Thioalkalivibrio; species Thioalkalivibrio paradoxus_A. Next base: position 225,856 of record JAABSC010000002.1, on the reverse strand, counting down.
AGCGTTTTCTTGGCGATCGCGCCATGCAGGAAGGCTGGGCCTATCCGGTCGCCGATCCCGGCCGCGATGCACCGCCCGTCGCCGTGGTCGGTGCGGGACCCGCCGGTTTGTCGGCGGCGTATCATCTCGTCCGCGCCGGCTATCGAGTCACCCTCGTCGAGGCCATGCCGGTGGCCGGCGGAACCATGCGCACCGCCATTCCGCGGTATCGTCTCCCGACCGAGACTTTGGACCAGGAACTCGAGCGTCTTCTTGCCCTGCCCGGCATTCACTTCCGGCCCCAGACCAAGCTGGGGCGGGATATCTCGCTGCAGGAACTCCAGGCGGAACACCAGGCCCTGTTCCTCGGCCCCGGCCGGCGCAAGGGCCGCGAATGGAGTGCCGATTTCGCCGTTCCCGGCGATCTGCATACCGGCCTGCAGCTTCTGGAGGCCTGGGTTTCCGAAGGCACGCTGCCCGACCAGCCCCGCTCGGTCGCCATCGTCGGTGGCGGCAACACCGCCGTGGACCTCGCGCGGGTGCTGCGCCGTCAGGGGGTGGAAAACGTACACCTGATCAGTCACCAGCGGGTGCCGGCACCCGACGTACCCGCCGACGATGCGATGCGCGCAACGTACCGCGAAGTCTCGCAGGCCATCGAGGAAGGCGTGATCATCCACGAACACCGTGGCGTCCGGCGCCTCATCCTGCGCGGTGAGCGCGTGGTGGGGATGGAACTCGTGCACATGAAGAAACTGGCGGGTCCGGATGGCCGCCTCCGGCGCGTGGCCTTCGAAGGGACCGAGACGGTACTGCACGTCGATCATGTGATTCCGGCGATCGGCCAGGACGTCGATCCCGAGGGATTCAACGGCCTGGTGGTGCGTGGCCAGATCATGGTGGAACCTTGGTGGGGCGAGGTCGCCGACCACACCGGCATCTTCAGCGGCGGCGATGCCCGCTCCGACCACGGCACCGTGAGCGAGGCCGTTGGCGACGGCCGCCGCGCAGCGCTCGGGATCGCCCGCCGGCTCTCCGGCAGACCGCTCGAGCCGCAGGCCACACTGGAACCGATCCCCTACGGCGACCTGAACCTGCATTATTTCGAATCGCTGCCCGCTGCCCGCGAGCCGGTACTGCCCCCGGATCAGCGCCGCGGTCTCGAGGAGATCGAGGGCGGCCTCGACGGCAGCGGCGTGCGCAACGAGGCGCACCGGTGCCTCTCCTGCGGCGACTGCCTGGCCTGCGACAACTGCTGGACCCTGTGTCCCGACCAGTCGGTCCTGAAGACCCGCGACGTCGCGGCGGACGGCAGCCACTATGTGTTCGACTACAACTACTGCAAGGGCTGCGGCATCTGCGCCCATGAATGTCCCACAGGCTATATCCGCATGGTCCCGGAATGAACGCCCCTGACGATGACAGCCCGCGCAAAGATCCGACGCTGCGGATCCGGCGACGTCGTCTGCGCTGATCCCTGCGCGACGGGACGATGCTGAGGCCCGGCATGCCGTCTGACCCCTCGCCGCAGAGAGATCGGGGTCTGCGGTTTCGGCTGAGCCTGCTGCGCCGCGGCTGGACCCTCCTGATCAGCCTGTTCCTGTTCACGCTCCCCGTGCTGATCCTCCTGCCGCTCGGCCTACTCTGGCTGTGGCAGGAGGGCTGGCTGCTCTGGTGGCTGCTGGTCGCCGTTGCGGTGACGCTGGCCGGTTACCTGCCGGCCGTGTGGTGGCGTTTGCGGCAGCGCAACCGTGAGGGCGATGTCGGGTACGATCCCGCGGCGACCGCGTCCGAGCCGGTCTCCGACAGCTCGCCGCGCGATCTCGCGGCATGGAACGAGGTCAAGGCGCTCGCGCGTGCGGCCGACCGGAACATCGTGACCGACCGCGACCGACTGCTGGCCCAGGCGCGCGTGACCATCGAACAGGTCGCCCGTCACTACCATCCTGAGGACCGCGATCCCATCTGGAGCTTCACGATCCCGGAAATCCTGATGCTGACCGAGCGGGTCAGCATCCGGCTTCGGCTCGTACTGATGGAACACGTGCCCGGCGCGCACCTGATCGAAGCGGGACACCTGTTGCGGGCCTGGGAGTACAAGCCGGTCGCCACGACGGGCTTGCGGGTGTTCCGCCATCTGCACAACGCATGGCGTGTGACGCGCCTCGCCAACCCCGTTTCCGCGCTGCTTGCCGAAGCTCGCCAGCAACTCGTCGGCGCCGCGATGAACGAGGCCGGGGATTACCTGCGCAGCGAAGGGGCGCGGATCTGGGTGGAGGAAGTGGGACGGGCCGCCATCGAACTCTACTCCGGCCGGCTGCGGGTGGACCTGGATCGACTGCACGCCCTCGCCGCCACCGAAGGACCGGGAACCTCGGTCAGCGAGAGGCCGCTGCCGGGTCCACTCCGCATCCTCGTCGCGGGTCAGGTCAACGCCGGCAAATCGAGCCTGGTGAACACCTTGCTCGAAGAACCGGTTGCAGCGGTCGCCGAAGCGCCCCTGACCACCCATGCCAGCGCTTATCGCCTGCAACGCGACGATTTTCCCGGAGACATCCTGGTCGACACGCCGGGACTGCGCTCGCTCGAGGACATCCCGCGCCTGGTTCAGCGCGCCTGGGAGAGCGACCTGCTGGTCTGGGTCGTAGCGGCGGATGCCCGGACTCACGCGCTGGACCGTGACGCCCTCGACGCTTTGAGGGCCCGATTCGCCTCCGATCCCCGGCGCAGTCCGATTCCGATCATCGTGGTGCTCAGCAGGATCGATCGACTCGGTCCCGAATACCCTCGGAACGTCCTGAGCCGCGTCGCGATCGCGCTCGACCTGCCCGAGCAGGACGTAGTGCCGGCCTGCCTCGAACCGGGCGGACCGACCGATGCCATCGATCTGCTCTGGATCCGGTTGGGAACCCACTACGCTCACGCGCGGCGCTGCCGCGCCCAACGCCTGCACCTCCAGGCCGGCCGCCATGACTGGCGGAAACTCCTGCAGCAGACCATGGGCGCGGGCAAGGCGATCAAGCGCCGCGTGTGGCGGTAACTGCGGGCGGCGACACCCTCAGCGGGGAAGATCGGCCCGGGGTTCGGAGCAGCGGTCGAGCAGATAGACGATCGAACGGTAATGCCGCCCGCTGTGCAGGGACAGTCCGATCTCGCAGGTCCGGCTGGTCGAATACCCGGAGGTACATGTGTCGGGGATTTCCTCTTTCAGGTTGCGCAGGGCATTCGCGTTCAGTTCCGGATAGGTGAAACCGCGATCACCCGACCAGCCGCAACAATGCACCTGCGCCGGTACCACGACCTGCTCTGCGCAGGCCTCGGCGATCGCCTTCAGCTTGGGTTGCAGGCCCATCTTGATCGAGCTGCAGGTCGGGTGCAGGGCCACGACCTCGTCGATCCTCGAGATCTGCAGCCGATCGATCACGAAGTCGTGCAGAAAATCGGCGATGTCGTACACCTTCAGACCGGAGCCGATGTCCCGCCGGGCGCGGAACGCGCAGGGGCTGGTATCGAAGACGATGGGATCCTGCCCATCCCGACTGGCAACGCGCAGCGACGCTTCCAGTTGCCGCATCTTGAACTCGGCGTCGGCGTTGAAGCCCTTGCTCTCGAAGGGTTGCCCGCAACAGAGCGCGGCGCTGGATTCGGGGTACACCACCTCGTATCCCGCCTTGCGCAGCAGCGACTCCGTCTTCGCAAACAGCGAATCCGTCTCGGTATCGCCACGCGCGGGGCCCATGGTGCGGCTCGCACAGCTTGGGAAATACACCACTCTGGGGGCGCCCGCCGGTGCGGGGCCATGTCCCTGGCCCTTGCGCGCCGCGCGCGGCATATACGGGTTCCAGAGCGGGATGCGGCCGGCCGAAAGCCGTCGCATGCCTCCCGTGAACCCGGACATCACGCGCGTCCCCAGAACGCTGTGCAGCAGGTGTGCGGAGCCCAGTGACCAGCGGGTCGCCACGGTAATGGGCGCAAAGCCGCGCGCGACCCAGCCCGAAACCCGGTGTGCGAACGGACCCCAGCCCTTTCCGCGAAGCTTCTTGACCATCTTTCCGGTATCGATCCCGACCGGGCAGGCCAGCGCGCACAGGCTGTCCACGGCGCAGGTATCGAGACCCTGGTACCGGTAGAGCTTGCGCATGCGCGCCAGGCGGGCGCCCTCCTCTCCCGAGACCTCGAGACGCTCCATCTCGCGCAGCGCGGTAATGCGCTGGCGCGGCGTCAGCGTGAGCGATTGGGAAGGACAGGTCGGCTCGCAGAATCCGCATTCGATGCATTTGTCGATCAGGGCGTCGACGGCGGGCATGGGCTTGAGGTTGCGCGTATGCACGTCGGGGTCGTCGTTCAGCAGTACACCGGGGTTGAGCAGGTTGTCCGGATCGAACAACTGCTTGATCTCACGCATCAGACCGTAGGCCTGCGTGCCCCACTCCAGTTCCACGAACGGCGCCATGTTGCGCCCGGTACCGTGTTCCGCCTTCAGGGACCCGTCGTGGCGCTCCACGACCATGTGGCTCAGATCGTCCATGAAAGCCCGGTAACGCTCCAGCGTTTCCGAATGTCCGAGGTCCGGGGTGAGCACGAAATGCAGGTTTCCCTCCAGCGCGTGCCCGAAGATGATCGATCCTTCGTAGCCATGCTTGCGAAACAGTTCCTGCAGATCGAGCGTCAGCGCGCCGAGCCTCGGCACGGCCACCGCCACGTCTTCGATGATCACCGTGGTGCCGGTCTTGCGCATCGACCCGACGGAGGGGAAAAGACCCGAGCGGATCGCCCAGAGCCGGTCACACTCCGCGCGGTCCATCGTGAAGCGGGTCGGCTGCAGCGTTTCCACGCTCGCCAGCGCGTCCTGGATCTGCGCGACCTGCTCGGCGAGCAGGCCAGGTTCGCCAGCCCGCGTCTCGATCAACAACGCCGCCGCGTCGGGGCCCAGCGACTTGAGTTCCGCGGGAACACCCGGTTTGTCCTCTACCGAATGCAACGAAGCGCGGTCCATCAGTTCCGCTGCCGCGACGGGCAAGGGCTTCACGATCCCGATGGCTTCGCAGGCCGTTCGGATGTCGGGAAACAGCACCAGCGCGGTTGCCTTGTGCTTCGGGTCCTCGACCGTCTGGTAGGTAATCTCCGCGATGAACCCGAGCGTTCCCTCGGACCCGATCATCAGGTGCTGCAGGATGTCGATGGGATCCTCGAAATCCACCAACGCATTGAGGCTGTACCCACAGGTATTCTTGATCCGGAATTTTTCCCGGATCCGCTCGGCAAGGGCGACATCCGCGCGGGTGCGTTCACCGAGCCGATTCAGGCTTTCGATCAACGTCGCGTGACTCTGCATGAACGCGGCGCGGCTCTCGGGATCCCCGGTGTCCAGCAACGTCCCGTCGGCAAGGACCACCCGCATGCTGTCCAGCGTGCGGTAACTGTTCTGCGCCGTTCCGCAACACATGCCACTGGCGTTGTTCGCTGCGATTCCACCCACATGACAGGCATTCAGCGACGCGGGATCCGGCCCGATTTTTCGTCCGTGTGGCGCCAGCAGGCGATTGGCGTGCCCGCCGATCACGGACGGCTGCAGGCTGATTCGGGATGCATCCCGGGCGATCCGCCAGCTTCGCCAGGCCTCGCCGATTACGAGCAGGACCGAGTCGGTGATCGCCTGTCCGGAAAGGCTGGTGCCCGCGGCACGAAAGGTGACCGGAACCCGGTGCTGCCTTGCCAGCGGCAGAATGCGCAGCATTTCGGCTTCGTTGTCCACCCGCACCACCAGCTTTGGCGTCAAGCGGTACAGACTGGCATCCGTGCCGTAGGTCAGGGTTCGCAGCGGATCGGAGATCAGGCGCGACGCGGGGATGAACGCTTTCAACGCCCGCTCGAAGGCTTCAAGGTCTTGGGCTTGCACCATCAGGATAGGTCCTTGGGTCGCCGAATTCGGTCAGGGGATGTTGAGGTCGCGCAACGCCTTACGAACTTCGGCCTGCGTGCGCGGGGCATTGAGGGCGGCCAATCGAGTCCCATCTGCCGCAAACACCACCACGGTTCCGTCGCGCATTCCATGACGACGCGCAAAGGCCTGCCCCTCCGGACGACCAAGATGCGCCGCGAGAAACTCCAGACGATCCGCATATTCCGGACGCAGGGTGTTCAGGAGATCCATCACCTCCGCACCCGCCAGGAAGTTGATGTCACGGGCCACAACCAGAGCCGGCGTACCCTGTCCGATTCGGGAAAGATCGGTGGAGAACGCGCCCCGTGGCAATTGGGTGAAGATCAATGCCCCCGCGGCCACGATCACTGCAAGGGTGATCAGCAGCTTGCCCCATCGGGGAATCGTCGATCCCGTCTTCGCTTTTCCTGCCATTTCAATGCCTCCGTTCATGACCCACGCCGCGCGCGCCATCGGGCTGTCCGCCGTTTTCTACGTGCCCTTGCACCGCATTGCAATTCACCTTTTCGCCATCGGACCCGTTTTCGTTGCCCGACCTTGTGCGGCAAATCAATTTTTTGACGCTCTGTTCCACTGAACCGGGAAAAACGGTCCACGGCAGGCTATAAAGAGTTTTCAAGGAGCAGTATGGGCGGCCCCAGGGGATCTCACCACAGGACCAGGAAGAGAAGGGGCATCGGGGTCGTGGACGGACGGGACATCCAGTGCATCGGGATCGTCCCGTTCCTTTTGGTATGACCGTTGGCTCATGGGTGGCCTTGGCCACGCCATGAACTGGCGCTTAATCCGTTCCAATACAATAAGATAGATTAAGGAGAGAACGATGAGGAAGGGTACGCTGATCCTGGCGGCAGGCCTGTTGTGTGCCTGGGGAGCCGTTTCCCAGGCCTGGGCGGGGGATGCCGTGAAGGGCGAGGAACTCGCGAACACCTATTGTGCCGCCTGTCATGGGCCACAGGGCGAAGGCATGCAGGCCAACCCGCCCCTTGCAGGTATATCCGAGGAGTACTTCGTCAAGACCATGCAGGCGTTTCGTGCCGGCACCCGGCAGAGTGCCACCATGGGCGCCCTCAGCGGCAGCCTGACCGATGAGCAGTTCGCTCACATGGCGGCCTACTATTCGCAGTTTGAAGCGGTGGCCGACGAGTTCCGGATCGATGGCCCGCTCCACCACGTCTCCGCCAGCGTGTGCAAGAGCTGCCACGAAGACATCTTCGCGCAGTGGTCGGGATCGATGCATGCACAAAGTACGGCGCTTCGCGACCCGATCCACGAGCTGATGTACCGGCAGGAGGTAGGCGACCCGCGCGCTGAGGGGGAAGTTCACAACCGATCCCAGCGATTCCCCGTCTGTCTCAATTGTCACGCACCGAATGCCGCCAAGGATCAGGTCACCAAGCTCGACGCGAAGGATGCCTATGCCGAGGGCGTGAACTGCGTCGCGTGTCACCAGATTTCCGGATACAAGGGCGTACGCCGTGCGGAAGGTGGTCTGCGGCTCGGCATTCTTGCCTACGAGACCTCCTCCGACACCCTTCAGGGAGCGACGGGATTCCCGTTCGACAAGACGCGGGCCGAGCAACAGGGTAATCCACACCTGCCCACCGGCGAACTCGACACCTTCGGCGTCGTGATCCCCGCCTCGTTGCCGCTGCAGGGTAATCCGCGGATGCTGCGCAGCTCCGAGCTCTGCCTAGGCTGCCACCACCTGCGGCCCAACCCCCAGGGTGTGCCCCTGTGTGCCACCGGCGACGAGATCGAAGCCAGCGGCTCGCAGGTGACCTGCCAGTCCTGCCACATGCCAATCGCGAATGGCATGGCCAACCACAGCATGGGTGGCGGACATTCCGTGGCGATGCTGAACCGCGCGGTGAAGATGTTCGTTGACGTCGAATCGAATGGCGAAGGCGTGATGGCGCACGTCGTGATGGAAAACCAGTTGCCGCACAAGATGCCCACCGGAGCCCCGTTCCGGAACGTTCAGGTCAAAGTGACCGCGCTGGATGCCGACGGCAACGTGTTGTGGACCAACTTCGAAAAGCATGCCCAAAAGGAGGATCCGAGATCCTATCTGTTCTACCAGCTGGCTGACGACGAGGGTAAGCCGGCCATGCCACCAACCGCGACCCAGGTTGGCATCGACAGCCGCCTGGAGCCACACGAGCGTCGGGTGTTGACCTACGAGATCCCGGCGCAGCCTGCCGTGGTCCGCGCCGAGCTGCTCTACAACCTCGTGTTCGAGGGCATGAAGCCGCGCATCATGGAGCTGACGGACGATGAAGAACTCCTGCAGCCGCGTCGGATGGCCTTCTACGAGGCACGCCTCTAGAGCGACCGACCTACCCATGGCGAAGTAGCCACCAACGGGGGGCCCGATCGGGTCCCCCGTTCTTCATGCAAGCCCTTGCGGCGAACCAACCCGGCGGACAAGGGTCCATTACGGATGGGTGCGTGAGAGGCCCCGGCTATTCCCACGCCCAGCTTCGCGGCGTCGGGTACACCCGGCCGTCTCGATCGTGCACAATGCCGGCGCTCCGCGATCAACGACTCAGGGCCCACACCGAACGTGACTGCAGAATCTTCCGGATTGGCCGACAGGGAATTCAGGGCCGTAGCCCTGGCCGCCGAGCGTGGCGACCGACGTCTGTTCGACGATATCGACTTCACACTTTCACCGGGGCAACTGCTGCAGGTCTCGGGGCGCAACGGCTGCGGCAAGACCAGCCTGCTCCGTATCCTGAGTGGCCTCTCACGCCCGGTTGCCGGACAGGTGTACTGGGGGGACGAACCGATTCAGTCCGTCGACGGCGGCACCGGTTCCTGCCTGGGCTACCTTGGGCACCAGAACGCGCTCAAGGAAGACCTGACTGCCGAGGAAAACATCCTGATTGCCGGCGGGCTGGGTGGCGGCCGGCCGGATCGGGAGGCCGTGCTCGCGATGCTGGCCAGTCTGGGTCTCGCGGGCTACGAGGATCTTCCGGTACGTTATCTTTCGCAGGGGCAGAAACGACGCGTCGCTCTTGCCCGCCTGCTGCTTCAGCCAAGAGCCCTGCTCATACTGGATGAACCCTATGCGGCACTGGACGTCCAGGTGATCGACGTGCTGCGCAGCGCGATCGAGGCGCACCTGGAACGGAAGGGCATGATCGTGATCACCACCCACCAGGCCGTCGACATCGACGGTGACTGCCACAAACTGCAGCTCGGGTGAGTTGATGTTCCGCCCGCTCCTCGCCCTCCTTCGCCGCGACCTGACCCTCGCCCTGCGCCGTCCGCAGGACGCGCTGACCGTGGTGGGCTTCTTCGTTGTCGTGGTGGCGCTGTTCCCACTGGGCATCGGTCCCGACCCGGAATTCCTGCGCAGCCTTGCGCCGGGCGTGTTGTGGGTGGCGGCCCTGCTGGCCGTGATGCTCTCGCTCGAACGCCTGTTTTCCGACGACTACCGCGACGGCACGCTGGAGCAGATGCTCCTGGTACCCGAACCCCTCGGGCTGTTGGTGCTGACCAAGATCTTCGCGCACTGGCTGATTACCGGCCTACCCCTGGTGTTGATCTCACCGCTGCTGGCCGTACAGCTGAACCTGCGCCCCGACGAAATCCTGATACTGATGGCGGCGTTGTTGCTGGGGACCCCGATTCTGAGCCTGATCGGCGCAATCGGTGCGGCACTTACACTCGGTCTGCGCGGGGGCGGCGTGTTGATTGCCCTGCTGATCCTTCCGCTTTACGCTCCGCCGCTGATCCTCGGTGCGGGTGCGGTGGATGCAGTCATGCACGGGGCCAGCGCCCAGGCGCACCTTTCGCTGCTGGGCGCGATGATGGTATTTGCACTGTTCGCAACGCCGTGGGCCACCGCCGCGGCCGTGCGGATCATGCTCGACTGACGGAGGACGCGAGGTGTCGGAGAGGGGTATTCAGTGGTTCCGTTTCACGGCTCCGGCCAATTTCTACGATCTGGCCGGTCGTCTGATCCCATGGTTTGCCGCCCTGACCGTCGCGCTCTTCGGGGTCGGTCTGTACATGGGCCTGGTCGTCGCGCCTTCGGATTACCAGCAGGGCGACAGCTACCGCATCATCTACATCCACGTCCCCACCGCGTGGATGGGGATGTTCCTTTACGTCCTGATGGCCGTCTACGCCGCGATCGGACTGATCTGGCGCATCAAGATTGCGGAGATCATGGCCAAGTCCATCGCTCCGACCGGAGCGCTGTTCACCTTCCTGGCGCTGTGGACCGGGGCACTGTGGGGTCGTCCGACCTGGGGGGTTTTCTGGGTCTGGGACGCGCGTCTCACGTCCATGCTGCTGCTGCTCTTCCTCTACCTCGGCTACATGGCGCTGCACGCCGCGATCGACGACCGCCAGCGGGCTTCGAATGCGAGTGCGGTGCTGGCGATGGTGGGCGTGGTGAACGTTCCGATCATCTATTTTTCGGTGCACTGGTGGAACACTTTGCATCAGGGCGCGTCGATAACGGTAACTGAAGCGCCGACGATGGCGATGATCATGTTCGTCACGCTGATGATCATGGTCCTGGCCGCCTGGATGTACTCCATCGCGGTGGTCCTGGCGCGGGCTCGCGTCGAACTTCTGGAACGGGAGCGCACCGCGCACTGGGTCCGGGAACGCCTGGAGGGCGAAAGAGGATGATGGAATTTCTGGCAATGGGCGGTTATGCGCCCTATGTTTGGGGTTCGTATCTGGTGATGGCCGGTCTGCTGGTGGTCGAGATGATGCAGTTGCGGTATCGGCGGCGCAGCCTGATGAACTGGATCAGGCGCATGGCCCGTCTCAGGGCGCAGGAGGAGAAACGATGAAAAAACGACAGAAACGGTTGCTGCTGGTGGCCGGTGGACTCGCTGGCTTGGCCGTGGTCACCGGGCTCGTCCTGAATGCCTTTCGGGACAACCTCGTGTTCTTCTACACACCTTCGGACATCGCCGCCGAGATCGTGCCGATGGAGCGGACTTTCCGCATCGGCGGTCTCGTGGAGGATGGCAGCGTCTACCGCGGCGAGGACGGTGTCACTGTGCACTTCCGGGTGACCGACACCGCAGTGGCTGTTCCGGTCGTTTATCACGGAATTCTGCCCAACCTCTTCCGCGAAGGTCAGGGCGTGGTCGCCGTCGGCAGCCTGCAGGACGGTGGCGTGTTCAAGGCCAACCAGGTGATGGCACGGCATGACGAGACCTACATGCCGCCCGAAGCCGCCGAGGCCATCAAGCGGGCCCAGCGTGAGGGTGCCCGTACCGTCGCGCATCCTGAGGGGTACTGAGCATGATTGCCGAAATCGGACTCTTTGCGCTGATCCTGGCGCTGCTGCTTGCGGTCGCACAGGGCACGCTGCCACTCGTCGGCGCGGCGCGTGGGGACGTGGCCCTGATGGCCGTCGGGCGCAGCGCAGCCTACGGTCAACTCCTCTTTCTCGGTATCGCCTACGCGATGCTCACCTACGCCTTCGTCACCGACGACTTCTCGATCGCATACGTGGCGAACCACTCGAATTCCCTGCTCCCGATCCAGTACAAGTTCTCGGGTGTCTGGGGCGGACACGAGGGTTCCCTCCTCCTGTGGGTGCTGATTCTCGGCTTCTGGAGTGCTGCGGTAGCCACCTTCAGCCGGAGTCTCCCGCGCGAGGTCCTGGCGCGGGTCCTGGGCGTGATGGGCCTGATCGCCATCGGATTCATCGGCTTCACCGTGTTCACCTCAAGCCCCTTCGAGCGCCTGCTTCCAGCCGCGATGGAAGGGCGCGATCTCAACCCGATGCTGCAGGATCCGGGGCTGATCATTCACCCGCCGATGCTGTACATGGGCTACGTCGGCTTCTCGGTCGCGTTTGCGTTTGCGATTGCGGCGCTGATCGGCGGACGACTGGACGCCGCCTGGGCACGCTGGTCGCGACCCTGGACCGCGGTCGCCTGGGCGTTCCTGACCGTCGGCATCGGCCTCGGCAGCTGGTGGGCCTATTATGTACTCGGTTGGGGCGGCTGGTGGTTCTGGGATCCGGTGGAGAACGCCTCATTCATGCCCTGGTTGATGGGCACCGCACTGCTGCACTCCCTGGCCGTGACCGAGAAGCGCGGCAGTTTCAAGAACTGGACGGTGATGCTCGCCATCCTGACCTTCTCTCTGGTGCTGCTGGCCGCCTTCCTGGTCCGCTCGGGTGTCCTGACGTCCGTACACGCCTTCGCGGTCGATCCCGAGCGCGGGGTGTACCTGCTGGCCTTCATGGGTATCGTGGTGGCCTCGTCGCTGACACTGTTTGCCTGGCGTGCCGGGAAAGTGGGCCTGGGCGGCAGCTTCGGCCTGGTCTCGCGTGAGTCGGCGCTCCTCACCAATAATGTTCTGCTCGCGGTCTCGGGCGCAGCGGTACTGCTGGGGACGCTCTATCCGCTGTTCCTGGACGCCTTCGGACTGGGCAAGATATCCGTGGGCCCGCCCTATTTCGAAGCCGTTTTCCTGCCGCTGATGCTCCCCCTTCTGCTGCTGCTCGGCTTCGGTCCCCGCCTGCGCTGGAAGCAGGACAGTCCGACTGAACAGCTGTGGAGACTGCGCTGGATCTTCGCCGCGAGTTTCGTGTTCGGAATGATCTGGCCGCTGTTCGTCGGAACCTGGTCGTTCATGGCCGGGATCGGGGCGTTCCTGGGCCTGTGGATCGCCGGCTCGGCGTTGAAAGACCTGGTCGAGCGTATCCGCCCGCGGCCTGAGAGCCAGCAGTCCATCGGCACCCGGGTACGACGGCTGGGCCGCAGCTACGTCGGCATGCAGTCGGCGCATCTCGGTGTCGCACTCGTCGTGGTCGGTATCACGTTCGTGCTTGGCTACGACGACGAGCGGGACGTGCGGATGGTCGTCGGGGAAACCGTGGAGGTTGGCGGGTACGGATTCCGTCTGGAGGCTCTCGAGGAAGTCCAGGGACCGAACTTCACGGCTGACCAGGCCACCGTGGTGGTGTACAAAAACGGTGAGCGCATGACCACCCTGACCCCGCAGATGCGGCAGTACTTCAGCCAGGAGCAGCCGATGGCTCAGACGTCACTGCATCGGGGCATCTTCCGTGATCTGTACGTCAACATGGGCGAGGAACTCCCCGGAAATGCATGGGTGATGCGAGTGTATTACAAGCCCTACATGAACTGGGTCTGGGCCGGCGTCATCCTGATGGGCCTGGGCGGCTTCCTCTCCGCATCCGACCGTCGGTACCGTGTGCGTGTCCGCCGGGAAGAGGAACTCCCCGTCGACCGCGCGGACCAAGATCCAGCAACCGTCACGGGCTGACCGGAGAGGATGGAACCGAGCGGGTGCAGGCGCCGCCCAACGCGGCCGCCGACGCCCGCCGGTTTCGCCTGCGGTCCCGACGGCCCTGATTCATTTTCACGGAGATCGATCCGACATGAAACTCCGCTTCGTGCTGCCACTGGTCGCATTCTTTGCGCTCGTGGGATTGCTCTGGGTTGGCCTGAGCCTGGATCCGCGCGCCCTCCCCTCGCCGCTGATCGGCCGTGAAGCTCCGTCCTTCGATCTGCCGGAGTTGCGGGACCCCGAAACCCGGTTCACCAGCGCGGAGATGCTGGGGAAACCGGCCCTGTTCAACGTCTGGGCCTCCTGGTGTGTCACCTGCCGACAGGAGCACCCCATGCTGGCGGAACTCCGTCGTTCCGGCGTGCCCGTCTATGGGCTCAACTACAAGGACACACGCTCGGACGCGCTGCGATTCCTCGCCCGATTCGGGGACCCCTACGATGCGATCGGTTTCGATGAAAGTGGAATGGTGGGCATTGACTGGGGGGTGTACGCCACCCCGGAAACCTTCCTCATGGATCGGCACGGCATGATCCGCTTCAAGCACATTGGCATGATCACGCCGGACATCATCGAACAGAAGATTCTGCCGCTGTACCGGCAACTGGAAATGGAATCATGAGCCGGAACCGGATCCTTGCCACGTGTATCGTGGGTTGGGCTGCCCTTTTCCTGACCGGGCCGGTTCTCGCCCAGTCCGGCCCCACGGCTCCGCCCTCGGAACCCATGGTGTTCGCCACCGAGGAACAGGAAGCCAGCTATCAACAGCTGGTGCGTGAACTCCGCTGCACGGTCTGCCAGAACCAGAACCTGATCGAATCCAACGCACCTCTGGCCGCTGACCTGCGCCGGCAGATCTCCGTAATGATCAAGGACGGCGCGCAGACCGACGAAGTCGTGGAATACATGGTGGCCCGCTACGGCGACTTCGTGCTGTTCCGCCCACCGAAAAATGCCACCACCTACCTGCTGTGGTATGGTCCCGGCGCCTTGATGATCATCGGACTCACGCTGTTGGGCTTGATCCTGTGGCGACGTCGAAGCCAGGTGACCACAGACCCCCTCTCCGTCGAGGAACAGCAGCGTCTGCGCCGTTTGCTCGATGACGACGAAAAAGGTTCTTCATGACGCTGTTCTGGACACTGGTGGCCGCATTGACGGCCCTCGCGTTGCTGTTTCTCCTTCTTCCCATGTTCCGCGCGCGTGTTCCAGTGCAGGACCCCGCGCCTGCTGAAAGTCAGGGAGCCCGCGTGGCCGTCTATCGGGCCCAGTTGGCGGACCTTGAAGCCGACCGCGAATCCGGAGCCATCTCGGAGGAACAGTTCAACACCGCGCGACTGGACCTGCAGCGCAACCTGCTGGAGATGAGCGAATCCGGTGGGGGTGAACAGCGTGCGCGCAAGGGGTCCTGGAAGTGGCCCACCGGAATCGCAACTCTGGTTGCACTCCCGGTTCTTGCGATCCTGATCTACCAGCAATACGGTGCTGGAGCCGTTGGAATCGATCCCCAGGCCCGTGCTCCCCAGCAGCAAACGGATGCGCTGGCGGCCGACGCCATGCAAGCCGCCGTTCAGGCGCTCAATGAGCGCCTGGAAGCCAATCCCGAAGACCCGGACGGATGGGCCCTGCTCGGTCGATCGCTCATGTTTCTCGACGAGCCGCGAGCGTCGGCCGCGGCCTATGCCCAGGCCATACGGTACGGCGGCGGCGACGATCCCGACATCCTGCTCAGCTATGCCGACATCATTGGAAGTCTCGATGGTGGAGACCTCAATGCCCGCGCAATGCCCTTCATCGAGCGGGCGCTTCTTCTGGAGCCCAATCATGTGAACGGCCTCTGGCTCGCCGGGCTTGCCGCGTATCGGAGTTCGGACTACGCCACCGCACAAGACTACTGGCAGAAACTGGAAGCGGGTCTGGAGCCCGACTCCGAGGAGGCGTTGATCATCCGGCGCAATCTCGATGAGATCGAAGCGCGCCTGGATGCGTCGTCCGGACCGGACGCCGACGTGGCTCCCGACGCCGAGTAACACCCTGCGCTGTGCCGGCTTCATCCGGTTCACGGAGGTCCGGTTGATTCCATTCGACCGTTGAAACGGTTTTTGCGATTTTCTCCGTTTTTTCTTGTCCATAGGCGCAAGAACGAATCGGCACAGGAGATCGCCATGCAAACCACCCAACCGGACCGGATTCTCACCACACAGCCCACCCAGGATGGGGCCGGTGTAAAAATTCGCCGGATCACCGACTTCACCGGGTCCCTCGACCCGTTTCTGATGCTCGACGAGTTGAAGGCCAGCGCCCGCGAAGACTACATCGGCGGATTTCCGCCGCATCCGCACCGAGGGTTCGAGACCCTGACTTACCTGATTCATGGGGGGCTCACCCACGAGGACTCGATGGGCAACCGCGGCGAGGTTCATGCCGGCGAAGCGCAGTGGATGAGCGCGGCCCGCGGGGTCATTCACTCCGAAATGCCGCTGTTGGACTCGGACGGCCTGCACGGTTTTCAGGTTTGGGTCAACCTTCCCGCTGCACGCAAGATGGATGCCCCACGGTATCGGGACGTACGGGCCGGCGAGATGACCGGTCTCCGGGCCGAAACCATGGAACTGAAGGCCATCGCGGGCCGTTGGGAAACACCCGATTCAGGATCGGTGTCCGGACCCCTGCCACGCATGGGCGAAGATGCCGGTATGGCGGACGTCCGTCTCGGCGCAGGTGGCATTCTGGATCTGGTGCTGGAGCCGGCGGAACGTCTTCTCGTGTATGTATATGAAGGAACGCTGGCGAACGGCCTGACCCAGGGACAGCTGGCGGTATGGACCAATCATGACCGAATCCGCGTCGAGGCGGTCGAGCCCTCTTCGATGCTGCTGTTCAAGGGCACCCCGCTCGGGGAACCGATCAGCCACCATGGCCCCTTCGTGATGAACACGTCCGCCGAAATCGAACAAGCGGTCCAGGACTATCGAAACGGTCGTCTCGCCACGCCGCCCGCAAGCGTGGTCTAGTCCCGCGTCGTGCCCGAACCCCGATCAGGACTCGGGCACGACCACGACCGGACACGGCGCATGGTGCAGCACCTGCTGACTCACCGAACCCAGCAGCAGCCCCTGGAACCCTCCCCGGCCACGGGAGCCCACCACGAGCAGATCCGCACCCTGCGCCGCCTCGAGCAGGCTCTTCGCGGGGCCATGGCCTTCGGCCACCATCACCTCCTGCCGCAGACTCACGTCGCCGAGGGTGACGCGGCCCACCCCCTCTGCAAGCTGGCGTTCGGCCTCCTTGCGCAACTCGTCAAGCGGCGGGGTCATCAAGGAGGCCCACTCGGGGTCCACATACAGTCGCGACAACACGTACACGGCATAGACCTCGCTGCCGCGCAAGCGGCCTTCCTCAACCGCCCATTCCAGCGCACCTACCGACCCGTCCGAACCATCCATTCCTACGACAATCGAGCCCATGATCGTTCTCCTCGGCGATGTCCCGTGGATCCGCGTCGCTGGATCCGTATACCGATGATTTTAGACTACTGGGCGCGCGCCTCCCGGAGGACTCGCCGAGACTTTGCATGGTATTCCTGACCCCTTGCGCCTAGACTGCTTGGGAATGCAACCGCGCAAAGAGTGCCGAGAATGCTCAAAGACCCGATCGAGAGGAACAGGAAAGGGATCTGGGCCTGGCCTCGCAGAAAATGGCTTCTCGGCATACCTTTGGGCGGCTTCATCGCCCTCGGTGTGGGCGCGGGCGCGATGCTGGGTACCGGCGCCGCGATCGAGGCCACGGGGACGGATTCGTTCTGCGGGACCGCATGCCACTCGCACCAGGAGTTCATCGACCCCGAGTGGAAAGAATCGGTGCACTACTCGAATCCTGCCGGTGTTCGTGCGGGTTGCGCAGATTGTCACATACCCAGTGACTACCCGGACAAGCTGATGGTGAAAGCCAAGGCGGGAATCCGCGATGGCTACAAGGAGTTCATTGTCGGATCGATCAGCACTCGCGAACGCTATGAAGGCCGACGCGCGGAACTTGCGGAAAAGGTCTGGGCAGAAATGCGCGCCAACGACTCCAAGGCCTGCCGTACCTGTCACCATGTCGAGTCGTTCGCCGACCAGACTCCACGAGCCGAGCGACGGCACAGCCGCATGGCGGAAAACGACATGACCTGCATCGACTGTCATGAGGGTGTCGCCCACCTCAGCCCGGCGGATGCAGCCAGGAAATACGGGGGCGTGGCTGACGCCCGCTGACCCTCGCGGGCGAAAACTCCGTCCCTCCGTTTTCGGATCCAGCCCCGGCGGGCCACCGCCGGCTGGTTGGCCCTGACTTCAGGTGCTTCTCTCCCATTGAAACGAACACCCCGCTTGCGCCAAGGAGATCGGGTCAAGGGTCCCATCCTGATTCCCTTCGCGGTGGTGCTTGCGCTGATGGTTGCGGCGTTGCTCACAATCTCCTACGGGTATGAAGCACAGGCGCAAAGACAGGACCTCGCCGCCAGCAAACGCGCGGTCGAACACATGCTGACGATGGAAATCGACAGCCATGCGGCGAAGTTGCATGCCGCGCTCTTCCCGCTCAGCGGGGACGAGGCCCTGCGAAACGCCTTTGAAGCCAGGCAGCGCGACGACTTGCTGGAGCGCGTTGAGCCCCTGTTCGAGGAAATGGGGGAGCGCTTCGGTGTTACCCATTTCTATCTGGTCGATCCCGAACGTACTGTGGTCCTGCGCGTTCACGAGCCGGATTTTCACGGCGACGTGATCACGCGCCCGACCATGCTTCGCGCCGAGAAAACGGGGCTCAGCACCGACAGCATCGAACTCGGCCCCCTCGGTACGCTGACCATTCGGGCAGTCTGGCCCTGGCACGCGGACGGCCGACTGATCGGTTTTCTCGAGCTGGGGGAAGAGCTGCATCACATCGCCACCCACATCCATGCGGCGTTCGACCACGACATCATGGTCGTGATCGAACGCGAGTTCCTGAATCAGGAAGTCCCGGCCATGCGGGGTGACCACCGGGAAACGGGCTCGATGATTCTGAGCACGACCAACCCGGATATCCCCGAGTCGCTGGCGCAAAAATTGGCGACTACGGAATCCGGGCTGGTTCACAGTGATCACGGACAAGCCTTCTACGCCGCTTCCGTCCCTTTCCATGACGCGGGTGAGCGGATGATCGGGCGTCTTGTGCTCGTCCGCGACGTGACGCCCCTGCAGGCGCGACTGCGCCGCTCGCTCGTCACAGTCGCGCTGTTCAGTCTTCTGGCGGGCGGGATGGTGTTTGCTCTTCTCTATGCGATCCTCGGACGGATCGAACGCGACTACCGCCGGCAGCGCGAACTGGAGACCGAGTTCATCCGCCTGAGCACCAGCCACCAGCGTATCGTGCAGATGGAGAAGCTTTCCGAAGTCGGCCGCACCATCAGTGAGATCGCTCACCAGATCAACAACCCCCTGGTCGGCGTCATCAATATGTCCCAACTCGCTGAGCGTGAGGCCGAAGACCCTGTCCGTGTACGACAGCTGCTGCGGGATATCCGACAGGCAGGCAGTGACTGCCACGCCTTCGTGCAGCGTATGCTGGCATTCACGCGGCTTTCGCGGTCCATCCGCCAGCCCACCGAGGTCGCGGCATTGGTGCGCGATACGATCGCGCTGTTCGAGCAGACCGATCGGACACACCCCGAGATCGTGGCCCGATTGCCGGACCGGCCCGTGACCCTCGACATCGACGCTGTTCTGATCCGCCACGCGTTGTTCAATCTCCTCAGCAACGCGGCCGAAGTCAGCCCCCCCGGGGCAGCAATCGAGGTCCGAATGGAAGAACAGGCGAATCCCGAAGGAACCACGGGCTGGTGCCTTTCGGTCAAGGATCAGGGGCCTGGGCTCGCGCCGGAGACCCGCCACCGGATCTTTGAACCCTTTTTCACGACCCGGCCCAACGGGACGGGACTGGGCCTTGCCGTCGTGCATCATGTCGCCATGATCCACGACGGCGAGATCCATGCCGAAAACAATCCCGGTGGTGGCGCAAATCTTGCGTTGTGGCTACCGGCTACCCCAGGCAACGCGGGCGAGACAACGTGACGGCAAAAGTCCTTCTGGTCGACGACGACCGCTACACCGTGAGCCTGTTCCAGGGCTTGTTCCGTCAGCGCCCCGAGCGCCTGGACATCGCGATGGATGCCGCATCGGCGCGGCGACAGTTCCGCGCGAACGACTACAACCTGATTCTGATGGACCAGCGGCTTCCCGATGGGAACGGACTGGATCTTCTGCAGGAGATGCGCCACGAGCGCACCCATCAGATCGCGATCATGATCACTGGCTATGCCGACGTCCGCGAGGCTGTGCGTGCCGTCCGCGAGGGTCTGTTCGACTATCAGACCAAGCCATTCGCGGACCTGGATGTGCTCGAAGCAGGCATCGACAAGGCCCTGGAACTCGATCGTGCCTACCGCGAAATCGCGACCCTGCATCGAACGCTCGAAGGCAAGACACAGGGTGAAACCCTGATCGGACGCTCCCCCGCGATCGAGACGCTGCTCCAACAGATCCGGCAGATCGCAGCACTGGATACCTCCGTCTTGCTGGAGGGCGAAAGCGGTACCGGTAAGGAGCTGATCGCCCGCCTGATTCATTCCGGCAGCCACCGGGCCAAGGGGCCGTTTCTGGAAGTCAATTGCGGCTCGCTGACGGAATCCCTTCTGGAAAGCACCCTGTTCGGATACGAGAAGGGGGCGTTCACGGGTGCGCTACGAGCGACTCCAGGAGTGCTGGAACAGGCCAATGGCGGTTCACTGTTCCTTGACGAAGTCGCGGACATGAGCCCGAAATTGCAGAGCAGCCTGCTTCGAGCCATCCAGGAACGCACATTCCATCGCCTGGGCGGACAGAATAGGCAATCCAGTGACTTCCGGCTGATCTGTGCCTGCAACCGTTGCCTCATCGATGAAGTCCGGGCCAGGAATTTCCGCGAAGACCTCTTCTACCGCATCAACGTGGTCGCGCTGCGCATACCACCGCTACGCGAACGGCGTGAAGACATCCTCGTACTCGCGCTGTACTTCCTCGACCTCTTCAATACCCGGTTTGAAAAGGAGGTCGGTCCGTTCGCCCCGGATGCCATCAGCCTGATGGAGCGTTTTTCCTGGCCGGGCAACGTCCGGCAACTGCGCCATGCCATCGAACGCACGGTCGCCCTGCATCCCGGGGGCCCGATCAACGCCAGCCATCTGGACCAGCTCTCTGTTGAACAGGCCAGCCTGGACGGGAACCCTGGAGGGGTATTGCCCTACGAAGACGAACGGGCCCAATTCGAGCGCAATTACATGGAACGGTTGCTGGAGGCGACCGGCGGCAATGTCAGCGAAGCGGCCCGCGTGAGCGGCATTGCCCGCCAGAACCTCTACGCAAGACTGAAGCGCTGGGGGTTGTCCTGATTTCGTTACAGGTGTCCTGTTTTCATGACACCGTCCCCCGACATGTCGCTCCAGGAAAACCGTAATTCTTCAGGAAAACAGGCCCTTGCTTTCCTCCTGGCCTGGGGCATGAATCCTGCTTGATACCTTCTCGGTTTCCTCGTCGAAGCGCAGGAAACTCCGAGCGACGCACTCCCGGTTCGAAGCGGCGCGGTTTCAAGCACCGCCGTTTGCCACGATTCAACGCGGTTGGATCAAGAACGTTCGCGGCAAGACGCAACTTCCAAAAGAAAGGGTGGACCACCAGATGAAAAAAATTCGAGTACTCGCGGCTCCGACCGCGTTCAGTGTATTGATGTTGTCAGGCGGCATGGCGCAGGCCATCGAAGTCGATCAGATCGACTGGTCGGCGATTCCCGCAACGGAAATTCCGCTGTTCTTCCCCGGTTACTCATCCTATCAGTGGATACACAGCGAGGAGCATGATGGCGCGCGCCGCGTCGGTGAAGGCCGGGACTGTCTGTCCTGCCATGAAGGCGATGAAGCCGAGATCGGAGCGCGTATCGCAAGCGGCGAGGTTCTTGAGCCGCACCCGATCCCCGGAAAGCGCGGGCTGGTGAATCTGACCGTCCAGGCCGCCCACGATGACGATCATCTCTACATCCGCACGAGTTGGGATACCGCCACCGGTGAACCCGGTCAGTTTCACGAATACGTCCGGTTTACGGATGGCAAATGGGTCGAATACGGCACCCACCGCGGCAAGGAAGTCGTTGCGTCAGGCAAGGCCAAGGCCTCCTACGAGGACCGGTTCTCCATGCTCGTAGGCGACGGCACGGGCGTTCCCGAGTTCAACGACATGGGCTGCTGGGCCACCTGCCACAATGACATGCGTTTCATGGCGAACGCCCCGAAGAGCGCCGAGGTCAAGGCACATCCGCTACTGGGTGACGAAGGGCTGAAACGCAGCGATATCCGCAAGTATCTGCCGGCCACCCGTACCGCCATGGACGAAACCGGGGGCTGGGCGGAGACCCGGACACGAGCCGAAATCGACCAGATGAAGACCGATGGGGCGTTCCTCGATCTCTGGCAATGGCGGGCCAACCGCTCCAACCCCGTAGACTTCGGCGGCGACGACTACGTACTCGAATACCGGCTCTTCGATGCAGGCAAGAACGCCTGGTTTGGCAACTGGGATGGCGGCAAGGGGCAGCCGCGCCACATGCTCGACCCGGCGGTGAACAACGGTCGCATGGCGCTGACCGAGGCGGATTTCCGGAATCCCGCGGCCCCCACCCTGAACGCGGATAACCGCGTCCCCTACGATCCCGAACATGCCTGGCAGGAAGGCGATCTCATGTACAAGTACGGGAATCAGCAACCCGAAGGAAGCGCGGCAGGCAATGCTGCCACCGCTTCGTTCGAGGGCGGGCGCTGGACAGTCGTTCTGAAGCGGAAGCTGAACAGCGGCAACCCCGACGATCTGCCACTGGCGAGTGGCAACACGTACCCGGTGGGCTTCGCGGTCCACGATGACAGCACCACCGCCCGCTGGCATTACGTCAGCTGGCCACTAACGATGAGTCTCGGTGGCACCGACGCACATGTGAATGCCGTCAGCCTGAAGTGAAGCCCGGGGCGCCGGCCGATCCGTCCGGCGCCCCGTTTCTTGCCGCAACCCCAGCTCAGGGCAGTTCGAGACTCGCAACCTCCCCAAGCGCCTCCCGGATCTCGTTGACACTCGGCGGAACCACCTCCCAGGCGGCGGCGTACTCGCCCATGCACGTCAACCGAAGCACATTCGGCTGATCCGGATTCTCCAGCCACAGGTGAAAGCCGAGCCACAGGTAACTCATGCCATCGCCATCGACGCTGGCGGCACGCATTGCGGTTGCCGGGCGTCCCATCGGGGCCAGATCGGTCATCTCCATCATCTGCTGCACCCGGCGAACCGTGAAGCGTCCAGGCTCGACGGTCTGCGCGTTCTGCCGATCGAGCAGGTTGACCTCCAGGTTGCAGGCCGGCTCGTACCAATTGCGACCGTAGGTGGCCTGCCCTCCCTGGAACCAGACCCGCGTGCGCTCGGGGGGAATCTGCACCGGTTCATGCAGGACCAGCACCGACCCCACGGGAACCGCGAAAAACGGCGATGCGGGATCGGCGGGCCCCATCAAGGATGCGCAACCCGACAACGCCGCGGCCAGAACCATGGTCAGCAAAACCTTGAACATCGCAGTCCTCCTGTTTCCGGGACCGCGTTTCGGTCATCCGGCGACGAATTCGCGATGCGCATGAACGCCATCGCGCGTTAAGCTTGATCCCGGAGACGCCATGAGCCCAGCAATCAACGAGAATTATGCGGAGATTTTTCGATCGCGCACACCGCTATTGGATGTGCGCGCCCCCTGCGAGTTCCAGCAGGGAGCGTTCCCCGGCGCGATCAATCTCCCCCTCCTGGATGACACCGAACGCCACACGGTGGGTCTTTGTTATAAGGAACAGGGTCCGCAGACGGCCGTGGCGCTGGGACACGAGTTGGTCAGCGGCCAGCTCCGGGAGACCCGCATCCAGAGCTGGGTCGACTGGGTCCTTCGGCACCCCGAAGGCCAGGTGTACTGCTTCCGTGGCGGAATGCGTTCGGCGACGGTGCAGCGCTGGCTCGAAGAAGCCGGGTATCCCATCCCCCGGGTTCGCGGTGGCTACAAGGCGATGCGCCGTTATCTCCTCGACCACCTGGAACAGGCTGCCAACGAGACGCCCCTGACCCTTGTTTCCGGGCGAACCGGCTCCGGCAAGACCCGCGTGATTGAGTCTCTCGACCGGGCCATTGATCTCGAGGGGCTTGCCCGTCACCGCGGCTCCGCGTTCGGTCGGCGTCCCGGCGGCCAACCGACCCAGATCGATTTCGAAAACGGCCTCGCCATCGCCTGGCTGCAGCTGCAATCGGGAGACGCGGTTCCGACTCCAGGGCCCGTGATCCTTGAGGACGAAAGCAAGCTGATCGGACACCGGCTGATCCCGCCCGCGCTGTTCCAGCGCATGACCACCGCACCGCGCGTGGTGATCGACGAGCCCCTGGAGAGCCGGGTCCGGGTCACCCTCGAGGACTACGTTCTGTCGCCCCTCGACGAATATGCCCGCTTCCACGGACCGGATCGGGCACCGGAACGCTTGGGTGAGGAACTGCTGAACTCGCTTGACCGGATCCGCAACCGCCTGGGCGGCCAACGGCATGCACAGTTGCGCCAGGTACTGCAGGACGCACTGCAGCAACAACAGCGAACGGGATCCACGGATGCGCATGAGGCGTGGATTCGCACACTCCTGGTCGACTACTACGACCCGCTCTACGCGCACGCCGCACAGCGCCGCGCGGGCATTGCGCCGATCCTCTTTACCGGCACGCGGGCCGAGGTCCAGGAGTTCCTGGCCACATCCGCCGACAGATCCGCGCAGCGACGTCAGGAAGCTGGCTGAAACCATGCAAAGGCTCTGGCTGGCGGCGATTTTCCTGCTCCTGGGCTACACGTTCTGGATCAGCCCGGATCTCAGCGAAATCGCGGCCGGGATCGCGCTGTTCATGTTTGGCATGCGGTCGCTGGAAACAGGATTCAAAACCTTCACGGGCGGCCCCCTCGAGAATGCGCTGCGACGATCCACCAGCCGGTTGTGGAAGGCCATCGGCTTCGGGATCGCCACCACCACGGTGATGCAGTCGAGCACGCTGATTTCCCTGCTCACCATCTCCTTCGTCAGCGCCGAAATGATCACGCTGGCGGGCGGTATCGGCATCATCATGGGTGCCAACCTGGGGACCACCACGGGGGCCTGGCTGATTGCCGGATTCGGACTTCGCGTCGATATTGCCGCCTATGCCATGCCCATGCTCGTGTTCGGGGTCATCCTGCTCTTCAATCAGGGGCGGACACTCAAGGGCCTCGGATACCTTCTGCTGGGGCTGGCCTTCCTGTTCCTCGGCATTCACTTCATGAAAGAGGGCTTCGAGCCCTTCCAGGCGCGGTTCGATCTGGCGGCTTATTCCGTTCCGGGAATTACGGGTGTTCTGCTGTTCACCCTGCTGGGCATGGCGGCCACATTCGTGATGCAGTCCAGTCACGCGACACTGCTGCTGATCATCGCGGCATTGGCGACGGGGCAGGTCAGCTACGAAAACGCGCTGGCGCTGGCCATCGGCGCGAATCTCGGCACCACCATCACAGCGGTGATCGGCGGCTGGACAGCCGCTGTTGGGGGCCGACGCCTGGCTGCCGCCCATGTCCTCTTCAACCTTTTGACCGCTGCGGCAGCGATCCTGCTGATTCAGCAAATGGCCTGGACCGTCGACCGGGTGGCCGACCTGGTCGGGATCGCGGAGGATGATTTCCTGCTGAAGCTGGCCCTGTTCCACACGCTGTTCAATCTGCTCGGGGTGGTCATGCTGGCTCCCTTTGTGGGGGTGATGGAACGGCTGCTGACCCGGCACATCACCTTCACCCGAAAGCCCGCAGAGCAGCCGCGATTCCTGTATCCCGAGGCTCTGAAAACACCCGCCACCGCCGTCTCGGCCGTACGCAACGAGGTGGGGCACCTCTACGACAACGCCTACGGCCTGATTGCCCTCGGGATCGGTCTCAGACGCTCGGTCATCGATTCCCGGCAGTCGCTCACCGAAGCGGTCCGGGGAACACGGCGGCTGATTGCCCTGGACCTTGACGAGGTGTACGAGACCAAGATCAAGAGCCTGCACAGTGCGATCGTGGCTTTTATCGGCGAAGTCCAGCAACGCGAGCTGACCGAAGAGTGGACTCAACAGCTGAATCAGCTGCAGGAGGCCAGCCACGACATCGTGGAAGCCGTAAAAGCCACGAAGCATCTCCGCAAGAATCTCACGCGGCACGGCATGTCCCCGGATCCCGCCATCCGGGAGCGGTACGACGCGCTGCGTATCCAGATCGCCAAGCTGCTGCGCGAGATCCAGGTCCTCCGTACCGAGGAACCCGGAGCTGTCACCAGTTTGTCATTGGATCCGCTTAGGCTTGCGTTGCAGACGGAACACCGCAGGAACATGGAAAGCATCAACCAGATGATCCGCTCGCGTCGCCTGGCACCCTACGTGGCCACATCGATCATCAACGATGCGGGATATGCCTTTGGTGTGGGCGAGAACCTCATCGAGGCCAGCCGCGCGCTGCTGATCTCCCCGGAGCAGACCGAGCGTATTGCCGGCGAGCGCCTGGCGCTGGACGAGCAGGACCTCGCGCGCATCGCGAACGCGGCGCGCAGCACGGTCTACGAGCCGAACCACAGAGACCTCACGCCATGAAAACGCGAACCCTGCTGGAAAAACTGGGGCACTTTCTCGGTCAGGACAAAGCCAGCCAGCGCGAGGAAATGAAGTCGATTCGCGAGGTGCTGAAAAAACTGAAGGACAAGGAAAAGCATCTGCGCGAGGAACTCGACAGGGATCTTGACCAGGATGAGCGCCACGAAGTGCAGGCGAAGCTGGATGTGGTGCACGCACAGCGCTTGAAAGGCCTTGATCGGGTCAAGGAGTTGCGCGCCGAGCACTCCGGATCGGGCAAATCAAAGGCCGCGGACTGAGCCCGTTCGCGTCCGGTCCGGGGCGAACGCGAGCGCGATCCGCCGATGTGGTCATTCAGAAACGTCGGCAGGCCATCCGAACAATACCTCTTCCGAGCGCACCACCCCCGAAATCGCCCGCGCGGCGATCAACTCACGCTGGGTAGGGAACCAGGCATCTTCATGCGGCGCCTGAAACAGCCGCGCCAGGAACTCCGGCCGAACCCCCTGGCGCCGGTAATACTGGAGGTCCCTGTACTGTTCGACCGTCATGCTGGAATAGGCGTCCAGTCCCTCGAAGGGAACGGCGTATTGGTGAAAGCCCAGCCGCGCTTCGTCCGCGAGGTAGCGGTTTCGTCCGGCCAGGAATGCCGTGACGCAGGCCGAATGACAGCCCGCGAACGAATAGGTGTCCAGATCGGCTTCCTCGATCACCCGCGCGAGACCCCGCCCGGAAGCGATCCAGCCACCGGGACTGTCCAGCACGATGGCCTGCACTGGCGGATCCTCGCCGAGGGCCGCGCGCACCTCACGTGCCGCCTGGTAACCGAGATACCCCTCGAAATGAAGGAGCGCATCGTTGTCACCGGTGCGGCGTACGCTGAACGCGCCATAGCGGTCCGGGCCGAAACCGATACTGACAATGTCCCGATAGGTGTGCGCCGAGGGCACCACCGTGGCCGCCGTGATCAACAGGCTCAAGGCCACGGCAACCTGACTCGCCAGATCCCACCGGAGACGGGGCCGGGTGACGCGGTACCGCCGCGCCGCGCGCCATACGCCGACAAGCTGCCACGGATAGATGATGCCGTAGACGAAAACCACGTTCAGCAGGGCAAACCGCGCCATCCATCGCGGGTCATCATCCAGCGAAAGGGCTACCAACTCTTGCTGGAGCATGGGACGAGCCGCCAGAAGGAGCAGATTCAGGGCCACGAAGTTGACCCAGAACGACACCGCCAGGCTCAGTTCCCCGCGCCAATGACGTGCAATGTAATTCAACCGTACAACCATCCTCTTGAAGCCCGGGGATCTGCCCAACGGGACCGAAGCCCGCCCGGCATTTCGCACCGATTCAGCGACCCCGGATATGCTGCGGTACCCGGAACCTGGGGCGCAACGTTCCCCATCCCGGCCACGGGCATCTCAGCCGACCATCCGGAATCCGCTGCGGCACTTCTGGCCATGCGTCCGGGCATGGTTCATGCTTGTCTTTCCCGACACACCCAGGCCCCGCTCGACGGCCGGAGGTCGCGATGAACTGGAAGACCGATTATCGTTCGTTCTACTATGCGGACGCCCCGGAGCCGGACGATCCGGTGCTGGAACGCCATGAGACCGCCCTGCTCTGCATCGACGTGCAGAACTACGGCCTGGCGTTGCCGGCCACCCCGCCCGAACGCGCGCGCTGGGCGCCCTTTCACGAGCGCATGCGCGCTACGGTCCTGCCCACGCTGCGCGGCCTGCAACAGGCCTTCCGCGGAGCCGAGATGGACGTGCTGCACGCCCGGATCTCCTGCCTGCTCGAGGACGGCCGGGACCGTTCGCTGAGCCAGAAAATGCCTGGCTGGAACAACCTGCTGATGCCTCTGGATTCCGAGGCTTCGCAGATTGCGCCCGAGGTCGCGCCGGACCCCGGCGAAATCGTGGTGACCAAGACCACCGACAGTGCACTGACCGGCACCAATCTGCGCCTGGTGCTGCACAATCTTGGCGTGCGCAACGTGGTGGTCACCGGCATCTACACCGATCAATGTATATCGTCCACGGTACGCAGCCTGGCCGACGAGAGTTTCAATGTCCTTCTGGTGGAGGACGCCTGCGCGGCCGGAACCGACGAACTGCACCGCCATGAACTCGAGGTGCTCAACATGATCTATTGCCACGTGCTCTCCAGCGGGGAACTGGCCGACCTGCTCGGCCTGCACCTCTGACCGTTCATGGTGCAGTGCACGAAAACCCTCTACACTGACTGGAACGAGTAGGCCCGCCAGCCCCGTGCCCGGGACATGCAAGGAGCTTCAATGACTTCGAAAACCGTAACGCTCACCGACAACGCCACCGGCAAAACCATCGAACTGCCCGTCCACCCGGGCAGTCACGGGCCGGAATGCATCGACATCCGCACGCTGTACAAGGAACTGGGCTACTTCACCTATGATCCAGGCTTCATGTCGACCGCCAGTTGCCGCAGCGCGATCACCTTCATCGACGGCGACAAGGGGCAACTGCTGTACCGCGGGTACCCGATCGAAGAACTGGCCGAGCAGAGCACCTATCTCGAGGTGTGCTACCTCCTCCTGAACGGGGAACTGCCCTCTTCCGACGAACTCCACGATTTCTCGCGCATCATCAAGGAACACTCGATGATGCATGAGGCGGTCCGGGGGTTTTACGACGGTTTCCGGCATGATGCGCATCCGATGGCGATCATGGTCGGCGTGGTCGGCGCGCTGTCCGCCTTCTACCACGACGCCACCGATGTACATAACCCCGAGCATCGCAAGATCTCGGCGCACCGCCTGATCTCCAAGATGCCCACCATCGCCGCCTGGTCCTACAAGTATGCGAACGGACAACCGTTCATGTACCCGAAGAACCGGCTGTCCTACACGGGAAACTTTCTTGCGATGATGTTCGGGGTGCCCACGAGCACCTACGAACCGGACCCCATTTTCGTCCGTGCGCTGGACCTGATCCTGATCCTGCACGCGGACCACGAACAGAACGCATCGACGTCGACCGTACGGCTGTCCGGAAGCTCCGAGGCCAACCCCTTTGCCGCCATCTCCGCGGGCATCGCATCCCTCTGGGGGCCGCTGCATGGCGGCGCCAACGAGAAGGTGGTGATGATGCTCGAAGAAATCGTGCACAGCGGGAAGACGGTCGACGAATTCATCGCCCGCGCCAAGGACAAGGACGATCCGTTCCGACTGATGGGCTTCGGCCACCGGGTCTACAAGAACTTCGATCCCCGCGCGAAGATCATCCGCGAGATGTGCCACAAGCTGCTCGCCGAAATGCCTGGCGACCAGGACCCGCTCTTCGAGGTCGCGCTCAAGCTCGAAAAGGTCGCAACCGAAGACGAATATTTCGTGGAGCGCAAGCTGTACCCGAACGTCGACTTCTACTCGGGGATCATCCTGAGGGCGATGGGCATTCCGCTGAACATGTTCACCGTGATCTTCGCTCTGGCCCGCACGGTGGGTTGGATCTCGCATTGGAACGAAATGATGCAGGATCCCGAATCCCGCATCGGCCGCCCGCGCCAGCTCTACGACGGACACAAGCAGCGCGAGTACGTGTCCATCGAAAACCGTTGATTCCACGACGTTCGGACGGGACACACGTCGGGGCGCCGGGTAAGCCATGTGACTTGTATGGAGCCTTGCAGCCGCTTCCATCGAAGCGTACATTAGCACCAACTTATAGAGGAGCTTCTCATGCGTATTGATCAACTCGTTCTCGCCGTCGCCGGCGCCGTCGTCCTCATCAGCGCCCTGCTCGCCTGGCAGTTCAGCCCGGCCTGGTTGCTGCTCACCGGCTTTGTCGGTCTCAACCTGCTGCAGTCCGCATTCACCGGGTTCTGCCCGCTGGCCCTGATCCTCAAGAAGATGGGCGTGAATCCGGGTCCGGCCTTTAACTGAGCCAGTCACCAACCGTGATCCGAGCCCGCCCGGCGCAAGCCCGGCGGGCTTTTTTGCGTTTGCGCCCGGTCTTTCTTTGCGCCACCCTCGTATCCTGAGCCCAGGAAAACCCAACGCGCCGAAACCATGACCGATTCCGCCGTGCAGCCGCCCTACCGAATCCATGCCCTCGAACTCGGGCCGATGGAGAACTTCATCTATGTGATCGAGGATCGCGCCACCCGGCGCGCGGCAATCGTCGATCCCGCCTGGGAACCGGCCGAGATCCTGGCACTGGCTGAGCAGCACGGACTGCGCATCACTGACGTGTTACTGACCCACAGCCACCACGATCACATCAACGGAATCGAGCAGGTGCTCGAAGCCGCGCCGAGCGCACGGCTGCATCTGCTCAAACCCGAGGCCGACTTCTGGGGCCAAGCCCTGGAGAAGCCCGAGCTGCACCACGGCGGGGACCGTCTGCAACTCGGCGAGACCGAGATCCAGTTCCTGCACACCCCGGGGCACACACCCGGATCGGCCTGTTTCCATCTGCCCGCGGGTGATGATCTGATCACCGGGGACACCCTCTTCGTATTCGGCTGCGGCCGTTGCGACCTGTCCGGTGGCAACCCCGAACAGATGTTCCACACCCTGACGGATCTGCGCACCGGACTGCCCGCACACACCTGCATCCACCCCGGCCACAACTACTCGGAAAAAACCACCTCGACCCTGGAAGAGGAGCGCGAAGGCAATCCCTTCCTGCACTTCGACCAGTTGGAGCCGTTCGTCCACTACCGCATGCACGAACACGACCGTCTGCGCCATTCTCCGTACGGACCCGTGCGCAAGCCCACCAGCGGTTGAGTTCCCGAAACCGGGACACCCGACCAACCGCAGCACATGCTTGCACTATTCGCCGCAGACCGAGATAATGCGCGCCTTAAATCCCGCGCCCGTAGCTCAGCTGGATAGAGTACCTGGCTACGAACCAGGTGGTCGGAGGTTCGAATCCTTCCGGGCGCGCCATAAAAAATAAAGACTTAGGCCACCTCCACCGGGTGGCCTATTTCGTTATTGTCTTTGTAGCAGCGCCCGCAGCAGCTTTAGCGCGTCGTAACCTGGGTACTCTCGGCCACCGCCGCTCGCGCCGCGCATACTGGTGCCGGCGGTCTGAACGGAAACACGCTTGAACTTCGTCATTGCCGAACCGGAGCCAACTGCCTTGCCCCGACTTCATCTTCATCGCCGCCACGGCGACCGCCTGTCCCTGGCCGTCGAACCACGGCGATCATATCGCTAGACTTGGAGACGGCTCACGACCCTGAGCGGGCGTTGGGTTCTTCCCGGCCGGCGACCGGTCATTGACGAGATGCGGTCATCCACACGCTATGAAAGTCAGGCTGATCCACGCGGCGGGGATGTATCCGTCGCGACAGGCGAGGGAGTGGATTCACATCCGAAGCCAGGTCCCCGCACAAGGACAAGAAGGATCATCGATCGCGAGCGGTAAGCCCGCCGTCCCAAATGCGGGACCATATTTGCAGATGTCGTGGACATCTACCCCCCCGCCCGTGTCAGCAACCCCAGCTCATCGAACCGCGCGTCGGCGCTTTCCAGTTGGGGAGGCAGACGTCGACTCTTCGGCTCCGCCAGCAATCCAGCGCTGGCTCAACAGCCGTTCTTCCTCCTGCACCGCGCTCGCCGCTGCCGTTGCGGCCTGGATCAAGGCCTCGGCCAATGGGCTGAGGGTTCGGTGGGACAGGTACATGAACGCAAACCTTGTTGTGATCCAGGGGAGTGCAATCGGGAGGACCTTCAGTTCCCCGCGGTCAAGCTCGTGGCGCACCATGTAGAGCGAAAGAATCGTCACCGCGTCCGATCTGCGGACGGTGTCCTTCATCATGGCGATGGAATCCGTGTAAATCGTTGGGAGCCACCGGCCCAACGCCGCCTGCATCCTGGCATGCCGCGATTGCCCCTGCGTGGAGAGTCGGGCGACGCGCGGCGGGACGGTGGATGAGGTCACCAATGGATACGCGGCGGCCTGCTCCAGGGTGTGGGCAGGGCGTTCCAGCAGAGGGTGGCCGGCCCGTACCACCAGGTAGGCCTCGTGCGAAGACATCTCGGCCACGCTCACATCGGTGGATTTCTCCAGCCAGGCAGGGTCGGCCACG
Source organism: Thioalkalivibrio paradoxus (assembly GCA_011390565.1). GTDB lineage: Bacteria > Pseudomonadota > Gammaproteobacteria > Ectothiorhodospirales > Ectothiorhodospiraceae > Thioalkalivibrio > Thioalkalivibrio paradoxus_A. The sequence goes on along the minus strand of JAABSC010000002.1, from coordinate 193,816 downwards.
AGCAGGTCCAGCTCACGTTTCCGCAGCAATGTCAGGAGATCGGGTGCCGAGCCAGCGACCATGCGCAAGCAGATCCCCTTGCCGTGTCGCGCGAGGTCCCCCAAGGCCTGCCCGAGGAAAAGCTCGGGTGGGAACACCCCGGTCCCGATCCGCAATGAGCCCGTATCCAGACCCCGGATCAAGGCCAGCTCCCGCTGCAGGTCCCAGGCGGCCGCCGTGACGGTTTCTGCGTGGCGCAACACCATCCGGCCCACATCGGTGGGGGTCGCTCCCTGGCGTCCGCGCTCGAACAAGCGCAAGCCGGTCTTGCGCTCCACCTCCTGGATGCTTCGGCTCAAAGCGGGCTGGCTGATATGAAGCCGGCGCGCGGCGTGGGCAAAACTGCCTTCCGCAGCGATGGCCAGCACCTGATTCAATTCGCGGAGGTCAAGATCTAGGTGGTCCATGCATGTCTGTTATGGTTGTTTTATAAATATTGCATTTTACAGATGTAAGGTTGCCTGATACAAAGTGCTGGATCAAATCCAATGGCTTGAAGGGCAGGTGACAATCTGTGGCTCCGACGTGCGCGTCTCCGCAGTCTTGCCTTTGCCCATGCACGATGACGGCAGTCGTGGGGGGCGGATGCTGCGAAGATTTTTGTTTGCCAGCGCGGTGCTGTGATTCGTCTGCACCGCGTCACCGGTTCGTGGCGAGGTGGCAGAGGATCTGGCGTTGAAGTCGCTCGAAACCGGCCGGGAGCAGTGGAATAAGGTTCAGGGGCTCTGGAACAGGGAACCCGACGCAATCCTGTCCCCGCTTGTCACGACTGGACTGATGCGCATTCTCCCGGTCGAGTGTCCGCTTTTGTATTAAACAAGCCCGACGAGTTGCATTTCTCCCCGTAAATTATTGGTTCCACCAACGACCCAGGATTAGAAATGACGTGCCGCTACAGCACCGGGGGAAGTTCGCGATGAGGGGCATTTTCGTGATCTTCCTTATCGCCTTTCTCAGCCTAACCGCCTGCAGTCCGGAAGATCCGCCCCCACCCTCTGCGCCGATCGGAGTCGGGGTTTACGAAATCCGCCCGGTCGAGATCAATCGCGAATGGCGCTTCAGCGCTCGCACCGAGGAGGCGGAAGCCGTGCAGGTTGTGGCACGGGTGGAAGCCGAAGTGGCGGCGGTTCTGTTCGATCGCGGAGCGCGTGTCAGCGCAGGGGACGTGCTGTTTCGGCTCGACGACGAGGAACTGCGCGAACAGCTCAGGCAGGCCCAGGCCCAGGTGGAGGCGCCCAGCAGCGCGCTGGAAGTCGCCGAGCGCAACCTGAACCGCGGCTTGGAGCTCGCGGAGCGGGATTTTCTTTCGGCCGCCGACCTTGACAAGCTGCGTGACGCGGTCAATCAGGCGGGATCGGCGCTGGCGGCAGCAGAAGCCGCCCTTGCCCAAAGCCAACTGAACCTCGAGTACGCCATTATCCGTGCTCCCATCGACGGACGCGTGGGGGACACCGTTGCCACTGTCGGCAACGTGGTCGGCCCAGGGTCCGGCACCTTGGCCAGGCTGCTGGCAACCGACCCGATCGTAGCCCGTTTCCAGCTGACCGATCGCGAATTCCGGGAGGTGGTCCGGCTGCGTAATAGCGGCCTGGATGCGGACCAGCTGCAGATTCATCTGCTGCTGGAGGGTGACGAACGCTATCCATGGCCAGGCCAACTGGATTTCATCGATATCGCCGTGGATGAAAGTACCGGCACGGCCCAGATCACCGCGCGTTTCCCCAACCCCGACGATGAGCTGGTCCCCGGCCTGTTCGCGACGGTCGAAATCGCCTCCCGTGAACAGGAAGCGACATTGCTGGTGCCGCAACAGGCGGTTCGCCGCAACCTGCTCGGCCATTTCGTCCTGGTCGTGCAGCCGGATCAGACCGTCTCCGAGCGCCAGATCATGCTGGAGCGCGAGTTGCGCGCCGCCTCGGTCGTGGCCGCCGGTCTCGAACCGGGTGATCGGGTCGTCGTCGAGGGTCTGCAGAAGGTGCGCGCCGGCAGTGCCGTCGAGACGGCCACGTACGACTGGGATGATGCCACCGGCCTTCTGGCTCCAGTGGACCTGATTCGACCGTGACCGAGTTCTTCCTCAACCGGCCGAAGGCGGCCTTCGTCCTGTCCATCCTCATCACCCTGGCTGGCCTGCTTGCCCTGCAGACCCTGCCGGTCAACATGTATCCAGACCTGGCGCCTCCGCAGATCCAGGTTCGCGCCATCTATCCCGGCGCCAGCGCCGAGACCGTCGCCGATGCCGTGATTCGTCCCATCGAGCAGCGTCTGAACGGCGTCGAGGGCATGATCTACATCGAGTCCGCCGCCACCAGCGACGGCGTGGCGGCGATCACCGTGACCTTCGCCACTGGCACCGATGTGGACATGGCCCAGGTCAACGTGCAGAACCGAGTCACGCTCGCCGAGAGTCAATTGCCGGAGCAGGTTCGGCGCGAGGGCGTGGTAGTGCGCAAGCAGTCGAGCAACATGTTGATGGGGATCAACCTGTTCTCCGAGCGCCCCGAACTGGATGCCCTGTTTCTGAGCAACTACGCCACGACCACCTTGCTGGAGAACATGGCCCGGATACCGGGCGTAGCCGAAGCGTCGGTACTGGGCACAAGCGAGTACGCGATGCGGATCTGGCTGGATCCGGAGCGGATGAGCCTGCTCGGCATCACCGTGGGTGATGTCAATGCGGCTGTACGCGAGCAGAACCAGATCGTCGCCGCCGGCTCCCTGGGCCAGGAGCCGGCCCCGCCCGACCAGCTCTTCACCTTCAATATCCGCAGCGAAGGACGCCTGAGCGAGGCCGGCGAATTCGGCCAGACTGTGATCCGGGTCGGCGACGACGGCCGGGTCATCCGGCTACAGGACATTGCCCGGGTCGAACTGGGTGCGCGTTCCTACTTCGCCACCTCGCGTCTCAACGGCCGCGACACCGCCTTTCTCGTGCTCTACCAGCTGCCCGAGGCCAATGCGCTGGACGTGGCCGAGCGCGCACGGGCCGAAATGGAGCGCCTCGCGGTCTCGTTTCCGGACGGCCTCGAATACGCCATTCTGTTTGACAGCACGCGCTTCATCGACGAGTCCATCCGCGAGGTCGTGCATACCCTGTTTGAAGCGATCGCGCTGGTCATCCTGGTAGTCTTCCTGTTCCTGCAAAGCCTGCGCGCCACGTTGATTCCGGCCATCGCCATCCCGGTCTCGCTGATCGGCACGTTCGCGTTCATGGCGGTGATGGGCTACTCGATCAACCTGATCACCCTGTTCGGCCTGGTCCTGGCCATCGGCATCGTGGTCGACGATGCCATCGTGGTGATCGAAAACGTCGATCGGCTGATCCACGAGAAGGGAATGGAGGTCAAGCACGCTGTCGCTCAGGCAATGCGCGAGATCACCGCCCCGATCTTTTCGACGACGATGGTGCTGCTGGCGGTTTTTGTCCCGGTGGCGTTCCTGCCCGGCATCACCGGTGAGCTATTCCGCCAGTTCGCGGTGACGATCTGCTTCGCCGTGCTGATTTCCATGGCTGTTGCCCTGACCCTGTCGCCAGCACTCAGCTCGCTGCTTCTGCGGGGGGGAGCCGAGCCCATCGGCTGGCTCAAGCCGGTCGAGTTTCTGATCGACCGGCTCGGTCGTGGATACCGCTGGCTGATCGCTCGCATCCTGGCCCGAACCGGCTTGGCCGCCGCGGTCTTCGTGAGCATACTGGCCGTCGTCGCCTGGCTGGCCTCGACCACGCCGACCGGGTTCGTGCCCGAGGAAGACCAGGGCTTCCTGTTCGTCGACGTGCAGTTGCCGGACGCCGCCTCCGGCAACCGCACCGCCGCGGTCATGGACCAGCTGAGCGAAACGATTCGCTCCGACCCGGCGGTCAGTGACGTCATCACGATCGGCGGCTACTCGCTGCTCAGCGGTATCGGGTCGAACATGGGTTTCGGCGTGGTTGTGCTCAAAGACTGGTCCGAGCGCGAGGATCCACAGCTGCAACCGGCGGCGATCGTGGGGCGCCTGAATGCGGAGCTATGGGCGATCCCCGAAGCGCAGGTCATGGTGTTCAACGTTCCGGCCATTCCGGGCCTCGGGGTCGTCTCCGGTTTCGACATGCGGCTGCTCGACATCGCCCAGGTTTCGCCAGCCGAACTGGCCGCATTCGCCGATGCGCTCGTCGCCCAGGCCAATGAGCACGAGGCGCTGACGCGCGTGCGCCACAACTTCCGCGCGAATGTGCCCATGTATGAACTCGACGTGGACCGCGACAAGACCAAGTTGCTGGGCCTGAACTTCGGCGAAGTCTTCCAGACCCTGCAGGCCCAGCTTGGTGGCATCTATGTCAATGACTTCAGCCAGTTCGGCCGCACCTACCGCGTCATTCTCGAGTCCGAGGAACGCTTCCGCCTGCGGCCCGAGGACCTGCGCAACTTCGAGGTCCGCAATGCCGCGGGCGAGATGGTGCCGATTTCCGGGGTCGCCCGGCTGCTCCCGACCGAGGGCCCGACCCGGCTAGAGGGATTTAATCTCAGCCGCAGCGTCACCATCAACGGTGAGCCGGCCGCCGGGGTTTCCAGCATGGAGGCGGTCTCGGCCATGGAAGATCTGCTGGACGAACTGCCAGGCGAGTTTTCCTTTGCCTGGGCCGGCCAGACGCTGCAGGAACTGGAGGCCGGCAACATGATCGTGCTGCTGTTCACGCTCGCGATCCTGGCGGCCTATCTGTTTCTGGTCTTCCTGTACGAGAGCTGGACGCTGCCGCTCGCGGTCCTGCTGTCGGTGCCGCTGGCCTTTCTCGGGTCTTTCCTGGCCCTGCGCCTGACTGGCCTGCCGATGGACATCTACGCCCAGATCGGCCTGGTACTGCTGGTCGCCATGGCCACCAAGACCGCCATTCTCATCGTCGAGTTCGCCATGCAGCTGCGCAAGCAGGGTCGGAGCATCGTTGAGGCGGCCAAAGAAGCTGCCGGACTGCGTTTCCGTGCGGTGATCATGACGAGCCTGGCCTTCATTCTCGGTGTCGTTCCGCTGGTCACCGCAACCGGTGCCGGGGCGGCCAGCCGGGTCAGCCTGGGGGTCACCGTGATGTCGGGAATGATCGCGGCCATGGTTCTGGTGACGCTGATGACCCCGATGCTCTATGTCGTTGTCCAGTCAATGCGTGAGCGCTTCGGCAGCAAGCCGCCAGAGGTAGCCCGGCCAGACAACGAACTTCCGGAACACGACCCCCTCTCGGGCTGAATCCGCCCCTAAGGGGCTTGTTACAGACTTGGTGCGAACTGGACGCGCTGTGTTTCACGGCGATAACCATTGCCTTTGTTTTGATACAACCGGGCGTTGTTATCGCCAAGGCTTGGAGGATCTATGCATTATCGGCATAGTTAAGTTTTGATTATTGCATTTTACAGATGTTTTTCTGACTGCTACAAAGTACCGGACCAGCCGACGGAGGAAAGAATGATGAGCGAAGAGGCACGAGTGAAGGGCCGACGCCGTTTTTTCAAGCAGGCACTCGGGGTCGGAGGCGGCGCGCTTCTCGTCGGGGTCGTGGGCAGCGAAGAGCAGAGTCCGGTGAAACCGCCGGCGCCGACCGAGCCGATGCCGCCGGAGAGCGCGCGCCTCACGCTGCCTGGCAAGGACATGGACGCCCTCATCTCCCATGGCATGACGCCGCCCACGTTGGAAACACGTCGTGAGTTCCTCGGCACGAGCGTCGTGACGGCGACGCCGCGTCATTTTGTGCGCCAGAACCTCCCGCTGCCGCCAGAGGAGATCGTCGCGGACCGCGCACGCTGGAGCGTGCAGGTGCAAGGCGTACGCATGCCGGGACAGATCACTGTTGGCGAGCTGCAGCGCCTCGGTCTGATGACCGTTGCCGTGGTCCTCCAATGCTCGGGCAACGGTCGGCGTTTCTTCGAGCACGGACCCTCGGGATCGCCCTGGGGCGTGGGCGCGGCAGGCTGTGCGGTGTGGAGCGGCGTGAAGGTCTCGACCGTGCTCGAACACTTCGGCGGCGTCTCCGAAGATGCGCGCTTCCTGACCGCGACGGGTGGTGAGCCGTTGCCCGAGGGCATCGCGCGGGAGGATGTCGTCGTCGAGCGTTCGATCCCGATCGACAAGGCGCTCGACGACTGTCTACTCGCCTGGGAGATGAACGGCGAGCCCATCCCGCTGGTCCACGGCGGGCCATTGCGGCTCATCGTGCCTGGGTACTACGGCGTGAATCAGATCAAGTTCGTCCAGCAGATCGCCTGCACCGCACAGCCGACCGATGCGAAGATCCACTCGACAGGGTACCGATTCCGTGACGTCGGTCAGGGAGCCACCACAGACCAGCCGTCGATGTGGGCAATGGGGCCGAAGTCTTTCGTGACCTATCCGACCGCTCGTACGCCGCAGCGGGCGGGGTTGGTGCAATGCGCGGGCGTCGCCTTCGGCGGTACCGAGCCGGTGGCGAAGGTCGAGGTCAGCAGCGATGGCGAGACCTGGCGCGAGGCGGCACTCATCGGTCCGGATCTCGGGCCCTACGCCTGGCGGGTCTTCCACCTCGCCGTTGAGGCGCCCGCCGGCGCACTACCGCTCTTTTCGCGCGTGACGACCGTGAGCGGACGCGTTCAGCCGGAGAATCGCATCGAGAACGAACGCGGCTACGGCAACGACAGTTGGCGCGACATGGGCGTCGTGGTGCAGGTCTGCGGGGCCGATGACGAGGCTTGCCTGCGCCCGCCCGAAGACGCACCGAGCGGCCGCCGCCGGCGCGAAGGCCCCGTCGAGCTCTCCGAGGCGGGGCAGCGCGGCCGTGCGATCTTCCGTGAGCAGGCGCAACCGACCTGCGCGACGTGTCACGCGCTCGCCGAGGCCGAGGCCGGCGGCACCGTGGGGCCGAACCTCGACGAGCTGGGTCCCTCGCTCGAGCAGGTCCACGCGGCGGTGGCCAACGGCGTCGGCACGATGCCTTCGTACACGCAACTGCTCACGCCCGAGCAGATCGAGGATGTGGCTGCCTACGTCTTCGAAGCGACGCGCTGACATTCCCCCGAAGGGGGTTGGGAGCGCGGGTAAATAGCTGTCAGATCTATTTTTTGGGTTGGGAAACGGTATGCAGAATTGGTTTCTATGGCTCTTCGTTGGGATCTTGTCAGTCGCGGCAGGCATCTTGGCCCTTGCCAATCCCTTCGCGGCGACCGTTACGGCCGAGTTGTTGATCGGATACCTGTTCATCGCCATCGGCCTCCTGACCCTTATCTCCGCGTTCCAGGATCAGGGCTGGGCGGCACGCATCTGGGCGCTTCTTCTTGGCGCGCTGATGGCCGTGTTCGGCTTCAACCTGGTGTTGCATCCCCTTGAGGGGATCATCACGCTGACCTTCCTGGTCGCCTCACTTATGCTGGTGATGGGGGTGTTGCGACTCGTGATGGCTCTCACCCCACTGGCGGCGGGGGCGCGCTTACTGCTGATCTTCTCGGGGGGGCTATCAATCCTTCTTGCGGTGATGATCTTTGCCAATTTCCCGTGGTCAAGCGCGGTGGTCCTTGGTGTGTTCCTGGCCATCGAATTGATCTCGAACGGGATTTCCATGATCTTCGTCTCCCTCGATCGGCGTGAGGCCACGCCGTCGAAGGCCTGATCTTTTGTTCGCGACACGGCGGGAAGATGGGCAACACCTCTTGATTGAGTCCATAACGCACAAGTGGATGTCCCAATATTTTTCAGGAATCTGGCTCGCAGGCGAACCACTGGGCGTTTTGTCAGGGTGAATGCGCGCAAACCACACGAACGGAGGAAAGCTAAGGTGGTTGAAACATCAAGGGATGTCGGGATTCTCACGGCGATCGCAGACAGGATGGTGCAATTCAGGCTGCCACGGGCCAAGGAAATCAAGGAGAGGGTCGATCGCGGCGAAGTCCTCACGTACTCCGATATCGAGTTTCTGGAAAAGGTCTTCCGTGATGCGGGCGCGATTGCGCCCCTTCTAGAAACAAATCCGCAATATCAGGAGATTGCGGCCCGCTCGATGGCATTGTACACCGAGATTACAGCCAAGGCTCTCGCGAATCAGGAAGCGAGGGGCCGTTAACCACCCAGGAAGGAAACAGGCAGGACAGTGTGGCCGGTAGCACCGAGGCTGTCGCGGGGGTGAGTCCGTGTCCCGCCGCATAATCCGGACACGATCGGTGAATTGAACCGACCGCCGACTGGAGCGGCCGGCTCCCGAGAGGAAGACCACCGGTGCTGAGGCGGTAGTTTATAGTGCCGATGTGCCGAACCGGTCGGTGCCGCGGGAGCGCGACGCCCATGGCAAAGCGTCGGATCCCGGTGGCCGGTTCCCGGTGCGCATGTTTGGACCGACTCATCAGGAAACTGGAGGCTCTTACATGCAACGTTCCCATTCCTCGGCCGGCATCTCGCGCCGGACCGTCATCAAGGCCACTGTCGCAGGGGCACTGTTCGCCGCAACTGGTTTCGGTCTGGCCCGAACGCCTGGGGCGCGGGCCGATACCCCAGTCGAGAAGATCTTTCGCGGCGGCCCCGTCGTGACGGTCGAGGAGGGGCAGCCGTTGGCCGAGGCCGTGGCCGTCGGCGGCGGCCGGATCCTCGCCGTTGGTCCGGAGGCCGAGATCATGGCCCTGGCCGCGCCCGGGACCGAGATCGTCGAGTTGAACGGGGCCACCCTGCTGCCCGGCTTCATCGACGGGCACGGCCACTTCATGAACGCCCCGCAGATCGTCAGCTGGGTCAACGTCTCCGGACCGCCGGTCGGCCCCGTCACCTCGATCGAGGACATTGTCACGACGATCCGCGCCTTCATGGACGAACGCCGGCCAGCGCCGGGAGAGTGGGTGATCGGCTACGGCTATGATCCGACCGTGCTGTCGGATGGGCGCGAACTGACCCGGGACGATCTCGATCCGCATTTCCCCGACCATCCGATCATGCTGATCCATGTCTCCAACCATGGCTGCGTGCTCAATTCGGCCGGCTTTGCCCTGAACGGTATCGACGAGAACACGCCGACGCCCGAGGGCGGCGTGATCCTGCGCAAGGAGGGCAGCAACGAACCGGCCGGCCTGCTGATGGAGACGGCCTTCCTGCCGATCTTCGGCAACATGCCGAAACCCGATACGGAGACGTTGCTCGGTCTGCTGGGGGCGGCGCAGGAGATCTACACCTCGCGTGGGGTGACCACGGCGCAGGAGGGGGCGACGCACAAGCCCGACCTCGAGTTCCTGTTGCGCGCTGCCGACGAGGGGCACCTCGTGATCGACGTCGTGTCGCTGCCCATCGTGTTCGATGTTCCGGCGCTGGTGCGCGAATACGCCCCCGATTTCCGGGGCGGCACGATGGAGTTGCCCGACACGGCGGCGCAGAGCTTCGGGCGCTACCGCAACCGGCTGAAGCTCGCCGGCATCAAGATGGTGCTCGACGGCTCACCCCAGGGCAAGACCGCATTCTGGACCGAACCGCTCCTGACCGGTGGCCCCGAAGGTGAGGAGGATCACGTCGGCGCGCCGGTGGTCCCGCCCGAAATGGTGACCGCCGCAGTGGCCGAGTTCGTGGACAAGGGCATCCAGGTCTTCGCCCATGCCAACGGCGACGCCGCCATCGACATGATCATCGATGCGCTGCGCGCCGCGGGCGTGACAGCGGCCGACGGGCGGCGCGACGTGGTGATCCATTCGCAGTTCGTCCGGTCCGACCAGCTCGACGCCTATGCCGAGCTGGGCATGACGCCGTCGTTTTTCACCGGCCACACCTTCTTCTGGGGTGATGTGCACGTGGAGAACACCGGCCCCGAGCGCGCGGCCTTCATCAGCCCGATGGCCGCCGCGTACGAGCGCGGCCTGCGCTGTTCGAACCACTCGGACTTCTCGGTGACGCCTATCGATCCGTTCCTGATGATGCAGACCGCGATCCTGCGCAGGTCGCGCTCGGGCGTGGTGCTGGGCCCCGACCAGCGGGTCGACGCGCTGACGGCACTGCGTTCGCTGACGATCGACGCGGCCTGGCAGATCTTCGAAGAAGACACGAAGGGCTCCATCGCGCCGGGGAAACTGGCCGATCTGGTGATCGTCGACCGCAATCCCCTGGAGATCGACCCCGAGGAAATGCTTGAGCTTCAGGTGATCGAGACCTTCAAGGAGGGTGCGAGCGTCTATCGGAGGTCGGCGTGACCCTTCCGCTGACCGTGATCGGCGGCTATCTCGGCGCAGGCAAGACGACGCTGCTCAACCGGATCCTGACCGAGGATCACGGTCGCCGCTTCGGGGTGATCGTCAATGATTTCGGTGCGGTGAACGTGGATGCGAGCCTGATCGCGAACCACGATGGTGACACGATCTCGCTGACGAACGGCTGCATCTGCTGTTCCGCGACCGACGGCACGGCCGAGGCCATCGCCCGCATCGTCAAACGCTCGGCCGAGTTCGACCACATCATCATCGAGGCATCCGGGGTCGCCGAGCCGGGAAAGGTTGCGCGCAACGCCGCCGGATTTCGCCTGCCGCTCGACGGGGTGATCGTCCTGGCCGATGCCGAGCAGCTGCCGGATCAGGCCGCGAACCGCTATGCCGGACGCTCGGTTCTGGCGCAACTGCGGCAGGCGGATGTGATCGTGCTCAACAAGGTGGACTTGCCCAGCCCGGCGCGGCTGGAGGAAACCCGCGCCTTGATCGCCCGCCATGCCGCGGACGTGCCGGTACTGGAGACCGAGCAGGCGCGGCTGCCTTACGCGCTCCTGTTCGGCGTGGGCCGTGGGGCTGCGGTTGCGGCCTGGACTGCAGGGCCGGAAGCCGCGCATGACCACGCTGCCGAATACGTCGCAGAACTGCTTGAGCGCGGTCCGATGAGCCGGGCCGCGTTCGAGGAGCTTGCGCAGGAGCAGATGGAGTTTGCGATCCGTGCCAAGGGGCATGTCGCACTGAGCGACGCGCCGGAGGTCCGGCATCTCTACCAGAAGGTAGGCCGCCGCTGGACGTTGGTCCCCGATGGCGGTTGGGACGGGGAGCCCTCCCGCACCCGGATCGTGACGATCCGCATCCGTGAAGACTTGCCGAACCATCGCCATGCGAGGCAGAACATGTGGCGAGTATCGGGCGCCCCTTTCGCATCCGGCGTTGATCGGGATCGCACGGGTGTCAGCACACAGTCGGATTGCTGACACCTGTTCAGATTCCTTCACTGCCCGCTCAGGGCCGAGTCCCGCCTCCGACCAGTCTCGATCCCCTCTACGCGGCCTCCGCTTCGTCCGAAGTACCGAGTACGCCGCAGTAACCCGTACCGAGCACGAAGCACCTAGCCCCGCGTTATCAGGGACAGTGCATCGAGAGCCCTGGCTACCCCGGAATGAACGCGAACCAGCAGAGCCATCGCTTGTGATTCCCGCAGATCATGCCACCCGGGCCAGCCGCGGAGAAATAGGTGTACTGTCCCCGGAAAAGCCACCCCTGAGGAAGCCGACGCACGGCAGCTCCCAGACTTCGATCGACCCGCCGCACGTCAGTGCCCCTCGGGCTGAAATCGCCCGAGAACGAGGCGCCATTTTCGGCATGTCGGACGCAGCGGGGCTCGGCGGAGTGTCAGGGCGCGCACGACCCGAGAACACAAGACCATCGATTGATTTCCAATCGCCTGATCGGACCGGCCAAGGTATGGGATGGGCGAAAGGGGCCAACTGGAAAGGCCAACGACCCGATATCAATCGCGCAAGGACGGACGCCGTGGGGCAATCGTTGCCTTTCCTGTCGCTCGCGCTAGGCTGTTTGCATTCGAGCAACGATCCGATCAGCGTCCTCCGAGTCCGTAACGCGAGCCCGCTGACAACCGAGGAGATGATTCATGTCAAGACAACGTAAGCTGTTCCTGGCCGCCGGCCTGGCTGCGCTGGCCTACGGGGCCGCAGTGCACGCGGCCGAGCCGGAGATCACCGTTTACAAGAGCCCGACCTGTGAATGCTGCACGAAATGGGTGGATCACTTGCAGGAGAATGGGCTCGAGGTGAAGAGTGTCGACGTGCGTGACCTCAACCGCGTCAAGGCGATGGCGGGGGTGAGTCCCGAACTCGCCTCTTGCCACACGGCGATGGTGGACGGCTACGTGATCGAAGGGCACGTCCCTGCCGACGACATCAAACGACTGCTGACGGAGCGGCCAGAGGTCAGGGGATTGACGGTGCCGGGCATGCCCCACGGCTCGCCGGGCATGGAGACGGGACGCCAGGATTCCTACCAGGTACTGACCTTCGATGCTGACGGCAATACGCGGGTGTTCGCTCGGTACTGACGAGCCTTCCCACCTGACCGGAGCGCCGCCCGCGAATCCGCGGGCGCCTGAGAGCGGCGGCCGGGGCGCATAGGGAGTCCGGGGTGCGCTCCTCAGAGGAGCTCGGCCTCGTACCCCTCTTCCTTGATCGCGGCGAGCAGGGCCGCCGTATCTGCGGTTCCCGCAACCACGGCCAGTTGGTTCTCGAGGTTTACGTCGGCCGTTTCGACGCCCGGTACTTTTTGCAAAGCCTTGGTCACAGCGGCGACGCAGTGCATGCAGGTCATTCCCGTTATTCGGATTCGAGTCTCCACAATAGTTCTCCCATGGTTGACAGGTAGAAGGAAAGATTTCGTACTCACGCCAGCTCGGCCGCCGATCAGCTCAACGTGGCGGGATAACCCCACGATGACTTCGTTGGGGCAGTGTCGTCAGAGGCGCTGCAACGGTGTCTGCTGACAGTTTGCCATTCTCCAGCCGCTACTGGTGCAGATTGCAGGGTTGTAATCTCGCGGTCAGGTTAATAACAGGCAACCGGACTAAAGTGGAGGCGTGGATTTGGTAGGCGCGTCTGGAGAAATCGAAATGGATCGACGTCTCTTTCTTAAAAGCAGCCTGGCTGCTGCCACCACAGCAGCTGTCAGCGTTGCAACGATGAAGGCACCCTGGGCGCGCACGAGTGCTCGGCCCGCCCTACCGATGCCCAGCCTGCTCGATCTGACACAAAGTGGCCGTCTTGACCTTGTGGCCCAACAGGGTACGCATCGCTTTGGTCAAGCCAGCCAGCCCTCCTCGACCTTTGGCTACAACCAGGCCTACCTGGGGCCGATCGTGCGCGCCAATCAAGGGCAGGAGATTGCGGCTCGAGTGCGAAACAATCTCCGGGAACCCCTCGCCACCCACTGGCATGGGTTGCTCATCCCCGGCGAAGTGGACGGTGGCCCGCATCTCGCTATCGATCCCGGCGAGGCATGGGAGCCCATCCTCCAGATCGACCAACCACCATCAACCGCCTGGTTTCATGCCCATACCCACCCACACACGGCCAGACAGGTTTATGCCGGGCTGGCCGGTGTTTTCCAGATCAGCGATGGACAAGACGGTGCGCGCGGCCTGCCGCACGAACACGGGGTCGACGATCTCACTCTCGTATTGCAGGACCGGCGTTTTGATGACGACGGGCGGCTTTCCTACCGCCCGGGCATGTTTGACCGGATGCAAGGTTTTCGGGGAGATCACATCGTGGTGAACGGCGCCCTGAACCCGCGAGCAGGCGTCCCTCGTTCGATCGTTCGACTTCGGCTTTTGAACGGTTCGAACGCCCGCATTTATCACCTTCGCTTCGATGATGGCCGACCGATGCATGTCATGGCCTCGGATTCCGGCTACTGGCCGCAACCGGTCCCAACCAACGAGCTGCGTATGGCCCCCGGCGAACGTTTTGAGGTGCTGGTTGACTTCATTGACGGGGGTGACGTCAGCCTGCTGACCGGCTCCGATCAAAACCGGGGAGGCCCGGGCATGATGGGCATGATGGGCAACATGCGCTCATTCATTACGGGTCTCGTAGACGACGATCTGCCGATTCTTTCCTTTCATCCCGAGGGCCGCAAGGGTGCCATCGATCGCATGCCCGAGAAGATCGATGACGATCTCGATCAGCTTCCAACGAATTTCGCTCGCAAGCGAGAATTTTCTCTGGACATGATGCTCGGTGGCATGCCGATGGGGCGAGGCATGATGGGCGGAGACGGTGCTGGCCCAGCCATGGGAATCAACGGCCGGCCGTTCGACATGCGGCACATCAACGAGCAGGTATCTCTCGGCACCACTGAGCATTGGGTCATCGAGAGCAACATGCTCATGCACCCGTTCCATATCCACGGTGTTCGATTCCGGGTCCTGGCCGACGAGACCGGGCAAGCTCCGCGCCTGGAAAACCGTGGCTACAAGGACACCGTGCTCGTGGATGGTCGTGCCGAGGTCGCCGTGGAATTCACGCAGCCGGCCGCCCCGGAGACACCGTTCATGTACCACTGTCACATCCTCGAGCACGAAGATGCCGGGATGATGGGTCAATTCGGCGTTTCCTGATCTGTAAGACGGAGTACACCAAGACGCGAGCAAAAGTGTCGCAGCCAGCGGACAAGCGACACCCGCTGCAGGCTGGGCCGGCCTCGATATCGAGGCGGACGATTCGTTCGAACGGCAGATCTACGTCCGACTACAGCAGCTTATCCATACCGATTGACCGACCGCTCAGGGCCGACTGCCGCCATCGGCCACCGGGTGCCTAAAACCGACCCAGAGCAGGCAGTCAGCAGAAATGGATGAGACGCTGTAGCCGGAAGTAAACCTGCCACTGGCGGGTCTTCGGTATCGACATCGAAACCTGCCCGGCCTGCGGCGGTGCAGTGCGGATCATCGCCCGCATCAATTTCGCCGGCCTGTACTTTCAAACGGGGCGGACCCGCGAGGTCGCACGCCGACGCCAAGCTCCGGCCGGTGATAGACAGACCGGCAGTTCCACGCTTTATACTCCATCCTTTAATAACGTTGGGAACGCACCCGAATGGCGAATACTGACGGGGCTGAAACGCCTGTTTCTGCGTTGAAGGCGGAGGAAAGGAACGAACTCCATCAGGAGCTGCCCTTGGATCATGCCGATCCTTTGTTCCGAGCTCTGCATCGGGTCATACGCTTCGCCATTCGTATTCTCGCCGTCCTGATGGTGGCCGTCATCCTGTGGGGGGTGGCCGACGTCGTCTACATCATCTACGAGCGCCTGTGGATAGCGCCCGTGTTCCTCTTGAATATCAACGACATCTTTTACACGTTCGGCGCCTTCATGGCTGTGCTGATTGCCGTGGAGATCTTCATCAACATCCGACTCTACCTCGGCACCAATGTATTCCCGGTGCAGCTGGTGGTCGCGACCGCGTTGATGGCCATTGCCCGAAAGGTGATCGTGCTGGACTTCGATACGCTGACACCGATGTACCTGCTTGGCATCGCGGCAACCACCCTCGCCCTGGGCATCACCTACTGGCTGCTTCGGCAAGGCAATCGATCCCCAAAATGGAGTGACTGACCGCTCGGTGTCTGACTGAAATGCGGAGGCCCGCATCACGGACCCGGCACAGCGTTAAAAGGCTCATCGCCAGGTTACACTCATGGCGATGAGCAAATGCAACAGAACTTCAACTACCAACCAGACACAAGGTACAAGGGTCCAATCATGAACAACTGGGTTTTTCTCCTGATCGCCGGGCTCATCGCCATTGTCGGCGGCATCATTGCACTGCTCAATCCGCTTGCCGCCACCATCACAGCAGTGATGCTGACCGGCTGGCTACTCGTCGCCGTAGGTGTGATCGAGGTGGTCGGCGTCTTCACCGCCACCGGCTGGGGCGCTCGCCTCTGGTCGGTCATCCTCGGCATACTCACCGTCATCCTCGGCCTCTACATCCTCGCCAACCCGATCATGTCCACGCTCGCGTTGACCTGGCTCGCGGGCATCCTCTTCCTCGCGATGGGGGTCACGAAGATCGTGATCTCCTTCCGTATGCGCGGGACGGGCTATTTGTGGGTCGTGCTTCTCTCGGGCGTGGTGTCTTTGGGGCTCGGCATCATCGTGCTCACGAACTTCCCCTATTCGGCGGCCAGCATTCTCGGCATCCTGCTCGCGGTCGAACTGATCTCGATCGGCGTGGCCAATATCGCGCTTTCGATGCGCCTGCGCGAAACCGGCCCAGTCATGGCCTGACACAGCAAGGTCTCGCAAGGCCGTTCCTCCTGTCCCAGGGACCCGCTCCCTGGGCAATTTTTCATGGCGGGCCGTGGTCCGGGTGTCGCCGGCGGCTGGTCAGCGGGTGCCCTGCCCAGGATCTTCTGTGCGGAGGTGCCGTACGCGGACGTCGTTCTGGCTCAGGTTGGTCGTAAGGGGGGTGATACAGGTGAAGGTCCACACACGGGCTTCAACTGCATGACACCCGCCCACATGCCTGGAAGGCTCGCGACCATGGCCTCAGTCGGTCATGGTTTGTCCTATCTTGTGTCGCTGTGGCTGGCGCGCACGCTGGGTGTGGAAGGTTTCGAAGCCTATGTAGTGGCTTCGACGGCTTTCATCCTGATGGTGACCATCACACCGTTGGGGTTCGAGAAATACGCGCTGCGCTTGCTGCCAGCGCTTTTCGAACAAGCAGACTGGCCACGCGCCAAGGGGTATTTGCGCTACGGGTTTCGCAGCACGCTGCTGATGTCATTCCTTGTGGCCGCCGCCGTGGGCGCATGGACGCACTGGATCAGCGATCTCCCGGCCAACATGCGACTGGCCATAATCGTGAGTTGCCTTTCACTACCCGCCGGCGCGCTCGTGCACTACGCGCTGGAAGTCATGAGTGCTGCAGGTCATGAGGTCCGTGCAACGGCGATTTTCCGACTCGCAGTACCGGCCGTCACTCTGGCATTGGTAGGCGTGCTATTCGCCCTGCCCCTTACGCCAAGCGGAGCAATGGCCGTCGCCTGCTGGGGTGTCGCCTGGATGGCCGCACTCGTGCTGATGGCCATGAAGTGGCGACAGGTCGCCCCGCCGCAGTTACAGCATGTCCAAGCGGTCGAAGAAAAAGCCGCCTGGTTTTCGGAAGCACGCCCGTTCTGGTTCTATCGGATTGCACTGGCCGTTCTCGCCCAAGGGGGAATGCTGGCGCTGGTTTCATTTGACGCCCATGGATCGGCGGTCGGCGCATACGCCGTGGCGATGAGTACCGCCGGTCTCGCCGCCATACTGGCGACCGCAACCAACCGTACGTACGCACGCCGCCTGTCGGTTCTGCTGGAACGACGCGACTTCGCGACCATCATGCGTGTTCGGGGGGAGCGACTGCGCTGGCTGCTGCCAACGATTGCAATCTTCCTGTTGTTCACCTTTGGCTTCACGCGCCAGATACTCGCACTGTTCCGGCCGGAATTCGTGGAAGAAGGCTTGCTCCCACTGCGCCTGCTCGCCTTGTCGACTGCATTCTCTGTGGTGTTCGCACTGGCGCCGACTTATTTAAAGTATGCGCGACGCAAGCACGTCACCTATCTCACGGTAGCGATAACGGCTCTGCTCCAGGTGCTGATGCTAATCGTACTGGTACCCCGTTTTGGTGCAACGGGCGCAGCGGCTGCGAATGCAACGTCCATGGTCGCCATGTACGGGGCGTTTGCGTGGATGGCCACTCGTGAGGTCCGCCGGCTTCAAGCCGGCGGATGACAGGCATCCGTATCAGAACGCCAGGCGGGCGCGGATGCCGGGAACGACGAGCAAGTCTTCACCCGGCGACAGTGCAGGATCCACGATTAGCTGCAAATCCGGCGTGATCGCAAAATGCGGCGTCACATGGAACCGGTAGAAGACTTCCGTGGTGTACTGCGTGCGCAGGGCTGCGTTGTCCGGCTCGGCCCAGCCTACGCCGAAACCGAACAGGTCCGCGGGCGCATTTGCCGGGCGCCAGCCCATACCTGTGGTGAAGTTGCGCTTGATGGCCCAACCGTCCGACCAGCCACCGCGGACAAACACCATGATGTTGTCCTTCGCCATCCAGTTGGCATTGAACGCGAGGCCCTCGGACTGGGGCGTGCCATTGTCCTGTGCGTTGCGATACCAGCCGGTGATGTGAAAGTTGTTCGTATCCATGGGGCCACGCGCCTGGATAGGAACGCCAGTGCGAGCCAGACCGCTCCAACCTACGTCCAGGTGGTAGAAGTGTTCGGACTTGTTGAAGAAATCGCTGACGGTGTTGCCGGTATCCTTGCTGTTTGCCCCGTACATGCCGGACTGCAGGTACAGGCCACCCTCGGTCGGAAACCAGGCCGCCACCATGCCGAACCCGCGCAGCGGTGACTGGATGCTGGGGCCGGTGGAGAAGGTCTGGTTGAAGAACTGTCGGTTGTCATCAAACAGCGGAAACGAGTTGACGAAGTTGGGTGCAAAGATCCTGCCCACGGAATACTGGAAGCGGTTGTTGAACAGGCTCTGGCGGATATAGGCCTGTGTAATACCCAGGTCGATGCTTCCCCAGGTCGCGGCCGTGGGCAGAATCGAGCCTGCGCCAAACCCGGCGAATAACGGCGGCTCATCGCTGTTCAATGCCCGCCGGTCTTCGATCGCCATCTCGAAGACCAACGCATCGGGCCGTCCCTTGTTGAAGACTTCGTAGCCCAGATTGAAGGTGAACTTGTGCCCGATGGCAGACGTCTGGCCCGCCGGACTGCTGGAATATCGCTGCGCCAGGATGCCGTACGAACCGCCAATGGTCAGACCCGTGTCCTGCCTGAGCTGCTGCTTCCAGTCGAACCAGGGTTGCATCATCGTTTCGGTGCGGCCCATTCGGCGCGCGACTGCCGCATCCTCTTCCAGAGCACCTTCCGGGGACAAAGTGCCCCCGTGAAGATCTGGATAGAAGAACGTCTTTCCCTCGGTATCCGCATCCGCCATCGCCGCAGGCATTGCTCCCGTTGGCGATGCCGGTGTGGCTTCATCCTGAGCCAATGCCGAGAACGGCATGCTGGCGAAGGCCACCGCGCAGAATCCTGCCAGCGCGGTCTTGCGCACGTACCGGCCCGGACTTAACGACCTATCCAAGCTCAACTCTCCCATGCCACCGGGTCCCCGCCACGCACGGCAACCAGGGGCTCGCGCCAGCGGCCTGGCGTCTTGGACAGCTTAACCTGCGGGCCGACGCGGCGGACTTCTCCGTACGGCGTTTGGGCAACCAGGATCTCGGGAGAAATCATGCGGTTATCGGGACCGGAGAGATCGAAGTTCGTATCCGGGAAACGACCTAGACTGGCGTACCACATGGCCGCACGCGTAAGGCTGACACGGACATGGTAGCTGCCGCCCTCCTTTGCCCGGCGTCGAAGGGCCGCGATCACGCCGCAGGCACCCAGATACCCGGCGATGTAGTCATTCATGACCAGCGTCGGCGGGAACCGCGGTGGTCCGCCGGCACCCTCTTCCAAAGTGAAGCCCGTCATGGCGAGACCTTCCATGTCAAAACCGCCGCGTTCGGCCCATGGCCCGGTCGTGCTGTTCGCGTTGACGGACAGATAGATCATGCCCTTGTGGCCTTCCGCGAGTTCTTCGGCGCCGAAGCCGAGCCGGTCCAAGGTGCCGACACGATAGTTCTCTACGAACACATCGGCCTCTGGCACGAGCGACTTCAGCCGCTGGTTCTGGTCCGGATCTTTCAGATCCACAAACGTGGATCGCATGCCAACGTTCACATCGACGACAAGGGCCTCATGTTCGAAGGCCTGGTCGCGAGCGATGTGCAGAACCTCCGCACCATATTCGGCCAGCGTGCGCGACGAGCAGGTGCCGGCGATGACATGGGTATTGGAAAGCACCTTCAGGCCCGAAAGCGGCTGCGTCGGATCGGCCGACCACGGAATGGGATCGCCGTCTGCAATCTTCACAATCTCGATCAGGGGAGTAGCGGCCAAAACCTGGCCTTCCGGATGAGCCATCCACTCTTCGCGCGTGCGATGCACCACGCCGACGCCACCTGCCGCTTCCAGCTCTTCTTCGAATTCGAAAGCATTCACCTGCTTGAAGGCCTTGCGGATATTTTCCGCACCAGGCGGGCATTTCAGTACATTCAGTGCCCGATCCATGAGGTGGGGATACACGCCCGTCACGTTGAAGAAACGGCCATCCTTGGTTTCGAACGGCACGAAGGACATGGGATTGCCGAGGCCGATTGGTGCCTGAAGCATGAGCCCGTTGGCGGTGGGGATGATGAAATCACGCGGGATCTCGTCTCCGGCAGGGACCAGACCATCGCGCTGCATGATCAGCTTGATGGCGCCGATCAAAGGGTTCACGTTGTACACCGATTCGCGCAGGTCGACCGTCAGGTCCTGCGCTTCGCCAGTGCGTTCCCGCCAGATGGCGGCGGCACCCACTGCGGCGCCCATCGCCGGGAGGGCCATGGCCGAGCCAACGCGGAAATGGCTGCGGATGATCGGGTCGGCGCCGGTGAAAGTCACCTTCCCACCGGCATCCGCCGGGGTACCGCCGATGTCCCGCATGAAACCTGCGAATGCGGTGTTGATGTCAAAGCTGGTGGTCGCTGGCTGCATGGCTGCCTGAGCGATCCCCGGAAAGCTCGTGGCGATGGCTACTCCCATGGCTGCAAAACTTCCGTCCCTGATGAACTCGCGCCGCGTAAGACTGACCTTCGTGTATTCCATTTCAGATCCCCTTGGGAGTTAGCCAGCCAGAAAGAAATTGGTAATACCTATTTCATAGGTAGATCAGCGAGTCATAGAGTAATATAAATACGCGCGGTTTTGCGGGTGCGCTAAAAAAATACGCTTCTGGGACACCACGACGTGGCGAGCCTTCCCGCCGTCGTCACGGCCGAAGCGGCACGATGATCGAAACTCAACAGTTTGGAGAACAGCAAAATGCGCGCTCACATACTTGCCACAGGCTTGCTGGCCGCGGCCGTGTGTTCGACCCCAGCCGCCGCCCAGACCGACTACCAGGCCTTGTCCCAGCAGTTGGCCAACCCGGTCGCGGACCTCATCAGCATTCCCATTCAGTTCAACTACGACCAGAACCTGGGCGCCGACGAAGAGGGAACGCGTACGGTGCTGAATTTCCAGCCCGTCGTGCCCGTCTCGCTCAACGACGATTGGAACCTGATCTCCCGGACGGTCATCCCCGTGGTCCGGACCGACGGGTTGCCGGCCGGGGCGGGCAGCAAATTCGGCTTGGGCGACGTCGTCCAGAGCTTCTTCTTCTCACCGAAGCTAACGACCGCCGGTGGCTTGACCTGGGGTGTCGGCCCCGCCTTGCTGCTGCCGACCGCCACCGAGACGCAATTCGGTACGGAAAAGTTCGGTCTGGGCCCGACCGCGGTGGTCTTGCAGCAATCCGGACCCTGGACCGTCGGTGGCCTGGCCAACCACCTCGTATCGGTCGCCGGAGCCTCGGACCGGGCGGACGTGAATGCCACATATCTGCAGCCGTTCGTCGTCTACGGCACGCAGAACGCCTGGAACTTCGCGCTGAACTCGGAATCGACGTACAACTGGGAAACCGAAGAATGGCTGGCACCGATCAACGCGCTGGTGTTCAAGGTTCTGCCGATCAACGGGCGGCCCGTCAGCCTGCAGGCCGGCATCCGGTACTGGATGGACAGCCCCCCGGGAGGCCCCGAGGGGCTCGGGTTTCGCCTGTCCGCCACGTTGCTTTTCCCGCGGTGACCCCCCCGGCCGCCGGTCGCAACCCGTGCGTGTCGTCATATTCTCAGCAACAGGCGAACGGGACGGCCCGCTCGGCGTCGGCGCCCGCGGCGCCATGAGGTGTGCATGAGCGCCCGTCTTGTCCGCAGACTTGCCCTCCTCATCGTCCTCCTCGCAGGCGGCGTGACGGCCTTCTTCGTCCTGTACCACCCGCCGATGCGGCTGATGCCCCCGCCGCTCCTCTTCCAGGATCCCGACCTCCCCCTCGCTGATCTCGGGCCCGCGCTGGCCGACGGCGCGGCCATCGACGTGTTCTACACCTCCAACCGCCTGCCCATCGGCCCGCGCGACAACCGCATCTACACCGTCGCTCCCGATACGCGTCTCCATTTCGGCCGCGCCTTCATGCGCATCGGTGACGAAGGCTCGACCCTCGACCAGATCCACGCCTGGACGACCCAGGCCGACCCCTCCGACCGGCCCTTCATCCACCTCTCCCGGATGGAGGAGCAGGCCACCCTCGACCCCGGCACGTACGATACCCCCGCACCCGAGGTCACGGCCTGGCTCGCCGCCATCGACGCGCAGCTCGCCCAGAGCCCGCACAAGGACGTCCTTGTCTACATCCACGGCGCCAACACCACCGTCGAACGCGCCGCCGGCCAGGCCTCGCAGCTGCGCCACTTCACCGGCCGCAACGCCGTCGTCATCGTCTTCGTCTGGCCCACCGCTGAGAACTTCCTTCGCTACGGCCGCGACGTCACCTCCGCCTATGCCAGCGCGCCCCGCCTCGCGGACCTCATCCGCCTTCTCTACGAAAGCACATCCGCGCAAAGCATCGACGTCATGACCTACAGCGCCGGCGGCACTGTTGGCAGTGCGGGCCTCGCCCACCTCGCGCAGACCACGCCGGGGGTGCGCCTCGGCGAGGTCTACCACGCCGCACCCGATGCCGATTTCCGCCGCTTCGTCGACGACCTCGCCGCTTACGCGCCGCGAGCCGCGCGCGTCACCACCGCGGTCAACCTCGGTGACAGTGCGCTCCGCCTGGCCGCAGCCGTCAACCGCGCCTCCCGCGCGGGCCGCCCCGACCTGCAGGAGCTCGACCCCACCTCCGCCACTTGGCTTCTCGATGCCTCGAGGGAACACGGGATCGACATCCTCCAGATCCGCCCCGAAAACATGCCCGACATGCCCGCCAACTCGCATACCTTCTGGTATGACGACCCCTGGGTCAGCAATGACCTCCTCCTGCTGCTGCTCTTCGGCCTTCCGCCCGAAGCGCGCGCGCTCGTCTCCGCCGTCACCCCCTCGGGCGCCGAATACAGCACCTTCCCGCCCGATTATCCCGCGCTCATGCTTGCCCTGCGCGACAGCCTACTCGCGCGCCGGGCGCCCTAATCCGCCGTCAGCCGCCGCATCAGCTCGCGATAGGTCAGCTCGGGCCGGAACGCACCCGTCTGCAGAAAGATCACCGCCTGCGCAATCACCAGCGGGTTGTTCATCAGGAATGTATGTGTCACCGGCAGCACCAGATGGTCGGCCATCCCCTCGACCCTGGTGCTCTCGACCGACACCTTCCCGTCATCCGGCCCCGGGATCATCCGCGAAAAGACCGGGTTCAGCGACAGGTCCCCGGCGATCACTCCCAGCTCGAAATCGACCGGCGGCAACCGCGCCGCAATCCCCGTCGCATCGGTCCCCAGCTGCAGCCCCGCAGGCCCCGTCATGAATCGGTACAGCCCGATATCGCCCAGCGCGTCGACCAGTTCCGACCCCTTGTTCGGTGGCCCCAGCATCACCACCCGGCCCAGGTTGTCCGGCGCATTCATCATGAGCCAGCCGCGCACCAGGATCCCGCCCAACGAATGCGTGATGAAGTGCAGCCGCTCCTCGCCGCATTGGGCTACCGCATCGTCCATATAGCCGACCAGATCCTCGATCGGCGCCGTTCGCGAAGGGTAGTCGAGCGTCACCACGCTGTACCCCGCCGCGGGCAGAAGCTCGGCCATCAGGTAGAACGACGACTCCGATCGCCCCAGCCCGTGCACCAGCACGACGCATTCCCCCTCGACCTGCGGAATGCGCGGCTCACTCTGGGCGTAGGCCGTTGTGCCGGCGAGCGCCCCGAGCAGCACTGCCGCGAAAAGTCCCGCGCGCATCAGCCGACGTTGATGTTTGCGCCGGCGTTGTTGCGCAGTTGTTTGAACACATAGATCGGGATCAGGATCTGGGCGATCAGGCTCCCCAACCAGACCAGCAGTGTGGCCGCCAGCCAGTTGGACAGCCCGCCCATGTCGAACCCACCCATCAGCCATTCCGTGACCTTCAGACCAACGAACACCGTCACAAGCGCCACGGACCCCCGGATCTGCGGGACCGAGGTAATCGCGATCTTCGTCATTAGCGGCCCGGTCAGGATCAACACGCCCGTAAAGACCAGCAGCACGACGACAAACGCCAATGGGTCGATGGTGAACCCGGTCAGAAGCATCGCGGCAAGCAGCAGGCCGACCGCATTCGCAATGATCGTGGCAGCAGTTTGAAGCAGCAGGCGGATCATACGGTCATCCTCAGGTCAGGCCGACAGTGGCGTGCCGACAAGATACCAAGCGATCAGAAGAACCGTCCATAGTCCAAGCAGCATCAGCGTCTAGGGCAGCATCAGGGCGACGAATCCATCACCCGGGTGTGTTCGGGTGCCGTCACGCGACTCAAGGGCAGTCGTCGCGTTGGAATGACCGCCGAACATAGACTGACACCGAGGAGGAGAGACCGCCGACCGCCAAAATGGCATCTATACTGCCGATACGTCCACTCATGCCACCCGGGCCAGCCGCGGAGAAATGGGTGTACTGTCCCCGGAATTAAGCAAGGTGCTTCGGGCGCGTGGTCGTAGCACCGAGTCCTGGGTACGTAGTGCTGAGAGCTCAGTACCCGGCCCGACGGGCGCTGGGCAGGATGCCCGGAGTAAACCGCGTTTCCTGCAACCAAACGCCGGCAGATGATCCGCATGGCAACCGTGACAGCGCACACGCACGAAGCTGTGCTCGAGGCAGCCGCACTGCGGCACTTCGTGCTGTAAACTGCAGCGACTCGACGCTCGGTCGACCATCACTTGGAATCGTCAATGAAAAATCGTTGGATCAAGGTTGCCGCAGGCTTGAGTCTGTGTTGTGTGCCGTCGCTGGCGCTGGCCACGGAGGCAGCCCCGGGTCTGGAGGGCTTGTGCGACGGGGTCGAATTCGATCACCAGGCCGGCTCGTTCGAAGTGGGTGCATTGCAGACCTGGCGGGGTCCATTTGATTTCGATGGCGCGCGTATTGTCGGCTGCCTGCGCAACAACACCGATGAGGAGATCACCGGACTGAACCTGGTCTATGACAACGTTCAGGCCAGTGGCGGTGGCGGTGGCTCGGGCAATCTGGAAATGTCACCCCTGGCACCGGGTGCGACCGGACTGCTCATGACCTCGACGTTTCGCCAGGATCCCGATCGCCTCGAACGCTATGGGATCACCGGTGTGCGTCTGCGCGAGCTGCAGGTACCGCGCGGCTGGGAAGAGCGTACCGACCGCGATGGCAATGTCTCCATGCACATGGCGCATGACAGTCATGCGTTCGAGCCTCGACCGGAACTGGACTATCCACTGATGGCTCTGCCTGATAGTGGACTGGCCGCAGCCTGCGCAGCGGCCGAGCCGATAACGGGTACCGTCGAAGTCAGTGAACTGCGGGTGCTGCCGTTTCCCGACGGCCTGCATCGCTTGGTCGGCTGTCTGCTCAACGGCACCGAGGTGCCCCAGGCCGATGGCTTCAGTCACAGTGTTTCGGTGAGCTACAGCATCCAGTCGACCGGTTTGGCCGGTGGTTGGGGAAATCTCCGGCTAGCCGGCGCTGTGGGGCCCGGTGAAGCGGCCGTTTTTGTTTCCGGTTTCGATCTGTCCGGGCCCGATGCCCAGGTGACGCTAAGCTTCCAATAGGTCACTGCGGCCGCCAAGCCTGACGGCGGGCCAGGCCCGCTGTCCGGTTTGATCGGAACCGGTCGGCGAATCATCCGATTGGCGACCGCGACCGGCCGATGCCACACACAAAGGCCGTTCTCACACGGCTCCTGTGCCATACCGAGCATAACCCTGGGGAGCCGGAAAATGCCCGGGCTGAGACAATCTCCTCATCGATATGAATGCCTGATTTCTTCGGGCCATTCCGTCATTGGAAGGTGGCCTCGGGTTTTGCGGCGATGCCGCAGGATTTTCTGAATGCCGCCGGGGTCTGCTGCCCCAAGCTCGAATGCGGCCGGACCGGCTAGAGCAGCGGTTCGGCCAGAGCCACGCTGTTGTTGCGAATGCGCCGAAACCTGCTCCAGGCCATGACCTCGTCGAGCGTGACCTCGACCGACCGCCGCATGTAATCGGTCTGCCGGGCGTCAAGCACGCCGGTCACCTCCTCGGAGTCGATCAGGATCGCGTTCTCGTAGTTCAAATCGAAGCTGCGCCGGTCGATGTTGGTCGACCCGATCAGCGCCAGCCGCCCGTCCACCGTGATGATCTTCGAATGCAGCAGCCCTGGCCCGAAGGCGCGTAACCGGACGCCAGCATGCAGTAACTCGTCGTAGTGGCTCTCGGCCGCCGCGCCGACCACCCAGTTGTCGTTGCGCGCAGGCAGGATCAATGTCACCTCAACACCGCGCCGTGCGGCCGCGCACAGCGCCGACAGCGTCGGCCGGTCGGGCACGAAATAGGGCGTGGTCACGATCACCTGCTGCCTGGCGCCGTAAAGCAGCGCCGCGATCGTGTCGACCAGCGACATGCGGCTCTGATCGGGACCGGTCACGATCACCTGCGCCGTGAACCCGCCTTCGCGCGGCGGTTCGCGCTGGTCGAGAAGCCGAATCAGGGCTGCGTCCTCTGGCCGGTAGATCAGCCAGTCCTTGAAAAACACGACCTGCATCTGCCGCACCACCGGCCCTTGCAGCCGCAGAAGAACGTCGATCCAGGGTCCGAACTTCGCCTTGGGCAAAAAGGCCGTGTCGGCGCAGTTGCGGCTGCCGCACCAGGCCACCGCGTTGTCCACCACCGCGACCTTGCGGTGATTGCGCACGTCAAGTCGATGCACCACGAAACTCACCAGCGGATAGTTCACCGGTGCCGCGCGCACCGCGATCACGCCTGCCGCCTGCATCCGTTCCCAAAGCGCCGAGCGGACGAGCGCGCGTGACCCGAGGTCGTCGACCAGAACCCGCACCGCCACTCCACGTCCAGCCGCCCGGATGGCCGCCTCGGCGACCCGCGTTCCCGCAGCATCCGGCAGCCAGATGTAGAACAGCAGATGCACATGCTCCACCGCAGCGTCGATCCCCTCGATCAGATCGTCAATCTCGGCGTCGCCCTCGGGAAGCATCCGGGCTGTGTTTCCGGTCACCGCCAGAAAGCCGCTTGTGGCGGTGCCCGTGGCGAAGGGCACCCGCGCGCCCGGCCCCGGCACCGCCAGTTCGGCCGGCGTCTGCCGCTGCGCCTCGGCCAGGCTGTCCAGAACCTCCGTGATCCGCCGGACTTTACCGCGGGCAAGCCGTACCTCGCCGAAAAGAAGATACAGAAACAGCCCCGCGATCGGCACGACCGCCACGACCATCACCCAGCTCAAGCGTACCGTCGGCAGCATGCCCGGGCGCAGCAGCACACGGGCGATGACCGTGAACTGGATCGCATAGACGAGAACGACGATCAGAAGAGCCAGCATGCAAGGTCCTGAAGAAGGGTGAAGTGACATCCACCCATGAAAAAGGCGGTCCTGTCACGCAACCGTGATGGCCCCCTGCGAGGTACGCAACCCGACGATGGGCGCTCTGCCGCGGCCATGATCTCACGGTGGCGGGTGCCCGAGACCGGTCTCGGAATCCCTCGCGCAGTGCTTCCGGCGCGATGACTGTTTCCTCACTCTAACGTAGATCGCTACCACCACGATCGCACCGAGGATCAAGCCGATCATTCCAGAGGGACGCGAAGCACGAGCCCCTGGGCTTTGGCGGCCAGCCGTCCGCCGAATAGCCGAGTTGCGATCGGATCATCTCCCGGATCGCGCGGATCACAGCCCCCCCCAGGGCACACCCACCCCCGCTTCCTTCCGCGCCCCCTCGCCCAAACCGGTACGGCATGCTTGCGGTTCGGTTGCGCCAACACCCGCCGGGGCGGACCCAGCCATTTTCGAGCCGGCCTCGAGTGTGCGATTCTGCGCACGTTTCGGGCGGGTGCCCGATACGGGTGCGCGCTGCCGCGCGATCCTTCCACGTTAAGGGGATAAAAGCGATGAACACGGGTCCATCCGGGCATACCGTTCGCAGTTTCGACACTGACCTGCAACGCCTGAACGAGGTGCTGGTCGAAATGGGTGGCCTCGCGCTGCGCCAGGTGAGCGATGCCACCCGTGCGCTGATGGAGCGGGACGATGCCCTCGCGGCCGGCGTACTCGACCGCGAACCGCAACTGAACGACTACGACCTGCTCGGCGAGGAGGTGGCGATGCAACTGATCGCGCGGCGCCAGCCGATGGGCGTGGACCTGCGCTCGATCATCGTCCTGCTGAAGGGCTTCACGGAACTCGAGAGAGCCGGGGACGAGGCCAAGAAGATCGCGAAGATCACCCGGCGTCTGATGGTCGAGGGTGGTGACCCGATTGCATCCTGTCGCGACTCCTTCGCGCGCATGTCCACGGCGGCCTGCGAGGCGATTGAGAACGTCCTCGAAGCTGTCAGGACGCGCGACGAGGCACTCGCGATCCGGGTGGCGGATGCGGACAGGAAACTCGACCTCGAGTACAGGGCGGCGCTGCGTGCAGTTCAGGAGGGATTGGTGTCCGACCCCGGCAACATTTCCATGGTCACCGAGGCCGTGCTGATCCTGAAGGCCGTTGAGCGCATCGGTGATCACGCGAAGAACCTCGCTAAACACGTGATTTTCCAGATTGAAGGCATTGATATACGGCACATAAAGGGCCAGCACGTCGCGGAGGCTCTGGGCCAGGCAGGCCTTCAGGACCCCTCCGGGTAGCGTCGGCTATACCTGCACGCATCAGCGCGGCCTGCTGACCGGAATCGGATCTACTCGGCGCCGTCCCAGAACTCCGTGCGATCGCGCCCACGTTCCTTCGCGCGATAGAGCGCCGCGTCGGCCCGCGCGATGATTTCGTCGAGTTCCTGATCGGGTTTGTGCACCACCACGCCGCCGATGCTCGCAGTCAGGTGAATCGGGCTCCCCTTCGCACCTTCCAGCACGATTCCCCGCAGCGCCTGCCCGATGCGTTCCGCAAGCGTTCTGGCCCCTTCGTCCGAGACGTTGGGCAGGAGAATCGCAAACTCGTCGCCGCCCAGACGGCCGAGGACATCCACCTCGCGAAGCGTGGCATGGCAGGCCCGGCTGAATTCCAGGATCGCACGGTCACCGAGCGCGTGACCGTGCGTGTCGTTGATTTCCTTCAGGTGATCCATGTCCAGCATCAGCACGGCGAACGGTTCGTCGAAGCGCCGGGCTCGACGCAGTTCCGCTTCCGCCAGTTCAATGAAATGACGACGGTTGGCCACGCCTGTCAAGAAGTCGAACTGCGCCAGCAGGCGAAGTTCCTCCTTCTGACGGAGCAAGGTCAGGTGCTCCCGCAGGATCAGCAGGCCCATCAGAATGAACAGGAACAGAACAATGGCAGACGTCATGACCTGCCGCCACCACCCCGCCAGCCAATCGCGATCGGCCTCACCCACGATCACGATGAAGGGGAGATCCCCCACCTCGCGGACAGCGAGAATCCGATTCTCTCCGTCCGGTGCCGAACGGCCACGGAACGTGCCATGGGTCTCACCCGAGGCGATGAAACGCTCCAGGAGAGGCGCACGGACGACCTCCCCCAGCGACTCCGGGATACCGGGCTTTACCGCGACCAGATTGCGGTTGCTGTCGACGATCGCCACCAGTCCCAGCGACTCGATGGAAATGCTATCGAGCCAGGTGGAAAAAAAATCGAGATCGACACCGATGCTGGCCAACCCGACGAAGTCTTCACTGGGAAACCGCCGGGTCTGCATCACCATGAGTTGCCCGGTGTCGTTGCGAAACATGGGCGAAACATACGTCTCGAGGTCGCTGTTGGCGCTCGGGATCGCACACCATTCCCGCGCACTGGCATCGAGCCCGACCACCGAAGAAGAAGTGTGCGTGACGATCATACAGTCGGCATCGGTGAGACCGACGCTGATCGCGTGGGGAACCATCCTTCGCTTCGCGTCGATATAGGCCGTGATGGCGGCATGCCGGTCTGTATCCGGATGAGGGTAGACGAGTTCGGATTCCGGCACCGCTGCCACGATATCCCGAAGGATGTAATCCGACGCCTGAAAGGCCCCCTTGATCCACTCGGCGACCAACTGACCGGTGCTCTCCACGCGGTCGGTCGCGGCTTGTACCGCCCGTATGTGGGACGCGCGAAGATCGATGCCGGCTACCGCCACGAGCAGCAAACAGAAGATCAGAAAAAAGATCCAGCTACTTTTCCTGGCGTCCAACCGGCGTTCCTCCGCAATCTTCAGGCCTTCCGTGCGCGCTCAAAGCCGGTGGCAAGTGTACTGTTCTCCGAACTCGTCTTCGAGCACCAGTTGCGTGGGGGTCTCGACCAGGATGTGCGTCACCTGGGTGTGCGGGAACGGCGGGAACAACGAGGTGAGTTGCTGAATCAGGTAATTCTGCAGTTCGACGCCCGTTGTGGAACCGGGGGACAGTTCAAGAGCTTCCACGGTCACGGTCACGCGTTCCTGTTCGCGCAACCATCGTCCATGGCTCGTTGCCGCCAGCGCAAGCGGCCACCTGCCCAACTGCACGATGGCATCGCCCTCGCTCTCGTAACGTCCCCCGGAACTCAGGTGCGACCGCGTGTTCAGCTGCAGGTTCAGCTGGTTCTGACCGACGGTTGCCAGTTGCATGGTTGCCGGGCAGGACCAGTAGCCCGACAACTCCGGATCGGCAGCCTCCGCCAAACCACCGATCGCCACGACGAAGAAGAGTGCGTGCCGGATCCAGAATCTGTTCATGGTGGTGTCTGCCCTGCGGTGTGTTGAGGTACCCCAAGTATGCCGTCCGCACCCGGTCGGCTGGAACAGGAGCCATCGAAGTACCGTCAATCCAGCGGGTCGAGCAGAGAGATCTCATCGTTTTCCGGTCGATTCACACGTGTGGATACCGGAAAGGCCGTGAGCCGGGCGGGATCCAGGCGCCGTGTTGCAGCGCGGATGTCCGGCCGCTCGCGCAGTCCCGGGTCGAGCCATTGCCAGCGACAGGCGGGATCCAGAACCACGGGCTGACGATCGTGGATGAACGCCAGCACAGACGAAGCCGGTTCCGTGAGGATCGCGCAGCAGCTGCCGGCACCCTCGCTCCGTTCCTCCCACAGGCCGGCGAAAAACAGAACCGCATCGGGATCGGCGTCCTTCAAGGTGATGAAAAACGGCTGCTTGCCGGCATCCGTCCTGCGCCATTCGTACCAGCCGTTCGCGGGAATCAGGCAGCGGCGATGCGCGAACGCGGAACGAAAATAAGGGCTCGTCGCGGCCTTCTCGGCCCGTATGTTGATCGGGACCGGGGCGTCGTCCCGAGCCCAGGGGGGCCGAAAACCCCAGTGCGCGGGCACGAATCCCGCGGCGTTCCGGGCGTCGCTCCGTACCACCATGACCGGCCGTCCGGGCGCGATGTTGTAGGAGCCATCGAACGCGGCATTCTCCAGTTCAAGGTCGAAATACCGGGCGGCGATCAGGCTCGGCGGGGTATACAGGACGAAGCGGCCGCACATTGTTCCAATCCTCGCAAACGGGGCGCATGGAATCGCAGTGGTTGCATAGAATGCCTCTCGAGACGGTCTGCAGGGAACCCCGTGCCTCGCACGCCGTTGTCGTTGTCGCTGACCGGGGGCCGGGGCATTCCTGCTTCAGCAGGACTCGATCCCGGAGAGCGGACCATCCACCGACGCCACATGGAACTTCGCTCCGGCGGGCGCCCATCCCTATAATCGTCGAGACGCCCCCGCCCTGGCACGCTCCCATGCCCAGCTTTCCGTCGATCACGGATATCTCCAACGCCATACAGCTGTCGATCGCACCGGTCTTTCTGCTGGTGGGCATCGCGGGATTCATCAACGCATTCGTCGCCCGGCTGTCCCGTGTCGTGGACCGCATCCGCGTGTTGGAGCAATACCTGTTGGAGTCGCAGGGCCCCAGCCGGGTCAATGCCCTGCGTGAGCTGGCAATCCTCGATCGCCGGGCGCAACTCGTCAACATCGGGATCACCCTCGGGATCACCACCGCCTTGCTGATCTGCGTGGTGATCGTGACCGCATTCATCGAAGCGTTTCTCGGCGTCAGCCACGCGATGCTGATCGGAGGCCTGTTCATGGCCGCCATGTTCTCGTTGATCGGTACCCTGCTGGCCTTCCTGCGCGAGGTGTTCCTCGCCATCCGCAGCATAACCCTGGGTCGCTCGCGCCCCTGGAACCTTGAAAACAAATCCTGAATTCATTCCCGGAGACACCCCATGTCCAGCCAGCGCTGCCAGCAGTTGCAGAAACTCGCCCAGGAACACGAGGAGGCTCTGACCTTTGCCGACCGCATCGCCGGATTGGCCGAGACAGGCTCGGAACAAAGCCTTGCGGAGGGAATCCGGCTGGTGCAGGACTACTACTACGACGAGCTCGAAGAACACCTCCAGCACGAGGAGCAGACCCTGTTTGCCGCCCTGCTGGAACACGGGAAGGAGCATCTGCCGCTGTGCATGCAACTGGGCCAGGACCACGGGTTCCTGCGCACCGTCGTCACGAGCCTTCGTCCGGAAACGGCCCGCCAGGATCTCTCCGCATTCGCCGAGGTGCTGCGCAAGCACACCGAGTTCGAGGAGGAACGTTTCTTCCCCCTGGTGGAGTCCCTGTTCACCCCCGAGCAGCTCGAACGCGTGATGCATTTCAAGCCGCAGGGCACGCTGCCGCAGCGACCGGCTTGAGCCAACGCTCACGTTCCCGGGCGTGCTTGTCGCTCTCCCACCCGGAACAGTTCACGTGCCGGAGTGCACCGTGCTCGGTATCGACACACACCCGCATCTTCCCGGCGCCGAGGCTTTCCGCCATTGCGCGGCCACGCAAGAGGAGCTGCAGCCCACCGCTCCGAGCAACCCGCTCCCGCGGCCCCGGCCGCGCCCCCTACCCCCCGTGTTTCGCGGTCAGCTCCTGGCTGGTCTGCGCGAGCCGGGCCCCGATGATACGGGTCAGGTTGCGGAACAGGCGGAACGCGAGAATCGGGTAAAGGCGGGTCAATCGATCGATGCGCTGCCAGCTCAGCACCAGCACCTGCGTATCTTCCAGCGCCAGCACGTCTGCCGTGCGCTTTCCACCTGACAGCGGACCGACTTCTCCGAACAGTTCGCCCACATGCATCTTTTTAAGATGCACCACGGTTCCGTCAGCGCCCGTCTTGCAGGCCTCGACCGTGCCTTCCAGAACGACAAACATCTCCTCGCTCCGGTCGCCCTCCGCGACGATGCGTGCGCCCTTCTCGAACCGACGGATACCGCTGGCCAGAATGAGCTTCTTGATCTGCCAGATCCGCATGCCCTGAAACAGCGGAGCCCGGCGTAACGCATCGTTCTGGACCTTGTAGGAGAGCAGGTCCCAGACCGTGAGCAACTGCGCGGTTCCCAGAAGCAGCGGCGTGAGCGTGAAGGTCGCCACCAGGGCGATCAGGATCACCATCGCACTGAGCAGCCCGAAATCGGCCACCGGCTGGAAGCTCGAGGTGGCGAACACCGCAAATCCGGCCGCCAGCGCGATCGATGTCGCGAAAATGGGGACCGCTTCGGCCCGGACCATCGCAATGAGCGCGCCCTCCCGGGTTTCATGCGCCTTCAGTTCCTCGTGAAAACGCGACATCACGTGCATGGTGTCGTCGACGCAGATTCCCAGGGCGATCGCGGCCACCATGGCCGTCCCCGCATTCAACGGAATACCTGCAAGCGCCATTACGCCAAACAGGATCGCGACCGGAAACAGGTTCGGCACCAGTGCGATGAGGCCGGCCCGAATACTGACAAACATTGCGGATACGAGCACAACGATCACCACCCCTACCAGGAGCAGCGATTTGAGCTGGCCCCACGCCATTTCTTCAACGGCCCTGTTGGAAAGCACCGATTTCCCGGTGATCTGAGGGCGCAGCGCCGGATCGACCTCGGACTCCAGGAAACCGCGCAGTTCGGCCAGCGAACGGTTCAGGCGATCCGAAGAGCTGATGTTGTGGCGCACCAGGATGCGCGTGCGGTCGTATTCCGGGGAGACATAGCTGGCGACATCGGACTGCTTGATGAACAGCATGTTCTCGCGAACGATGTCGTCCGTGTCCGGCAGGCGCAACGCGTTGTTGTGATCGTCTTCCATCACGCTGTTCACGAGCATGACGAAGTCCGCGAAGGAGAACGAGCGGTCGAATTCGGGCATCTGCGCGATGAAGTTCTGGATCCGAACCAGCTCCTCGAGGTATTTCACCTGCAGGAAGGTATTGTCGACGCCGGCATCGAGTACGACGGAAAACGAGTGGATCCCGGACAATTCATCATGGACACGGTCGGCGCTCACCCGTAGAACCGACTCTTCGTCGAGGTAGTCCAGCAGGTCGTTGTTGATGCGCAACCCGGTGGCCGCGACAACGGCCGCGAGCGCCAGCACGAACGCTCCCGTGAAAACCAGCCTGCGATGGTTCTGCAGGTTCAGGAGAAGGCTCACCGCCCAGCGCTCATACCGAGGCTCGCGCCGCTGTCTTGGCTGCTCCGGAGCTTTGCGATGCCCAAAGAAACGCAGCATCACGGGAACCAGGAGTGAGGTGATGATGAAGTTGAACAGCAATCCGGTGGAGGCGACAAGACCGAACTGGTACAGCAACTCGATGCGGTTGAGCGCAATCGAGAGAAAACCGAAATAGGTGGTGATGAACGTCAGGAGCACCGCCATGCCCATGTTGTCGGCCATGCGCCCGATCGCATCCTGGCGTGAAAGACCGTCGCGAATCCCCGCTGCGTATTCGGCGAGCAGGTGAATGTCTTCCGTGGAGCCGATGATGATCACCAGCGCCGGAACGATCGACGTCATGATGTTGAGCGGAATGCCCAGCGCGCCCATGAAGCCCAGCGTCCAGATGACGCTGAGCCCCGCTGTCGCCAGCGGCATCAGGGCCGCGGTCGCCCGACGCAGGCTGAACGCCAGAATCAGCAGCAGCACCAGCACGGCCAGGGGCAGGATCACCCGCTGGTCCTCCAGGATCTTGCCGGTGAGGTCGCTGCGCATCGCCGATACGCTGACCTGGTAGACGTCGGCGATCTGCATCCGCAATGGCGCGATGAGGTCTTCGATGGCGCGCGTGGCCGCCTGGTCGAATCCCGCATCACCGACCTTCCGGTTCAGGAAAACATTGACCGCAAGTGTCTGACCGTCCGCCGAGATCAGGTTTCCGAGGGCCAGCGGGTTGCGGATGGCTTCCGCCCGGACCTGGGCCACCGCTTCAGTCGTCTCGGGCAACTCCTCAAGATAGGGTTGGGCATGAATAAACCCGTCCAGGTTCTTGAGATTGGGGATATCAAAAAGGCTCGATGTGCTGGCCACGTAGGGCAGCCGGCCGAGTGCGCGGACCACCTCCCGGGTGGCCGAGAGCTTGTCCACGGCGAAAAGGTCCGGGTCCC
Organism: Thioalkalivibrio paradoxus; assembly: GCA_011390565.1. Classification (GTDB taxonomy): domain Bacteria; phylum Pseudomonadota; class Gammaproteobacteria; order Ectothiorhodospirales; family Ectothiorhodospiraceae; genus Thioalkalivibrio; species Thioalkalivibrio paradoxus_A. The sequence continues at coordinate 158,559 of JAABSC010000002.1, read as the reverse complement.
GGAACACGATGATCGCGACATCCTCGCTACCGAACGCATCTTCGGTGGCGACGAAGTAATCCCAGGCCGGCGTGCCCTTCTCCAGCATACCCTCGGCGGAGATATTCACCTCCACCCGGGTCAACTGGCCGGCCGCAAGCGCGGTCAGCAGCGCGAGCGATACGAGCACCAGCCACGGATGCGCGGCCGCGAATCGAATCAGACGTTTCAGACCCGGCACTCCCTGTGTTGGAGAACGTCGCCGCGAACGCCCGGGATCAGACCCGTGCGCGCCATGGAGCAATGCGTATCAACGACCAATCGAGCGGAAAACGTGCGTCCCGGCCGATGCCTGTCAACGTTCCTCGATCGGGACGTAGTCGGAGAGCGTAGGACCGGTGTAGATCTGCCGGGGCCGTGCGATCCGCCCGCCCACGGTCTGGTTCTGCTCCCACCAGTGTGCAATCCACCCAGGCAACCGCCCAATCGCGAAGATCACGGTGAACATGTTGGTGGGAATGCCCATGGCGCGCAGCAGAATGCCGCTGTAGAAGTCCACGTTGGGATACAGGTTGCGCTCGATGAAGTACGGGTCGGACCGGGCGATGTCCTCGAGCCGACGGGCAATCTCCAGGAGCGGATCGTTGCCGCTCAACATCGGCACCAGTTCCTCGGCCACCTTCTGCAGCATCAGTGCGCGCGGGTCGAAATTCTTGTACACACGGTGCCCGAATCCCATCAGCCGGACCTTGCTGTCCTTGTCCTTGGCCAGCTTCACGTACGCCTCGGGTGTGGTGTTCCCCTTGTGAATCTCTTCCAGCATGTTCAGCACGGCGACATTGGCACCCCCGTGCAGGGGGCCCCATAGCGCGGAGACGCCGGCCGCGCAGGACGCAAACAGGTTGGCACCGCTCGAGCCCACCATGCGCACGGTCGAGGTGGAGCAGTTCTGCTCGTGATCCGCATGCAGAATCAGGATCAGATTCAGCGCCTTGCGCACCACATTCGGACACACGTATTGCTGGTAGGGAAGCGAGAACATCATGTGCAGCAGGTTCGGCACGTACCTCAGACCCGGATCCGGGTAGATGTAGGGCAGGCCCCGGGAGTGCCTGAACGCATAGGCGGCGATCGTGCGGATCTTGCTGATCAGCCGCGCGGACGCGTGGTGAAGCTCAGCCTCGTCCTCGAGCTCGTGCAGCTCGGGGTGATAACAGGACATGGCGTTGATCATCGCCGATAGAATCGCCATCGGCGGGGCCGAGCGCGGGAAGCCCTCGAACTGGTGCTTCATCCCCTCGTCGATGTTGGCGAAACGGTCCAGGTCTTCCGAAAAGTGCTCGTATTCATCCTGAGTGGGCAGGTGTCCGAAGATCAGCAACTGGGCAACCTCGATGAAGGTCGGGCTGTCGACGAACTGCTCGATGGGGATGCCACGGTACCGAAGGATCCCGGCGTCGCCGTCGATGAACGTGATCGCACTCTCACAGCTGCCCGTATTGCCGTACCCAGGATCGAGCGTGATGTGCCCGGTCTCTGACCGGAGGCCGCCAATATCGATCGCGCGTTCGCCCTCGCTACCCTCGATGACCGGCAAGCTGTAGGTGTGGCCTTCCAGGGTCAGGCTGGCCGGCTCCAGGGAACCACGGGCGGAATGCTTGGACTGGGTCATGTTGCGGTACTCCCGATCGTTTGGGAAAGAATCCGGCTGCCACCCGGTATGCATCGGCATGCACTTCGCATGGTACTGCCAGTCCGGACCGCTGGGAAACGGAACCAGGGGTTCGCTGAACCTGCGGTCCGCGCGCTCCGTCAGGGCCCCCTGAGATGCTCGCTGGGGTGTCCGAACATTTCCGCGGCCAGCGCCGCGGATCGATCTGCGGCCTGTTCGGGAACGAAGACATAGAACCGCCAGAGACCCGCGTAACGTTCCTCGATGGCACCGATCTCGGCAAAGGCGGCATTTTCGGGATCGTTCAGCCGGCGCAGGCCCGCTTCGGTCTCAACCCAGGCCGCGGCCTCTTTCATCACGGTCAGCGCGGGACAGTAGACAATCACTTCCTCCGCACGCAGCCCCAGCGCGGAGGCCAATGCCGCCTCGGCCCCGGCCCGGGCACTGCGCGACTCGTGATAGCGCTGCACCAGGGCAGCACGACTTTCGGGCGGCACGGTTCGGGCGGAGATCACGTACCCGCGCTTGAGCAGTTGCCGCCGGCTCAGTCTCCGGGCCAGCAGGGCGGTCGGTGGCGCCCGTTCCAGCCGGTCCACCAGCGTCCAGTCATTCAGGGCAAAGAGATCCCTTTCGCTCAGAAGGCCTTGGTCGATCGCGATTTCGACCGCCTTGGAGATCATCGCGCCGGCCGCAACCTTCGTGTGATGGTAGTAGACGCGCTCGGTCAGGAAGTACCGCATGCGCAGCAGCTGCACCACCTCGGAACGTGCGTCCGGACGATCCATCCCGTGCTTGACCATGCGCAGCGCGAGTTCGTCCTGCGCCACCGTGAAATAGTGGAAGATCCGGTCGTCATAATCGTGTGCCAACCCCGCGAAATAACTGTCTCGCCGCAGGTAGTCGAGCAGATCCGCGTCCAGCGTGCTGGAGACCACTGCGGGCGCCCAGGGCGGCAGTGTATTGGGACGCGCACCGAGCAGTCCCGCCACGGACTCGAATACGCCCAGGCGGCGTAGCGCCTCCCCCAGCCCATCTTCGAGCAGGCGTGCGAGCCGGGTTCCCTTGTCGTGGCGTGGAAACAGGCGCCGTTCGTCTTCCAGGGTGTGTCCGAATGGCACGTGCGTGACGTCGTGCAGCAACGCGGCCACCCCAATGAGTTCCTCCAGTTCGGCCGGGATCACGGCCCCCCTGTGGCGCAGACTGGCCAGCAATCGATGTGCGACGGCACAAACCCCGATCGAGTGATCGAAACGCGTGTGCAACGCACCCGGGAAAACGTAATGCGCAGTCCCCAGTTGCTTGATGCCGCGCAGCCGTTGCATCTCCGGAAGATCGAGGACCGCAGCCTCGAGACCACCCAGTTCGATATCCCCGTGTACGGGGTCACGGATCAGCATTCCGGGGCCAGTGCACTGGGGGGCATCGTTCGATCGTCCTCATCGCCGTGGATCGTGGGTCGTCCGCCGAAGTCTGAGCCAGGAAGCGCGAGCTGCCAATGGGACGCTGCCCCAATGCCCGGAACCGCCCCCTGAACCGTGCTTGCGTCGGGCACGGGAAAGCGGCAAAGTATGAATCTTCCGGGTTTTGTCACACTGTCGGAGCGACCCCATGCGAACTCTTCTGTCGAACGCGGCCCCCATGCCCTTCGCACTGGCTGCCGCCCTGCTGTTCCCTGCACTCGCGACCGCACACTTCCAGGAACTGATCCCCAGTGTCGACCTGGTCACCGAGGAAACCGGAAATGAAATCGCCCTCGACCTGACGTTCACCCACCCCATGGAGCGCGGTCCGGCAATGGCCATGGAGCCGCCCGTCCGATTCGGCGTCCTCGGACCCAGTGGCCTGGAAGATCTCCGTGAAACCCTGACACCTGTCATGGTGGACGATCAACCCGCGTTCCGCGCCGAATACCGGATCACGCAACCGGGAGGCCACCAGTTCTTTGTCGAGCCCGCGCCCTATTGGGAGCCGGCCGAAGGCGTCATGATCGTGCATTACACCAAGGTCGTTGTCGATGCCTATGGCGCCGAGGAGGGTTGGGACGACCTCGTCGGCCTGCCGGTGGAAATCCAGCCCCTGACGCGGCCGTACGGGCTGTGGACCGGGAATCTGTTCCGCGGCATCGTACTCGCGGATGGCGCCCCCGTGCCGTTCGCAGAGGTCGAGGTCGAGTGGAAAAACGACGGGACGGTGTCGATCCCGGCGGATGCCTTCGTAACCCAGGTGATCAAGGCCGATGCCCAGGGTGTGTTTGCCTATGCGATGCCCCGATCGGGCTGGTGGGGCTTTGCCGCGCTGATCGAGGCGGAGGAACCGATGCCGAATCCGTCCGGCGAGGCCGTGCCCGTGGAACGGGGAGGCCTGATCTGGGTGCATACCCGGGACATGCGTTGAACAGGAGACACCGCCATCGCGCACATCCCTGACGGCGTCCTGAGCGCACCGGTGCTGCTGACCGGGGCCGTGGTGACCGCGGGTGCCCTGGTCGTCGCGCTGCGCCGACTCGAGTACGAACAGATCCCGCGGGCCGCCGTCCTCTCGGCGGCTTTTTTCGTATCGTCGCTGATCACCGTCCCGGTCGGTCCGAGCAGCGTGCACCTGGTCCTGAACGGCCTGATGGGGTTGGTGCTCGGATGGGCCGCGGTCCCCGCCATCCTGGTCGCCCTGGTGCTACAGGCGGCCTTTTTCGGCTTCGGTGGACTGCTGGTGCTGGGTGTGAACACGATGAACATCGCGTTGCCCGCCCTACTCTGTTCGGCGCTGCTGGGGGCTTTGCTGCGGCGGCCCGGAACGAACGGGTTCGTCATCGGCGCGCTCGCGGGCCTACTTGGAGTCAGCCTGACCGGATTGATGGTGGCGTTGTCACTGGGACTCAGCGACCCTGCGTACTCGGTGGCGGCGAAGGTGATTCTGGCCACCTATGCCCCGTTGCTGCTGGTCGAAGCCGTCGTGACCGGGGCAATCGTCGGATTCCTGTGGCGCGTCGCGCCCGAACTGCTCTTCGTCAGGGGAAAAGCGGATGACTAGACCATGGCCCTGGCTCGTTTGCGGCCTGCTGCTCCTGGGCGCCGACCCCGCACTTGCGCACAAACTCAAGGTCTTCGCGCTCGTGGATGGCGACCATATCGCCGGCTCGGCCTATTTCGTCGGGGGTGCAAAGGCTTCGGGAGCCACGATCACGGTGACCGATGCCGACGGCAACGCGCTGGCGCGCCTCGTGCCCGATGCAGAAGGGACGTTCCGTTACACACCCCGGGACCGGATCGATCATGTGATCGTCGCGGATAGCGGCGACGGCCATGTGGCGCGCTGGACCCTCCCCGCCGATGCGCTGCCGGCCGGTCTCGGCGACAGCCGTCCGACCGCCGCGACAACCGCGCCGGCGGCGACGATCCCACAGAAGCCTGAAGCCGGACAGCCGCACTCGCATACGGCCCCTGCCGAAGAAACGCTTGCGGCCCTGGTGGAGCAGTCCGTCGCGCGCCAGTTGCGCCCCCTGCGCGAACAGCTCGAGGCGCATGACGCGCGCGTTCGCCTGCAGGACGTGCTGGGCGGAATCGGTTACATCGTGGGACTGGCCGGCCTCGGCCTCTGGTGGTACGGAGGCCGTCGACGCCCATGAACCGCCCGCTGCTGACTTCCGGAGCGCCCACCCGGCGCTGGCTTTCCGACCGGGACCCGCGCCTGCGCATTCTCGCGGCGCTGGCATTCGCCGGTGCGACCGTGAGTCTCTTCAGCCTGCCGGCGCTGCTGCTCGCGCTCGGCATTGCGTTGGGTACAGCGCTCGCGGCCGGCCTGTCGGCACGGCGCACGCTGCGGCGTCTGCTGGCCCTCGAAGGTTTCATGCTCGTGCTGCTGATCCTGCTGCCCTTCAGCGTGGCCGGCACCCCCTGGCTCAGCCTGGGACCCCTGCAGGCAAGCCACGAGGGCCTGCTGCTGGCCACCCAGATTCTGTTGCGTGCCAACGCCATCGTACTCATGCTTCTCGCGCTGCTGGGAACCCTCGAGCCCGCGACCCTCGGACACGCTCTGGGTCGCCTGCGCGTGCCCGAAAAGCTGGTGCATCTGTTCCTGTTCACCGTGCGCTACATCGACGTGCTGGACGCCGAGTTCACGCGCCTGCGCCAGGCCATGCGCGCGCGGGCGTTCGTGCCCCGGAGCAACCGGCACAGCTGGAACAGCTTCGGCTGGCTCATCGGCATGCTGCTGGTACGGAGCCTGGAGCGCTCGGAGCGCATCCTGGCGGCCATGAAATGCCGCGGCTTCGACGGTCGCCTGTACCTGCTGGAAGACTATCGCTGGCGTGCGCAGGACAGTCTCCATGCCCTGGCTTTCGGTCTCCTGTTGGCGGCAGTCCTGGTCCTGGAGGCCCTGCAATGACGGCGGCACTCCTGAGCCTGCGGGGTGTGCGTTTCGGCTATCCCTCCCGCCCCGTCTTCGAACAGGTCGACTTCGAACTGCACCCGGGGGAGCGCGTGGCCCTGCTGGGGGCCAACGGGGTCGGCAAGACCAGCCTCCTGCATCTGCTCGTGGGTCTACTGCGGCCGGACGCCGGCAGCGTCCGTGCATTCGGCGGGGAGCGCGCGCACGAACGGGACTTCCGGGAAGTGCGGGCGAAGGCGGGCCTGCTGTTCCAGGACCCGGACGACCAGCTGTTCTGCCCGACCGTGCTCGAGGACGTCGCCTTCGGGCCGCTGAACCTCGGCATGACCCGCGATGCAGCGCTGCAGCGCGCCCGCAGCACGCTCGCGGACCTTGGGCTTGAGACGTTCGCCGATCGCGTCACCCACAAGCTCTCGGGTGGCGAGAAGCGGCTCGTTTCACTGGCCACCGTACTCGCGATGCAGCCCGAGGTGCTGCTGCTGGACGAACCCAGCAACGGACTCGACGAAGCCACCCTGCAGCGGCTGCTCGACTACCTCGAGCACCTGCCCCAGGCCATGGTGCTGGTCTCGCACGATGCGCGTCTGATCGAACGTCTCGCCAACCGGGCGGTTCTGCTCCAGGACGGTCGCCTGACCGAAGCCCTGCTGCACCGCCATCCTCACGCACACGCCCACACGCACCTGCACGCCCATCTGCCCGGGCACGAGGGCGAACACGCGCATACCGACGGGCTCATCGCCCCCCTTCCGGCATTGCCCGGAAAAACGGTTTCCACGCGCCGATAGCCCGCTCGGCATGCACAACCCCTGCGAATCCCGGCCGCTTCACGCCCGGAACATCTGCACACCGTCGTGGAAGAGCAGGACCGCCAGAACCCAGAGCAGCACACCGAGGCTTCGAATCACCGCCACGTAGACGCTGCCGGTCAGCCAGACGCGCGAACGCGCGGTGAGCACCGCAAGCGCCAGCTTGGACCCAACCAACACGCCGTAAAACACCGCCATGAAGCCCGCGGCCGGCGCCCAGGAATCCTCGGCTGCGCGCACGATAATGGGCCCGCCGACGCTGAGCCAGAACAGCCAGGGGTGTGGACTGAGGGCACTGGCCAGGATGGCTTTCTGAAGCGACCGCTCCCGCACACCACTGCCCACGACCCGCTCCCCTCCCTGAAACCGAACGCTCTGCCAGCCCAGATAGCCGACGAACGCCGCGCCAAAGATGGAGAGCAGACCAAGCGCCGGCCCCTCTCCCGAAAACCGGTAGACCAGCAGCAGGGTCAGCACGATGATCGGCGGGTCGGTGATCAACGGCGCCACGGCCACCTTGAAACCCGAGCGAACGCCGAATCGCAGCGTCTCCGAGAGCACGAGAACGAGCAACGGCCCAGGCGCCACCCCGGCGGAAAACCCGAGCACCGCTCCGGTCAACAGAACGGTAATCATCGCGAGGACCTCACCTCGAACCCTCTCCCGTCGACCCCTCGATGAGAACGCCCGCAGCGTGTGGGGCACCCCCGAGATGCCTCCCTGAAGTTCTCCCGATCGGTTCATTCATGGTTCAGAAGACCCGGCCTACCCTGATCTCGCCAACGGAACGCGATATGCCGGTTCCGTTGGCCGGGCCGCCCCCAGACATGGGCCGGCCTGTCGCTCCCAGCGACACATCATTCGTTACGACAACCCAAGAGGTAGAGACCATGAAAACCGAAAAGAACCCGCTGATCGCCCTGGCCGTTGCAGCCGTCCTCGTTTCGCTCGCCGGAACGGCCGCCGCGCAAGGCAACGTCAACACGACCATCCAGGAGGGCCGCATCAACACGAACGACACCTCACAGAGCGGCTATCTCAACGACAACGCAACCTACCAGCAGGGGCGGGACAACGCGAACCGGACCCGTCAGCGGGGCGTTGAGAACTGGAACCAGACCGGTCAGTTCGGCCGCATCAATTACAACGAAACCCGTCAGACCGGCTTCGCCAACCGCAGCAGCCTGGTCCGGGGGAAGCCGCGCGACTGATCCCATCGCCGGCGTCCGGGAACCGGGCGCCGGCCCACCCTGAATGCGTTCGAGGTAACCGATCATGAAAAGACTTTATCTGGTGTTGGGCGCGGGCTTACTGGCCCTCGTACCGATGGTTTCCGCCGACACGGGGTTCACGAGAACCGCGGGGCCCTGTTTCGACGTGAACGTGCAGATTGACCGAATCAACCAGGCGCAGGTCGCGCAGAACTGTGCCGTCAACATCAGCCGGACCGTGCAGGCAGGTCAGCGCAACGAGGTCTACACACGGCAAGCCGGCACCCTGAACGACAACCGCGTCCGTCAGCTTCACTACGTCCCACCCGGTCCGCGCAGCGGCCTGCGGCGGGATTGACCGCCCAACCCGTCCCGCGCGTGGCTTCGTGGAGGCCGCGCCGGCCCGGGACCTTCGAAATACCCGAAAACCGTCAACCCCATCGGGAGCCCGCCATGAAAGGATACCGAACAAAACCGACTCCAATCGCCTGGCTCGCACTGCTTGGTCTGTTGCTCACCGGCGCTGCACCGGCAGTGGCAGCCGAGGCGAACCTCAACACCACGTTTCAGAATGGCCAGGTCAACATCAACCGCACGTCCCAATGCGGCGAGAGCAACGAAAACCACACCTACCAGGAAGGCCGGGTGAACATCAATCAAACCAACCAGGGATGCAGGGGCCAGTCAGCCACCCGCGGGCCTCAGGCGGATCGGGAGCGGGGTGGCCCGGCCAAACCGCGGTTCGCCCGCTCGAACACGCCGAAGGGGAGACCCCAACGATGAACGCGATACCGACCGCGATGCCCCGAGTCCGGGTGATCGGCCCGCTGATCGTCGCCATCCTGGCCACGACTGGCTGTGTCGCGGCCGACATCCATACACCCGAAGTCTCGCACCGGGTCATCGAATACCACTCGGTGGGGGCGTCCGAGACTCGGGTCATCCGGCACCGGGACGGGCACACCGTCATTCATCGGGACGACAGTGGCACGGATATCACCACGCAGCGCAATCCCGGATCCACCGAACCCGCCACACGATGGGAACGGGTCGTTCCTCCGGAGGATCGGTTCACCTGGCCGCGTGAACACCTGCGCGTCGATGCACCCGCGACCGCTGGCCCGCGAGATCATCCGCAGCAGGAGAGCGGACTCCGCGAGGCCTATCGCGACCGCATGCTCGAACGACTTTCCGGTGGCTCCCGCTGACCTCGAGAACAGGCTCCGATGTCGCTGACCATCGTTCGCTAGAATCGGTATTCCACGTGCACGGGGATACCTTTCAATGACCACGTCCGATGCAACACCGACCCCGTACGAACAGATGGGTGGAGAACCTGCGGTACGTGCCCTGGTGGAGCGCTTCTATGACCGGATGGACAGCCTTCCGGAGGCGTGGGAGATCCGCAAGCTGCACCCTGAGGATCTCCGGACTTCGCGGGAAAAACTGTTCAAGTTCCTGTCCGGCTGGCTCGGCGGACCACCGCTGTATATCGAGGAGTACGGGCATCCGATGCTGCGCCGGCGCCACATGCCCTTTCCCATCGACACGCGTGCGCGCGACGAGTGGATGCTCTGCATGAACCAGGCGCTCGATGAGCAACCGATGCCGACCGACGTGCGCGAGGGAGTCCGTCAGGCATTCGCAGGACTCGCCGATCACATGCGGAATCAGCCCGGGTAGACCGTGCGCTCCAGCGGCCGGCTCGGCAGAAGTTGGTCCAGCCAGTGCTCTACCGCCTCGCGGACGGTGTTCAGGCGCGACGCCGGCACGAAGCTGATCGCCACGGTATATCGAGAGAACCACCCGTCACTCGGGGGCACCCCCCCGGCCGTCAGATTGCGCCCTTTTTGGCGGACCGACTGCATTGGATGCAGATTCGCGCACATCAATGGAGCATTGCCCAGACCGATCCTTCCAGCTACTTCTCAGGCTGGCTCACCCGCACCAGGACAGGCTGCAAAACCCGAAGCAGGTCCGCGGTATCCAGCGAGATGATGTAGCCGCGCTTGCCGCCGTTGATATACACGCGGGGCAACTCGGCGATGCTCGCCTCGCAATAGACGGGCATCGTCCGCCGGGTGCCCAACGGCGAGGTTCCGCCCACCTGGTAGCCCGAGTGCCGGTCGGCCACCGCTGGCGCGCAAGGCTCCACGTGCCTGGCGCCGATCTGCCGCGCCAGTTCACGCACCGACACCTGGCGATCCCCGTGCATCAGCACCACCATCGGGGCCCCGGTGTCGTCCTGCATGATCAGCGTCTTGATCACGCGATGTTCGTCCACGCCCGCCTCGCTCGCGAACTGCGCGGTGCCGCCGCCCGTGACGTAGCGATAGGGGTGCCCTTCGAACCGGACCCCGGCATCGCGCAACGTCCGAACTGCCTGGGTCACCGGTTGTCTTTCCTTCCCCATATTGCCTTCCCGATAGTCCGAAATGCGTCCAGGTTCCACTCAGGCCGGCACCGTCCAGGCCGGCCCATGCAAAAAAAACTAACGGTCACAGCCGTTTTGGGGGGATAATAGCCGCGAGGTAGTCAAACGGGCGTGAGTACGCTTCATAATGGGCCGGTCATCGATCGGTCAAGCAGAGTCGAATTTCTGGTTCTTCCGGCCTCGGATCTTCTGGGCCGTGTAGTCCTTGTTGGACCTGTAAGCCCTTCAGTCTTTCCTCGATACCATCCAATGCAAATCCAATACAGTAGAGAAAACCGAAATGGCTTCAGGCACAGTTAAGTGGTTCAGTGACGAAAAAGGCTTTGGCTTCATTACGCCTTCCGATGGCTCGAAGGACGTATTCGTCCACCATAGCGCCATCCAGGGCAGCGGCTTCAAGTCGCTGGCGGAAGGCCAGGCCGTGTCGTTCGACGTCGAGCAGGGCCCGAAGGGTCCCAGCGCCGCCAACGTCACCGCGCAGTAAATCGGTTCCGGGTCGTCCAGACCCCACCGAAGGATGGAACCATCGGTTCCGTCCGCAGGAAGCCCCGGCATTGTCCGGGGCTTTTTTGTGGTCAATGGGGCGCCTCCGGGGAAACCGTCGCGGATCTTGAGGAAGCAGGCTTCCTGAGCCCGACAGACGCAGACCGGACGTCGGACGACCGTGTTCGTGCCGCGGATGCCTTCGACCGGACATCGCGATGCGCACCCGGTGCCCGGTACCCAGCGCGAACGTCAAACAGGAACAGGCTCTGAGTTGAGCCTGTTCCTGTCTGACCGGAAACGGGTCGATCCGGCATCCCTGCCGATCGACCGTCGCTGTATGCCGATTACTCGGTAACGGTGACTGTTCGCAGAATGACCGCGATCGCGCGCCGGTTCTGCTGGCGACCGGCTGCAGTCGTGTTGTCCGCGACCGGCTGGCTTTCCCCGAATCCCACGGTCTCGATCCGCTCGGGCGCGATCCCGTAGTCGTCCACCAGTTTCTGCTTCACGGCGTTCGCCCTGCGTTCCGACAGATCCTGGTTGTACGCATCCGTCCCCACCCAGTCGGTATGGCCTTCCACGATCGTGGTGATCCGTTCCGGATCGTCCCTCATCAGCTGGGCAATCTGCTGGAACTGCGGCTCATAGAAGGATTTGATAACGGACTTGTCGAAGTCGAACAGGACTTGAAGTTCGATTCTCTCGACCACTTCCTTCTCTACCTTCACGACGGGCGCGGGCCGCGGCGCGGGCTGCGGCTCGGCCTGAGCCACCTGTACCACCGGCGGCTTCCGGAAATGCCAGGCCAGCACCACACCCCATGCATCGTCCTGGAAGCTGTCGCCGCTGATCGTATGATGGCTCTGGTAACCAGCCCGCAGTTCCAGGTTCCTGCTCAAGTCCGCGGACAGGCCCACTCCCGCCTGAACCTGTTGAGTGCTGTCATCCTGGGCCTCGTCCACGGAGAAGTGGCTCAGGCCGGCTGAGACATACGGCCGCAACCTGCTGGAACCGAAGAACCGGTACCCATTGAGTGAAATGGCGTCAACGTCGAGGTTGTCGCCCATGCTGGTTCCGAAGCTCAGGTCGGCGGCCCAGAGGTCATCGAACTGGTAGCCGAGGACCACGCTACCGAGTTTCGAGGCGTGTCCCGGCGATGAACTGTAGGTACCCGGAACCCGGTCATTGTCCAGGCCCAGGGAGGTTGCGCCGATACCCACGTATGGGTGGCCCTGATTTTCATTCGCCTGGGCGCCAGTCCACGATACCGTGGCCAGCAACGCCAAAAAATAGGTCACTTTCTTCATTGTCGAATCTCCCTAACTGAATGATTGCATTTAACTGGCGTTAGAACCTTTGAATCACCGGCTTCCACCGAAGAACTCCGATGACAACACCAACGGCGGCGGGATCGACTGCGCCCTGCCGGAACAGCCGAGCGCCGGCGAAAAGCTTCTTCAGCATTGACGTTTCCGCTCTGGGCATTTCCCGTCCTTTTCTCGACGCGACGAGCCCGGGATACACCCGGACACGACTGCACGGCAAAGACTATGCCCATGGTCGACATGCGTCTGTTTGTTACCGCACACACCGATACCGGCGCGATATTCAGATCGTGTCCACGGAAGTTCGAGACTGGAGGGCGGGAGAAACAACGCACATATGCACTCGTGGATTCTCGTTCTCCGAGAGTCCTCACACGCATCTTCGGCAATCACTTGCCCCGCCGGCATCCCGATTATTCAGGGTACAGACGGGTTTCCAGTGATGTGCCGGGCACATCCCGCGTTGCGCCCCTTGCGCATCACCGGAACCTCACGCTCCCGGGCCGAACCAGAACGACGCGTTCTTGGCCAGAAACTCCTCGTAGTGCATGTAATGCGAGCCGTCACAGGAGAACGTGACACTGATCATCCCGTTGAAGAGATTGATCGACGACATGCGCAGGTAGAACGTCTCGTCGGTCAGACGCAGCGGCTTGAGGGCGCCCAGCAATGGAGAAATGAACGGTTGCGGAATCGCCGCATCGACCGGGTAAGGCGTCTGCGGATACACCAGGCAGATATCCGGATCATTCAAGGCCTCGTGATCCAGGACGCGGTAGCGAAAAGGGTCGTTCACCGTCCACACGGTCGCCTGGCTGCTTGAGAAGTGCATCTGGCATTGAAACACACCGCGCTGTGTGAGCAATTCCTCCAGAATCGACAGGGATCGATCCAGACTGCGGTCCATCGGGCTCTCGACGCGGCACTGCTGGAACACCCCACTCCGGATCGCCGGATCACCCTTGACCTGGCGCCAATGCGAAGGCTCTTCGTAGAGCACGGCGGTCAACGGCAGGTTACGCAGGTCGAAATCGGCTCCGAGGTACCCGATTACCGAACCGTCGTCCGAACGCACGAGTTGCAACGCGGTGATGGAGGGCCGGCCCGCGTGAAGACTGATATAGGCATCCGAGAGGAGAAAGCCCCAACTCGGGACGACCTCCTGCATGTACGGCCGCGATGATCGATCGCGCCCGAAATGCCCCGGGAGGATTCCAGCGTCCGCCACATTATCGGAAATCTGTATCCCGTCGGTCCCCAGACAGTACAGAAAAGTGCGGTGGGGGATACGGCCGAAACCGTTCAGAAGTACTTCATTCAGGCGGTCCCGGTCTCCCCAGGAACGACCGCATTCCTCAGCCAGATGCGCCAGCGGTTCGTGCACGATCTGCGCAAGCCGCTCGCGCTGCAGGTGGATGTTGTCCTTCAGCGACGTGTCCATTTCACCCCCCTGGCGCAAAATCACATCAAGTACTGAACCCTCACATTCGGAAAAGGGCGGACGGCAGGAAGTTCCCGCCCGATCCGGGGATTTCCGCACACGTGCAAACCCGATTGCGCCGGGTGTCCGAACCCCTGCACCGATCGCGCCGCCGGGAAACAAGGCCCCCGCCTGGAGCGAGGCTTTGTCCATACCGGGTCAGATTTCGTATCCTTCCGCCGGCGTCACCCATCCGCTTGGGCTCGGATGTTGGTTGGGCGCGCGCAGTCTTTTTTCAACGGAGAAGGGGGCTTCATGCGTGAAGAGTCAGTAACCATCCAACAGACCCTGCCGAAAGGCGTGATGCTGAACGCCTACCCGGACAGCATCGGCGAGCGGTTGAGCGACACCGTCAACCTGCTCAAGAGGCCGGAACTCAAGGATGCGTTTTCGCTGTTCTACATCCTGCCCACCTTTTTCAACAGCGACCTCGATCGCGGATTTTCGATCATCGATTACGATCTCAATCCGGAACTCGTGAGTCCCGAAGATCTCGAGGCGCTGAAGCAGCTGAATATCACGTTCAAGCTCGATCTGGTGCTGAACCACCTGTCCGTGCGTTCCCCGCAGTTCCAGGATCTGCTTCAGCGCGGCGTCGAGTCGCCCTACAGCGATTTCTTCGTGGACTGGGACGAGTTCTGGCGGGATCACGGAGTGGTCGGTCCGGATGGCCGCGTGATGCCCAACGAAGAGCACATCCAGAAACTGTTCATGCGCAAGCCCGATCTGCCGGTACTCAAGGTCCGGCTTCCCGACGGCTCACGCAAGCTCTACTGGAACACGTTCTATCAGGAAGTGAAATTCGGCGATGTCTCTCCCGATGACTTCACGGGCATTGAGGGACTCCATCCGGATGAGGCGCACGCCATCACGGCGGCGGTCCACGATGCCATCCACGCCACGAATGACCTCGACGGGCTCGATCTCGGGCCCCTCTCCCACTACCAGGACAAGGTACTCGAGATCGTCTGCCACAAACGCGAGTACAGCGGGCAGATGGACCTGAACGCGCGCTCGGAGAAGGTCTGGCAATTCTACGATGAGACCCTGCGCAAGCTGCGAGACTACGGCACGAAGATCGTGCGTCTCGATGCCTTTGCCTACCTGCACAAGGAGCCGGGACAACCCAATTTCTTCAATCGGCCCGGAACCTGGGAGTATCTGGAACGGCTCAAGGGCATCGCGCGGAAATACGATCTCATCGTATTTCCCGAGGTCCATGCCGAATACGGTACCGGGCTCCACGAGGAAGTCGCGTCCAAGGGTTTCCCAATCTACGACTTCTTCTTTCCGGGTCTGATCATCGACGCGCTCGAGCGGGGCGCCAACGAGGCGCTCCTGCGCTGGCTCGCGGATATCCGGGAAAGGGGCCTGCAGACGATCAACATGCTGGGTTGCCATGACGGGATTCCGGTACTCGACCTCAGGGGCAAACAGATGAACGGGACCTCGAGACCCGGTCTGCTGGACGATCAGCAGATCGAGGCCACGATGGGCCGCATCGTCGACCGAGGGGGGCGGGTCAAGAACCTGTTCGGCGCCGATGGCACCAAGATTTCCTACTACCAGGTCAACGCCACCTTCTTCAGCGCCCTCGGGGAAGACGAGCGCAAACTGCTGCTGGCCCGCGCGATTCAGATGTTCATGCCCGGCATCCCGCAGGTCTGGTACCTGGACCTTTTCGCCGGCAGCAACGACTATGCGGCCGCCGACAGCGGCGGGAGCGCCGGACACAAGGAGATCAACCGCACCAACCTTTCGCTCGCGGATGTCGAGTCCCGGCTCGGCCTTCCGATTGTGCGCGACCAGATCGCCCTGATCCGTCTGCGCAACCACTCGCCTGCCTTCGACGGCGACTTCGAGATCCTTGAATCTGCACCACACCAACTGCACCTGGCATGGCAGAACGAGGGCCTCACTGTGACCCTCAGGGCCGACCTCCGCAATCACGCCTTCTCGGTCCATCAGGATGACGGCACGGGCGAAGTGCCCTTGATGTCGTTCGAGTAAGTCGTGCTTCAGCGCCCCTTTTTCGGGGACTTGCATGGGCCCCGCCAATCACCCCCGGAGAATCACGATGCGAATCCTTGCCACCGATCTGGACCGGACGTTGCTCCCGAACGGCAGTTGGCCCGCCGATCCCGGCGCGATCGACCTGTTCAATCAACTCACCAGGGAACAGGACGTCATGGTCGTCTACGTCACCGGGCGGAACCTGGACCTGGCGGAACGCGCCATACGCGAATTCGGGATACGCCACCCGGACGTGCTCATCGGCGATGTGGGGACATCGATCCGCAGGTTCGAGCATGGTGCGTGGCAGATCCATGAGGGCTGGGCGGACCACGTACGGAGAACCAGCCCCCGCTGGGACGCCGGCGCCGTCCGCGATGCGGTCGCGGGTATCGACGGGTTGACGGAACAGGAGCCCGAGCACTGCGGCCCCTTCAAGCAGAGCTATTACGTCGAGCATGACCGGCGGGAGGCGGTACTCGAAGGCGTGGACCAACGGATCCGCGGCCGCTTCGACGAGGTGGTGATCTACAGCTTTGACTCCCTGAGTGGCAAGGGCCTCCTCGACTTCCTGCCACACAGCGCCACCAAGCAGACCGCGCTCGAATACCTCTCCAGGGAAATGGGCGCGAACAAGGCGGATGTCGTCTTCTGCGGCGACAGCGGCAACGATATCTTTCCCCTGACCGCAGGATTCGCCGGCGTGCTGGTGCGCAACGCGGACGAGCAACTGGTCGCCGAGGTGCGCCAGGCCGTCGAAAAAAATCCCGACCTCAAGGCCTACTTCGCCACGGGCGGCTTCAAGGGCCTGAACGGCTACTACACCAGCGGCGTCATCGAGGGCGCCTACCACTACGGTATATTCCGCGACCCATAGCCGCTGTCGAACCTCGATCCCGTAGCCGCGTTGACCACGCGATGGCACGGCGCGCACCGCGTTCCTGGCCCCTTCTTCAGGGGCGCAACGTGTGCCTCCCTGCCCTCTCAGTGCACCCCCAAACAAAAAGGGGCCAGGCTGATTGGCCTGACCCCCGGATCTGCGTGGTGGGCGGTACTGGGATCGAACCAGTGACCCCTGCCGTGTGAAGGCAGTGCTCTACCGCTGAGCTAACCGCCCGAGCGCTGCAGAGGTTACGGCGGGCCGGGGTTGCGGTCAAGCCGTGGGCAGACCCCAGCCTGACGACCCCCTCCCCCGAAGAGCGAATCGAACCGGCCGATATCCCCCTGGATGACGTTTTCGGTCCCATCCGGGGTTCCCCTTGAGCCTTGAACCGCGAATTCATGCGGTGATGCCGGAACTCCCCGCACGCCTGAGGTTCGAAAACCGGACATAATGCAACCCGCATCGAAATCCCGGAGCCCCCATGCCTTCCGACGCCCAGAACCTGCCTCGCTACACCCTCATTCAACGGCTGCTGCATTGGCTGATCGCGGGCCTCGTGCTGTTGTCCCTGGCCACCGGGGCTACCATCGGTTACCTGGGCTTCGATGGCCTGCGGGCCGAGTTCGGAGCTGCAGGCACCGACTTCACGTACACCACGCACAAGACACTGGGTGTCCTGATTTTGGGATTGATGGTCTTGCGTCTCGCGGCCCGCCTGGGGTTTGGAAAGCCTGCGTACGCCGTGCCCCTGCCCGCTCCCCAGCGAATCGCAAGCCGGGCCGTGCACGATCTTTTCTACGTCCTGCTCTTCGTCATGCCCGTTCTCGGCTGGCTGGCGACGGCCTCCGGGGGCTATCCGGTGCACCTTTTCACACTCGAACTCCCCGGGTTGATCGACCGCAACCGCGAACTTTCGGACACCCTTTTCTTCTGGCACCGGGTGGTCGGCCTGACCATCGCCGGCCTGATTGTGTTGCACGTGGCGGGCGCGCTGTACCACTGGCGTGCGCGGCGTGATGGCGTCATGCAGCGGATGAGCCTGTTGCGCTAGTGGGCCGTGCGGGGCTGTTGGCCAACGGCCTCAGTTCTCTCCCGCCGCCCTGCGCAATTCGGGGATCTCCGATTCACGGGACTGCACCTCAGCGCGACCCGACCCACGACTCCACGTGGCCAGGTTGACGGGGCGTTCCTTCCAGGCGGCACCCTGTAGACCCGCTCGCTCGAGGGCTTCGAGCGACTGCAGGACGGCGGTTGGACCCACCTCGGATGGCGTCTGCAACAAGCCCAGTCGCCGCAATGCGAGTCCTGCCGCCCGGCTGCCGCTGCTTCGCGCCAGCCATGGCCCCAGGACCAGGCCTGCAAGTACGGGCAGTACCCACCAGAAGAACGCCGGCGCCCAGAGCAGCACCCACGCTCCCCAGACCATGCCGACGAGGACGAAGCCGCCCGTGCGCTGCCAGGTCTCGCGCCAGCCCAGAGCGCGGCCGAGCCGCGGCTGCGCGACCCATTTCACGTCGCGACCCACCATGACGGCGGCGATGAACAGACTGTGAAACGCCATCATCAGGGGTGCCAGCAGCACCGAATACAGCGTTTCGAGAACGCCGCTCGTCAGTAAACGCACCGCACCCCCGAAATCCCGGCGCCGGCGTTGCAGGGCCAGACTGATTCCCAGCAATCTGGGAACCAGCAACAGACCCAACGTACCCGCCAGAAGCACGTAGGCCATGGGCGAATGAAACGTGGATACGAACGACCTGGGTGCGTGTTCCGGCACCACCGGGCTCACGAGCACGGCGACCGTCGCCGCTGCCAGCATCAACAACCAGAACAGCGAAGCCAGGTAGGCAGAGGCGCCGAGCAGGAAATGCAGCCGGCTCAGCGGATGCAGACCCGGAGCCGTCAGGAGCTTCATGTGTTGCAGGTTCCCCTGGCTCCAGCGACGATCCCGCTTCGCATAGTCGATGAGGTTTGCGGGCAGTTCTTCATAGCTCCCACCGATGTCCGGCTGAAACCATACCGCCCAGCCCGCACGGCGCAGGAATGCGGCCTCCACGAAGTCATGGCTCAGAATCTCCCCACCAAGCGGTGCCCGTCCGGGAAGCATCGGCAGGTTGCAATGCTCCATGAAAGGTCTTGTCCGGAGAATCGCGTTATGCCCCCAGTAGTTCGCCGTATCGCCCTGCCAGAACGCGAGCCCAGCCCCCAACATCGGGCCGTGCAGCGCATGGGCAAACTGCTGGAATCGCCCGAAAAGGGTCTCCTGCCGCACGGGCATCGGCAGGGTCTGGATCAATCCTGCCTGCGGATTCGCCTCCATGCGCTGCACGAGCTGCACCAGGGTATTGCCTTCCATGAGACTGTCGGCGTCGAGCACCACCATGAACTCGTACCCGGCCCCCCATCGGCGACAGAACTCCGCGATATTGCCGGCCTTGCGGCCCCGGTTTTCCGACCGTCGGCGGTAATGCACACGGAGCCTTCCCGCGAGACGCTGCCGCAAGCTACGCACGGCGCGTTCTTCCATGGGGATCACACGAATGTCATTGCTGTCGCTGAGCAGATACAGATCGAAGTGTTGCCCCTGTCCCGTAGCCAGAAGCGACCGGCACATGGCCTCGGCCCCGAGAACCACCCGCTCGACTTCCTCGTTGTAGATCGGCACGACCAATGCGGTGCGGCCTGTCAGGGGCCGCCCGGAATCGATTGGGGCGGCGCGCTCCGTGCGTCGCAACGAGAGCGGATCGAGCGCCAGGAATCCGAGCAGAAACCCGGCCGCCGCGGTCCAGAACGACATCGAAATCCAGGCAAAGGTCGCGGCGAACAGGGGCAGAACCAGCCATCCGGCCAGACCGATGTCGGCGGACCGGAGCACCAGCGCCATCGTCAAGGTTCCCGCCAGCGTCGTCAGCAAGACGAGCCCGAACAGCAGGACACGCCGCAGGCCGAGGCCGGGCGCATGAAGGATCCCGTCCCCGAACGAGTCGAGCGTGCCGCAGGTCACGGGAGATTGCAGGGTCTGTTCAGAGTTCATCCGGATACCAGACGTGATTCCAGGTTTCGGTCACGGGATCGCCGTCCAGGGTGAGGGCCAGCCGCAGGTCAACCGCCGAAGCGTTTCCGGGTTCCAGCAGAAACGTGGCCCGCCAGCCCTCGTCCCCCGGTAAGCGGCGTAACCGGACATCATCCAGTGTTCCCGTCGACGCGTCCAGCCAAATCTCCAGGTTGGCATCGTCGCCAAGGGTTGCGAGCGCGCCACCACTGAAGTCGACGATGTACCGCCGCAGACTCCTGGGGGGTGGATCGGTGGCGCCCGGTATGTCACCCCCTCCCGACCGGCTGCGAACGACCCGCGCCGGAGACTCTCCCGGGGGATCGTCATCGAACAGAGCCAGACGGTATCGATAGAACCGCTGGTCGCCGGCGCGAACGGGCTCATCACTCAACCAATACACAACAATATTGTCGTAAAACTCGGATGGAGTGGGTATTTCAACCAACTCCACACCGCCCGAATCCCAATCCCCTTCGAGTGGCGAGACCCATTGGCTCGGCCTGCGGTGGTACTCCGCCTCCATATCCAGGTACGCGCCGAACTCCCGGTTGCGTTGCACCAGGCCAAAACCCTGCGGCTTCCGGTCGCGCAGCGAACTCACGCGGAGCACGCCGGGGTTGCTCAGGGGGCGCCAGATCCATTCACCCAGCCCGGTCCGACTCATCAGGCCTTCCGAGTCGTGTACACGCGGACGAAAGTCGTCGTGGCCGTGCACACTCAGTTCACCGAAGAGGAACATGCTGGTGAGCGGAGCAATGCCCAGACGGGCGATATCGTTGCGGGCAAACAGATGTTTCTCGACCTCGACCGTCACCTCGGGCGAGACGCGCACGTCGAACCGGTACGCCCCGGTGATCGACGGGCTGTCCAGCCGCGCGAGCACCGTGATGGTGTCGTCCTCCGGCCCCGGACGCACCAGCCAGAACTCGCGAAAAGCCGGGAATTCCTCGCCTGAGGGCAATCCGGTATCCACCGCGAGTCCGCGTGTCGAGAGTCCGTATACCTGCCCGGGACCCACGAGCCGGAAGTAGGACGCTCCGAGAAAGACCATGACTTCGTCCTTGTACTCCGGACGATTCATGGGGAAGTGCAATCGGAATCCTGCAAACCCCGGAAGCTGCGACTCCGCAACCGCGTCCGAGAGCTTGCGCGCCGGACCCTCGTAGGCGAATTGATCGCGATCGAAGGGAACGGGTGTCACCCGCCCATCCACCCATTGATGCACCGCAACGGGCTGCCGGAACAGGAACCCGGGATGAAAGAACTGGACCTCGAAACGTGTCTCGCCCCGCCAGAGTGCCGACTCGGGACGGAATCGGATGGCCCGGTATTGATCGTAATCCAACTCACGCAGCACGTCGGGCAACGCATCCTCGGGCAACCGGTAGGGCGTGCGCGCACGAGCCGCGGCATCCTCCTGAATCTGCTGAAAGAGGCTTTCCACCGTTGGCCCCGGAATCAGCGTCGCATCCTGAGCGAGAACAGCCCCGCTGGCCAGGCCGGCCGTCGTCCATAACAGCAGCCTCAAGGCGCGTTTTGCAAAAATGGCAGGCATCATGAGATTCGAGTCAATGCAGTGGCATAAACTGCTCGGACCATAACCCTGCCGGGAAGTTGTACCCAACGGGTGGTCGTGTCACGGTTGAATACCGGTTTGGATCCCCGTGCCCCTGGAGTCGATGTTGCTGCGTTTCCTCGTTTCATTCGCCGTATTGAACGTCCTGCTGCTCGCGCTGGAAATCCCGCGGCACGCGGGCGTTGGCCCCAACTGGCTGGCCCTGGAAGCCCTGCTGCTCGCGGGGATCTTCGCATTGCTGCCGCGCGGGCGTTTCAGCCAACTGCTTTCCTGGCTGGTCGGGGGAGCGACCGTGCTTCTGGTTCTGCTGGCGCTGGCCGATGCGCTTGCGCTGGCAAGCCTGTCCCGGCGAGTGAACGTCTACCTCGACTATCCATTGACGCGGTCGGTTTATCACATGGTCGCTGGCAGCGTGTCCGCTACCGGCGCCGTCCTGGCCGGTGTCGCACTGATTCTACTGATGCTGGCGCTGGCCTATCTGATCCATCGGCTGCTCCTGGCAGCCTCCGGGCACGGTGCGCCCGTGCGTCTCCTCGGGCTGGTCTCCGTGGTGATCGGCGCCTGGGGCATCACGGCCTTTCATGCCGGTCCGGCGCTGAACAATCTGCCGCGTGCCATCACTCCAGGCATCACTCTCGTGCACGACCAGGTCCGCTTCGGGCGCAGCGCGCATTTCGAACAGACTGCGTTCGAAGAAACGCTGGCCGGGGATACCTCGCCCGCAACGCCCGTCCGTCTGGAACGTCTGGCCGATACGGACGTGATTCTCGGGTTCATTGAATCCTATGGCGTCTCGGCACTCTTCGACGAACGCTACTCGCCGGTACTGGGGCCGACCCTGGACACGTTGGAGAAACGGATCGAGGCCGCCGGACTGCACATGGTGACGGGACTGCTGAACGCCCCCATGTTCGGGGGGCAGTCCTGGCTGTCCCATGCCACCCTTCTGAGCGGGCTTCGGGTTCCGAACCAGATGCGTTACGAGTTCCTCCTGGAAACCGAGCGCGACACGCTGGTCACCGACTTCAAGCTCACCGGCCATCGCGCGGTCGCGGTCATGCCCGCACTGACCCTGCCCTGGCCCGAAGGCCGCTGGTACCGTTTCGACGAGATCCACGCCTTCCATGACATCCCCTATGCGGGGCCGCCGTTCAACTGGGTCACGATGCCCGATCAGTACACGTGGTCCTTCTTCGAACGCAATGTGCGCCAGGCCGGGGAGCGACCCGTCTTCGCAAAGCTGGCCCTGATCAGCAGCCACGCGCCCTGGATTCCGATCCTGCCCGTTCTCGAAGACTGGGAAATGATCGGAGACGGTGCCATCTTCCGACAGTGGGAAGGCCGCGGCGAAACTCCGGAGTCCCTCTGGAGGGATCCGGATCGCGTCCGGGAGCACTACGCGCGTTCGGTCGCCTATGCCGTAGAGACCGCCGGCGCCTATGCCGAGCGCCATGTCGACGAGCACACCCTGCTCATCGTGCTGGGCGATCATCAGTCCGCCGCGGTGATTACCGGCCCCGACGCGAGCCCTGCCGTTCCGGTGCATGTGATCAGCGGCGATCCATCACTGCTGCAACCGTTCAGAAACCGGGGGTTCGTGCCTGGAGCATGGCCGGCTGCCGAAACCACCGAGTTCGGCATGAAGCAGTTTCGGGACTGGCTGCACCAGGATTTCGTCCGCGAGCCGCGAACGCTGTTCGATACCCACCTTCATTACAACCGGCCCCACGCCGAAGCGCTGCCTCCCGAACAGGCCGCCGCGGCCCTGGAACGGGCCGGAATTGCACGCGCGGTCGTCTCGTCTCGGGATCCGGAGTTGCTGGATGCCCTGATGCGGGCGGCGCCCGGACGCATCGTCCCGTTCCTCGATGTCTACGCTTCTCCCGCGCACAAGACCGGCTGGATGTTCGAGGCGGACCTTGTTGAGCGCATCCGCGACGATCTGGATTTCGGGCTGGCATCCGGGGAATGGCAGGGCCTCGGCGAACTGCACCTGTTTGCGGGTGAGCGGCAGGCCGAGGTCTTCGAGGGATTGATCGCGCTGGCCGCGACGCGCAACCTGCCCGTGATGATCCACGGTGATCCTGCAGTGATCGACCATGCCTTCGACCTGGAGCCCGAGCTGACGATTCAGTGGGCACACGCGGGAACCTTCCCGTACCCCGACTTGATCCGGGACTACCTCGTTCGCTACCCGCGGCTCTCCGTGGATCTTTCGATGCGCAGTCCACGCCTGAATCCACCCGAAGGCATGCCGCGGGAATGGCGCGATCTGCTTATCGAGCACGCCGACCGATTCCTGATCGGCGTCGACACGTTCAGTGTCGGGCGCTGGCAGAACCTGGAAGTCCACGCGTCGGAGATCCGTGCATGGCTCGACGAACTTCCCGACGATGTCGCCCGACGCATTGCGTCGGAGAATGCCCGAAACCTTTTCCCCTAGCTGCGCAGCTCCGGACTCCGCTTCGCAGTAAGCGGCGAGAAACTGCGTTCCACTTCGAGTTCGAGCGCGGCGTGCCATTCGACGATGGCATCCTGATAATGCCGGATCAGATGCTCTTCCATCTCGACGCGCAACTGCCGGAGCCGGGCCTCCCAGCCGGCGATCCGTTCATCGCGATGCAGACGTTCGTCCATTTCGAGCAGCGCCCAGTCCGCCGTCACCCAGGTCGCGGTGGCAACCAGGACGACGCAACCGAGCGCCGCCGGCCCTGCGGCCGCGCATCCAAGACTTCCCGCCCCGGCCGTTCCGAGCCTGGCCACACCTTGCCCCGCGATCCGGGCCGAAGCCCGACTGCCGGCGAGCGCTGCCCCGCCCGCGCGAGTCCCGAGCCTCGCCATCACCAGGGCGGCCGCTCCCGAGGCGGCGGCGCTCGCCGAACCCGTCGATACGCGGGCCATGAACTCACGGCTGCCCTGGCCGCCGAACTCATCTGCCAACGCGTCGAGTTGCAGCGCGAGATCGGGAGCGCTGCCCCGGGACGCCAGACGGGAATCCTGCGCAAGTCCGATCAACTCGGCGAGCCAGGCCGCGCGCAACTCCAGGGCGTGCTCGGCCAGTTCGCCTTCCACCAGGCTTTCGACCCGCGCCAGCGACTCTGCCGGATCGTCCCCGTCAAACAGGATCGCGACAGTCCTGCTCGCGAGGTAGTCGCCCTGACTGAGTCCTGACTGTTCCAGCAGCAGCATGGACAAGCGCGCATATTCACCCGGCATCGAGAAATACCAATCCGCAAGATCAGGCAAGCGCGCATGGACCGCGGCGAACAGGGCATCGAGTTCTCCGCCTACCCGATCATGGACCCTGCGTTCGGCCTCGAGCCGGCCCATGGTCGCCCGTGCCTGTGAACGTTCAGCCATCCGCTCGGCGGTGTCGCGGTCCACGGGAAACATCTCGCCTTCCAACACAATCCCGTACACGATCCGCTGCGGCAGCATCATTCCGCGGATTTCAGGGTCCAGCGCCACTACGGCGAGCAATGCCAGCCCCGCCAGCACCAGGAACCCCCTGGTGACGTTGCCGGCCCAACCTCCTTCCGAATCTGCGGTGGTCATGATCCTCAACTCGCTCCCGGATGCCATTCCCGCCAGTGAGCCAGTGTCAGGACGGCGGAACATGCAATCAGGTAAGACCACACGGCCAGTGCATCCGTTGCAAGGAGAAGCGTCCAGGCGCCCAGAACCAGTACGACTTCCACAAGGCTCGATCCGGGGATTCCCGGAAGCCACTGCTGCCCGAGCCACCAGGCCAGGGCATCCTTGGCCGCCGCGACCTGCAACAGCCCTGAAAGAAGCTGTGACTGCGCATCCTGCCGGCCTGCCTCCGAGAGCATCGCCTGCGCCAGCGTCAGTCCGCCGAAATCAGGATACGACTGGAACAGCGCCGTGATGGCGAGCGCCCCGAACAGCAGCAGAAAATTGACCCTGACCGCCGAGCGCAGGGCCAGCACCGGATGAAACCGCGCCACTGCGTGTCCATCCAGAAGCCGGAAGCCCATCTGCCAAAGCGCAGCGAGCACCGGAACATTGACCACGAGCGCGAACAGAAAGTACGCGCTGGAGGGACGGGCTGTCGAGACCAGCAGTATCACCGCCAGCGGCAATGCAAGAACCAGGGCCGCGGCCGCCAGGCCGACGCCGCCACGCAATCGCCGGTGCCAGAAACTCTCCGGGCACAGGGCTCCCGCCAGGAATAGCCGGCGGCGCACCAACGCCCGCAGCCAGAGACCGGAGGCCATCACCAGCGCCAGCAACCCGGCGATCACGCCCAGCACCGCATCGGATGCATCGAGCGCGAATTGGTGAAAGACGATCAACGCCAGCGGAAGTGGCAACAGCCACAAGATGTCATTCAGGAAATGTCTCACCTGCCCCTCCGCCGGGTACCCTCAGCCAGACCCGAGCACACGGCCCACCCAGAACTGAGCCACCAGAACCAGCAGCACTATGGAGGCAACGCTGGGCAAAGCGCCACCGCGGACCATGTTCAGCACCGTCAGCCGGTCGCTGCCGAACACGATGGCGTTTGGCGGGGTCGCCACGGGAAGCATGAAGGCCGCGGATGCCGCGAGTGCGACCGGTACCGTCAGAATCAGCGGAGCGGTGGACGTCTGCACGGCCAAGGCCGCCACCAGGGGCAGCAGGGTGGCGGCCGTGGCCGTATTGCTGGTCACGTGGCTCAGGCTCATGGTCAGCAGAATGACCCCGAAAATCAGAATCCAGAAGGGCATCTGCACCGCGTCCTGCAGACTCTCGGCGATCAGGCCGGCGAGCCCGCTGCCTTCGATCGCGGCTCCCAGGCTAAGGCCCCCTCCCACCAGGATCAAAACACCCCAGGGAAGGTCGCGCGTGTTCTCCCATGCGAGCAGAAAGCGCTGTTCGGGGTTGCCTGACGGAAGAAGAAACAGCACCACCGCCCCCAGTACAGCGATCCCCGCGTCGGTCAGGTTCAGCGGCAGGAGGTGATTGAGCAGCGGTCGCAACAACCAGGCCATGGCGACCACACCGAAGATGATCGCCACCCTGCGTTCCGCGGAAGACCAGCCGCCCAGTTCCACGCGCTGGTGCGCAATCATGTCTCCGAGGCCGGTGAGGCCAATTCGATGCACCGGGAACACCCAGTGGGTCAGCGACCACCAGGTGAACGCCAGCAACAGCCCCGCGATCGGCAGGCCCATGATGAGCCACTGCACGAAGCCGATTTCCAGCCCGTAGCGTTCGTTGAGGAATGCGGCCGTAAGCGCGTTGGGGGGCGAACCGATCAGGGTTGCCATTCCGCCGATATTCGCCGCGAAGGCGATCCCGAGCAGAAGTGCGATGGCCGGGCGCGAACCGGCCTTGCGTGCCTCCGGATCGGCTTCGACCACGCCCAGCACCGAGATCGCAATGGGCAACATGAGTGCGGCCGTGGCGGTGTTGCTGACCCACATGCTGAGCCCGGCGGTAGCCAGCATGAAGCCCCCCACCAGACGGTCCAGACGATTGCCCGAGAAATCCAGAATCGCCAAAGCCAGCCGCCGATGCAGGTTCCAGCGCTGCACCGCCAGCGCGACCGCGAATCCGCCGACGAACAGGAAGATCAGGGGATTCGCGTACGGTGCGGTCGCCTCGGCGATGGGAACCACACCGAGCACGGGGAGCAACGCAACCGGCAAGGCCGCGGTGACCGGGATCGGGACCGCTTCCGTGATCCACCAGATGGCCATGAACAGGGTGAGGCCGAGGACCACCCAGGCGTCGGAATCGAAGCTTCCGCTCGGCGGCCACAGCAGGAAAACCGCAAACACCGCCGGCCCGACCCAGCGACCCAGCCGGGCCAACCAGGCACTCCCGGAGGGCGGCGGCGCAACCGGACGGGAAGACGCACTCACCGGATGGACCCCTGCCCCCGAACATCGCGGCCCGGCAAAAGGACCTTCAGCGCGAATCGCGGCAACAAGGGATGAATTCTCCGAAAGCCGTGCAGTTCAAGATAGGCCCATGATACGGCATCGCAAGTGCTCCGTCGGGCGGGTTTCAAAGCCGACTACCCACGTCGGGAATTGCATCCTGCGGAACGTATGTCTATCTTTCCACGTCCTCTAGATATCTGCGTGATCTGCGCAGTCCATACATAAGGAGATCCTGCATGGCTTACGAACTGCCCGCACTGCCGTACGAGAAGAATGCACTGGAACCGCATATCTCGGCGGAGACCCTGGAGTTTCACCACGACAAGCACCACGCCACCTACGTGACCAAGCTCAACGGTCTCCTGCCCGGCAGCGAGTTCGAGAATGCCTCGCTGGAAGACATCATCCGGAACGCCCCGGCCGGCGGCATCTTCAACAACGGCGCCCAGGTCTGGAACCACACGTTCTACTTCAACTGCATGAGCCCCAACGGCGGTGGCGAGCCGTCCGGCAAGGTCGCCGACGCGATCAACGCGGCCTTCGGGTCCTTCACGGCCTTCAAGGAGAAGTTCACCGACATGGCGGTGAACAACTTCGGTTCCGCCTGGACCTGGCTGGTGCAGAACGCCGACGGTTCCGTGGAGATCGTCAATACCTCGAATGCCGCCAACCCCATCCGCGACGGCAAGACGCCGCTGCTGACCGTGGACGTCTGGGAACACGCCTATTACATCGACTACCGCAACCTGCGCCCGAAATACCTCGAGGGTTTCTGGAACGTGGTGAACTGGGACTTCGTTGCCAGTCAGATGAAATAGGCCGACAATTCGAGCATCCGTACCCCCGGTTTGCGCCGGGCGGAACGGCTCCCGGGCCGGTGCGCCTTCATTGGATGCCACCGGCCTTCTTTATTCGGAGAGTGCGATGAGTGATGCGCTGCAAAGTACCTATAACCGGCTTCCGGTCGCGTTCGAACGGGGTGAAGGCGCGTGGCTGTGGGATACCGAAGGCCGGCGTTACCTGGACGCGCTGTCCGGCATCGCGGTCTGCGGGCTGGGCCATGCCCATCCCAAGATCGCGGCCGCCATCGCCGACCAGGCGCAGACCCTCATCCACACCTCCAATCTCTACCGCATTCCATTGCAGGAGCAGCTGGCGCGGCGCCTGTGCGCACTCGCGGGTATGGATCAGGCCTTTTTCTGCAATTCCGGCGCCGAAGCCAACGAAGCCGCGATCAAGCTTGCGCGCCTGCACGGGCATCGGCGCGGCATCGTCAACCCCAAGATCATCGTGATGGAGGGCAGCTTTCACGGCCGCACCCTCGCGACGCTTTCCGCCACCGGAAATGCGCGAATCCAGAAGGGGTTCGAGCCGTTGGTGCCCGGCTTCCTCCGGGTGCCTTTTGGTGATGCAACGGCGGTTGCCGAATACCGGGACGATCCCGAGGTGGCCGCGATCCTCGTCGAACCCATTACCGGCGAGGGTGGGATCCGCGTGCCCCCGGACGGTTATCTCCACGACCTGCGCACGCTCGCCAGCCAGAATGACTGGCTCCTCATGCTTGACGAGATCCAGGCGGGCGTCGGGCGCACCGGGGAGTGGTTCGCCTTCCAGCATGAAGGCATCCTCCCGGACGTGCTGAGCCTGGCCAAGGGGCTGGGCAATGGCGTTCCGATCGGGGCCAGCCTGGTGGCGGGTCGCGCGCGGGATCTGTTCACCCCCGGGACGCACGGCACCACCTTCGGTGGCAACCCCCTGGTCTGCCGTGCCGCGCTCGCGGTACTGGACGTGATGCAGGAGGAAGCGATCTGCGAGGAAGCGACCCGCCGTGGAACGCAACTGCTGCGGATGTTGCAGGAACGCCTCGGCCACCGCCCGGAAGTTCTCGAAATCCGGGGACGGGGCCTGATGCTGGGGATCGAACTCGATCGGCCCGCCGGCGAACTGGTGCGCACCGCACTCGACCGCGGCCTTCTGATCAACGTCACGGCGGAACGGATCATCCGTCTGCTGCCTCCGCTCATCATCAACCAACAGCAGGCGACCGAAATCGCGGACACCGTTTCGGAGATCACGATGGAACTCCTCACGCGCGAAGAAAGACAAAGGGTTACCGCATGACGCTTCAGCATTTTCTATCTTTTTCCGACCTCAGTGGGGACAACGTTCGCCGGATTCTCGACCGTGCGATCGAGCTGAAGCGGGAAACCCGGACGGGAATTCCCCACGACCACCTGCTGCGTGGCAAGACGCTGGGGATGATTTTCGAAAAATCCTCCACACGTACCCGGGTCTCGTTCGAGGTCGGCATGCTGCAGCTCGGTGGCCACGCGCTGTTTTTGTCACCGAGGGACACGCAGCTCGGGCGTGGTGAGCCGATCGAGGATACCGCCCGGGTGCTGTCCCGGATGGTCGACGGCGTGATGATCCGGACCTACGAGCATGAAAAGATCGAGCGTTTCGCACGGTACTCGACGGTGCCCGTGATCAACGGCCTCACCGATCACGAACATCCCGCACAGATCCTGGCCGATCTGCAGACCTACCTCGAACATCGCGGTGACATAGGCGGCAAGCGGGTGGCCTGGATCGGCGACGGCAACAACATGTGCAACAGCTACATCCACGCCGCCCGTCAGATGGGTTTCACTCTGGTGGCGGCCTGCCCCGCTGGCTACGATCCGGACCCCGAGATCGCCGCAGCCGCGGGTTCCGCATTCGAACTCGTGCGTGACCCGCGGGACGCCGTTCGGGATGCGGACCTCGTCGTCACGGACGTCTGGGCGAGCATGGGTCAGGAGGATGAAAAGAGCGCCCGGCGCCAGGCCTTCTCGAAATTCATCGTGGACGAACCCCTGATGGCGCTGGCCCGGCCGGATGCGTTGTTCATGCACTGTCTGCCGGCACATCGGGAAGAAGAAGTCACCACCGAGGTGCTCGAGGGACCGCAAAGTGTGGTCTGGGACGAAGCCGAGAATCGCCTGCACGCGCAGAAAGCGCTGATCGAGTTCCTGTTCGCGGCCTGAGGCATTGCGCAGAGCGGTCCTGGCAGGCCCGGGGCCCCATGGGGGCTGTAACAAGGCCGCGCTATACCCGAATCCTGAAGTGGTTTAGGCTCCCTGGATGCCCACTCCACGCCGCGCCATGAACGACATCGACCTCACAAATCCAGAGCTCTACCTCAACCGCGAGCTTTCCCTGCTCGAATTCAACCGGCGCGTTCTGGAACTGGCCCTCGACAAGAGTTTTCCCCTGCTCGAACGCCTTCGTTTTCTCTGCATCTCGTCGACCAATCTCGACGAGTTCTTCGAGGTTCGGGTGGGCTCGCTTCGGCAACAGGTGGCGTTGAATGTGCAAACACCCGGACCGGATGGGCTGTCGGCCCAGGAGCAGCTGGCCAAGATCAGCAATGGCGCGCACGCGCTGGTCACCGAGCAATACCGCACCCTGACCGAGGTTCTGATCCCTGCGCTGGCCAAGGAAGATGTTCACTTCATCCGGCGCACGCACTGGAACGACGCGCAGCAGACCTGGGTGAAGAACTACTTCCAGGAGCAGCTGCAACCGGTATTGAGTCCCATCGGCCTGGACCCGGCGCACCCCTTCCCCCGCATCCTGAACAAGAGCCTGAACTTCATCGTAACGCTGAAGGGCAAGGATGCGTTCGGGCGGGAATCCCGCCGTGCGGTGGTACAGGCCCCGCGTTCATTGCCGCGGGTCGTTCGGCTGCCGAAGGAGGTGGCGACCAGCCCAAACGAATTCGTGTTCCTGTCGTCGATCCTGCACGCGCATGTGGACGAGCTTTTTCAGGGCATGAAGGTGACCGGCTGCTACCAGTTCCGCCTGACCCGGAACTCGGACCTGTTCGTGCGCGAGGAGGAAATCGACGATCTCCTCAACGCGCTGGAAGGCGAGCTTCCGCAGCGCAACTATGGCGAGGCCGTGCGCCTCGAGATCGCGGACAACTGTCCGCCGGACGATGCGCGGTTTCTGCTGGCGCAGTTCAAGCTGACCGAGGACGAGCTGTACCAGGTTCATGGCCTGGTGAACCTCAACCGCCTGATGGCGGTGCACGACCTCGTCGATCGCGCGGAACTCAAGTTTCCGGCTTTCATACCCAGCCTGCCCAAGTTCTACGGCGCCGGCAGCATCTTCGACGCGATCCGGCAGCAGGAACAGCTGCTGCACCACCCCTATGAATCCTTCATGCCGGTGATCGAATTCATCCGGCAGGCCGCGAGCGATCCGAACGTCCTGGCCATCAAGCAGACGCTCTACCGCACCGGAACCCGCTCGGAACTCGTGGAAACGCTGATCGACGCGGCGCAGGCGGGCAAGGAAGTCACGGTGGTCATCGAGCTGCGCGCCCGTTTCGACGAGGAAGCCAACATCGAACTGGCGAACCGCATGCAGGATGCCGGCGTGCACGTCACCTACGGCGTGGTCGGATACAAGACCCACGCGAAAATGGCCCTTGTGGTGCGCCGAGACAATGACCAGATCACGCGTTACGCACACCTGGGGACGGGCAACTACCATGCCGGAACCGCCAAGGCCTACACCGATTACGGACTGCTGACCGCCGATCCGGTGATCACCGAAGACGTGCACCGCGTTTTCCAGCAGCTCACCGGGCTGGGGAAGGTCTCGAAGCTCAAGAACCTGCTGCAGGCACCCTTCACGCTGCACGCCGCCATCCTGGAACGCATCGAACGTGAAACCGCTCACGCGGCGGCCGGCAAGCCCGCTCTGATCGCCGCGCGCATGAACTCACTGATCGAGCCGCGCGTGATCCAGGCCCTGTACCGCGCCTCCGGAGCCGGGGTCCAGGTGAAGCTCCTCGTGCGCGGAATCTGCTGTCTGCGTCCCGATGTCCCGGGGGTGTCGGAAAACATCGAGGTGCGTTCGGTTCTGGGACGCTTCCTCGAGCACTCCCGCGTGTTCTATTTCGGAAACGACGGCCAGCCCGAGCTGTTCCTCTCCAGTGCGGACTGGATGCCGCGCAATTTCTTCCGCCGTGTCGAGGTCGCGTTCCCGATCAAGGATCCGAAGCTGCGCGATCGCGCGGCAGACGAGTCCCTGTTTTCCTACATGCGCGACAACACCCAGGCGTGGACGCTGCAGAAGGATGGCAGCTACGTCAAGCAGGCGCCCGTTGCCAACGAACCGCCCTTCTCGGTGCAGCAGGACCTGCTCGAGAAGCTCGCCAACAAGAGCTGACCACGTTGGCTGTCTTCGCGGACAGGCCCCGGCCAAGGGGCCTGGAGCCGCTACGCGGAGCGGTTGGACACCTTCGGCAACCGGATGCGCACAGTAGCGACGAGGGCCGCGCCGAACAGGAGCAGGCAAAAAAGGATCGCATTCGCCAGCCCCAGCCACAGCTGCAGCAGGCCGATGCCGACCAGGCCGAAGATCGCGGCGGCCTTGCCCGCCAGCCCCCAGAAACCGAACCAGCGCCCGGCCTCCTGCCGCGGCACCATCAACGCCACCAGCGCCCGGCCCGCTGACTGTGCGGAACCCAGGGACAGGCCGGCGATCGCCCCCACGAAAAGAAACACCTGTTGTGGCTCGACCGGTCGTCCCAGCATCGCGGTCAGCTGGATCGATATCCACGGAGTCAGGTAAATGGCCAGCACGGCAATCACCCAGAAGACCAGTGTGAAGCGATATACCGGCACTGCCCCGATCCGATCCTGCAGCCACCCGAAGGCCAGGGCTCCGATCATCGCGGTGACCTGCGTGATGATGAACATCGCCACCCGGGTCGATTCGTCCCAACCGATCACCTGCGAGCCATAGATGAAAGTGAACGAGATCACGATGTAGATCCCGGCCATTACGAAGAAAATCGAGACAAACAGGTCCCGAAGCCCGGGCCGATCCCGAAGGGTGACGAGGCTTCGCGCGACGCGCCGGAAACCCAGGCTCAACTGCAAGCCACCGCGCACGCGGCGCCTCGGGCCGGTCTCCCGCAGGAACAGGAAGGTCGGTATCGCCGCCAGCAGGAAGAAGGCTGCAGCGAAGGGCCCCACCCAGCGTATGCGCTCGAAATTGTCGGCGGAAACATCCCCCAGCAGCACCAGCGCAAAGCCCGTCGCCACCAGACCGCCCGCGTAGCCGAGGGCCCAACCCAGACCCGAGATCCAGCCGAGACGCTCCGGCGGGCCGAGATCCGGCAGGAAGCTCGCGATGAACGACTCGCCGATCGCGTATCCGAAATTGGAGATCACGATCAGCACCATCCCCAACAGGATCAACCCGGGTTCGACCCAATACAGCGCAGCCGTGGCCAGTACCGTGAGTATCCACGAGGCGAGCAGGAAGCGCTTGCGTGAGCGGGTCGCATCCATGATCGCTCCCGCCACCGGGGCCGCGATCAGGACCAACAGGTAACTCGCAGCCAGAGCCAGGCTCCAAAGCAGGTTGCCGAGCCGGAAATCCGGAGCATCGGCCACGATCACACGGGTAAAGAGATCCCCGAAGATGACCGTGATGATCAGCAGCGTGTAGGCCTGATTGGCGAAGTCGAACATCGCCCAGCCAAACACCTCGCGCTTGCGCACCTCTACGACGGGTGAAATCGGACGCTCCAGTGCCCAGCCAGGGATCAGGAATGAAGGACGTTAGTGTAGCGAAAGACTCCAAACGCAAAAACGGCCGCATGGAACCCTCAGTTCCAGGCAGCCGCTTGATGCCGAATATTGGTAGGCGCGATTGGACTCGAACCAACGACCCCCACCATGTCAAGGTGGTGCTCTAACCAGCTGAGCTACGCGCCTGTCGTCTTCGAACGCGGGATTCTACCGCCTTCCCCGCCCAAGTCAACGCCATACTCCCGGGTCAGACCCCAATTTCCATCGACCGGGGTCAGCCCCCAGTGCTTGCGTGATAGGCTTTCGGATGAACGAAAAATCGGAGCATCGGTAATGAAAGCCATCCTGATCGACCCGGAAACACAGTCCATCGAGTCCGTCGACATCAGCGGACACGAGGATATCGCACGGCTGATCGGCTACGACACGATTGAATCCGACGAGATCGGGCCCGAGGGCGACCGGCTGTACTTCGACGAGGAGTGCTTTCTGCGCGGCGCGACGGGCCGGTTTCAGATCGACAACGTGGTGCCGGTTTCCGGCAAGGGTCTGGTCATCGGCACGTCCGATGCGGGCGCGACGCTTCGGGATGCCGCGTCCGAACCGGAGGCGTTGCGGCAGCGGCTGAAGTACCTGTAGTCCGCGCCGCGGGAACGCCCTGCGTTCACCTCGCCCGCATCCAGTCCCAGGCGGTCTCGAGGATCGCGTCCAGCGAGGTCCAGGCGGGTTGCCACCCCAGTTCCCCTGAAGCCCGCCGGGCGTCTCCAATCAATTCCGGGGGGTCACCTGCCCTGCGCGCACCCATCCGAAAGCGTATCGGCTCGCCGGTCACCCTGCGGCAGGCTTCGATGACTTCGAGCACGGTAAAACCCGCCCCATTGGCGAGGTTCAGACAGATGGCGCCCCGCATCTCACCGGCAAGGAGTCGCCGGCCTGCAAGCAGATGGGCGGCGCAGAGATCATCGACGTGAATGTAATCCCGTATGCAGGTGCCATCGCGGGTCGGAAAGTCATCGCCGAATACCGTGAGGCCCGTATCCTCCGGATTTCCGCCCTGCTGCAGACGCAGCGCCTCCTCCAGAACAAGCGGAATCAGGTGGGTCTCCGGATCATGGCGTTCCCCGGCGCGCCCTTTCGGGTCGCAGCCGGCGGCGTTGAAGTAGCGCAGGCTGACGCTGTTCACCCCGAAGGCGTCGGCGTAGTCCGCCAGGGCCTGTTCGATCATCAGCTTGGTGCGGCCATAGGGATTGATGGGCCGCTGCGGATGGTCCTCGGGAATCGGTATTTCCCGCGGTTGGCCGTACGTCGCGCAGGTGGATGAGAACACGAGATGCCGCACACCATGCCGGCGCATGGCGTCGAGCAGGTTCAGCGCACCGACGACGTTGTTCTGATAGTACAGGTCCGGCGCCTGCACCGACTCCCCGACATAGGCCAGGGCGGCGAAGTGCATCACCAGGTCGAAATCACCGCTCTGAAAGCACCGGTCGAGATCCGGGGGACTGCGCAGATCCCCCTGCACCAGGCGCGCCGATCCCACGGCATCGGCGAAGCCGCGCGATAGATTGTCGAATACGGTTACGTTCCAACCGGCCTCCTGGGCTGCGAGCACCATGTGCGAGCCGATGTAGCCCGCGCCGCCAACGATCAGGACGTTCGCTGTCATGTGCTCGAAGGCCCGCGACCATAAGCGTCCTCGAAGCGCACGATGTCGTCCTCACCCAGGTAGCTTCCGGATTGCACCTCGATGATCTCCAGCGGAATGCTGCCCGGATTCTCGAGACGATGGACGGTGCCCAAAGGAATGTAGGTCGACTGGTCCTCGGTCAGTAGCAGCGTCTCGGTCCCGCGCGTGACCTTCGCGGTACCCCGCACCACGACCCAGTGTTCGGCCCGATGATGATGCATCTGCAGCGACAGGCTGTGCCCGGGTTTCACGACGATGCGTTTCACCTGGAACCGTTCCGCCCCGCTGATGCACTCGTAACTGCCCCAGGGCCGCAGCACACGCGCATGGTTCACGTGTTCCGTGCGCCCGCGATCGTTGAGTTCCTGCACGACCCTGCGCACGTCCTGGGCCCGGTCCCGGTGGGCGACCAGCACCGCATCCGCCGTCTCCACCACCAACAGGTTCTCCAGCCCAACGGTCGCCAGCAGTCGGCTCTCGGCCCGCAGGTAACAATCACGGCTCTCCAGCGCCAGCACGTCCCCGACCAGGACATTGCCCTCACCGTCCGCCCGGTCCAGCCCCTGCAGCGCCGTCCAGGAGCCGACATCGTTCCAGGTTCCCTCGAAGGGCACCATCACGACATTGGACGCCGGTTCCATGACCGCATAATCCACGGAGATGTCCGGAGATCGGGCGAAGGCATCGGTACCCACTCGAGTGAAATCAAGCTCGCGACGCGCCTCTGCGTGCGCCTCTCTGCACGCCCCGGCCACTTCGGGCGCATGCGCGTCCAGGGCTTCCATGTATACCGACGCGGCAAACAGGAACATGCCGCTGTTCCAGTAATACTCCCCCGAGGCCAGATACCGAGAAGCGCGTTCCGCATCGGGTTTCTCCACGAACTCGCGAACCGGGAACACGCCATCCGATTCAGTGTCCGCGTGCGTACGGATGTAGCCGAAACCGGTCTCCGCCCACAACGGGGGAATGCCGAAAGTGACCAGAGAACGTGCGGCTGCCGCCGGCTCCGCACGCGTAACCGCCTTGGCAAAGTCCTTCTGCACGGGTACGTGATGATCGGCCGGAAGTACCAGCAAAAGGGGATCGGACCCACGCTCGAGGACATCCAGCGCGGCGAGCGCAATGGCGGCCGCAGTATTGCGCCCGACCGGCTCGAGCAGGATCACGGACTCTTCGCAACCCGCGTTCCGCAATTGCTCCGCCACGAGGAAGCGTTGCGATTCATTGCAGACGACGATTGGCGGCTGCGCATCGCTCAGTGCCCGGGTACGCCCGACCGTCGCCTGGAACAAAGACGTCTCACCCAGCAAGGGAATGAAGGGCTTGGGGTATTCAGCACGGGACAGCGGCCAGAGGCGCGAGCCGGCACCGCCCGCCAGAATCACGGGTTGGATTGACATAGCACGAGCTTCCATTGGGTACGCAGATTCAGTTTACCGACGGACTCCCGTCGGACGTCTCCTCGACTTCGTCCGCCACCAGTTCGTCCTCCAGAACCGTGGCCTTCGCGGTGAACGCGTATCCTACTCCGTGCAGTGTCATCAGGGGCGCATCCAACCCGAGCGTGTCGCTCATCTTTTTTCGCAACCGGCGAACCATGATTTCCATACCTCGGGAATGTTTCACCCGAGGGTCCGCTTCGAGGAACCAGGCAAGCTCGTCGCGCGGGATCGGCGTCCCCGCGCGCTCCATCAACGCCCGCAGCAGAATCTTTTCCTTCAGAGTCAATCGCAGACTTCGCGTGTTAGGGGCAAGAAGGCGCCATCTGAGCGGATCCAGGGTCCATCCCCAGTTCCAGGCGGGATCGATTCGCTGCATGAGATTGCGCACGGTGTACACGAGCTCGACCGCCTGCACCGGCCGGCAGAGATAGTGGTCGGCACCCTGGCTCAACACATGAGTCCGCCGATCTCCCCAGGGCTCCAGCGCAACGAAGACCAGCCCCGGCCGGGTATCGCTCCCGATCTGCCTCCACGCTTCCAGAACATCACCGCCCGACAGACCGTCCTCGACGACGGCAATCTTGAAGGTTCCCCGGTGCAGTGCCTCACGTGCCTGGCGCGCGGTGCTCACGGCCTGACAGATGAACCCCTCGCCCTGCAACCCCTGAACCCACCCTGCCCGCGTTTCACGATCCCTGGACGCGACGAGGACCCGAGGCACATCGAACGTGTCTGAATCCCCGTCGCTCAACGGCCACCTCCCGCATTCCAACCACGGACCGGCAGCACGTCGAGTCGATCGGCTTCAGGAGAACACTCCCGTGACTGCAATGAAGCGGCTGCAAGACGTCGTGGTTCATCATGCCGGAAGTCTCGCTGAATCATCCCCAATCACCCTGAGTGCCGACCGTTCTGATCTTGACACGGTCCGCTCGAATGCGCCCATGCGCGCGAGCAAACGCTTCTTATGATTTTTCCTGTACCTTACCCATCGCTCTATGGACTGGCAAGCATCGTTCTTTCCAGGAATGCAAGACTCGAGACCCGCCGAACCGCGGCTCTCACATCCCCCTTCCGAACCCGGATGAAGGGCTCTGCAAGAAACGGAAAGGCCGCCTGCCGTGTCCGGGCACGGACCTCCGCAGATCCCTTGCCGTCCGGGCCTGGAACCGCCTATGCTCTTACATGTTGCAGCGCCAATATGGAAGGAGGTTCGGCATGGAATATGGTGATGTCATCGTCTATCTCACCATCGCAGCCCTGGGAGCGTCGATCCTCGTGATTGTCGGGCTGCTCTGGTTCCTCGTGAAAAAGAGCGGCGAACCACCTGCGGGTTAAACGCATCACTGCCGCGATTCACACCCCCGGCAGTAAAACGGAGTGGAGCACGACGTCGCTCCCCTGAAGCCTGCGCCGGCTTTCGGGGTTACATCGAACGCGTATCGAACTTCCGGCCGTCTTCGGACTCCCAAGCGCATTGCCTGCCTGGGAGCCCCATCATGACCCGCCTGCCACACGCGCCTGCAGCCGACCATCCAGCCCCGCCTCCATGCCGCACCGATGTCGGAGGTCCACGGTGAGCGTCGCGGCGCGCGCCACACTTCTCGCGCTCGCGGCAGTGGCATCGATCATCGCGCTTACCGTCACCCTGCGCCCCACACTATCGACTTCCGCCGAAGAAGTCGCGGGGATCGCCGAATGCCCCGCACCCGGACAGTGGCTCGGAGCGGGCGGGGACCCGATCACCGCCGATCGGCTCTTCCAGGATCTGGCCAACGCCGAAGTCGTGCTCCTCGGCGAGTCCCACGACCGAATGGAACATCACCGCTGGCAGATGCACACGCTCGCGGCCCTGCACGCGTACCGACCGGATATCGTGATCGGGCTGGAGATGCTGCCCCGCGAGGCGCAGCCGGTACTGGATGCCTGGGTGAGCGGCGACCTGTCCGAAACTGAGTTTCTCAGCCAGACGCAGTGGAACGCCACCTGGGGGTTCGACCCACAGCTGTATATGCCCATCCTGCACTTCGCACGCGTACAACGCCTGCCTCTGGTGGCCATCAACCTGGAGCGTCCGCTGGTCGAACGCCTGGCGAGGGAGGGCTGGGACTCGGTGCCCGAGAATGAGCGCTTCGGCATCAGTCCCCCCCTCGATGCAACAGTCGCTTACAAGGGATATTTGACGCAAATTCTATCGAACCATCCGACCGGTGGCGACGATGCCGAAGTCGACCGATTCGTAGCGGCGCAACTCGTCTGGGACCGTGCAATGGCCGCAGGTCTGGCCGACGCCGCGCACCAGGGAAAGCTGGCGGTCGGGATTATCGGATCCGGTCATCTCGTACATGGGTATGGTGTACCGCACCAGCTTCGCGATCTGGGAATCACCCGGGTCCGCTCCCTGATGCCGTGGGACACGCGCGAGGATTGCATCTCCCCACTACCCGGCATCGCCGACGCGCTGTTCGGCATCGCCGCCGGTGATCTGCACGAACCGCCGAAGCCCATGATGCTGGGGGTTCGGATCGAGAACGATACCGGTGGTGTGCGCATCCGGCATGTCGCTTCGGAATCGGTCGCGGAACACGCGGGACTGACCGCGGGCGACCTCCTGACCGAAGCCGGCGGACGCACGCTCGTGCAGACGCAGGACCTGGTCAGCCACATCCGGCGCCAGATCCCCGGTTCGGTGCTCCCGCTCACGGTCCGGCGTGACGGAGAAACCCTGGAGATTCTCGCGCGCTTCCCTGGCGACGGGGAATGAGGCCCATGCGATG
Organism: Thioalkalivibrio paradoxus; assembly: GCA_011390565.1. Taxonomy (GTDB): domain Bacteria; phylum Pseudomonadota; class Gammaproteobacteria; order Ectothiorhodospirales; family Ectothiorhodospiraceae; genus Thioalkalivibrio; species Thioalkalivibrio paradoxus_A. The sequence continues at coordinate 118,860 of JAABSC010000002.1, read as the reverse complement.
CCCCCGAATCCGCGGCCACGCGCTGAATGCCTGCCGTGCGTTCCTGCGTCCGTCGTTGGCCGCGGTACTCGCATTGGGCTTCGTTTTCCCCTTGCAGGCAGCCGCGCAGGAAATCCAGAAATTCGTTGAAGTGAAGATCGATCCCGTGCAAGGCCTGATTGCGGGTCAGATGGACGTGAGTCTTCCGGCCGGCCGCCACCCACTCCGGCTCCGTGACGGCCTCGCTCTCCAGGAAGCGCAAAGCGAAGGCCATGCATTGAACATCCAGCGCACCGGACCCGAAGCCTACAGCCTCCGGATCCCGAGGGGCGGCAGGGACGTCCGACTCCGGTGGCAGGGTACGATTTCCGACGGCGATCCAGCGCGTGGGCGTGTGTTCCTGCGCGAGAGCGGCGGTTTTCTGCCACCCGAAACGGGGTGGTATCCGACCTTCGACGACGTCGACACCTTCGCGCTGCGGCTCACCGCGACAGTACCCGAAGGGCAGCGCTTTGTTGCCACCGGGACCCTTTCCGCACAGAACGAAACCACCGGGGACGGGTACTCGGCCGTCTACACACATCCGCGTACCGACGGCATCGTGCTGGCAACCGGACCCTGGCGGGAACGCAGCGTCGACGTCGACGGCATCCGGGTGCGAACCCTCTTTCCAGCGGATCTCGACGCAGCACACGCCGAAACCTACCTCGCGCATTCGGCCGAATATCTCCGGCTTTTCGCCCAGCGCGCGGGACCCTACCCCTTTGGAAGCTTCACCATTGCCGCCACGCCCATGCCGATCGGGTTCGCATTCCCGGGGTTCACGCTGCTCGGTGAACGCGTGATCCCGCTACCGTTCATTCCCCGAACCTCACTCGCGCATGAATTGATGCACAACTGGTGGGGAACCGGCGTTCGCATCGACTACGTGCGCGGCAACTGGGCCGAGGGGCTGACGACCTTCATGGCCGATTACTTCCTGGACGAAAGGCGGGGTGAGGACGCGCAGACACGGTATCGCTGGCTCCTCGATCTCGCCGCGCTCCCGGCAGACAGGGTGCACCCCCTGAGCCAGTTCCGCGGTGGCAATCAGGGTGCCAACCGCATCATCGGTTACAACCGCGGCGCCCTTTTGTTCGAGATGCTCCGTGAAGACATCGGGTCCGAGGCCTTCGACCAGGGCACGCGCATGATCCGGGAGCGACACCTGTTCGAGGAGGCTGGCTGGGACGACCTGGAACGGGCGTTCAGCGACGCCGCCGGACGTGAACTCGGCGTGTTCTTCGACTCCTGGATCCGTCGACCCGGTCTGCCCGAACTGAAGCTGCATTCGGTGACCCAGCGCCTTGAGGGAGAACGCTGGATCCTCGAGGGAACCCTTGCACAGGTGCAGGATGAGCCGCCCTGGCCCCTGCGGGTTCCACTGGTCGTGCAGAACGACACGGGCAGCGAACGCCACGTGGTGGTGCTGAACGAGCGCAGCGCCGATTTCCGAATCCCGCTGAAACACCCGGCACGCGCACTCGAAGCCGATCCCGCGCATGAAGTCCTTCGACGGTTGAGCGACCCGCCCACGATTCTGCGCTCGGTCACCCTGAACCCCGAGACACGCCTGCTGGCGCTGCAGGGTGGGCTGGAACCGTTCGCGAGTGCCCTGCTCGGACGCAGCCCCGAGCCGACGGACACCTTCGACGACCGGGAGCCGATTCTGGTCATGGGCAGCAGCGAGGATCTCGCCCGTTGGCTGGACGACACCGGTCTTTCGGAAATCTCGATGCCCTTCGCCCGTCGCGGCGCGGCGCGCATGTGGACGCTTCCGAACACCCGAACGGTCCTGGTCAGCGCCGACGATGCCGAGTCCCTGCAGCGCCTGCTGGGCATTCTCCGCCACCATGGACATCGCAGTTATGTGGTTCAGGATCCGTCGGGACGCACCACGGAAACCGGCGTCTGGGAGGCGCCCAGTCGCGCGCTGCGGGTGGAACTGGAACCGGCCTGACGCTCGGCGGCAACGCACAAGGGCCGGGATTGCACCCGCCCGGCACACCTAATCGGACGTCACGAACTCCGCAAGAATCTCCTCCGTGAGGCGCTGCACGGCAATCTGCCGGTCGCCCCGGGACGGATCGAACACCTCGGGATTCAAGCGGGACCACTGCGGCTTCAGGCGCGCCTCACGTACCGGTTTCGGCAAGGGCCCCCGCGACCAGCGCACAGCCGGGTCGGATCCCGAAGCCAGCGGCGTCTGCGCCGCGTGCCCACGCCGAAGCAAGGCGCGCACCAGCGAGAACTGACGCAATGCCAGCAGACGCAGGGTGTCGTCCGCCACACGCCACTCCGAGCCCCCGTGCAGGCGATCCCACAGGCGCCGCCGCAGCGGGATCGAAGTGCCCAGCAATGCTCCGAGCGCGGTTCCGCCGAGCGTGCCGAGTCCCAGCGTCACGCCCAGGGTGGCGGCATCCAGGGTCGCCCCTGCCGCAGCACCCGCCGCCGCTCCGCCCCCCAGGCGGATTCCGTAGTGCTTCAGGGCATCGGCGTTGAACAGGTCCATGCCCCAGGCGCCATTGACCAGCGGCAGATCATGGTGCTGGTAATGGGAATGACTGAAACGAAAGAGCCTGAGGAGCGCGTCCACGGTCTCCTGTTCACGCACCCGCACTTCTTGCTGGTGGGCGAGGATCCTTTTACGCAACGACTCGGGTTCGGTCTCTCCGGGGATCACGCGCATGCCACCGGCGGTGTCGATCAGGAGTTCCGCCAGGTACTCGGCAGCGGCCCGGCGCAGCCACTCCGACTGGCGTCGCCGGTCCTCGATCAGACGTGCCAGCGGCGCATCGAACGCGTCCAGCATCGTGCGCAACTTCTCGTACAGACGCCGCTCGCCACCCTCGTCGAATACCACGGTATCGAAGGCGACCACGGCATGGAGGTTGAGCCGAGCCAACTGCTCCCGCCACTCGGGCTCGCGACTGGCCTCACTGGCCACGAAGTTCAGCACCGGCAATACCGGGATCGCGCAGTAGGTAAGGATCGTCAGCTCCTCGCGATACTTGCCGAGCACCGGTTCCCGGCAATCGATCACGTAGATCGCGGCGTCGCTGGCCAGCATCTGGCGCAGCACCTTGGCCTCCTGCTCGTAGCGCGTGTCGGCATCGGGACTCGCGAGGAACCGCCGAACCCGCTCGGGACCATCGAAGCGTTCCGGTCCGGACAGGCCGTCCAACGCATCGAGGAGGCCTTCGGGATCTTCCAGTCCGGGGGTATCGAGCAGCACCAGGACCGGCTTGCCATCGGACAGCAGCAACTGAATGCCCTCGACCTGCCGCGTCGTGGCCGCCTCGTCCGATACCTCGCCGAAGTGTTCGTCGCGGGAAAGCGTCCGCAGCAGGGAAGTCTTGCCCGTATTGGTGTGCCCGACCACCGCTATGGTGAGTTTTCGGCTCACGGGCGCGCACCGTCCTGACCGACCAGACCCGCGAGTTCGCGGCTTCCCGGATGATCGGCATTGTCCAGATCCACCTCGAGCGCATAGGCAAGGCCGGCACGCGAGACGGTGGCTTCCCACTGCCGAACCCGCCGCGCGCCGTCCGCGCCACGGGCCTCGAGCCGGTTTCCCTCGTCCAGAATCGCCCACACCGGAGCATCCGTGCTCTCGCGAACCAGGGACAGAAAACGCTCAGCCCCACGATCCGGTGTCCGGGCCAGCGAGCAGACGACCAGAACGACCCCGGGAGCTTCGCTGCGCGCGCGCAGGGCGGCGATCACGTCCTGGCGCTGCGAACGTTCATCGGCGCGGCCGAGCGTCGTCCATTCGAGTCCGGCCAGACGCGGCGGCCAATGCCGAACGTCGCGTTCGAGTTCAAGTCCGATCAACACGACTTCGCCCGCGATCGGATGCGGCTTCTGCCGCTGATGTGCGACGGGCGCCCCCTGATCTTTCGGGCGCGGGTCGAGGACTCCCATCGAGCGTGACGGGCTGTCCAGACGATCGGACAAACGCGCATACCCCGGAAGGCTCGTATCGAGACGCAGCTTCCCCACCGAACGGCGGGCGAGCACCAGGCTGAACAGGGCCAGAAGAGTTCGGGGTACCAGCCCATAGAGCAACAGCGACGAGAGGAGGAAAGACGACCAGACCTCGCGCCCCGCTCCGCCCACCATGCCGATCCGGCTGACCGAAACCAGGCCCGCATCCGGGACCGGCCACCCCAGCCCATGCATCGGAGCCGACAACACACCCAGGATCAGCACGAAGCTCTGCTCGTCGAGCAGGGTCGTACCCCACACGAAATCATACTGGCGCACGCTCAGCGCAAACAGCGAAGCCAGCAGCGCTCCGAGACTGAACAGCGCCCAGAGTCCGTGCGTCAGGCTCCCGGCCAGCCAGCGGCCCAGTCCCTGGCGGCGCATCAGACCGACACTTGCGGAAAGCACCAGCGCGGACTCCGGGCGACGGGAAAACCGTCGTCCCAGCCAATGCAGGGATCCCAGGGCCGCTCGTCCCAGCATTCCACCGCGGTTCCCGCCCTTCCGCGGCCGGTAGAGAGAAACCACCACCCATAACAGCAGCATCAGGAGCTGCAGCCCCAGCAATGCTGAAAGCGCCACCAGGATATTGACAGTCGATTCGCGTCCGAAGACCGCGCCGGCGGCACCCACACCTGCGAGGAAGGCAAGCAGCATGAGCGCAAAGAGCAGCCAGGCCCGGACCTGTGCCAGCCCCTCCAGAGAAGCTTCGATGCGGCGGCCCAATGGAAGCTGACCGGCGCGGCGAAGAATCCGCTGTTCGAAATCCCCACCCGCTTCGCGCGCCCGCGCCTCGGCCGCCGGATCGTCGAGGATGCGCCCGAGACGGTCCTCCTCAAGGCGAACAGCCTCTGCAACGAGGCGGTCGCGAAAACGATGGCGTGGTTGGGTCACGGGATGGTGTTCAGGGGATCGATGCGGAAGTCACATTCCGGAAGCCCTGCGAAGATACCAGATTCGGCAGGGCGCACGCGGCTTCGGGGGTGTCGGCCCCGAACGGACATCACTCGATCCGGCAGACGTCTTCGAACTCGAACCGTGGACTGCGAGGGAACAACGCTTCGGGCCGGCCGTATCCCAGGTTGCAGAGAAAATTGACCCGCACCCGGGTGCCCGCGAAAAAGGCTTCGTTGACCTGATCGGCATCGAATCCCGACATCGGGCCGCAATCCAGGCCCAGCGCACGCGCCGCCAGAATCAGGTAAGCGCCCTGCAGGGTTCCGTTGCGGAACGCGGTCGCCTCGATCAGGGGCTGGTTCCCGGCAAACCAGGAGCGGGCATCGGTGTGGGGAAAGAGCCGAGGCAGTTGTTCGTGAAACTCGAGATCATGGCCGATGATCGCCGTGACCGGTGCGGTGCGTGTCTTTTCGACGTTTCCCTCGATCAGGGCCGGCAACAATCTCGCCTTCGCCTCCGGGCTTTTCACGAAAACAATCCGTGCCGGACTGCAGTTGGCGCTGGTCGGCGCCCAGCGCAGCGTGTCAAAGAGTTCTTTCAGAAGCTCGTCACTGACCGGACGGTCCAGCCACTCGTTATGGGTGCGCGCTTCGAAAAAAAGTTGATCCAGCGCTTGGGTGTCGATACGTTCACTCATGCAGCCATTCCTTTCGCTTTCGGGAGTTGCTTTCCGCGTTCATCATACAGCGTGCGCATGATCCCTTCGTTCAACATCACCGTGCTCGCGGGGGTTTGCGGGTCAATCCCCTCGAGTCGCTCCGGACTCCGGATGCAGTTCCAGATCCACCATCAGTTCGTTGGCCAGGGACTCCAGGTCATCCTGCAGCAGATGCAGATCGGTACCGGCGGGAACACCCAGACCGGCGCAGGCGCGGAACATTCGCTCACCGGACATCGATGCCCGTTCGCAACTGGTCTCGAGCCCCTCGATGGTCACTCCGTGGCGCAACAGCACGTCCGTGATTTCCTGAACGATTCCGGGACGGTCGTGCCCCAACAGATCCAATCGGACGCTCTGCAACGCCGCCTCAGTCCCCTCCAGACCCCGTTCCACCGTGACCCGAAGACCCTCGGTTTCGAGGGATCGCAAGGCGTTCTCGAGTTGCAACAGGTTTTCCGGCGCGATCTCCAGCCGCACAATACCCGCGAACTGCCCGGCCAGTTGCGCCATCCGGCTCTCGACCCAATTAGCGCCTGCTGTCCGGGCAATCGCCGCCACCGCGCGGACCAGGCCGGGGCGGTCGGGCCCAATCAGGGTCACGATCAATGAACTGTCCATTTGTGCTTGGCCTCGTTCCGGAGTCGAAATCACGATGGTAATGGGAAAACGGCGAAGACCCATAGACGCAGCCCGAAAAACCCCATTCGCGGGTATCGGCTATGCCGGCCCGCCGAAAGTCCGGACAATGTGACCGTCGAGCCAAGCGTGGACACCCATGAAGCGAATCCTTCTCCTGGCCGTCGCCAGCCTCTCCCTGGCGGGCTGTGAACCAGCATCCGTCGGAGACACCGCGGCCGCCGCGGATGAACAAGGCATCAACAGCCTGTATCAGGTCATCGAAGACTCGGTTCTGGCCTACGAGATCGGGGTGGAGTGGATCCGGTCCGGTGATCGCGAGCGCGGGCGCACCGAGATCCGCCATGCCATCGACCGGTTGGCGACCGCGGGCAACACCTGCGCCAGAACGACGGGCTGCGAGCCACAGCGTTTCATGGCCGCGTATTCCAACCTGCTTACGCTGCGCAGTGATGTGCTGGCCCGCGCGGCCGAAGACTACGTGGAACTGGAGCCCGGAGACGCGTTCGAGGAAATCTCGCTCGTGCCGGCGCAGACGGGGGTCCAGACCTCGATCCGGCGGCTCAACGGGCAGGACCTCGCGGAGATCATCGAGCTGAACAGCCTGGTCAATGCAGCGCTCAACGACTGGTTGACCTGGATGCGCCCCTCCCTCATCGACGCCTATGAGAATTACATGCACCTGCGCCACCTGATGTGGCCGGTCTACGAAGAGGCGGGGCTTCCTGAAGCGCTGCTCTTCGGCATTCTCGCGAAAGAAAGCGGAGGGCGTGTGCACAGCGTGTCCCGCGCCGGTGCCGCGGGACCGCTGCAGTTCATGCATCACACCGGAAGACGCTTTGGACTCGCGACCGAAGATGGATTCGACCTTCGCTTCGATCCCGCCGCCGCAACCCGCGCAAACGTCGCCTATCTGCAGGAGCGCTTCGCGCAACTGGATGACAATCTGGAACTCGCCCTTGCGGCCTACAACGGCGGAGAAGGCCGCGTACAGCGCATCACGCGTGGGGTGGCGGACCCTCGATTCTGGGATCCGGAGATCTTCGGGCAACTCCCGAAAGAGACCCAGGAATACGTCCCCTACGTACTGGCCGCCGCCTGGCTGTTTCTCCACCCGGAAGACTACGGGCTCGGGTTCCCGGTTCTGCAACCCGTTACTACCGGGCTCAGGCTGCAGGCCCCGATCACCCTGAGCGAACTGGCCATCTGCTTGGGGCAGGAAGGCAGCCGTTCAGGCTGGTTCCGGACCCTTCGCAACCTGAACCCGCGCCTGGAACACAATGCCCGACTCCCGGCTGGTAGCGAGATCCAGGTTCCAGACGCTCTGGTGGACCGATACCGTGCGCATTGCGTGGCCGGCCAGAGGATCGCGCGCGCCCGTGAACTGCACGAGGCACAGGAATACCGGCGGGCGTTCCGCGCGCCCCGGATCTATACCGTGCGCAGTGGCGACACCCTTTCGACGATCGCGCATGGGCAGCGTTGCCCAAGCGCCGACGCCATCGCGGAAACCAACGGGATCACCGGACCACGCTACCTGATCCGACCCGGGCAGCAACTCAAGCTGTTCGGCTGCGATAGCTGAAGGGCCTACCGGGCACTGGCTTCGTCCAGGGCCTTCGCCAACGCGGCGTCGAGTCGATAGACATCCGGCCGGAATTCCACCTCACCGTCGGTGTCCAGTCCCACGGTGCGGTACGTCATCAGGATCGGGATGGGGCGGGTCAGGTGGAAATCCCGGGTTCGGTCGCCCTCCAGCAGCCGCATCGCCTCCAGGCGTCGTGTCTCGGGCTCGTTCTGAAGCAGCATCTCGACCAGTTCCCGTGCCCGTTCCACCCGCACGCAGCCCGAACTGAAGGCGCGTTGTTCGCGCTCGAACAGGCGCTGGCTCGGGGTATCGTGCAGATAGACCATGAAGGGGTTCTCGAACCGCAGTGCGACCTCGCCCAGCGCATTGAAGGGACCCGGATCCTGACGCAGCATGATCCCAGCTGGCCGGTCCCAGTCGACCTCATCGGAGGACAGTTCACGACCGGAAAAATCGAGAATGCGCATTCGATTCCGCGCCAGGTAACCCGGATCCTCCCGAATGGCGGGCAAGGTGTCGTTGCGCAGGATGGTGGGCGGCACGGTCCAGGTGGGATTGAGCGTCAGGTGCGTAATCTCGGACATGAGGCTCGGCGAGGGACGTGACGGTCGTCCGACCTGCACGCGGGCTTTCCAGAGACTCTGCCCGTCACGCAGGAAATCAACCTCTCCGCCCGCGAGATCGACACGCACCAGGTCCGGCTGCGCCAATGAAGCGATCCAGCGCAACCGTTCCAGGTTCACCCGTACCTGTTCCAGACGCTCCTTGCGGGAACGGTTCAGTGCCTCGCGTGTGCGGGGTCCGACAATGCCGTCCGGTACCAGCCCCTGGCTGCGCTGGAACGTTTCCACCGCGGCGACCAGCGCCGGATCATAAAGCTCCGCGTATTCCGCGTCTGCCTCCGGTTCCGGCGGGAGCCGGCCCAGAAGCTCTCGCAGCACGGGAACGCGGGGATCCGTCATCCCCTCGCGCAACAGCGGACCCGATGGCAACTTCGGTCCCTCGGGTAACGCAAGATCCCTGCGCAACCGGAGGTGCAGGCTACGCAGAGCGCCGTACAGCTCCGTGTCGGGACGCGCCGCGGAGAATGCCGCCGACATATCCCGGAGGGCATCGGACGCGAGCGATATCACGTGCTCCCGATGTCGCACCTCATCGCGCACCGGCTCGTGCATCCAGATCGCTTCCACCTCAACCGGATCGAGCCGCCCCCAGGTGAGGTGGTCGAGCGCGCGCAGGAGCGCGCGGGATGCGCGCAGCTCGGCCTCCATCCAGGCGCTCTCATCAGTGGATGGCCCCGCGAGCCAGGCCCTGAGCGCAGGCCAGTCATAGTCCCGCGGATCCAGCCCGTCATCGACCAGGCTCTCAAGCGTATCCACAAGAAGGCGCAGCTGCCGCGGGTCTTCCCAAGCCGGCTCGAATTCCCGCCGTACATAGAATTCCAGCACTTCCGGGGGACCTTCCCACGCGCGCAGCTCAAGCGAACCCGGTTGCCCCGGGGATGCGGCAACCGTGACCTTTTCGGGCTCCAGCGCCGTCGCATCGTCGGAACTCTGGGCAAACACCGGACCCAGTACGGACTGCGACAGAACCAACCCAAGAAAGATACCAAATCGAACCAAGCGTTTACCTCCACTACCGAAACCGGTACCATGCGGCCCAAATCGCGCTTCGGGGATGCTCTCGGGCCAACCCTGAAATCAACAGAGTGCCGGTATTTCGAGGCCACAACCCGATCGAGAGGCGCGACACCCGCATGCAACGATTAGACCGGCACAGGACACACTTGATTCAATCTCTGCGCAGCCTGCTTCTGGCCTGCGTCCTGCTGCTGTGGATGGTGCCCTCCGTTCAGGCGGATTTCACGACGGAACAGGCACTGGTCGAACGTCTGACAGCTGCAGCCCCGAAGCTGGACCGCCGCGTGCTCGCGAAGGCGGTTGCCGCCATGCACTGTGCGGTCCGCAGCGGTGCGGAGCCTTCGGACCGCCTGGCCGTCATCGACTTCTCCCTGCCGTCCTCGACGCCGCGCCTCTGGATTCTCGATCTCCCGAACCAGAAGCTTCTTCTCGAGGATCTTGTCGCCCACGGCCAGCGTTCCGGTGACAATTACGCGACCGAATTTTCCAACATCGTGGGCAGCCACCAATCGAGTATCGGCTTGTTCCGCACCCAGGAAAGCTACTCCGGCCGCCATGGCTATTCCCTGCGGATGGACGGGTTGGAACCCGGAATCAACGACCGCGCCCGCGAACGCGCGATCGTGATTCACGCCGCCGATTACGTGGATCCGTCCTGGGTCGACCGGCAAGGACGCATCGGGCGCAGCCAGGGGTGCCCCGCCGTGCGGCCCGAGATCGTCGAGACCGTCGTCGACAGCCTGAAGGATGGCCAATTCCTGTTCACGTACTACCCGGACGAGGCCTGGCTCGCCTCTTCCAGCTACCTGAACTGCCAGCCCGGATTGATCGCGAGCCTGACCGAGCGCTAGTGGGTCATGCGGGAACTTCGGTACACCTTAAGCCCAGTCAGACGCGCCGGAACCCGGCGGGCGCCGGCACGAATCGCCAATCCTGTTTCAAAGTTGCGCAACGCAGCGCCGGCGAGTCTGGCAAAGCGGCTGGGTACGGAATTTCCGCATGGCCCACTCATGGCCCATGACCCGCCGGATCGACCGCAGGGACTGGATGCCCGCGCCGACGCATGGCATCCTTTCGAATCATGAGCCGACCCGTCCGTTATTTCTTCCGCGCCTTGCGCACCGTCCTGACCCCTCTGCTGCTGCTGGGTGACAAATTGACGACACCGAAAAGCATTGAACGCGATCCTGTTCAACAGGCGCGGGTCGACGAGGAAACCCGCAGCCTTGCCCTGTACCAGTTCGTGGCCTGTCCCTTTTGCGTGAAGGTCCGGCGCACGATCAAGCGGCTGGGCCTGAACATCGAACTGCGGGACGCCCAAGGCAACACTGAAAATCGCGAAACCTTGCGCGAACAGGGCGGAAGCGTGCAGGTCCCCTGCCTGCGCATCGAACATCCGGACCAGCGGGTCGAGTGGATGTACGAATCCGGGGACATCATCCGTTACCTGAATGAACGATTCGGGCCGGAGAATCCCGCCTCCGCCTGATCCGGCATCAACCAGGCGTATCGGTCCGGCCCCACGGCATCGACCGCCGGTCCGCGGATTTACAGCCAGCCAAGAATCCAGCCGGGGAAAACGCCCGCGACCAGCACGGCCATGAAGGCCAGAACACCAGCGGTGGCTGCAAAGCCCCCGGTGGGGCGGGTTGCCGGGTGGGCCGGAGACGGCGTCATGAACATGTACTGGATCACCCTCAGGTAGAGGTAGATGCCCAGATAGCTGGCGATCAGGCCGACGACCGCAACGGCCACGAACCCGGCCTCCATCACCGTGCGGAAAACCAGGAACTTCGCCACGAAACCCGGGAACGGCGGTATGCCGGCCAGCGACAGCATGGCCACCGCGATCAGGATCGCGGCTCGGGGGTCGCGGTGATACAGACCCTTCAGACCCACCAACCGGTCGCGCAGCCAGTCCTGACCGGCGGGCAGACAGGCCAGCGCCAGGACATTGGTCAGCCCGTACACGATCACGTAGAAGGTCACCGTTTCGAAGCGGCCCTCTGGTGCCCCCAGCAGAACGAGGAACAGGTAGCCCGCGTGCGCGATCGACGAGTACGCGATCAGGCGCCGGAAACCGGGCTGGCGCATCGCCGCAAGATTGCCCCAGACGATGGACAGCAGCGGCAGCACCACCAGGACCGCCACCAGCGCGGGCCCCGCTTCCGCCCCACCAAACAGGCGCACCAGCGCCAGCAGGACCGCGGCCTTCACGATCGTCGCCATGAAGGCCGTCACAGGAATGGTCGCCGCTTCGTAGGCATCCGGCGCCCATGTGTGGAAGGGAACGATGGCCGCCTTCAGCATGAATGCGACGACGACCAGCACCACGGCCCCCCGCGACATGAAATCGTCGCCGGCCAGCGCCTGCTGGAAGTCATCCACTCCAAGGCCACCTGTCGCCCCCAGGGTCAGCGAGATCCCCATCAGCAGAATTGCGGTGCCCACGCCCCCCAGCACCAGATATTTCATCGCGGCCTCGGCGCTTTGCGGACGTCGGTAGGCCAGCACGACCAGGGCGTACAACGGCAGGGACAGCACCTCGATGCCGAAGAACAGCATGATCAGGCTGTCGGCCGACAGCATCAGGAAGGCGCCATAAAGCGACGCCAGCAAGAGCATCGCGAATCGGCTGTCCAGTCGCTCCTCGCGCCCCAGCAGCAACACGGGCACCGTCAGCACCAGCAATACGGCTTTCGCGGTGAACGCCTGGGGACCCACCGAGAAATGCCCGGGGAATGGCGCCGCGACGTGCCCCGCCCAGGCCAGCCAGCCTGCGGCCGCCGCAGCCAGCAGCACCGTCAGCAGCGCTGGCAGGAACGGATCACGCGCACGACTCGAGACCAGGTCGATCACGAGCAGCGTCAGGATGCCGAGCAGCAGCAGGTGCTCGGGAAGCGCGGCCAGCAGCAGTCCTTCGGCCATCATGGACCGCCCTCCTCGACGCGTGCCGGCAACACCCGTTCCTGGTATTCAATCACCGCCTGTTCCGTCTTCTGCAGGAAGTCGTTGGGGAACAGCCCGATGTAGAAGATCGCTGCGACGAGTGCGGCCAGGATACTCATCTCGCGCAGGTTCAGATCACGCAATTCAGCACCCCCGGCTTCCGGCACCCGCGCGTCCCCGAACAGCAGCCGACGCACGAGCCGCAGCATGTACAACGCACCCAGCACGATCCCGAGCACTGCGGCGGACGCCAGCGCCAGCGGGTATGTCCGGCCCTGCTCGAACAGCGGCCAGGCCGCATCGAAGGCCCCGAGCAGCACCAGGAACTCGCCGGTGAAACCGCTGGTGGTCGGGAGCCCGATCGCCGCCAGGGTCAGCAGCATGAAGAAGACCGAGTAGACCGGCAGCAGCTTCGCGAGCCCGCCGTAGGCGGCCAGGTCACGACTGTGGCAGCGCTCGTAAATCATCCCGACCATCAGGAACAGTCCGCCGGCCACGAGTCCGTGGCTGACCATCTGGATGACCGCCCCCTGCACCCCGAGCAGGTTGTAGCTGACCAGCCCGAGCATCACGTAGCCGAGATGGCTCACCGACGAGTAGGCGATGATCTTCTTGATGTCGTCCTGCACCAGCGCGAGCCCAGCACCGTAGAGGATGCTGACCACGGCCAGCGTCATGATCAGCGGGGTTGCCAGCTGCGCCGCGTCCGGAAACAGCGGGAAACCGAGCTTCAGGAAGCCGTAGGTCCCCATCTTCAGCAGCACGCCCGCGAGGATCACCGAGCCGGCCGTCGGGGCCTCCACGTGGGCATCCGGTAGCCATGTGTGCAAAGGCACCATCGGCACCTTGATCGCGAACGAGAGCGCGAAGCCCGTGAGCAGCAGCACCTGCACCGGCACCGCCAGTTCCAGCAGATGGAGATCGGCGATTGCGAACGACGGGCTGCCGTCCTGGCTGAGCACGGTGAACGCGAGGTAGACCACGGCGGCGAGCATCAGGATGCTGCCGAAAGCCGTGTACAGGAAAAACTTCAGCGTCGCATAGATGCGCCGTTCGCCTCCCCAGATCCCGATGATCAGAAACATCGGGATCAGCATCGCCTCCCAGAATACGTAGAACAGGAACAGGTCCTGCGCGAGGAAGGTACCGAGCATCGTGAACTGCAGGAACAGCACCATGCCGTGGAACAGCTTCACGTCCCTGGTGATGGAGGTGAATGCCCCGGCGACCACCAGCGGCCCGAGGAACGCGGTCAGCAGCACCAGAAGCAGGTTCAGTCCATCCAGGCCGATGTGGTAATGAACGCCCCAGGTGGCGATCCAGGGAACCCGGGTCTCGAACTGCAGCCCGGATACGCCGGCCTCGAACTGGACGTACAGCCACGCGGCCAGCGCCAGCTGCGCGGTCAGCACCAGCATCGACAGGCCGCGCACGAGATCCGGCCTGCGTTCGGGTAACAGCAACAGCAACGCCCCGCCGATCACCGGCAGGAACAGGAGCAGGTTCAGCGCGTTCGCTTCAGACATGTTGCTGCTCCGCGGCTACCCGTAGCCCCGCGCCTCCACCCCAACCCTCCCCCGGACACGGGGGAAGGAGCGTTCTCCCCCCTTCCATCCGCAAGAGAGGGAACATTCGCGTCTCTCCCGCTTGCGGGAGCGGAGCGGGGGTGAGGGCCCGGCGCCGAACAGGCGCCGCAGCCACTGCCGCCCGGATGCCGATACTGAGCCGCTCAGACATGACGCCACACCCAGATCAGCACCGCGACCAGCCCGAAGAGCGTCATCCAGGCGTACCAGTGCAGGCTGCCGCTCTGCACCCGTGCGAAGACCGCCGCGCTCCAGCGTGCCAGCCCGGCCAGTCCGTGCAAGGAGCCATCGATCAGCACCCGGTCACCCAGCCGCAGGAAGATCCGGTCCGAAAGCCAGCGCCACGGGCGCTGCAGCGTGCGCTCGTAGAGTTCGTCGACGAAGTACTTCCCTGCCAGCATCCGGTGCAGTCGCTGGAACCGCTCCCAGGCCTCGTCGCCGCGTCGTCCTCCGTCCTGGTACAGCCAGGCTGCGGCGGCCAGACCGAGCAGCGCCAGCACCACCGCGAAGCCGATCTGCGCCCAGTGCAACAGGGCCGAATCGAAGCGCAGGGCGGGCACCGGCAGCAGCGGCTCGAGGTAGTGCGGCAGCGCGAACCAGCCCGCGATCACCGAGAAGAACGCGAGCACCACCAGCACGGCGGTCATCGTGACCGGGGATTCGTGCACGTGGCGTTCGGTCTCCGGCTCCATCCGCGAGCGCCCGAGGAACACCAGCCAGAGCAGCCGGAACATGTACAGTGCGGTCAGCAGCGCCGTCAGCGACCCCAGGGCCCAGAGCCAGGCTGCCCCGCCCTGCCCGCTGGCCAGCGCGAACCACAGGATCGCGTCCTTGGAGAAAAAACCGGCCAGTGGCGGCAACCCCGCGATCGCCGCCGTCGCGACCGCGAAGGTGCCGAAGGTCCAGGGAATGCGCCGCGCGAGCCCCCCCATTCGGCGGATGTCCTGCTCGCCGTTCAGCGCGTGAATCACGCTGCCAGCGCCAAGAAACAGCGCGGCCTTGAAGAATGCGTGCGTGAACAGGTGGAACACCGCGACCCCGTAGGCCCCGACGCCCAGCGCCAGGAACATGAACCCGAGCTGGGAGATGGTCGAGTACGCCAGCACTTTCTTGATGTCGGTCTGCACCAGCGCGATGGTCGCGGCCAGGAACGCGGTCAGCACACCGATCGCCGCAATCAGCGTGGACGCGGCCGGGGCCTCCAGGTAAACACCGGACATGCGCGCCACCAGGTAGACGCCCGCGGTGACCATCGTCGCGGCGTGGATCAGCGCGGAAACCGGGGTCGGTCCGGCCATCGCATCCGGCAGCCACACGTGCAGCGGAATCTGGGCCGATTTGCCGGTCGCGCCGATGAACAGCAGGATACCGACGGCGGTGGCGACACCCAAAGGAATCAGGCCGCCTGCAAAGGCCTCGTTGATCCGGTCCATCTCCAACGTGCCGACGGTGGTGAAGATCAGGAACATGCCCAGCAGGAAGCCCGCATCGCCGACGCGGTTGGTGATGAAGGCCTTGCGCCCGGCGCGCGCCTTGGTCACGTCCTGGAACCAGAAGCCGATCAGCAGGTAGGACGCGAGGCCCACGCCCTCCCAGCCGACGAACAGCACCAGCAGCGAGCGGCCCAGCACCAGCAACAGCATGAAGAACAGAAACAGGTTCAGATAGGCGAAGTAACGCGCGTAGCCCTCGTCGCCCCTCATGTAACCGATGGAGTAGATGTGGATCAGCGCGCCGACCCCGGTCACGATCAGGGCCATGACCGCGCTCAGCCGATCGAGGTAAAACGCGACCTCGAAAACGTGCTCACCGATCACGGCCCAGGTGAACACGGTTTCAATGATCGGGACGCCCCCTCCCGCCTCCAGCGTACGCCAGGCCCAGAGCGCGGTCAGAAAGGCGAGAATAGGCAGACCGACGCCGACCCCATTCACGAACACCGGCCCCAGACGCCGCCCCAGCACACCGTTCAGGATGAAACCGGCCAGCGGCAGCAGCACGAGCAGGGTCAGCATTCCGTTCATCGCCGTCATCCCTTCAGGCCGCCGTACGCGCCCGGATCCAGCGTGTGCCCGGCGCGAACCAGCAGGAGCAGGATCGGCACCGCGATCGCGATCTCGGCGGCAGCCACCGTGAACACCAGGAGCATCAGCACGGCGCCGGCCTCGACCCCGAGCAACTGGGTAAAGACCGCGAGGCTCAACAGCACGCCGTTCAGCATCAGCTCGAGGAACATCAGCATCACCAGCAGGTTGCGCCGGACGATGACGCCGACGAGACCCAGGGTGAACAGCGTCCCGGAGACCGCGAGCAGCAGATGGGTGTTATCCACGGCCGTTCTCCTTGCCGGGATCCGCAGCATCCCCGCCCCGCCGGCGGACGTCGATCACCGCGCTGGCTGCGATTTCCGCGACCAGCAGCAGCACCGCGGCGAGGGCGAAGTACACCCAGAATTCATCCATGAACACGATCGCAAAGGCTCCGACGCGGAAGGCGTCCCCGTTGACCGCGGCGGCCGCAACCGGCTCGGTACGCAGCAGCCCGTCCACCAGGACGCCGAGCAGCAGCAGGAGCCCCGCGAGTCCCGCCACCAGGAGCGGCGAGAAGCGTTCGGTGAACGAGCGGTCGCGGACGTCCAGCAGCATGATCGCGTAGATCATGAAGACCATGACCGCCCCGACGTAGATCAGAACCTGGAACACCGCGATCACGTGCAGGCCGAGTTCGGCATAGATCGCCGCCAGGGACAGCATCGTTCCGATCAGCGCCAGCGCGACCCGCATCGGATGGCGCAGGAAGAACATCGCCACCGCGCCGACCAGCGCGCCAAACGAAAAGATCATCAGGAAGACCGTTTCGATCATCGGGTTTCCTTCCCCATACAAGATCCTGCCGGGCACCCTTTCGCACGGTCATCCCGGACGCCGCGCAGCGCCGAGCCGGGATCCATGCAGTGCCGGAGGTGAACCCGACGTTGGGAATCCAACGAACGCCGGATGGACCCCGGATCCGCCTGCGGCGGTCCGGGGGGGCGGGCCAGGGTCGGCAGTCCGGGGTGTCTGCAAATCGCCTTCATCGTTCCTCTCCCTGGACCAGGCGGGACCCCGGCGGTGGCGGTTCAACCGCCTTCGCCTTCGGCGGATAAGGCTTCGCAGGGTCGCTCGCTGGCTGCCAGTTCAGAAGTTCCTCCTTGCCCAGCCACATACCCGGGCGCCGATCCGGAACCGGGAGCCCCGGGACCGTCGGGACCATACGGATCGCGTCTTCCGGGCAGACTTCCACGCAGAAGCCGCAGAAAATGCAGCGGGCGTAGTCGATCACGAAGCGCTCCGGGTATTTCGGGTGTGCCGGATCGTCCGGATCGAAGCCGGCCTCGATCTCGATCACCCGCGCCGGGCACACCGTCGCGCAGAGGTTGCAGGCGATGCACTGCGGCCGGCCGTCCGGGCGCTGCGTCAGCACGTGCTTGCCCCGGTTGTGGCGCGCGTAGTCGGAACGAACCTCCTCGGGGTAGTACGCGGTCAGCGCGCCTTTCTTCCCGGTCATCCAGCGCGTCATGTTGCGCAGGAAAACCCCACCCGTGATCGACAGCCCGCGCAGCACCTCGAAGAGGTAAAAGCGCTCCCACAACCCGAGCTTCGGTTCGTTCCAGTATCTGCGCCGCCTGTCCACGACCTTTTTCACGCCGCCATCCCCCCGAGCGCCCATACGGCGATGGCGGTGACCACCAGGTTGATCAGCGCCAGTGGCAGCAGGAAGCGCCAGGCGAAGCGCAGCAGCTGATCGTAGCGGAATCGCGGCAGCGACCAGCGCACCAGGATCAGGAAGCCGCACATCAGGAAAACCTTCACCCAGAACACCGTGACCTGCAGCAGCACCACCAGCACGTGCGGCAGCGCAATCCCGAACCCACCGGGGAACAGGAACCCGGCGTCGTTCATGTACGGCAGGTTATAGCCCCCAAGAAACAGCGTGGTGAACAGCGCCGCAATGATCGCGATATGGATGAACTCCGCGAACATGAACAGGCCCATCTTCATTGCGCTGTATTCGGTGAAATACCCGGCGATCAACTCCGACTCCGCCTCCGGAAGATCGAAGGGAATGCGCTGGTTCTCGGCCTGCGCCGCGACCAGGAACAGGATCGCCGCGAAGGGCTGCAGGAAGATGCCCCAGGCGGGCAGGAAGCCGAAGAGCAGTTCCGACTGCTGCTCAACGATGCTGACCAGGTTCACCGTGCCGTAGATCAGGATCAGACCCACCACGGTCAGACCGATCACCAGTTCGTAGGAGATCATCTGCGAACCGGCGCGCACCGCGCCCAGCAGCGAGAACTTGTTGTTCGAGGACCAGCCGGCCAGCATCGCGCCGATCACCGCAATACCGCCCAACGCGAACACGATGAGCAGGCCCGCATCCAGCGGCGCGACCTGAAGCGCGTAACTGCGCTCGCCGAACCATTCGGAAGGCCCGTCAAACCAGCCGAAGAAGGTCCCCGGAACGAACTCCCCGCCGAACGGGATCACCGCGAAAACGGCCATCACCGGAACGAACGCGAACCAGGGCGCCAGCGCGTAGGCGACGCGGTCGTAGGAGTCGGGTTTCCAGTCTTCCTTGAGCAGCATCTTCAGGCCGTCGGCAAGACCATGGAAGAGGCCCCACCACACCAGCTTCACCTGTGTGAAGGGGATGCGCAGGTAGGCCCGGTTCGCGCCAATGCGGTCGGACAGGATCGCCGCCTGCTTGCGCTCGACCCAGGTCAGGATCAGCCCGACCGTCATCAGCATCAGCACCGCATAGACGATGAACACCCCGTGTACGACCAGGTCCTGGATCATGTGTCACTCCCCGGCGGCGCTGCGAGCAGGGGGAACAGGGTTTCGGCGTCGATCACGCCTTCCGGCCGACGCTGGCAGGGCTCGAAGGCGCTGACCACGCCCTCGAAGCTGGTGTAATGCCCGTGTCGCTCGGTCTGGATGCTGATCGGAATGAACACGTCGGCATAGCCGTTCTCGGGCTGCAGCCAGGCCCCGAGATGGACGATCTTCGCACCGCGAGGCAGGGTGGAGAAGTCGGCCCCCTCACCCCACACCAGCACGAGTTCGGTGTCGTCCGGGATATCGGCCGGGGCGTTGCCGAACAGCGCCTGCGCGGCGTGCGTATTGGGGTTCTTGTCCGCACGGATCAGGAGATCGTCCTCGACCACCTCCCCCTCGCCCGGCCGATGGTCCGCCTTCACGAAGCTGGTGAAACGGTCGGCCAGCGCGTTCCTGAACGCACGGAGTTCCTCGTTGGAGCCCCAACTCGAAACCAGCGCGACCCGGCGCCCGGCCCCGCGCACCAGCCTTCGCGCGGCGTCGATCGCCTCAGCCAGGAGCACCGGCCGTCCCTTCAGCAGCGCCTGACCGGCACGCGGACGCCCGAAGAGCGCGCCCAGGTCCCGCCCCTTGTTGCAGATCCACGCGCCGTTGACCCGCGGATTTTCCAGCGGCGTCACCCGAAGGATGCGCTCGTTGTGGCTGCCGTCGAGACCCTTCAGCCGCCACTCGTGCCTGCGATGCCACAGCTGGACGGTACAGCCCCGGGCACAACCGGGACATACCGAGGCGGTCGGCTCGAGGTACCAGACCCGCGCCTGGTACTGAAACGAACGCGACAGCAGCGCGCCGACCGGGCAGAGGTCGATCACGTTATCCGAGTACGGGTCGTCATCCAGCGTGCGGTCCTCGACCGGACGCACCCGCATGCCGTCGCC
Source organism: Thioalkalivibrio paradoxus (assembly GCA_011390565.1). GTDB lineage: Bacteria > Pseudomonadota > Gammaproteobacteria > Ectothiorhodospirales > Ectothiorhodospiraceae > Thioalkalivibrio > Thioalkalivibrio paradoxus_A. Next base: position 99,083 of record JAABSC010000002.1, on the reverse strand, counting down.
CCGTTGTTCCATTCCGAGCACGTTGGATTTCGAAATTTCCCGGGTGAAGCGCACACAGCGCGAGCACAGAATGCAGCGCTCGTTGTCGAGAATGATCCGCTCCGACAACGGAAAGAACTTGGTCGAATGCAGCTTCGGCTCATGCGACAGCGCCGGGGCGCCGTTGTAGGCGTAATGGTAATCCTGCAGCGTGCACTCGCCGGCCTTGTCGCAGATGCCGCAGTCCACTGGATGATTCAGCAGGATGAACTGCAGCATCGCCTTGCGCTGGGCGCGCACCGGCTCGGACTCGGTCTGGATGCGCAGACCTTCGGCGACGGGCATGTTGCACGCGATACCGACCCCCCGCCCTTCCTGCTCGACGACGCAAACGCGGCAGTTACCGACGATGGACAACTCCGGGTGCCAGCAGAAATGGGGCACATAGAAGCCGTTCGCAAGCGCGACCTGCAATACCGTGCGGTGTTCGCCCGTATCCACCGGCTGGTCGTTGATGAACATCACCGGCATTCGAGGTTCCCCCCGAATTTCGAACGCCCGTGCTCGATGAAGTACTCGAACTCGTCGCGGAAGTTGTCGAGCATCGCCGTCGCTGCGTAACCGGCGGCGTCGCCCAAGCCACAGATGGTGGTGCCGTCGTTGTATCGGGCGACGTGGTGGAGCGTGTCGATGTCCTCCGGCCGGCCCTCACCGGCCACGATGCGGTCGATCACGCGATGCATCCAGCCCGTGCCCTCCCGACACGGTGTGCACTGCCCGCAGGACTCGTGGTGGTAGAAACGCAGCATGATCTGCAGCAAACGCACCATGCAGGTGCCCTCGGCGATCACGATCATTCCGCCGGAACCGAGCGATGACCCGGCAGAACGTAGTTTCTCGTGGTCCAGCGTCAGGCACTCAACCTCTTCGGCGGTCAGGACCTTGGCGTCCTTTCCGGTCAGTACCTGCGAGGAAATGCCGCCCGGGATCACCGCTTTCAGGGGCTTGTTGCAGAGCAGCCCGCCGCAATCCTCGTGCAGGAACTTTGCCCACGAGTAGCCCAGCTCCACTTCGTACACGCCCGGATTCCGGATGTGCCCGGAGACCGAGATCAGCCGGGTGCCGGGGCTCCTCTCGGTACCGATTGCGCGGAAGGCCGCGGCGCCGTTGCGGAGGATCCAGGCGATGGTCGCCAGCGTCTCGACGTTGTTCACGACCGTCGGCGCCTGATACAGGCCGCGCACCGTCATCCGTGGCGGGCGATTGCGCGGGTAGGCACGGGAGCCCTCGATCGACCCCAGCAGCGACGAGGCCTCGCCGCAGACGTAGGCGCCGGCTCCGCGGAACACGAACAGATCGCAGGAAAACCCGCTGCCAAGAATGTCCTCGCCGAACAGGCCTTCGCCATACGCCTCCTCGACCGCGGCATCGAGGCGTCGCCAGGGAATGTCGTACTCGCCACGGATGTACACAAAGGCGTGGCGCACCCCCAGCGCATAGCTGGCCAGCAGCATGGACTCCAGCAGCGCGTGCGGGTTGTATTCCAGTACCCAGCGGTCCTTGAAGGTGCCGGGTTCGCCTTCATCGGCATTCGCGATCAGGTAATGCGGCTGGCCGTCGTCGGGATCGATGCCCTGCCATTTTCGCCCCGCCGGGAAGGCTGCCCCACCCCGACCCTGAAGACCGGAATCCACGATTTCCTGCGTCACCTCGCGTGGTTGCATCGTGCGCAGCGCCTTTTCCAGCGCCTGATAACCGCCGCGAGCCCGATACGCGGCCAGGGAGTGCGAGTCCGGGGTCACCTCGAAATCCATCAACACCTTGCGTCCGGGCATCTCAGTCCAGCCTCTCGAGCAGCGCATCCAGATCCGCGGCGCTCAGGTTTTCGTGGTAGGCCTCGTTCACCATCAGTACCGGCGCGGTGCCGCAGGAACCCAGGCATTCGACGGTCGAGAGCGTGAAGCGCCGATCCGGCGTGGTCTCGCCCGGCTGGATGCCGAGCCTGCCCGTCAGGTCGTCGAGCAGCCGCTCCGCACCGCGCATCGAACACGACACGTTGTGGCAGACCTGGAGATGCCAGCGCCCGATCGGCGCACGGCGCAGCATGCCGTAGAAGGACAACACCTCCTCGATCTGGATGCGCGGAACCCCCAGGTACTCGACCAACCCATCGATGTCGCTGTCGGCAATGAAGCCCCGGTCCTCCTGGACCCTGCGCAGGCAGGGTACGAGCAGGGTCGCGTCATGCCCCGGCGGCAGCCGTTTCTTCAGGTGCTCGAATTCGGGGATCAGGTGCTTCAACGGTCGCACTCCCCGCCGATCATGTTCACGGTGCCGAAGGTCGAGACCACGTCGGCGAGCTGGTACCCCTCGAGCAGCTTGTGCAGGCCACCCATGTGCACGAAGCTCGGCGCGCGCACGTGCACCTTGTGCGGCGTGCCGGTGCCATCGCTTACGAGATAGAAACCAAGCTCGCCGTTGGCCGCCTCGTGCGCCAGGTAAATCTCGCCGGCGGGCACCTGAGGACCGTCGATCACCAGCTTGAAGTGATTGATCAGCGATTCGATCTCCGTATACACAAGCGGCTTTTCCGGGAAGGTGCAGCGGCGGTCGTCGACGTTGATCGGTCCTTCCGGAAGCATCTGCATCAGCTGCCGGATCATGTGCACGGATTCGTCCATCTCGCGCATACGCACGTAGTACCGGTCGTAGTTGTCCCCGTTGATCCCGACGGGCACCTCGAAATCCAGCTCGGAATACGCAAGATACGGCGTGTCCCTGCGCAGGTCCCGGGGTGCGCCGGTGGAGCGCAGCATCGGCCCGGTGAAGCCCCAGTGGATGGCGTCCTCGGTGGAGATCACACCGACGTCGCGGGTGCGGTCGATGAAGATGCGGTTGCGGTCCATCAGCCCGTGGATGCGGCCGACGTATTCCTCGTATTCGTCGAGGATCTGCGCCAGGCGATCGAGCCAGCCCTCGGGCAGGTCGTGCGCGAGACCCCCGATGCGCCCGTAGCTGTGGGTGACCCGCGCGCCGGTCAGATCCGCGAGGTGCTCGTAGATCCAGTCCCGGATGGTCATGAGATACAGGAACGCGGTCATCGCGCCAAGCTCCATCACCGAGGCGGCGATGCAGGTCATGTGGTCGGCGATGCGCGAGTACTCGGAAAGCAGCGTGCGCAGGTAACGGGTGCGCGGGGTGATCTCGACGCCCATCAGGGTCTCGACCGCGTCGCAATAGGCAAAGTCATTGATCAGCGCGGAACAGTAGTTCAACCGGTCGACGTAGGGAATCAGGGTGTGCCAGGTATGCGACTCGCACTCCTTTTCGAACCCACGGTGCAGATAACCGCAGTGCACGTCCGCGCGCACCACCTTCTCCCCGCTCAACTCGGCGATGATCTGCAGCGTACCGTGAGTGGCCGGATGCGAGGGCCCGATGTTCACGATCACGCCGTCCTCGGTGGACGGCGTATCGAAGGCCGGCCGCACCGGGTTTGGAAGCGAGTCGTCCGCGCGCCCGGTCATTCCCGGTACCTCACCAACGGCTGTTCGCGCTCCTTCGGATAATCCTTCCGCAGCGGGTGCCCCTGAAAACCCTCGTAGAGCAGGATCGGGCGCAGGTCGTCGTTGCCGCGGAATACGATGCCGTACATGTCGTGACACTCGCGCTCCATGAACGCCGCCGAGCCGTACAGCGGCACCAGCGAATCCACGACGGGATCGTTCTCGGGCACGGCCGTTTTCAACCGCACGCGCACGTGGTCGCGGGTGGAGTAGAAGTGGAAGACCACGTCGAAGCGCGGATCGCGTCCAGGCCAGTCGACCGCGGTCACATCCAGGAACAGATCGAAGCCGAACTCGTCTTTCAGCAGCCGAACCGTGTCCAGAAGCGCGGGTCGCGGCAGGGAAACTGCGAGCAGGCCGTGCGCGAACTCGGGTTCGCGGCCCTCGTTCGCGAGCCGTGCCCGCACCCGTTCGAGAAGCTCCTGGTTCATGTTCAGAACGTCTCGTTGATGATGGGGTGCTTCGAACCCGCGATCCGGTCCTGCAACTGCATGATGCCGTCGATCACCGACTCCGGGCGCGGCGGACAGCCGGGAATGTAGACGTCGACGGGAATGATCTTGTCGATACCCTGCAGCGCCGCGTAGTTCTGGTAGAAACCACCGCTGGTGGCGCAGACGCCGAAGGCCATGACCCACTTCGGCTCGCACATCTGCTCGTAGACCTTCTTCAGGATCGGCGCCTGCTTGTGGGTAATGGTACCGACCACCATCAGCAGGTCGGACTGACGCGGCGAAAAACGCGGCAGCGCGGCGCCGAAGCGGTCGGTGTCGTAGATCGTGGAACTCACCGACATGAACTCCATCGCGCAGCAGGCGGTGACGAAGGGATACGGAAAGATCGAGAACTTGCGCGCCCAGCCGACCAGCTCATCCTTGCGCGTGGTCAGGTACTCGAACGCCCCGGTCTTCTGATCATCCTGATTCATGACGTCAACGTTCCTGAACCGTCGGGCGGAAAAAGCAGTCCGTCCCGTGGCGGGCGATCCACGCGCCGGCGGCCGCGGACGCGCCGCAAACGCCGAGGACGTGGCGCGTCTCCGGCCTCAGGAGAATCCAGGTCATGTGCGCAGATCCTCCAGCAGACCGGACTTCCAGACGTACAGCACCAGCAACACCAGCAGCAGCAGGAAAAAACCGAAAACCAGCAGCAGGCGCCCGGTCAGCGGCTGCGCGCCCAGGGCCCAGAGGAACAGGAATACGGTCTCCAGCTCGAACAGGATGAAGACCACCGCAATGCCGTAGTACTTCACCGGGACGGCTTTTACGTTCAGCGGATCCACCGGAGCCGCCCCGCACTCGAAAGGTTCCAGCTTCATCGCGGTCGCCACGGGTTTGGGCCCGAGTACGCGGTTCAACGCAAGCGTCAAACCGACGAAACCCAAAATCGCCAGCAGGTACAAGAGAAAGATCGCGTATGCGTTCATGACGAATCAACCCAACCCCCGGAGCCCGTGTCATCGTGCCGTTCTGAACCGGGCCCTGTGCCCAGCCGACCCGGCCAATACCGCACGAGGTTAGGGGATTTCTCGTTCGCGATCCACTGGGCCGCGCACATTACCCGCATCACGCCAAGGTGATCCGCCACCTGAAGCGGCCGGATAGCGTCGATCCGGCCGGCCTCGCCGCCGATCGCCCGGGTCGTGACACGGCTCTCCTCGCGAAGCATCTCCACGCAAGGGCGCGCGGCCATCGCCGTCAGCCAGCCCCCTTCAATAGACGCCGGGTATGCCGGGCGATCATCAACTCCTCGTTCGTCGGAATCATCCAGACACGAACGCGGGAAACGGGACGGCTGATCAGCGAAGCCCCGCCATGATTGGCCTGGTCATCGATCTCGACCCCGAGCCAATCGGCCCCGCGGCAGACGCGCTCGCGAATCGCCGGAGCGTTCTCCCCGATCCCTCCCGTGAACACGATGGCGTCCAACCCCTGGAGCGCGGCGACCAGGGAGCCCAGCTCGCGCTGGATCCGATACACGAAGAGATCGATGGCGACGCGCGCGCCGGGCTCATCGCTTTCCAGCAATGTGCGCATGTCCCCCGAAATCCCCGAAACACCGAACAGGCCGGACTGCATATAGAGCAACTTCTCGATCGCTCGCGCGTCCAGGCCGCGCTCGTCCATGAGATACAGCAGCACGCCGGGATCGAGGCTTCCGGACCGCGTACCCATCGGCAGCCCATCCAACCCGGTGAATCCCATCGTCGTCGCGACGCTGCGCCCGCCGGACAGTGCGCACATGCTCGCACCGTTCCCGAGGTGCAGGACCACAACCCGCCTCGACGCCGAAGCCGGATCCAGCGTCGGCAGAACCGAAGCGATGTATTCGTAGGAAAGCCCATGGAACCCGTAACGGCGCACACCGGCCTCGTGGAGTTCACGCGGCAACGCGTACATCTGAGCCAGTTCAGGTGCCGAACGGTGAAACGAGGTATCGAAACACGCAATTTGGGGAAGATCCGGAGCCCGGTCGAGCAGGAGGCGCACGGGCTCAAGGTTGTGCGGCTGATGCAACGGCATCAGCGGCGCGAACTGCTCGAGATCCGCGAGCACGCGGGCATCGACGAGTACCGGCGCGGTGTACTTCAGGCCACCCTGAACGACTCGGTGGCCGACCGCCACCAGTCGATGCCTACTCACCTCGCCGCGCAGATACCCGGCCAGATGTTCCAGCGCTCCCTCGTGACCAAGCGCGGTACCCTCAGGCCAGCGCTTCTCCGCAACCACTTCGCCGCCCGCGGTCCTGGATACGAAACGTGGGACTCCTCCCAATCCCTCGATCTGGCCGTGCAACTCCAGGTCGAGGTCGTCGCCGGCAACGGCAAAAAGCGAAAACTTGATGCTGGAGGAGCCCGCGTTGATAACGACGATCGCGTCAGCCATTGGACGCTCCCAAAACCCTCGAAAAATCCCTGACCGGTCCCATGCCAGGGCCCAATTCCCGAGGCTACGCCCAAGATCCCGTGGCTGCAAAGCTCCGCTCGTTTATCCTACCGATGCGCCAAGACAGCGGGGTGTCCGGGATGAACAGCACACGAAACCAAAGGCAGAGCGTCGTCGCGGGCTTCGCGATCGCAGGGATTCTCGCGAGCCTGATCGCCCTTTTCCCGGGTCCGATCGACGCTGCTGCCTCCGGTGCCGCGAATGCCGACGACGGGCGTCCGCGAGTCGGGCTCGTGCTGTCGGGCGGCGGAGCCCGTGGCGCGGCGCACATCGGCGTCCTTCACGTGCTCGAAGATCTTCGCGTACCCATTGACTACATTGCCGGCACCAGCATGGGCTCGATCATCGGTGGGCTCTATGCGGCCGGAATGACCCCCGACGAGATCGAGGACACCCTGAACGCCATGGATTGGGTGAACATCTTCGACGATCGGCCCGCGCGCGAGACCCGCAGCTTCCGCCGGAAGCGCGACGACGATCTCTACCTCGTCAAGTCGAAACCCGGCTTCAACGAGGGGCGGGTCGAATTGCCACTGGGCGCCATCCAGGGACAGAAATTCGACCTCGCCCTGCGCGCACTGACGCTGCCGGTTTCCGAAATCCAGGACTTCGATGATCTGCACATCCCCTTCCGGGCGGTTGCCACGGACATCGCGAACGGTGAGGAAGTCGTCCTCGGTTCCGGTGATCTCGCACAGGCCATGCGCGCCAGCATGGCGGTGCCGGGTGCCTTTGCGCCGACTCGGATGGACGGGCGTCTGCTGGTCGACGGAGGCATCGCCAACAATCTGCCCATCAGCGTCGTGCGCGAGATGGGCGCCGATGTCGTGATCGCTGTCGACATCAGCACGCCTTTTCTTCCAACCGAGGACATCCGCAACGTTCTCGGCATCGCGGAGCAACTCACGTCGATCCTGACCCGAAAGAACGCCGAGCAGCAACTGGCCACCCTGACCGACGACGACGTGCTGCTGATCCCCCAGCTGGGCGATATCGGTACCGGCGACTTTCAGCGGGCGGGTGAGGCCGTCCCTACCGGGCGCGCAGCGGCGCTCGAGGCAAGGCAAACCCTGGCGCGGCTGTCGCTCGATCCGGGAGCCTATTCCCGGCACGTGGCCCAGCGCATGCCCCGCCTCGGCCGGGAACCGCCGGTCATCGAGTACGTGCGCGTGGACAACCAGTCACGCGTCGGCAACGCGCTGATCCTGGAGCGCATGAACATTCCTCTGGGTGAGCCGCTGGACCGGGCGCGTCTCGAAGCGGACATCACGGCCATCTACGGCCTCGATCTGTTCGAAATCGTCAGTTACCGCCTTGAGGAGGAGGATGGCCGAACGGGGGTCATCGTCGAGGCCCGGGAGCGCACCTGGGGCCCCAACTACCTTCAGTTCGGGCTGGCACTGAGCAGTGATTCCCGCGGGGAAAACAGTTGGAACCTGGGCGTCGGATACCTGCGCACGGCCATCAACCCGCTCGGCGGGGAACTCCGGTCCGCCCTTCAGTTGGGAGCGGAACCCCTGCTGGGCGGCGAGTGGTTCCAGCCCCTGGACGCCCGGTCGCTCTGGTTCGTCAACCCCCGTTTCCGACTCGGGCGGCGGTTCATTACCGAATTCAGCGCCGACGCCAGCGAGCGGCTCGCCGACTACCGCGTGGACAGCCTGCAGCTCGATGTCTCCACCGGCCGGGAATTCGCGTCGTTCGGCGAAGCTCGCGTCGGCTATCGCCTCGAGTCGGGGGATGTCACGGTCGAGACCGCCGGGTCGGCACTCCCCGATGACACCTTTACGGACGGCCGCATCTACCTGCGCCTCGCCGCGGATCGGCTGGACAATCCCAACTGGCCGACCCGCGGGCAGATCGCGTCCCTTCAATACGCGGCGGCTCGCACGGGACTGGGGGGCGATTCGAACTTCGATCAGGTGACCGCCGGCTACAACCATTTCACCAACTTCGGGCAGAACACCGTCGGCTTCCTGAGCCAGCTGAATGTCACGGTCGATGGCGAGGCCCCGCTGCAGAGCCGTTTCCGTGTCGGGGGCTTCCTGCGCCTTTCGGGCTTTGCCGAAGATTCTCTGAGCGGTCAGCACACGGGATCGGTCGCGCTGCTCGCCTACCGCGCCTACAAGCCCTTGCCCGTATTGTCCTGGTACCTCGGCGCCTCTCTTGAGTACGGCGGTGTGTGGGACGATCGAGACGACATTTTCCGGGACGGTTTCGCAGCGGGAAGTCTTTTTCTCGGGTCTGACACGCCCATCGGCCCTCTCTATCTCGGGTACGGCCAGGCCGAGAGAGGTAACCGCTCGATCTTCGTGTTCCTGGGCAAACCGTTCTGAGGCCCGCCCCTCATTCCAGGCAGTCGAGGAAGCGTCGTGCCTGCCGGTCGATTGCGGCGCGTCGTTCGGGTGCCATTCGCGCAAGGGTCCGGTAGGGCATGGCCATTCGGGGATTGCCTTCCAGCCGACGCGCGTTCACCGAGAGGAAATGCCAGTACAGGTAATTGAATGGACAGGCGCCTTCACCGAGCTTGATTTTCGGGCTGTAGACGCAACCGCTGCAGTAATCGGACATGCGGTCGATGTAGGCACCGGAAGCCGCGTAGGGCTTCGAACCCAGCACCCCGCCGTCGGCATGCAGTGCCATCCCGTGCGTGTTCGGCAACTCCACCCATTCGAAGGCGTCGGCGTAGACAACCAGGTACCAGGCCTCGACCTCGGCCGGAGCCAGCCCGGCCAGCAACGCGAAATTGCCCGTGATCATCAAGCGCTGGATGTGGTGCGCATAGGCATTGCGCCGCGTCGCCTCGATGGTTTCGCGCAGGCAGCGCAGGTCGGTCTTCGCGGTCCAGAAGAATTCCGGTAACGGCCGGTTTGCCCCCAGGAAGTTGCTTTCCGCATAGCTGGGCATCCGTAACCAGTACAGGCCCCGGACAAACTCGCGCCACCCCAGGATCTGTCGCACGAAGCCTTCCACCGCGGCGAGCGGCGCACGGCCCTCCTCCAGGGCCTGCAAGGCCGCGGCACAGACCTCCCGCGGCTCCAGCAGACCCATATTGAGATACGGTGAAAGCACCGCGTGAAAGACGAAATCCTCACCGGAGCGCATCGCGTCCTGGTAGTCGCCGAAACGCGGCAGGCAGGCCTCTGCGAAATGATTCAGGGCATCCAGGGCCGCCTCGCGGGTCACCCCCCAGCCAAAGGACTCCAGCTCCCCGAAATGGTCCGGAAAATGTTCGGCAACCCGAACCATCACCTCCCGGGTCACCGCATCCGGAGCAAAAACGGGCCGCGGCGGCACCTTGAGATCCGGTGGCAGGGACTTGCGGTTCTCGACGTCAAAGTTCCAGCGACCGCCCAGGGGGTCGTTTCCCGCCATCAGCCATCCGGTGCGGCGGCGCATCTCGCGATAGAAGAACTCCATGCGCAGTGTCTTCCGCCCCTCGGCCCAGGTGGCGAAGGACTCCCGAGAACACAGAAAGCGGCGGTCCTCACGAATCTCAACCGGGATGCCGAAACGCGCTTCCCAGCCGCGCATGGCCTCCCACACCCGCCACTCGCCGGGTTCCGTCACCACCACGCGCTTCACCGGGTACCGATCCAACGCCCGGGCAAGCTCGTCCGTGAACGAGCCGCGGTTCTCCGGGTCGTCCAGCGCAACGTAATCGACCCTCACGCCCTCGGCACGCAGCGCAATGGCGAAGTGACGCATCGCCGAAAGCACCAGCACGATCTTCTGCTGGTGATGCGGCACGTAGGTCGCTTCCTCCCGAACCTCGACCATCAATACGACATCGTCGGCGATATCGAGATCGGAAAGGGCGCTGAGCGAGCGGCTCAGTTGATCGCCCAGCACCAGGCGCAGCGTTGTCATTCGCGTGCTCCGGAACGCGCGGCAGGCGGACCCTGGCGACGACAGCGCTCCGAGCAGTAGCGCACGGACCCCCAATCGGCTTGCCATTTCCGGCGCCAGAAAAACGGCCGCCCGCACGTCACGCAGATCTTCTGCGGCAGATCGGATTTCTTCCGCATGCGCGGCATTGGCATTACTCCATGATCGGGTTCCGCGACTTGGTGTTCCTGTCGCCAGACCGTAGCATCGGCATCATCCTTGCGATAGTCCGAGAAGATGCCATGTCAGTTCCGCCCGAATGGCCCGCGCGCCCCGTAACCGCCCTGCTCCTGGTCGCCCCCGGGTGCCCGCACTGTGCCGGGATGCTCGAGGGCCTGGGCGCCCTGGTGAAGGAGGCAATCCTTGCCCGCCTCGAGGTGGTCAACATCGCGGTGGAACCCGGGCTTGCCCAGGAGCTGGGCGTGCGCTCGGTGCCCTGGGCCCGCATCGGAGCGTTCCACCTGCCAGGCCTGCACACGCCCGAGGAACTGCGGCACTGGGCGGCGATGGCCGGGCGCGAAGATGGAATGACCGCATATTTGTCCGATCTGTTGGCAACCGCCCGACGCCGCGAAGTTGCGGAGCGTGTGCGCGCCGACCCTGCCCTGCTGTTGCGGCTCGTCGATCTCCTCGGGAATCCCGAAACCGGGCTTAGCGTGCGCATCGGCATCATGGCCACTTTCGAGGAATTCCAGGGGAGTGGCGAGCTGGACGCGCTGGTCGAACCCCTGACCCCTCACACGTGCCACGTCGATGCCCGGGTGCGCGCCGATGCCTGCCACGCCCTGACACTCACGGGCGCAGCACGGGCCATCCCGACCCTGCAGGCGTGCATCAATGATCCAGACCCCGAGGTTCGGGAAACGGCGGCGGAGGGTATCGAGTCGCTGGCGCGTGCCGTATGAGGTAACCGGCGTTCCGACGCCGCTGTTCAGTCCCTGCCCGCGCGCAGGACGCCGCGCGGACTGTTCTGGACGAACTCCAGCATGTGGCGAACCTCGGCGAACTCGGTTTCCGCGAGCAACTGGGCGAGACGTCCCTTGCGGTCACCGCCGGCGCGCAGAATGTCCGCGAAGGCGCGGTGCAGCGCGTGAATGCAATCCTCGCTGAAGTCCTTGCGCCGCAGCCCCACCTTGTTGATTCCGATCAGTCGGGCGTAGTTGCCACTTGCCAGGCAGTAGGGAGGCAGGTCCCGATTGAGCGCCGAACCCATGCTGGTGAATGCATGCGCGCCGATGCGGCAGAACTGGTGCACCAGCGTGAAGCCCCCCAGCGTGCAGTGATCCCCTACCTCGACGTGTCCCGCGAGAGAGGCGGCGTTGGAGAACACGATCCCGTTACCAATGATGCAGTCATGGGCGATGTGCACGTAGGCCATGATCAGATTGTCATGACCGATCACGGTCTCGCCATGACCTTTCTCCGTCCCCCGACTGATCGTGACCGATTCGCGAATGACGTTGCGGTCGCCGATCACCAGGCGGGTGGGCTCGCCACGGTAGCTCAGATCCTGGGGGGCTTCGCCGACCGAGGCGAACTGGAAAATCCGGTTGTCGCGACCGATGTCCGTCGGCCCCTGAATGACCACGTGGGGACCGACCCAGGTATTCGCGCCAATGCGGACGTTGGCTCCGATCACCGAAAACGGTCCGACCTGCGCCGAAGGATCGATCTCCGCGCTCGGGTGGATATCGGCGCGGGGGTCGATCATGCGTCGGTATCCTTGCCCACGCACATCAGTTGGGCGGACGCACAGAGATCCTCACCAACGTGCGCCTCCGCGCTGAAGCGCCAGATACCCCGCACCGTCCGCAGGTGTTCCACCCGCAGCAGGAGTTGATCTCCGGGCTCCACCTGGCGCCGAAAACGGGCCTCGTCGATACCCACGAACAGATACAGGCGTGGCTTGTCCTGGTTCACTCCCTGATGTTCTTCCGTCTTGAACGCGAGCAGGCCCGTGGCCTGCGCGAGCGCTTCGAGGATGAGGACCCCCGGCATCACCGGCTTGATCGGAAAGTGCCCCTGGAAGAAAGGCTCATTGATGCTGACGTTCTTGATCGCGGCCAGGTAGCGCCCGGGTTCGAAATCCGTGACCCGATCGATCATCAGAAAAGGGTATCGATGCGGCAGATAGCGCATCACCTCCTGTATGTTCAGACCTTCCACTTGGTCGTTCCTTTATTCTGTCGTTCAGCCCGGCGCACCCGGATCTCACGTCCGAGGGCGAATTTTTCGCGATCCCATCAGCCTTCACGCCGCCCCAGCCGACGCAGCGCCGCCAGGCTGCGGTTCCAGTCACGCGCCCCCTGGTGCGGCACACCCGAAGCATAGCGCCCGGGCTCACGGATGGATCGGGTCACGAGTGTCATTGCAAGAATGGTCACGTGATCCGCGATCTCGAGATGCCCGAGTATACCGGCTCCTCCCCCGATTGCGCAGTGACTGCCGATACGCGCGCTACCTGCGATCCCCACACAGCCCGCGATCGCGGTATGGGCTCCGATCGTGACGTTGTGGGCAATGTGCACGAGATTGTCGATCTTCACCCCATCCCCGATGACGGTATCGTCCAGGGCACCCCGATCCACCGTGCTGTTGGCCCCGATCTCGACCCGGTCACCGATGATCACGGTGCCCAGCTGTTCAACCTTGACCCACTCGCCCTGATCCTGCGCGAAGCCGAAGCCATCACCACCCACGACCGCACCGGGATAGAGGATCACCCCGCTCCCCAAACGAACCTCGTCGAGAATTCTGCAGCCTGGATACAGATAGCCCTGCCCGCCGATTTCCACCCGTTCGCCGATGAACACTCCGGGTCCGACATAGACATCCGGGCCCACCCGGCTCCCCGCACCCACCCAGGCGCCGCTGCAGACTCGCGCGGTCGGGTGCACTTCCGCCTGAGGATGGATGACGGCCCCGGGCTCGATCGCGGCTTCGAATCGACGCCGGGTACCCAGCAAGGTACTGAGGCGGGCGAAACAGGCGTGGGGATTGTCCACCCGCACATAGCTGCGCCGCGAGAGATCCGAAGGGTCAGGCGCAATCATGTCCTGCCCCATCAATACGATACCGGCGCGGGAGTCACGCAGTGCCGCGAGGTGGCGCTCGTTGGCGACGAACACGATATCCCGCTCGCCCGCTCGAGCGAGGGGCGCCAGACCGTATCCCCGGCGCTCGGGGTCTCCGCTCAGGTCCCCGCCGAACCACGCGGCCAGTTCACCCGCGGAACAGCCGCGCTCAGCGGAGACGCTGCATGGCGGCAATGATGTCATCGGTGATGTCGATGCGTTCGCTGGAGTAAAGCACGTTGCGTTCGGTAAGGATGAGATCGATTTCGCGCTCGCGGGCGAGCTGGATGATCGCGTCGTTGATCAGGCGCTGCAGCTTCGCAAGCTCTTCGTTGCGCCGCACGTTCAGGTCGTCGGTGAAGCTTTCCTGGGCCCGCCGGAATTCGCGGGAACGCGCCGTGAATTCCCGTTCGAGATCGGCCCGCTGGGTGGCGGTCATCGCGTCCCCCTCGCGCTCCAGCCGATCCCGCAGTGCCTGGAGCGCATCACGCTCCGCGACCAACTGCGTATCGCGCGGGGAAAACTCGCGCTCCAGTTCACGCATCGCCTCCTCGGCCTGGGGTGAGTCCTCGAGGATCTGGTTCATGGTCACGAAAGCCACATTCTGTGCCGCCGAAAGCAGCGGGAACAGCAGCAGACTGACCAGGAGTCCACCCAGAACGAAGCTTCGCGACACCCGCCTACGCACCACGCCCATCCGATTCTCCTGCATGCAAAGAGGCGGGGATGCCGGCCGCATCACCCACTAGAAGCTCGCACCGAGCAGGAACTGGAATTCCTGGAGTTCGTCGCCGTCTTCCTTCACCACCGGGACACCGTAGCTGAAGCTCAGCGGACCCACCGGTGACATCCATGTGAGCGCCAATCCGGTAGAGACGCGCAGATCGCTGCCGTCGAAGTCACTCACGTCGGCAAACACCTGCCCCGCATCCAGGAAAGCACTCATGCGGACCGCCTGATTGTCCGCGGCGAGGGGCATCGGGAAAAACAGCTCTGCCGAAGCCGTTGTCCGGAAGCTGCCACCGAAGGGGTCGTTGTTACTGTCGCGCGGACCCAGACTGTTGTCCTCGAAACCGCGTACCGAACGGATACCGCCGGCAAACAGATTTTCGAAGAAAGGCAGTTCGCCGGTATCGGCAAAACCGTCTCCATACCCGAGCCCGACCGAAAAGCTGAGCGAGTAACTGTCCGCCAGCTTGAAGATCTCCTGCCCCGAGTAGGTGAGCAGATAGTATTCGAGATCGCTTCCCGGGATCGTCAGCTCGGCACCGACGCGATGCCGGCGGCCGGACGCCGCAAAGACTACGCGATCCCGCGTATCGTAGGTGTAGGCCATTTCGATCGGGAACAGGGTGTATTCGTCCCCCTCGCGTTCCAGAAAATCGAGGATCTCGGTCGGCGTTGTCGCCACCGTGTCGATCTCCACGTTCTCGAATCCGGGACGGATGCTCAGCGTGCCGAACTCGGAGAACGGAATTCCATAGCTCACGTTGAATCCGTAGCGGTTGGCGGCGTAGCGCGAGATACTGGCCTCCTCCGCATCGATCTTCTGGTAGAACACCGAGAATCCGCGGCTTGCCCCGTTGACGGTGTAGTGCGGGTTCAACACGCTGAGGTTGAACAGCTGCGAGACTTCGCTCGTGCTCAGCGAGAGCGTGACCCGATTTCCGCTTCCCATGAAGTTGTCCTGGCTCAGACTGCCCGTCAGCAGGACACCCTGATTCTGGGAATATCCCACCCCGAGCGAAACGGCTCCGGACATGCGTTCCGTCAGCGAGATCTCCAGATCCACTTCATCCGTGCTGCCTGGAACCCGGCGCGTCTCGACGTTCACGGTCTCGACGAAAGGCAGCCGCTGAAGCCGCACGCGCGACCGGTCCACCTGCTCGCCGTTGAACCAGGCGCCCTCCAACTGACGCAGCTCGCGCCGATACACGGCTTCCTGGGTCCGGCTGTTGCCGGAGATCTCGATACGGCGCACGTAGACGCGCGGACCGGGATCCACGAGGAAGGTCAGTGCAACCTCCTGCGCAGCCTCGTCGACTTCCGGAACGGGGTTCACGTTGGCGAAGGCAAAGCCGTCGCGAGTCAGACGCTGGACGATCTGCTCCGAGGACTCGACGACCTCACGCCGGGAGAAGGTCTCCCCGGGCGCGACCTGAATCAGCTCCCGCAGCTCCGCCTCCGGCACCACGAGTTCGCCCGCGAGATCCACGGAACCGATCCGGAAGCTGTCCCCCTCATCCACGTTGATGGTGATGTAGATGTCCTTGCGGTCAGGCGTGAGCGTGACCTGCGTGGAATCGATATCGAAATTCAGGAACCCGGCATCGAGATAGTAGGAGCGCAGCTGTTCCAGATCGCCGGCCAGTTTCTGCCGCGAATAATTGTCCCGCCGACTCAGGAAGGCCCACCAGCGTGGCACCCCGGACTCGAAGCCCCGTATCAGCCGGTCATTGGGGAATGCCTCGTTGCCGACGATGTTGACCTCGCGGATCTTCGCGACCTGCCCTTCGGCGATGGTGATGTCGATATCGACCCGGTTGCGTGGCAGTTCGTCGATCTCGATGTCGATATCCACGTTGTACCGGCCGCGTGCCAGATACTGCTGGCGAAGTTCGGTTTCGATCCGGTCCAGGACGGTCTGGTTGAAGATACGTCCGCGCTGCAAACCCGCCGAGCGCAGCGCGTCGTTCAGCGCGTCCGTCGGGATGTCCTTGTTCCCGCTGAAGCGGATCTCGTTGATCGCCGCCCGTTCCTCGACCACGACGACCAGCACGTCTCCGCGCCTGGCGAGTTCCACATTCGAGAAGAAACCCGTCTGGAACAGTGCGCGGATCACCTCGGGGCTGCGCGAGTCTTCGAAGGAATCCCCCACCTGAACCGGCAGGTAGGTGAGCGCAGTACCGGCGGTGATCCGCTCCAGCCCCTCGATTTCGATGTCCTCGATGACGTAGGACTGTGCCCAGGTCATTCCGGAAAACGCCAGGAAAGTGGACAGCAACAAAGCCTGCAGCAGGTATCGAGTCATGTCTTTCGCCAAAATCGAGGGGCCTGCGGAACCGGCCGGATTATCCGAATAAACGTGTGAAATCGTTGTAAAGCGCGAGCATCATCAAAGCAGCGATCGCAACCAGGCCCACCTGTTGTCCGATCAACTGGGATCGCTCGGAGACCGCGCTGCCCTTGATCCACTCCGCCAGATTGAACATCAGGTGCCCACCGTCCAGTACCGGGACAGGCAGCAGGTTGATGATACCCAAAGAAACACTGACGAGTGCAAGGAATCCGAGAAACGCCGTGATGCCGATGAGCGCGGTCATTCCGGCGAACTCGGCGATTGTAACCGGTCCGGCGATGTTTTTGACGGACGCCTCGCCGGTGATCATTCGCCCCAGCACGCGCAGCGTGAGGATGCTCACCTCCCAGGTTCGGGAGACGCCCGCCGCCAGACCTTCCATCGGGCCCAGGCGCACGAGCGTCGCCATCTCCTGCATCTGCGGCTGCGCCGGATCGACGCCCGCGCCGATGCGACCGCGCGTTTCACCATCCACCTCGACGCTTGCGGGAATCAGCGTCAACTCCCGCTCCACGCCCTCCTGGCGCACGATGATCCGGAGCGGCTGCTCGGGTGACGCCTGGATCATTTCCACCCAGTCGATCCAGGAATCCACTGGACGCCCATCGACCCTGAGCACATGATCCCCCGGCTGCAGACCCGCCTCGGCGGCTCGACTGCCACGTTCGACGCTCCCAACGCGAGGCTCCAGCGTGGGACGATACGGTCGGATACCAAGCCGCTCGAGAAACTGACCTTCGCCCAGCAACTCGCGCCGGTTCTCCAGCGCCAGCGTGCGACGGACCTCACGGCCGTCGCGGTCCAGCACCGTCAACTCGACGGCATCGGCCCGCACGGCATGGTCCAGCAGTCGCAGGTTGGCCTGTTCCCAATCCTGGACCCGGCGCGAGCCCACCATCACGATCTGATCGCCGAACTGCAGCCCACCCAGTGCTGCCGCACTCCCCGGCTGAACCTCGCCCACGACGGGTTTGATTCCCGGCACACCGATCATGAACATGGCCGCATACACGACCACCGCCAGCAGGAAATTGGCCAGCGGCCCCGCCACGATGACCGCATTGCGCGCACGCAGCGACTTCCGGTTGAACGCGCGGGAAACCTCCTCGGGCGGAACCGGAGCTTCACGTTCGTCCAGCATTTTCACGTAGCCGCCGAGCGGAATCGCGGCAATGACGAACTCGGACCGATCCGCACCGAAATGACGTCGGTAGATCGGCTTGCCGAACCCGACCGAGAACCGCAGAACCTTGACGCCGACCAGACGCGCCGCCAGGTAGTGACCATATTCGTGCACGGTCACGAGGACACCGATGGCCACGATGAACGCTGCTAGGCTGGTCAAAATAGTCATGGAATCCAACAATCAGCGCGGACTGGCGCTCCGCTTCAGCCAGTCCTTAGCATAGTCCCGCGCCCGCGCGTCCGCTGCAAGAATCCCTTCCAGCGACTCTGCGGGCTCCGGCGCGAGTGCGGAAAGCGTCTGCTCGATTATCGCGGCAATCGCGGGGAACCGAATCTCGCCGGCGAGAAACGCTTCGACCGCAACCTCGTTGGCGGCATTCAGCACGGTGGTGGCCGTGCCCCCGGCACGCAGCGCCCGGTAGGCCAGACCCAGGCAGGGGAAGCGTTCCAGCGACGGCGCGGCGAACTCCAGCGGGCCGGCCGAGAACAGGTCCAGCGGTTCGACGCCGGAGTCCATTCGCCCCGGCCACGCCAGGGCATGCGCGATCGGCGTGCGCATGTCCGGATTACCCAACTGCGCCAGAACCGAGCCATCGCTGTAGGCCACCATCGAATGGATGATGCTCTGCGGGTGCAGCACGACCTGGATGTCCTCGGGATCGAGCGCGAACAGCCAGCGGGCCTCGATCACCTCAAGACCCTTGTTCATCATCGTCGCGGAATCCACCGAGATCTTCCGGCCCATGTCCCAGTTCGGGTGCGCGCAGGCCTCTTCCGGGGTAATCGCGTCGAACGAGTCGAGCGCCCGTTCGCGGAAGGGTCCACCCGACGCCGTGAGCCAGATGCGCCGGGCCCCGTGCGGATGCACGGCGTCCCCGCAGGTATATCCTGCCGGCAGGCATTGGAAGATGGCATTGTGTTCGCTGTCCACCGGAAGCAGGGTCGCACCGCTCCGCACGACCGCGTCCATCAGCAACGCACCGGACATGACCAGCGACTCCTTGTTGGCCAGCAGAAGCCGCTTGCCGGCACCCGCGGCGGCCAGCGTCGGCAACAGACCCGCGGCACCCACGATCGCGGCCATCACCACATCCACGTGGTCCGACTCCGCCACGGCCACCAGTCCTTCACTGCCAACACGAACCTCGGTCGGGCATCCCGAGCGGGCCAGTCGATCCCGGAGTGCCGACGCCGCCTCGGGATCCGCCATCACCGCGACTTCCGGCGCATGTTCCAGGCACTGCCGGGCCATCACCTCGACGTTCCCGTTGGCGGTCAGCGCGAAAACCTCGAAACGGTCGCGCTGACGCGACAGAACGTCGAGCGTGCTGACGCCGATGCTCCCGGTCGAACCCAGAATGGTGACGCGCTCACGGGTCATGTCAGAAACCTCCCGGGTGCAGCGACGCCCAGAGCAATCCGGCGACGAACACCGGCGCCGCGGCTGTGAGGCTGTCCACCCGATCCAGCACCCCGCCGTGGCCCGGCAACAAAGTCCCGCTGTCCTTCGCGCCGGCCTCGCGTTTCAGAACGCTTTCCTGAAGGTCGCCGGCCACCGAAACCAGTGCGACCACGACGCTGAGCAGCACGAACAGGAGCGCATCCATGGGCGGCAGGCCGAAGATCCAGGCCGCCGCCGTGGCCACCAGGATCACGGCCATCAGGGCACCGAACACACCCTCCCGGGTCTTGCCGGGACTGATCTCGGGCGCCAGCCGGGTTCGTCCGAACCGGCGGCCTGCGAAATAGGCCCCGGTATCCGCCGCGGCGACCAGGAGCAGCAGATACAGGACCCAGTGCGGATTGGCCTCGTGCAACCAGGCCAGCGCGACGACCGCCGGCACCAGGCTGAAAAAGCCCGCCACCCGCAGCAGGAAACGGCCCCATCCACGCTGACCCAGCCCCGGGCGGTACCCCAGCAGGCCGACAAAGACCCCGAGCCACCAGAGCGATGCAAGGGCCAGCACCAGACCGTGAACGGCCGACCAGCCACCCTGCCCCCAGAACAGCAGGAAGACCGCGGCCAGCGCTGGGATGGCCAGTGCGTACGCGATCCGCGAGACGGGCGATGCAAAGCCCACCAGCCGACTCCACTCCCAGGCGCCGACCGCCACGACCAGCAGTGCAAAGACGGCGAACGCGCGGCTGGAGCCAAAGACAATCAGCAGAAAAACCGGTATGACGATCGCGATCGCCGTAAGCACGCGCTGTTTAAGCATCGCCAGCCTGCAATTGCGCCGGGGTACAACCGAACCTGCGCTGGCGGCGAGCATAGACATCCAGGGCTTCCTGCAGCGCGGTCTCGTCCACATCCGGCCAGAGAACGTCCAGGAAACAGAGTTCCGCGTACGCACTCTGCCACAGCAGAAAGTTACTGATGCGTTGCTCCCCGCCGGTACGGATCAGCAGATCCAGAGGCGGCAGTCCGGCCGTGCTCAGGTAGCGCTCGAAGGTTTCGGGGTCGGGTTCGCCACCCTGCGCCTCGCGCACCCAACGCAGGGCTGCCTGCAGAATGTCCCAGCGGCCCCCATACCCGAGGGCAACGACGAGCGTCATCCCGGCGTTCGCCACGGTCGCATTCTCGGCTTCCGCCATGCGTTGCCGCAGCTGTTCCGGAAAATCCTCCCGTTCACCGATGAAACGCAGGCGTACACCACGCTCGAGCAGTTCCGGCAGCTCGGCCTCGATGGCGCTGACAAACAGATCGAACAGGGCTGCAACCTCCTCGCGCGGACGCTGCCAGTTCTCACTGCTGAACGCGAACACGGTCAGCGCCTTTGCTCCGCGATTCGCGAAGAACTCGACGGCCCGACGGGTCGCCTTCAGGCCTTCACGGTGACCCTCACTGCGCGAGAGACCGCGGGTTTGGGCCCAGCGCCCGTTGCCATCCATGATGATGGCCACGTGCGCGGGTGACGCAGAAGGCATTGACGTGTTCAAGGGCTGCGTCCGCGAGGCCGAGGTCAAACCTCCATCAACTCCGCTTCCTTCTCGGCCAGCATCTTGTCGATGCGGGCGACGTGTTCATCGGTCAGTTTCTGGATCCGCTCCTCGGCGCGCCGCTCGTCGTCCTCCGAGATTTCCTTGTCCTTGACCTGCTGTTTCAGCGAATGGTTGGCATCCCGCCGGATGTTGCGCACGGCCACCCGGGCGTTCTCGGCCTCGGCCCGAACGACCTTGACCAGATCCCGGCGCCGCTCCTCGGTCAGGACCGGCAAGGGCACCCGGATCACGGTACCGACCGTAGCGGGATTCAGACCCAGATCGGAGGTCATGATCGCCTTTTCCACCTTGCCGACCATGTTCCGTTCCCAGGGCGTCACGGTCAGGGTTCGGGCGTCTTCGACGTTCACGTTCGCGACCTGATTGATCGGAACCTCGGAGCCGTAATACTCGACGAGTACGTGATCGAGCAGGCTCGAGTGCGCCCGCCCGGTGCGGATCTTGGTGAACTCGGTGTGCAGGGCCTCCAGGGAGCGGTCCATGCGGTGGCTGGCGTCGTCATAGATGGCTTGCGTCATTGCGGGTTCCTCTCGACCAGGGTGCCCACCGGCTCGCCCATGACCAGGCGCATCAGGTCACCCTTGGCAAACATGTTCATGACTCGAAGGGGCAGGTTGTTGTCCCGGCACATGACCAGGGCGGTGGTGTCCATCACGCCCAGGCGCCGTTCCAGGGCTTCATCGAATGTCAGGCGTTCGAAGCGGCGGGCGTCGCTGCGCTTCATCGGATCGGCGTCGTACACCCCGTCCACCTTGGTCGCCTTGATCATCAACTCGGCGCCGATCTCGATGGCCCGCAGGCTGGCGGCACTGTCCGTGGTGAAGAAGGGATTCCCGGTGCCGGCCGCGAAGACCACGATGCGGCCCTTCTCCAGGTGCCGTACGGCACGCCGGCGGATGTAGTCCTCGCAGACCTGGTTGATCCGGATCGCCGACATGACGCGGCAGAAATGGCCGTTGCGCTCGATCGCGTCCTGCAGTGCCAACGCGTTGATCACCGTCGCGAGCATGCCCATGTGATCGCCGGTGACGCGGTCCATGCCGCCTTCGGCCAGACCCGCTCCCCGGAAGATGTTGCCGCCGCCGATGACCACAGCCACTTCGACCCCGAGTCGGGATAGATCGCAGACTTCCTGTGCCACCTGGTCCAGTACGACGGGATCGACCCCGTAATCCTGGGACCCCATGAAGGCCTCACCGCTCAGCTTCAGAAGTATGCGCTTGTAGGCGGGCTGGCCTTCCTGATTCATGGTGCTCCTCGATGGCGGACTCGAATCGTGTGTCATCAGGAACCCCGGGGCGATCTCCGGGGTTCCAGGACTGACAGTCTACCTAGGCGCCACGCGCCTGGGCCATGACCTCTTCGGCAAAATTCTCGACTTTCTTCTCGATCCCTTCACCTACTTCATACCGAACGAAACCGGTGACGGTCGCGCCGTTCTCCTTGAGCAACTGGCCCACGGTCTGGTCGGGGTTCTTCACGAATGGCTGGCCCACCAGGGTCACCTCGGCGAGAAACTTCCGGATCCGCCCCTCGATCATCTTTTCGACGATATCGGCGGGCTTGCCGGATTCCTGCGCCTGCGCGCGGAAGATCTCACGCTCCTTTTCGACGGTCTCGGCGGGCACCTGGCCGGCATCGACGCAGATCGGCCGACTGGCAGCGATGTGCATGGCCACGTCCTTCGCGAGGTCCACATCGCCCCCGGACAGGCTGACCAGAACACCGATCCGGCTACCGTGCAGGTAGGCGCCCAGAACCCCGTCAGTCTGAACCCGCTCGAAGCGGCGCATCTGGATGTTCTCGCCGATCCGGGCAATCAACTCCGCACGGCGGGTTTCCAGCGTCTGTCCATCACGCTCGACTTCCATCAGGCCTGCCACGTCGGTGGCGCCCGATTCCAGCGCAGCCGCCGCACACTCGGCCGCGAACGCCTGGAAGCTGGGATCCTTGGCGACGAAATCGGTCTCCGAGTTCACCTCGGCGATAACCGCCGTGGGGCCATCGCTGGCGATTTCGATGCGGCCTTCGGCGGCGATTCGGCCGGCCTTCTTGTCCGCCTTGGCCTGGCCGGATTTGCGCATCAGTTCGATGGCGGCTTCGACATCACCCTGGGTTTCGGTGAGGGCCCTCTTGCACTCCATCATGCCGGCGCTGGTGCGCTCGCGCAGTTCCTTCACTAGAGCAGCGGTAATCTGCATGCAAAACTCCTGAAAAAATTGGAGGCCGCCGCGCGCTTGATCCGCGCGGCGCCCGGGATACGGGGACTCAGGCCTGTTCGCCAGCCACGGCTTCGGAGAACTCCTCTTCCTGCACCCCGGTCGCGCTGGCGCCCTTGGCTTCAAGAATGGTGTCCGCGACGGCCGCCACGTACAACTGGATCGCGCGCATCGCGTCATCGTTGCCCGGAATCACGTAGTCGACACCGTCCGGACTGTTGTTCGAGTCCACGATCGCGATGACGGGAATCCCGCGCTTGCGCGCCTCCGCAACCGCGATCTTCTCGTAGCCCACGTCCACCACGAACATCGCGTCGGGCATGCGCGTCATGTCCTTGATTCCGCCCAGGCTCCGCTCGAGCTTCTCCTGTTCGCGGGTCAACATGAGGCCTTCCTTCTTGTTCAGGCGCTCGAAACCGCCATCCGCATGCATCGCCTCGATATCCTTCAGGCGCTTGATGGACTGCTTCACGGTGCTGAAGTTGGTGAGCATGCCACCCAACCAGCGGTGGTTCACGTAGGGCATGTTGCAGCGGCGGGCCTCTTCGCCGACGACGTCGCGGGCGGACCGCTTGGTCCCGACGAACATGATCTTGCCGCCATCGGCGGCGATCTTGCCCAGGAAATTCATCGCCTCGTTGAACAGCGGCAGGCTCTTCTCGAGGTTGATGATGTGGATCTTGTTGCGTTCACCGAAGATGTACGGGGCCATCTTGGGATGCCAGTAGCGGGTCTGGTGGCCGAAATGAACGCCGGCCTCCAGCATCTGGCGCATGGTAACGAGTGACATGGCAATTCTCCTGTAGGGTTCTGCCTCCACGTATCCCAATCTGCAACCCGACCTGAAGAGGGCGGGCACCCAACAGACTGTGCCGATACGTGTGTGGATTTAGGGTTTTCGTTGCCCCGAGGGCGCGCGCTTTATAGCATAGGAGACCGGTTCAAACCAAACCGGCCGGCTGCCTCGGCGGCTCCGTGGCGGGGATTTGCTATGTCAGTGACCATCAAGACCCAGGACGAAATCGAGCGCATGCGCGTCGCCGGCCGCTTGGCTGCCGAGGTGCTGGAGATGATCGCGCCTCATGTCGAGGCCGGTATCACCACCGATGAACTCGACCGGATCTGCCACGATCATATCGTCAATCATCAGAAGGCAATCCCGGCACCATTGAATTACCGGGGGTTTCCCAAATCCATCTGCACCTCCGTGAATCACCAGGTCTGTCACGGCATTCCCGGGGACCGGCAGCTGAAGAACGGCGACATCGTCAATATCGACATCACCGTGATCAAGGACGGATACCACGGCGACACGAGCCAGATGTTCTGCATCGGCAAGCCGGGGATCCAGGCCAAGCGCGTGGTGGACATCGCCCGCGCCTGCATGTACCTCGGCATCCAGCAGGTGCGCCCCGGCGCGACGCTGGGAGACATCGGCCATGCCATCCAGCGCTACGCGGAGTCCCACCGCTGTTCGGTGGTGCGCGAATACTGCGGGCACGGAATCGGCAAGGCCTTCCACGAGGATCCGCAGGTTCTGCACTATGGCAAACCCGGTTCGGGGATGCGTCTGGAACCCGGCATGTGCTTCACCATCGAACCCATGATCAACGCGGGTGGCCGGCACACCCGCCTGCTCGCCGATGGCTGGACCGCGGTCACCAAGGACCACAGCCCTTCGGCGCAATGGGAACATACCATTCTGGTGACCGAGACCGGCTACGACATTCTCACCCTGCGCACAGGCGAAACCCCTCCACAGGCCCTGGCGGCATGAGGGCCTGGGCCACGGTCGGCCAGGATCCCCACCCGGCCCCGCCCTATACCTCTGCAGAACCCCTGGCCCAGGCCCTCGGGGATGAAATGAGGGACCTGCGGAATCACCCGCTTGATGTCGCCCGGTTCCGTGACTTCCGCAAAGCGATCATCAGCCATCTCGAACGGGGATTCCATGATGGCGCGGCGATCGATAGCCTGATCCATGGCCACGCCCAGCTGATCGATGATCTTCTCGTCCAGATCTGGAAGGATCAGGGTCTGGGTGCCGCATCGGGTCTGTGCCTGATCGCGGTCGGGGGATATGGACGGGGAGAACTGCACCCCGGCTCGGACATCGACATCCTGATCCTGGCCGAACCCGAAGCCGAGGCGACCCACAGTGGCGCGATCAGCGGGTTCCTCACCTTCCTCTGGGACATCGGGCTCGAGGTCGGCCACAGCGTACGCAGTATCGAGGACTGCCTGCGTGAAGCTCGCGGCGACATCACCATCGCCACCACCCTCTTCGAGGCGCGCCGCCTGTGCGGTGGGCGTGACCTCTTCCAGCACTTCCGGGAAGCGCTGCAGCCCGAGAGACTCTGGGATTCGCGCGCGTTCTACAGCGCCAAGCTCGCCGAGCAGAACGCCCGGCACCTCCGGTTCGGGGAGACGGCCTACCGCCTCGAGCCGAACGTGAAGGAGGGTCCGGGCGGGCTGCGCGACATCCAGATGATCGGTTGGGTCAGCAAGCGCCACTTCGATGCCGAACGCCTGGAACAACTGGTGGAACACGGTTTTCTGCGCGAGGTGGAGCTTCGGGATCTGATCGAGGGCCAGCGCTTTCTCTGGAAGGTCCGCTTTGCGCTGCACATGTTGGCGGGACGCCGCGAGGATCGTCTGCTGTTCGACCTGCAGCGCGCGCTGGCGAGCACCTTCGGCTTCGTGGACCATCACGAGAACCTGGGTGTCGAGCAGTTCATGCAGCGCTACTTCCGGACCATCTGCGAGCTGCAGCGCCTCAATGAACTGCTGCTGCAGCACTTCAACGAGGCGCTGCTGGAAAGCCCCGGATCGATGCGCGAGGCGCGGCGCATCCACCAACGCTTCCAGGTCCGGGGCGGATACCTGGAGCCGGTGCACGACCAGGTCTTCATGATCTACCCGCCGGCGCTGCTCGAGGTATTCCATCTCATGCAGAATCATCCGGAGATCCAGGGTCTGCGGGCCTCGACCATCCGGTTGATCCGCGCCCACCGCCACCTGATCGACGGCCAGTTCCGGCGCACCCCCATGTGCCGCGAACTGTTCATGAAAATCCTGCGCGCCGAGCGCGGCGTCACCCACGAGCTTCGCCGCATGAACCGCTATGGCGTTCTGGGCGCCTACATACCGGCATTCGGACGCATCATCGGGCGGATGCAGTACGACCTCTTCCACGCGTACACGGTGGACGAACACACACTGAACGTGGTCAGCAACGCGCGCCGGCTGGCGTTGCCCGAATTCGCGCACGAACAGCCGCTTGCGAGCGAGATCCACACCCGCATCGAACGTCCGGAGCGCCTGGTCCTCGGGGCCCTGTTCCACGACATCGCCAAGGGCCGGGGCGGGGATCATTCCGAACTCGGGGCCCTGGATGCCCTCCATTTCTGCCAGCACCACGGTCTCCGTGACGACGACGCCACACTGGTCAGCTGGCTTGTGCGATCCCACCTCCTGATGTCGCTGACCGCACAGCGCAAGGACATCTCGGATCCCGAGGTCGTCCTGGGCTTTGCCCGCGAGGTACGTACCCAGGAGCGGCTGGACCTGCTGTACCTCCTGACCATCGCGGACATCCGCGGCACCAATCCGGAATTGTGGAACAGCTGGAAGGACTCTCTGCTGCAAACCCTCTACCACGCGACGGCAGCGTTGCTCGAACGGGGGCTGGACACGCCGCCGGACACCGACGAGCAGATCGGGCAGACCTGCCACGAGGCGATGGCGCTGCTGGCGCGGCACGGGCTGCACGACGAAGCGGTGGAGGCCATCTGGGAGGATTTCGAAATCGAGTATTTCGTGCGGCATTCCGCCGACGAAATCGCCTGGCATACTCTGGCCCTCGCCCACATCAAACCCACCGACCTTCCGGTGGTTCTGGTGCGCCATGAGACACCCCGGGGCAGTACGGAGATCTTCGTCTACACGGACGATCATCCCAAGCTGTTCGCGCGGATCACCACCACGCTGACCCAGCTGGGGCTGGACATCGTCGATGCCCGAATCATCACCACGCGTGCCGGCCGGACGCTCGACACCTTCCTGGTGCTGGAAAGCATGGGCCACAAGGTCGAGCCCGGTTTTCGGGTGGACGAAATCCGCGACACGCTACGCGAGCGGCTGCTGGACCCGAAATGCAACCATCACGCCGTGCAACGCACCGTCCCGCGCCGCCTGAAACACTTCGAGGTCGAGACGGCCATCAAGTTTGATCCGGGGGCCCCGGGCGCGACGACGCGCATGCAGGTGTGCGCGCTCGACCGGCCGGGCCTGCTGTCCACCATCGGCTGCGTGTTCGCGGAACAGGGGATCAACGTCACGACCGCCCGAATCAACACGGCGGGCGAACAGGCAGAAGACCTTTTCCTGCTTTACAACGCCGAAGGCCGCGCGCTCACCCCCGAACAGGAGGAGGCGTTGCGTACCCGCCTGATCGAAGAGATCTGACGCGCGGAATCCGCCCCGCGTTACCCGTTAGCGTGAAAATATAGCCACGGAATAACACGGAAATCACGGAAAATGAAACAGATCAAACCCCTTGTCCGTGTCTGTCCGTGTTTTCCGTGGCTCGGCTTATCCTATTTCAGGGTGGCCGTTGGCCATGAGAGTCAGTGGGACATGCGGAAAGTTCGGTACCC
The DNA here is from genome assembly GCA_011390565.1 of Thioalkalivibrio paradoxus. Lineage (GTDB taxonomy): Bacteria > Pseudomonadota > Gammaproteobacteria > Ectothiorhodospirales > Ectothiorhodospiraceae > Thioalkalivibrio > Thioalkalivibrio paradoxus_A. The sequence goes on along the minus strand of JAABSC010000002.1, from coordinate 71,490 downwards.
GATCGCTTCGCCATAGGCGCCGGACTTCCGGCATGGCCCACTAGTGCCGATGCGCCCCGGACTGCATTTCGAGCAACTCCAGGTCGACGCCGGCCGCATGGGTCAACTCGGCGACGTTCTGCCGCGTGAAGAAGCCCTCGAAATCCCCGAAGCGTTGCACGTACTCGATGATCAACGACGAATGTTCCGACGCACTGGAGAAGATCTGCTTGATCCCGTCTTCGCGCGAACCGATCACGTCGAGCAGAAACTCGCGCCCCTGCTCGCGAATCGCATCGACCACGTGGTCGATGTGCGCCCGGCCGTCGCCCAGCTCGCCGTCGCGCACGGCCAGCGCAATGTGATGCAGGCGCGGCCCGTAGTTGCGCACGAAGGTCTCGGTCGGGGATGGCAGACGCTCGAGGTGATTCACGAAATACGGGGTGTTGTTTGCGGTGAACACCTTGGCCGGGCTGTTCAGCTCGTTGCGGAAATGAACGCTCTTGGTGACGTTGGTGGAACTGTTCTGATCGGCAATGTCGTACGAACCCCAATAATGGTAGCTTGAGAGCGACAGCCACTCGAGGATCGCCACCTCGCGGTTCTGGCTGTAGATACGGGTCGCCAGGTGATCGACCGGCAGGATGAGGTCCGTCAGCCCGAGGCGTTCCTGGACCGCCTTGGAATTCATATAAACTTCCTGAACATCATCCCGTATCGTGCTGATACCAAGGGAATATACCCTCAGTTCCTCGGGCGGTCTTTCCATGTAGCCCACGATATTGTGGGTATAGGGAGACGGCTTTCCGATCGACACGTTCCCCGGCAACTCCAACCGCCGGACCTCATCCTGTGAAAAGAAACGGAAATCGCGCTCTTCCTGCAGGCGCACGGCCTCGGAGCGGTTCTCCACACGCAGGATCTCGCCCATGTACCGACTGTTGGGTTTCCGCGCGCCGATCGGATATACCTCGTTCAGGCTGCGGAAAATGCCGCGGATGTTCGGATCCTTGACCTCGCGGACGATCAGGTCCGGAGCGCTCAGGTCGATACGCAGCACATGCGTCCAGTGACTTTCGCTCTCGAGCGTCACCAGATAGTGGTACGGGGTCATCAGGCACAGTTCACCGATGTATTCGATGGAACGCCCGGGGTCGACGGTAATCATCATGGCCTCGATCTGCCCGACCATGTCGGTAAGGCCCACGCGATCACGATCCTCGAGCAGACGGATCAGGTACTCTTCGAAAAATTCCGAGTTCTTTTTGTCGCCGTTGCGGGCAAATCGCAGGGAGTCGTTCATGCGGAAACCTTCGGGGGCATTGGGGCCAGGTAAACACACCAGATTCTACGCCGACCCCGGAGCGGGCGATAGCGCGGGATTGCGCGGCGTCGTGCGCATACCGTGGCCTCGATCTCACCCGAATGCCGCGCACCGTTGGTCTCGACGCGACGCAGGGTGTTCGGCGTTTTGAAACCCACCCTGCCCGTCGACTCCGTAGTGCCCGAACTCCTCCTTGCTCTCGAGCACGCGGGAGTAGCGGTATTGCAGGCGCCACCCGGCGCGGGCAAGACCACGCGTGTACCGCCGGCGCTGCTTCGGGCGTTCTGGTGCACCGGACGGGTGCTTCTGCTCGAACCCCGCCGCATTGCCGCCCGGGCGGCCGCCCGGCGAATGGCTTCCGAGCGAGGCGAACGCGTTGGCGAGACCATCGGCATCACGACCCGAACCGACCGGCAGGTGGGTCCGAAAACCCGCATCGAGGTCGTTACCGAGGGCATCCTGACCCGGCGTCTGCAACGTGATCCGGCGCTGGAAGACACCAGCGTGGTGATCTTCGACGAATTCCACGAACGCAGCCTGCAGGCCGACCTGGGGCTGGCCCTCTGCCTGCAGAGCCGCACGCTTCTGCGCCCCGATCTGCGCCTGCTCGTGATGTCCGCGACACTCGACGGCACCCGAGTGGCCCGGCTTCTGGACGCGCCGGGCGTGATCCGCAGCGAAGGCCGCAGTCACCCGGTGACGGTGCAGTCCATGCCGCCTGCTCCGGACCCCCGGAACCCCGCCGCTTCGGTCGCCCGGGCGACGATGCACGCCCTCTCCCGCCACCCGGGAAGCATCCTCGTTTTCCTTCCGGGACGGCGCGAGATCGAACAGGTCGCGCGGCACCTCGCGGCGACCACGGACCCGCACACGCTCGTGAGCCCGCTGCACGGCCAGCTGTCGGCAGAGGCGCAGGACGCCGCGATCCGACCCGCACCCGATGGGAAACGAAAAGTCGTTCTCGCCACCGATATCGCCGAAACCAGCCTCACCATTGAGGGGATCTCGGTCGTGGTGGACTCCGGACTCGCTCGACGGCCCCGGTTCGACCCCCGCAACGGGCTCACCCGGCTCGAGACGGTGCGCATCAGCCAGTCCAATGCCGAGCAACGCTGTGGCCGCGCGGGCCGGCTCGGACCGGGGACGTGCATCCGTCTCTGGTCGGAAGCCGAGACCGAACGGATGGCGCGGCACTCGCCGCCCGAGATCCTGGAGGCCGACCTCGCGCCCCTGGCGCTGACGCTCGCCTGCTGGGGCGCCGAACCCGGGGAACTCGCCTGGATCGATCCGCCCCCAGAGGCCGCCCTGTCGCAGGCCCGCGACCTGCTGCGACAACTGGGCGCGCTGGATCCGGCAAGCCGGAGCACCGAGCACGGACGTGCGATGGAAGCGCTGGGAACCCACCCCCGGCTGGCACACATGCTGCTCAAGGCCCGGGACCTTTCGCGGGTCGAAACCGCGGCATTGCTGGCGGCCCTGCTGGAAGAGCGTGACCCACTGGACCGGGCCTGGGCGGGAGCCGATCTGCGAACCCGGATCCGGGCGTTGGCGGCCCTGGGGCGGGAGGCGGAGGCGATTCGCCCCGCGGTCCGGAAACGCCTCCTCGACCAGGCCCGACGCTGGTCCCAACATCTCGGAACCCGGACCTTCACGCAAGCCGCAATGGACCCGGAATCGGCCGGCCACCTGCTGGCGCTGGCGTACCCGGATCGCATCGCCCTGCGGCGCCCCGGGCCCGAGCCCCGTTTCCTGCTGGCCAACGGCCGCGGGGCGCTCTTCGTGCGCGAGGACGATCTCGCCCAGGCTCCCTGTATCGTGGCCGCGGTCCTCGATGCCGGGCATCGGGAAGCCATGATCCATCTCGCCGCACCGCTCGATCCGACCACACTCGCCCGTGATTTTCCGGACCTCGTGCGGCACGAGGACCGGGTCGAATGGGACCCGGATTCAGGCGCGGTTCTGGCCTGTCGCGAACAGCGCCTCGGAGCCCTCGTTCTGGAGACCCAGCCGCTCCGGGAGCCGCCTCGTGCCCGGATGGGCCAATTGTTCCTGGACGCCATCCGCAGACAGGGTATCGCGAGCCTGCCCTGGTCTCCGGAAAGTCAAAAGCTCAGGGCACGCCTGGCCTTTGTCCGCGCGCTGGAAGGCTCCGCGTGGCCGGACCCCAGCGATTCCGCGCTGCTCGAGGACCTCGATGCATGGCTCGGTCCCTGGCTCGGGGGCATGAGCCGGCTCAGCCATCTGCAGCGACTCGACATGTCGGCGGTCCTGATGCAGCCGCTGGAATGGTCGCAGCGCAGGCGTCTGGACGAACTGGCACCCAGCCATATCGGGGTCCCCAGCGGCTCGAGAATCGCGATCGACTACAGCCATCCCGAGCATCCGGTGCTCCCGGTCCGCATCCAGGAAGTGTTCGGCTGGGCCGACACACCCCGTATCGGAGGCGGCAGGGTACCCATGACGTTGCACCTGCTGTCACCAGCCAGGCGCCCCATGCAGATCACCACGGATCTCGCTGGCTTCTGGGAAAGAACCTATCCGGAGGTGAAGAAGGATCTGAAGGGGCGCTACCCGAAGCATTACTGGCCCGACGACCCGCTGCAGGCGGAGGCGAGGCGCGGAACCCGGCCACGACGCTGATGAACATGAAAATCAGCCGAACAACACGGACATCACGGAGAACGAACAGAATCCAGGCTCTTTTCCGTGTCTTTCCGTGTTTTTTCCGTGGCTCATGTTTTTGATTTCCTGAAGAGGCTCCTCGCGCCAGGAGGGTCAGTTCTGGAATTCCGGGGCCCGCGGTCGCGGCCATTGAAACTCCGGCGCCCGGCGTGGGGGTGTCCATGCCGGTGGCCGGGGCGAAACGTCCTCGGGCGGCGGATGCCCGGGGTGTCCGTGCGGAGGACGCGGCGGGTGCCACGGCGGATATCCGGGCGGCCAGGGACGTATCGGTCGATGGGGCCAGGAGCGATACCCGGGATAATGATGGATCTCGACCCGGGATTCCGAAGGCATGGGGTCCGGTTGCCGGGGCACGGCCCTGGCCGCCGCGGCACGTTCCTCGCGCAGCCTGCGCTCCCGCGCCAGATCATCCGCCATGCGTTCGACCGACTCCGCCCGCTCCCGGGCCGCCGCCGCCGCTTCGGGCGAGGGATCCGGCACCCTGGGAACCGCGGTGTACGGCTGCCCTGCAGGCGGCTGATCCGAAAACAGGACTCGACCGTCCGCATCCGTCCAGCGATACAGGGCACCCTCGGCCCACGGACCGGAGATCAACCCGGGCAGTCCCCACAGCACGAAAAACAGAACGGCGGACCCGACCCAACCCGTGTGCATCGCGTTCTCCCCAGGCGGGGCCATCGGACGGTCCCGTCATTTGGCGTCCCCGACAGGATTCGAACCTGTGACCTGCCCCTTAGGAGGGGGCCACTCTATCCAGCTGAGCTACGGAGACTCGTCCGAAAGTATAACGCGACTGCGGCAGTGATCTGGAACGCCGGCCCTGCGCGGAATACGCTTACCGCCGTGAGGGAATCCTGAAAAACACGGCGGCGCGTACAGAATGTCCTTTCAAATCCTCCGGGCACGCAGACACATGGACGACCAGAACCCCACGCGTCACCCCGCCGTTGCGATACCACTCGGGACCGCCATCGGCATTGGGGGATGGCATCGGTGAAACCGCCCACGCTGAATCGAGACGTCGTGCGTCTGCTGAGTCCCCTGATCGGGATCCAGGGACGCGTCGCGGGGCGGATGCTCGAACTCATCGAGGTGCTGGCAGAGGGGCCTCGAGTGGCGTTCCTCGATACAACCTCGGCGCCGGAGATTCGCGCCACCCAGTACGGGGATCCGGTCTCCCGCCAGCCGAGGGTACTGACCCTTCCCGTGATCAGCGAGACCGAAGCCGACGCCCACCCGGTCCTGCGCAGCCTGCTGCCCGCTCCCGTGCTGCACGACCTGCGACAGCTGATTCGTGGGAGCGACGTGTCAAACCAGGCCTGAACCTGCCTAGTGGGCCATGCGGGAAGTCCGGTGACTATGGAGCACAGCCAGAAGTGCCGGAGCCAGGCGGGCGAGTGCCGGAACAGCCACCCTGTTTCAAACGTGCCCAACGCAGCGCCGGCGCTTCTGGCGAAGCGATCTGGCACCGAACCTTCCGTATGGCCCACTAGAGCCCGGCGTGCGGTCTCAGGATGCGGAGCCCGGGGTCTGTGCCGGTCGCGGCTCGCGGTCGGACAGCAAGGGCTCGAGAACGGCCCAGACGTTTTCGAGAATCCGCGGTTGGGCCTCGGCAGAAGGGTGGATGCCGTCGTCCAGCATCATCCCCGGGTCGAGTGCCACTCCCTCCAGCAGGAACGGCAGCAGCGCCACATCGTGCTCCTCCGCGAGGTCGTGGAAAACGGCCCGGAAACGCTCGGTGTAGACCGGCCCGTAATTGGGCGGTATTTCGATCCCCACGAGCAGCACCGACGCCCCAGCCGTCTCGATGGCCTGAAGCATGGCTCCGAGATTTTCGCGCATGGCACGCAGTGAAAGCCCCCGAAGACCATCATTCCCGCCCAGCTCCACGATCACCAGGTCGGGCTGCAGCTGTTCCAGGAGTTCCGGCAGGCGCGTGCGTCCGCCCGCCGTCGTCTCCCCCCCCACGGAGGCATTGTGCACTTCCCATCGGGGTTCCCGGTGACTGATGCGCTCCTCCAGCAGGCTCACCCAACCCGAACCCCCGTCGATCCCGTGGGCAGCGCTCAGTGAATCGCCGAAAACCAGCACACGATGCAATTCGTGGGAATTACTGGCGGCCGAAACACTCCATAGCAACGCCAGCCCCACCGTAATCAGGAAACGAAACATGGATGCAGTCCCTTCCTCCGTCCTGCAGGCCCGAGGCCTGGAAAAGAATATCGTCGGCCCGAGCGGACCCCTGGAAATCCTGCGCGGCATCGATCTCGAGGTCGGTAGCGGTGAGACCGTGGCGATTCTCGGTGCTTCCGGCTCCGGAAAGTCCACACTGCTCGGCCTTCTTGCAGGTCTGGACGCCCCAAGTGCCGGAGAAGTTCGCCTGCTGGGGAAGAATATCGCGGAACTGGATGAAGACGGGCGTGCCGCGCTGCGTTCCGGGCGCGTCGGATTCGTCTTCCAGTCGTTCCAGCTTCTGCCCGCCCTGACCGCACTCGAGAACGTACTGCTGCCCCTCGAACTCAACCCCGCACATGATGCCCGTTCCGGCGCGGAACTCACGGCCCGCGCCCGCGATGCCCTGGACCGTGTCGGCCTGGCGCCCCGAGCCCGGCATTACCCGCATCAGCTCTCGGGCGGCGAGCAGCAGCGCGTGGCGATCGCCCGTGCAATCGTGGACGAACCCGCGGTTCTGTTCGCGGACGAGCCCACCGGAAACCTGGATGCCGAAACCGGCGCGCGGATCATCGAACTGCTGTTCGGCCTGGCAGGCAAGGCCACGGATGCACGACAGGACCGCAGGGCCGCCCTGGTCCTCGTCACCCACGACCCCGCCCTCGCCGAGCGTTGCGATCGTATCGTGCACATCCACGATGGGGTCCTGGCATGAGTCGATGGCGTCGCGACCGAGTGCACTTTCTGCGCGACACACTCCGCGAATGGCGCAGTCCCGAATTGCGGGTGCTGGCCACGGCCCTGGTCATCGCCGTCGCGGCCATCGCGGCGGTCGGGTTCTTCACGGACCGCGTCGATCGCGGCATGGTCCAGCAGGCCTCCGCGCTGCTCGGCGGCGACCTGGCCGTGGTATCCGATGCACCGCTTCCGGAGCACTGGATCGATGCCGCGCAGGACCGGGACCTCACGGTGACCCGCAGCGCCGCGTTGCCCAGCGTCGTGTTCACGCCGGAGGACGACTCCCTGCTCGTGTCGGTACGCGCGGTCGATACGGGCTGGCCGTTGCGGGGGCAGGTGGAGTTGGCCGGGGAAACCGAATCCGAACGGGTCCGGCAGGGACCGCTCCCGGGTCGTGCGTGGGGCGACGGCGCGTTGTTCGAGGCGCTCTCGACGGGTCCCGGAGGATCGATCGATCTGGGTCGGCTGACCCTGGCCCTGGACGCCCAGATTCAGGTGGAACCGGATCGCGGCAGCAGCCTGTTCGATATCGCCCCACGCCTGCTGATCCATTTCGACGACCTCGAACCTTCGGGCTTGATCGGGCCCGGCAGCCGCGTCCGCTATCGGTTCCTCGCGGCAGGACCTCCGGAGGCGGTTGAGGATTTTCGCAGCTGGCTGACCACGGAACTTCAGCCGGGACAGCGCCTGCTCGATCTCGACGACGCCAACCCCGAGTTGCGTGAGGCGATCAGCCGCGCCCGGCGGTTCCTGGGGCTCGCCTCGTTGATGGCGGTGCTGCTGGCCGGTGCGGCGATCGCGGTGGCGGCGCATCACTATGCCAACCAGCGTGCCGACTCGGCCGCGATCATGCGGGCGCTGGGCGCCAGCCGGAATCGTGTGCTGCGAATGTATTTTCTGCGCGTGCTGACGATCGCCGCGATTGCCTCGACACTGGGTCTGGCGCTCGGCTTCGGCGCCCAGTTCCTGCTGAGTGCAATCCTCGGCGATTGGCTGGCCACCGGGTTGCCGGCTCCTGGATGGCGCCCGGTGCTGTCCGGACTTGCCGTGGGTCTCGTCACGGCGGCCGGCTTCGCGCTGCCTGCGCTGCTGCGCATCGGCCGGGTCTCGCCCTTGCGCGTCCTGCGCCGGGATCTGGGGCTGCCGCCGGTCTCGGTCTGGCTGTCCGCGGCCCTCGCCGTGGGAACGTTCGGCGCCCTGCTGTACTGGCAGTCAGCCGATCCCGCGCTCGCCGCCTGGGTGCTGCTGGGCACGGGGATTGCCTTGCTGGTCCTCGGCGCCCTGGGCTGGCTCCTGATCACGCTGCTGCGGCCATTGCGCGACCGTGGCGGCATGGCGATGCGTTTCGGCCTCGCCAATCTGTCGCGCCGCGGCGGTCTGAGCGCCATCCAGATGGTCGCCTTCAGTATCGGCATCCTGGCGCTGCTGTTGCTGGCCATCGTGCGCGTGGACCTGCTCGAAGCCTGGGAACGCAGCATCCCCGAGAACGCGCCCAACACCTTTTTCATCAACATCCAGCCCGGCCAGGAAGAGGCCTTTGCCGATCGGGTCGCCGCCTCTGGCCTGCCGCGTCCGGACATGGAACCCATGATCCGGGGGCGATTGACCGAGATCAACGGACAACCCGTGTCCGCGGAAGACTACGAGGACGACCGCGCACGCCGCCTGCTCGAGCGCGAATTCAATCTTTCCCAGGCCGACACCCTGCCCTCGCACAACCAACTCTCGGACGGCAGCTGGTTCGCCCCGGGCGCCACCGATGAATGGTCGGTGGAAAGCGGTCTCATGGAACGGTTTTCCCTGAAACTGGGCGACGAGCTGACCTTCCGCGTCGCAGGCAGCCCTGTGAGCGGGCGGATCACGAATGTTCGCGAAGTCGACTGGGACAGTTTCAAAGTGAATTTTTTCGTCATCGGCCCGGAGGCCCTGCTCGCGCAACAACCACGGACCTACATCACCGCCATGCACCTGCCTGCGGAGAAGGAAGGCGAAAAGAACCGCTGGTTGCGGGAATTCCCGGCGGTCACCGCGATCGACGTGGCCGCACTCCTGGCGCAGGTACGGCAGGTGATCGAACAGGCGACCCGGGCCGTCGAGTACGTCTTCCTGTTCACGTTGCTGGCCGGACTTACGGTTCTGTATGCCGCCGTCCAGGCCACACGTGACGTGCGTCGCCGGGAAACATCCCTGCTGCGTACTCTCGGTGCGCGCCGGCAGCAGATCCGCAACGGGCTGCTGGCGGAATTCGGTACCCTGGGACTGCTGTCTGGATTGCTGGCGGCCGTCATTGCCAGCGTCATCGGCGCCGTGCTCGCTACGCAGGTGTTTGCGTTCGACTATGCGTTCAATCCGCTGACGTTCGTCTTCGGGGTCGTTGGGGGCACGCTGGGGATCGGTCTCGCCGGCTGGCTGGGTACCCGGCGGGTGCTCGACCAGGCTCCGCTCAGGGTCCTCAGGGGTCCCGAGTAGGGAACGCACGCTACCGGTCGCGAGAGGTTTTCGGACTCGGCCCGGATATACTGGAACCATGCGTCATTCACTGCTGACCGACCGCAAGCTGCAGGCCCTGGAACGCGAGGCGCTGACCCGGCATTTTTCGGGGTCGGACGCCCCGGATGTCCAGCTCTCGGCGGCCATCACCTACGCACTGGACTCGGTCGACGCCTCCGGCCTGCAGACCCATCCCCTGGATGTCGCCGAGATCCTGCGGCAGCTGAACGTCGACCGCCAGACCCTGATCGCCACACTGCTGATTCCCGCGGTGTTCGCGAAACGGCTGACGCATGAGCAGATGGCGCAGCAATTCGGCGATGTGGTCGCCCGCCTGACCGATAACGTCAGCGAACTGGTCCGCCGGCGCTTCGAGGCGCCCACCGACCGACCCGAACAGGCCGAGCGCCTGCGGCGGATGCTGCTGGCCATGGTCGATGACGTTCGCGCCGTACTGATCAAGTTCGCGTTCCGTCTGCAGAACCTTCGCATTGCCGCCAAGCGCAACGAGCCGGAGGCCCGCCTCCTCGCCCAGGAAACGCTCGAAGTCATCGCACCGCTGGCCAACCGCCTGGGCATCGCCACGCTGAAATGGGAGATGGAGGATCTCTCCCTGCGGATCCTCGATCCCGAGGCATACCGGGCCATCGCCAACAAGCTCGACGCCAACCGCACGGTGCGCGAGCAGTACGTGCAGAACTTCACCCGGGAACTCGAAACCTGCCTGAAGGCCGAGCAGGTCGGCGCACGGGTCTTCGGCCGCCCGAAACACATCTACAGCATCTGGAAGAAGATGCAGAAGAAGCACGTGGAACTGGAGGAACTGACCGACCTGCGCGCCACGCGCGTGATCGTCGACGCGGTTTCGACCTGCTACACGGTTCTGGGCATCGTGCACAACCACTGGCAGCACCTGCCACGCGAGTTCGACGACTACATCGCCAACCCCAAGGACAACGGCTACCAGTCACTCCACACGGCCGTGATCGGATCCGAAGGCAAGGTGGTCGAGGTGCAGATCCGAACCCGTGAAATGGACGAGTTCGCCGAACTCGGAGTTGCGGCGCACTGGCGCTACAAGGAAGGGGGAAGGGAAGATCTGGCTCTCGCCCGCGCGATCAATTCCCTGCGCCAGTTGCTGGACTCCGATGGCGACGACCAGGCGCTGCTGGAGGAATTCCAGAGCGAGATGCTGCACCAACGCGTTTTCGTGCTGACTCCGCGCGGCGAGGTGCTGGACCTTCCCGCCGGCGCGACGCCCCTGGACTTTGCCTATACCGTGCACACCGAGGTCGGTCACCGCTGCCGTGGTGCGAAGATCGACGGCCGCATCGTGCCCCTCACCTACCGGTTGCGCTCAGGCCAGCGCGTGGAGATCCTGACCACGCGTCAGGGCGGTCCGAGCCGCGACTGGCTGAACCCAGGCATGGGCTACCTGCAGACCACGCGCGCGCGCAACAAGGTGCGCACCTGGTTTCGTCAGCAGAACCAGGATGAGCATCTGGCCAACGGCAGGTCGCTGCTGGATCGGGAGTGTCAGCGCCTCGGCGTCAGTCAGGTCGATCACGACGACCTCGCCACACGACTCGGATACCGCCGCTCCGAGGATATGCTGATCGCCCTGGGCGCCGGAGACCTGACCACCTCACAGGTGGCGCAGAAGCTTCAGGTTGACGCGGCGACGCCGATCCCGGTCCTGCGCACGCGGCGCCGAACCATCCACGACGGCACACCTGCGGGCGGCGGAGACATTCACATCCGGGGAGTCGGCGGCCTGCTGACTACGCTGGCCAACTGCTGCCGACCGGTACCCGGAGACGAAATCATCGGGTTCATCACCCGAGGCAAGGGGGTCTCCGTCCATCGTCGTGACTGCGTGAACATCCTGCGGCTGCCCGAAGAGAAGCGTTCGCGCCTGATCACCGTCACCTGGGGCGAGGAGCCCCCGACGCAGGCCGTGGATCTGCTGCTCGAAGCCCAGGACCGCCCCGGACTTCTGCGCGATGTCAGCAACGTGTTCGCGAACGCGAATGTGAATCTGCTCGCCGTGCAGACACGCACCGATCCGGTGGACCGCACGGTACGCATGGAACTGAGCGCGGAGGTCGAAAGCCTGAGCCAACTGAGCGGCCTGTTCGACCGCATCCAGTCCTTGCAGAACGTCTACACCATCCGGCGCCATTCCAGCGCGGGGAGCGGCGGACGGTAAGTCCGCCGGCGCACCCCCGCGCCGCAGCAGCACAGCCGATCAGCCGGGAAACAGCGCTGCGCGAAGCATCTTTCGACGCATGTACGCGATCTGCGTCTGCAGGCCCAATTCCTTGGGACAGACGTCCTGGCAACCAAGCAGGGACATGCAGCCGAACACGCCGTCGTCGTCACCGATCAATTCATAGTAATCGGCGTCTTCCCGCTGGTCACGGGGATCGAGGCGAAGGCGCGCGATCTTGTTCAACCCCACCGCGCCGACGAAATCCTCGCGCATGCGCGCGGTGCCGCACGCCGCGAGACAGCAGCCACACTCGATGCAGCGTTCCAGTTCGTAGATCTGCTCCGCCAGTTCGGGTTCCATTCTGGCTTCGAGTCGAGTCAGATCGACATCGGCATCGCTGTGCACCCAGGCTTCCAGCCGCTCGCTCATCGCTCGCATCCACTTGCCGGTATTCACCGAGAGATCCCCGATCAGTTCGAAGAAAGGCAGTGGCGCCAGGGTGATCCGTTCGCCGAGGCTGCTGGTGAGGGTGCGGCAGGCAAGTCCGGGACGGCCGTCGATCAGCATCGCGCAGCTGCCGCAGATACCGGCCCGGCAGACGAAGTCGAACTGCAGCGAGGGATCCTGTCGATCCCGGATGTCGTTCAGCGCCACGAACAGCGTCATGCTCGGGGCCTCGTCCAGTTCGAACGTCTCCATGTGCGGCCGGCTTTCAGGATCCTGTGGGTTATAGCGCAGGATGTCGATCGTCAACCGGCGGGCGGCGCCCTCCCCTTGCCCGGTCATGGCAGCCTCTCCGTCAGGCGTTCGTTGCGGCCGCGCAGTTTCTCCGGCAGCAGCGACTCGTATTCCATCAATGCGGCCTGCCGCGCAAAGCGGTCGGCCTCGGGGATTTCGGACAGAATCCGTTCGACCTCGGCCACGCGCGCCTCGGTGTCGGGGTGGTCGACGTGGTTGCGCGCACCGTAACCCCGGAATCCCGGCGGCAGTTCCATCGTATGCACCGCGATGTCCTCGTAATCAATGGTGGGCAGGGTATCCGCTTCGGAATTCCAGGTCGCCAGCGTACGTTTCAACCAGTCGCGATCGTTGCGCTGAGGATGATCTTCTCGGAAGTGCGCACCCCGGCTTTCGGTCCGCAAAAGCGCTCCCTGCGCCACGCACAGCGCGATCTTCAGCATCTTCTGCACCCGGTAGGCGGATACGAGTTCGGGGTTCGCGCCGGCAACCCGCGAGCGCAACCCGATATTGCGGCTGCGCACGAGCAGCTCCTGGAGTTCGGTGACCGCTTTTCCGAGTTCTTCGCCGGTCCGGAAGATCCCCACTCGATCCATCATCACCTGTTCCATGCGTTCGCGGAGTTCGGTCGCGCTCTCGGTTCCGTCACCATGGATCAGTGTGTCGAGGCGGGCCTGTTCGCGCTGCATGAATTCCCGTACCAGGCCCGTATCGATCCGGGAATGCAGGCCCTCCGTCTGGCAGAAGTCCGCAATGAATTCCGACACGATCATCCCGGAGACCACGGTTTCCGCGACCGAGTTGCCGCCAAGGCGATTGAAGCCGTGCATATCCCAGCATGCCGACTCTCCGCAGGAGAACAGACCCTTGAGGGTCGGGCTCTGCCCGGTGTGATCGGTGCGGATACCGCCCATCGAGTAATGCTGGGTCGGCCGCACGGGGATCCATTCCTTCACCGGGTCGATCCCGAGAAAGTATTCACAGATGTCCTTCACTTCGCGCAGGTTCTTTTCGATATGGGCGCGGCCCAGACCGGTAATGTCGAGCCAGAGATGGTCACCGTACCGCGAGGGAACCCCCTTGCCCTTGCGCATGTGTTCGGTCATGCGCCGCGACACGACATCGCGCGACGCCAGCTCCTTTTTCTCCGGCTCGTAATCCGGCATGAACCGGTGCCCGTCGACATCGCGCAAGACCCCACCGTCGCCGCGACAGCCTTCGGTGGTCAGGATGCCCGCGGTGACGATGGCGGTCGGATGAAACTGCACCGCCTCCATGTTGCCAAGTGTCGCGACTCCGGTTTCCAGTGCCAGGGCCACCCCGGTGCCCTCGCAGATGATCGCGTTGGTGGACACCTTGTAGATGCGGCCATAGCCGCCGGTGGCGATGACCGTGGCCGTCGCGACATAGGCGGTGAGTTCACCGGTAATCAGGTCCCGAACGACGGCCCCATGGCAGTGGCCGTTCTCGTGAATCAACGCCAGTGCCTCCTGCCGCTCCAGCACCGGTATGCCATGCGCGATGGTCTGATCGCCGAGCGCGTAGAGCATGGTGTGACCGGTACCGTCGGAGGTATAGCAGGTGCGCCATTTCTTCGTGCCGCCGAAGTCCCGGGCCGTGATCAGGCCATGCGCCTCGTCGGACTCGGTGATCGTGATCTTCTTCGCGTTGACCACCGACTCCCGGCTGCCGCGCGCGACGCGACTCCAGGGCACGCCCCAGGCGGCGAGTTCGCGGATCGCCTTGGGTGCGGTGTTCACGAACATGCGCACGACCTGTTGATCGGCTCCCCAATCCGAGCCGCGGACCGTGTCCTCGAAGTGAATATCCTCGCTGTCACCCGCGCCCATGAAACTGTTGGCGAGACTCGCCTGCATCCCCCCCTGAGCCGCCACGGAGTGCGAACGCTTGGCCGGCACCAGGCTGAGGATCAGTGTGTCCAGGCCCCGTTTCCTGACCCCGACCGCCGTCCGCAGCCCGGCCAGGCCACCACCGATCACGAGCACGTCCGTGTAGACGATCTTCATGGCGTCACCTCCGGCCGAGCCCCGGTTTCGGTTGCCGTGCGCTCCCAGGTGGGCACATAGCGCTCACCGGGCTCCCGGTCCTCGAGCCCCACACGCACATAGGTGGTCAGGGAAGCCAGGCCGAGAAGAATGAAGAAGATCATGAATCCGCGCATCAGCCACTTCAGGCGTTTTCGGCCCAGAGCTGCATCACGGGCGGGCAACCAGCCCCACTTGACCCCGACACGGTACGAACCGACCGCAGCGTGCACCACCGCGGTGATCAGCAGAAGCACATACAAAGGCCACATCCACTCCCCGACCACGCGATCGGACGACGCGTAGGGTCCGATGTTCGCGGGCTGGGAGAGCATCGTGTAAATGTGCACGGAGACGAGGAAAAACAGCGCAAACCCGGTATACACCTGCACCCACCAGAGCGTGGTGTCCTCGTGGTGCATCACTTTCATGTGATCGCGCAGCACGCGGTATTGTCGATAGGTGACGGGGATCTTGCGCACGGCCAGCACCGCGTGCACGAGCACGAAGGCGAGAATGAAGGCGGAGAACAGCGTGATGATGATCGGGTACTTTTCGCCGAAGAAGTAATACCCCTCGAAGAAGATCGTGACACGATACATCGCGTCCTTACCGAGCAGGATCGACGCTTCGGCAAACAGATGGACCCATAAGAAAAGCGCCAGGAACAAACCCGACGCGCTCTGCAGGAAATCCATCCGTGCCGGCCAGCGCCCGGATTCCCGCCGGCCGATCAGTGCTGCCCCAACCGACAGTTCACTCGTCTTGCTCATCGCCCACCTGCCCTTTCCAGTTGAATGCAACGCTACGGGCGGAGGCCACAACCCGAAGCGCCCATGCTAGGACCCGCCCGGCGTCGCGGCATTGATCCAAATCACGGGTCGCGAGACCGGACCTGCAATGGCCGGGCCCTTGGCACCCTGTGCATTTCCATGGCACCCGGGCAACGGCAGCCGCTACACTCAGGGCATCCAGGATCGGGTATCCGCACGCATGGCCGCAGAACAGAATCGAACCGTGACCAGAATCCTGGGGGGACTGCGTTCCCGGTACCCGGTGTTCTACCTGCTGGGCTGGGATGAGAGCCGGATCGAAAGCCTGCTGCGTTCGATCGCTCGCTCCTATTTCGGCGCCGAAGACCGCCTGCGCGTCTGGTCCACCGCTTCCGGCTTCGGCCCACACGAGGATCCGGCCCATCCGACCCGGGACCCGATGGCCGCCATCGCGCAGATCGCGGCGGCCGATCCCGAACCTCCGCTGATGTACCTGTTGAAGGACCTGCCCCCGTGGTTCGACGAGAATCCGGCGCTGGTCCGGGGTGTCCGGGA
This sequence comes from Thioalkalivibrio paradoxus, assembly GCA_011390565.1. Taxonomy (GTDB): domain Bacteria; phylum Pseudomonadota; class Gammaproteobacteria; order Ectothiorhodospirales; family Ectothiorhodospiraceae; genus Thioalkalivibrio; species Thioalkalivibrio paradoxus_A. The sequence goes on along the minus strand of JAABSC010000002.1, from coordinate 55,782 downwards.
CCTCTATTACCAACTGAAGAGCCGCCGCAGCGTGGTGTTCATGAGTTGCCCGCTGCTGCGCATGCCGGAGATTCTCAAGAAGGAGATTTTCCTGGTCGACGTCAGTCTCCCGTCCGAGGAGGAAATCCTCAGCCTGCTGCAGGCCGACAAGGCAACCGCTGAACAACCGGCCGAAGAGCTGTTCCAGCTGGCGGCGCGCATGCGGGGGCTTTCGATGAACGAGGTCGGTCATCTGGCCGCGCGATTGTTCCACGGGACCCCCCTGACGCGCGCCGAGATGTTCGCGGAAATACAGGACGAAAAGGCGCAGATGCTGCGCAAGGAATCCTGTCTGCAGCTCTACCCCTCCAACCTGTCCCTGGACCAGATCGGGGGACTGGAAAACCTCAAGCAGTGGGTCAGCACCCGAGCCGGGCTCTTTTCGCGCGCCGCCTACGACTCCGGCGTACCGTTGCCTGCGGGCGTCCTGTTCATGGGTGTGAGCGGTTGCGGGAAGAGCATGGCTGCCAAGGCCATTGCCGCGGCCTGGGGCCTGCCGCTGGTGCGTCTGGACATGAGCCTCGTGCTGTCGGGAAGCTTCGGCACGCCGGAGTACGCGTTCGAACGCGCCACGCACATGGCCGAGGAGCTGGCCCCCATGGTGCTCTGGGTGGACGAACTCGAGAACGCGTTCGGGCTCGATCCAGCCGCCGGTCAGAGCGGCGGCAACGTCAACATATTCTCGAGCTTTCTCACCTGGCTGCAGGAGAAGTCGCCCAAGGTCTTCGTCGCCGCGACCGCGAATCGGATCCAGCAGCTCCCGGCGGAACTCATGCGCAAGGGTCGCTTCGACCAGCTGTTCTTTCTCGATCTGCCGAACCAGGACGAACGCCGGGAGATTCTGCGGATCCACATCGAGCGCAACGATGGCGATCCGGAGCAATTCGACCTCGGTTATCTCGCGGTCACCACCAAGGACTGGAGCGGGGCCGAAATCGAGCAGGCGATCAAGTCCGCCCGTGTCGACGCCTATCGGGACAACCGCCCGTTCGCCCAGGCCGACGTGGTCCGGAACGTGATTTCCACCGTGCCCCTGTCGCAGACGATGATCGAGCAGATCCGCGAGATCAAGAACTGGAGCTTCCGACGCGCGGTCAATGCCTCGCGTACGGAATCGAAAACCGGACGATAGCCAGCCTCAACGGGGCGGACAGGAGAACTCGAAGACGCCGGAAATGGCCTGCGGGGCTCCGGCCATCACGGCCTGCATATCGATGAACACAGCCTCGCCACGCGCGCTTCGACCGTTCGGTGCCACCTCCAGTGACGTGATATCCAGGCTCTCGGGGGCCATTCCGCCGGTGTTGTACACACCCACGGCGCTGACCCCCGTTTCCCACTGGTTATAGGGATCGTTGGAGCGGATCCCGATCGTACCCGTCTCTTCCCAGCCCTCCGAAACATCCCGCTCCCGCCAGTCGACCGGGGAGAACTCGAAGCTCACCGAGATGTTGTCCGGCTCGGTCGTGCTGACCGCACTTCCGGACAGCGCACCAAACATGGCAACACAGCGCTGGACACTCAGTTCATGGCGCTGTCCACCCACCTCGATGAAACCGGTACCCGGCTCGCCGAAACCGGCCTCGGCCGACGGATCGTCACGGGCTTCGGGTGTCTCAGCCGGGGGCGCATCCTCCCGGCCGCAGGCTGCCAGGACCATCCAGAGGGGCAGAGAGAACACGAGGTGACGCAGTGGGATCGCACGTGTGAGGGAGACCATGGCTCTTTGCTTTTCCTGGGGTCGGGGTCGATGGAGAGACTATAGAGCTTCCGCGACCGGATACAAACTCGCCAGCGCCCGTGCGCGGCCCCTGGCACCCGATGCCCTTAGGTTCCCCGAACCATACCCAACGGGTTACCGGGATCCGGCGGGCGATGGCCAGGCCCTGGTGGAACGGCTGCACGCGTTGCTGGACGGCGGCCTGCCCCTACCGCTGAACGTGTCGACAGGGAACGTGGATGCACTGCCACCCGCCTGGGAAAAAGCGGTGCAGGATCTGATCCATCGCTCTTGACCGAAACCTCAACCGTCGTGCGCCTCGGCACAACCAATGCAGCGGGTAGCGGTCGGATCCAGGGCCAGACGGCGGGGGTCGATGGCTTCGTCGCAATCGACGCAGAAGCCAAAACTGCCGTCGTCGCAGCGGCGCAGGGCGGCCTCGATACGCCCGAGCGACTGTACCGCGCGGCGTTGTGAATTCTGGGCCATGGCCTGCTGCTGCAGGGCGTCCATGCGCGAGAGCCGGCCGACACTCGACTGATCCAGATGCACGGTCGCGGCCGAATCGTCACGCGCTTCCTTCAGCCCGAGGATCTCGGCGCGCAATTGCAGCAGACGCTCGCGAAAATGCTCGATAGCGTGGGTCGCGTTCGCATCAGCCATCGCCAGGGGCTCCGAGTGGGGTACCCAAAGGCCGCCGCAGCCGCGATGTCACGACGACCTACACACCGGGCGGAAGCTTTTCCAGCATGGAAGCGCTGAGTTCGACATCGTGTACCACCATCACCGGAACGTGCGCATGCCGGATCAACCACTCGGTTGCGGAACCGGACAGCATGCTCACCAGCTGGCTGCGCCCGCGGGTCCCGATGACGATCAGATCCGCGCCCCACTCGCGCGCATGCCGCGCAATCTCCTCCGGTGCGCTGCCGAACACCACCGCGCATTCCTCGCCTTCAATCGCCCAGGCCCGCAGCCGCTCGAGTCCCTTTTCCTCGGCCACCTGCCGCATGTCCTTGGAATGCAGCGGGGACGCCCCGGCCGCGAATGCACCCGAGGCACCCGCAGCCACTTCCGAGGGCTTGACCACCGTCACCAGGCGCATCAATGCCCCCGGACAATGCTCACGCGCCACCGCCAGTCCCTCGGCCGCCGGCTTGGAGAAATCAATCGCAATAATGACTCGTTGCAGCATGCTGGTTCCCTGTTGTCCGTGGTGAATAGGCTGCGAGGGATTCGCTGTCCCGGATCACTTCGCAGAACCCCTGGCGATTCAGATCCACACTGGAGAATGCTACCCTAGCGTTTCGCGCTTGCCGTGCAGCATGAAACGCAAGGCCCGCGCGTGCAACCCCAGGCTACCCACCATGGGTCGCGTCCTTTGTTGCCGCGCTCTCCGAGCCGCGTGCGACGAGCACACCTACGGATCGGGATTCCTCGACGTGAAAAGTACCCTCGTCAAGCTCTGGCATCGCCAGCGCAACATCTGGTTCTTCAATATTCGCGGCGACCTGATCGCCGGCATCGTCGTCGCGCTGGCGCTGATTCCCGAGGCCATCGCATTCTCGATCATCGCGGGACTCGACCCCAAGGTCGGCCTGTACGCCTCGTTCTCGATGGCGGTGGTGATCGCCTTCGCCGGCGGACGGCCGGGCATGATCTCAGCGGCGACCGGCGCGATGGCCCTGCTGATGGTCACACTGGTGGCCGAACACGGGCTGCAATACCTGCTGGCCGCAACGATCCTGACCGGCATCATCCAGCTGTTCTTCGCCTGGGCCAAGCTCGCGCGCTACATGATGTTCATCCCGCGCACCGTGCTGGTGGGCTTCGTGAACGCGCTGGCGATCCTGATCCTTCTGTCGCAGCTGCCCTACCTGATCGACGGCGACGTGACCATGTGGCTGCTGGTTGCGGGGGGCCTGATCATCATCTACGGGCTGCCGATGCTGCCGTTCTGCCCGCGGCTGTTGCCGCCACCGCTGGTGGCGATCGTGGTGCTGACAGGGCTGGCCTTCTTCGCAGGACTGCCGACCCTCACCGTGGGTGACATGGGCGATCTGCCCGACGGACTGCCCGTGTTCCTGCTGCCGGACGTGCCGCTGAACCTGGAGACGCTGTCGATCATCTTCCCGACCGCGCTGGCACTGGCGATCGTCGGCCTGCTCGAGTCCCTGCTGACCGCCTCGATCATCGATGATCTGACCGACACTCCGAGCGGCAAGAACCTCGAGGCGCAGGGTCAGGGGATCGCCAATATCGTCACCGGTTTCCTCGGGGGCATGGCCAGCTGCGCGATGATCGGGCAGTCGGTGATCAACATCAAATCCGGGGGACTGGGCCGACTCTCGAGCCTCGCCGCCGGCCTTTACCTGCTGTTCTTCATCCTGGTGCTCGGCGACCTGGTCTCGCTGATCCCGATGGCCGCACTCGTCGCCGTGATGCTGATGGTGGCCTTCGCCACCTTTGACTGGACCTCCCTGAAGACGCTGCACCAGCTCCCGCGCACCGACGCCATCGTGCTCCTGGTCACCATTGCCACCGTGGTGATCACGCATGACCTCGCCAAGGGCGTCCTGGCCGGTGTGCTGCTGAGCGCGATCTTCTTCGCGCGCAAGATCGCCAATTCGATCCACATCGACAGCAACCGGCCGGAGGGCAGCAACACCCGCACATACACCGTGCACGGACAGCTGTTCTTCGTCGCGGTCGACAAGTTCATCGACAGCTTCGACTACCGCGAGCCGGTACACAACGTGCTCATCGATCTCCGGGAGCTCGCGCTCTGGGACAGCTCCGCGGTGGCCGCGATCGACAAGGTTGTGGGCAAGTTCCGGCGCAACGGCATGGAGGTCGAGGTCATGGCCCCGCTGGGTGCCGGCCGCGAACTGCACGACAAGCTGGCGCTGCACGACAAGGGTGTGGAACTGGGACGCGGGGGGCACTGACACGCATTGGGCCGTGTTGGGAGACACGATATCGGCCCGTGGATCTCAGGCTGCGGCCGGGAACAGATCCTGATACAGGTCGGCCCACTGCTGTCGAAACGGACCTTCGGCATAGAATTCCCGGGCATGCTCCCGGATGCGGGATGCCGTAAACGTGTCGGGGTTCTGCCGCACGTCGCGGATTGCGCGTGCCAGCGCTTCCGGATCCCGGCGTGGTACGACCCGGCCCAGATAGGGCTCCCGGATCAGATCTTCAGGGCCCCCGCAGCGCGTGGTGACCACTGGTGTGCCGGCAGCCATTGCCTCGACAGCCGGCAGTCCGAAAGTCTCATGGTCGCTCGACACCACACAGCAGTCCGCCTGATGCGCGAGTGCATGGATCCGCGGCCGTGCCAGCGGACCCAGCAGCAGGACCTGTTCGTCCAACCCCAGCCGTCGCAGCAGTCGCGGGGTGTTCCCGGGCACCGGACCGGCAATCACGGCGCAGATTTCGTCGGCGCGCAGACGCGCCATCGCGCGCAGAAAGACATCCACCCGCTTGAAGTCCCGCCAGTTGGTCCATCCCGCACAGAGAAACCGCCCGGACCGGAAATGCTCCACGTCGTCCAGAGGGGCCACCGGTGGCTCGAAGAACGAATCGACGATCGGATTGGGCAGCACCCCACCCTGCGGAAGTTCCAGGCGAAGACAGGTGCGTATGTTCGCCAACAGCGGTTCCGAGACCGCAACCAGGCGATTGCAATGCTGCAGCGCTCTGCGCGCCCGCAGGCGCGAGGGCCACGAGAGTTCCGGGCGCTGGTAGTGGGTCAGATGCTCCCAGACGACCAGGGGAATGCCATGACGCATAGCCAGGAGATATCCCGGCACCCCGGAATACTTGGTACTCATGAGCCCGGTAATCACGTCGGGAAGGCCCACCCGCGCAAAGCAGTCCTCGGCCGCATACACGGCTCTCGCAAAACGGCGTCGCGGACCGAACAGCAGCGGGTCCTGCAGCGCCTCGTTCCAGCCCGGACGCCGCGGACGATCCCGGGCCTCCGGGACCAGCGTCGCACCCAACTGTCGGGCGAACGCATCCGCCTCGGGGGTCCATTTCGCATCGGACTGGAGAACGAAGGTCTCGTGACCCAGATCGACGTGGGCGCGGATCGCCGTGGGATAGAGATCCCGCATCCGCTCGGAATCGCCAATCGGCAGCGAACGAACGATCAACAGCGATCTCACGGCACCCGCCCAGCCCACCGCGGAATCCCGATCAGCATTGCGGGAGAACCGTGGGGCTGTCGCCCCTCTCCATGCATGCGGGACCGGCCCTCAGCATGAATGCAGGTTGACATCAACGCGCATGGCCACATCTCGCATCTCGAGGTTGAAAGCACCCAGTCACGCGCGGAATCTTACAACAGTTTCGAGTGCGGCCCGCCGGTGTGGACTGGATCCCCTCGCCGGTGGTGCCTTGTCCCTGACGACGGTCTTGATGCACGCTTGCGAGCCAGCCTGTCAATCGCTGGTATTTCCCTCATTAAAAAAAGGGCCTCTGGGGCGCCACGCAACCGTGTTGTTCCCTGAAACGACATCCACGACAACGGAGCCACGATGAAAATCCGACTGAAGTACTGGTTACCTGCCGGCGTGATCAGCCTCTTGCTGCTCGCAGGGTGTTCCGATCCCGGCCCTGCCGAACAGGCGGGCGAACGCGTCGACGAGGCGGTGGAGGAATCCGAGGGGACGGTCGAGGAGGCCGTACAGGAGGCCGAGGACACCATCGACCCGCCGGGGCCGGCTGAGCGCGCTGGGCGCGCCGTTGACGACGCGGTGGAGGATGTTCGCGACCGCGTCGAGGAAAGCACCGACAACTGATCCGTGGCGGTCAGGCGCGGCGCCCGCAGGTCGGGCGCCGCGCGCGCCACCCATCCGATACCACGGCCATGAGCACATGAACGAGAACAGCCTTCTGAGGCTTTTCCCCGCACCCCACGAAGAACGCGCGCTCGAGGGCCTTTACCTGGATGACCCGATCGCGCACCCGGGCTCCGACGATACACCCTTCGTCTACACGAACTTCGTGTCCAGCCTGGACGGCCGCATAGCCCTGGAGAATCCGCGCACGGGGCGCCGCAGTGCGCCGCCGGCCATCACCAACCCGCGGGACTGGCGTCTGTTCCAGGAACTCGCAGCCCGCGCCGACGCATTGATCGTCAGTGCCGCTTTCGTGCGTGGCCTCGCCGAGGGCAGTTCGCATGAAAAGCTTCCGCTGGGCAGAGACCCTGCCTTCAGTGATCTTCATGACTGGCGCAAGCAGCGCGGCATGCCACCGCAACCGGCCATGGTGATCCTCAGCCGGACCCTCGATGTATCGGTCGCCGAACGGTGCAGATCGCTCAGGCGTCCCGTCTATTTTGCGGTCGGAAACGACGTCTCCCAGGACGATGCGGGAGCCGTTGAGGCGACGGGTGCCCGGATTCTCATCGCGGGCAAGGGGCGGCATGTGGAGGGACGGGCGCTGATCAACGGCCTGGGCCGCGAGGGCTTTCGGCGCATTTATTCCATTGCAGGGCCAAGGGTGCTGCATACCCTGCTGCAGGACGGTGTCCTCCACCGGCTCTACCTGACCCACTACCACCGACTGCTGGGTGGGACATCCTTCGACACCCTGCTGGAAGGCGACCCACTGGATCCACCCCCGTCCCTTGTGCCCCGCTCGCTTTACTTCGATGCAGGCGTCGCTGGATCGGCGGGCCAAGTCTTCGCCGCCTACGACATCGCCTGAGCGATCGGCAGTCGCTCCCGGTCCAGCCCGGAATCAACCGCGGACCGTGTCCTCCGCAACCGTGGTTTCCATGACCTCGCGGGCCTTGCTGTAGGCTTCCTCGTCCCGGCTATGCACGAGCACGACGAAGAAACCGCCCTTCAAGGCATCCTGAACGATGGATGCGAGCCGCGTCTTCTCGATGTGCAGGCCGGTGATGGCACCACCCATGCCGCCGATCGCCGCCCCGTATCCCATCACGATCAGGGGTGCCACCACGGGAGCGGCGGCGAACAGCGCTGGTGCCATGAGGCCAATGGCGCCAGCGCCGGCAGCGCCGATGCCGCCCCCGGCAGCCGTGCCGACCGCGGTATCCTTCACGATCTGGTCGCGCGAACCACCGGATTCAGGCTCGATATCCCGACTCACCGAGTCGTCGTCCTCGCTCGCCGTCTCAGGCGAGACCAGACGGACTTCGTCAGCGTCGAACCCTGCGCCGAGAAAGGCTTCACGGGCCTTCGCCGCCGCTTCCCGGTCGGCGTAGATCCCAGCCAGTTCATGTTTGAAATCGTAGGATTGCATCGCAGTACCTCCTTTGAAAATCCACGTGGGGACGTATGGTCGGGCCGGCGACCCGGCTCGTCGGCTCACGGCGGGGGCGCTTTACGCCAACGCGGCTTTCGCGCCTGCCACACGGCGAGTGCGAAAGCGGGCCCGAAGATCAGCAGAAGAAACACCACCGCGGGGAAAGGTCGCTCCAGCGCCTGCGAGAACCCCAGGGCCAACGCAAGCGAAGAGAAGACCGCAAACAGAACGGCCGCAGAAACCGTGAAGAGCATCACGAAGATCAGATACGCGGCAAACGGTCGTTGGTCCGGGTGTCGAATACGCCTGACGATCGGTACGGCGAGGATGAACAGCGCAAGCCAGACCAATACGGCGAATAATGGAGTTCCAGTCTCCATGGGCATCTCCCGGTTGAGCCGAACAAGGCGCACAGGCGACCTGTGGGCCCTGTTTCCGGAGCTGCGCTTTTCGTTCCATGGACCCCATGAGTCAGCGACTCGAAAGGGGCAGTACCTTGATGCGTATCGCCAACCGGTGGCAACACCGGAGTTACGGAATGATTCGAAACCGAGTGACGATCACCCATGGATTCTGATCATCACCCTAACATGCTCGCCATTCGATTCGAAAATCGCGCTTCTCTCAGCGACCCCCGTCCGTCACACTTTTGAAAGCTCGATTTCGGCAATCAGCGGAAGATGATCGGAGGCGACGCGGGCCAGCGGAGTTGCGTGTCGATTCAGTCGAATCAAACGTTGGCCCGGTCTGACCCAGATACGATCGAGGGCAAAGACCGGGAAAGCCGAGGGAAACGTCGCGGGCGCGGCGGCCTTTCCAAACCATCGGTGCAATCGATGCAGGGGCCTGTCCCAGGGAAACCATTCGTTCATGTCGCCCATCAACACCGTCGGCATCCTGTCCTCGGAATCCAGGCGTGCCATGAGGCGTTCGATCTGTGCGCGGCGCTCAGCCCTGCCCAGCCCCAGATGCGTGGCGATTACCCGCAGCGAAGCCCCGCGGCATTGCATCCGAACGTCCAGGGCTCCCCGAGGCTCCCGCCCGGGAACACTCAGGTCGATGCGCTCGATCGCGGAAAATTCGCAACGGCTGAGCAAGGCGTTGCCATACGTTGCCTCGGCCCGGAACATGGTCGATCCCGCGAGCGCGGACAATCCGGTTTCAGCCGCCAGAATACCGAGAGCCCCCAAATCGCCCGGCTGCGATTCCACCTCGTGAAGCGCCACCACGTCCGCCCGCAGTTCGTTCACGACCCGCGCGATCCTCTGCGCATCGAAACGACCGTCGCGGCCGACACCTGCGTGAATGTTGTAGGTCGCCACCCGAACGCCGCTCATGACAGCCCCCGCGCCGTGTTCGAACCAACCCTGTTTGCAACCCGTGAACTCAAAGGCCACGCGTCATCCAACTCGTCCATGCGGTGCCCCGCTAACCACTTTTTTGCCAACTTGCCACCTTATTCGGTACCTTGAAACGCGCACCTTTGCCCACACCTCGAGGGACAAGATTGCCCCCATCCGCCCGAGTTCACAAAGACGCACCCAGAGAATCGGCCCTGACTCTGCAGCCCGGCACGAACTGTTGGCGCGTCGCACAGGCGCACCGATTCGGCGTCGCGATCGATGGGGAAGCCTACTTCGCGCAGCTTCGAGACTCCCTGATCCGTGCCAGGCGCTTCATCGCGATCAGTGCCTGGGATATCCACAGCCGGGTCGAACTCGTCCGCCCCGATGTGGGCCAGGACGCGATCGGGCACGCGGACGACGGTCTGCCCACTGCGTTGGGAGACCTGCTCCTCGCGCTCCTCGAGCGAAACGAGGCGCTCAACATCTTCATCCTGCTCTGGGACTATGCGCCAATTTACGCACTGGAACGGGAGCCCCTGTTCTTTGGCAACGCGCCCTGGGGCAAAGGCCTTTTCAGGGACGGGCCGCAACACCCTCGTTTGCACCTGATTTCGGACAACGCTCACCCGCCGGCAGCGAGCCAGCATCAGAAAATCATCGTGATCGACGGTGAGATTGCCTGGAGCGGCGGGATGGATGTGAGCAAGTGGCGTTGGGACACGCATGCACACAAGGCGCGGGACGAACGCCGACGCGATCCGGATGGCGACCCCTATCCGCCGTATCACGACATTCAGGCCCTCGTGGACGGTGCAGCGGCAAAGGCCCTGATGGCGCTTTTCCTGGAGCGATGGGCAGACGCCGGCGGGGAGGACATCCGCGCAGTTTCCGGAATGGATGGGGCCGCACCCGACGGCGATGGTCGTGGATCGAAACACGACCCCTGGCCCGATGGAGCGGAGGTGGTGCTGCGCGACGTCCAGGTCGCCATCGCACGCACCCTGCCGGAATACCGCGGCCGGGCCGAGGTCCGCGAGGTCGAACAGTTGTACCTCGACATGATCGAGCACAGCCGGGAACTGCTCTACATCGAGAACCAGTACCTGACGTCCAGAAGCATTGCCGATGCCCTCTGCCGATCCTTGCAGCGGGCATCCGGCCCGCAAATCCTGATCCTCCTGCCCCAGAAGACCGGACACTGGCTGGAGCAGCACACCATGGACATCCTCCGGGCGAGGATTCTGTCGCGATTCCGCGATGCGGACCGCCATGGGCGCCTGCGGGTCTTCTATCCGGAGGTTCCGGGGCTGGAGAAGGGTTGCCTGATGGTCCACGCCAAACTGATGATCAGTGATGACGCGGTGCTGCGCATCGCCTCATCCAACCTCAGCAACCGCTCGATGGGCCTGGACAGCGAATGTGATCTGTGCGTGATCGCCCGCGATGAAGACGAGCGCGGCGCGATACGGGCGTTACGCCAGCGTCTGCTCGGCATGTTCCTTTCAGTGCCTCCGGAAGTCGTCGCCGAGGCCGAGTTTACCGCCAGAAAAGACGGACACGGATTTCTGACGGCCATCGATCGCCTGGCGGATACCGCCACGGGCACTGCATTGACGGCGCAGCAGGATCCGGCGAGTGTGCATCTCGAGAAGCTGGACGGCCGTGCACATCCAGAGTGGGATCGGCAGCTGCCGGATGAGCGCGTCATCGACCCGGAGCGCCCCTTGAGCACAGAGCTGCTCACGGACGTCCTGGTCGGAAAGGAGAACGTCCCCCATATGCGCTGGCGCCTGTTCACCACCGTGGGGCTGGTGGCCCTGCTGCTGTTGCTGGTCGCGGTATGGCGGTGGACCCCCGTGGGCGACTGGCTCGAACCGCAGGTGCTTGCCGATGGCATCCGTGGTCTCGATCACACTCCCTGGGGGGTACCGCTGGGTGTGATCGGCTTCGTATTGGCCGCCCTGTTTGCGGTGCCCGTCACGCTGCTCATCCTGACTTCGTCCCTGGTCTTTGGAACCGTCGAGGGCGCTTCGGTGGCACTGATTGGATCGTTGCTCGCCGCCGTCATCGGGTATGGGCTCGGTCGCCTGACCGGGCGCGCGCTGGTCGAACGCATCGCCAGTCTCAGGGTGCGCGAGGTGAGCAGACAATTGGGGCGGCGGGGTATCCTGACCATGATTACGGTACGCATCGTTCCGGTCGCGCCTTTTGCCGTACTCAACCTTCTCGCCGGATCCTTGCAGATCAGCCTGCGGGACTTCGTGATCGGGACGGGTCTGGGCATGCTGCCTGGCATCATCGCCCTGGCAATCTTCGCCGAGGGACTGCTGGCATTGATCGGCGAGGCCGACCTGCGTGCCGTGGCCCTCGTGCTCGTGGGGGTTCTCGGGCTGGTCGGCCTCGCATGGCTGGGAAACCGGCTGTTGCGGGCAGGCCGCTGAGCATGCGCACCCACCGCGGCTCGGAATCCGGGATGGCCGGTTTCAGATCCTCGCCAGCCGCCCCCCTTCCGAGGTGTCAGGCGCGCGTCATCCAGGACCAGTCGAGTTTTTCCGGATGCTCGATGTAGTCATCGCTGTCTTCGACCACCGACCTCAGGAAGGACCGCTGCAGCGTGAACCGGGTGTCGGGATCGTGCTCCCCTTCCCGCACGGGCGAGAACTCGCCGTCGACGAACCGCGTCGTATACCGTCCAAGCGGCTTGTCGGCGTCATCGACGAGTTCGAGGGTGATCACCCGGTTCGGCGTCGCATTCACCACCAGCGACTCCACCAGGCTGATCACGGGATTCGCGTCAGGCGTCGCGAGGGCCGTGTTGCAGACGTTGAAATACCATTTAACGAGATCGAGATTGCTCAGCTCATCGGTCATGGTGCCCGCTCCTCATCGATAATGTGGATGGATGTCGAAAGGGCCGGAGATTCGATCCATCAGCTTACCGGAATCGCAATGCTCGGTGGCCATGATGGAAAAACGGGAGCCGCCGCCCAGTACCACCGGCGACCGGCCTCGCGACGCGAGCCTCTGCACCGACGCGAAACGACGCACACTCGAGCACACCAACCGGCGGTATTGCCGTATCGACCTGTCGTCACCACCCGCGATCAATTTTCCGCCCGGGCAGCAACCTGCGGGGTTCGCGAAGCGCGGACATGAACCGGCTGCCACACGATCCGTGGCTGCCGGGCAGTGCGGCACCGGGGCCGACCGGCTCGCCGGGACGCTGTCCACGCGCGTAAACTGCTCGGCGTTGACGGGGAAAACCCCTCCCTGGCGCGAAGCCCATTACGGAGCGGAACATACGTCTGATTTCCGAACATGGACACCATCGAGCTGACACCGGAAATACTGATCGTATTCGGCCTGCTGGGGCTGACCGTCGCACTGTTCGTGACCGAAATCGTCCGCGTCGACATCGGGGCCCTCCTGATCCTGTTCCTGATCGGCCTGGTCGGATTGATACCCGGGATCGAACCGATCCTGGATGCCGACGAACTCTTTTCCGGTCTCTCATCGAACGCGGTGGTCGCCATCATTGCGGTGATGATCATCGGCGCCGGACTGGACCGTGCCGGCGTGATGACCGAGGTCGCGAAGATGATCCTCCGCATTGCCGGCCGCACCGAGCGCCGGGTGATGGCGGTCATCTCGGGATCCGTCGGGCTGATCACGAGCTTCATGCAGAACATCGGCGCCGCGGCGCTGTTCATGCCCGTGCTGAACCGCATCGCCGGCGATGTCGGAATCGCAAGGTCGCGCCTGCTGATGCCGATGGGCTTCGCGGCGATCGCCGGCGGCACGCTGACGCTGGTCGCGTCCAGCCCGCTGATCCTGCTCAACGATCTGATGCCCTCCGACCTCGAGGACTTCGGGCTTTTCGACGTGACTCCGATCGGACTGGCGCTGCTGACGACGGTCATCGTCTATTTCTGGCTTCTGGGCCGGTGGGTTCTGCCTGCGCCCCCGGAATCCTCGCGCGATGAATCCCGGGCGCGCAGCACATCGGATTACTTCAAGGATCTCTACGGCATCGAATTCGCCGTTCGCGAAATTCGTGTGGGTGCCGACAGCCGACTCGACGGCACCCCGGTCGCGGACTTCGAGAAGGAATACGGTGTATTCGTGATCGGCCTCGATGACGGCGACGAAATTCGGATCGAGCCCCCCAGGGGCGCCGAAATCGCGGGCGGCGGCCAGCTCGCGATCCTCGGACCCATCGAGCAGATCGAAACCGCCGGTGACCGGGACCATCTCGAACTCCGCGACCGCCTCGACAAGTTTGCCCGCAGCATGTCACCCCGGCATGCAGGCATCGCGGAACTGATCATCCCGCCCGGGTCGTCGCTCATCGGGGAGAGCATCGGGGACCTGCAAATGCGGCGGAGCTACGGCCTGACGGTACTCCGGATCCAGCGGGGGGACGACCTCCTTCGCGAGGACCTCGGCAACGTCGAGTTTCAGGCAGGCGACACGCTGGTCGTGCATACGCGCTGGGAACGCCTGATGGATCTCGAGGACGATCGGGATTTCATCGTGATGACCAGCCGCTACCCGAAACCGAAAAGGACCGAGGCGCCGTGCAAACTCTGGCATGCCGTCGCGTCGCTGGCGCTGGCCCTCGGGCTCGTCCTCTTCGCGGACCTGCCGCTGGCACTGGCACTACTGGGGGGCGCGCTCGGGATGGTGCTCTCCGGGGTGCTGAGCATGGACGACGCGTATCGCGCGGTGAGCTGGAAAACGGTTTTCCTGCTGGCCGGCCTCATCCCCCTGGGACTTGCGGCCCAGCAGTCGGGGGCGGCCGAGTGGATTGCGGTCAGCGGCATGCAGCGGATGGGCGACGTCCCTGTCTGGATGATGCAGGCCGCCCTTTTCCTGCTCGTCACGTTTTTCACGCTGTTCATTTCCAACATCGGCGCCACCGTATTGCTGGTACCGCTGTCGGTGAGCTTCGCGATGGTCGCGCAGTCGAACGGGGTCGATGCCGATCCGCGGGTCTTCGCACTGATCGTCGCCATCGCCGCGTCCAACGCGTTCCTGCTTCCGACCCATCAGGTCAATGCGCTCATCCTCGAACCAGGCGGATACCGCGTGGTCGATTTTCTTCGCGCCGGAGGTCTGCTCACACTGTTCTATCTCGTGATCGCGTTGCTGGTGATCAACGTGCTGTTCTGAGCCGGCGCGGACCGGAAAGCGGGATCCACCCCCGCCTGCTTCGATTCTCTACCCAGCCCGCAGGTAGTGAACCATACTCGAATCAGGTGGCCTATCTAGGTAGGGTGAAGTCGTATGGTTACAGATCCGGCGCGACGAGCAGAATTCGGGGTGGCCCATTCGGTCGGCCGGTTCCGCAAACGGACGCTGCCAGAAAGGCCTGAACGCTGATCGCCTCGGGACCGCACCCGAACTGCCCGCAGGCCTACCGGCGTCACCCTTCACAACCCGCAAACAGGAGACACCCGTCATGATTCAGGGAATCAAGAAAGGCGCGGCCCTGGCCATCAACAAGTCCGCAGTGGTGAACGACCCGAGTTCGTTCGAGAAGATGTCGAAAATCGGACCGAAGGTCTGCCTGACCACGGCCAACGAGCCCGGCTTTCTGGGCTTCCATGCGTTTCTGCAAACCGGAACACACCCGCTGGCCGGGCGCTACGGCGCCGCACAGGTGGTGACTGCGGACAGTCTGGAGGCGGTCATGGAGTCGCCGACCAACCTGAGGCTCAATCCGCTCAACCTCTGGCAGTACACGGTCTGGGATAACGCCGAGGCGCATGAACGCATGCACTACGAACAGTTCGACCGGATCTTCGAACTCTGCGGCGGGTGCCTCGACATGGTCGTCGATGGTCCCAGCGAACCGGTCTACACCATTGTCGAGGCTGACATGCCTCGACTGGTCGGGCTCACGGACGTCCCGCAGTTGATGGGCGCCGCATTCGCGCAGCAGAAACCGGTCCCGAAGGTCCGCCTGGCCATGAAAAGACTGGTCGCGCTCGGCGAGCACTTCGTGCTGGAGGGCAAGGAGGAAGCGTTCCTCGAGGGCACCCTCCGCACTCTGGAAAAGCTGAAGGAAAGCGCGCCCGGCATGATCGGCTGGATGATTCTCGAAAAGCAGGGCGAGTCGGCCCTGAGCACCTTCCAGCTTTCTCCGCCGGCCTTCTGGGAATCGATGCAGACGCTTGGTGCCAACCCGCCGAAGTCGCGTCAAACCAACTACGGGGAATTCGGCAAGGACTATACGGGGCCGCCGATTCCGAGCAGCGGGCCAAAGGAATACCTGGTGCACATGGAATGGGAAAGTCCCGACACCCTGACCTTCGGCCTGGCGCTGACCGGCGTGAATCCGGCGCTCAGAAAGATCCATGACGAAGGCGTACTGGCGCACCTGGCCCGCCTGCCACCCTACTATCGGGTATTCGCCCCGATGATGGAGGACATGGTCTTCTTCCACTGATACCGGGGTGCGCCGCCAGTCGTGATACCCGGCACCTGCCGGGACACGCTGATGCGCTTCCCTCATCGGCGAACCACGATGACAATACCCGAGTACTGGGATCGCGCCTGCGCTGAACTCGCGGCCAACGATCCGGTGATGGCCACTCTGATTGCGCGGTACCCGGGCGTGGCGCTGACCACCCGCGGGGATCCGTTCCAAACGCTGGCGCGCGCGATCGTGGGCCAGCAGATCTCGGTGAAGGCGGCCGATACCGTCTGGGCGCGCCTCAGCGACTTCGTACGGATCTTCCAGCCGGAACACGTCGTGACGCTCGAACTCGATGCCCTGGCCGCTTGCGGCCTGTCGCGCCGAAAGGCTGAGTACATGCGGGATCTGGCGGGTCACTTCCTCGATGACCGCGTTCAGCCGTCGCGCTGGGAGCACATGACCGACGAAGCGATCATCGCCGAACTCGTCGACGTGCGAGGCATCGGCCGCTGGACCGCCGAGATGTTTCTGATTTTCAACCTGATGCGCCCCAATGTCTGGCCTGTTGACGATATCGGCCTCCAGAAGGCGGTCGCCGTGCACTACTTCGATAACGACAGACCGACGCCGCGGCGACTCCATCAACACGGCGAACACCACGCACCCTGGCGCACCGTCGCGACCTGGTACCTGTGGCGCAGTCTCGATCCGACGGTGGTGCAATACTGACCCTTGCGGCGAAAAGGCCGTCCCAAAGGGAACGGGATCAAGCCCGGTTTCCCCGAGGGAACCGGTTCCCGAGCCGCAGTGCGTCGCGAAGCAACCGCCAGGCACCGCTGCTAGACTCCTGATGTCGGGCGGGTGGCACGAAACCGGCCTGCCCCCGGCGCTCCGTCTCGACCCATGCCACAGAGGCTTCCGATGACCGAGACTTCCCTCGAAGGCAGGACCGGCATCATCACCGGCCTCGCCAATGAAAACAGCATCGCCTTCGGCTGTGCCCGTGCCTTGCATGCAGCGGGGGCCGACCTGATCCTCAGCTACGGGCATCCGAAAGGCGAGCCCCACGTGCGCCCGCTGGCGGAACAGCTTGGCGATCCCCCGCTGATCCTCTGCGACGTGCGCGAAGAAAAACAAATGGAAGCGCTGTTCCAGGCGGCGTCGGAACGCTGGCAGCGGCTCGACTTCGTGATCCACTCGATGGCGTTCGCGCCCCGCGATGATCTGCACGGGCGCGTGGTCGATTCCAGCCGCGATGGCTTCCTGCTCGCGATGGACATCTCCTGCCATTCGTTCATGCGCATGGCCCGTCTCGCGGAGCCGTTGATGAAGGACGGCGGTTGCCTGATCACGATGAGTTACCACGGCGCCGAAAAGGTCGTGGACCACTACGGCATCATGGGCCCCGTGAAGGCGGCGCTGGAAGCCTCGGTTCGGTACATGGCCGAGGAACTCGGACCCGCCGGCATCCGGGTGCACGCGATCTCGCCGGGGCCCATCGCCACGCGGGCCGCGTCGGGCATACAGGAGTTCGACCAGCTTCTCCGGCATGCGGAGGAACGCGCACCCACCCGGCGCCTGGTGACGATCGACGACGTCGGCGCGACCGCCCGCTTCCTCGTCAGCGACGCCTCCCGCTCGATGACCGGCGTGACCACCTACGTGGACGGCGGCCTGAACATCAGGGCCTGAACCATGCCTCCCTCCGATACCTACATCGAGAACCGCACCTACGACGAGATCGAGGTCGGCGATACCGCAACGCTGGAACGCCGTCTGACCATGGACGACATCAAGCTCTTCGCGGTGATGTCGGGAGACGTGAATCCCGCCCATGTCGATGAGGATTTCGCGAAGAGCAGCCGCTTCCAGGAGATCATCGCCCACGGCATGTGGGGCGGCGCGCTGATCTCGACGCTGCTCGGCACGGAGCTGCCGGGTCCCGGAACGATCTACCTGGGGCAGACATTGCGCTTCAAGGCACCCGTGGTGCTCGGCGACGTGCTCACAGTCACGGTGGAGGCCACGGAGAAGAACGACGAAAAGAAGCGCATCGTCTTTCACTGCCTGTGTCGCAACCAGCAGGGCAAGACCGTCATCGAGGGCAACGCCGAAGTCATCGCACCCGGCACCAAGGTGAAAAGGCAGCGAACCGTGATGCCGCGGGTGCGCATGGCCGAGCGCGCCCATCTGCACGAACTTCTGGAGGCGGCTTCCAGTCCTGAGCCACTCGTTACCGCTGTGGTGCATCCCGTCGATTCGTACTCGCTGGAGGGCGCGATCCAGGCCGCCCGCAAGGGACTGATCATTCCCGTCCTGGTCGGCCCCGAAAAGCGCATACGGCAGGCTGCGCAAGACGCGGAGGTCGATATCTCGGAATTCCGGCTGGTCTCGACGAAGCACAGCCACGAAGCGGCGGAACGGTCGGTCGCGCTGGCGCGTGAAGGTGAGGTCGGCGCGCTGATGAAGGGCAGCCTGCACACGGACGAACTGCTGCGCGCGACGCTGCACAAGGAAAAGGGTCTGCGCACCGAGCGCCGCCTGAGTCACGTCATGGCCTTCGACGTCCCCACCTATCCCCGTCCCCTGTTCATCACCGACGCGGCGATCAACATCTACCCGTCGCTCGAAGACAAGGCCGACATCGTCCGCAACGCGATCGAACTCGCGCACGCGGTGAACATCGAAAAACCGCGGGTGGCGATCCTGTCCGCGATCGAGACGGTCAATCCGCGGATCGCATCGACGCTGGAAGCCGCGGCACTGTGCAAGATGGCCCAGCGGGGTCAGATTCAGGGCGGCCTCATCGACGGACCGCTGGCCTTCGACAATGCGATCTCCGAGACGGCCGCTCACGCCAAGGGCATCGACTCCGAGGTCGCCGGCCGGGCCGACATC
This sequence comes from Thioalkalivibrio paradoxus, assembly GCA_011390565.1. GTDB lineage: Bacteria > Pseudomonadota > Gammaproteobacteria > Ectothiorhodospirales > Ectothiorhodospiraceae > Thioalkalivibrio > Thioalkalivibrio paradoxus_A. Next base: position 37,076 of record JAABSC010000002.1, on the reverse strand, counting down.
CTGGTCGCCCCGGACGTCGAGTCCGCGAACATGCTGGTCAAGCAGCTGACCTACCTCGCCGACGCAACCGGTGCCGGTGTCGTCGTCGGCGCCCGCGTCCCGATCATCCTCACCAGCCGCGCCGACGATGCCCTCACGCGCATGGCTTCCTGCGCCCTTGCCCTGCTTCTCGCCGCATACCAAACCCGGAGCCGCTCCAATTGACGGCCGCCAGTGACCGCCCGGTGCTGGATGCAACACCGCGATTCACGTTGGAGAACGAAGAGACGATGATCGCGCGGCCGCGCATGCAGCTATTGAGCCCTGCGAACCCGTAATGCGAATCGCCGCGGCTTGGCTGCGTCACCACTGGGCCGCGCTACTCATTGGACTGCTGATTCTCACGGGCCTCGTCCTCGCCTTCTGGTACAGCCGGGAACTCTCGCGGTTCCTTGAATGGGGCGAACAGATCGCGGATCGTCCGGTGGTCATCGTCGCGGCAGTGGGGCTGATGGCGTTGCTGTTCACCTTCGCATTGCCCGGGAGTCTTGTATTCTGGGTGATTGCGCCGTTCCACACCCCATTCGTCTCGGTGCCGATTCTACTGGTTGGCAGCGTCGTCGGTGCATACGGTGCGCATCATTTTTCGCATCGTCTTGGAAAACGCTGGTCGCCCGGAAAGAAGGCCGAGCGACTGGCGCAACTCCTCGAGCGCCGCCATGACCTTTTGACCCAAATCGCACTGCGCGTGCTGCCCGGCTTCCCGCACTCGTTCGTCAATCATGCCGGCGGGATTTTGGGGCTGCCGCTGGGTCCCTTCCTGTTGGCTGCGATACTGGGTCTGGCTGTGAAGTGGGGTGTATATGCGACCGCGGTCCACGGTGCGGTGGAAGCCATCGAGACGGGAGATGCCCTGGATCCGGGCACGCTTCTGCCATTGTTCTTGCTCGCGGGACTTCTGTTACTGGGGGCGCTGGCACGGCAGAGGTTGCATGATGTCAATCATCGTAACAGGGGCTCTGCGAACGAGTAGCGGAGCATCGGGACTGAGCCCGCCGGAGCGGGTCAAGCCGATGTGAACTGCAGTGAGGCCAGGCGTGCGTACATGCCGCCCTCTTCCAGCAACTGGGCGTGCGATCCCTGGGCCACGATCCTTCCGCGATCGAGTACCACGATGCGGTCGGCCGCCTGCACCGTCGCCAGACGATGCGCGATGGTCAGCGTGGTTCGGCCGCGGCTGATGCGCTGCAGTGCTGCCTGCACCAGGCGCTCGCTCTCCGCATCCAGGGCGCTGGTGGCCTCGTCCAGCAGCAGGATCGCCGGGTCTCTCAGGATCGCGCGCGCCAGTGCGATCCGGGCGCGCTGCCCCCCCGAGAGCCGCACGCCGCGCTCGCCCAGATGCGTATCCAGTCCCTCCGGCAACGCGGCGATGAAGTCCATGGCATACGCCGCCTCCGCGGCCGCCCGGATGTCGGTTTCCGACGCGCCCGGCGCACCGTAGGCGATGTTCTCGCGGATACTGGCCGCAAAGAGCACCGGCTGCTGTGGCACCAGTGCGATCCGTCCCCGCAACGCCGCCGTTTCCACATCACGGATATCGACCCCATCGATTCGAATCGAGCCCACGTCGGGATCGTAAAACCGCAGCAGCAACTGAAACAGGGTCGTCTTGCCAGCCCCGGAAGGTCCGACCAGTGCCACCGAGGCACCTGCCGGAACCTCCAGGTCGATACCCTGCAGGGCCGGGGGCTGTGGGCGCGTCGGGTAGGCAAACCGGACGCCCTCGAAGCGGATAGCCCCCCTGGAGGGTTCGGGTAGGCGCGTCGGGTGCCGTGGCAGGGGCGGCCCCGAGCGCGTCTGCAGCAGGTCCAGCAGCCGCTCGGCCGCGCCCGCCGCGCGCAGCAGTTCGTTGGCGACCTCGCTGAGGGCCGCCACGGAGCCGGCGACCAGCACCGCGTAGAACAGGAATGCCGCGAGTTCCCCCGGCGTGATCTTGCCCTCAAGGACATTGTGCCCCCCGATCCAGAGCACGCCGGTGATCAGCATGAACATCAGAAAGATCACGGACGCCGCCAACAGTCCCGTTACCGCCGCACGGCGGATGGCCGCACCGAAGGCCGCCTCCACGGCACGGGCATATCGCGCGCGCTCGGCCCCTTCCTGCACGTGCGACTGCACGGTCTGGATCGCATACAGACTCTCGTCGACACGCCCGCCCACCGCTGCGACCCGGTCCTGGGTCTCGCGCGAGAGCCTGCGTACCCGGCGGCCCAGGGACCACACCGGCAGTGCGACGACGGGCAGACCCAGCAGCAGCCAGGCCGTCAGCATCGGGCTGGTCAGGAACATCAGGAGGAGTCCACCGACGATCAGGAGCAGGTTCCGCGCGGCGATGGCCAGCGTACTGCCCACCACCACCTGGATCAGGGTGGTGTCCGCGGTGAGCCGCGAGATCACCTCGCCGGTGCGCGTGCGCTCGAAAAAGCCGGGATCCATCTCGATCACGTTCGCGAAGACCGCCTCGCGCAGATCGGCGACGACGCGTTCGCCCAGCCAGGTAACCAGGTAGATGCGCAGACCCGCACCCGCCGCCATCACCGCAACCGCAACCAGCAGACCCAGCAAGGCTCGGTTCAGCGCGGCGGGATCCTGCTCGCTGATCCCGGCGTCCACCAGAAGGCGGAGCACGAAACCGAATGCCAGGATGGCCCCGGCGCCGAGAACCAGCGCAAGCGCACCCAGCAGCACGGTGCGCAGATAGGGGCGAACGAAACCCGCCAGCGGCACAAGCACTCGCAGGTCCCGGCCCGCCGGACGTTGAACCGAACGATCGTCGGGACCCTTCATCGATGTTCCAGGGGCAGGTTACGGGCAGAAGGTTTCAGAGGCTGGCCTCGGGCGAGTCGTTCGGCGGCGTGATGATCATGTCCATTCGTGCGACCAGCCGATCACGGGGAAGATCCGGTGCACGGTCTGGCCGGACGTATCCGGCGGGCGAGAATCCGTTCGCCAACGGCCAGTGGGCCAACCGAGCACCGGACGGATCAGGACAGGCGTTTCCTCTCTGCACAGCCGCGCGCAGCGGCGCGAACGAATCAACGCGCGGAACTGGAATCGCGATGAGTCACGCGTCGGCCGCAGGCTGGCTTGGGCCGGGGTAGCAGAAATCCTATCGACGCGCGCCGAACAGCGTGAGGAGCAACCCCGCGACCACCGCCACACCGCCGCCAATGAAGTACCACATCGTTTCATCGGTATAACGGCCGGTCAGGGCCTCGTGTGCCTGCTCCATGACCGCTTCGGAAGCCTGCCAGCCGAAATACAGTACGACGATACCCACCACCAACAAAACGATACCGAGAATGCGAACCGGGCTCATCAGCGCCCTCCTTCCGAGAAGTAGTCACTACCGCTGTTCGCGGTGGCTCCGCGCCCATCGCGCAGCGCATTGGAGTGAAGATCACGGGATCGGAATGCGTCCCGGGATCGAGGGACGGGATTTCAGACCCGGGGCCGGTGGCCGCTGACAAGAAACACGAGCGCAAGCACCAGACCGACCACGAACAGGATCCAGGCGATATTGGTCGCCACTCCGGCGATCCCGCTCAGGCCAAGAACTCCTGCGACAATTGCGATGATCAAAAAAATCAAGGCCCACTGGAGCATACCGACCTCCGTGTTTGGTTCCCCACCTTGACTCTAGCACCTTCGGACTCTGCCTACCGGAGCGCGGCGGCGCGGTACAATCCGGCCACAGTCTCCCAACGCCCCCGTCGGTCGATTCGCAAATCAGCTTGTCAGGAGTTCAGAGATGTATCTGCCTCACCGTCCCGTTTCCAGATCCATCCACGCGTTCGCATCGTTGGCGCTGGTGCTGTGCCTTGTCGGCGCCCCCGCGGTGACCGCCCAGCAGGCGTCCGGCCACCACGCCTCCGAGGGTGCCGAGTGCGACTGCCCGCCCGGGGTCGAACTGGTTTCGCAGGCCTGGGTGCGGCATCTGCCCCCGTCCCAGCCGAACACCGCGGCCTACATGAAAATCCGGAACCTCACCGACGCCGACCTGCAGATCGTCGGCGCGGAAACACCGGTCGCCCGCGTGGCCGAACTCCACGACCACGTGCAGGACGCTGCCGGAGTGATGCGCATGCGGGAAGTGGCGTCCATCGTCATCCCCGCAGGCGGGGACGTGGAACTCAAACCGGGTGGTCTCCACGTGATGCTGATCGACCTGGTGGAGCCCCTTCAGGAAGAGCAGCGCGTGCCGCTCACCCTTCACCTCGAGGGATTCGAGGATCTGCGCATCGAGGCGCGCGTACAGCGCTCGGACGACGGGGCCGGTCACCACGATCACCCGGATCACCACGGCCACCGGCCTTCGCACGCTCCCCAACCATAAAAAGATCGAGCGACACGAGACCCGGGACGAACCCCGGCGCAACCGGCGCAACGGGGAAACGGCGAGCCGTGTGTAACCCGGGCACGCGATCCGTCACCGGAGGCCCGGAGCCAGGCGGGCACGTGCGGGAATAGCCACCCTATTTCAAACGTGCCCAACGCAGCTCCGGCGCCTGAGGCGAAGCGATCGGGCAACGCGCGCTCCGCACGGCGCACTCGGTCATGGGCGGCCGTTGCCTGTCGCGCTCCCCCCTGCGACAATCGGCCCGCGTCGGCCGTTCCAGATCGGTCGGGAGACCCGTCACTCGGCCCTGTCATGCCAGTGCAACCATTCTATCCGGTGGAGCGGTGATGTTCGAAGAGGCACTGGCTCAGTGAGCGGCGTACTGAAACACCTCCCGGCCCCGCTTTGGTCCGCACTGGTGCCGGTGCTGTCCCTCGCCGGTGCCGCGGCTTTCCTGGTCTTCTGGCCAGGGCTTGTGCCGGGGCTACTCGTGCCGCTTGTGGCCATTCTGCTCTTCGCCACGGTCCTCGCGGCCGTGCATCACGCTGAAACCATTGCGAAGCGCCTGGGCGACCCCTACGGCGCCATTCTTCTTGCTATTGCCGTAACGATCATCGAGGCCGCTCTCATTGTCTCGGTGCTGCTCAACGCGCCGGCAGGAACCAGCGAAATCGCTCGCGACACGGTCTTCGCGGCGATCATGATCGTGCTGAACGGGATTGTCGGGTTGTGCCTGTTGATCGGGGGCATCCGCTTCCGCGAACAGGAATTCATTGCACGAGGCGCAGTAGCCGCCCTCGCCGTGCTGGCCACCGTCTCCGTGCTGGCCCTGGTTTTGCCAAATTTCACGTTAGCGGTGCCGGGCCCCGTTTACGCCACCCCGCAATTGGTGTTCGTGGCCTTCGTGTCCTTGGCGCTCTACGGCCTGTTCCTGTATGTGCAGATGGTGCGCCACCGCGGCGATTTCAGTGACCCGCGGCTGCAGGAACTCGCGGATCGCAAGCCGAGGCGGCGAGAGATGGGTGCGGCGCTCATCCTGCTGCCGATCGCACTCCTGGCCGTGGTGGTGCTGGCCGAGACCCTGGCGCCGACCGTCGAACATGCGGTTGCCCAGGCCGGGCTGCCCGCTGCTCTGGTCGGAGTGGTGATCGCGATGACCGTCCTCCTGCCCGAGGGAACCGCCGCGCTGCGCGCCGCGCTCGCCAACCGCCTTCAGACCGCCCTCAACCTGGCGCTCGGATCGGCACTGGCCAGTATCTGTCTGACCATCCCCCTGGTGGCCATGCTGTCGATTGCGCTGGGCCAACCACTGACTCTGGGGCTGGAGGCAGAGCACATCGTGTTGCTGCTGTTGTCGCTTTTCGTCGCGACCCTTTCCCTGGCCATGGGGCGTACGACGGTCCTGCAGGGTGGACTCCACCTGGTTATTTTCGGCGCCTTCCTGACGATTGCCGCGATCCCCTGACGTTCTCGTCAGCAACGGCGATTGAATCTCGTCGCTGGCGGATGATTCCGCGTTCCGGCACTGTCAGCGCCCGGTATTCACTATCCACGAGAAGACCGGAACTCCGATGGCGACCGCTGGACCTCCGGCGTACCGGAGGTCCAGGGGTCTGGCGATCACTGACCGTCGGATGGCCCGCCGGCATCGCCGTCTGGTTCCACCGGCTCACCGGCCTTTTGCTTCATCTCCTTGCGCTGCTCGTGGTAGCGCTCCATCTCTTCCTCGTACGCCGCACGGCCGGCCTCCATGGCCTTCTGGTGCCCTTCGCGCATCGCTTCCATCATTTCCATGCGCTCCTGCCGTTCCGCATGCTGGGCCTTGATGTGCTCGCGCATCTCTTCCGGCATGTCTTCGGGCAGGTTCTCCGGATCGAACTGCGGCATCTGGGGGTAACCGGGACCCTGCTGCATCATTCGACCGCCGGGGTGGGCGCCCATGCCGGTGCCGTACGGGCCCTGCTGGCCCATCGCGGAACCCGGTCCATAGCCCGCGCCCTGCTGCCGCTCTTCGGCCGGAGCCACACCCAGCACCAAAACGGATGCCATGGCGGCAGCGGCCAGCGTGGTACCGATCATTCGGGAATTGAAACGTTCTTTCATTACCAACCTCCTTGAGGTCTTGCTTGCATGTTCACTGCAGTGAAATCCCGCGCCAAGCGCGGCTCGTGCCGGCGTACCCGGCTTGCTACCCCCTTTTGAGGGGCACTGCCGCTGTCCTTGCGGCCCGTCTCGCTGATCACAGCGGCGTCCTTCGTCGTTCCTGCGTTTGACCGTATCAGCGCCACACGCGGGGGAACCGGCAGCCTGCGCCCATGCTGTGATGCTTCGGAAACGCTGCGGCTACCGCCCGGAGCCAACTATGGAGAGGCGCCTGGGTATCGAGGTGGATGACCCCGAGAGCGCACGCCGCTGGTCCCGTGCCTATCCGGACGCCGTTCTGGCGATTGAGGCCCATCCTTACACCCGGTCCCGGTCATCGTCCGTACGCTATCCAACGGAGTGGACCGGTTTGCTCGCGCACCAGTGCGAGAACGGGCCCGCCGACCACGCAGGCGGCAGCGAGGTGATGCACATGCAACTAGGCTGGCGATCTGGGCGCTGAGCCCTCACGCGCCGGTATAACCTCGGTCACTGCGTGTTCTCGACTGAACAGGGTGTCACGGTTCCACCACACGACGATGACCGCCACGGCGACCAGGATCCAGGTGTCCCAGGGCTGCGCATCCGGCCAGAACGGATTGATGAGCTGCCAGTGGAACAGCATCGGCCAGAGCAGGCTGCCGCGCGCCTGGTTGAAGATCGGTGTCACCAGCACCGCCAGAACCACGTTGCCGACGAAGAACGGGAGAAAATTCCAGTCAGCGAATACGGTACTGGCCAGGAAGAACGCTGGCAGGTGCCACAGTCCCCAGGTGGCGCCGATCAGCAACCCGGCCCAGATCGGCGCCATATGACGCTGAAGCAGGGGCTGCGCCACGCCGCGCCAGCCGAACTCCTCGATCGGCCCGAGAAAGAGCATCATGAACAGGACCGCCACGACCAACCCAATGCCCTCGGGCGGCAGCGGCGCGAGTATCGGACCCCCCTTGAGCAGCGATCCGGCCACAAAGACGAGCGGCAGTCCGATCAGGATGAACGTCACCCACCCCGCCGGGCATCGCCAGAGCAAAAGCCGGGACAGAAAAGCCCGGATGCCGGACCCGCCCGAGTAGAAGAACACGATCACGAAGGCGGCGATCCCGGGCGACCACGTCGCGAGGAAAAAGAACGGATGCGAACCGCTGATCTCGCCGAACCAGGCCACAGCGGTATCGGGAAAGACGATGTAGACCCCGATCAGCCCCCAGGTGATCAGGAAGGTGATCCCGACGAACGCGACCAGCGCCAATGACGGTATCCTGACCGGAAGTATCGAACGTGACTGGATTGGCATGGAAAGTCTCCCAAGGATCCGCACGCTGGAAGCGTCAGATTTTCGCTTTTCCGTAGCGATGCGTCGCTGCAGTGGATCAGGACCCGTCGTCGCTTTTCTGCACACCCGAACCGCAACCCATACGGAAGGAGCGCCCTGATGGCCTCACCCGAGCAAACTTCCCTGCCGAAACCGAACAACCTCTGGCTGCACGGCCTGATCATGCTCATCCTCGTGCTTCTGGTGAATCTCGCCCAGACCATACTCGGCGTGTGTGCGATCCTCCAGTTTTTCTGGATGCTGTTTGCCAGGGAACGCAATCCGGGCATCGCCCGTTTCGGTCAGGGCATCGCGCATTGGTTGGCGGTCACGTCCCGGTTTCTCACCGGCGCAGCCGATGAACGCCCGTTCCCGTGGACGCCCTGGAGCCATCCGAATGGATGAAACGAGAAAACAAGTGACTTAAGATATCCTCTTTAACGCATTAATTAATATATTTTTATTACTTCCAAAAGAATGCTGCATCGTCGCGACGAGCAATGGCTTGTGTTGCGCCGACCCGAAGTTTGCGCTGACCATTGCGGTTGCGGGGAGGATGGAGCCACCTGCAGCTCACGGCTGTTTCAGTACTCAACCCCGGTGAGGCGAGCGCGAAAGAACGGAGCGTACTCGGGGGTCCCGTAAAGATTGCCGATCTCCATCGCGGTGGGGATGGTGAAGCCCTGATAGGTGGCATCGGCCAGCGTCCGACCGCCAAAGGGTTGCAGGCGATAACTCTTGTCCGGATTGGCGTCCGACCAGCGTAGCGTGGTCATCTCCAGGACCCGGCCGGCGGCATCGAGGGTCAGATGAATCGGTTCGACGCCGGACACCTCCGGGAACCGGACCTCCGCCTGATCCGCGCCCGTCTGCGTCCAGACCGCCCCCGACTCCGGCAACAGCGCGGCCGGTGCCCAAACGGTCTCCATCACCATCCGCGCCGCGGCGGCGCGGGCGTGGTCCTCGGTGTCGGCGAACCGTGCGACCGGCAGAACACCCCACAACCAGAACCGGGTCCAGCTCGTATGACCGTTCCAATAGCCATCCGAACCGGAGAAGCGGATCAACCCCGAGCCGGCACGTGCGCGCCATACGAAACCGTGCGGCGGTGCGAGGATCTGGTCGGCACGCATGGGCAACTCGCGGCCGTTCAGGATCAGCGAGCCTTCCATCTCCACCCGTACCACCCTGTGCAGTGGCGTGCCTGGCGCGATGGCGCGGGCGAAATAGCGCTGCCCGATCTCGGGCAGGTCGGCGACCATGGCGGGATCATAGGAGCCAGGCGCGGGTTCGCGCTGATCCAGTAACGCGTCCCAGACCATCTGCGTGTTACGTGCATCCCGCGCGTTCGTCCACAGTCCCATCGCGACCCCCGTCAACCCCGCAACCAAGGCGACCCATCCAACCATCTTGAGCACAACCATCAAAAATGCCATCAAATCCTCTGCATGGCCCACTAGTGTCCTGAGGCGCCACCCACCCCTACCGCCTGAGGGTCCGCAGTGGGATGTCCTGCGGATCGCGAGGCCGGTGAGTCATTTCGCATTGCGCCTGAGGGCGGTGTACTGCCCCGCCCCGGGATGACTCCGGAGGCTTCTGGAGATCAAGTCTCGGCCGATGCCGCCCAGTCCTCGATTCTCAGGCCGCCGATGCGGCTAAACTCGCGGGTATTGTGGGTTACGATAGTGGCGTCTTCCGCCAGTGCGTGGCACGCGATCCATAGATCGTTGGCGCCGATGGGGGTACCGCTATCTTTGAGACGTGTGGCCTGCTCTGCATAGTGACGGCAGATGCCTGGTCCGGCCGGGTAACGCACCGGCACCTGCCGTGCGAGGGCTTCAAGCCGGCGAACGACCTCGGCTTTGCGCGTGCTTCGCTCGGCCCCTTTGAGCAATTCGGCCCATGTGACAAAGGACATGCACAGTTCATCGGCAGCGGGTAACTCATCAATGCGCCGTCCAATGCCGGGCGGCCGATTCTTGATCAAGTAGATCAGGATGTTGGTGTCAAACAAGTAGGTCACAGGACTTCACGCTCCTGCATCGGCAAGGAAGAACCCTGTTCGGCCTCCAGCGCGGCAACGAAGGCGTCATCGATGTCGCTCAGCGCCTGTAACGTCTGCATCAGTGCCTTGCCACGCTGCGCGGGCAGTGGATGAATCACGAGATCGCCGTCTTCTTTGCGGGAGATGCTCACACGATCGGTGTCCAGCCGGAACTCGGCGGGAATGCGAACCGCCTGACTGTTGCCGTTGTTGAACACGCGGGTGGTCAGTGTCCCCATGAGGTACCTCTGGGTGTGTACTTATGTGTGTGTATTTTGGCTTGTATTGCCGGGACTCGCAAGCCGCGAAGTGCCGGCGCCTTCGGGGCAGGCGCGTTCGCTTCCCCGGCGGCTCCGCGTGACACCCCGGCGCCTTTTTCTACTTGCCGGACGTAACCGCCCGTTGTCGGCCAACTTTCGGGCACTGCAATTCCCGATGCGGCTGGCTGGGTCGGGTCGTACACCGCCCCTCCGGATCAGGCTCAGGACAGTTCATAGGTAAGCTGCACCCAAAGCCGCCATGACGAGGCTCTGTACCGACGTCCAGAGGGTGTCGACCTCGGTGTACGCGCACTCGCGTCCGTCCCTTGACAGAACTGAGCTTTTTGCACGTGCCAGACCTCGCGTGGCGTGGCTCCTGAGGAACCGGTTACAGGCCGAAACCACTCGGGAGTTCAGGTAATACTTGCTCAATCTGTACCTGCCGAAGCGTGTTGAACCACCCCGGTCATCATCAGCGCGACGACATCCATGCGCGGGCGGTTGCGCACGAACATCGCGATGGCAGCAGCAAGCAGCAGGAGGACGAAGGCGAGATCGGCGTTCATGGGTCATAGCCCCCTGCGCTGATGCCGACCTCTACAGTACTGCATCAGGCGGGCGTCATTTGTGCAGGCACGTCTGTGCTCCCGAGCCTGCGCAGCAGAGAGTCCGATCAAGTCAGGCCTTGGCGGCCGTGGCCGGGTCGACAACGCGAACCTGAAGAATCATGCCGTCGTGCCCAACCACCTCAACGCGCAAGCCCGGCGCAATCCGGGTGCCATCCGCCGAGCGTGCCAGCCAGCTCTCGCCCCGCACCTCGACCATACCGCTGCCATTGACTTCGGTACGACAATGGCCGGCACGGCCCACCATGGCTTCAACCCCTGGAGAGACGGCCGACTCCACTGTCAGCGCCGGGAGATAGAGCGGATAGAGCAGAAAATCCTTGACCAGCCAGAGCACGACCAAAACCACGGCCGCAGTCGTGTTGATCCAACCCCAGCGCAGCAGCAGCAACACAACCAGCAGAACCGAGGCCCAGCCGAAAATCTGCAACAGCAAATAGCGCGTGAGCGGTTTCACCTGCATCCTCATCCATTCCGGGGAGAGCCATCCATTCCGGGGACAGTACACCCACTTCTCGGCCGCTGGCCCGGGTGCCGTGATCTGCGCGAATCACAAGCGATGGCTCTACTGCCTCGTGTTCATTCCGGGTAGCCGGGCTATCGGTGCACTGTCCCCGGATAACCAACCGTGACCGCGGACGTATCGTATCAGCAGGCTCGCTCGGCAATGTTTCAGCGCACAACCAGCTCGACTCGCCGATTCTCGGCGCGGCCGGCCTCGGTCACATTGGAGGCTACCGGCGCGTAGGATCCCACGCCAGCAGGGATCGCACGCCCTTTCTCTGATCCAAAACGCTGTTCAAGCGCTGCGACGACGGCCGCGGCGCGATCCCGCGACAGAGCCAGGTTGGCGTCGATCGACCCAACATTGTCGGTATGACCGACGACGTAAACCTCAAGCACGGGGTTTTCCTCGAGCAGTTTGGCCATCTCTGATAGCGCCGGGTCCGATTCAGGCGTGAGGCGCGCACTGGCAAACTCGAAGTAAACATTTTGCAGGGCAATGCGACCGCTTTCGGCGAGACTTCGGTTCATTTCCGCGGCATCAATGAGCCGCATTTCCATGACCTCAGATTCCATCACGACGGCGGTCAAGATCGATTTTTCTTTGTAATAGCCTACGTGAAGGGCGATATGCGCTGACCCATCTGGTTTGCCAAAGGCTGCAAAGCGCGTTTGCTGGCTGAAGTTGGTCAGGTACATATCGGCATTCTCGCGCTGGTCGCTCGGGAAAATGGCGTCAATCATGCTGTGCCTGAGTTGCCCGCAGTCACGCTCGACGCAGGAAAAAATCTCTTCGAAACCCGCGCTGCTCAGGCCATTCTGATAATTGCGCATAACCTCCAGCGGCGAGCGTCCTTCCGGAGTGGTATAGATCAGCCGGGTAAAGGCGCCCTCCAGTAGCCTCGCTTCAGCGGGCACCCATTTTCCTTCTTCGTTCCGCACTACAGGGCCTAGCGGGAGCCGGAACTCATCGAACGACACGACTTTTGCCCTTGCCAGGCAAGAACCCTCGTAGCGCGGCAGCAGGGGATGGTCTTCGGCCCCAGCCTGATCACAGGCTTGTACGACTGGCGCCAATGCCAATAGGACGATCAACAGCATCCATATCGCGTTTCTGTTCATCATTATTCTTTCTTCTCCGCGTGTCATCTGCTGCGAAAAGTACGGAAACCGTCGTCCCGTGCATGAAGCGTAGGCAGCATAAACCCCCTTTTCCCTCGGCGCGAGCTATTCCGGGGACAGTACACCCATTTCTCTGCCGCTGGCCCGGGTGCCATGATCTGCGGGAATCACAAGCGATGGCTCTGCTGCCTCGTGTTCATTCCGGGTAGCCAGGGCTATCGGTGTACTGTCCCCGGATAACTCGGCGTTCTAGCCGTCCTGATCGTTTTTGGGCTCGCCTGGTGCGGTGGGTTGTTTTCGATCGGACTTGAGGCTGTCGACGGACACTTTGTGCACGCCGCTGATCTCCTGCTCCGGGATCGGTTTGACTTCGAACAGGCGTTTGCCATTGATCATCGCGGACACGTCGTCGCCACCGCCTTTGAGATCGTGCATGACGACGGCGATGACGTGTCCCAGCACGAACAGTGAAATGAGCGTGGCAATGCCGGCATGCAGCGACGGGAGATAAAACCCAAAGACCACCGGATATGCGCCCTGCAGATGACCGGTAAAGGCAATCAAGGCCATCAGCACGAACAAGATCAGGTAAATGGGCAGCCAGAAGGGGTTGTGGGCGTACCAGCGTGGCAGCGTTGATTTGCCGAAGGAGAGGTAAAACTTCAGCATCTGCAGCATTTTTTTCGGCTCCGGATCCGCAAGCAGAAACGGCCAGCGGCCCATAAGCCTGTCGCTGAACATTACCCAGATCCGCAGTGCGAGCCCGAGTGTGAAAATACTGCCGGCGATGTAGTGCCAGTCGGCGGCCGCCTGCGCCACGCTCGGGGTGTGGCGTACCAGCCAGCCGGTGGCCATCAGTGCGAGTGTCGACAGCGCCAGCGTCCAATGCGACACGCGCAGCCACCTGCTCCAGATCTCCCGGCGGTGCAGAGTTTCGGTTTTCATGCGCTGCACAATTCCTGATACCGCCTTGATGGTCGTTGCGATTGAAGATACCGATGCCGCTGTCCAGCCCGGTTTGGATCGCCTGCGGTCAGTCCGGTAACGGGATGAACTCTTCCTCGTCGCCGGGCACCCGGGGATAGCGCCCTGCGCGCCATTCGGCTCTCGCCTGCTCGATGCGTTCTTTCCGGCTCGAAACGAAGTTCCAGTCGATGAAGCGTTGGCCCAACGGTTCGCCGCCGATCAGGGCCATGCGCGAGTCGGCCGTGGCTTCGACCACAAGATTCGATGCCCCGGACAGAATCGCCATCGAATGCTCGGGCAGCGTCATACCGCCGAGTCTGAGCGTGCCGCTGACGACATACAGCGCGCGCTCTGCAGTCTCGGGCAGAACCAGGCGTTGCCCTGTCTTCAGGTGCGCTTCCACGTAGAGGGTGTCGGCGAAGGTCTTCACTGGCGAGGTCGCGCCATACGCGGAACCCATCATCACCCGCACCGGCACGCCATCGATCGTGCGGGTGGGAATGTCGGCACCTGGGTAATGATGGAAGGCCGGTTCGATCTCCTCGTCGGCATCGGGCAGCGCAAGCCACAGCTGCAGGCCATGCAGCCGGTGCGCCTTCGCGGTAATCTCCGGCCGCTGGCGTTCGGAATGCACGATGCCACACCCGGCGACCATGAGGTTGATGTCGCCAGGTACGATCGGCTGCAGGCTGCCCAACGAATCGCGGTGCAGAATCTCGCCTTCGAAGAGGTAGGTCACGGTGGCGAGGTTGATGTGCGGGTGAGGACGCACGTTGATGCCCTGCCCCGGCGAAAAATCGGCCGGTCCCATGTGATCGAAGAAGATCCAGGGGCCCACCATGGTGCGCTTCGCGGTGGGCAGCAGCCGGCGCACCGAGAAATCCCCGAGATCCAGTTCGCGCGGTTGCAGCAGCAGCTCCACGGCATCTTCGTCCTGAGTGGAGTCGCGCTCCTGCTCGGCCTGTCCATCGCTATTGCGCATCGTCATGTCCTTCTCAGTCACAGCCCGGAAGCTCGCGTCCCGCTTCGCATCCGTTGTTCGGGCTGCAGGCAGGCGTCGCAGCGGATGCCCCGCTCGCAGAGCCCGATCGTGCCCGATCCGGAAGTGCCGGGTCTCGGGTGCCCCGCAGGCGGGCAGAATGTTCAAGCCTTCATGGTAATCTGCCCGCCACCACTCCGGTAGAAGCCCCGGAGTTCATGGGCATCCCTTGGGCCCAGCGAAAAGGCCCTTTTCCTGCAAAACCGCCAGAACGGCCAGAGAATCCTAACCAGACACCATGATGGATCATGAACCCGCGGTGCCGCGAGCCTCGGTCGAAGCCTTCATCACCCGTTGGGAGGGTGCCGGTGGCACCGAGCGCGCGAACTACCAGCTGTTTCTGACCGAGCTTTGCCGACTGCTCGAACTGCCGGAACCTGAGCCGGCCCGGGACGACACGGGCGAGAACGCCTACGTCTTCGAGCGCAAGGTGCACATCCGCCAACCGGATGGCACGGTCAGCCTCGGGTACATCGACCTCTATCGACGCATGGCTTTCGTACTGGAAGCCAAGCAAAGCGGCAAGGAACTCGATTCGAAGGGCTGGGACAAGGCGATGCTCAAGGCGCACGCCCAGGCCGACAAATACGTCCGGGCCCTGCCGCCGGATGAGGGCCGACCGCCGTTCATCGTCGTGGTCGACGTCGGCCGTTCGATGGAACTCTACTCGGAGTTCTCGCGCTCCGGGGGCACCTACGTCCCCTACCCAGACCCGAGTCACCACCGCATCCGCCTGGAGGATCTGCGTCGTACGGAGATCCAGGCGCGTCTGCGCAATCTCTGGGTCGATCCGGACCGGCTCGACGCGAGCAAGCATGCCGCCCGGGTAACGCGGGAGGTCAGCGCCGAGATCGCCAAGCTCGCGAAGTCCCTGGAACAGGATGGCTACGCCGTGGATCGGGTGGCGCACTTTCTCAAGCGCTGCCTGTTCACCATGTTCGCCGAGGACGTGGAGTTATTGCCCAAGAGCAGCTTCACCGCTCTGCTGGAACGCCTGCAGAAGAATCCGGAGGTCTTCCCCGACGCGATGCGCTCGCTGTGGGAGACGATGAACGCCGGAGGCTACGAAGGTCAGCTGATGCAGAAAATCCCCCGGTTCAACGGCGGGCTGTTCCAGAACGTGGATCCGATCCCGCTGAACGCCGAGCAGATCGGCCTGCTGATCAAGGGAGGCAAGGCCGACTGGCGGTTTGTCGAGCCGGCGATCTTCGGCACGCTGCTCGAACGCGCGCTGGACCCGCGCGAACGCCACAAGCTGGGCGCCCACTACACCCCGCGTGCCTACGTCGAGCGACTGGTGATGCCGACCATCATCGAGCCGCTGCGGGCCGAGTGGAACACCGTCCAGGTGGCGGCCGCCGCCTGGCAGCAGCAGGACAAGACCGAAAAGGCACTCGAGGAACTGAAGCAGTTTCATTACCGGCTGTGCACCATCCGCGTACTCGACCCCGCCTGCGGCAGCGCCAACTTTCTCTATGTCGCGATGGAACACATGAAGCGCATCGAGGGCGAGGTGCTGAACCTGATCCGCGATCTCAGCGGCGGTCAGGCCGGCTTTGAGACCGAGGGCCTGACCGTCGGCCCACGGCAGTTCCTGGGCCTCGAGATCAACCCGAGGGCCGCGGCGATCGCAGAAATGGTCCTGTGGATCGGGCATCTGCAATGGCACTACCGCCTGCACGGCCACATCAACCTCCCCGAGCCGATCCTGCGCGACCTGCACAACATCGAGAACCGGGATGCGCTGATCGAGTACGACAGCCGGGAACCGGTACTGGATGACCAGGGCGCGCCGGTCACCCTCTGGGACGGCATCAGCTTCAGGGAAAGCCCGGTCACCGGCGAACTGGTCCCCGACGAGGCACAACGCACGCCGGTCTACCGGTACGTCAAGCCGCGCAAGGCCGAGTGGCCGGAGGCGGATTTCATCGTGGGGAATCCACCGTTCATCGGGGCCTCGACCATGCGGCGCGCCCTGGGCGACGGCTACGTCGATGCCGTGCGCACGGTCTACAAAGGGGCGGTCCCCGAATCCGCCGACTTCGTCATGTACTGGTGGCACATCGCTGCCGAGAAGGTGCGCGCGGGCGAGGCCAGCCGCTTCGGCTTCATCACCACCAACAGCCTGCGCCAGACCTTCAACAGGCGCGTGCTCGAGCCGCATCTGAGCGACGCGAAAAAGCCGCTTTCGCTGGTCTTTGCGGTACCCGACCACCCCTGGGTCGACGGCAACGACGGAGCCGCCGTGCGCATCGCGATGACGGTCGGCGTGGCGGGGGACCAGCCCGGTGCATTGCAAAAGGTGGTCCATGAGGTCGAGCACGAGGGCAACAGCCGTTTCGTTAGCTTCACCCGCCGTGATGGCAAAGTCTTTGCCGATCTGGCGATTGGCGCAAATGTGGCGGGGGCGGAGCAGCTCAAAGCCAACAACGAACTGAGCAACAGGGGGGTATCTTTGTTTGGTAGTGGGTTCATCGTGACCCCTGATGTGGCCAGGAGTATCGGTTTGCAGCGCATCGATGGGCTGGAAAGGCATATCCGCCACTATCGTAATGGTCGCGATCTGACCCAGAGTTCGCGCGGCGTCATGGTGATCGACCTGTTCGGCCTCTCTGCGAGTGATGTGCGTGAGCGCTATCCGCAGGTCTACCAATGGGTTTTGGAGAGGGTGAAACCGGAAAGGGATAATAATAAGCGCGAGGGAAGGAGGAAAAACTGGTGGCTCTTCGGTGAAACGAACCCAAAAATTCGTCATCAACTGAAAGGCCTACCCCGGTACATCGCCACCGTCGAAACCACCAAGCACCGCGTCTTTCAGTTCCTCGACGCCGAGATCCTGCCGGACAACAAACTCTTGAATATCGCGCTGGAGGACGCTTTCCACTTGGGGGTGCTGAGCAGCCGTGCGCACATGCGGTGGGCTATGGCCACTGGAAGCTGGCTCGGGGTGGGCAACGACTCGGTCTACGCAAAGACCCGCTGCTTCGAGACCTTCCCCTTCCCCACCCTGACGGACGCCCAGGCCGAGCGCATCCGCGACCTGGCCGAACGCCTGGACGCCCATCGCAAGCGCCAGCAGGACGCGCATCCCGACCTGACCCTGACCGGCATGTACAACGTGCTGGAGAAGCTTAGGGCGGGCGAGGCGCTGAACGAGAAGGAGCGCACGATCCACGCACAGGGGCTGGTGTCGATCCTGCAGGAGCTGCACGACGCCCTCGATCGCGCGGTCTTCGAGGCCTACGGCTGGGACGATCTTGCTGACAGGCTCGTCGGGCGCCCCGGCGCGACCACGCCGCTTCCGAACAAGCCCGCCGATCAGGCCGAGGCCGAAGAAGAACTGCTCACCCGGCTGGTGGCACTCAACACCCAGCGCGCTGCCGAGGAAGTGCAGGGGCAGGTGCGCTGGCTACGCCCGGAGTATCAGGCTCCCGATACGGTGCAGACCGGGGCCGACCTGACGGACCATCCAGCGACCGTGGTGGAGGCTGTGGCCGAATCCGTACAACGCCCGACCTGGCCGAAATCCATGCCCGACCAGGTCAACGCGGTACGCAATCTGCTCGCGGTCGGCCCACAGTCCACCGACACGCTCAGCGCGCGCTTCAAGCGCAAGCCCACGAAGTCGGTCGCACAGGTGCTGGCGGCCCTCGAGGTGCTGGGACAGGCGCAGCAGGAGTCGGGGCGGTGGCAGTTGGTGTAGACCGCGCGCGCCCGACCCTGCTTTCTCCTTGCCGCTCTCGTGCGTGATGCGGCTCGGACGAGACGCCACTCGGGGATCACCCGGCCCGGGTTGGGATTGCAAGATCGCTGGAACGGAAATATTGTGCAATGCACGCGCGTTGGCGCCGTTCGGGGGCGGGTTCACGGGCCACCCCGCACGGGTTCCGCCTGTTATTCAATCTGCCAGACATTGACGATCTGGCGTTGCAGTTCCGCGGCGCTGAACGTCGTGAGAAAGGCCACATCGGTGGCATCGCGACCGACGGCCATGATCGCCATGGTCTCAGCCGTCGCCATCCCGGTCGGATCGGTCAGGTGCCACGCGCCATCCAGATAGACCTCGACCACGGCATGAAAATCCTGCGGATTGACCGAGGGCGCATAGACGCTGGCGATCCGCGCGGGGATCTCGGCTGCGCGACAGAAGGCGACCATCAGATGCGCGTAATCGCGACAGACCCCGCGCCGGTCGAGGAACGTATCGACCGCGGTCGTGCCGCCGGTGCTGACGCCCGCGACGTAATCCAGCCGCTGTTCGATCCAGTCGCGCATCACCGCGACCTTGCGTCCGCCGCTGCTCCCACCAAATCGAGATCCGACGAAATTCGCAAAACGCTCGGCTTGGCAATAACGCGACGGGAGCAGATAGCGCAGCGCGTCGCCCGGCATTTCGTCCACCTCGACCGCGTTCAGCCGATCGAAGTCGGGACGCTCGCGCGTCACGGTCAGGTCTGCCGAATACCGGCAGGAGATCCGGTCAGCGGCGCGCAGAACAATCCGTTCGCCGATGCCCTCTTCGGCGGGCACGCGGGCGAAGCGTTCCACCGGCCCGAAATCGATACTGCTGCGATGCAGCTCCTGCCCCATGGCGCCCGCAGCCTCGATGACCAACAGCGTCGGACCCGGCGCTTCGAGGCGATATTCCAACTCGACATCAATGGTCATGCGCATCAGTTGCTCCTTTCGGGTGTCGCGCCCCACGACGCACACCGTCGGACGTCAAAATCAGGGGCGGATGCCGGATCAACGGGTTCCCCCGCGCGACATCGTCTGGGTGTCCGGGCCCGCTCCCGAGGCCGACGCGACGATGGCATCGCTGCCGGGAATCTCGACAGCGGCTGGTTGCGACTTTGCCGTTGCCCCGTGTGTGCTGAATTCCGCCGGTCTCCGCCTGACCACGCACCCCATCGCTCATGGCATGGAATTCGGTAGCATGGCCGCGAGCTTCACGGCTCATGGCTCGAGCTTTTCGATCCTGCTACAGAAGACGTCCCGAAGGCTTCCGGGAACACGCCGCGAAGGGTATTCAGCCCTGTCCCAAATTGTACTCCAGGGCCAAGCCGGCTTCCTGAATCATCTCCCACCCAGGCCCGCGGAGGGAACAGCCGGTCGCCTGCGCACCGCGGTGGTCGGGCGAATCCCGGCTTTTGGATGCTCGAGCGCCCTGGCCGTTCCTTCAGAGGCGCTAGACCAACCAGGCGAGGTCTGTTGGTACGCGCACAACGCGACCGCGGCAATCGCGATCCTCGCCATCGGCGGCCCGATCAGGATCGACCCGCCGGAAAAGACCGGGAACACGACCACAGACGCCTCGGCGTCGATGATGAACCCGTCCAGCACAATTTGCAGAAGCTCAGGCCGGACAAAGGTTTGACGAACGCGCTTCCTCTCGGCTATTGTTCAAATGCTCGTTTGAGGGTAGATGTCTTGGAAAGAATTCGAAGAGGCGGACCATGATGGAATGGTTCCTGGAACAGGAGCCGGTGGTGCGCCTGGGCTTTTTATTCGGCGTGCTCGGAATCATGGCCGCCTGGGAGATGCTGGCGCCTCGACGGGCACTGACCGTCGGCAAGGCCTATCGCTGGGCCAACAACTGGGGCATCGTGATCACCAACACGGTCCTGACCCGGTTGATCTTCCCTGCCGGCGCGGTCGGCCTGGCCTTCTTCGTGGAGAGCCAGGGCTGGGGGTTGCTGCAGGTGCTGGAGCTGCCGTTCTGGCTCAGCGTGCTGATCGCCCTGGTGGTCCTCGACTTCGCGATCTGGGCGCAGCACGTGATGTTCCACGCGGTGCCGGCGCTTTGGCGGCTGCACCGGATGCATCACGCCGACCTCGACTTCGACGTGACCACCGGCCTGCGCTTCCACCCGATCGAGATCCTGCTGTCCTTCGTGATCAAGGCCGGCGTGATCGTGATGATCGGGGCCCCCGTGATCGCGGTACTGATCTTCGAGATCATTCTCAGCTCGCTGGCGCTGTTCAACCACTCCAACGTGCGCATCCCCACCGGGATCGACCGGGTGCTGCGGTGGTTCATCGTGACGCCGGACTTCCACCGGGTCCACCACTCCTGGTATCCGCACGAGACGAACTCCAATTTCGGCTTCAACCTGTCGCTCTGGGACCGGCTGCTCGGCACCTACCGCGCCCAGCCGCAGGACGGGCACGAGGGCATGACCATCGGCATCAACCTGTTTCGCGACCCGTCCTGGGAACGTTTGGACAAGATGCTGGTACAGCCCTTCATCGGCCCGGCGGACAGCTACCCGATCAACCGGCGGCCGGAAGGGGAAGTGGCAACCTGGCCGCCCGCCGGTGAATCGGCCGGCAAAGCGGACACGACGCGATGAGATCCTGGCCCTGGCTGCGGATCGGCCTGCTGGCCGGTCTCGTCATCGCCATCGGCGTCGCGGTGGCCTTCCGGGACCGGATCGACCCGGGTGCGCTGAAGGCATGGATCGCCGGGTTCGCGAAGAAGCGTGATCGTCCCCGGTTCGGGTGGTGTCCTTCGTGCGCCTCGTGGCCGGTGACCACCTTCCCTGGCCGTTTCCCTCATGTCCGACGGTTAATTCACGCAAGCGACTCGGGTGTTCGCATACTTCCGCGCAGAATCCGGAAGCAGACCCAGCACGAGGCAGGCCGATCCGATGGTGACTGTAAGAAGCACCTGCTACGAGTGCGACGCGAACTGTGCGATCGACGTGACACTGGATGCTTCCGGGGAGCCACTGAAGATCGATGGCCCAGAATGCCCCCGCTGCTACGTGCAACTCGACCGCCGCAACCACCCCGAGCGGTTGCTGTACCCCTTGCGCCGAACCGGTCCGCGCGGCAGCGGCGCGTTCGAGCGCATTTCGTGGGACGAGGCACTGGATACGATTGCCGAGCGCCTGCTTGAGACCCGCGACGAACACGGCGCCCCGGCGGCCGCCTTCTTCGCCGGCTACACCAAGGAGGCGCGCCCCCAGCTGCAGCGTCTGGCCCATGCCTTCGGCTCGCCCAATTACCTGACCGAGAGCGGCTGCTGTTTCTCGTCCACCAAGGTGGCAGAGGAAGTGACTTTCGGGACGAAAATCAAGACAGCGTCGACCGTGGCCTCGGATGCGACGCGCTGCCTGCTGGTCTGGTCCACCAATCCCCGCGGTTCCATCCCGCCGTTTCACCAGCACCCTCTGGCGGCGGCCCGCCCCGGCTGCGCGACCGTGGTCGTCGACCCGCGCGTGACCCGGCTGGCGGCACAAGCCGACGTCCATTTGCAGATTCGGCCGGGCACCGACGGCGCACTGGCGCTGGGCATGCACCACCTCATCTTCGAGCATGGCTGGCAGGACCAGGCCTTCCTCGATGAGTGGGCCAGCGGGGTGCCGGCCTTTCGCGAATACGTGGCCGAATTCCCACCGGAGCGCGTGGCGGAGATCTGTGGCATCGACGCCGCCGACCTGCGCCGTGCCACCGAACTGTACGCGACCCATGCGCCGGCCCAGATCATGCTGTCGCCCACGGCCACCGTGCAGCACAGCAACGGCTTTCAGAATCACCGCGCGGTGATTCTGCTGGCGGCGGTCACCGGCAACATCGATCGCGAGGGCGGCAATCGCTTCTTCAACGACAAGATCACGCCAAAACCCCTCGACCTGTTCGACCACTGCAAGCAGAACCTCCCGCCACGCATCGGCGAGGAGACCTTCCCGGTATGGACGCACCACTGGCCGGCCGCGCAGAGCATGCTGCTGCCGGACGCGATCCTGGAAGGCCGGCCGCAACCGGTGCGCGCACTGCTGGCAATGGGCATCAACACCGCCATGTGGCCAAATTCGAAGCGCATGGAACAGGCGCTGGCTGCGCTGGATTTCTTCGTCGCGTCGGATTTCTTTCACAACCCGGCGACGCGCATGGCAGACATCGTGCTGCCCGCTGCCACCAGCCTCGAACGCCCGGCACTGATCGCTTATCCCGGCTGCAACTTCCGCGGAGAACTGCGCTACCGCCACCGGGCCGTGTCGCCGCGCGGCGAGGCGCGTGCCGATGCCGAGATCTTTCTCGAACTGGGTGTGCGCCTGGGCATGGCGGAGCAGTTCTGGCACGGAGATCTGGAAGCCAGCTGGGCCGAGGCTGCCGAAGGCATCCCCGAAATCATCCGCAACCAGGTGTACAACGACCCGGATGGGGCCATCGTGTTCGCGAAGGCACTGGACGAGATGCTCGAAAACGGCCTCGACGACGGCGAGCGGCTCTACCGTCTGCATGGCTTTCGCACGGTGAGCGGCAAGGTGGAGTTTGACGCCGCCGAACTGCGCGCGGCCGGGCACGACGGCCTGCCCGTGTGGCGCGAACCTGCCGAAAGCCCGGTGTCCACACCAGAACTGGCCCGCGACTACCCGCTGGTACTGACCAGCGGCGCGCGGCACAAACACGCGACGCATTCGCAGCACCAGTACCTGGAGCGCATGCGACGGGCCATGCCGCAACCCCTGGTGGAGCTGCATCCCGACGACGCGGCGGACCGCGGCATTGCGGACGGTGATACGGTGGAGGTGCGCTCGCCACGCGGGCGGGTCGCCTTCGTCGCCCGGGTGACCGACCGCATCAAGCCGGGCGTGGCCCATTGTCAGCACGGTTGGAACGATGCCAACGTCAACGAGCTGACCGACGATCGCTCGCTGGACCCGATCAGCGGTTTCCCGGCGTTCAAGTCGCTGCTGTGCGAGGTCTCGTTCCTGCGCGCGGGACACGAACAGCGCCTGCCGGAGGCGGGGTAGGACATGCCTTTCGTCGGCGTGTTGCCTGAACGCGCGCACCTCTTCCGGCCGGAACCGCGCCGCGAGGTGGCAGTCTCGGACAGTGCGGCCTGGCGCCTGAACCCGGAACATCGCCACGTGTACGACAAGCTGCGCCTGGCTCTGGAAGCCGGCCTGACCGCCGCCCCCTGCGGCGTCGCACCGATGGATTGCGGCGTCGCGCCCGAGGACACGGTGTTCGTGAAGCCGATCACCAACCTGGCCGGCATGGGGCTGGACGCACGGGCAATGGCCGCCGAAGAAGTGCCGGCGGAACCCGGCAGCTTCTGGTGCCAAAACCTGGAAGGCGCGCACACCAGTACCGATTGCCTGGTGGAAGACGGCGAGGTCCGCTGGTTCGCCCACACCCGGGGCTCGGACGAGAAGGACGCCGCGCGGCCGATCTACTGGGAGATCGGGGTCGATCTATCGGAACGGGAGCCGTGGATCGCCGAATGGGTGCATCGAAACCTGGCCGGGTACAGCGGTATCTGCAACATCGAACTGATCGGCGGGCAGCCGATCGAGGCCCACCTGCGCGGCTCCAACGGATTCTTCGATTTCTACGGCCCTGACTTCATCCCGGCCTGGGTGGCGCTGTGCGACGGGGAACCCTGGACCCCGCCCCGGCCCGTGACCGGTGGATTCATCATCTCGGTGTTCGGCGATGCGGACCTGAGCGAGACCAACCGGAAGGCCGCCGCCGACGCCGGCGTCGATCTTCAGCCCGACCCGTCCACCCCGGGCCGCGCCGCCATCCTCCGCACCCGCAGCCGCGATGCCGGCTTCAGCATCTACCACCGCTTGACCGGAAAGCGTCTGTAGGCCGGATCGCGGAGGAGCGGTTGCGTTTGTACGCCGGGACAGCGAGCCTCATCTGACCTTTCTCCTGCGTCCCCTGTGCCCTCGGTGGCCAACCCGTCTTGAACGCACAACGCACCGCCCCAAACAGGAACAAACCGTCCGCACACGCACTACTTGAGGGCGAACACCTTCGCTACTTCGTGTCCCTATCCGCCACAAGCACCAAAAAAAACAGGCGCTTGGCAAGCGGCACGAATGATGGCACAGGCGTTGCTACTGTCGTATTACCAAATCAACCCACGGTAATACTCCTGGAGGCAGCACGATGCACAAACCCCTCAAGCAACTCTTCGGTGCCCTTGCGGGCATCGCCATGCTGGGCATGTCCGCCCCGGCCCTGTCCGAACCCCTGAAGATCGGCTACAGCGACTGGCCCGGCTGGGTGGCCTGGGAAGTGGCCATCGAGAACGAATGGTTCGAGGAAGAAGGCGTCGACGTGCAGTTCGAGTGGTTCGACTACGTCGCCTCGATGGACGCCTTCGCCGCCGGCCAGCTGGATGCCGTGGCCATGACCAACGGCGACGCCCTGGTCACCGGTGCGACCGGCGCACGCAATGTAATGATCATCATCAACGACTACTCCAACGGCAACGACATGATCATCGCCCAGCGCGGCATCGACTCCGTGGCCGATCTCAAGGGCAAAACGATCGGCGTGGAAATCGGCTTCGTCTCCCACCTGCTCCTGCTCAATGCATTGGAGAAGAACGGCATGAGCGAGTCCGACGTCGAGCTGGTCAACGTGCCCACCAACGAAACGCCGCAGGTGCTGGCCTCGGGTAACGTCGACGCCATCGTCGCCTGGCAGCCCAGTTCGGGCCAGGCGCTCAATCTGGTGCCAGGTTCCACCGCCATCTACTCCAGCGCCGACGAACCCGGCCTGATCTACGACGTGCTGGCAGTCTCCCCGACCAGCCTGTCCGCCAACCGTGAAGCCTGGATCAAGGTGGCCCGGGTCTGGTACCGCGTCGTCGACTACATCCAGGATCCGGCCACGCGCGCCGAAGCAGTGAGCATCATGGCTTCCCGCGTGGGTATCCCGCCCGCCGACTACGAGGCATTCATCGAGGGCACGAAGATCCTGACCCGCGAAGAGGCCATGGAATTCTTCAACAAGGGGGACGGCTTCAGCTCCCTGTACGGCTCCTCGAAGATTGCCGACGATTTCAATGTCGCCAACGACGTGTACACGGATCCGCAGCCCGTCGACGACTACATCGACGCCAGCATCACCGGCGCGCTGTAAGGATCGGTGCACCCAGGTCCGGCAGGCGGAGAAGCGCAACCCATGAACAAGCCCTGGTTTGCGGTGCGCAAGGAACTGTCGTCACGACGACGCACCTTCCTCGCCGTCATGAGTTTCGTTTTTCCCCTGCTGGTCTGGTCTCTCGTCAGTTATGTCCCCTTCATCTGGCACCCCCAGGTGGAGATCATCGAACCCGGTGAGGTGGATTATTTCCGCACCGGCATGCTGGTGGATCGCAGCATCTTCGAACAGGAACTGGAGACCCTGCGCGCCGAGGGCCGCGAACTTCCCACCGGAACCCGCACCAACCCGGTCTACCTGCCCGCGCCCCACGAAGTGGCGAGGGCCCTGTACACAGCCTTCTCCACCGAACCCCAGCGGCGCAACGAGAATTGGCTCCATGAGAGCCTCGCCAACAGTATCCAGGTCATCTTCTGGGGGTTCTTCCTTTCGTCCCTGATCGGCGTACCCCTGGGCATTCTGGCCGGCACCTATGTTGCGGTGTCACGCCTGACAGAACCCTTCGTCGAATTCTTTCGCTACCTGCCGGCGCCGGCCTTCGGCGCGCTGGCCGTAGCCATCCTGGGCATCCACGACGCACCCAAGATCGCCATCATCTTCATCGGCACCTTCTTCCAGCAGGTTCTGGTGGTGGCCAACACCACCCGCAAGCTGGACCCGTCCCTGCTGGAAGCGGCCATGACCCTGGGCGCCCGCAATGGCGGGCTGCTGTTCAAGGTGGTCATTCCCGGCATCGCCAGCGACCTGTACCGGGACATGCGCATCCTGCTGGGCTGGGCGTGGACCTACCTGATCGTCGCCGAGATGATCGGCGCCAGTTCCGGCATCACCTGGTTCATCACCCAGCAGGCCCGATACAAGAACTTCGACAACGTATTCGCCGCCATCCTGATCATCGGGATCATCGGCCTGACCACCGACCTCATCCTGGCCTGGCTGGGCCGACGTCTGTTCCCCTGGCAGCGCGCCGCCCGCGCCTGACGCTCCGGAGAGCCCCATGACCTATCTGGATCTGCCCAGTTACCGTGACCAGTCACCGGAAGTGGCCGACCGCTTCAGGCGCCTGAAGGAACGGCCGGTGATCCTGGAAGTCAAGGGTCTGACCAAGACCTTTGACACGGCCCAGGGGCCGGTCACGGCACTGGAAGACATCAACTTCTGCACACACCAACGCGAATTCGTCTGCGTCATCGGCCCATCCGGCTGTGGCAAGTCCACCCTGGTGCGGACGCTGGCGGGCCTGGAGGACTACACCAGCGGCGAGGTGCTGCTGGACGGCAGGCCGGTGCACGGTCCGGGTCCGGATCGCGGCATGGTATTCCAGGGCTACACCCTGTTTCCCTGGCGCACAGTGAAGAAGAACGTGATGTTCGGCCTTGAACTGGCCGGCCGCGGCCGCACCACCGCCGAGGAAGAGGCCATGCAATGGATCGATCTGGTGGGGCTGACCAAGTTCGCGAACAGCTACCCGCACCAGCTCTCCGGCGGCATGAAGCAGCGGGTGGCCATCGCCCGGGCCCTGGCCAACCAGCCGCGCATCCTGCTCATGGACGAACCCTTCGGCGCCCTGGACGCCCAGACCCGGGCGAAGATGCAGGGCTACCTGCTGGAAATCTGGAAGAACATCGACGTCACCATCGTGTTCATCACCCATGATCTCGAAGAGGCCATCTTCCTGGCCGACCGCATCCTGGTGCTCAAGGCCCACCCCGGCGAGGTGCAGGAACTGATCGAGGTGCCCGTGCCCCAGCCACGCAACGCGTCCCAGTTCCTGAGCCCCGAGTTCCTGGCCACCAAGCGCCGGCTGGAGGAACTCATCCATCCGCCAGGCGAAGAAACCGAAGAGGGGATCAACGGGGACCGCCTCAACATGGTGCGCATGGTCCCCGTCAACGCCAAGGTGGAGTCCGTATTCTGATGCTCAAGAACTGGTACACCATGACCTGGGAAGAGATCGGCGCGCTGGTCGCCGACGGCATGGACACGGTCATCCTGCCGGTAGGCGCCACCGAACAGCACGGGCCGCACCTGGGCTGCGGCATGGACGCGGAAATCGCCGCGCGCCTGTGCCGCGATGTGGCCGAGACCACCGGCGCCGCGCTGCTGCCCGCCCTGCCCTTCGGCTGCTCCATCGGTCATTCGAAACGCTGGCCCGGCACCATCGCGCTGCAGCCAAAGACCCTCATCGACGTGGTCAAGGACATCGGCGACTGGGTCCATGCCTCGGGCTTCCGGCGCCTGTTCCTGATCAACGGCCATGTCACCAACGAGGCGCCCCTGCGCTGCGCGCTCGAGATGCTGCGCGCCCAGCACGATGACCTGATGGTCGCCCTGATCAACACCATGGACGTCAGCGAGCGGGTGAGCACTGCGCACAGCGAAGACGGCATCGACTGGCACGCCAATGCCGCAGAGACCGCGCTGATGATGGCGCTCGCGCCGCACATGCTGCGCTTCGATCGCATCCAGGATGCCGACGATCCCGATCGTACCGGAGACTGCGTGTTCGCCCACCCGGTGAACCGCACCAGCGCCAATGGCGTCACCGGGCACCCGAGTCGCGCCACCCGGGAACAGGGCGAGCGCCTGTATACCTGGATGGTGGAGGACCTTGCCGCCCTGGTGCGCAAGGGCATGGCGGAGACCCCGCCCCTGCCCCATTCCTATTTCCAATCCTGCCACCCCGCACACGGGAAACCCTGACATGAAGGCCAAGAGCCCCGACGAGATTCGCCAGATCCAGGATCACCTGCGTACCCAGGGCGTGAAGTACTGCCTGGGTGCCTATGTGGATATCCACGGTGTGCCCAAGGGCAAGGTGGTGCCCATCGATCATCTGCCCCACATGGCCCACGGCTCCGAACTCTACACCGGCTATGCGCTCGACGGCCTGGGCCAGGCGCCCAACGAGGACGAGATCGCCTCGGTGCCGGACCTTGACCACATCATCCAGCTGCCCTGGCAGCCGGAGGTGGCCTGGATACCCGCCGACAATACTTTCCACGGCAAGCCCTATCCCTTCAGCACCCGTGTGGCGCTCAAGAACATGATCGCCCAGGCCAATGAAATGGGCTTCGGCTTCAACCTGGGGATAGAGGCCGAGGTGTTCGTGCTGCGCCAGACCGAGGACGGCCGGCTGGAGGTCCCCAACCCCGACGACCGGCTGGTCAAGCCCTGCTACGACGCCCGCGCCTTTCTGGACCAGTTCACCTGGCTCGACAAGATGGCGACCACGATCAACGCCCTGGGCTGGGATCTGTATTCCTTCGACCACGAAGACGCCAATGGCCAGTTCGAATTCGACTTCCGCTACGCCGATGCGCTCACCAGCTGCGACCGCTTCACCTTCCTGCGCCTCATGGCCAAGGAATACGCGCGGCAGGAGGGCCTGATCGCCACCTTCATGCCCAAGCCGTTCGCCGACAAGACCGGAAACGGCGCTCACTTCAACATGTCTCTTTACGATCTGGAAACCGGGGCCAACGTATTCGAGTGCGATCCCAGCGAGGACCCCCGCGGCCTGGGACTCACCGAGACGGGCTATCAGTTCATCGCCGGAATCATCCGGCACGGCAAGGCCCTGTGCGCCGCTTTCGCACCGACAGTCAACAGCTACAAGCGCCTGGTACGCCAGGGCGATATGCCCTACTTCACCTGGGCGCCGGTGTTCAACTCCTTCGGCTCCAACAACCGCACCAACTCCGTGCGCGTGCCCATGGGCGGCGGACGCTGCGAGTCGCGCAACGCCGACGGCGCGGTCAATCCCTATCTGGCCGCCACGCTGGCCCTGGCCGCCGGGCTGGAGGGCATCCGTGAGGGCCTCGATCCCGGCAAGCCGCAAGAAGACAACCTCTATGAACTCACCGACGCCGAGCGCGCCGAGCGGGGCATCGAGTTCCTGCCCAAGAGCCTCGCCGAGGCCATCGATGCCTTCGAGGCGGACCCCTTCGTGATCGAGGCCCTGGGCCAGGGCCTGCGTGACGAGTTCATCAAATACAAGCGCGCCGAATGGACCAGCTACCACCAGACCATCTCCGCCTGGGAGATCGAACGCTACAGCCACCTCTTCTAGGAAAACAGGGTCCAGCCGTGAAAGCCAACGGAGGTGTCAGCCGCATCAGCGTCTCCCTGCCCGAACCCCTGCTCGGGCAGCTGGACGACATGGTGGAGGCGCGCGGCTATGAGAGCCGCTCGGCAGCACTGGCGGAGATGATCAGCCATCAGCTGGTGGCCCACAAAAGGGAACTGGGCAACGAGGTGATGGCCGGCACCATTACCCTGCTTTACGACCACAGCACTCCGCGCCTGCAGAAGATCCTGGCGGACCTGCAGCACGTGCATGTCGAGGAGGTGATCAGCTCCCTGCACATCCACCTGATGCACAACCGGACCATGGAGGTGATTCTGGTGCAGGGACCCGCCACCCAGCTGCAGATCATTGCCGACCGCATGATCACCAACCGGGGGGTGATTTCCGGAAAGCTGGAACTGACCACCACCCTCATACCTCAGTTGCACCAACCCGGAAAGCAGGCCTGAGACACCAATAGGCGCCGCCCAACCGGAAGCGCACCTGCGGCAGACCCGTGGGCGTGCGGCCAACGACGACCGTCCGGTGTCAGGTGTGCGAGGTTGATCCGCAAACGCCCCCCCGCGACGGGGGCTCCCGAGCCCGTTCAGGGTCGGCTGGAGACAAGCCCGGACCGACAGGCAGTGGCCGGCCCCCTGCAGTCAGGGTACCCTTCTCCGTCGACTCCACTGCGAAGGCAGACCATGGACCTCGTCTTCCACGCCAAGCTATACGCCCTCACGCTCGGGGTCTTCCTCGCCGTCGATCTCCTCTGGCTCGGCGTTGTGGCCCGCCGCTTTTACCAGACGCAACTGCGACCCTTTCTGAGCCCGACGGTCAACTGGCCGGCGGCCTTCGTATTTTATCTGCTGTACGTGGTCGGGATCCTGATCTTCGCCGTGCTGCCAGGACTTGCGGCGGACTCGCTGGCCGTGGCCGCGGGCTGGGGCGCCCTGTTCGGGTTCTTCACCTACGCAACCTACGAGCTGACCAACCTCTCCACCCTCAAGGACTGGCCGCTCAAGGTCGTGCTCGTGGATACCGCCTGGGGTGTGGCGCTCTGCACTGCCGTGGCGAGCGCCGGGTTTCTGATCGGCGTGTGGCTGGGCAGTCCGGGGTAAGGCGTCATGGGTGCCAGTGCGGCATCCGCGGTTCCCACGTCGGTCCACGCCCAGCAGCGCCGATCAGGGCGCCCGGAATCAGAGGTGACCAGTCTTCACGTAGATCAGGGTCTCCTGCTCCACCCAGGGGTTGTGCTGGCTGAGGTGCGGACTGCGGATCCACGTCCCGGTGGGATAGCGTCCGTGTTCGTCGATGAACTCGCCCGACAACACCAGGATCTCCTCCCCGCCCCAGTGCCGGTGGGGCTGAAAATGCTCTCCGGCCGGCCAATGCACCAGCGCCGTATGTTGGCTCTCGAAGCTGTGCAGATGCAGCACGCGCAGACCTCCGATGCCCGGCTGGAAGGGCGCGGAGTGCGTGTTCACCACCACCTTCTCGCGGTCCGCGGGTGCGAACTGTTCGAGCTTCACGAACAACGTGCAACCGGGGTCCGAGTGCGGCGCGTGGCGGGAACCGGGCGGGTTGCGCAGGTAGGTTCCGGCGGGATAGTCGCCGGTGTCATCGGAAAATACACCGTCGAGCACCAGGATCTCCTCGCCCAGCGCATGTGTGTGCGGCGGGAAACGAGCGCCGGGCTCGAACTGGACGATGCTGGTTGCACGGCCGGACTCGGCCTGCTCCCGCTCCAGCGGCTTGCGCACCACGCCGTCGGCGCGGCTGCCGCTCCAGGGCAGTGCCGCCGTCTCCACGACCACCGACTGGGCCAGATCCATGTTCAGGGCTTGCGTCATGTGTGCTCCGGTCGTTTGGGGAATCGCTGTAGGAATCGCATATTAGCCGTGATAGAGACACTCGGCAGGCTCCTGGGCCATACTTCGGATGGGTCGCCCGCGCCCATCCGGTCTCCAGTCGTGCAGCGCGTCGGAAAGGCTCCCGAGCGTCACTGAAAACCCTATGGAATCGCAGAGCTTCGAGCTTTTTGGCGCATCCCATCTGGCGACTCTGGTCGTCATCGCGGCGGTCGCGATCGCGCTGCCGCTCGCGGTGCGCCACCTGGCAGCGCAGCAGGTCCGGAACGTAGCCTACCTGCTGGCGGCCCTGCTTTTGGGCCAGGAAGCCATCGGCCTGTGGCGACAGATCGACGCGGGTAACCTGTCACCCGCCGCGCTGCTGCCACTGCACCTATGCACCCTGGCGGTCTATCTGACTGCCTGGACGCTCGTCACCGGCAGCCACCGCACGTACGAGATCGTCTATTTCTGGGGTTTGGGCGGTACCATCCAGGCCCTGCTCACACCGGATCTCGCGGTTCGTTTTCCCGACCCGACCTATCTTCTCTTCTTCGCCGGTCACGGCCTGGTCATCGTTGGAGTGATGCATCTGACGATCGCCTTCCGCCTACGCCCCCATGCGGCCTCGATCCCCCGCGTCGCCGCAATCACCGCGGCCCTGGCGGGGATCATCTTCGTCATCAACCTTTGGCTGGACACCAATTTCCTCTACCTCATGGCCAAGCCCGCACAGCCGTCGCTCCTGGACTGGTTTGGGCCTTGGCCCTGGTATCTGATCGGCTTGGCGATCGTCGGCCTTGCATCCCTGTTCGTCTGGTATGTGCCCTTTCTCCTCCTCGATGTTTGGGGGCGAAGACGAGCAGGGTCATGAGAGACCTGCACCTGCATGGAAGGTGACCACGACGGCGTTTTCATGGCGGGCGCGCTCCAGGATCTGGCTGTCACTGGCTCGGCTCATTCCCAGCTCGGCTACATGGCTGGTCTCGATCTGGCATTGCCGCAGGTAAACCAGAGCGCTACGCGGCAGTCCTTGATCGAGCAGCAGTCGCATCAGGCGGCACCCAGAAGGATTTCTTCGTCGTCGAGATAGCTGGCTGCAAATTCCAGGGCTTGGCGCAGGTCCTCGTCCTCCAATTCCGGATACTCATGCTTCAGCTCGGCCCGATCCGGGTAGACCGCCATGGCACGCACCACCCGCTTGACGGTTAGGCGCATGCCGCGAATACAGGGCTGGCCGTTCATCACGGCCGGATCGATGGTAATGCGGTCAAAGGCTGGGTTCATGGTCGACTCCGAATAGGGGAGGGTCAAAGTCTAGCCTGCTCGACATAGCGCTCGTATCGCGTGACACGCGCTGGCGGAAGACGCCAGTCTCGTGACCCACAATACCCGCGAGTTTAGCCGCATCAGCAGCCTGAGAATCAAGGACTGGGGCCATCCGCCGAGACTTGTCCACCGCGACAGGTACGCGTCGTGGAGAGAACACTGTCCGTAATCGGCGTTCCCGGGCGTCCGCAACAGATCGGTCACGGGTCGGCCGTGAACAGCGTGTGGGCAACAGCTAAAGGTCGCGACCCGGCACTGGCCGAAGTGGGCCCTGAAGATCCAACATCCAGCACCTACTCGCGGAACAGATCCGCATGGCTACCGGTCCGGGCCAAGTGCAACTCGTCGCCGACAACGCGGTACAGCAGCAACCAATCCGGCTCGATATGTGCGTCCCGGTAGCCGCGCCAGTTTCCTCGCAAGGAGTGATCCTGGTACGCCTCGGGTAATGCGGCCTTCTCAATCAGCAGGCTCAGCAGAATCCGCAACTTGACCATGTCCTTGCCACGTTTCTGAAGCCGTTTCACATCGCGTTTAAACTGGCTGGAACGGACCGCCGTCAGCATCAGATCCCCAGATCCTTGAACAGCTCATCAGCACTATCGAACCGCTTTCCCCTACCAGAATCCAGGTCGTCCAGCGCCTTGGCAGTCATGGAGTTCGGGACCTGAACCGCGAAGGGAAGTCGCTGTTCATCGGCGATGCGCAGCATCAGCAAGCGGATCGCGTCGGACACAGACAACCCCATGGCCTCCAAGGCCGCGGTGGCCCGCTCCTTGGTTTCGCTGTCGATACGAGCTCGAACCACGGTATCCGCACTCATGGCGTCCCTCCTGTTCTTCTATGGCTACATTGTAGCTACATGATACACATGAGAGGGCACTGCGTATATCCCGCACTGCCTCCGCCATGGGGTCGTCCACTCTCGTAGAGCCATTCAGGTCCGAGTCCAGCAGTAGACCCGTGAACCGGTCCGGTTTGAACTCACCGATCCGACCCGCGTTGCGGTTGTCGCCTGGATCGCGAAGGCCCGCCT
The DNA here is from genome assembly GCA_011390565.1 of Thioalkalivibrio paradoxus. Classification (GTDB taxonomy): domain Bacteria; phylum Pseudomonadota; class Gammaproteobacteria; order Ectothiorhodospirales; family Ectothiorhodospiraceae; genus Thioalkalivibrio; species Thioalkalivibrio paradoxus_A. The sequence goes on along the minus strand of JAABSC010000002.1, from coordinate 3,488 downwards.
GACGAGCGGCAGCTACCTGTTTCCGAGCCGCCAGCATGAATCGCTCCATCTCTCTGTCCGGCGGTACGCACGGATCGTAAAGCGCTGGGTGGACCTGATCGGCGGCAACCCTCAGGAGTACGGCACCCATTCACAGCGCCGGACCAAGGCGACGCTGATCTACCGGCGTACGAAGAATCTACGGGCGGTGCAACTCCTGCCTGGTCACCGCAAACTTGAGCGCACCGTGAGATAGCTTGGCAGCGAGGTGGATGACGCGCTGGAGATGGCTGAACGGAACGGATGCTGATCCACCAACGCCGGTCAGCGTTCCTCGCCAGGGGCGCTGACCGGCCCGAAGCAGGCAGTCGATTGTCACGGAACCATGGCCACTGTTGGGCGCGTAGCGGACATGGAGCTCGTCTTCGAAGCAGCCTACGGCCCCCATGCAGTGGGTAGAAAACCCCATGTCGTGACACGGGAAGTTCGTCTAGCCTTCATAGCATCGACATGGTCACTCTTGTGGCCGTTTCGGATGCGGACATTCCACGACACCGTGAATGTGGCCAGGGGCCACCGGGGGCGGACAGAATGATATCGCCATCCATGGAACCGATCGAAAACCACCTCCTGGGTATGCTGCCCGCGGAGGACCAGGCGCGGACGTTTCCACTGCTCGAGCCGGTCACCCTGGCGCAGGGCGACGTGCTGTGCGAGTCCGGTGACTGCTTCGAGTACGTCTACTTCCCGACCGATTCGATCGTGTCGCTGCTGTACTTGATGGAGGACGGGGGCTCGGCCGAGATCGCAATGGCGGGCAACGACGGCATGGTCGGCATCGCGCTGTTCATGGGTGGCGGGAGCACGACCACCTGCCCTGTCGTGCACAGCGCCGGGCACGGCTTCCGTCTGAGCAGCAAGCGGTTCGAGGCCGAGATCGAGCGTCACGGCGCCCTGCACAACCTGATGCTGCGCTACAGCCAGGCCTTGATCACGCAGATGGCGCAAACGGCGGTGTGCAATCGCCACCACACCATCGACCAGCAACTGTGCCGCTGGCTGCTGCGGTCGCTGGACCGGCTGTCCGGCAACGAGCTGTTGGCGACCCAGGAGTTCATTGCAAACATGCTGGGCGTGCGCCGCGAAGGCGTCACCGAGGCCGCCTGCAGGCTGCACAACTCGGGCGTGATCGATTACCGGCGCGGACACATCACAGTGCAGGATCGCGCCCGGCTCGAGACGCTGAGTTGCGAGTGCTACGGGATGGTCAAGCACGAAACCGAGCGCCTGCTGCCGTGGACGCCTCGTCGCAAGGTGCGACTCACGCCTTTGGCAGCGTGACGACAAAGGGTCGGCTTGAGGCCTTATTCCGGGGACAGTACACCCATTTCTCTGCGGCTGGCCCGGTTGGCATGATCTGCGGGAATCACAAGCGATGGCTCGGTTGGTTCGCGTTCATTCCGGGGTCGCCAGATCTCCCGGTGTACTGTCCCTGACAACGTTCGGTTGTGGCTCGCCCTCGGCTTCTTTCCCGGCAAAGGTCGGGTGAAACGTTCCATGAAGTTCGTCGCCGACAAACCCTTGTGGTTCGGCTCGACCACACGGCGTACAGCCGATCTCGTCCGTTAGGGCCAGGTTTTGCCAGCTCAGGCGGGGAGGACCAGCATTCGAAGACCGGCCCCAGGGGAGTGGTCTGCCCCCTGAAGGGTGGTCTTCTTCAGGACGGCGTGGCTGATTGCTTCAACGCAATTTTGGCTGCCTCATAGGCTAGCTCGATGTCGGCGACGTCGGAGACTTCCGGCGCCCCGCGACGGCCGGCTTCGGCAATGATGACGGCGTGATCGAACAAGGCGTCGCGGTGGCTGGACAGGCGGACGTTGACCGCGAGCCGCGCAATGGTGTGGAGCATCTGGATAATGATTGCGGGGTGGGTAACCCCGGCTTGCCGGATCTGGTGGAAAGCGACGTCGATGAAACCACGGAAGCTCGATGCTTCACCGACCACGCGCACGACGCCGGCCTTATCGCAAAAGACCTCAGGCTGGAGTTCCCTCCGCATCAGTTCGCCGAGCGCAGCGCCCAAACGATCGATAACGGCAATGGCGGTGAAGGGGTCGTTGATGCCCGACGAAAGCGCGCGCACGGCAATTTCGACCAGGTGGCGGATCGAGAACTCCAGATCCTGGACCGGCGTGCGCTCTTCGCCGACCAGGATCGCGCCTTCGATTTCGGTCGCCAAATCCGGCTTGAGCAGGTCCCCCGGATAGATATCGGCCTTTTGCGATCCGCGAATGACGAATTGACCAGCACGGAAGTCCAGGCGGACCACCGCCTTGTGCCGGCAGGCGATTTCCACGAGCCGCTCATAATTGATTGCCTGCACATAGCCTTCGCAGGACAGCCACAAAGTAGCCGCGCGTTCATCGAAGTTGGCCGGCAGAACGTCATCCACCTTCGGCTGCTTGACGAGCGATTGACCTTCGTCCTGCGCCGGCGCCAGGCGGGAAATCGAAGTGCGGAGATCTCTGTCGACACGCCGGATTGCTGTATCGGAAATGATCGACCGCGCTAAAATATGAATAAAAAACAGCAGCGCAAACAGGTTGATGAGCGCGAGCGCAGTGCCGAGCGTGACCGCAATGTGCGGCACCGCGGAAAAGTCGAGTTCGCTGTTGAGGGTGCGCAGCACCAGCAGGCAGTAAATGATGGTCATCAGGAAGATGCCGAACACGAGTTGTGTGCGGAGATCGCCCATGAAGTTTTGGACCAGTCGTGGTCCAAGCTGACTGGCGGCAAGCGTCAACACCACCATGGTGATCGATATGACGAGTGTGGCCATCGTGACCATTGAGGAAAAGACGGTCGATAGCAGATTGCGGGCGTCCTCCGGACCGCCGCTGTGGAGCCAGAACTGTCGGGCCGTCTCCTCCGGCAGGCCGGCATCGAGGTTGAGGGCGATGACAGCAAGCCCGATCGCACCGACAGCCATCAGCGTCGGCACAAACCAGAAGCCGGCCCGCAGGGTTGCCCAGAGAATGTAGACACGGTTCAGCATGCTTGTCCTCGCGGGATGGATACAATCCATCTTATTCAGCTTTGGCAGGCAAACACCATCTCGGCTTATTCCGGGGACAGTACACCCATTTCTCTGCGGCTGGCCCGGGGGGCATGATCTGCGGGAATCACAAGCGATCGCTCGGTTGGTTCGCGTTCATTCCGGGCCTGCCGTAGCAGGTCCTTCAACCGCCCGGGTTTTCCGGGGGCAAGCCGGTGAGGATCGGGCCGCCCCGAAAAGTCCGATAGCGAATCGACATCAGTCGCTCACACCCCGAGGGCCTGGGAGAACGCTCAGGGTTGCCTTGAGACCCTGATGGCCGATGGTGGCTATGCTCGACCCCGGCGCGCCCGGTCGGGCCGATCCATGAGCGCTTGCCCGGAAGCCGCTTCGCCCAGGATGATAATGCACCATGAATCGCGACAAGAACGATAACATCACCACCCCAATCGAC
>JAABSC010000028.1 GCA_011390565.1 Thioalkalivibrio paradoxus | reverse complement strand
CAAGTCCGGGATGACGGCCGGATCAAGTCCGGGATGACGGCCGGATCAAGTCCGGGATGACGGCCGGATCAAGTCCGGGATGACGGCCGGATCAAGTCCGGGATGACGGCCGGATCAAGTCCGGGATGACGGCCGGATCAAGTCCGGGATGACGGCCGGATCAAGTCCGGGATGACGGCCGGATCAAGTCCGGGATGACGGCCGGATCAAGTCCGGGATGACGGCCGGATCAAGTCCGGGATGACGGCCGGATCAAGTCCGGGATGACGGCCGGATCAAGTCCGAGAGGACGCGCCCCGCAGCCCGTCATCCCGGCCGGAGCGGAGCGGAGAGCCGGGATCCATCGGCGCTGGGGAGGCCACCAGCCGCAGCATGGATCCCGGATCGAGTCCGGGATGCCGTCCGGCGGGCTCCCGTCCGGGTCAGGCGGGCGTCGGTTCGGCGGGTTTTGCGGCGGATTCGAAGCTGTCGTAGAAGAGGCGGTCTTCGGGCAGGCCGGCGGCGAGGAAACTGGCCTTGGCCGCGTGAATCATCGGCGGCGGCCCGGCCATGTAGACGTCGAAGCCGGAGAGATCGGGGTAGCGCTCGCACACCGCGTCGTGGACCCAGCCACTGCGGGCGGGGAAGCCGGCCACCGCGTCGGCGGGAACCTCGGACAGCACCGGCGTGAACTGGAACTGGCTGTCGGCCGCGGCTGCGTACGTCTGCAGCCACTCGGGGGCATAGATTCCCTCGGCGTCGCGCGCGCCCCAGAACAGATGATGCGGGCGATCCAGTCCCTGTTCCATCAGGTGGTCGAGCATGCCCTTCAGCGGCGCGAAGCCGGTGCCGCCGCCCACGAACAGGCGCGGCCGCTCGGATTCCTCGTCGAGGATGAAGGTGCCCAGCGGCCCTTCGATGCGCAGCAGCGCCTTCTCCTTCATCTCGCCGAACACCATCTCGGAAAAGCGGCCACCCGGAACCTGGCGCACGTGCAGGACCAGGTGCTTGTCGTCGTGCGGCGCGTTGGCGAGCGAGTAGCTGCGGCGGTCGCCGCCGCGCAGCAGGATGTCGAGGTACTGGCCGGCGAGGAACTGCAGGCGCTCGGAGGCAGGCAGCTGCAGGCGCAGTTCGGCGACGTCGGAAGCGACCATGTTGAGCGCAGCCACCCGGCACGGCAGCGTCTTCACGACGATGTCGCGCGCGGCACCGATCTCGCGCACCTCGATTTCAAGGTCGTCCAGCGGCGCGGCCTGGCAGAACAGCGCGAACCCGCCCGCTTCGTCTTCCTCGCTCAGTGCGGTCGGGCGTTCGGGGCCGTAGCTGACCTCGCCGGACAGCAGCCGCCCCTTGCACGAGCCGCAGGCGCCGTTCCGACAGCCATAGGGAAACGCGAAACCCTGCCGCAAGGCGGCCTCGAGTACCGTTTCACCGTCCTCGACCGTGAACACGTGGTTCGCCGGACGCACCGTGACCTCGAACGCCATTTCGTCCTACCGTGGTGGTGAATGTGTTGTGAATTGTCGACAATCGGAGGGTAAACGCAAACAAGCCGGAGTGTCGTGGGGATGTCGGAAGGTGCTGGGGTATTGATCGTGGGGCTGGGATACGTCGGCCATGCGCTTGCGGATGCGCTGCAGGGAGGCGGTCGCGCGTGGGTCGGGCTGCGCCGCCACAACGAGGGTGATCCGCGCGTGCGGGCGGTCAATCTCGATCAGGGCCCGCCCGATCTCACCGACCTGCCGACCCGCACGGTGGTCTATCTGGCGCCGCCCCCGAAGGACAGCGAGGGCGACCCCCGGCTGCGGCATTTTCTTCAGGCGCTGGAGGCCTGTCCGCCCGAGCGCTTCGTCTACGCCAGCACCACCGGCGTCTACGGCAACCAGGAAGGCGCCGTGGTGACCGAGGCGGCGCCGCTGTTCGCCGCGACCCCACGGGCGCTGCGACGCCTGGATGCCGAGCAGGCGCTGACCGACGCCGCAGAGCGCTGGGGCACGCGCTGGGCGGTGCTGCGCCTGCCGGGAATCTACGGGCCGGGCCGGCTGCGCGAGGAGCAGATCCGGGCCGGGCTGCAGGTGCCGTGCCCGGAGATCTGCCCGCCGGGCAACCGCATTCATCGGGACGACATCGTCGACGTGATCCTGCGGCTGCTCGACGACGGGGCGCCCGAGGGCTTTTTCAACGTCGCGGACGAGGAACACATGAGCAGCACGGCGTTCGCGCGCGCGGTGGCGCAGCGCATCGGCGTCGAACTGCCGCCCTGCATCCCGGACCTCGAGGCCTACTACGCCGCGCACCCGGGGATGGCGAGTTTCCTGCGCGAGCAGCGGCGGATCGATTCGACCCGGGTCCGGCAGGCGCTGCAGTGGAAGCCGCGTTACGACGACGCGATTTCGGGGATCGAGGCGAGCCTGCACAGCCAGGGGAGCTGAGCGAAGCGCAAGCGGCCTGGGTTTCGGATTGGCGTGAAAGATTAGCCACGGAAAACACGGACAAGCACGGAAAGAAATCAATTAAGGTTCATTTTCCGTGATTTCCGTGTTTTCCGTGGCTCGCCTTTTCGTCCGTTAGGACGGCCCCGGCAGATCAGAGATCGAGTTCTCGCATCAGTTCGTCGACGCGGGCCTTTACGTCGGCGTCCATGGTGATCGGTCGGCCCCATTCGCGGGTGGTCTCGCCGGGCCACTTGTTGGTCGCGTCCAGGCCCATCTTGGAGCCCAGCCCCGACACCGGCGACGCGAAGTCGAGGTAGTCGATCGGCGTGTTCTCGACCAGCACGGTGTCGCGGGCAGGATCCATGCGCGTGGTGATCGCCCAGATCACGTCCTTCCAGTCGCGGGTGTTCACGTCGTCGTCGACCACGATCACGAACTTGGTGTACATGAACTGGCGCAGGAACGACCAGACGCCCATCATCACGCGCTTCGCGTGGCCGGGGTACTGCTTGCGCATGCTGACCACCGCGAGCCGGTACGAGCAGCCTTCGGGCGGCAGGTAGAAATCGACGATTTCCGGAAACTGCTTCTGCAGGATCGGCACGAAGACCTCGTTCAGCGCGACGCCGAGGATCGCCGGCTCGTCCGGTGGGCGGCCGGTGTAGGTGCTGTGGTAGATCGGATCCCTGCGGTGGGTGATGCGGTCGATCGTGAACACCGGGAAGTCGTCGACCTCGTTGTAGTAGCCGGTGTGGTCGCCGAACGGGCCCTCGGGCGCGGTGTCGCCCGGGTGGATGTGGCCCTCCAGCACGAACTCGGCCGACGCCGGGACCTCGAGGTCCGAACCGAGACACTTCACCAGCTCCGTGCGGCTGCCGCGCAGCAGGCCCGCGAACGCGTATTCCGACAGCGTGTCCGGGACCGGCGTCACCGCGCCGAGGATGGTGGCGGGATCGGCGCCCAGCGCGACCGCGATCGGGAACGGCTCGCCCGGGTGTGCCTGCTGCCAGTCGCGGAAATCCAGCGCGCCGCCCCGGTGCGAAAGCCAGCGCATGATCACGCGGTTGCGCCCGATCACCTGCTGGCGGTAGATCCCGAGATTCTGCCGGCTCTGGTTCGGCCCGCGGGTCACGACGAGGCCCCAGGTGATCAGCGGTCCGGCGTCGCCCGGCCAGCAGGTCTGGATCGGCAGGCGCGCGAGATCGACCGGGTCGCCCTCGATCACGTGCTCCTGGCAGGGCGCGGAACGAACCCGCTTCGGCGCCATATCGAGCACCTTGCGGAACACCGGCAGCGACTCCCAGGCGGCCTTGAGGCCCTTCGGGGGATCCGGCTGTTTCAGGAACGCCAGGAGTTTGCCGATTTCGCGCAGAGCGTCGACCGACTCCGCACCCATGCCCAGCGCCACGCGCTCCGGTGTGCCGAACAGGTTGCCCAGCACCGGGATGTCGGAACCCTTGGGGTTTTCGAACAGCAGCGCGGGTCCGCCGGCACGCAGCACCCGATCGCAGAGTTCGGTCATCTCGAGGTTGGGGTCGATCTCGGCGGTGATACGCCGGAGTTCGCCGCGCTGTTCGAGCAAGGCGACGAAGTCACGCAGGTCGCGATATTTCATGGACTGGGTCATCGGCGGGAAAAGGTCCTAGAATATGGGGTTCCGACACAGCCTCGAGAGAAACGGACATGCTGGAACGCGTGATGGAACGAGCGATGCTGGCTTCGCGCTGGCTGCTGGCCCCCATCTACCTGGGGCTGAGCCTGATGCTGCTGGCGTTGGCGATCAAGTTTTTCCAGGAAGTGTTCCACGTGCTGCCCCATATCTTCGAGATCAAGGAAGTGGACCTGATCCTGGTCGCGCTGTCGCTGATCGACATCGTGCTGATCGCGGGTCTGATCATCATGGTGATGTACTCGAGCTACGAAACCTTCGTCGGGAAGCTGAACGTCGCCGAGCACAAGCGCACCGGCTGGCTGGACAAGCTCGATGCCAGCTCGCTGAAGCTCAAGGTGGCCGCGGCCATCGTCGCGATCTCGTCGATTCACCTGCTCAAGGCCTTCATGAACATCGAAAGCATCGGCAGCGACAAGCTGCTCTGGTACGTGGTGATCCACCTCACCTTCGTCGTGTCGGCGCTGCTGATGGGCGTCATGGATTACATATCCAACAAGGACGCGAAGACGCCATCCGGCGGACTTTGATCGCCCAAGGGCGCGTGGCTCACGGCGCGTCAGTCCTGCGCGAATTCCGCGATCACCGGGGCGTGATCGGAAGGCCGCTCCCAGCCGCGCGGCTCGAGGTCGATCGAACTGGCGCTGCACCGGGCCAGCAGCGGCGCACTGGCGAGGATCAGGTCGATGCGCAGGCCCCGATTGCGGCGGAACGACGCGGCCCGGTAGTCGAACCAGCTGAAACGGTCCGGCTCCTGCGGCATCTGACGGAAACAGTCGCCGAAGCCGAGATCGAGGATGCGCTGCAGCGCCTCGCGTTCAGGCTCTGAACACAACACCTGGCCGCGCCAGGCCTCGGGATCGTGCACGTCGCGATCCTCGGGCGCGATGTTGAAATCGCCGAGCACGACCATGCGCGGATGCTGCGCGAACTCGTCCGCGAGCCACAGGTGCACCCGCCGCAGCCAGTCGAGCTTGTAGGCGTATTTCTCGGAGCCCACCGCCTCGCCGTTGACCACGTACAGGTTCACGATCCGCACCCCGTTGACGGTGGCCGCGAGGATGCGCCGCTGGGCGTCTTCCAGGCCCGGCGGGTCGGTGGTGACGTCGGTGATCGCGTGGCGCGCCAGCAACGCGACCCCGTTGTAGGTCTTCTGTCCCGAAAACACGACCTGGTAGCCCGCCGAAACCAGCGCCTCGGCGGGGAAGTTATCGTCGAGGAGCTTGGTTTCCTGCAGCGCCAGCACGTCCGGCGCTCGCGTGTCCAGCCAGGTGAGGACCTGCGGCAGCCGGACCTTCAGCGAGTTGACGTTCCAGCTGGCGATCTTCACGCTGCCTCCAGGCCACTGTGGCGCAGCAGCGCGTCGATGCTCGGCTCGCGGCCCCGGAAGGCCTTGAACGACTCCAGCGCCGGCCGGGATGCCCCGACTTCCAGGATCTCCTGGAGATAATCGCGGCCGACCTCCGGAGAAAACAGGCCTTCTTCCTCGAAACGCGCAAAGGCGTCGGCCGACAGGACTTCCGCCCACTTGTAGCTGTAATACCCGGCGGCGTACCCGCCGGCGAAAATGTGCGTGAACCCGTTCTGAAAGCGATTGAACGCAGGCGGGCGGATCACCGCGACTTCATCCCGGACCGCGTCCAGCAGCGCCTGGATCTCGCCCGTCGACCGGGGCGCGGGGGCGGCGTGCAGGCGCATGTCGAACAACGCGAACTCGACCTGGCGCAGCAGCTGCAACGCGGCCTGGAAGTGGCGCGTACCCTGCAGCTTCTGAAACAGCGCCTCGGGCATGGGCTCGCCAGTCTCATGGTGACGGGCGAACAGGTCCAGCGCCTCGCGTTCCCAGCACCAGTTCTCCATGAACTGGCTGGGTAGCTCGACGGCATCCCATTCGACGCCGCTGATGCCGGCGATCTCCGGATGATCGACACGGGTCAGCATGTGGTGCAGGCCGTGCCCGAACTCGTGGAACAGCGTGATGACTTCGTCGTGCGTGAACAGTGCGGCCTTGCCGTCGACCGGCGGCGTCGAGTTGCAGGTCATGTAGGCGACGGGGATCTGGGCGCTGACCGGGCTCACGAAGCGGCTGCGACAGACGTCCATCCAGGCGCCGCCACGCTTGCCGGTACGGGCGTAGAGGTCGAAATAGAAACCGGCGCGTTCCTGGCCCGTATTATCCCGGATCGCGTAGTAGCGAACGTCGTCGTGCCAGGTCTCGACACGGTCGTCCGGCGTGATCCGGATCCCGAACAGGCGTTCAACCAGGCCGAACAGGCCCGCGACGACGCGGTCGGCGGGGAAATACGGCTTGAGCATCTCCTGGCTGAGCCCGAGGCGGTCGGCGCGGATCTTTTCGGCCACGTAGCCGTAGTCCCAGGACTGCAGGTCCTCGAGGCCGAGGCGCTCCTGCGCGTACGCACGCATGTCGGCGATGTCGGCCTCCGCGGCCTTGCGTGCACGCTGGCCGAGATCCTGCAGGAAGTGCGTCACCGTCTCGGGCGTGTCGGCCATCTTCGTCGCCAGCGAACGCTCGGCGTGGTGAGTAAATCCGGTCAGACGGGCCTTCTCCTCGCGCAGACGCAGGATCTCGAGCATCACCTCGCTGTTGTCGAATCGACCCGCGTCGGGCCCCTGTTCGGAGGCGCGGGTCGCATACGCGGTGTAGACCTCCTCGCGCAGCGCCCGGTCGTCGGCATGGGTGAGGATCGCGTGATAGCTCGGGAAGTCGAGGGTGACCACGTAACCGTCCTGCTGACGGTCCCGGGCGTTCTGCGCGAGCATCGCCTGCGACGATTCGGGGACGCCTCCGAGCCGCCGGTCATCGGGGAGGTGCAATGTCCAGGCCTGAGTGGCGTCGAGCACGTTCTCCTCGTACCGTGACGTGAGTTCGGAAAGACGCGATTCGATCTCGCGAAAACGGGCCTTGGCTTCAGGCGGTAGATCGACGCCACTCAGGCGAAAATCCCGCAGGGCATCCTGTACGAGCTTGCGCCGGTCGGTTGAAAATGCTGTGAATTCAGCGCTCTGGGAGACTCTCTCGAAAGCCTCGAATAGTTTCCGGTTATGGGATATCTCGGTCCCATAGTCGGAAAGCTTGGGCAGGCACGCATTGTGGGCGGCACGCAGGGCCTCGGTGTTCATCACGGAATTGAGATGGCGCACCGGTGACCAGGCGGCGTCCAGACGCATTTCCAGCTGCTGCAGCGGAACGATGAATTCGTCCCAGCCCGGATTTTCGGGCAAACGGGCCAGGCGTTCGGCCAGCGCTGCCCGGTTTTCGGCCAGTATGGTGTCGATCGCGGGTTCGACGTGCTCCGGAAGGATGCTCCGGAAAGCGGGCAAGGCGTCGGTGGCAAGCAAAGGATTGGACACGGTGACTCCCTTCAGGAAATGGGTCAATAACGGAGGTTCAGCGCCCAGAGCGCCAGGCTCGCGGCGACGATGAATACCAACCCCGAACCATACGCCCGCAGGCGCTGGCGCAACAGAAGCTGGGCCTCGCTCAGGGTAGAGAGCAGAAGGATGCGCTGGGTTCCGTGGTCGCCGCGCCGCACGAGATGGAAGGCGTCCGGCTGCTCCTCGGCCGCCATGACGCGTTCGACCTCCTCGCGTGCTGCCGCGCGGACGCGTTGCCAGTCGTCCAGGGAAAGTCGACCGTCGCCGCTGGAGTCGTACCTTCGAATGATCTCGGGGTCGTTCTTCCAGCGGGACAGCAGATCCTTCATGCGTTCTTCGCGTTCCTGGCCCTCGTGGTGGCGGGTCCGGAACTCGCCCAACACCAGCAACGGCTGATGCGCGTGGAGGCGTTCTTCCGTGTAGCGGTAACGGCCGCCCGATAACCCTGCGCTGTGGACTTTCGGACCGAAATCGCTGCCAAGATTCGACGCGGTCCAGGTGTCTCGATCCGGACGGATCACGATCGCACCCTCAGGGTCGATGACACAGCGCCCGGTTTCGTCGCGCAGCTCGAACAGGTCGTCCGACTGGCCCCGCTCGATCACGGTGCGGCGCCGGTTGCGGCCGCGGCCCCGATGTTCCTCGATGGTGTATCGGTACCAGACGCAGGGGTAGCCGGTGAGGCGGGCGTGGATTTCCGGTCCCGGTAGCCAGCCGGACATGCCCTCCAGCTCGACGAATCCCTGAGGCGCCGAACGAATTCGGGCCGTTGGAGTATCCGCGATCAGGCGCAGCAGGCGGCTGAAGCGCAGGAAACCGTGCAATCCGGCGGCCGCCGCGGCGACCAGCACGCCGACCCCCAGCGCGAACTCGGCGGCGTCGGCGTGGACGAACCAGTGCTGGAACTGCACGAGCATCGGGAATGGGTTCGGCGCGGGCTCAGGTTCGGAACAGGGTCGCGATATCCACGTCGCGCAGGTGCGACGGATCGAACTCAAGGAGCTGGAATGGCCCGAACCCCAGCAGGCGCGCCACCACGACGTCGGGGAACTGTTCGATGCGCACATTGTTGCGGTTCACGGCGGCGTTGTAGAACTCGCGTCGGTCGGCGATCGCACTCTCGAGCCCGGTGATTCGGCGCGCCAGCTGATTGAAGACCTCGTTGGCGCGGAGTTCGGGGTAATCCTCGGCAAGCGCGAAGATCTGACCCAGCCCGATCCGAAGCTCGTTTTCGGCCTGTCCGAGCGCGGGCAGATCCCCCGCTCGCTGGGCGGTCTCGGCCCGGGTCCGCGCGCGGATGACCTTCTCGAGGGTTTCCTGCTCGTAGCCCATGTATTCGCGGGCGACGGCCACGAGCTTGGGCAGTTCGTCGTTGCGCTGCTTCAACAGGACGTCGATGTTCGCCCACGACTGCGCCACCGCGTGCTTGACCGCGACCAGCGCGTTGTAGATGACGATCCCGTACAGGGCGACTGCGACGACGACCACCAGAAAAACGATCGTTCCAAGGCCCATGGTAGCTCCCCCCTGAATTCGACGCGCAAGCGAGCGGATGACCCTGTATCGATGGGTGATCCCGGCGCCTGCGCCTAGACGTCGACGTTTTCCGCGCTCAAGGCCCTGGCCTCGATGAACTCGCGGCGCGGCTCAACCTGATCGCCCATCAGCGTCGTGAAGATTTCGTCGGCCCGGATCGCGTCTTCGATGCGCACCTGAAGCAGGCGGCGGGTTTCGGGGTTCATCGTCGTTTCCCAGAGCTGGTCGGGATTCATCTCGCCGAGGCCCTTGTAACGCTGAACGCTCAGGCCACGCCGGCCTTCCTGCAACAGCCAGTGCATCGCGTCGGCGAAGGACACGATCTCCAGTCTGCGCTCTCCGCGCTGGATGTACGCCCCTGGTTCGAGGAGTCCATGAAGCGTCTCGCTCATGTCCAGCAGCGCCCGGAAATCACGCGAAGCGAGCACTTCGTCGTTGATGTATTGCGAAAACGGAGCGCCGTGTTCGATCCGGTCGAGGCTCAGTTGCTGAACGCCATCGAGATCGGTCGGGGCCCCGAGGCTGTAGCGGTTGGCGCCGGCGCGATCG
>JAABSC010000027.1 GCA_011390565.1 Thioalkalivibrio paradoxus | reverse complement strand
GGCGATACCACCCAAGGCCTGCGCAACGAGGCCTGGCTGGTCGCCACCCGGTCGCCGCATTGAGTTTCAGAGGCGATACGGGATCCGCACGTCAGGTTCGTCTGCGGGGAAATCCCGCGAGTTTCGAGTGACCAGCACGGCATCTGCATTCTGGGCGCTGGCCCAGATGATGGCATCCGGAAGCCGCATCTTCCATTTTTTGCGCACCGAAACCGCTCGTTCTGCCACGGGCCGGTCCAGAGATACCTGAACGAAGCGATCCAGAAAGCTCCGTATGCTGGGTTCTTCTTCGGACTGCGCGCCCACCATGACCTCAATCCAGGTCATCGTGCTGATCAGCGGGCGCTCGTAACGGGCGATTTCCGCACGGGCTGCGTCGATGCCGTTCAGGTAATCGATCAGGATATTGGTATCCAGCAGTGCCTTCATCGATCCCATTCCCGCCGGACGCTTTCCTGGTATTCGAGGCCATCCTGGCCCCGTTCGCGCCAGATTCCGAAAGCGCTGTCGCTCGCTTCGTCAGGCTGTCGGGATGCCAGGTACTCGGCGACTGCGCGCCGGACTAGTTCCGCGCGCGAGGTGTTTTCGATCTCGCCCAGGATTTTCAGGGCCTGGATCTGCTCCTCGGGGATATCGACGATGGTTCGCATGGGCGTCTCAAGAGGTGGGGGCTGCCTGATGAATGATAACGGCATCAGATATCGAAAGGAAAGACCGCCATGGCGCGAGTGGCCACCCTGAGAAATGAAAAAGCGAGCCACGGAAGACACGGAAGAACACGGAAAAGGGCTTAAACTCCTATTTTTTTGTTCTATCTGTGTTCTTCAGTGGCTTCCGTGTCTTCCGTGGCTATATTTTCACGCCAACGGGTCTGCTGCCGGTTTGAGCAGCAGCACGACGTTGCAGTCCGGGAAAAGTGGATGCCAGCCGTGGCACTGGGCGATATGCCGGAAAGTGTGCGGGCGGTAGAAGACGACGTGGGTCGGGTCGCGGCGGTAGTTCCAGCGGGCGAAGCGGGCGTCGTCGGTCTGGAATGTGGTCTGGATCGCCAGCCAGCCGCCGGGTTTCAGCAGCGCGTCGAGCTTCCGGAATTCGCGCGCGGGGTGGTGGAAGTGCTCCACGACCTCGGTGCAGGTGATGAAGTCGTAGGTACGCTCCAGCGCTTCAGGGTTCGGGTGAAAGCAGGGGTCGTAAAGCGCCACATGGTGATCTCCGGCACGCATCAGCGCCGCCAGGGCCGGGCCGGGGCCGCAGCCGTAATCGAGGCCGGCCGCTCCCGGCGCCAGCCGCGCGAGCAGGGGCTCGGCCATCTGGCCCAGGAAGCCGCGATACGCCGGGTCGTCCGGGTCGTTGCGATGCAGTCGGTATTCCTCCAGCTCCTGTTGGGCCGAAGGCAACTGATCCCGCGCGAGAAAGGTCGCCTCGCAGAGCCGGCAGCGGTAGTAGTCGCACCCGTCCACGCTGGCGAACAACCGCCCCGCATCCCGGTCGCAGACCGGGCACGGAGCGGCGCTCACCCGCATGGCGGCGTCATCAACTCCCGGCCAGTTCCGCCTTCTGCACGGCGCGCCAGTGGTGCAGCAGCGGCTCGGTGTAGCCCGAGGGCTGTTCGCGGCCCTTGAAGATCAGGTCGGAGGCGGCGCGAAACGCGATCGACGCGTCGAAGTCGCCCGTCATCGGCCGGTACAGCGGGTCGTCCCGGTTCTGTTCGTCGACCACGGCCGCCATGCGTTTCAGGGTGGCGCGCACGCGCTCGGCATCGACCACGCCGTGGTGCAGCCAGTTGGCGATGTGCTGGCTGGAGATGCGCAGGGTCGCGCGGTCCTCCATCAGGCCGACGTCGTGGATGTCCGGAACCTTGGAACAGCCGATGCCCTGCTGCACCCAGCGCACCACGTAGCCGAGGATGCCCTGGCAGTTGTTGTCGAGTTCCTGCTGGATTTCCTCGTCCGACCATTCCGGTTTCTCGACCACCGGCACCTCGAGCAGGTCGTCCAGGAGTTGCGCTTCCATTTCGGGCTTCAGCTTGGCCTCCATGTCCTCCTGCAACGCCGCGACATCGACCTCGTGGTAGTGCAGTGCGTGCAGCACCGCCGCGGTCGGGGAGGGGACCCAGGCGGTGTTCGCGCCGGCCTTCGGGTGCCCGATCTTCTGTTCCAGCATCGCGGCCATGCGGTCCGGCATCGCCCACATGCCCTTGCCGATCTGGGCGCGTCCACGCAGGCCGCAGGTCAGCCCCACGACCACGTTGTTGCGCTCGTAGGCGGCAATCCACTTCGCGCCCTTCATGTCGCCCTTGCGCAATACCGGGCCGGCCTCCATGGCCGTGTGGATCTCGTCGCCGGTGCGGTCGAGGAATCCGGTGTTGATGAAGGCCACCCGCGCCTGCGCCGCGGCGATGCAGGCTTTAAGGTTGACCGAGGTACGACGTTCCTCGTCCATGATGCCCACCTTCAGGGTGTTGCGCGGCAGCCGCAGCAGATCTTCCACGCGCCCGAACAGATCCGAGGCGAAGGCCACTTCGTCGGGGCCGTGCATCTTCGGCTTGACGATGTAGACCGAGCCGGTCCGCGAGTTGCCGCCGCTCTTGCGTTTCAGGTCGTGCAGTGCGAGCAGGCTGGTCATGATCGCGTCGAGCATGCCCTCGGGAGTCGGCTGACCGTCGCTGTCCAGCAGGGCAGGGGTGGTCATGAGGTGCCCGACGTTGCGCACGAACATCAGCGAGCGGCCGGGCAGGCTGAGCGTGCCGCCATCCGGCGCGGTGTACTCGCGGTCCGGGTCCATGCGCCGGTTGACGACCGTGCCGCCTTTCTGGAACGAGGTCTCGAGGTTGCCCTTCATCAGTCCGAGCCAGTTCCGGTATACGCCGACCTTGTCCTGCGCATCGACCGCGGCGACCGAGTCCTCGCAGTCCATGATCGCGGTCACCGCGGCTTCGACCAGCAGATCCTTGACGCCCGCCGCGTCCGTGCGGCCGATGGGATGGGTCCGGTCGAACTGGATCTCGATGTGCATGCCGTGGTTGACCAGCAGCACCGC
Source organism: Thioalkalivibrio paradoxus (assembly GCA_011390565.1). Lineage (GTDB taxonomy): Bacteria > Pseudomonadota > Gammaproteobacteria > Ectothiorhodospirales > Ectothiorhodospiraceae > Thioalkalivibrio > Thioalkalivibrio paradoxus_A. Next base: position 7,485 of record JAABSC010000027.1, on the reverse strand, counting down.
GCTCGGTTTTTCCGGATCGCCCTGGAAGCCGACGAAGCGCGCCGGCTCTTCGAGTTCGGCCTCGTTGCCCTTGTCGAAACGGACCCGCAGACGGCCGTCTTCCACCCGGTAACCCGTCGCATCGTGGTGGGAACCCGCGGTCAGCGGCGCAGCGCGGTCGAGCAGGTCGCGGGCGTAGGCGATGACCTTTTCGCCGCGCGCCGGGTTGTACTCGGGACCGCGTTCGGCGCCGTCGGCATCCGGAATGGCGTCGGTGCCGTACAGCGCGTCATAGAGGCTGCCCCAGCGGGCGTTGGCCGCGTTCAGCGCGTAGCGGGCGTTGCTGACCGGCACCACCAGCTGGGGTCCGGCCTGAATGGCGATTTCCGGGTCGACGTTGGCGGTGGTGACGCGCACGCCCGACGGCGGTTCGACGAGATAGCCGATGTCCTGCAGGAAGCTCCGGTAACCCGGGAGATCCCCGATCGGGCCGGGATGGTCCCGGTGCCACTGGTCGAGTTTCTGCTGCAGGGCGTCACGCCGTTCCAGCAGCGCCCGGTTGCGCGGCGCGAGGTCGCGGATCAGTTCGTCGACCCCGGCCCAGAAGGCATCCGGATCGAGGTCGGTTCCCGGAAGGGCCTCTTCCTGGATGAACCGATCCAGTTCGGCCGCTACCTGCAGATGCTCGCGTGTCACGTATTCAGTCATGCTTGTTCACCTTTCCTGGCGATCCGTCGGTTTTGCCGTGCCCTATGCGTCGTCATCATGCCACGAGGCACACCGTGAATATCAACCCGCGAGGGCGGCGATGCCGGCGCGGGCGATCTGGGCGTCCTGTTCGGGCTTGACGCCGGAAACGCCCACCGCGCCGATGACGTGCCCCTCGTGGGTGACCGGAATGCCGCCGGTGAGCATGCCCTGCAGCATCGGGGCGGACAGGAACGCGGTGCGGCCCCCGTTGATCATCTCTTCGAAGGCCTGCGTTTCCCGCCGGCCCAGTGCCGCCGAGCGGGCTTTCTCGGGGGCGACGTAGCTCGCCATCGGGGCGCAGGCATCCATGCGGCGCAGGGCCAGCAGGTGACCGCCGTCGTCGGTGACCGCGATGGTCACGACCCAGCCGTTGGCCTCGGCCTCCTGTTGCGCCGCATCCAGGATGCGGTTGACGTGCTCGAGATCCAGTACGGCCTTCTGATACATGACGGTGCTCCGGGTTACGGGGAGGAGGGATGGGTTTCAGCGGGGTCCAGCGCTTCGTCGACGAGTTCGATCCAGTGCCGCACCGGCGTATTCGTCGCGCCGCCGAGGTGGGTCTGGCAACCGATGTTCGCGGTGACGATCAGCTCGGGGCCGCTGGCTTCGAGCGCCTTGAGTTTCTGGTCCCTCAGCTTTCGGGACAGCTCGGGCTGGGTGACGGAATAGGTGCCGGCCGAGCCGCAGCACAGGTGGCCGTCGGCCACCGGGGCGAGCTGGAAGCCCAGGCGCGCGAGCACTGCCTCCACGGCGCCGCCAAGGCGCTGGGCGTGCTGCAAAGTGCAGGGACAATGGAACACGACGCGTCGGCCGTCGGCGGCCTGGAGGGTATCCAGTGGCTCGTCGCGCAGCACCTCGACCAGATCCCGGGTCAAGCGGCTGACCACGGCGGCGCGTTCGGCGTAGACGGGGTCGCCCGCGAGCAGGTGCCCGTATTCCTTGACGAAGGCACCGCAGCCGCTGGCCGTCTGCACGATGGCTTCGGCGCCGGCCTCGATGGCGGGCCACCAGGCGTCGATGTTGGCCCGAGCCCGGTCGAGTCCGTCATCCTGCGCATTCAGGTGATAGTCCAGCGCGCCGCAGCAGCCGGCGGCGGGGGCCGGTTCCAGGCGGATGCCGAGACGGTCGAGCACCCGCGCCGCGGCCGCGTTCGTGTTCGGCGAAAGCCCCGGCTGCACGCAGCCTTCGAGAACCAGCATATGGCGGGTGTGGCGTCCGGCGGGGGGGCGTTTTCCCGGCGCGACGGATCGCGGCGGGATTTTTTCCTGGAGGCTCCGGGGCAACCATGGCCGCACCCCTCGCGCCAGCGCAAACAGCGGGCCGGCGGTGCGCGAGGATCCCATCGACCGGCGCAACAGCGAGCGGAACACGCGTTCGGTCAGGCTGCGTCTGCCGCGGGCTTCGACCTCTGCGCGCCCGATGTCGATCAGCTTGTGGTACTCCACGCCCGACGGGCAGGTGGTCTCGCAGTTGCGGCAGGTCAGGCAGCGGTCGAGATGCAGGCGGGTCTGCGCGATGACCGTATCGCCGGCATCCGGGTTCTCCAGCAGTGCCTTGACCAGGTAGATGCGGCCACGCGGCCCGTCGCGCTCGTCGCCCAGCAGGCGGTAGGTGGGACAGGTGGCGTTGCAGAAGCCGCAGTGCACGCAGCTGCGCAGAATGCGATCCGCCTCGCGGATATGCGGCTGCTCCAGGGCCTCGTCGCTGAACCGGGTCTGCACCGTCAGAACTCGGCGTACATGCGGCCGGGGTTGAAGATGCCCTTCGGATCCAGGCGCATCTTCAACTGACGGTGGTACTTCGCGAGCACCGGGGTCAACGGACTGAACGGTTCGGCCGCGCCCGGTGTGTAACAGGTCGCATGGCCTCCGGCCCGTGCCGCGGTTTCACGGATGGCCGACGCGGGCAGGTCGCTGCGCAGCCAGCGTTGGGCCCCGGCCCAGTCGTACAGAACGTCGGCAGCCAGATCGAGCGGCGGGGTGTGATGGGGCAGGGACAGGCGCCAGAGCGGGCGCGGATCCGCGCGGTCGAAAAAGGGCAGGGTATGCTCCCGCAACGCGGTCCAGAACGCCGGGTCCAGGTCCTCGCCGCCGAGCCGTGCGCGGTTGGCGGCCACCGAGCGGGTGCCGCCCTCGAGGCGCAGGTACAGCCGCCCGTCGTGCCAGCCGGCGGCGCTCAAGGGCATCGGCTGTTGCCCCCACTTCGTCAGCTTGGCCATGGCATTGGCCAGCGGCAGTTGCAGGCACAGGCTGTGCGAGGCGGCCGGTTTCGGAAGCACCTTCAGCGAAACCTCGGTGATCACGCCGAGGGTGCCCAATGCACCGGTCATCAGCCGCGACAGGTCGTAGCCGGCGACGTTCTTCATCACTTCGCCGCCGAAGCGAAGGTGTCGGCCCTGATGGGTGATCACGCGGATGCCGAGAACGAAGTCGCGCACGGCGCCGGTCCAGGGCCGACGCGGACCGGAGAGCCCGGTTGCGATCATCCCGCCCACGGTGGCACCGGGTCCGAAATGCGGCGGCTCGAACGCGAGCTGTTGCCCCGCGTCGGCCAGCACGTCTTCGAGTTCGCGCAACGGCGTGCCGGTGCGTACGGAAACCACCAGTTCCACCGGGTCGTAGTGCGTGATGCCGCGATGCCCGGTCAGGTCCAGAATCTCGCCCTCCACCGGACGCCCGTAGAACGCCTTGGTCCCGCCGCCCGTGATATGGATCGGCATCCCGGAGGCGTCGGCCTCCGCCACGCGAGCGCAGAGCGCTTCGGCAAGGTCCCGGTCTGTGGCGGTGCCGCCGGTGGCTTGGCTGTCGTCCATGGCGAGGCTCAGAACCGCGGCAGGTCGGGGTGTGGAAGCTGGTTGTTGTGCACGTGCATGGCGCCGTATTCGGCACAGCGCGCCAGCGTCGGAATGTTCTTGCCCGGGTTCAGCAGACCCTCCGGGTCGAACGCGGCCTTGACCGCGTGGAAGGTCGTGATTTCGTCGGGCTTGAACTGGGTGCACATCTGGTTGATCTTCTCGCGTCCGACGCCGTGCTCGCCGGTGATGCTGCCGCCGACCTCGACGCAGAGTTCGAGAATGCGCCCGCCGACGCTTTCCGCCAGATCCAGTTCGCCGGGCTGGTTCGCATCGAACAGGATCAGCGGGTGCATGTTGCCGTCGCCCGCGTGGAACACATTCGCGACGCGCAGGCCGGATTCCTTGGACAGTGCGGCGATGCCTTTCAGTACCCGCGGCAGTTCGCGCCGGGGAATCGTGCCGTCCATGCAGTAATAATCGGGCGCGAGCCGGCCCACAGCGGGGAAGGCGTTCTTGCGCCCGGCCCAGAAGCGCGCACGCTCGGCCTCGTCGCGGGCGAGCCGGATGTCCGTGGCACCGGCCTCGGCCAGCACCGCGCGCACGCGCTGGCAGTCGTCGGCCACGTCGGCTTCCACCCCGTCGAGTTCGCAGAGCAGGATCGCCTGCGCATCCGTCGGATACCCGGCATGAATGAAATCCTCGGCCGCCTGAATCGCGAGCTGGTCCATCATCTCCAGCCCTCCGGGAATGATGCCCGCGGCGATGATGGCGCCGACGGCCTGCCCGGCTTTCTCGACGTCGTCGAAGCTGGCCATGATCACCTTCGCCGTCTCCGGCTTCGGCAGCAGTTTCACCGTGACCTCGGTGATGATGCCGAGCATGCCTTCGGAGCCGTTGAACAGGGCGAGCAGGTCGAAGCCCGGGGCGTCGAGCGCCTCCGAACCCAGGACCATCTTTTCGCCCTCCAGGGTGATCACCTCGATGGCCATCACGTTGTGCACGGTAAGCCCGTACTTCAGGCAGTGCACGCCGCCGGCGTTCTCCGCGACATTGCCGCCGATCGAGCAGGCGATCTGGGAGGAGGGGTCGGGCGCGTAGTACAGCCCGAGGGGTGCGGCGGCCTCGGAGATGGCCAGGTTGCGCACGCCCGGCTGCACCCGCGCGATCCGTGCCTCGGGATCGAGTTCGACGATGCGATCGAAGCGGGACATCACCAGCAGCACGCCCTGCTCGAGCGGCAACGCGCCGCCGGAGAGCCCGGTTCCTGCCCCGCGAGTGACGACGGGGACGCGCAGTTCGTGGCAGGTCTTCAGCAGCGTGACGACCTGATCCACGGTCTCCGGAAGCGCGACGAGCATCGGCATGACCCGGTACGCGGAAAGGCCGTCACACTCGAACGGCCGGCGGTCCTCTTCGCGATCCAGCAGCGTCATGCCCGGTAGCGCGGCGCGCAGGCGCTCCCGTGTGGTCTGAGGATCCGCCTGCGGGAGAGCACCGTCCAGCCGTTCGTCGAACAGGATGTTCATGGCGTTGCGTTCCCCGAAGCGGAGGGCTGTGTTGGCGTACGGATGTTCACGCTTGGTACTCTAGCCGTTAGGTTCTGCACTGTCCCGTTTACCGCATCGGGCCACGGGAAAGAACGCCCTCGCCGGGGCGGGTGAGGCAAGCGGCCGCAGGGCCAGGCTGGCGATGGCTGGATCGCCGATTGGGACAACGGTTTCCGGAGCGTGGGACATGCGTGCATCGGTTCATGGGGCGTGGCTGATCGGGATCCTGTTGACGGGTCTCGCCGGGATGGTCTGGGCCGGCGAACCGCGCGTACAGGCCCTGTTCCCGGGCAAGGCGATGTTTTCACTGGCGGGCGAGCAATTCGTGTTGAGCGACGGCGAGACCGGGCCGGGCGGTCTGCGGCTGTTGCGCGCGACCAGCCAGTCCGCGCTGGTGGAATACGGTGGCCGGCAGCACGAGTGGTCGCTCGAACGCGGGCGGTTCGCGGTCGACTATACGGCCGCGGCCCGGCCCGAAATGCGCATCCTGCCCGGTCCCGAGGGTGGCTACGGCGTTTCCGGCCTGATCAACGGCCGCAGCGTGCGGTTCATCGTCGATACCGGGGCCACCGCGATCACGCTGAGCGAAATCGAGGCGTTGCGCCTGGGACTTCCGGTCACGGGTGGTGTCGACGTGCCGGTGGAAACGGCCTCGGGACGCGTGACCGGTCGCCGAATCCTGATCGAACGGGTCCAGGTGGGCGGCCTCGACGAACCGCGCGTCGATGCGGTGATCCTGCCCGGCGATCGGCCGGCAACGGCGCTGCTGGGAATGAGTTTTCTCAGCCGTCTGAACATCCGCAGCGAAGGTCCGATTCTGGTGCTGCAGGCGCGCTGAATAGTCCCCTCCGGATTCAGAGACCGAGTACGCCCAACCACAACGGGAGGGTTATCGCCGAGGCGATGGTGGCCAGGCCGACGGTCGTGGCGACCAGGGGCCCATCGCCACCCATCCGGACGGCGAGGATGTACGCCGAGGAGGCCGAAGGTAGCGCCGCAAGAATCAGTGCGGACGCGAGATGGACGCCCTGGAGGTCGAGCCACAACGCGAGCCCCCACGCCAGAGCAGGCACGGCCAGCAGTTTCACCGCGAGAAAATATCCGACCAGTGCCGTATCCCGGCGGGTCAACAGGAAGGTCAGTCCCGCGCCGGTCGCCAGCAGGCCCAGTGGCAGCGCCGGTTCACCCAGAAAGATCAGTGTGGCCTCCAGCGTCTGCGGCAACGGCAGCCCGGACAGGGACCAGCCGATGCCTCCGAATGTCGCGATGATCAGCGGATTGCGCAGCAGCTCCCGCAGGAGGGGCTGCCGGCCGTGCCGGGCCAGCGCCCATACCGAGGCCAGGTTGGCCAGCGGGATCACGAATCCCGCGAGCAGCGCGAAGGCGGCAATCCCCTGCGCCCCGTAGAGCCCGCCCATCAGTGCGAAGCCGATGTAGGTGTTGAAGCGGAAGCCACACTGGAACACCGAGGCAAAGGATCGGGCGGAGGGGTTCAGCAGTGGGCGGGCGATCAGCCCCAGCGCCATCCCGCCGAGCATGAACAGGATGCCGACCAGCACCATGGTGCCACCCGCGCCGAGGTCGATGGGTCGGGTCGCCAGCGTGCCGAACAGCAGCGCCGGGAACAGCAGGTAATACACCAGCCATTCGATTCCGCCCCAGACTTCGCGACCCAGCAGATTCCATCGCTTCAGCAGGTGGCCGAGCGCGATCAGTGCCGCAATGGGCAGCAACACGCCTACGGCTTCGAGCATCGGCACCCTCCACAACGGGCTTTCATGATACCCCCCGATGCCGGCACACTGGGACCGTGATGACGCCCGACACGCCCCAGCAGCGCGTATTCCTTGCTCTTTGGCCGGACGATGTGCTCCGGGGACGGCTGTCCTGGCTGGCGAGGCAGCTGGAGGGCGACGGACGCCCCGTTCCCGCCGAACACCTGCATCTGACCCTGGCCTTTCCCGGGACCGTGCCTGCCGGCGTCGTTTCCGGGCTCATCGCGAGGATGCGCTCGGTCGAGGTCCCCGCCATCCGGCTGCGCCTCGATGCATTGGGCTACTTCGAGCGGCCGCGTATCGCCTGGGTGGGGCCTTCCGAGGTTCCCGAGACCCTGGTCGAACTGGCTGGGGCCCTGAACGGAATCTGCGCAGAGGCGGGTGTGCGCATGGAACAGCGACCGTTCCGGCCGCACGTGAGCCTGCGCCGCGGTGTCACGCGTTTCCAGCCCGCACGCGTCCCGCCGCTGGATTGGATGACCGATCGCATCGTGCTGGTCGAATCCGGCAAGGGTGGCCACCCCGGACCCTATCGAATCCTCGCCAGCCACCCCCGAACATAATGTGCAACCCGGGCATGGTTTACAGAATAGACTGGGGGCATGGTTTACACCTCGTCATGCCAGCCGTGGTTGGGTGT